>NZ_FOKA01000029.1 GCF_900111925.1 Cellulomonas marina
CCACGGGTGGGTCTACGTGACCTACACCGGGCTGATCACCGCGCGCGGAGTGGTCAGTGGCCACCAGCTGCTCCAGGGAGTTCTGGCCCGCTACGCACTGCCGCACCCCACCCAGGACGCTGACGAGCTGCGCCGGTTCTTCCTCGAGGACTCTGCCGCGCTCGTCGACCGGTTCGGTGGACGCATCGGCGCCGTCCTGCTGGGTCAGGCGTACGTCGCCCCCGTGCGGCGCAACCCGTACTCGGTCGTCGTCGTCGGGTCCAACGGCTCGAAGAAGACCGGCCTGTGCGCGTTGTCGATGCACCACTTCGGCACCGCGTGGGACCGCAGCCGTCCGACGGCATCCATGACCGGGAACGGCTCGACGCTCAACTCGGTGCGTCTGGTCGCCCACCAGGCCAAGGACGCCGTGGCGTTCTTCGACGACGTCACCCCGGGCGGGAACTCGACCGCGGCGCAGGTGCGCCTGGGCGAGATGCTCCAGCTGCTGTTCAACCAGGAGGTGCGCGACCGGGCGAGCCGTGACGGCGACGGGATCCGCGCCGGCCACGTCCCGCACGCCAGCGGTCTGTTCAGCTCCGAGCTCATGCCGAAGTTCGGCGCCAACGCCCGACGGGCACTGGTCGTGCCGCTGCAGCGCGACGAGCTGCAGCTCGACGACATCCTGCACCTGGACCGCATCGAGTCCCGCCTGGGTCGGGCCACCCTGCAGGCCTCGATGATCGGCTGGGCGGCCCGCGACCTCGAGCGGGCCCGGCAGATCGTGCGCGACGCCGCCACGACGTACGGCGAGACGCTGCGCGCCGCCGGACGCACCAGCGAGGAGGCCGAGGCCGCGGCGTACCTGTGGGCCGGGTGGACGCTGATGACGACCTTCCTCGTCGACGTCGGTGCGCTCGAGCTCGCCGAGCAGCGGGACTGGCTGCAGCGGGCGCACCAGGGGCTGCACGAGGCGATCGAGGCCGCCCAGGACCCCGACAGCCCGCTGAACGCCGGTCTGCGGCTGCGCGAGCTGATCGCCTCGTCCCTGCGCTCGGGCGTCGCCCACCTGACCGACGTCACCACCGACGACGCACCCTCCGACGAGGGTCTGGCCATCCGCCTGGGCTGGCGGCGGGTCAACCTGGGGATGAACGACGAGCATGGGTACCCCCGACGTCGCCTGGAGGCCAAGGGACTGCGCGCCGGCTACGTGAACGCCGACGCCGGCGAGGTGCTCCTCGACGCGACGTCCCTGGAATCCCTGATCAAGGCCTCTGCTGCAGGTCTGTCCGAGCCGTTCAGCATGGACGCCGGCACCGCCCGGCGCGCCCTGCACGAGGTCGGGGTGCTCAAGGCCCAGTGGGACTCCCACGGCGCCGGGCGGTGGCGCTACACGATGAAGCGGACCATCGCCTGCGAGTCCTCGAGCGTGACCGGTCGAGCCGCTCAGCGCATGGTCACCGTGCTCGACCTGGCCGCCCTCATGGGCGACGAGGACGATCCCACGACGCCGCAGCAGCCCACCCTGCCGCTCGCGCCGATCGGCGGTCCGCCGACGCCCCAGCCGACCTCCGATGGTCCGTTCGACGGGTCGCCGGCACCCGAACCCGTCTCTGACACGCCGGCACCTCCGGCGCCCACACCCGAGCCCCACGAGGAGACCGACGTGGAGTCCCCCGACGTCGCCGTCACCCTGCTGCCCGAGCCCGGCGAGTGCAGCGTCTGCCACCACCCCGCCCGGACCGCCGTGGGCAACATGCCGGTGCACGCCGAGTGCTGGGGCGCGATCGCCCGGGGTGACGACGAGGCGTTCGCTCGGATCGCAGGCGAGGCCGCCGAGCCGCAGCCCGCGGCCGTCGAGCCGCAGCCGACCCCTGAGCCGCAGGCGGCAGCCGTCGAGCCGCAGGCAGCCGCCGAGCCGGCGACCGCGGCCGCTCGGGCGGAGACCGTCGAGACGCGCCGCGACATCTCGCCGACGTCCACACGGACCGCCGTACGTGCCGGCGCCCCCCGGCCGTCGGCCACGACCAGGCAGTCGTTCGCCGCGGCCGCGGCCGTCGTCGACGCCGCCGGCGTCCACCTGTCCAACGGCGACCAGCTGCCGCTGCCGCCCATCCGCCACCTCGGCGACCTCGCCGAGCTCGGCTACGAGCTGCGCCTGGGCACCCAGGTCGTCGAGCCGTCCCGCGCAGCGCACGGGTACGCCGACCCCGGGGTCGTCGTGGTCGGTGCGGAGCTCGCCGAGCAGCTGGGCATCACCACTCGTGGCCTGCCCCGCGACGGCGCGGACAAGGGCGCCGCGTTCGCCGCGGCGCACACCGACCACCCCGCGCTGCGGGCCGCGCTCGAGGACGGCTGGTGCGTGGCGGAGCGGGTCGGTACCGACCTGCGGGGCTGGACCAAGATGTGGAGGGCGGGACAGCCGTCGGTGTACGTGACGTTCGCCGACCTCCTGCCCCCGTCGGTGCGGTCCGGAGATGCCGACGCCGCGACCGTCGCGCGGCGCCTCGGGCTGTTCTCCAAGGTGCTGGGAACCGGCTACCACCTCTCGCAGCACGCCACCGGCCTGGATCTGATGCAGCGGCTGCGGGTGAAGGCCAAGGACGAGTTCGTGGTCCACACCCCGCCGCGGCCGGCGCTCGCTCTTGGTGACCCCGACCTCAACTGGGCGCGACCGCCCATGGCGGAGGAGGCGCAGCTCACCTACGTGCACGCCTACGACCGCGGCGGCGCGCACCTGGCCGGCGTGGCCGGCCTCGAGCTGCCTGTCGGTGAGCCGACCGAGTTCCCCGAGGGGCGCCCGTTCGACCCGCGGCTGCCGGGGTACTGGTTCGTCGAGATCCCGGCCAGCTCGAACGACTGGCGGTTCCCGCACCCGCTGTTCAAGGGGATGCGCAGCCGCGAGTTCGACTGGGTGACCACCCCCACGCTCACGCTCGCCAACGAGCTCGGCTACGACCTCGAGGTCCGCCAGGCGTGGGTCTGGGAGCAGCACGCCCGCGTGCTCGACCCCTGGTACAAGCGCATCACCGCCGCGCGGACCGCGACCGACGACGAGAGCGACCCCGACCTCGCCGCCGTCCGCACGATGCTCAAGGAGCTCTACACCCGCAGCATCGGGATGATGGGCTCGCGCACCCACGCCGAGGGCACCACGACGTTTTACCCCGAGCGGCGCCACCACATCGTCGCCAAGGCCCGGGCGAACCTGCTGCGCCGCATCGTGCAGATCGGCCAGGACAGCGGCGTGTGGCCGCTGGCGGTCAAGACGGACACCGTCGTGTACGCCTCCGCCGAGCCCGACCCGATCAAGGCGTGGCCCGGCGACCCGAAGCACCTCGGCCGCGGCCTCGGCCAGTTCAAGGTCGAGGGCACCGGACTCCTCGCCGACCAGCTGCCCCACCTGCAGGGGCCCAGCTGGCCCGACGACGGCAAGGCGCTCCTGACCGGTCGCACCCCTGACGACGGGAGCGAGTGACGATGCCCGACGACCGCCGCTCCAGCTTCTTCCAGGCACTCACCGGCCGCGCCGGAGCCGATGTGTCGGGGACCGCCGGCGGTGACGTGCGCGGCATGCTCATCGCCGCCTACGGCGCCTCGCGCCGCGACCCGGCCAAGCCTGACACCGCGGCCGCGGCCAAGTCCCTCGGCGTCTCCCAGCGCACCGTGCAGCGCTGGCTCGCCGACCCCACCAGGCAGCAGCGCTACCGCCCTCGAGCGGACCTCCTGACGAAGTTGAGCACCCGAGCGCGGCAGGCCGCCACGACCAAGCGGGGCCGCGAGAGGGCCATCAGGGACACGCTGCTGGCCAAGGGGCTGCCCACTGGGATGCGCGTCTCGGTGACCGGCCAGCAAGGTCCTGAGCGGGCCTACGCGCGGTTCCGCACCGCGAACTTCGATCTGGACGACCCGAGCCTGTCGTCTGGGTTCGTCACGGCCTACATCGACGGCGGCGATCAGGGCGCGATCGACTGGCTGCGCGACAACTCCGACCTGACGTACAACATGGACCGCTGGTACTTCGGCGACGTCGAGGACGTCGAGATCCGCGGTCCCTACGGGCGGGGCTGAGGAAGGGACGTGCCACGTGCGTGACTCGAGGAGCTCGACCGACCGGGTGGTGAGCGCGCAGCGTCTGCGTCAGCACGTCGAGGCGCTCGCCGTCGGGCCACGCAGCGATCGCCACGCTCGGGCCGGAATGCAGGCCGCTCGTGAGTACGTCACCGAGCACCTGCAGGCCGCGGGGTGGGTCACCCGCGAGCAGCCCGTCGAGGTGTCGGGGCGGTGGGGCCTGAGCGACGACCCGACCGGCTGGCGCATGTGGTGGCCGTTCGTGCACCACTCCCACGTCTTGGGCACGAACGTGCTGGCCGAGCGCGAGGCGAACAACACCCGCCCGCCGCTGGTCATCGCCGCGCACCTGGACACGGTGCAGGCGAGTCCGGGGGCGGATGACAACGCCTCCGGCGTGGCTGTCCTGCTCGAGCTGGCCACGGTGCTCTCCGCGACCGATGTGCCCGTGCTCCTCGCCGTGCTCGACCTCGAGGAAATCGGCCAGTTCGGCGCCAAGGCGTTGGCCCAGCAGCTGCGAGCGGGGCGCGGGGCGACCGGCATGGTCGCGCTCGACGCCGTCGGCTACTACACCGACACGGTCGGCTCGCAGCAGATCCCGTTCGGCGCCGGCGCCGGGATGCCCACCGTGGTCAAGCACGCCCGTGCCAACGGCCGGCGAGGCGACTTCGCCGTGGTGATCCACCGTCGGTCGTCCCGCGCGCTCGCCGAGCAGTGGTGCGCAGCGGCGGCCGCGCACAGCTCAGGGCTCGTCGGTGTTCCGCTCGCTGACCCGCGCCCGGAGGGCTGGCTCGGCCGGCTGGTGACGTTCCTCCTGCCGGCCACCTCGAACCTCGACCGCAGCGACCACGCCCCGTTCTGGCGAGCGAAGGTCCCCGCGGTGCTGATCTCCGACACCGCGAGCTTCCGGGGTGGGCACTACCACCGGCCGACCGACACCCCGGACACACTCGACTACGAGCGCCTCGCCGGTGTCGCCGAGGCCACCCGGGCCCTGGCCGTGTCGCTCCGGCGCTGACGCACCCCTTATATAACGGGATGGTCACAGTGGCATCGGGAGTGTCGGACCCCGATGGGATCGTCGACCTCATGACGGACCCGATCTTGCCGACCGACCCTCGAGCGCTCACCGAGAGCGCGAAGTGGGCCCGCGGCATGCTGCAGCCTGACCGGGCGGTCATCCTCGACACCGAGACCACCGGCCTGGAGGGATTCGTGGTCGAGCTTGCAGTCCTCGATCCCGCCACCGGCCGGCCGCTGCTCGACACCCTCGTCCGGCCGCCGGTGCCCGTGGAGCCCGAAGCCCAGGACGTCCACGGGATCACCAACGCCAATGCTCGAGAGCGCCCCGAGCTGGTCCGAGGTCCTGCCGACACTCCTGGACGTGACTCGTTTCCGCACGGTGATCGCCTACAACGCACCGTTCGATGCCGGCGTCATTGCGCGGCACACCCGCGCGACCGGGCGCCTGCTCGAGCATCTCGCCGAGGCCGGCCAGTGGGCCTGCCTGATGGAGCGGCGCGCGGCCTGGGACGGCAGCGGCCAAGGGACTCGCCTCGGCGCAGCGCACCGAGCCCTGGGGGACTGCCGAGCCGCGCTCGAGCTGCTCGAGCTCATCGCCGCCGGGCCGGCCTAGCCCCCGGACCCCCAAGAGGCTGCGCGGTGCGCAGCACCGCGGTTCCGCGACCTACCTGTGGCCGCCTTGGCGGCCACCATGCCCGTGCGCCTGCGCGGTGCGCAGCACCGAGCATCCGCCGCGCCGG
>NZ_FOKA01000011.1 GCF_900111925.1 Cellulomonas marina
CGAGGCCGCCCGGGCCGACGTCCTGGCGTTCACGTCCTTCCCCAAGGAGGTCTGGCGCCAGATCTGGTCCAACAACCCCAACGAGAGGCTGAACAGGGAGATCCGCCGGCGCACCGACGTCGTGGGAATCTTCCCCGACCGCACCTCGATCATCCGCCTGCTCGGCGCCGTCCTGGCCGAGCAGCACGACGAATGGGCCGAGGGACGCCGCTACCTCGCACTGGACGTCCTTGGCCGCGCCCGCCTGACCGCCGTCCCCGACCCGCAGGAGGTCACCCCGCCCCAACTCCCGGCGCTCAGCGCCTAACCAATGAAGGTCACGCGGCAGCCGTCACACACCACGACCGGGGACTTGACCTGTGCGAGGCGCCGAACACGGCGTAGTACGTCGTGCCGCCCACACGAAGGCCCGGTTCGCCCTTCACCCAGTCCGCCACCATGCGGCAAATCTCGAAGTCAACCAGCTCACTCGCGCCTGGAGGCATGAACATGGTCCGGTAGGTCGGCTCGGCCGCCCCTCGGGGCAGGTAGTGCAGGTTCACCTCGACATGCCGGTCACTATCGTTGATCACAGCGGCACGCGCGAGCAACGAGAAGTAGGTCGCACCGTCCTTCGGTAGACGGAACACAGCATCTGGCGGTACCTCCTCGCGCGGCTGGCTCATGCTGGAGCCGACGATCGGCCGCGCATCGACCAGCGCACTCACATGTACCGAAACATTGGGCATGTCAGCGTCTAGGCGCGTCCGAACGGCATCTGCCGCCAACTGGCGTGTCAAGTCGAGCGCCTCGTTCGCTGTCCGGGCGGCGTCGCGGGACGCGTTGGCGGAGCGCCGTGTCTCCCAGGACTGCCAACAGACGATGAATGCCGCGACCGTGGCCGCGATCGCGGCGACCCAGTCGGCCATCTATCGAATCTCCATGTCGGGAAGGATGACAGACTCGCGCCAGGGTGGCTGAGCAACCCCCCGCGAGCCGTGGGATCGAACCGCGCTAGATCATGAAGTATGCGAACTGCTGCCCGGCCATCAGCAGCGTCGACCCCACGAGGCAGCACGCGGTCGCGATGAGGAGCCGGCGATTTCCCCGGACCGCTCGTTCGCGCTGCGCGAGTGCCGTCCGCCACTCCGGGGGGATCGGAGCACCATCTGGCACGCGAGAAAAGCCGGCTAGTGCGCCGAGCAAGGCACTCGCCGCTGCTATCGCGGCGGCGATCGAAGCGCCTGCAACCACATGTGCAAGTCCGGCTTGGACGGTGGCGAAGACGGCGAGCAACCGCGCCGTGCGTCGGAAGCTGGCGCTCTCCAGGCGGAGGCCGTCGTACACCCTGCGGGCCTCATCGCAGAGCAACTTGGCACCGTGATCGGCGGCACGCTCGGTCTCGTCCACGGCTTGATCCTGCACCCGGCCACCCACATCCGGACGCTCGCATCGGGCTCCGTCGCGCCCATCGAACGGGGGCTTGCGTCATGTCCAGATAACATCTAGGTGGGCATCGGGCATGAGGGCCACGTGGGGGAACACGAAGGGCATGCGGGAGGTCCGCAGCGCCTGCTCGCGGGTGGTCGGCTCGAGGATCGAGGCCCAGCTGACGAGGCGCTCGGACAGGTGCTCGCGGGTCATGGCGGACATCCTGCGGGGACCAGGACCTGAGGTCACGGGCAATTGCCTCGCGACGACCTGCGTCCCTCGTCCGGGTCAGCCGGTCCGGGCCGCGCGTCCGGACACCCGCTCCAGCCGCGTCCAGCTCGCCCAGCCGCGCTCGCGCATGAGCTCGAGCATGCGCTGCATGCGCGGGTCGGTCTCGAGGGCCAGCGCGTCGAGCAGCTGCGAGGCCGCCGATCCCGCGCAGCGCCTCGAGGTAGGCGACGACCTCGGGCGGCAGGACGAGGCGGTCGCCCGCGGCGAGCTGCGCGATCTGCTCCCGGCTGCGGCTCAGGCGCGCGATCTCGTCGCGGAGGTGCTCGTCGATCCGCCGGACCGCCGCCGCGAAGGTGGCCTCGTCGGCGTCCAGGAGCCGGGCCACCTCCGACAGCGGCACACCCGCCTCCCCCAGCGTGCGGATGCGGACGAGCGCGACGACGGCCCTCGCGCCGTACCGCCGGTAGCCGGAGGCGTCGCGCTCCGGCTCCGGCAGCAGGCCGATCTGGTGGTAGTGGCGCACGGCCCGCACGGTGACCCCGGCGTAGGCGGCGAGCTGGCTGATGGTCAGCACGGCGACGATCCTGCCCCTCGTCGCGCCCTGCGCGGGAGGGGTACGGGAGAGGGCACGGTCACGGGAACCGCCGGCGGAAGGTCAGCGCGGCGAGGGTGGCGGCCACGACGAGCAGCCCGGCGCACCAGGCCAGGGCGGCCGCGGTGCTGCCGGCGGCGTCCTGACCCGCGAGCAGCGCCCGCAATGCGTCGACGCAGGCGGTCACCGGCTGGTGCTCGGCGAACCACCGCACCGGCCCCGGCATGGACCCCGTCGGCGCGAAGGCCGAGCTGACGAACGGCAGCAGGATCAGCGGGTAGGAGAACGCGCTGGCGCCCTCCACGGACGAGGCCGTCAGCCCGGCGACGACCGCGAGCCACGTGAGCGCCAGCGCCAGCAGCACGAGGACCCCGACGACGGCCAGCCACCCGAGCACCCCCGCGCGGGGCCGGAACCCGACGACGAACGCCACACCGACGACGAGCGCCACGGGGACGAGGTTCGCCACCACCGAGGTCAGGACGTGCGCCCAGAGCACCGCCGACCGGGCGATCGGCATCGACCGGAACCGCTCGAGCAGGCCGCCCTGGAGGTCGAGGAACAGCCGGTAGGCGGTGTAGGAGACGCCCGTCGCGAGGGTGATGACGAGGATCCCGGGCAGGAGGTAGTCGACGTAGGAGCCGGTGCGGGACCCGGTGTCGATGGCACCGCCGAGGACGTAGGTGAACAGCAGCAGGATGGCGACGGGCATGAGGGCCGTCGTGATGACGGTGTCGGGGCTGCGCAGCACGTGGGTGCGAGAGCGGCCGGTCAGGGCGGCGGTGTCCGCGACGACGGTGGCGAGCGGCGCCGTCGGCGTGGGGGTCGTGGTGGTCATCGGAGGTCCTCCTGCCGGGTGCTGGTGCTGGTGGTGGTGCCGGCGGTGCTGCCGGCGCTCGTGAGGGCGAGGAAGACCTCCTCGAGGCTGGGCCGCTTCTCGACGTGCTCGACGCGGGCGGGCGGCAGGAGGGCGGTGAGCTCGGCGAGGGTGCCCTCGACGAGGACCCGGCCGCCGTGCAGGATCGCGACGCGGTCCGCGAGCTGCTCCGCCTCCTCCAGGTACTGGGTGGTGAGGAGGACCGTCGTGCCGCCGGCGGCGAGCTCGCGCACGGCCTGCCAGACCTCGCGCCGCCCCTCGGGGTCGAGGCCGGTGGTGGGCTCGTCGAGGACGACGACGGCCGGGTCGCCGACGAGGCTCATCGCCAGGTCGAGGCGGCGGCGCATGCCGTTGGAGTACGTGGCCGCGCGGCGGTCGCCGGCGTCGGCGAGCGAGAACCGGCGCAGGAGGGCGTCGGCGACCTCGCCGGGACGGGGCAGGTGCCGCAGCCGTGCGACGAGCACGAGGTTCTCCCGCCCGGTGAGGACGCCGTCGACGGCAGCGAACTGCCCGGTGAGGCTGAGCGCGGTCCGCACGCGGTGGCCCTGCGTGGTGACGTCGGCGCCGGCCACGGTGGCCGTGCCGCCGTCCGGTGGCAGGAGCGTGGCGAGGATCTTCACGAGCGTCGTCTTGCCGGTCCCGTTGGTGCCGAGGAGGGCGACGATGCTGCCGGTGGCGACGTCGAGGTCGACGCCGGGCAGGACGGCGAGGTCGCCGTAGGACCTCGTCAGGCCGCGGACGCTGATCGCGGCAGCGGCGGTGGGTCGGGCGGGTGGTCGGGGTGCTGTGGTGGTGTCCATGACGCGAGCGTCGGGGGTTGACGCTGCGTCAGGGTCAAGCGGTCAGCCCTGCGCGTCCGCGGGGAGCTCGCGGGGGACGCGGGCGATCCGCGTCCTGTCGGTGAGGGCGACGAAGAGCAGGCCTGCGGCCGTGATGCCGGCCGCGACGAGCGGGATCGCGGCCACACCCACGCCGTCGAGCACGAGCCCCCCGACGAGGGCCCCGAGGCCGATGCCGATGTTGAACGCCGTGGTGACGACCGAGCCCGCGAGGCTGCGGGCGCGCACGGACGCCGCGTGCAGGTTCCGGGTGTGCATCATCGGCGGCACGACGCCGAACGCGACGGAGTAGAGGACCAGCAGCGTCACCACGAGCCCTGTCGCGCTGCCCGCCAGGGCGAACGCCACGAGCAGGACCGTCGCCGCGGAGACGGCGACGGTCACCACCAGCCGCGGCCACCGGTCGCCCAGGCCCCCGGCGAGCACCGCGCCGACGAGCCCCGCGACGCCGAGCGCCAGCAGCACGCCGCTGAGCAGGTCCGACGGCACCCCGCCGACCTGGATCGTCCACGGCGCGATGTAGGTGTAGAAGGCGTTGTGGCCCGTGGCCACCACCAGCGTGGAGACGGCGACGATCCCGACGCCGACCAGCGACGGGTCCCGCCGCAGGGGCGTGGCCACGGCCCCCGGCACCGGCGCGCGGCGGTGCTCCACCGGCGGCAGCGCCACGACGGCCAGCACCACGAAGACGACGACGATCAGCGCCATCACGCCGAACGCGGCGCGCCACCCGAGCGCGTGCCCCAGCGCGGCCGTCAGCGGCACGCCGAGGATGAAGGCGAGCGACCCGCCACCGGAGGTGATGGCGATCGCACGCGCCAGCTGCGTGCCCGGCACGAGGAACGACGCGTACGGCCCTGCCACGGACCAGAAGAGGCCGTGCGACAGGCCGCCGATCACCCGGGAGACGAGCAGCACCTCGTAGCTCGGCGCCAGCGCGGCGATCACGTTCGTCACGGCGAACACCGACAGCGTGAGGACGAGCAGCGGCTTGCGCGCGAACCGCTGGGTGGCCAGCGTCAGCGGGATCGAGGTCAGCGCCACCGTCCCGGCGAACACCGAGACGAGGAGTCCCACCCGGGACTCGCTGACGCCGACGCCGTCCGCGATCTCCGGCAGCAGACCGGTCGGGAGGAACTCGCTGGAGACGGAGGCGAAGATCGCCCCGGCGAGCACGAGGAGTCGGAACGTGGGCAGCGGGGCGTGCGGGTCGGGCGCGGGCACCGCAGGACAGTAGTCGAGTGCGGCCGGGCGTCGGTCCGCCCGGTCAGGGCTCGTCGACCACGGGCCGTTCGACGAGGAACGTCCGGCCGTCCGCGCCGGTGACGCGGACGAACTCCGTGCGCAGGGCGGCGTCACGGGCGCGCTCGTCGTCGTTCGCGGGACGGCCGGCGGCGGCGGGGTGGCCGACCTGGGCCGGACCGAGGTAGGTGAGCAGGACCTCGGTGGGCCGGTCCGTGTCGGCGCCGGCCACCATGTCGCCCGCCCGGTCGACCACCCGGTCCGCGGACGTGGCGGCCGGGCGCGAGCGGGACGGACGGCGGCGGAGCAGGCCCATGGGACTCCCTCGGGGTGGCCCGGCGGTCCCGGAGCGATCGGGAGCGCGACGAGCAGATGCTGAGTGCACTCAGCATAATCGCTAGGCTCGGGGCATGACGACGGGTGGCGGGCACGCGGTGACGACCGGGTCCGTCGCCGACCCGCTGGCCCTCGAGGCGCAGGTGTGCCTGGCGATGTCGGCGGCGGCGCGCGATCTCGTCGCCTTCTACCGGCCGCTGCTGGCCCCGCTCGGCCTGACCCATCCGCAGTACCTGGTGATGCTCGCGCTGTGGCAGCACGGGGAGCTGACGCTGACGCGCCTGGCGGCACTGCTGCACCTCGAGCCGGGCACGGCCTCGCCGCTCGTGCGCCGGCTGGAGGCGCAGGGCCTCGTCGAGCGGACGCGGTCCGCCGACGACGGACGCGCGCTGGTGCTGCGCGCGACGGCGGCCGGACGGGCGCTGCGCGAGCAGGCGCTCGCCGTCCCGGGCCGGATGCTCGCCGGGCTGGCGCTCACCGTCGAGGAGGCGGCCCGCATCCGTGAGGCGGCGGAGCTCCTGGTCGGCGCCTGCGCACGGGCGCGCACCGACCTCTCCTGACCGGCGCCGGCACTCATCAGCCCGCGCGATGTGTCCACATCGAGGAACGTCCTTGGACGGATGGTGGGACGAAGCCCTACTGTCGCTGCCATGACGAGGACCCGCCCCGAGGCGCTGCGCATGCCGTCCGGCATGCCCGCCACCGGCCGCCCCGTCGCCCCCGCCGGTGCCTCCCGCCCGGCCGGGGCCTGTCGCGCGTCGATGCGCGGCTGTCCCTGTCCGGCTCTCTGACCCGGACCGCGGACCCCGGGACGCCGCTCGCGTCCCTCGTCCTCGCGCCGCACACCGCCTGACGGCCGCCTGACCTCGCGTCGGCCCCCGTCGTCCGGCGGTCGACGACCGCGTCGTCCCGTCCCGCGTCGTCCCGTGCCGCGCCGGCGCCCGCACCGCCCTCGTCGCCCCCGGTCCTGACCTCCCTGCCCCGGGCAGGGAGCAGCCGGTTCGCGACGCGGACCGCCGCGCCCCCGACGGGCGTACCCGCACCCGCGCCCGCCCGGCGCGCGGTGCTGCCGGGTGCTGCCCACCCGTCCCTCGTCGTACCCCGACCACCCCTGCCTGCCCGTCTCCCGGAGGACCGTCCCGTGCCCGTCGAGTTCATCTCCGCCATCAACGTCAACCCGTCGAACGAGGTCAACGGCCTGTCCGACCCGGCGATCGACGTCGCCTACCTGCGCCGCTACGCCCGCGTCCTCGAGGACGGCGGCTTCGACTACTCGCTGGTGCCCTACGGCTCCGCCGGCCACGACCCCTTCACCATCGCCGCGGCGTTCACGCAGGTCACCGAGCACCTGCGGCCGATCGTCGCCCTGCGCCCCAACACCCTGTACCCGACGGTGGCCGCGAAGGCGCTCGCGACGCTCGACCAGCTCTCCGGCGGCCGGGCGGTCGTGCACCTCATCGCCGGCGGCAACGACGTCGAGCAGGCCCGCGAGGGCGACCGGCTGCCGAAGGCGGAGCGCTACGCCCGCCAGGAGGAGTTCCTGCGGATCCTGCGCCGCGTCTGGACCGAGACCGAGCCGTTCGACCACGCCGGGACGTACTACTCCTTCGAGGGCTTCGTCTCCCGGGTGCGGCCCGTCAACGGCACGATCCCGATCTCCGTCGGCGGCTCCAGCGACGAGGCGTACGCCCAGGGCGGGGCGCTGGCGGACATCTTCGGCCTGTGGGGCGAGCCGCTGAAGGACACCGCCGAGCAGATCGAGCGCATCGCCGCCGCGGCGCGCGCCGTCGGGCGCACCGACACCCCGCGGACCTGGGTGACGTTCCGGCCGATCATCGCGCCGACCGAGGAGCTGGCCTGGGAGAAAGCCGAGCGGACGCTGCAGGTGCTGCAGTCGCGCGGCGGCTCGGGCGCCGGTCAGCCGCTGGGGTCGCGCGGGGGGTTGTGGGTGCAGACGCCGGGTGCCGGCGGGCCGCAGAACCGCGGGTCGCAGCGCCTGCTCGAGATCGCCGCGCGCGGCGACCGGCACGACCGGGCGCTGTGGACGCCGACCGCGTCGGCCACCGGGGCGCAGGGCGCCTCGACCGCCCTGGTGGGCACGCCGGAGACCGTGGCGGCCGCGATCCTCGACTACGTCGACCTCGGCGCGGACCTCATCTCGATCCGCGGGTACGACAACCTGAACGACGCGATCGACTACGGCCGCTACGTCCTGCCGCTGGTCCGCGAGGAGCTCGTGCACCGCGAGGCGACGGGCCGGCGCGGCGAGGTCGTCGCGCAGCCGCCCCTGCCCGGGCAGGAGGCTCCGACCGGGGCTGACGGCGAGGCCCGCGGGGCCGCCCTCGCCGGCGACGACGCGCTCGTCGGGGCCTCCGCGTGACCGCGCTCGACGAGAGGGCGCCGGCGACGACGGTCGGGGCCGCCGGCAGCGCCACCACGGGCGGAGCCGGTGCCGACGTCCGGCAGCAGGCCGTCCCGCCCGGGCTGCCCGTGCCCGACCTGTCCGACGCGGCGCTGGCCGCGGTGACCGCGCGCCTGGCGACCACCGCCGAGGAGCACGACCGGACGGCGGCCTTCCCGTGGCGCGGGATCGCCGCCGTGCACGAGGCCGGGCTGCTCACCCTCGGCGTCGCGCCGCGGTACGGCGGCACGCCGCTGACCGCGGTCGACGCGGTGCGGGTGTTCGAGGCGCTCGGGCAGGGCGACCCGGCGGTGGCGCTCATCGCCGCGATGACGGTCCTGCAGCACGACGCGCAGGCGCGGTCACCGTGGTGGCCCGAGGACGTGTACCGCACTCTCGTCGCCCGGTCGGCGCGGGAGCCGCAGCTCCTCAACGCCGTGCGGGCCGAGCCCGAGTGGGGCGCGCCGGCGCGCGGCGGCCTGCCGGCCACGACCGTGCGGCGCGACGGCGACGGCTGGGTGCTCGACGGCCGCAAGGCGTTCGCCACCGGGTCGGAGGGGCTCACGTACCACCTCGTGTGGGCGGTCGACCACGACGGCCCCTCGGGCGAGCCCGAGGTCGCCCACGCGGTGGTCCCGGCCGGGCTGCCCGGCGTGCGCGTCGTGCGGACCTGGGACCACCTCGGCCAGCGGGCGACGAGCACGCACGACGTCGTCTACGACCGGGTCCGGATCCCGGACGACCACTTCGTCGGCGCGCCCGTGTCCGGACCAGGCGGTGCGGCGCGCCGCGGCGAGCCCGGGGCCGGCGCGATCCTGTCCGTCCCGGCGCTGTACGTCGGCGTCGCCCGGGCCGCGCAGGCCTTCCTCGTGCGGTTCGCGCACGAGCGCGTCCCCACCTCGCTCGGCCGCCCCATCGCCACCACGGACCGGATCGCGGCCGTCGCGGGCGAGGTGGAGGCACAGCTCGTGGGTGCGGAGGAGCTGCTGCTCGGCCTGGCCGCCCGCCTCGACGCGGGCGACGAGCGGGCGCGCGGCCGGCTCGTCGTCGCCAAGCTCCTGGCCACGCGCGCGGCGGTCACGGCCGTCGAGACCGCCGTCGCCGCGCTGGGGAACCCGGCCCTCACGCGGTCGCACCCCCTCGAGCGGCACCTGCGCGACGTCCTGGCGTCGCGGGTGCACCCGCCGCAGGACGACGCGGCCCTGCTCGCCGCCGGCCGGGCGTCGCTCGCCGCCCTCGCGCCCACGTCCTGATCCGGACCCCTGACCCCACCCGTCTGACCCCGTCCCCGGCCGACCCCGCGCCGGGCCCGACCCCGAGGAACCCACCCCCATGCGCACCACGCGACCCCACCGCCGCCTCGCGGCCGCCGCAGCCCCCGCCCTCGTGGCCGTGCTGGCGCTGACGGCCTGCGCCGGAGGCAGCGGCAGCGCCGCGTCCGACGGCGCCACGAGCACCGACGGCAGCACCGCCGGTGCCACCGGCGACCCCGTCGAGGGCGGCCGCCTGCGCCTCGCGTACTTCCCCGACAACGCCGCCTTCGCGTGCGTCGACCCCTTCCAGACCTACTGGATCGAGCACCGCACGGTCATCCGCAACTACGCGGACTCGCTCACCGACCAGGACCCGGAGACGGGCGAGATCGTCCCGTGGCTGGCGACGTCGTGGACGGTGGACGACGCCGGCACCGAGTACACCTTCGACCTGCGGACGGACGTGACGTTCTCCGACGGCACGGCCTTCGGCCCGGAGGCCGTCAAGACGGCCTTCGACAGCCATGCGGCCGTCCTGCAGGAGCTCCCGACGGCGTACGGCGGCGTCTACCTGGCCGGGTACGAGTCGACGGAGGTGGTCGACGCCGACACGGTGGTGATCCGGTTCTCGACGCCGAACGCGGCCTTCCTGCAGGGCACGTCGACGACGAACCTCGCCGTCCTCGCGCCGGCGTCGTACGCGAAGACGCCCGAGGAGCGGTGCCTCGGGGACGTCGTCGGATCCGGCCCCTTCGTCCTCGACTCCTACACCCCGGGCGAGGGCATCAGCCTGAGCAAGCGCGACGGCTACGCCTGGGGCTCCGAGCTGCGGGAGAACACGGGGGAGGCCTACCTCGACGGCATCGACATCACCTACGTCGCCGAGGACTCGGTCCGCATCGGCCAGCTCACGTCAGGAGCCATCGACATCGCGTGGCCCCGCCAGCCCATCACCGAGAACGACCAGGCCCTCGTGACCGCCAACGGCGCGCAGCTCGTCAGCCGTTCGCTGCCCGGCCCGGCCAACAACCTCTACCCGAACCTGTCGGAGGGGAAGGTCCTGGCCGAGGCCGACGTCCGTCGCGCGCTCCAGAAGGCCATCGACCGGCAGACGTACGCCTCGACGGTCTTCGGCGCCGACTACCCGGCTGTCACGAGCATCTACGACACGACCACGCCGGGCTACGTCGACCACTCCGAGAACCTCGCCCACGACCCCGACGGGGCGGCCGAGCTCCTCGAGGACGCCGGCTGGGCGCTCGAGGACGACGGGTACCGCTACCGGGACGGGCAGCGGCTCAGGCTGTCGACCCCGGTCGTGCAGGGTTTCACCGCCGGTGACCAGCTCATCCAGGACCAGCTGAAGGCCGTCGGCATCGACCTGCAGCTGGACGTCATCACCCAGGCCCAGCGCAGCGACGTCCTGTCCTCGGGCGACTACGACCTCATCTCCACCTACTACACGCGGGCCGACCCGGGCGTGATCCAGTGGATCGTCGACTCCCGGTACGCCGGCTCGAAGGCCCAGGCGGACAACGCGCTGACGCCCGAGCAGGCGGCCCAGGTCCAGGCGCTGCTCGACGAGGGCACGACGACGACCGACCCCGACGCCCGGGCCGAGGTCTACGGCGAGCTGCAGGACCTGTACCTCGACGAGGCGCTCGCGTTCCCGACCTTCGAGCGGGTGCAGACCGCGGCGCTCGCGGCCGACGTGCACGGGTTCCGGTTCACCTCCGAGTCGTTCGGCGACTTCGCGGGGACGTGGATCGGGGACGCCTCGTGACGGCCGTGGTCGTCGACGGGCCGGCGGCGGGTGCCGTCGCCGGCCCGGCCCCCGGGCCGACGTCCGGGCTGGTGAGCGGGGCGGCCCGCGTCGCCCGGGGGGCCGGCCTCGGCCGGTACGTGGCCGGCCGGGTCGCGCAGGCGCTCGTCGTGCTGTGGGCGGCGTGGACCGCGACGTTCGCGATCCTGTGGCTCCTGCCGTCCGACCCGCTGGCGCTGCTGCTCTCGGCCAACAACGTCGAGGTGGACTCCCTGTCGCCGGCGGAGCTCGCGGCGGCCCAGGCCCGGTACGGGCTCGACCAGCCCGTGCTCGTCCAGTACGGCCGGATGCTCGGCGACGCGCTGCACGGCGACCTCGGCGTGTCCATCACGAAGAACGTGCCGGTGACGCAGCTGCTGGCCGAGCGGCTGCCCGGCACGCTGCAGCTCAGCGGCCTGGCGGTGCTGCTCGCGCTGGCCGGCGGGCTCACGGTGGCGTGGCTCGCGGCGTGGGTGCGCTGGCGCCCCGCCAAGGTGCTGCTGTCGCGGCTGCCGTCCGCGGGCGTGGCGTTCCCGTCCTTCTGGGTCGGCCTGCTGCTCATCCAGGTCTTCGCCTTCACGCTGGGGTGGTTCCCCTCCACCGGCGACGAGGGGCCGGCGGCGCTGGTCCTGCCCGCGGTGACCATGGCCATCCCGACGTCGGCCGTGTTCGCGCAGGTCCTCACGCGCAGCCTCGAGGACACCCTCGCGCAGCCGTGGATCACGACCGCCCGCGCCACGGGGTTGTCCCGCGCCGGCGCCCAGGCCCGGCACGCGCTGCGCAACGCGGCCCTGCCGACGCTGACGATCCTCGGCCTGCTCGTGGGTGGCACCGTGACCGGCGCGATCGTCACGGAGACCGTCTTCGCCCGGCAGGGCGTCGGGATGCTCGCCCAGGAGGCGGTGCTGAGCCAGGACGTGCCGGTGGTCCAGGCCGTCGTCGTGCTCGCCGCCGCCGCGTTCGTGCTGGTCAACCTCCTCGTCGACCTGCTGTACCCGCTGCTGGACCCGCGCATCAGCCACGCCGTCCGCACGCCTGCTGCCCGCACGCCTGCTGCCCGCACGTCATCTCCTCGCACGTCCGCTGCCCGCACCCGCCGGAGGCCGTCATGACGCTCGCGCTCACCCGCCCCGCCCCGGCCGTCGCGTCCGGCGACGAGGGCCTGCTCACCGACGGCCCCGACGGCCCCGACGGCGACGAGGGTCGCCGCCGCGGGCGTCGCCGCCCGCTCGAGGGGCGGGCGGCCCGCCGGGCGACGACCGCGCGCCTGCTGCTGCGCCGACCCGGCTTCCTGGTCGCCCTGGCGTTCGTCGTCCTCGTCGTCGTCTCCGCCCTGGCCCCCGGCCTGTTCACGTCCGCCGACCCGTATGCGACGGCTCCCATCGACAAGCTCCTGCCGCCCGGCCCCGGGCACCCCTTCGGCACCGACGAGCTCGGGCGCGACCTGTTCTCCCGCGTCCTGCACGGCGGGCTGCTGACGGTGCAGGCCGTGGGGCTCGCCCTCGTCCTGGCGCTCGTCGTCGGACTGACGCTCGGCGTGGTGGCCGGGTTCGTCGGCGGGTGGGTCGACGCCGTCGTCATGCGGGCCGTCGACGTGCTGCTCGCGATCCCGGGGCTGCTGCTGGCCCTCGCGATCGTCACCGCCATCGGCTACGGCACCGTCCCGGTGGCCGTCGCCGTGGGCATCGGCATCGTCCCGGGCTTCGCGCGGACGACGCGCGCCGAGGTGCTGCGCGTGCGGACCCTGCCGTACGTCGAGGCGGCCCGGACGGGCGGCGCCTCGTGGGGTCGGGTGCTGCTGCGGCACGTGCTGCCCAACTCGTGGGGGCCCGTCGCCGTGCTCGCGGTCCTCGACCTCGGCGCCGCCGTCATCGCCGTCGCGGCGCTGAGCTTCCTCGGGTTCGGCGCCGCCCCGCCCGCGGCCGAGTGGGGGACGTTGATCTCCACGGGGCGGAGCTACCTCGTCACCAGCCCCTGGTTGAGCCTGCTGCCCGGGGTGTTCGTCGGCCTGCTGGTGCTCGGCCTCAACCACGTCGCCCGGACCCTCGAGGAGGTGCAGCGATGAGCGCGGCCGTCGCCCCCGTCACCCCGGCCGCCGGCCGCCCGGCCGGACCCGTCGTCCGCCTCGAGGACCTGCACGTCGCGTACGGCCGCAGCCGCCGCGACGCCCGGCCCGCCGTGCGCGGGATCAGCCTCGAGGTCGCGCCCGGGGAGGTCGTCGCCCTCGTCGGCGAGTCGGGCTCCGGCAAGTCCAGCACCGCGCACGCCGTCCTCGGGCTGCTGCCCGCGAGCGGGCACGTCACGGGCGGGCGCATCGAGGTCGACGGCCTCGACGTCACTCGGGCCCCCGACCGGGTGCGCCGCCGGCAGCGCGGGTCCGTGCTCGGGCTCGTCCCGCAGGACCCGGGCCTCGGGCTCGACCCCACGCTGCGCGTCGGCGTGCAGGTGGCCGAGGTCGTGCGGCGGCGCGGGGTGCCGCGCGCGGCGGTCGGCGCGGAGGTGCTCGTCGCCCTGGCCGACGCCGGCGTCGACGACCCGGAGCTGCGCGCGCGCCAGTACCCGCACGAGCTGTCGGGCGGCCTGCGTCAGCGGGTGCTCATCGCGCTCGCGCTGGCCGGGCACCCGCGGCTGCTCGTCGCCGACGAGCCGACCTCCGCGCTGGACGTCACCGTGCAGCGGCGGATCCTCGACCACCTCGAGCACCTGGTCGCCGAGCGCGGCATCGGGCTGCTCGTCATCACGCACGATCTCGCCGTGGCCGCCGACCGCGCGGACCGCGTGCTCGTCCTGTCGCAGGGGCGCGTCGTCGAGCAGGGGCCGCCCGCGCAGCTCCTCGTGCGCCCCGAGCAGGAGTACACGCGGCGGCTGCTGGCGGCGGCGCCGGGCCTCGTCGTGCCGGGCCTCGTCGTGCCGGGGAGCGTGGCCCCGGAGACGCCCGGGACGCGGACGCGGCTCGTCGTCCGGCACGCCACGCCCGACGACGCGACCGCCGGGTCGACCGCGGCCGAGCCCGTGCTGCGCCTGCACGACGTCACGGTCGACTTCCCCCAGCCCGGGCGGCCCGCCCTGCGCGCGCTCGACGGGGTGGGCCTGGCGGTGCCGCGCGGGCGCACGCTCGCGGTCGTCGGGGAGTCCGGGTCGGGCAAGACGACGGCCCTGCGCGTGGCGCTCGGGCTGCAGCCCGTCACCGGCGGCCGCGTCGAGCTCGACGGGCGGGACGTCACCGACGCCTCCTGGGCGGCGTGGCGACCGCTGCGCCGGCGGGTGCAGCTCGTCCACCAGAACCCGTTCGCCGCCCTCGACCCGCGCTTCACCGTCGAGGAGAGCGTCACCGAGCCGCTCGTGTCGTTCCGCCTCGGCGGGCGTGCCGAGCGGCGGCAGCGGGCGCGCGAGCTGCTCGACCGCGTCGGGCTGCCCGCCGCGCACCTGTCGCGGCTGCCGGCCGAGCTGTCGGGCGGCCAGCGCCAGCGCGTGGCCATCGCCCGGGCGCTCGCGGTGGGTCCGGAGCTCCTGCTGCTCGACGAGCCCGTCTCCGCGCTCGACGTGTCCGTGCAGGCGCAGGTCCTCGCGCTGCTGGCCGACCTCCAGGCCGACCTCGGCGTGTCCTACCTGTTCGTCTCGCACGACCTGGCGGTCGTCGCGGAGGTCGCGCACCGGGTGGCCGTGCTGCGGCGCGGGCGGCTGGTGGAGGAGGGGCCGGCCGGGCAGGTGCTGCACGCGCCGGCGGACCCCTACACCGCCGAGCTGCTCGACGCGGTGCCGGGCGGTCGGCACGCCGCGGCGGTGGCGGCGCTCGCGGGCGCGGGGGCCGGCGTGGGGGTGGGCGCATGAGCGCGCCGCTCGACCTCGCGCAGCTGCGCACGCTCGTCGCCATCGCGGACACCGGCGGCTACACGCGCGCAGCCGCCGCGCTGCACGTGTCCCAGCCGACCGTCTCCGGGCACGTCCGCGTGCTGGAGCGGCGCCTGAAGCAGGTGCTCCTCGAGCGCGAGGGCCGCGGCGCGCGGTTCACGGACGACGGGGAGCGCCTGCTCGCCGAGGCCCGGCGCGTCCTGGCCGTGCACGACGAGGCGCTGGCCCGCCTGGAGACCGGCGCGCGGCGCACGGTCGTCGTCGGGTCCACCGAGACCGCCGCCGAGGGCGTCCTGCCCACGCTGCTGACGACGCTGCGCGACGCGTTCCCCGACCGGCCCGTGCGGTTCGTCATCGACCGCTCCACCGGCATGACGGAGTCCGTGGCACGCGGCACCATCGACCTGGCCGTCCTGCTCGGCTGGGGGCCGGCGACGCCCGGCCGCCAGGTCGGGACGCTGCCGCTGCGGTGGTACGGGCGTCCCGGCGGGGACGCCTCCGACGGCGGCCGGTCCGACGGCGGCCGGTCCGACGGCGGCGGCCCCGACGACGAGGTGCCGCTCGTCGCCTACGCCGAGCCGTGCGGCATGCGCCGCCGGGCCCTCGCCGAGCTGGCCGAGGCCGGTCGGCGGGTCCGGCTGACGGCGGAGTCGACGACCCTCGACGGCGTCGTCGCCGCGGCCCGCGCGGGGCTCGGCGTCGCCGTCCTGCCCAGCGCCGGTGCCCCGCCGGCCGGGCTCGTCGAGCGGACGGACCTGCCGCCGCTCGGCGTCATCGGGCTGCACCTGGCCACCCGCGCCGGGCTCGACGTCGACCTCGAGGCCGCCGCGCTCGGCGCGCTGGAGACGTTCGTCGCCGGGCTCCCCGGGCTCACGGCCGCCGTCGTGCCCGCCGCGCCCGTCGCGACCCCCGCTCGCGTGCCCACCACCTCCCACCCCGACACCTCCCACCGCGCCGCCTCCCACCCCGGCACCTCCCACCCCGACACCGACCGCGAGGACCTGACGTGACCGACACCCTCTCCACCGACGTCCTGACCCCCGAGCTGCTCGAGGCCACGGACCTGCCCGGCGACGACACCGCCCGGCGGCACCTCGTCGGGCCCGCGGAGCTGCACGCCCTGCTGGGGGGTCCGACGCCGCCCGTCGTGCTCGACGTGCGGTGGAGCCTCGCCGCGCCCGACGGCCGCCCGGCGCACCGCGCGGGCCGCGTGCCCGGCGCGGTGTACGTCGACCTCGAGCGCGAGCTGGCGGGGCACGGCGCGCCGACCGACGGCCGCCACCCGCTGCCGGCCGTGGCGGACCTGCAGGCCGCGGCCCGGCGCTGGGGCGTCCGCGCGGACCGACCCGTCGTGGTGGCTGACGACGCCGGCGGCCAGTCGGCGGCGCGGGCCTGGTGGCTGCTGCGCTGGGCGGGTCTGACGGACGTGCGCGTGCTTGACGGCGGGCTCGGCGCCTGGCGCGCCGCGGGCCTGCCGCTGGAGTCCGGGGACGCACCGGCGCCGGTCCCCGGCGACGTCGTGCTGTCGGGCGGGTACCTGCCGACCGTGGACGCCGACGGCGCCGCGGCGCTCGCGCGGGACGGGCGCCTGCTCGACGCGCGCGCCGGCGAGCGGTACCGCGGCGAGGTCGAGCCCGTCGACCCGCGGGCCGGGCACATCCCCGGCGCGGTCAGCGCGCCGACGGCCGAGAACCTCGGCGCCGACGGGCGTCTCCTGCCGGCCGACGCCCTGGCCGCCCGCTTCGCCGCGCTCGGCGTGCGGCCCGACGTGCCGGTCGGGGTGTCCTGCGGCTCGGGCGTCACGGCCGCGCACGAGGCCCTGGCGCTGACCGTGGCCGGCTACGCGCCCGTGCTCTTCCCCGGCTCGTGGTCGGCCTGGTCGAACGACCCCGCACGGCCGGTGGCGACGGGACCGGAGCCCGACGGCACCCCCGCCGGCGCCACGGTCGCCACGCGGACCTGGACCGAGCCGGACGGCATCGCGCCGCGCGGCACGCTCGTCGTGCTCGTCGGGCGCGGGGAGACGCCGGAGGTCTACGAGCGGTTCGGGCGGCGGCTGTCCGCCGACGCGTACCGGATCGTGGCGGTCGACGAGGGCCGGCACCGGCGGGAGGCCGTCGCGGCGCTCCTGGCCGACGCGTCCCTGCCCGCCCCGCGCGTGCTGGTCGGCGTGGACGCCGGCGCGCTCGCGGCGGTGACGGCGACGACGACCGCCGCCGCGGCCGGCACGCCCGGGCCCGACGCGGTGGTGCTCGTCGGGCTGCCGGGGGCGGCCGAGCCCGGGTCCGGGCCGTGGGGCGGCTCGTGGTCCGACGAGGTGGCTGCGCGCACCGCGTGCCCGAACCACCGCAAGGTCCTCGACCGGGCGGCCCGCAGCGGGATCGGCGCGTCGGTGCTCGGCTCGTCCGCGACGACGGTGCTCAGCCCGGCGCGGGCGGCCCGGGCCGCGCTCGGCGTGCCGGTGCTCGCGCTGCACGGCGCCGCCGACGCCATCAGCCCGGCCGTCGACGCCGTGCCGCTGTACCGGCGGCTCGGCGCGGGCGAGGTCGTGCTCGTCGAGGACGGGCTGCACGACGTCCTCAACGACGTCGCCCACCGCACGGTCGCCGCCACGCTCGTGCTCTTCCTCGAGCGCCTGCGTCTGCGGTCCGCGCGTGGCGGCCTCGCGCCGATCGCGCGGGACGTCGCGGGGGAGCGCGCATGAGGGCGGCGCTGAGCGAGGCCGGGCTCGGCGGCGCGACGGCGTCGGGCGAGGCGCGGCATCCTGGCGACGGGGCACCCCGGACCGGGAGGGACGCGATGACGCCGACGGCGCTCGACGAGCTGGTGGCGGCCGTGACGGAGGTGCTCCGGGACGTCCCGGCGCGGACCGCGGCGCGCACGGACCGGTCCGGGTGGGGCCCCGACGGGGTGCCCGACGCCGTCGTGCGCGCGCACGGGGTCGCCGACGTGGTCGCGGCGATGCGGTGGGCGCACGCGCACCGGGTGCCGGTCGTGGCGCGCGGGTCGGGCTCGGGCCTCGCCGGCGGGGCGTCCGCGGGGCCGGGCCAGGTCGTGCTCGACCTGTCGGCGATGGACCGCATCGTCGAGATCCGTGCCGAGGACGCGGTGGCCGTCGTCGAGCCCGGCGTCATCGCCGGGGACCTCGACCGCGCCGCCCGGGCGCACGGGCTGCGGTACGCGCCCGACCCCGGCAGCGTCGACCTCGCGACGATCGGCGGCACCATCGCCACGAACGCCGGCGGCCTGCGCTGCGTGAAGTACGGCGTCACGCGCGACGCCGTGCTGGCCCTCGACGTCGTCCTGGCGGACGGGTCGCTGCTGCGCACGGGTGCCGGGACGCTCAAGGGCGTCACGGGGTACGACCTCACCTCGCTCGTCGTCGGCTCGGAGGGCACGCTCGGCGTCGTCGTCGGGGCGACGCTGCGGCTCGTGCCGCTGCCGGTCGCGACGGCGACGATCGCCGCGTCCTTCACGGACGTGGAGTCCGCCGCCGCGGCGGCGACCGCCATCACGGCGGCGGGCGTCCGACCCTCGACCCTCGAGCTGCTCGACCGGGCCACCCTCGCCGCGGTCGACGCCGCCCAGGGGACCGACCTCGGCGCGCACGGCGCCGCCCTGCTGCTCGTGCAGACGGACGGGTTCGCCGCGGCGGCCGAGGCCGATGCCGTCGTCGCGGTCCTGACGCCGACCGCCGCGCACCTGGAGGTCACGGCGGACCCGGAGCGGACGGCGACCCTCGTCGCCGCGCGCCGGCTCGCGCTGCCGTCCATCGAGCGGCACGGGCAGGTCCTCATCGAGGACGTCGCCGTGCCGCGGTCGGCGCTCGCGGCCGCCGTACGCGGGATCGAGCAGATCGCCGCCCGCACCGGCGTGAGGGTCTTCACCCTCGCGCACGCCGGCGACGGCAACCTGCACCCCGTCGTCCTCACCGACGACGGGGTCGTCACCCCGCGCGTGCAGGACACCGTCGACGCGATCGTGGCCCTCGCGCTCGCCCTCGGCGGGACGCTGACGGGCGAGCACGGCGTCGGCGTCCTCAAGCGGCCCTGGCTGGACGACGAGCTCGGCCCGGTCGCGCGCGACGTGCAGGCCCGCATCAAGCACGCCTTCGACCCGCACGGGCTGCTCAACCCCGGCAAGGCCATCTGAGACCCGTCGCCGGTCACCTCCGGCCCGCACCCGGGCCTGCACCCCACCTGCACCCCACCTGCACACCCCCCACCTGCACCCCGCCCTGCCCCCACCCTGGAGCCACCCGTGTCCCTCGCACCCACCCTCGACGCCCCGCCGGCGACGACGAGCGCCCCCGTCGGCGGTCCGCCGGCACGCCGCGTCGTCGTCCTCACCGGCAACCCCCGCCCCGCCTCCCGCACCGCCGCCGCGGGAGCCGTGCTCGGCCGGCACCTGGCGGACGCCCTGACCGTGGCCGACGGCTCCGCGGCCACCGGCTCCGCGACCACCGGCTCCGCGGTCGAGGTCGCGGAGATCGACCTCGCCGACCTCGCCGCCGAGCTGCTCGTGCCCGTGCACCCCGGCGCGGACGCGGCACTGGCCACCGTGACCGCCGCGGACCTGCTCGTCGTCGCCACGCCGGTGTACAAGGCGTCGGTGCCCGGCCTGCTCAAGGCGTTCCTCGACCTCGTCGGGCCGCAGGGCCTCGGCGGCGTCGTCGCGGTGCCCCTCGTCGTGCCCGGGGACCTCACCCACGCGCTGGTGGGGGAGGTGCACCTGCGTCCGGTGCTCGTCGAGCTCGGGGCCGTCGTACCGGCGGCCTCGCTCGTCGTCCCCGTGCCGGCGCTGGCCGGGCTGCCCGATGCCGTCGCCGCGTGGTGGGAGCGGTCGGGCACGGCCGTCCTGCGCGCGGCGGGCGCGGCGTCGCCGCCCGTCACGGCACCTCGCACCGAGACGGGCACCGAGACGGGCACCGCGTTCGTCGCTGCGCCCGTCGCTGCGCCCGTCGCCGCGCCCGTCGCTGCGCCCGTCCCTGCGCCCCTCGCCGTGGCGTCGGTGGTGGCGTCGTGACCGCGCTGAGCGCGGACCGCGGGGCCCGCGTCGTGCCGTCTCCCGTCGTGGCGCCTCCCGTCGTGCCGGCTCCCGTCGTGGCGTCGGCCCTCGTGCCGTCCGACGAGCTCCTGCCGGTGCCCGACCCCGACGGCCTCACGCCCGAGGAGTACAAGGACGTGTTCCGGCAGCACGCCGCGGGTGTCGCGGTGGTGACGCTGAGCGGTCCCCGGGGCCCGGTCGGGTTCACCGCCACGTCCGTCATCTCCGTGTCCGCGGCCCCGCCGCTGCTGGCGTTCTCCGTCGACTCGGGCTCGTCGTCCTGGCCCGCGCTGTCGGTGGCGCGCACGGTCGTCGTCAACTTCCTGGCGGAGGACCAGGCGGACGTGTCGTCGCGGTTCGCGACGCGCGGGCAGGACCGGTTCGCCGGGGGCGGCTGGTCGCGGCTGCCGTCGGGGGAGCCGGTGCTGCACGGCACGCAGTCGTGGGTGCGGGCGCGTGTGCTCGACCGCGTGCCGGTGGGGACGAGCTTCCTCGTCTCGCTGCACGCGCTCGAGCACGGGACCCGGCCCGAGGCGCGGCCGCTCGTCTACCGCGACCGTGCCTACCACCGGCTGGTGCCGGGGACGCCGGCGGCCTGACGTGCGTCGAGTCCTGCAAGCGGCCGACGGGTGCAGGGCTCGACGCGAGCGCGCGGGTCAGTGCGCGCCGACCTCCCGAGCGCGGGCTGCGGCCTCCGCGACCCCGGCGGTCCAGGGGTCGCCGTGGCCGGGCAGCACGGTCGCGGCGCCCGTCGCCTCGAGCGCGTCGAGGGAGGCGAGGGCCGCGGCGGAGTCCGCGGTCGCGGCGCCGGCGACGATCTGCGGGCCGCGGCCGCCGGTGTACGGGTCGAGCGTGACGAGCGCGTCGCCGGAGAGCAGGACGCCGCGCTCCGGCAGGTGGAGGGCCACGTGCCCCCAGGTGTGGCCGGGGGAGTCCACGACGACCGGGCGGCCGGGTACGGGCAGGACCCCGCCGCTCTCGTACGCCCGCAGGCCGCGGGCGCCCCGGACGTGCCAGGCCCCGGCCGCCATCAGCGCCGCGAGGACCGGCACGCCGGCGGGGTGCCGCAGCGGGTACGCGGCCAACGGGTTCTCGTGCGCGTAACGGTACGGGTGCTCCACCAGCTCCAGGTCCTCCGTGCCGGCCCAGACCGGCACGCCGAGCACGTCCATCGCCCGCGCCACGTTGCCGGTGTGGTCGAAGTGCCCGTGCGTGAGCGCGACGGCCACGACGTCCGACGGTCGCCGGCCGAGCGCGCGCACGGCCTCGCCGATCCGGCGCCAGTGCGCCGGCACGCCGGTGTCGACGAGCAGGAGCCGTCCCTCCTCCTCGACGAGGTAGCAGTTGACGTACGCGTGGTCGATGCGGTGGACGCGGTCGGCGACCTCGGTCAGCACGGGCGCTCCTCAGGGCGACGACGCCGCGGGGGCCGGGGCTGGACCGTCGGGCGCGAGGTGTCGACCACGCTAGGTCGCCCCTCACGACCGTGCGCGCCGGACGTCACGCGACCGACGCCAGGGCGAAGGGCAGCACCTCGTCGGCGCCGGCCCGCCGCAGTGCGCGCCCGGCGACGGTCAGCGTCCAGCGTGAGTCGACGAGGTCGTCGACGAGCAGCACCGGCCCGCGCACCTGCGCGAGGCGCTCGGCCATCCCGGTCGGCACGGCGAGCTGGTCCCACACGCCCGCGAGCCGGAAGGCGCTGTTGCCGCCCGGCTCGCCGCGCGGCCCGCCGTCGGGCGCCTCGAGCGTGCCGAGCCACTCGAGCCGTCCCCGCTCGGCGAGGTGCTGCGCCACGGAGGCGACGAGCTGCGGGTGCCGGCGCGACGGCACCGCCGCGACCGCCACCGGCCGGCGTGCCCACCCCCACCCGGCGAGCACGGCGACGCAGGCGCCGAGCAGCGCCGGGTCGGCGGAGGCGTCGGGGGTCCTCGCGTCGAGCAGGGTGCGCAGGCGCTGGCCCCAGCCGAGGTCGGTGAGCCGCGCGACGACCCGCCCCTCGCCGACCTGCTCGTCGGCCGCGATCTTGCCCTTGACGGGCACGCCGAGCCGGTCCATGCCCGTCGGCCACTGAGCGCGGGGCGGCACCTCGACCCCGACCTGCCGCAGGCGCCGGTCGGCGTCCTCGCGGGCCTGCTCGGGCACGTCGGTGGGGAACCACGTGCCCGCGCACCGGTCGCACCGCCCGCAGTCGGCGGCCGACGGGTCGTCGAGCTGCTCGGCGAGGAACCGCATGCGGCAGCCGTCGGTCGCCTCGTAGTCGAGCATCGCGCGGGCCTCGGCGCGGCGGGCCTCCTCGACGCGGCCGTAGCGCTCGGCGTCGTACGTCCAGCCCTGCCCGGTCGCGGTCCATCCGCCGCCGACGCGCTCGAGGGCGCCCTCCACGTCGAGCACCTTGAGCAGGAGCTCCAGCCGGGTGCGGCGCACGTCGGTCACCGTCTCGAGGGCGGCGGTCGACATCGGCCGTCCCGCCCGGCCGAGGGCGTCGAGCACGGCCGCGGCCTGGTCCTGGCGCGGCATCGACGACGTCGCGAAGTACGACCAGATCTCCCGGTCCTCCTCGCCCGGCAGCAGCAGCACGTCGGCCCGGTCGGTCGCACGCCCGGCGCGGCCGACCTGCTGGTAGTAGGCGACCGGTGACGAGGGCGCCCCGAGGTGCACGACGAAGCCCAGGTCGGGCTTGTCGAAGCCCATGCCGAGCGCGCTCGTCGCCACCAGCGCCTTCACGCGGTTCTCCCGCAGGGCCTCCTCGGCCTCCTCGCGCTCGGCCACGTCCGTGCGCCCGGTGTAGGCGCGCACGGTGTGCCCGGCAGCCGCCAGCAGCGCCGCGGTCTCCTCCGCCGCCGACACCGTCAGCGCGTACACGATCCCGCTGCCCGGCAGCTCGTCGAGGTGCGCCGCCAGCCAGGCGAGCCGGTCCCGCGGTGCCCGCAGCGGCAGCACCCCGAGCCGCAGCGACGCCCGCGCGAGCGGCCCGCGGTGCGTCGTCACGGGGTGGTCGGAGCCGTCCGCGAGCTGCTCAGCCACGTCCTGCACGACGCGGGCGTTGGCGGTCGCGGTCGTCGCCAGCACGGGCGTCCCCGTCGGCAGGTCGCCGAGCAGGTCGCGAATGCGGCGGTAGTCGGGCCGGAAGTCGTGCCCCCAGTCGCTGATGCAGTGCGCCTCGTCCACCACGACGAGCCCCGCCCGCTCCCGCAGGCCCGGGAGGAGCTCAGCGCGGAACTTCGGGTTGTTGAGCCGCTCGGGGGAGACGAGCAGGACGTCGACCTCGTCGGCAGCCAGCGCAGCCGTGACCTCGTCCCACGCGTGCGCGTTGGCGCTGTTCATCGTCACCGCCCGGACGCCGGCCCGAGCCGCGGCGGCCACCTGGTCCCGCATGAGCGCCAGCAGCGGGCTGACGATGAGCGTCGGGCCGGCCCCGCGCGCCCGCAGCAGGGCCGTGGCGACGAAGTACACCGCCGACTTCCCCCACCCGGTGCGCTGCACGACGAGGACGCGCCGCCGGTCGACGACGAGGTCGGCCACGGCCTCCCACTGCCCGTCCCGGAAGTCGACGTCGTCCCGCCCGACGAGCGCGCGCAGCGCCGCCCGCGCCTCGGCGTGCACCGCCTCCCGCGGGTCGTCGGCGGTGCTGCTGGTCGTCGTGCCGGGCGGCGTCGCGGAGGGCGTCGTGACGGTGGGGGTCGTCGTCTGGTCCATGGTGCGACCGACGCTAGCCCCCGCCACCGACACCCGGTGTGCCGGGCCTGTGGACGGCGTCGGTCGGGCGGTGCGCGCGCCCCACCCCGCAAGGGCCGCGGTGCCGGAGAGCGCAGATGCGCCCGTCGTCAGTGACGCCGTCGTCGCCCGCTCATCCGCGCGTCCATCGTGCGGGTCGGGAATCCGGTCGTCGACCACGCGCACTGTGGAGAACGCGGGAGAAATCGAGGCTGTGGACGGCTCGCGTATTGCTGCGCAACTCCTTCGGGTGATCTTTCTGTCCTCGATATCAGGTTCCGCCGCCGGTTGTGAGCAACGGCGATGTGGAAAAGGCAGAGGATCGCGTGCGCCCGTGCAGCGACCGCCGGCCGACCGGCGCGCGACGAGCTCCTCGTCCGCCCCGTACTGCTCGACTGCCGGACGCGGTTGAGGAGCTTCCACGGTCATGGGATCGGACGACACGATCGTCGCGAGCCGAGCCCTCCCTCGGCATCGTCCGCTGCATTCCTGCTGGTGGCCGCTCCCGAGGGCGCTACGACGGTCGTCGTGTCAGTGGTCGATGGCATTGTTCGAGCAGGAGGAAAAGGCCCGTGGGGCCGCCGTCGAGGATGAGGAGGTGCCATGGCCACCACCGGCGTGCTCGGTGCCCTCGGTGCGGTGGCCGAGGCGGTGGACACCGCTGCGGCCGCACTCCTGCGTCACGGAGCGGCGGGACGGGCCACCGAGGGGCAGGAGGCCCTGGAGGCCGTCCGCCTCGCGATGGCGCTCGCCGGGCGGCTCGAGGCGATCACCGCCGGCCTGCTGCCGGTGGTCGAGGCCGACGGGCTGTGGGCGCTGGACGGTGCGCGCTCGCTCGCTCAGTGGGTGTCCTCGGTGGGCCGCGTCCCTCACGTCCGCGCGGCGGCGCTGGTGCGCACGGGCCGCACCTTCCGCGACGTGGTCCCGGCGACGGCGGCCGCGGCGGTGGCGGGTGAGGTGGGGATGGAGGCGGCGCGGGCGATCGCGGCGGCGGCGAACACGCCGGTGCGGGCGGCGGTGTTGCAGGACGAGGGCTCGTCGGTGGGGGAGGGGTTCCTGCTCGCGCAGGCGCGCGACCTGCCGGTGAGCTCGTTCCGTCGGCTGGTGTCGCGGTGGTCGGCGTCGGTCGACCCGGAGGCCGACGAGCGCGGGTTCCGGGAGGTCTCCGAGCGGGAGTTCCTGGACCTGTCGGCCACCACCGGCGGCTACCACGTCTCGGGCTTCCTGTCGGAGGAGAACGGGGTGGTGGTGCGGGACGCCTTGGCGGCGGTGACGGGTGTGCCCGCGGCCGACGACGAGCGCACGTCCTCCCAGCGACGGGCGCGGGCACTGGTCGACCTGGCACGGCTGACGCTGGACCACGGGTTGGCGGGGCCCAGCGGGGAGCAGCGACCGCACCTGAGCGTCGTGGTGGACTGGGAGACGCTGCAGCGCGCGGTCGCGGGCGGCTCGGCGACCGGAGACCGCCACGAGGACGGTCACGAAGACGGCGACGAGCGGATCCGATCACGACGCGGTTCGTCGGGTAGGTCGCCCTGTTGGTCGTCGGGAGCGGCGTCGAGTCAGGGAGAGGACGGGCAGCGGCACGGGAGCTGCCTCGCCGGCGCGCCGTCGGAGCTCGGGCTGTCCGGGGACGTGGAGAGGTTCGGCGTGGGTGAGCTGGTCGGCGGACGAGCGGTGCCGGCCTCGGTGCTGGGGCGGCTCGCGTGCGACAGCGTGCTGTCGCGGGTCGTGTTCGGGCCGCGCTCGGAGATCATCGACGTGGGCCGGTCGCAGCGCACGTTCACCGGTCCGCGTCGTCGCGCGGTCGTGGCTCGTGACGGGCGCTGCCGGTTCCCCGGGTGCGATGCCCCGCCGGCACTGTGCGAGGTGCACCACGTGCGGCACTGGGCGCGTGACGGTGGGGACACCGACGCCGACAAGGGGGTCCTGCTGTGCTGGCACCACCACGCCCGTGTCCACACCCTCGGGATCGAGATCGTTCGCCGCGGCAGCCGGTGGCACTTCACCGACCGTCACGGCGACCCGCTCACGGGTGCTCGTCGCCGGACCACCTCGCCGAGGACCTGACGGGTCGAGCCGAGGAGCTGAACCGGTGGCGCGCGCGTCCGCCTCCGACACGTCGGCCCTCACCCACGAGCACACCGAGCGGCGAGGAGCTCCTCGAGTTCCCGGTGCCGAGGCCGACGGCCCGACGACGAGCGGGAGGTCGCCGTTCGCTGCGCGGGACGACGGCGCGAGGGCGCAGTTGCGGCACCCCGGGCCCACCCCCACGATCGACGGGGCCGTCCAGACCGCGGAGGCCTCCCGCACGACGCAGGAGGACCCGCATGGACCACAGCCGAGCACCCGTCCTGGAGGCGCTGGAGGCGTTCCGCCGGCGCGGTGACGTCGTCTTCGGCCCGCCCGGCCACCGCCAGGGCCCGGGCGCCGACCCTCGCGTGCGCGCGGTGCTCGGCGAGGGCGTCTTCGCCTCCGACGTCCTGCTGCTCAACGGGCTGGACGACCGCCGGGAGTCCCAGGGGGTGCTCGACCAGGCGCTCGCCCTCATGGCGGACGCCGTCGACGCCGACCAGTGCTTCTTCTCCACCTGCGGCAGCTCGCTGTCGGTGAAGAGCGCGATGATCTCGGTGGCCGGACCCGGGGAGAAGCTGCTCGTCTCGCGCAACGCCCACAAGTCCGTGGTCGCCGGCCTCATCATCAGCGGGATCGACCCCGTGTGGGTGCATCCTCACGTCGACGACGACCTGCACCTCGCGCACCCGCCGGAGCCCGAGGACGTGCGCGCGGCGCTGGCCACGCACCCCGACGCCAAGGGCATGCTGCTCATCAGCCCCACGGACTGGGGGACGTGCGCCGACATCGCGGGGGTCGCGGAGGTGTGCCACGCGGCGGGCGTGCCGCTGATCGTCGACGAGGCGTGGGGGGCGCACCTGCCCTTCCACGACGGGCTGCCGTCCTGGGGCATGGACGCGGGCGCGGACCTCGTCGTCACCAGCGTCCACAAGACGGGCTCCGCGGTCGAGCAGAGCTCGTGCTTCCACCTGCAGGGCGACCGCATCGACCCCTCGGTGCTGTCCGCCCGCGAGGACCTGCTCGGCACGACGAGCTCGTCGTCGCTCGTGTACGCCAGCCTCGACGGGTGGCGCCGCCAGATGGTCGAGCAGGGTGAGGCCCTGCTGGACGGTGCGCTGCGCCGCGCGGACCGGGTGCGGGACGTGGTCACCGGTCTCGACGGGCTCAGCCTGCTCGGCCGGGAGGTCGTCCGGCCGCAGGGCGCCGCCGACCTCGACCCCCTCGTTCTGACCGTCGACGTGCGCGGGCTGGGCATCACGGGCTTCAGCGCCGGGGAGTGGCTGCGCGCCGAGCGGCAGATCGACGTCGGCAGCACCGACACCTGCCGGATCAGCGCCCGGATCACGCACGGGCACACCGACGACGACGTGCGACGGCTCACCGAGGGGCTCGAGGCCCTCGTCGCCGCCGCCGGGACCCTCGACCGCGCGCCCCACGTCGCCCTCCCGCCGGGGCCGGCGCTCGAGATCCAGACCGTGATGCTGCCGCGGGACGCGTTCTTCGGGCGTGTGGAGCAGGTCGACGCCGACGAGGCGGTGGGCCGGGTGTGCGCCGAGACCATCAGCCCCTACCCGCCGGGCGTCCCGGTCCTCGCCCCCGGGGAGCGCATCACGGCCGAGATCGTCGACTACCTGCGCACGGGCGTCGAGGCCGGGATGCTCCTGCCGGACCCGGTGGACCCGACGGCCGCGTCGTTCCGCGTCGTCGCCGAGTAGGGCGGATCGGCGCGGGCCGGTCCGGGTCGGCTCAGACCGCCTCGGGCCGGCTCGGATCGGCTCGGATCGGCTCGGACCGGCTCGGACCGGCTCGGACCGGCTCGGACCGGCTCGGACCGGCGCGGACCGGCGCGGACCGGCGCGGACCGGCTCAGACCGGCTCAGACCGGCTCGGGCGCGTCCCAGTCGGTGAGGGCGACGGACGCCGCGAGCATCGCCGCGGTGGCCAGCCACAGGGCCCGGGCGCGCGGCTCCTTGGCGATGCCCGTCACCAGGGGCAGCGCGAGGTAGAGCGGGTCCGCGAGCAGGTCGGCGGTGCGGTGCGCGCGCAGGGACAGCACGGGACGCACCGCCAGCGGGGTGCGGGTCAGGGCGTTCACCGTGGTCGCGAGCGCGCCGAAAGCCTCGAAGAAGACCTTCGCGCGGGTGCTCGTCCCCAGCAGGTGCGGTGCCGTCAGCAGCGTCGCGGCGACGCCGTAGTCGAGGGCGGCGTGGACGGGGTAGGGGTGATGGACTTCGTCATCCACCGAGCGTAGGAGCGGTGCCCGTCACGCGCCGCTCGGGGGGTCGTCAGCCGCGGACGAGGGCGACGTCCTCCGCGGGACTGCCGGCATGGGCGGCGAGGAAGCCCTCCACCGTGCGGTCCCAGCCGAAGTCCTCGGCCCGGGCGCGGCAGGCGCGGCGCGCGGCCGCACGCGGCATCGCGAGCACGCCTGCCGTGGCGGCGGCCAGGGGCTCGGGGGCGCAGGCGGTGGCACGGCCGGTCCCGGCGACGAGGAGCTCGGGCACCGCCGACGACGAGGCCGCCACCACCGGCGTCCCGCACGCGAGCGCCTCCAGCGCCGCGAGGCCGAAGGTCTCGGCCGGCGCGGGCGCCAGCACGGCGTCGGCCGCGGCGAGGGTGCGGGCGACCTCCCGCCGGTCGGCGACGAAGCCGCGCCACTCCACGGGCAGGTCGTGGGCGCGCCGCACCAGCGCTGCGCGCTCCGGCCCGTCGCCGAGCACGGTGAGCCGCACGCCGACGCCCTGGCGCAGCAGCGCGCGCACGGCGTCGACGGCGACGTCGGGGCGCTTCTCCGGGGACAGCCGGCTGCACAGCACGAGCCGCGCGGGCCTGGTGCGCACGCCCGTGGCCGCGTCCGCGGACGCCCCGGCGGACGGCCCCGCGGACGGCCCGACGGACCGCCGGACGCCCGGCCCCTCGTCGGGCCCCTCGTCGAGCTCCTCGTCGAGCTCCTCGTCGAGCTCCTCGTCGAGCACGGGCCGGAATGTCGCGAGGTCGACGCCGAGCGGGATCCGCACGGTCGGCACGCCGATGCGGTCGAACTCCGCGGCGGCGTGCGCGGTGGTGGCGACGATGCGGTCGAACGCGGCGGCGGTCGTCGCGTTGTGCCGGTCGGCGAGGCTGCGGGCCACCGACCCCGGCAGGTGTCCGACCGTCTGCAGCAGCCCGTCCACGCGCTCGTGCGCGATGCCGAGGAGGGGCGTGCCCGTGCCACGGGCCCACGCCCCGACGTGCCGCAGCGTGAACCGGTCGGAGACCTCCAGCCGGTCGGGCGCGAGGGTGTCGAGGGTGTGCCGTACGGCCCGGGCGTCGACGAGGGCCCGGTACCCGCCCGTGCCGGGCACCCGGGGCCCCGGGAGCTGGACGAGCGTGCCCCACGGGTGCGTGGTCACCTGCGTGCGCGCGCCGGGGACGACCACGGTCAGCCGGTGCCCGCGCGCGGCGTACCCGACCCCGAGGGCGACCAGCGTCGTGCGCACCCCGCCCGACCGGGCGGCCCACGCGTTGGTGAGGTGGACGACGTGCAGGCGGCGTCCGCCGGCGGAGGCGCTCACCGGGCGTCCACGGCGTCGCGGCGGCCCGTGGAGCCGCCGGCGCCTGCGGCGCGGGCGGCGACGGCGTCGGCGTAGTGGTCGAGGAGGCGCTCGACGACGACCGGCCAGGTGCGGCCCTCGACCGCCTCCCGGGCCGCCCGGCCCATGGCCCGGCGCTTGGCGGCGTCCCCGGCGAGGTCGGCGACCCGGGCGCGCAGCGTGGGCAGGTCGCCCGGCGGGTACAGCCAGCCGGTCCGGCTCGGGGCGACGAGCTCCGCGACGCCGCCCGCGCCGACCGCCACCACGGGGACGCCCGCCGCCATCGCCTCCTGCGCGGACTGGCAGAACGTCTCGTGCGGCCCGGGCTGCACCGCCACGTCGAGGGTCGCGACCAGGCGTGACAGCGCTGCCCCCGTCCGCACGCCGAGGAACCGCGCACCGGGCAGCAGCCGCTCCAGCCGCGCACGCTCGGGCCCGTCCCCGACGACGACGAGGCGCACGCCGGGCAGGCCCGCGACGGCCCGCAGGTCCTCGAGACGCTTCTCGGGTGCGAGCCGCCCCACGTAGCCGACGAGCACCTCGTCGTCGGGCGCGAGCCGCCGGTGCAGGCGCGGGTCGCGGTGGGCGGGGTGGAAGGCCGCGGTGTCCACGCCGCGCGGCCACAGCCGCACGCGCGGCACGCCGTGGTCCTCGAGGTCGGCGGCGGCGATGCGGGAGGGGGCCAGCGTGAGGTCGGCCGCCTCGTGCACCGCGCGGACCCGCCACCAGGCCGCCTCCGCCGCGGCGCCGAGGCCGTAGCGGGCGGCGAACCCGGCGACGTCCGTCTGGTAGACCGCGACGGTCGGCACGCCGAGCCGGGCGGCGGCGCGGACCGCCGGACCCCCGGTGAGGAACGGCGACGCGAGGTGCACCACGTCCGGCCCGAAGGCCCGCAGGTGGCGCTCGAGCGTCCGCGCCGACGGCACGCCGAGCGCCAGGCCGGCGTGCCCCGGCAGCGGCACCGACCGCAGCCGCACGACGCGCGCCCCGTGCACCCGGGCGGGTGGTTCGCCGGGCGCGAGCACGAGCGCCGGGTGGCCGTGCCGCGACAGCTCGTCGAGCACGCGGACCACCGACCGGCTGACGCCGTTGACGTGCGGCAGGAAGGACTCGGTGACGAGGGCGACGCGCACGGTCCCAGCCCACAGGACGCCGGCGACGCCCGGACGACGCACGAACGACGAACGGGCGACGTCACGGTGTCGGTCAGCCGTCGGTCGGCCGTCGGTCAGTCGTCGGTCAGCCGTCCAGTCAGATGCCGCTCGCGCCCGGTCCGCTCGCCGGCCCGGGCGGCGCCCCTCAGGGGAGCGCGGGTCCGCAGGCCGCCGCCGTCGCGGCGATGGCGGCGACGCCGTCGAGCGCGGGCGCCGGCCGGGGGTCGTCGGCCACCGTCCAGCAGCCGTCGACGACGGCGTACCGCGCCCCTGCCCCCACCGCGAGGAACGTGCGCAGGCCCGCGAGCAGGTGCTCCACGTCGGCCAGGCTCGAGCCGACGCCGACGGACGCCCGCAGCGCGCCGCCGCTGGCCCCGAGCCGCGCCAGCAGGGGGTGGGCGCAGAACCGGCCGTCGCGCAGGCCGATCCCGTGCTCGGCGGACAGGTAGGCGGCTACGAGGCCGGGGTCGTGCCCGGGCAGCGTGAACGTCACGACGCCGACCGGGTCCTCGGCGTCGGGCCACAGCCGGGCGACCTGCACGCCGTCGAGGGCCTCCAGCCCGGCGACGAGCGCGTCGCGCAGCGCCGTCTCGTGCGCGTGCAGCGCGCCGGCGGGGAGCCCGGCCAGCGTCGTGCAGGCCTGCGCCAGCGCGACGGCACCGAGGACGTTGGGGGACCCGGCCTCGTGCCGCGCGGGGGCAGGGTGCCAGGTGGCGCCGTCGGTGCGCACGTCGCGCACCGCGCCGCCGCCGGCCAGGTACGGCCGACCCGCGTCGAGCCAGTCCCGGCGCCCGACGATCGCGCCCGCCCCGAACGGCGCGTACATCTTGTGCCCGGACAGGACCACCCAGTCGACGTCCGTCTCCGCCAGCGACACCGACCGGTGCGGGACGAGCTGGGCGCCGTCGACGACGACGCGCGTGCCCACGGCGTGCGCGAGGCGGACGACCTCGGGCAGCGGCAGGGACTCGCCCGTGACGTTGGACGCACCTGTGACGGCCAGCAGCGCGTACGGCGTGCGCGCCAGCTCGGCCCGCAGGGCGACGAGCGTCTCGGCGACGGTGGCCTCGGCCGGGAGGACGGACCCGGTGGGCCGGCCGTCGGTGCCGTCGCCGCTGATCCACGTGAGCAGGTTCGCGTGGTGCTCGAGGTCGAGCACGAGCACCCGGCCGCCGGCGGGGACGCAGCCGGCCAGGAGGTTCAACGAGTCCGTGGTGTTGCGGGTGATGACGGCGACGTCGTCGGGCCGGGCGCCGACGAACGCGGCGATCGTCCGGCGCGACTCCTCGTAGAGGGCGGTCGACAGCTGGGACAGGTAGCCCGCGCCGCGGTGGACGGACGCGTAGTGCGGCAGCACCTCCGTCACGCGGGCGGCCACGGCCTCGAGCGCGGGCGTCGAGGCCGCGTTGTCGAGGTTCGTGTACGCGCGCGTCGTCCCGTCGAGCAGCGGGACGGGCGTCCGCGCGCCGACGAGCGGCAGGAGCGGGGCGGCGCCGGGACAGGCGTCGCCGGCGGGGACGGGGGAGGGGCGGTGCTGGGTCTCGACCGTCGTCGACATGGGGGCCTCCTGCTGCCGGGGGCAGGGCCGACCCGGCCCGCCCGCGCTTGCCGTCCGCCGGTCGGCGGCACGGCCGTGTCGTCACCCGGGGCACCCCACCGCGGCGGGAGGGTTGCCGGCCAGCGAGCCGGGGCTTCGCGCTGGCGCTCATGACCTCGCCGGAATGATCGGCAGCGGCGCACGCGGGCGTCAACGCGCGTCCGGCATGCGGGACGCCCGTCTCACGTCCGCGACGCCAGGCCGTACGCTGCGACGACCATCCAGAGCGGCCGAGAGATCTGGCTCGACGACGCCGCAGCAACCCGGCTCGACCCCGCCCGTCCCCGGACAGGTGCAGGTCGGCGCAGCAGGGTGCTTCCGCCAGGACCGATGGAGGAGCGATGAGCAGCACGCCCGACAGGCCCTACGCCGGGGACGTCACCCCGCAGGAGGCCTGGCAGACCCTGCAGGACGACCCGCGCGCGGTGCTCGTCGACGTCCGCACGGACGCCGAGTGGCGCTACGTGGGCATCCCGGACACCTCCGCCCTCGGCCCGGACGGCCCGCGGCGCACGGTGCTCGTCGAGTGGGTGTCCTACCCGTCCGGCCAGACGAACGCGCACTTCGTCGAGCAGCTGCGGGCGGCGCTGGACGACGACGCAGCCGGCGGTGACGGAGCCGACGCGGCCGATGGGGGCGCGGACGCCGGCGCGCCGGACCGGCCCCTGCTCTTCCTGTGCCGCAGCGGCGTCCGGTCGGTCGCGGCGGCGACGGCGGCGACGAGGGCCGGCCTCGGCCGGGCGCTGAACGTCCTCGAGGGGTTCGAGGGCGACGTGGGCCCGGACGCGCACCGCGGGCACGCCGGGTGGCGCGCCGCCGGCCTGCCGTGGCGGCAGGCGTGAGCGGCCCCGGGCCCCGGCACTGGCACGAGGGGCTGCCGCGCGAGGAGCTCGGGCCGGGCACGCTGGCGGTCCGCGGCGGCGGGGTGCGCACGCCGTTCGGGGAGACCTCCGAGGCCCTGTTCCTCACGCAGGGCTACGTCTACGACTCCGCCGCCCAGGCCGAGGCCGCCTTCGCGGGCGAGGCCGACCGCTTCATGTACTCCCGGTACGCCAACCCCACCGTGGCGACGTTCGAGGAGCGGCTGCGGCTGCTGGACGGCGCCGAGGCCTGCTACGCCACCGGCACCGGCATGTCCGCCGTGTTCACCGCGCTCGCGGCGCTCGTCCGGTCCGGGTCACGCGTCGTCGCGGCGCGGGCGCTGTTCGGCTCGTCCGTCGTCATCTTCGACGAGCTGCTGGCGAAGTGGGGCGTGCGCACGGACTACGTGGACGGGCACGTGCTGGAGCAGTGGGAGGCGGCGCTGGCCACGCCGGCGGACGTCGTGTTCTTCGAGACCCCGTCGAACCCCATGCAGGACATGGTCGACATCGCCGCCGTGAGCGCGCTGGCCCACGCCGCGGGCGCGACCGTCGTCGTGGACAACGTCTTCGCGACGCCGGTGCTGTCCCGGCCGCTGGACCTCGGCGCGGACGTCACCGTCTACTCGGCGACGAAGCACATGGACGGCCAGGGGCGGGTGCTCGGCGGTGCGATCCTCGGCCGGGACGACTACGTGCACGGGCCGGTCGAGACCTTCATCCGCCACACCGGCCCCTCGATGTCGCCGTTCAACGCCTGGGTGCTGCTCAAGGGCCTGGAGACGATGGCCCTGCGGGTGCGGCACCAGAGCGCCTGCGCGCTCGAGCTGGCCCGCTGGCTCGAGGGTCACCCCGCGGTGGCGTCCGTGCGCTACCCGTACCTGCCCTCGCACCCGCAGCACGCGCTGGCCACGGCCCAGCAGACCGCCGGAGGGACGGTGGTGACGTTCACGCTGCGCGTGCCGGAGGGGTCGACGCCGGAGGCCGCGAAGGCGGCGACGTTCGGCGTGCTGGACCGGCTGCGGGTCGTCGACATCTCCAACAACCTGGGCGACGCGAAGTCCCTGGTCACGCACCCCGCGACCACGACGCACCGGCGGCTCGGTGCCGCGGGGCGGGCGGCGGTGGGCATCGGCGAGACGACGGTCCGGCTGTCCGTCGGCCTCGAGGAGATCGACGACCTGCGGCGCGACCTCGAGCAGGCGCTGGCCGTCGTCGAGGGCTGAGGCCGCCGGTCGGGCGGGCGTGACCGTCGCCCCCCGCGGGGCCTCGTAGCCTGTGGACGACGACGCACGCGCCCCGGCCCGCCGTCGCTAGCGTCCGGCCCGCCGCGGGGAGGACCCGCGGCGCGCCGGGCGACGCGCCCGCGCCGACAGGGACGGAGGCCGACCGTGGCCAACCTCAGCGTGAGCTACCAGGACATGACCGACGCCGCGACGCGGCTGACCGGCGGGCAGGACTCGATGGTGGGTGAGCTCACCGCCATGCGGGCGTACGTCGACGGGCTCGTCGCCTCCGGCTTCGTCACCGACCAGGCGTCCGTGGCCTTCGGCGACTCCTACCGCCGGTACACGCAGTCGCTGACCGACGCGGTCTCGGCGCTCGGCGGTATGGCGCAGTACCTGCGCACGTCCGCGAGCGCGCTGGCCGACGTCGACAGCCAGCTCGCCGCGGGCCTGCGCGGCTGAGCCGGCGCGGCCAGGTCAGGTCCGATCGGGTCGGGCGCTGCCGGGTCGGGCCCTGCCGGGTCGGGCGCTGCCGGTTCAGGCGCTACCCGGTCGGGCGCTGCCGGGTCGGGCGCTGCCGGCCAGGCGCTCAGAGCGGGAACGGGACGGCGAGGGCGACGAGCGCCGCTCCCACCCCGAGGGCGCCGAGCGCGAGCAGCGTCTGCGCCCAGGCCACGCGGCGCTTCGTCGCCCCGGCGGCGCGCCAGTGCGCGAGCTCGATGCCGGCGGGGTCCGCAGGGTCGAAGGCCACCCGGGCGGGCTGGGTCGCGGTGAGCGCGACGAGGAACGCCAGCGCCAGCAGGACGGCCGGCACCGCGGCGGCCGTCGCGGCGACGAGCCCGGGTCGGAACGCGGCCAGCACGGGCACGCTCACGGCGACCCAGACGGCCCACGACGCCCCTGCGGCCCGCAGCACCGTGCGGGCTGCCGCCTCCCGGCCGGCCGTGGCCGCCTCGACCATCCGCCACCCCTGCGCGAGCCACGCCTCGTCGAGCCGCCGGCGGTCGGCGGCGGAGGTCGTGGGTCGAGCGGGGCCCGACGCAGGCGTGGACGCCGACGCCGATGCCGCCGACGCAGCGGGAGCCGCGGCGGGAGCGGCAGCAGGTGCGGTCGTCGCCGTGGGTGTGGCAGCGGGCGTCGTGACGTGTGCAGCGCCCTGCACCGACCCCGCCGCGGGTGCGCCAGCCGGTGTGGGCGAGGGCCGGGAGGAGCCGGCGGCGGCGGCAGCCGGTGCAGGTGCCGGCGAGGGCCGGGAGGAGCCGGCGGCCGGTGCGAGCGGGGGAGCGGGCGGAGCAGCGGGCGCTGGTGCGGGGGCCGCGCGCGGCTCCCGGCCCGGTGTGCCCGGGGTGCCGACGCCCGTCCGCGGCTCCGGCGTCCAGGAGGTCGGGCCTCGACCGGGGCTCGACGTCGGGCCCGCGGACGTCGGGGAGTCGGTGGGGGCGGCCGACGGGGCCGCGGCGGCGGTCGGCACCGGCGGTTCGGGCGCGGGTTCCAGGCGGACCACGTCGTCCTCGACGACGGCGTGCGCCTCGTGGCGACGCTCGTCGGCAGCAGCAGCGGCAGCAGCAGCGGCAGCAGCAGGAGCGGCGGGCGCGGCGGTGGGCGCGGGGACGGGCGCGTGGACGGGCGCGGCGACGGTCGCCACGCCCCGGGGCCCGTCCCTGTCCGCCATCCGCACCCTTCCCCCGCCGTCCCCCTGCCGGCACCGGCGACCGGTACGGGCTGACCGTGCGCGCCGCACGTGCCGCTCATGGTCCGTCCCCGGGGCCCCTCCCGTCCACCGTGACGCGCCCGGGGGAGGTCACGACCTGCGAGGTCGCGCGCGCGCCCGGGTCCCGCGGCCCACCGCGACCGCCCGTCCGGAGGGTCAGCGGCCGCCCCAGGCCCCCCGCGCCCGCAGCACGTCGCGCAGCACGTCCGCGCGGTCCGTCACGAGGCCGTCGACGCCGAGGTCGAGCAGCCGCCCCTGGTCGGCCGGGTCGTCCACCGTCCACACGTGCACCTGGCGGCCGGCGGCGTGCGCGGCGGCGACGGTCGCCGCATCGACGACGACGAGCCGCCCGGACCGCTCGGGCACCTGGATGCAGTCCACGTGCCGCAGGGCCGCCCGGACGGCCGCGGCCCGGGTCCGCGCGGGCAGGCGGGGTGCGCGGACGGCGGCGAGGAACGCCACGACCTCCGCCTGGCCCGCCGAGGTCGCGACGGGACGGCCGAGGACCGCCACCGCGCGGCGCCGCCGACGGGTCGAGAACGACGTGAGGCACACGCGGTCGTGCGCGGCGGTCCGCTGGACGGCCTCGACGACCGGCCCGACGGCGTCGTCGCTCTTGACGTCGACGTTGACGCGCAGGTCGGGGAGCTCGCCGAGCACCTCGTCGAGCCGGGGGACGGGCTCGCCGCCGGCGATGCGGGCGCGCCGCACGACGTCCCACGGCAGGGCGGCGACGAGCCCCGTCGCGTCGGTCGTGCGGTCGAGGCGCTCGTCGTGCAGGGCGACCGCGACGCCGTCGGCGGTCGCGTGCGCGTCGGTCTCCACGTGCTCGAGCCCGAGCGCACGGGCCGCCGCGAAGGCTGCGAGCGAGTTCTCCCGCCCGTCGAGGCTGAACCCGCGGTGCGCCAGGGCGATGGCGCCGTGCCGGGTGCGCAGGTAGGGCACCACGTCGGCGGGCCCGGGAGGCGGTAGGGCTGGAGGGCGGCGCGGCACGACGCGAGTGGACACCGGGCGGCGCCCGGTGTCCACCCGGTCGTCAGCGGGCGGTGCTGACGGCGTCCGCCTCCGTCGCGGCGTCGGTGGCCGTCGGCGTGCCCACGACGGTCCGCTCGACTGTGCGCTCGACCCCGCTCGGCCCGGCCTGCGTCGGGACGACCAGGCCGGGGGCGTCGTGCCGGTCCACCGTCTGGTAGAGCGCGAGGGCGAGCCGCGCCTGCGCCGCGTCGTCGAGCCCGAGCAGCACGCCGACGACGAGGTCGCCGTCCTCGTCCTCGACGAGCGAGCGGACCGTCCCCGGGGCGGGGACCACCACGCGGTGGCCGTCCTCGACGACGGGGAGGTGCAGCGTGACGGCCGACCCCTCGTCGAGCAGGCGGCGGTCGTCGTCGCCCACGCGGATGCGGGCGCCCGTGATCGACAGGTCGAGCAGGTCCACGCGGAGCTCGCCACCTGCGGTGGTCGCGGGGACGCGCAGCTCGCCGGTCGGGAACCGCCAGGCGGACCGCCGGTTGCCGGCGAAGTCCAGACGCGTGATCCGCCGACGGGCGGCGACGAGGAACGCCGCGTTGAGGGCCACCCACGCCACCGCGGCGTGGTCGACCCAGGTGATCTCGCGGTGCACCGGCAGCAGACCGGCGAGCTGCGCGACGTACCAGAAGACCGCCGCCACGGAGGCGGTGATGAGCGCGGTGAGGACGACGGGCGTCTGGGCCCGTGCCCGCTCGGCGCGGGCCGCCTTCGGCGTCACCGCGAACGAGCGGGGGCCGGAGGTGAAGATCGCCGCGGTCGCCGCCAGCGTGGCCGGGAGCCGGACGAACTCGAAGAACGTCGCGTGCAGGAGGGGTGCGCGCCCCCGGCTGAGCGCCGACAGGGCCAGGCGCTGCAGCGCGAACGACACGACGAAGGCGACGAGGAACGGCGCCCACGCCGCGGCGATCGGCACGCCGCCGGACAGCACTGTGAGGATCGGCAGCAGCACGAGGCCGACCGTCCGCCACGAGTCGAACCAGCCGAGAAGCGTCGACAGGTAGGACAGGCGCTGGTGCAGGGACAGGCCGGGGCCGAGCAGCGGGTTGTCGCGGCGCAGCACCTGCATGGCACCGGCGCCCCAGCGGCGGCGCTGGACGAAGAACGCCTCGGGCCCGTCGGCGGCAAGCCCGCGGGCGACGACCTCGTTGTGGTGCACGCTGCGCCAGCCCTTGCGGTGCAGGCGCAGGGTGGTCTGGATGTCCTCGGTGACGCTGTCGGTGGCCACGCCGCCGACCTCGCGGAGGGCCTCGACGCGCACCATCGCGCCGGTGCCGCACCAGAAGGCGGCGCCCCAGCGGTTCCGGCCGGCGAGGATCGCCCGGTAGAACATCTCCTGGTCGGCGAAGAACCGGCCGTCGGGGCGGCGGACGTGCTCGAAGGACGAGTCGTTGTAGAACTCCTGCGGCGACTGCACGAGGGCGGTCCGCGCGTCGGCGAAGTACGGCAGGAGCGCCTCGAGGAACCCCGCGGTCACGACGTGGTCGGCGTCGATGATGGCCACGAGGTCGCCCTGCACCTCGTCGAGCGCCTCGTTGATGTTGCCCGCCTTGGCGTGCGCGCCGTGGGAGCGGGAGCGGTAGCGCGCCCCGAGGCCTGCGGCGAGCTCGCGCAGCCACGGGCGGTCGCCGTCGTCGAGCACCCATGTCTCGTGCGGGTGCCGGGCCGCGACCGCGGCGGCGATCGTCGGCAGCAGGATCGAACGGGGTTCGTCGTAGGTCGGCACGAGGAGCGCCACGCGCAGCTCCGCGGGATCCCGGTGCTGCTCGGGCGCGATGTCCGCCGGGTCGGGGCGCCGGTCGACGTCCCACAGGTCGTGCGCGAACAGCAGGAGGCTGAGGAAGGCGTGCACCTCGAGCAGCAGCAGCGGGACGCCGAGCCACAGGGTCGCGCCGTCGAGGGTCGAGGTCACGCGCCAGAGCAGGTACCCGACGGAGGCGACGACGCCGAGGAGGGCGGCGCCGCGGACGTAGGAGCGGCGGGCGAGCGGTTCGGGCGCCGGCCAGGCGTCGGCGGCGGGCCGCTGCAGCTGCAGGACGCCCTCGGCCATACGGGCCGGGGTCGCCGCGCGGCCGGGGCTCGGGGGGAGGGTGGAGGTCATGCCGCCCGGATCGTCCTCGGCCCGCGGCCGGTGAGACGGCGGGCGGGTGGTCCCGCCGGCCGTTCACCCGGCGACGCCGCGACGGAGGTCACGGCGTCCCCGGCACCACCCGCGCGGGTGAGCGGTGCGGCTGGGCCGGACGGGGGACCGGCCCGGCGCGGTCCCGCCGCCCGGCTCGCCACACCGCGCGCCCGTCCCGCGCCCGGGCCGGATCCGGCCCTGGTCCGGCCCGCCTCCCGCCCTGGGTCAGGCCGTCCAGGCGTCGCGTCGGACCGCCGCCTCGAGCCGCGCGACCGGCACCCGGGACGGCGAGCAGGAGACGTGGTCCAGCCCGGCGTCATGGAGAAGCGGATCGACTCCGGGTCCCCGACGTGCTCGCCGCAGACACCGAGCTTCATCGTCCCGTTCGTACCGCGCGCCCCGTCCACCCCGGCGCGCACGAGCGCCCCCACGCCGTCCGTGCCGATCGTCTCGACCGGGGAGATCGTCAGTCGGTCCCTGCGGTGGCGTCGGTCACGGCGTCGGTCACGGCGTCGGTCACGGCGTCGGTCACGGCGTCGGTCACGGCGTCAGTCACGGCGTCGGTCACGGCGTCGGTCACGGCGTCGAGCACGGCGTCGATCACCGCGTCCTGCACGTGACGCGGCAGGCAGGGAACTGCCATGCTCGGGACCGTGCGCGCCCCCGACGACGACGGCACAGGCTCCGTGTCCCCGGTGCCGCCGGCTCCGTCGCCCCCTCCTGGCGACCCTTCGGCAACTACGGCGTTCGGCGACGACGTGCTGGGCCGGTGGCTGGCGCTCGTCTGCGCCGAGCTGGCGCTCGACGCGGCGGTCGTGGCCCCGCTGGTCCCGGCGGTGCTCGACCGGGTCCGCGATGTGGCCCACGACGTCGTGCGTCCGGGCGCCCCGCTGACGGCGTTCCTCGTGGGCCTGGCCGCGGGTCGTGCGGCCGGTGCTGAAGGTGGCGGCGCGGGCGACGAGGGTGCGGCGGTGCGCGTGCGTCTCGCCCAGGTGGACGCCCTCGTCGCCGCGTGGGCGGCCGACTTCGCCCCATGACCGTGCCGTCCGGTGTCGTCCGGGCCCGTCGGGCGCCTCGGCGACGCTGCGCCGAGGTACCACCGGGCGAGCGGTCGCACCGGCGTGCCGTGGTACCTCGCTGCACCTGGCACCGGGCGCGGGTCGGCCGTCCCGCCGGTGCTGCCCGGGTCGTGCCGGCCGACGAGGCCGCCCGTCCAGCGACGTCCTCGCGTCCCGGGACATCGTCGAGATGCCACGACACGCCGTCGATGCGCGTCGGGACCTGGTACTTCGACGTAGCGGCGCGACCGTCCCCAGAGGGCGCACGCGCGGGTCAGTCGCCGGGTGCCGGCTCCTCGGGCGGGCGCGGGCGGTGCCGTGCGATCGTGCGGGCGCGCGCGAGGTCGGCGGGGGTGTCGACGTCGAGGGCCTCGTCGGGGGCGAGCGGGACCTCGACGACCTGCAGGCCCTCGAGCAGGAGCCGGGCGGGGCGGTCGTGGACGTGCCCCGCGAGCAGCGCGGCGACCGCCGGCAGTCGGTAGGCAGCGAGCAGCGGCTGCCGGCGCCCGGTGGCGTCGACGCCGACGGCCGCGTCGGATCGCGAGCCGGGGCCGAGAGCGGCCAGCAGCCGCGGGACGACCGGGCCGGCCCAGGGCTGGTCGCCGGCGAGCACGACCAGGACGGCATGCGACCCAGCCGGGGCAGCGGGACCTCTGGCCAGGCCTGCGGACAGGCCGGCGGCGACGCCGGCGAGAGGGCCACCGCCGGGCGGGTCCTCCCGGGCGACGAGCACGGTGCGGCCGCCGACGTCGGCGCGTCCGTCCACGCCGTGCGGTCCGACGACCACGACGGGCACCGGTGGCAGGGCGGCGACAAGGGCGTCGAGCAGCGAGGGGCCCGCGCCGTCATCGGTGAGCGGCAAGTGCACCTTGTCGACCCCGCCCAGCCGGCCTCCGGTGCCGCCGGCGGTGACGACGACGAGGACGTCCCGATGCTGGCGGCCGGGCTCGCGGCCGGGCTCGAGGGTCGGCTCGCGGTCCGGCCCGTCGCCCGTGGCGCCGGCCACGGCTCAGCCGCCGATGGCGCTCATGAGGCGCAGGGGCTGGCGGAAGCCCTCCTCGTCGATGCCGTGCGCGGCGGGCTTGCCCCACATGGCGGTGCGCCAGGCGTCGGCCAGCTCCTCGTCGGAGGCGCCGGCGCGCAGCAGGTCCCGCAGGTCGGTCTCGCGGCGGGAGAAGAGGCAGGAGCGGACCTGGCCGTCGGCGGTGAGCCGGGTCCGGTCGCAGGCACCGCAGAACGGACGCGTCACGGCGCCGATGACGCCCACGGTGGCGGGCGGTCGCCCGTCCCCGCCGGTGCCGACGACCGTCCAGAGCTCCGCCGGTGCGGCGCCGCGAGCCACGTCACCGACCGGCTCGAGCGCGAACTCCCGGCCGAGCTCGGTCAGCAGCTCCTCCGCCGTCACCATCTGCGCGCGGTCCCACGCGTGCCGGGGGCCGAGCGGCATCTGCTCGATGAACCGCAGGTGCAGGCCGTCGGCGACCGCCCAGCGCAGCAGCGGCCGCACCTGGTCCTCGTTGACGCCGCGCATCGCCACGGCGTTCACCTTCACGGGCTGCAGGCCTGCGGCGACGGCTGCGGCCACCCCCTCGAGGACGTCCGGCAGCCGGTCACGCCGGGTCAGGGCGGCGAACTGCGCGCGGTCGAGGGTGTCCACGGAGACGTTGACCCGCCCGAGGCCGGCCTCGGCCAGGCCCTGGGCACGCCGCGCGAGACCGATGCCGTTCGTCGTCAGGGAGGTCTCGGGCGCCGTCCCGTCGGCGGTCCGCAGGGCGGCGACCGCCCCGACGATGCCCTCGAGCCCGCGGCGGACCAGCGGCTCGCCACCCGTGAAGCGCACCTCCCGCACGCCCAGCCGCTCGACGGCGACCGTCACCAGGCGGACGACCTCGTCGTCGGTGAGCACCTCGGGCGTCGGCAGCCAGTCCAGGCCCTCGGCCGGCATGCAGTACGTGCAGCGCAGGTTGCAGCGGTCGGTGAGGGAGACCCGCAGGTCGGTGGCGGTGCGCCCGTACCGGTCGACGAGCGCGCCGGTGCCGGGCCTGCCGCCCGTGCCGGTGCTCGCATCCGTCCCGGCGCCTGTGCTCGCGCCCGTGTCCACCACCGGCTGAGCATAGGCACGCCTCCGCGGGGCCGGCCGGCCCGTCCGGGTGGCGGCTGGTGGACGGCGGCTGGCGCTAGCGTGGCCGCCGTGCGGACGGTGGAGGAGCACGTGGCGGCGGTGCTGGCCCTCGTCGGGCCGACCCCGGTGGTGGAGGTGCCGCTCGGGGGTGCGGACGGGCTGGTGCTCGCGCGCGAGGCGGTCAGCGCGGTGGACCTGCCGCCGTGGGACAACTCGGCGATGGACGGCTACGCCGTGCACGCCGCCGACGTCGCCGCGGCAGCCCCGGACGCGCCCGTCGTGCTCCCCGTGGTCGCCGACGTCCCGGCCGGCGACGTACGCCGGCACCCCCCGGTCCCGGCCGGGTCCGTCGCCCGGATCATGACGGGGGCGCCCCTGCCGCCGGGCGCCGACGCTGTCGTCCCGGTCGAGCACACCGACGCCGGCCTGCCCCGGGTCCGCGTCGACCGACCCGCGCAGCCGGGGGCGCACATCCGCCGGCGCGCCGGCGACGTGCGCGCCGGCCAGGTGCTGCTGCCCGCCGGGACGCTGCTCGGCGCCGCGCAGGTCGCGCTGCTCGCCGCGACGGGGCACGCGGTGGTCGCGGTGCACCGGCGGCCCCGGATCGCCGTCGTCGCGACCGGCGACGAGCTCGTCGCCCCCGGGCAGCGCCTGGACCACGGCCAGATCCACGACTCCAACGGCCCGGCCCTCGCGGCTGCGCTGCGCGCCGCGGGGGCCGAGGTCGTGGCGGTGGAGCGCTCCGGGGACGACGCGCCGGCGCTCCTCGCGCTGCTCGAGCGGTGCGCGGCGGGCGCCGACCTCGTGGTGACCAGCGGCGGGGTCTCGGCCGGGGCGTTCGACCCGGTCAAGGAGGCGCTCGCGGGGCTGCCGGGGGCGCAGTTCGTGGCGGTCGCGATGCAGCCGGGCAAGCCGCAGGGGCTCGCGCGCGTAGCCGGCGTCCCCGTCGTCACGCTGCCGGGCAACCCCGTCAGCGTGCTCGTCTCCTGCGAGCTGTTCGTCCGCCCGGCGGTGCGGCGCCTGCGGGGCCTCGCAGCGACGGCCCGTCCGACGACGAGCGCGGTGCTGACGACCGACATGACGTCGCCAGCCGGCCGGCGGCAGTACGCGCGCGCCCGGCTCGACCGGACCGCGGAGCCCCGCACGGTCGCGCCGGTCGGCGGAGCGGGGTCCCACCTGCTCGGGGCGCTGGCGCTCGCCGACGCCCTCCTCGTCGTGCCGGAGGACGTGACGACGCTGTCCGCGGGGTCGGTCGTCACCGTGCTCGACGTCGCCGACGAGCGGTAGGCAGGACAGCTCGGCACCCGACGGGCCGCCGGGACCGCACCACCCGGACGGGCGGCGGGTCGCGTCGCGCAGCGCGCACCCGGCCGTGCCGCCCTAGGTTGACCGCCATGGAGACTTCCCACCCGCGGCGCGGCGGGGGACGGGGCCCGCGGACGACGGCCCTCGCTCGCGCGGCCGCGCTCGCCCTCGCCGCCGGCGTGCCCGTCGCCGCGCTCGCCTGGCTGGTCCGCGCCGAGCACGACGGCCTGACGGGTTGGGACGCGCGCGTCGTCGACTCGGCGACCACCTTCGCGCGGGAGCGACCCGGCCTGCCCCGGGCCCTCGTCGTCTGGCAGGAGACGACGCAGCCCGTGTGGCTCGTCCTGGGCGTGACCCTGGTGGCGCTCGTCGTGTGGCGTCGGTACCGCCTGCCGGGACGCGCGGCGTGGGCCGTGGCGACCGTGCTCGTCGTGTGGGGTCTCGGCGTCGCGCTCAAGTCCGCCGTCGGGCGTGCGCGGCCGGTCGTGCAGGAGGCGCTGGAGCACGCGCCCGGGTACAGCTTCCCGTCGGGGCACGCCGTCAACAGCTCCGCGGCTCTGACGGTCCTGCTCCTGCTGCTGCGGCCCGTGCTGACCCGCCGCGCCCTGGGTGCGGTCGCGGTGGTCGGCGGGCTCGTCGTGGCGCTGACCGCGGCGGACCGCGTGCTGCTGGGCGTGCACTACCCGTCGGACGTCGCCGCCGGGCTCCTCGTGGGCACCGCGGCCTCGCTCGCGTCCTACGCCGGGTGGTCCGGGGCGGCCGGCCGCGAGGCCCGCCGGACGGGCGCGGTCGGGACCGGTGCTGCCAGGACCGGTGCGCGATGAGCCGCGCCGCCGTCCTCGCGCACCGGTGGGACGACGCGAGCCGCCCCCCGGTGGCGGCCGTCCTGCGGGACCTGGTGGTGCGCGCGGCGGCACCGGCGGTGCTGCTGTGGGCCGTCGTCACCGGCGTCGGCTGGGTGGTCATGGGGCCGCTCGGCGGGATCCCGGCGGAGCAGGACCTCGCGGAGCGGTTCGCCGAGGGGCGGACGGCCGCGCTCGACACGGTCTCGGCGGTGCTGTCGGGCTCGGCCTCGACCCTCGCGATCACGGCGCTCGCCCTCGTGACGGTCCTGGCCGTCGCCGTGCGCACCCGACGGCTGTCGTTCGCGCTGGTGCCCGCCGTCGCGGTGGCCCTCGAGCTGGGCGTGTTCCTCACGTCGGCGGTCCTCGTCGACCGCGACCGGCCCGATGTGGAGCAGCTCGACCACGCGCCGCCCACGTCGAGCTACCCCAGCGGCCACACGGGGGCGGCCGCCGCGTGCTGGGTCGTCCTGGCGCTGCTCGCGCAGCGCGTGCGGCACCGGGTGCTGCGCGGGCTCCTCACCGCGGCGTGCCTGCTCGTGCCGGTCCTCGTCGCCTGGGCCCGCCTGTACCGCGGCATGCACCACCTCACGGACGTGGTGGCCGGCCTGGCCGTGGGCGCCACGAGCGCCCTGCTCGCCTGGGGCTACCTGCGCCGCGCCGGCGCGGCAGGGACCCGACGTCAGACCCGGGCGTAGCGCGCGCGGGCGAAGGAGTACACGCCGTAGGCGGCCAGGCCCAGCGCGACGACCGTCAGGAGCCCCCGGCCCCACGGCACCTCGAGGAAGGCCCGCAGGGCGCCGTCGAGGCCCTGCGCCTCGGCGGCGTTGCCGGTCCAGGCCGCCTTGAGGAAGAAGAAGCCCACCACGGCGAGGGCCACGCCCTTGGCGACGTACCCGACCCGTCCCGCCTGCACGGCCCACCGACCCGGGTGCTCGGTCAGGTCCTGCAGGAACGTGCGCCGCCAGCCCTTGACCACGTGGTGCACCGCGACGCCCAGCACCGCCAGGCCCACGGCGGCCACCAGCGCCCGCCCGAGCGGGGCCTCCAGCAGCCGCCCGGTCGTGCTGCTGGTCTGCTGCGACCCGTCCTGCGACGTCCCCAGGAGCACCCGCACGGCCGTCCAGGCGAGCACGCCGTAGACCACGGCCTTGGCGCCGGCCTTCACCCGGTCACCGGTGTCGTGCCGCGTCAGCAGCTCGGTCACCTGCCAGACGGCCAGCAGCGCGAACCCGACGACGACGACCCACAGCAGCGCGGTGCCGACGGGGTTGCCGGCCAGGGACCGCAACGCCCCCGTCTGGTCCGCGCTGCCCGCCCCCGCCGTCCACGCGAGCTGCACGGCGAGCCACGCGATGAGCAGGTGCAGCACGCCGTTGGCGGCGTAGCCGACCCGCGCCCCCTGCTCGACGAGCGGGTTGTCGCCGGCCTCGGTGGCGGCGCGCCGGGCGGAGGCGGGGGTGTTGTGCGTAGCCATGGCGTCACCCAAGCACCGGGGCCCCGCACCCGCACGCCGCCGGGACGGGGGTCCCCCGGGACGGTGAACGGCGCTCGACGGCACGGGGGGGCGTCACCCGGACCGACGCACCCGACGGGGCGAGCGCGGCCCCCGACACGTCACCGCGGGGGACGGCCCGACGAACGGACGGGACGGCACCGGTCCCGGTGCCGCGCCGCACCCGTCCCCGAGGACACCACCATGGCTGCACAGACCCCCACCCAGCCGGCCACGCCGTCGGACCCGACCACCGGCCCCGCCGCAACCCCCGCCGCAACCCCCGCCGAGGCCGTCACCCTCCGCGGGCTCGACCCGCTGACGGGCATCGGCGCGTCCTGGCGCGTCTCGCCCGTCGAGCGCGTCGAGGCCGGCGTCCCGCTGTACCGCGTCGAGTGGACGCCCGAGCTGGCCGAGCGCACCCCGTGGGTCCTGGCCCGCAGGACCACCGCGCTCGTGACGCAGCGCGAGGCCGAGACGCTCGTCGCGCGCCTCGAGAGGGTCTGACGCCTCGGCGCCGTCCCTCGTCTAGGGTCGCCGGGGCTCCGGCGTCACCCGGGCGCCGGCCGGACCGGGGGAGGCGTGTGGGCGATGACGCTCGAGCCCCTCGTCCTCGGCACGCTGGCCGCCGTGGTCTTCGGCATGTCGAGGACCGGGGTGCCGTCGCTCGGCGCCTTCGGGATGGCGCTGCTGGCGACGGCCGTCGACCCCGTGCGGGCGGCGGGGCTGGCCCTGCCGGTGCTCATCGTCGGGGACCTCGTCGCCCTGCGGCTGTACGCCCGGTCCGCCCGGCTGCGGCTGCTCGTCGTGCTGCTGCCGTCCGTCGTCGTCGGGCTCGCGGCCGGCTGGGCCGTGCTGCGGTTCCTCGACGCGGGGGCCGCCGGCAGGCTGGTCGGCGCGGTCCTGCTGGTCAGCGGGGGCTGGGAGCTGCTGCGGCGCGTGGCACGACGACGCGCCGACCACCGCGCGACGGTTCGTGCGGCGACGTCGGGGCCCGTCGCCCCGGCTCGCACCGCGAGCCCCGTACCCGCCGGGCTGCCCACCGTCGGCGACCGGCTCGTGCGCGGGCTGCTCGGGGCGGGGGCGGGCCTGTCGACGATGGTCGCCAACGCGGGCGGGCCGCTCATGGGCCTGTACCTGCTGCGCGCCCGGCTCGGTCCCGCCGCGTTCCTCGGCACCAACGCGTGGTTCTTCTTCGTCGTCAACCTCGCCAAGGTGCCGTTCAGCGTCGGGCTCGGCCTCATCACGCCGGGGTCGCTCGCGCTGTCGGCGGCGTTGCTGCCGGGGCTCGTCCTGGGGGCGGTCGGCGGCCGCTGGCTCGTGCGCCGGATGTCGTTCGACGTGTTCGGCCTCGTCGTGCTGGTCGCCACCGTGGTGGCCGGCGCGTGGCTCGTCGTTCGCTGAGCCGGCGTCCGTCCTACCCGGCCTGGACCCACCGCTCGGCGGGGTCCTCGGGCTGGACGGGCGCCGGGTCGTACGCCCCGTCGGGCGCCTCGATCCCGGCCGGCCCCTCCGGGCGGGGCAGCGTGTCCACCTCGCCCAGGTGGTCCCCGGTTCGACGACGCGCGACGAGCACGACGAGCGGCCACAGCACGAGCACGACGACGACGGTCCGAGCGAGGGCTTCGAGGATGTCCATGCCGACCACGGTCCTCGTCCCCTCCCGTGCCGACGAGTGGCAGCGATGACACCCATCGACAAGATGCTGCCACTCCCGCTAGGGTCGGCGCGTGCTGCGATCAGTAGCGGTCCTCGTCGTCGACGGCGTCGCTCCGTTCGAGCTCGGGGTGGTCTGCGAGGTCTTCGGCATCGACCGCACCGAGGACGGGTGCCCCTCGTCGATCTGCGGCTGTGCGGGGTGCGCGCCGGGGATCCGGTGCGCACGTCCGTCGGCCTGACCATGACCCCGGACCACGGGCTGGAGGCGCTCGCCGACGTCGACCTGGTGGCCGTCCCCGCGACGAACCGGCGCGGCCACGACCCCGCGGTCCTCGCCGCCCTGCGGGCGGCCCACGCGCGGGGCGCGACGCTCCTCAGCGTGTGCTCGGGGGTCTTCGTCCTCGCGGAGGCCGGCGTGCTCGCGGGGCGGACCGTCGCGACGCACTGGCGGCACGCGGAGGAGCTCGCCGCCGCGTTCCCGGAGCTGCGGGTGGACGCCGACGTCCTCTTCGTCGACGAGGGCGACCTCGTCACCAGTGCCGGCACGGCCGCGGGCATCGACGCCTGCCTGCACCTGGTGCGCCGCGAGCACGGGGCGGCGGCCGCCAACGCGATCGCCCGGCGCATGGTGGTGCCGCCCCAGCGCGACGGCGGGCAGCGGCAGTTCGTGCCGCAGCCCGTGCCCGCCTGCAGCGAGGACTCCCTGCGCCTGGTGCTCGAGTGGGTCCTCGAGCACCTCGACGCGGACCACAGCGTGGAGTCCCTCGCGGCGCGCGCGCTGGTGTCGCCCAGGACCTTCGCCCGCCGGTTCGTCGCGGAGACGGGGACGACGCCCGTCCGGTGGCTCACCGCGCAGCGCGTCCTGCGCGCCCAGCACCTGCTGGAGGGGACGGACCTGCCGGTCGAGCTCGTCGCCCGGGAGTGCGGCTTCGCCTCCGCGCCGCTGCTGCGGCACCACTTCCGGCGGGCGGTCGGGGTCAGCCCCAGCGACTACCGCACCACCTTCCGCTCCCGCGCCGCGTGACCGGCGCGGCGGGGGCAGGCCGTATCCGCGCCGCCCGCCCGCGGACGACGAGCCGCCACGCCGTCAGGAGACGTGGTCCCGCCACGAGTGCTCCGGCTCGTACCCCAGCAGCCGGCGGGCCTTCTCGATCGACAGGAGGGTGCCCGTGCCGGTGACGTCACCGCGGACGAGCACGTCGGGGAAGTGCTCCGCGAGCAGCCGCTCGTTCGGGGTCGTCATCACCGTGTCGGCGTTGGCGATGACGAAGGCCTCGAACCCCGTGACGTCGGCCGTCAGCGCCCGCCGCACCGCCTGCGCCCCGTCGCGCGCGTCGATGTAGCCCCACAGGTTCCACCGCCGGGAGGCGGGGTCGTCCTCGAAGGACGGGAAACGGGCGTAGTCCTCGACGTCCATGACGTTCGAGAACCGCAGCCCGACGATCGTCGCCCCCGGCTGCCACCGCGCGAAGTGCCGCGCCATCTCCTCCTCGACGGCCTTGCCCATCGAGTAGGTGGACTCCGGCCGCACGGGGTACTCCTCGTCCACCGGCACGTACGGCGGCGGCACGTCGAAGGGCAGGCCGAGCAGCGTCTCGCTCGAGGCCCAGACGACGCGGCGGATGCCGGCCCGCCGGGCGGCGTCGAACACGTGGTGCGTCGCGACGACGTTGTTGGCGAAGGTCGCACCGCTGGGGCGCAGGCCGGGCGCGGGGATCGCCGCGAGGTGCACGACGGCGTCCACGCCCGCGTACCGGTCGTCGATGCCCGTGAGCGCCTCGGTCACCTGCCCCAGGTCGGTGAGGTCCACCCGCGTCCACGACCCAGGTGCGTCCGCGGGCGGCGGGGCGGTGTCCACGTTGACCACGTCCCAGCCGTGGGCGGCGAGGTCGCGCACCACCGCCCGCCCGAGCTTGCCGCTGCCTCCGGTCACCACCACGCGCGCCATGCCGGACATCCTGCTGCCCGACGAGGGCCGCCGCGCGGTGGCAGGCCGTCGGCAGCACTCGTCGGAGCGCGCGTCGCGACGGCGCGACCCACGACGCGCCGCCGGACGGGTGCCCGCCTCGGCGTGTCGAACGGGCGTTCGATATTGTGCGGCGCATGGGCGCGGCGGAGGACGGCGGGGGGACGGCGGCGACGGCGCGGGCGGCGGGCGGCGGCAGGCGCCGCGTCGCCAACGGCGAGGTCCCGCCGGACGTCCCGGTGCGGCCCATGGGCGACATCGCGGTGCTCGCGCACGTCGTGTGGGCCGACGGGGACCGGGAGTGGCGGGCGGCGCGGGCCGTGCGGTGGACGCGCACGCACGTCATGGTCGCCTGGCGCGACGACCCCCAGGACCCCCGCTCGGAGCGGCACGAGTGGCTGCGCGCCGACGACGTGGCGCGCAGCGTCCAGTGGCTCGTCGGGCCGGGCCCCGCCGACCCGCGGACCCGGGCGGGGCGCTGAGCCGAGCCGGCCGCGCGCGAGCGCGCCCGTGCCGACCCGTCAGAGCGACTTCTCGGGGTCCCCGAGGAGCGTGGCGGCGTGGTCGGGCACGTACGTCGACCGCTCCCGCGGCGGGCGCTGGTACCCGCCGGTGCTGGGCGGCCGCTCGGGCAGGACGATGCGCTCGTGCGGCACGTCGGTGTACGGCACGGAGGAGAGGAGGTGGCTGATCATGTTGAGCCGGGCGTCCTTCTTGCGGTCCGACTCCACGACGAACCACGGGCTCGACGGCACGTCGGTGTGCGCCATCATCTCGTCCTTGGCCCGGCTGTAGTCCTCCCAGCGGTGGATGGACTCGAGGTCCATCGGCGAGAGCTTCCACTGCCGCACCGGGTCGTCCAGGCGCGAGCGGAACCGCTTGAGCTGCTCGGCGTCGGAGACGGAGAACCAGTACTTGCGCAGCAGGATCCCCTCGTCGATGAGCATCTGCTCGAAGACGGGCGCCTGCCGCAGGAACCGTGCGTGCTCCTCGTCCGTGCAGAAGCCCATGACCTTCTCGACGCCGGCGCGGTTGTACCAGGAGCGGTCGAACAGCACGACCTCCCCGGCGGTGGGCAGCTGGGCGACGTACCGCTGGAAGTACCACTGGCCGCGCTCGCGGTCCGTCGGGGCGGGCAGGGCGGCGATCCGCACCACGCGGGGGCTGAGGTACTCCGTGATGCGCTTGATGGCGCCGCCCTTGCCGGCCGCGTCCCGGCCCTCGAAGAGCACGACCACGCGCGCCCCCGTGGCCTGCACCCAGAGCTGGAGCCTCACGAGCTCGCTCTGCAGCCGGAACAGCTCGGCCTCGTACACCTCGTCGCTGAGCTTGGGCCGCTTGCGGGCCGCCGACGCCTTCGCCATCCGCCGAACCTAGCGGACGCGGTCGGTCCGGCGATGCAGGACGCCGCCCGCCGCCCGCCCGGCGGCCCCCGTGCGACCCTCGTGCCGTGACGACCGCCCCGCAGGACCGCTTCACGCACGTGGCGGCGCGCCCCCACGAGCCGCTGCGGACCTTCCACCCCCGCCGCGCGGCCCTGGGCGCGGAGCGCCGGGACGCCCTGGACCGGCTCTGGCCGCGCTGGGGCTTCTCCGTGCACGACGAGGCGCTGGGTCCGCTGCCGCTGCGGGCCTCCCGCGCGCCCGGGTCGGCCGACGACCCCGCCGCTCCGGCGCCCGTTCAGGTGCTCGACGCTCCCGCGCTCTTCGGTCGCGCGGCCCCCCTCGTCCTCGAGATCGGACCGGGCATGGGGGAGGCGACGGCGGCGATGGCCGCGGCGGACCCCGGCCGCGACGTCCTGGCCGTCGAGGCGCACCTGCCCGGCATCGCGGCCCTGCTGCTGCGGCTGGAGGAGGCGGGCCTGACCAACGTGCGGGTGGGCCACGGCGACGCCCTCGACCTCGTGCGGCGCCGGCTGCCCGAGGGCTCCCTCGACGAGGTCCGCGTCTTCTTCCCCGACCCGTGGCCCAAGCCGCGCCACCACAAGCGGCGCCTGGTGCGGCCCGCGCACGTGGCCCTGCTGCGCTCACGGCTCGTCGTCGGCGGCACGCTGCACTGCGCGACGGACTGGCCGGAGTACGCGGAGGCGATGCTCGCCGCGCTCTCCGCGGACCCCGGCCTGGCCAACGCCTCGACCCGGGCCGACGGGTTCGTCGTGCCGCGGCCCGCGCACCGCCCCGAGACGAAGTTCGAGCGCCGCGGGCGCGCCCTCGGCCACGAGGTGCGCGACCTGGTCTTCCGGCGGGTCGCGTGACCGCGGCGCCGGCGGTGTTCCGCCTGCTCCTGGCCCCGGGCGTGCACCCCGACCGCTGGGCGCGCGTGTGGCGGGAGCGGCTGCCTGACGTGCCGCTGGAGCTCGTGCCGGTGGCCGCAGGGGAGGCGCTGGCGGCCCTGCGCCGCGGGGAGGGGGTTGCCGCCCTGGCGCCCGCCCCGGCACCGGGCGACGACGACGACCTGGCCGTCGTGCGCCTCTACGAGGAGACGACGGTCGTCGTCGTGCCGCGTGACCACTGGCTGACGGCGGGCGACGAGGTGGACGCCGCCGACCTGGCCGGCGAGACCCGTGTCGTCCCCGCGGACGACGTCCTGGCCGGCGACGGCACGACCGCGCACCCGGCGGCGGATGGCGGCGTGCCGGGCACCGTGGAGGTGGCGACGACGGCCGAGGCGGTCGAGCTCGTCGCCGCGGGGACGGGCGTGCTCGTCGTGCCGCTGTCGCTGGCCCGGTTGCACGACCGGCGCGACGTCGTGCACCGGCCGCTGCGCGGCGCCCCGACCGTGACCGTGGTGCTCGCGTGGCGCCGCGACGACGAGGCGGTCGCCGACGGCGTCGACCTGCACCAGGAGCTCGTCGGGATCGTGCGGGGCCGCACCGCCCGGTCCTCCCGCGGCGGGGGCGCCGCGGCGACCCCGGCGACCCCGGCGGCCGCGCAGCCCCGCCGCGCACCGGGCACGCTCGGGCCGGGCCCGCTCAGGTCGGGCACGCTCAGGCCGGGCGGCGGGTCCAGCCGCGGCGGGTCCGGCGCCGGCCGAGGGCGAGGCAGAGGAGGTAGATGAGGAACGAGATCGTCGTGACGTAGGGGCTGATGGGCACGGAACCGCCGAGCGCGAGGAGGATCCCGCCTACCGCGCTCGTCACCGCGAACGCGACGCTCAGCACCGGCACGGCGACGGGCGACGCGCTGACCCGCGAGGCCGCGGCCGCCGGTGTGATGAGCAGCGAGAGCACCAGCAGCGCCCCCACCACCTGCACGGCCATGGCCACCGCCAGGCCGAGCAGCACCATGAACACCAGCGACAGCGCGCGGGTGGGCACGCCGCGCGCGGCGGCCACGTCGGGGTCCACCGACGCGAAGGTCAGCGGCCTCCAGATGGCGATCAGCACCGCCACCACGACGGCCGAGAGGGCCACGAGCACGCCCAGCCGCGTGGTGTCGACGGCGACGATCTGCCCCGTGAGCAGCCCGAACTTGTTGGCCGCGCGGCCGGGGTACAGCGCCAGGAACAGCACGCCCAGGCCCAGGCCGAAGGGCATGAGCACGCCGATGATCGAGTTGCGGTCGCGCGCCCGGCTGCCCAGCAGCCCGATGAGCAGCGCCGCGACGACCGACCCGAGCACCGACCCGAGCACGACGTCCGCGGACAGCAGCAGCGCGAGCGCCGCCCCCGCGAACGACAGCTCCGAGATGCCGTGCACGGCGAACGCCATGTCGCGCTGCATGACGAAGACGCCGACGAGCCCGCCGACGAGCCCCAGCACCGCCCCGGCGACCAGCGAGTTCTGCACCAGCGCCAGCAGCGCGCCGTAGTCCTCGAAGGAGAACAGCCGCGACCAGGTGCCGTCGTCGACGGCCCCGGGCAACCACCCGGGCAGCGCCCCGGGCAGCAGGCCGGCCGCCCTCACGACGCCTCCTCGAGGTGGTGGCCGTGGTGCTCGTCGCCGCCGACGATGACGACGCGGCCCTGGGCGCGCAGCACGTCGACGCGGGTGCCGTAGAGCCGCGACAGGTGCTCGCCCGTGAGGACGTCGGCCGGTGTCCCCACCGCGTGCCCCGCCGGCGCCAGGTACAGCACGCGGTCGGTGTAGGGCAGCACCGGGTTGATCTCGTGCGTGACGAAGACGACGGCCGTGCCCGTCGTGCGGCGCGTGGCGTCGATGAGCGCGGTCACCTCCTCCTGCCGGGCCAGGTCGAGGGACAGCAGCGGCTCGTCGCACAGCAGCAGGGCGGGCGACGAGCCCAGCGCCTGCGCGATCCGCACGCGCTGCTGCTCACCCCCCGAGAGGAGCCCGAGGGGGACGTCCGCGTAGGCCGTGGCGCCCACCGCCTCGAGCAGCTCGTCCACGCGCGCCCGGTGCCGGCGCCCGCCGAGCCCCCAGCGGTCCCCGTCGATGCCGAGGCGCACGAGGTCGCGGGCGCGCACGGGGGTGACCGGGTCGACGAGCCGCTGCTGCGGCACGTAGCCGACCGCGCGGCTGCCGCGGCGCGCCGAGCGGCCGAGGACGTGCAGGGTGCCGCCGGTGAGCGGCTGGAGGCCGAGGACCGCGCGCAGGAGGCTCGTCTTGCCCGAGCCGTTGGGGCCGAGCACCGTGACGAACTCCCCGCGGGCGACCTCGAGGTCGAGGCCGGACCACGCCGTGCGGTCGCCGTAGGCCAGGGCGGCGCCGCGCAGCGCGAGGGGTGGCGGCGCCGGGGCAGGGGCGCCCGCGGGTGGTGCGGGGGTCATGCCCCCAGAGCCTGCCGCACCGCGGCGACGTTGGCGGACATCCACCCGACGTAGTCCTCGCCCTCGGGCAGCGTCTCGGTCATCTCGACGACGGGGACCCCGGCCGCCTCGGCCGCCGCGACCGCCTCGTCCGTCTGCGGTCCGGTGGTCTGCGGGTTCTCGACGAGCAGGGCCACCTGCCCCGACGGGAACAGCGCGAGCATCTCGGCCATGGCGGCCGGCGGCACGTCGGTCTCCTCCTCGATGGCGCCGGAGTACGCGGCCGGGGTGCGGTCCTCGAGGCCCGCCGCCTCCAGCAGGTACCCGGGCACCGGCTCCGTCGCGGCCACGCCCGTACCCCCGACGGCCGCCGCCAGGGCCGCGACCTCGTCCTGCACGCCGGCGACCCGCTCGCCGAAGGCCTCGGCGTTGGCCGTGTAGGTCTCGGCGCCCTCCGGGTCGAGCTCGCCCAGGTGCTCGGCGATGCGCGTGGCGACCTCCGCGACGAGGGGCAGGTCGTACCAGACGTGCTCGTTGCCCTCGGCGGAGTGGTCGTGCCCGGCGTGCGCGTCCTCGGCGTGCGCCTCCTCGCTGTGCGTCTCCTCGGCGTGCTCCTCGTCGGCGTGCTCCCCGTCGGCGACGGCCTCGACGACGGGGGGCGCCTCGTCGAGCGCGTCGAGCGCGGTGGTCAGCCAGTCGTCGTAGTGCCCGCCGTTCTGCACGACGAGGTCGGCCCGGGACACGGCGAGCTGGTCGCGCGCCGTCAGCTCGAAGGAGTGGGGGTCGGCCGACGGGTCGTCGACGATCGAGGTGACCTCGGCGCGGTCGCCGCCGACCTGCGCGGCCACGTCGCCCCAGACGTTCGTGGACGCGACGACGGCCAGCGGCTCGTCGCCGGACCCCGCCGCACCGCCCGCGGACGCACCGCCCGCGGACGCCTCCCCGGAGGAGCAGGCGGCCAGCAGCAGGGCGGGCACGAGGGCGGCGGGCAGGAGGGCGCGACGGCGCATGGCGGATCCGATCGTGGAGGAGGCGGGGCTCCTTCGACGATAACAGTTCTCATGCGCGGCTCGACGGCCGCCGCGGTCAGCCCTTCGGGTCGCTGCCGTCGGAGTCGTCGGGCCCGAGCGCCCATCCGAACGGCTCGACGAGCGCGTCGGCCGCTGCCGGCCCCCACGAGCCGGGGGCGTACGGCTGGACGTCGGGCCGCCGGTCGCCGAGCAGCGGCGCGAAGGCCTCCCACGCCGCCGCGAGGCCCTCCGCCGAGGTGAACAGGGTCCGGTCGCCGGCGAGCACGTCCGCCAGCAGGCCGGCGTAGGGCGGCAGGGACCGACCGGGCTCGACGTCCGCGAGCGGCAGGGACAGCGTCCCTGTGTCCAGCGCGAGGTCCGGCCCGGGCCGCTTGACTGTCGTCGTGACGCGCAGGGTCCCGGAGCCGGACAGCGACACCGACACCTGGTTCGGCCCCACGTCTTGCCCGAACATCCGGTCGGGGGCGCGCAGCAGGAGCGTCACCTGCTGGGCGGAGGCGGCCATCCGCTTGCCGGTCCGCAGCACGAAGGGCACGCCCCGCCAGCGGTCGCTGTCCACCCAGAGCCGGGCGGCGACGAACGTGTCGGTCGAGGAGTCGTCGGCCACGTCGTCCAGGTCGCGGTATCCCTCGAACTGGCCGAGCACCACGTCGTGCGCCGGGTCGAGCGGGCGGAACCGTGCGAGCGCCTCGTCGCGCGCGGCCAAGAGGTCGCCCGCCGCGAGCCCCACCGGCGGCTCCATCGCGACGGTGGCCGCCACCTGGAACAGGTGGGTGACGAGCATGTCGAGGGACGCACCCGTCGCGTCGTAGAACTCGGCCCGGTCGGCCACGTCGAGGGTCTCGGGCACGTCCACCTGCACCTGGGCCACGTGCTCGCGGTTCCACGCCCCGCCGAACAGCTCGTTGGCGAACCGGACGACGTGCAGGTTCTGCGTCGCCTCCTTGCCCAGGAAGTGGTCGATGCGGAACACCTGCTCCTCGTCGAACGCCTCGTGCACGAGCGCGTCGAGCTCGCGGAAGGAGTCAGGGGAGGTGCCGTACGGCTTCTCGTAGACGATGCGGACGCCGTCGGTCAGGCCGTGGCGGTGCAGGCTGCGGGTGATGCCGGCGAACGACTCGGGCGGGACGGCCAGGTAGTGCACGACGAGGAGGTCCTCGCCGAGCTCGCCGCGCAGCCGGTCCAGCGCCTCGGGCAGGTCGCCGGGGTCGTCGTCCGAGGCGCTGACGTCCTGGCAGTACGCCAGGCGCTCGGTGAGGACGTCCGCGGCGCCCTGCGCCTCCTCGTCGCCGAACTCGGACAGGGCGTCGCGCACGAGGTCGGCGAACTCGTCGTCGGGGATGGAGCGCCGACCGGTGCCGAGCAGCGCCCACCGCTCGGGCAGCAGCCCGCGGGCGCCGAGGGTCGCCAGCGCGGGGAGGACCATGCGCTTGCTGAGGTCGCCGCGCGCGCCGTGCAGGACGAGGGCCAGCGGGGGGAGGTCGGGCACGACGGGGCCTCTCGGGCGGGGACGGGTGGCACCTCGACGCTACGACGGCACCCCGCCGCCCGCCCGGTGGGCAGCCGGGCGGGGTGGAGGGGTGCGGCGGCCGTCCGGCGGAGGGCGCGCCCGCGGCGGACGGCGAGCGCTGTCCTGGGGCGGTCCGGGGGTGCCGCCGGGACGTGGGTGGCACCACGTCCCCCGGACGGGGCAGATAGGTCATGCGGGAGTCAAATCCGACTAGTGGCGGAACCAGCACGGTGCTGTCACACTCGTCCCATCGTGAAGCCCAGGGCGAGAGCCCGGGCACCCTCCCCGGACGGCCAGGGAGGGCTCCGCAGGGCGTGACGCCTCGTGCCGGTGAGACGCCCTCGACGACCAGGTGCCCCGCACGTCGACGGTGCGGGGCACCTGCGCGTCACGGCGGACGTCGGCGTCCGCCCCCACCCTGATGTGGCGGCCGGCACACCGCGTGTGAGGGCGTCGTGAGGACCTGACGGACGCCGCCGGTCCGGCGCGAGCACCGGCCGTCGCGGTGCCTACCCTGACCGCCATGCCGTCCCTGCCGCTGCCCACGACCCTCCTCGAGGCCGTCACGCCCGCCGCCGGGGAGGAGGACTCCGTGGTGCGGGAGGTCGTCGTGCCGCTGGCGTCCGTCGCGGTGGCGGTCGTGCTGGCGCTCGTCGTGTCCGCCGTGGTGGGTCTGGCGGTCCGGCGCCTGGCGCGGCGGTGGTCGGTGCTGGCGGACCTCTCGCACCGGTCGCGGCGGCCCCTGCGGTGGACGCTGGTGGTGCTCGCGGCCTGGTCGGCGATCGGGGTGAGCACCGCGCCGGCGCAGTGGCGCTCGATCCTCCAGCACGGGCTCCTCATCGCGATCATCGGGCTCGTCGCGTGGCTGCTGGGGTCGCTGGCCTTCGTCCTCGAGGACGCCGCGCTGGCGCGGTACCGGGTGGACGTCGTCGACAACCGGCACGCGCGCCGGGTGCGCACGCAGATCCAGGTGCTGCGGCGCATCACCGTCGCCGTGCTCGTGCTGTGCGCGCTCGCGGCGGCGCTGCTGACGTTCCCGTCGGCGCGGGCGGTCGGGGCGTCGGTGTTCGCCTCCGCCGGGCTGCTGTCGATCGTCGCGGGCCTGGCGGCCCAGAGCTCGCTGGCCAACGTCTTCGCCGGGCTCCAGCTCGCCTTCACCGACGCGATCCGCGTCGACGACGTCGTCATCGTCGAGGGGGAGTGGGGCCGGATCGAGGAGATCACCCTCACCTACGTCGTCGTGCACGTGTGGGACGACCGGCGCCTCATCCTGCCCTCCACGCACTTCACCACCACGCCCTTCGAGAACTGGACCCGCCGGGCGTCGCAGCTCCTCGGCACCGTCGAGCTGGACCTGGACTGGGACGTGCCGGTGGACGCGATGCGCGCGCGGCTGAGCGAGCTGCTGGCCCAGACGCCCCTGTGGGACCAGCGCGTGGGCATCCTGCAGGTGACCGAGGCGACCGGCGGGGTCGTCCGCGTGCGGGTGCTGGCCTCCGCAGCCGACGCCCCGACGCTGTTCGACCTGCGCTGCTACCTGCGCGAGGGCCTCGTCGTCTGGCTGCAGCAGTCGGCGCGCGAGGCGCTGCCGCGCAGCCGGTGGGAGGGCGCCGCGCCGCCGCCCGGGGAGGAGCCGGAGGCCCTCGCCCGCCGGCTGGCCGCCGCCGCCGCGCGCGAGCAGGACGCCCGGGCCGAGGGCAACCCCCACCTGCGGCCGGCCTCCGGCGCCACGCCCGAGGCGCGGGGCGGGCGGTCGGCGGACGTCGCGGCAGCGGCCGGCGCGGGACGCGCGGACGAGAGGCCGGGGCTGGCGGCCACGGCGGTGCAGCCGACCGTGCGGCCGGCCGCCGGCCCGGGCTCGCAGGGGACACCCGCGCCGGCCGGTTCGGGCCTGTTCACCGGGTCGCTCGCCGCCGTCGAGCGCTCGCGGGCCTTCGCCGGTCCCGGTGACGACGTCATCGCCGAGCGGGAGCGCACCGCCGCGGCGGCCGACGCCGAGGAGGCGGCCGCGGCGCGCGGCGCCGACGGTCGCGGGTCCGGCGCCACCGCGGTGGTCCTGCCGGCGGGCGACGACGACCTGCCCGCCGACGAGGACGCCGCCGCCCCGACGACCCCCGTCGACGACGGCGCCACGCAGGTCCTGCCCCCGGTCCGCGCCCCGCGCACCGCGGGGTCGTCCGGCGCCCGGCCGCCGCGGACGGGTCCGTCGTCGGGCGACGCGGGCGGCGACGCATGAGCGGCGCCGGTCCGCGGGTGACGCCGCTGGACCCGGCGGCCGTCGTCGGGCGCGTCGTCGCCGCCGTCCTGGCGGCCGCACCGGACGCCGACGCCGCCGGTGGCCACCTGCGGGTCGCCGTCGACGGGGCGCCCGCGACGGACCCCCGCGGGTGGGCCGACCGTCTCGTCGAGCCGCTGCGGGCCGCCGGTCGGGCGGTGCTGCGCGTGTCGGCGGAGGACTTCCTGCGCCCGGCCTCCGTGCGGCTCGAGCACGGCCCGCGCGACGCCGACGCCTGGCTCGACGACCGGCTGGACGCCCGCGCGCTCGAGCGGGAGGTGCTCACACCGCTCGGCCCCGCGGGCACCGGCCGGTGGCTGCCCTCCCTGTGGGACGCGGCGCGGGACCGGGCCACCCGGGCGCCCTACGCGCAGGCGCCGCCGGGGGCCGTGCTCGTCCTCGACGGGTCGGCCCTCCTCGGCCGCTGGCTCGAGCTCGACCTCGTCGTGCACCTCGCGGCGCGGCCCGCCACGCTCGCGCGCCGCACCCCGCCCGAGGAGGCGTGGACGCTGCCCGCGCTGGCCCGGTACGACCACGAGGCCGGCCCGCAGGACGCGGCCGACCTCGTGGTCCGGGTGGACGACCCGCGCCACCCGGCGCTCGTCGAGCCGGGTCCGGGCGGCGCGGGCGCGCCCTGGTTCTGACCCTCAGACGTCCAGCGGACGGGGGCAGGTGACGCCGGTGGCGTGCACCGGGCAGTAGCCGTGCGGGTTCTTGTCGAGGTACTGCTGGTGGTAGCCCTCGGCGTAGTAGAACGGACCCGCCTCGGCCGCGGTGGCGACCTCCGTGGTGATGTCCCCGAAGCCGGCCGCCGTCAGCCGGGCCTGGAACTCCGCACGCGTGGACTCCACGGCCGCCGCCTGCTCGTCGGTCGTCGTGAAGACCGCCGACCGGTACTGCGTGCCGACGTCGTTGCCCTGGCGGTACCCCTGCGTCGGGTCGTGCTGCTCCCAGAACCGCCGCAGCAGGTCCACGTGGGACAGGCGCTGCGGGTCGTAGGCGACCATGACGGTCTCCGTGTGCCCCGTCATGCCCGTGCACGTCTCCTCGTACGTCGGGAACGGGGTGAAGCCACCCTGGTAGCCGACGGCCGTGGTGACGACGCCGGGCGTCTGCCACAGCTCCTTCTCCGCACCCCAGAAGCAGCCCATCGCGACGTAGAGCACCGCGGTGCCCTCCGGCCAGGGGCCCTGCAGGGGCGTGCCGAGCACCGTGTGCGTCGTCGGCACGGCGTAGGGGTAGGCCTCGCGGCCCGCGAGGGCGCGCTCCGGGGTGACCATCGTCGTCTTCAGGGCGGAACCGAACAGCCAGCTCATGGGTCTCCTCTCTCCAGACGTCCCCAACCCCGGCCGTGGCGCCCCTGTTCCCGCCTCCGACACGCCCCGCGGGGCCGCCCCGCGCCCCGGGGCCTAGCGTGTGCGGCGTGAGCACGAGCACCGGGGCGCCCGGCGTCCCCGACAGGCCGGCCGGGCGGTACGACGTCGCGGGGCACGTGCCGCCGTCGGTGCGGGGCGCGGCCGCGTGGTCCTGGCGCATCGTCGCCATCGCGCTGGGCGTCGCGCTGCTGTTCGTCGTCGTCTCCGAGCTCGAGGTGATCCTCGTGCCCGTCGCGGTGGCGCTGCTGCTCACGGTGCTGCTGACACCCGTCGTGCACGGGCTGCAGCGCCTGCGGTTCCCGCGCGCCCTGGCGTCGATCACCGCCGTGCTCGGCCTGCTCGTCGTCGTCGCGGGGCTGCTCACCCTGGCCGGCAACTCCATCGCCAACGGCATCGGCGAGCTGTGGGGGCAGGCCTCGCAGGGCATCGACCAGGTGCTGGACTGGCTGTCCACCGGGCCCCTGGGCATCTCGACGACGGACCTGTCCGGCTACGTCGACCAGGCCCAGGAGGCGCTCTCGGGCGCCGGCACCGGCCTAGTGTCCGGGGCGCTGTCCGTCACGACGACGATCGGCCACGTGCTGGCCGGCACCCTCATCGCCCTGTTCTGCACGTTCTTCTTCCTGCTCGACGGCCGGGCCATCTGGCGCTGGGTCGTGCGGCTCATGCCGCGCGCCGCGCGCCAGCAGGTGCACGAGGCGGGCCGCCGCGGCGTCGTGACGCTCAGCGCCTACACGCGCACGCAGATCCTCGTGGCCGCGGTCGACGCCGTCGGCATCGGGCTCGGCGCGCTGCTGCTGGGGCTGCCGCTCGCCCTGCCCCTGGCGATCCTCGTCTTCGTCGGCTCGTTCATCCCGCTCGTCGGGGCCGTCGTCACCGGGTCGGTGGCCATCCTCGTCGCCCTCGTCTCGCAGGGGCCCTTGCAGGCGCTCATCATGCTGGCCGTCGTCCTGGGCGTGCAGCAGCTCGAGGGGCACGTCCTCCAGCCGTTCCTCATGGGGCACGCCGTGTCGCTGCACCCGGTGGCGGTGCTGCTCGTCGTCGCGGCGGGGTCCTTCCTCGCGGGCATCGTCGGGGCCCTGTTCGCGGTCCCGCTGGCCGCCGTCCTCAACACGGTCGTGCTGTACCTGCACGGGCACGACAAGTTCCCCGCCCTGGGCCGTGACCCGCTCCCACCCCCCGAACCCAGCGCCGGGGCCGTGCCGCCCGCCGGGGACGACGACCCCTCCGCGGCGCGAGCGTAGGGGCCGCCCGGGGGCCGCGCCCGACGACCGCCTCGGACGACCGCGCCCGACGAGTGCGCCCGACGAGCGCGCCGGGCGACCGGCCTACGATCCCGGGGTGATCGGACCCGCCGACGTGGCCGCCGCCGCCGAGCTCCTGGCCGGTGTCGTCCACCGCACGCCCCTGCAGCACAGCCGGGCCCTGTCCGACCTGCTCGGGCGGCCCGTGCTGCTCAAGTGCGAGAACCTGCAGCGCACGGGCTCGTTCAAGATCCGCGGCGCGTACGCCCGCCTCGCCCGGCTGCCCGACGAGGAGCGCGCGCACGGCGTCGTCGCCGCCAGCGCCGGCAACCACGCGCAGGGTGTGGCGCTCGCGGCGGGCCTGCTGGGGCTCCCGGCCACCGTCTACATGCCGCTCGACGCGTCCTTGCCCAAGGTCGCCGCGTCCCGGCAGTACGGCGCGCACGTCGAGCTCGTCGGCCGCAGCGTCGACGAGGCGCTGGGCCACGCGCGCGAGCACGCGGCCCGGACCGGGGCCGTGCTCGTGCACCCCTTCGACCACGAGGACGTGGACGCGGGCCAGGGGACGGTGGCGCTCGAGGTGGTCCAGGACGTGCCCGACGTGACCGACCTCGTCGTGCCTGTGGGCGGCGGCGGGCTGGCCGCCGGGATGGCCGCCGCGGTGGCGGACCGGCCGGGCGTCCGCGTCGTCGGCGTGCAGGCCGCGGGGGCCGCCGCCTACCCCGCCTCGCTCGCGGCGGGCAGGCCCGTGCCGGCGACGGAGCTGCGCACGATGGCCGACGGCATCGCCATCGGCCTGCCCGGCAGCGTCCCGTTCGAGCTCCTGCGCGCCCACGCGGTGCCGGTGGCCACGGTGTCCGAGGACGACCTGTCGCGCGCCCTGCTCCTCGTCGCCGAGCGGGCGAAGCTGCTGGTGGAGCCCTCCGGCGCGGCCGGGGTGGCGGCACTCATGGCCCGGCCCGGCGACTTCGCGGGCGACGGCACGCTCGTCGTCGTGCTCTCGGGCGGGAACGTCGACCCGCTCGTGCTCATGCGCGTGGTCCGCCACGGGCTCGTCGCCGCCGGGCGCTACCTGGGGCTGCGCGTGCGGGTCGCGGACCGGCCGGGCGTGCTCGCCGCGCTCTTGGCCGACCTCGCGCAGCTCGGCGCGAACGTGGTGCACGTGGCCCACGTGCGCACGGGGCCGGACCTGGCCGTCGACGAGGTGGGCATCGACGTGCAGGTGGAGACGAAGGGGCACGAGCACCGCGCGCTGGTGCTCGAGCGGCTGCGCGAGCGCGGGTACCGGCCGGACGCGGGCTGACCCCGCGCACCGGTGGGGTGCGCGGGGTCAGCGACGGCCCCGGGTCGAGCTCGAGGTCGGCCGGGCCGGTGTGACGGTCAGCCCTCGAAGGGGCTCGCGGCGCGGATCTCGACGGCGATCGTGCGGCCGTTCGGCGCCTCGTAGGACGTCGAGTCGCCGACCTTGCGGCCGTTGATCGCCGCACCGAGCGGCGAGGTGGGGGAGAACACGTCGATGTCCGAGGACCCGGCGATCTCGCGCGAGCCCAGCAAGAACCGCATCTCGTCGCCGGCGACGAGGGCGGTGACGACCATGCCCTGCTCGACGACCCCGTCGTCGGGCGGCGTGCCGATCCGCACGTTGCGCAGCTTCTCCTTGAGCTCGCGGATGCGCGCCTCGGCCTTGCCCTGCTCCTCGCGCGCGGCGTGGTAGCCGCCGTTCTCCTTCAGGTCGCCCTCGTCGCGCGCCGCGGTGATGCGGCCGACGATCTCGTCGCGGCCCGCGCCCTCGAGGTGCGCGAGCTCGGCGCTGAGGCGGTCGTAGGCCTCCTGCGTGAGCCACGTCGCCGCGGTGGTGCTCGTGTCGGTCACGATCGCTCCTCTCTCCGGTACCCGCCGCCACCGGGTCCGCGCGCGCCCGTGCAGGCGCACATGGGCGGCGGCGGGGCCCGCGAGGGGCGTCCCCGGCGGCGGAGCTGAACGGCCCAGCCTACCGGGCGGCGGCGTGCGCGGACGACGGGCGGCGTCGCGTGACGGGCGGCCGCGGCGACGGCCGGTCGGCGCGGGGGACGGGAGCGGCGCTCAGCCCTCGGCCGGTGCGCAGTCGACCAGCGACCCGGTGACGGCGCGGGACGTGGTGGGCACGTCGGCCGTCACGCGCTGGGACCGGACGTCCGACGGACCCACCGTCACGGTCCGGTACCCGACCTCCGTGAAGGACTCCGACAGCGCGCGCACGCGGCACGTCGCCGTGGCGTCGGGCGCCTTCGTCACCTGGAAGGACACCCGCGTCAGGCCGTCGTCGACCACGTCGTACCCGAGGTCCTTCCACAGCACCCGGTCCTGCCACAGCCCCACGACGACCCACACGGCGACCGCCAGCACGGCCGCGGCGGCCAGCGCGACGAGCGTCCACGTGCGCCGGCGGGCGCCGGCGGTCGGCACCGGCCCGTAGCGACCGGCGGGGGCGGCCGGGGTGGGTGTGCTCACGGGTGCTCCTCGGGGGGTGGCATGGGGGATCATTGTCGCGCGCCGCACGGCCCGACCGCGCGGCCCCCACCTCGTGCGATCCCCCGGAGGGATCCTGTGCGACCCCGAAGGAGCTCCCCCATGGCGTCCGAGCGCTTGCGGCTGCTGGCGGTGCACGCGCACCCCGACGACGAGTCGAGCAAGGGCGCGGCCACGACGGCCCGGTACGCCGCCGAGGGGGCCGAGGTGCTCGTCGTCAGCTGCACGGGCGGGGAGCGCGGCGACGTGCTCAACCCCTCGTACGGCGAGGTGGCGCCCGGGGCGATGCCGGACGTGCGCCGGGCCGAGATGGCGGAGGCCGCGCGCGCCCTCGGCGTGCAGCACCGCTGGCTGGGCTTCGTCGACTCCGGGCTGCCCGAGGGGGACCCGCTGCCGCCGCTGCCGGAGGGCTGCTTCGCGCTGCAGCCGCTGGAGGAGGCGGCCGCGCCGCTCGTCGCCATCGTGCGGGAGTTCCGCCCGCACGTCATCACCACGTACGACGAGAACGGCGGCTACCCGCACCCGGACCACATCATGTGCCACAAGGTGAGCCGCGAGGCGTGGGAGGCGGCGGCCGACCCGTCCCGCTACCCCGACGCGGGCGAGCCCTGGGCCGCCCTCAAGCTGTACTACGACGTCGGCTTCAGCCCGGAGCGGATCCGCACCCTGCACGAGGAGATCGAGCGGCGCGGCGGCACGTCCCCCTTCGCGGACTGGCTGGAGCACATGGCTGACCGGCCGTGGCCGGCCCGGACCGTGACGACGAAGGTCCCCGTCGCCGACTTCTTCGAGGCCCGGGACGCGGCCCTGCGCGCGCACGCCACGCAGATCGACCCCGCCGGGTTCTTCTTCCTCGTGCCCCGGGACGTCGAGCGCGAGGTGTGGCCGACCGAGGAGTTCGAGCTCGCGGAGGCGCGGGTGCCGACCTCGCTGCCGGAGGACGACCTCTTCGCTGGTGTCCGCGGGGTCGTCGCGTGAGCGGGCCCCTGCTGGACGCGGCCGTGCGGCTGTCGCTGGCGACGACGCGCACCGCCGCGGGCGCCACCCCGACGCCCGGCCCGTCACCCAGCACCGCGGTCGAGCTGGGGGAGTCCGACCTCGGCTCGCCGGGCTTCCTCGGGTTCGTCGTCACCTTCGTCCTGGCGCTGGCCGTCATCGGGCTCCTGCTGTCCCTCACCCGCAAGCTCCGCCGGGTCAACCACGCCGGCGAGCAGCGCGACGCGGAGGACCGGGCGCCGGGCGCGCCGGGGCCGTCATGACCACGGGGGCCCGACCGGATCCGCCCGCGCGTCCCGCCGTGCGGGTCACGGTGGCGCAGATGGCGGTGAGCGCCGACCGGGCGGCCAACCGGGAGGCGGCGGCCGACGCGATCGCGCAGACGGCGCACGCCCGCGCCGACCTGCTCGTCCTGCCCGAGTACGCGTCCGCGTACGACCCCGCCGGGGTCGGGCCCGAGGCGGCCGAGCCGCTCGACGGGCCCTGGGTGTCGGCCCTGCGCGAGCGGGCGGCGGCCACGGGGGTCGCGGTCCTCGTCGGCACCGTCCTGCCGGGCAGCACCCCCGAGCGGGCGGTCAACGCGGTCGTCGCCGTCACGGGCACGGGCGAGCTGGCCGGGGTCTACCGCAAGGTGCACCTCTACGACGCGTTCGGCCACCGCGAGTCCGAGCGCCTCGAGCCCGGGCCGGCGGACGCCCCGCCGCTGGTGCTCGACGTGGCCGGGACGCGGTTCGGCGTCCTCACCTGCTACGACCTGCGGTTCCCCGAGTCCGCGCGGCGCTGCGTCGACGCGGGGGCGGACGTGCTCGTCGTGCCCGCGGCCTGGGCCGCCGGACCCCTCAAGGCGGACCAGTGGCGCGCGCTGGCCGTGGCCCGCGCGATCGAGAACACCGCCACGGTGGTGGCCGTCGGGCAGGCGGGGCGCGGGGTCACCGGGCGCTCGCTCGTCGTCGGGCCGGACGGGGTCGTCGGGCTGGAGCTCGACGAGCGGCCGGCGGTCCGGACCGTCGACGTGGACCCGGCCGCCGCTGCCGCGGTGCGGGCGTCGAACCCGTCCCTGGCCAACCGGCGCTACACGGTCGTCCCGCGCTGAGCCGACCGCGCTGGGTCGACCGCGCCGAACCGACCGCTGAGCCGACCGCGGTGCGCCGCGCCGTGCCGCCGGCGGGCCGCGACGGTGCGGGGCGCCCCGGCGTCAGCCGGCCGCGGCCGTGGCGATGGCGACGGCGACGAAGTGGCACGCGAAGCCGACCACGGTCAGGGCGTGGAACACCTCGTGGAATCCGAACCAGCGGGGGCTCGGGTCGGGGCGCCGGAGCCCGTAGACCACGGCCCCCAGCGTGTAGGCCAGACCGCCGCCGGCGACGAGCCAGAGCACGGCGTCGCCACCGGACCGGCCGAAGGCCGGCATGAACCACACCGCCACCCAGCCCAGCGCGACGTAGACCGGCACGTACACCCACCGCGGGGCGGACAGCCAGAGCACGCGCGCGAGCACCCCCGCCAGCGCACCGGACCAGACCACCAGCAGCAGCGTGCGCGCCGTGGACGCCGGCAGCAGCAGGACCGACAGCGGCGTGTACGTGCCCGCGATGATGAGGAAGATGTTCGTGTGGTCGAGCCGGCGCAGCACGGCCGCCGTCCGGGGCGACCAGGTCCCGCGGTGGTAGACGGCGCTCGTGCCGAACAGCAGGACGGCGGACAGGCCGAAGACGGCCGTCGACCAGCGGGCCGCCGGCGTCGGCGCGAGGGCGACGAGCACCACGCAGGCGGCGAGCACCAGCGGGCTCACCCCGGCGTGGAGCCAGCCCCGCAGGCGCGGCTTCACGGCGGCGACCACCTCGTCGACGGGTCCCGTCGGGGGGACGGCCTGCCTGCTCATCACGCCTCTGCTCCTGCTCGTCCTCGGCGGTGCGGACCGCCCCGGGGCGGTGAACCTACGTCACCGTAGGTTACGGGGGCGTAGGGAGGGTGTCGACGTCCGCCGCGGTCGTGCCGGACGCGGCCGCCCGGGCGGCGGTACGGTGTGCCGGTCCGGGCGACGGGTCACCCGCCGCGTCGGCGGCCCGGGGGACCGGGCCGGCCGGTGTCGGCCGGTGTCGGCCGGACCGAGGTGCCGGACCTGGTGCGAGGAGGGTGCGTGCGGCTGCCGAACCCGCTCTACCGGCTGTACGAGCGCCGGCTCGCCACCTCCCTGCGCCCCGAGCGCGTGCCGTGCCACATCGGGGTCATCCTCGACGGCAACCGGCGCTGGGCGCGGACGCAGGGGGAGTCGACCGCGACGGGCCACCAGCGCGGCGCCGACAAGATCACCGAGCTGCTCGGCTGGTGCGAGGACATCGGCGTCCAGGTCGTCACGCTGTGGATGCTGTCCACCGACAACCTCGTCTCGCGGCCCGTCGCGGAGCTGGGGCCGCTGCTCGCGATCATCGAGGACGCGGTGACGGCGCTGGCCGCCACGGGTCGCTGGCGGGTGCAGGCCGTGGGGTCGCCGGAGCTGCTGCCCGCCTCGACGCTCGAGGTGCTGGACCGCGCGGAGAAGGCCACGGCCGACGTCACGGGCCTGCACGTCAACGTCGCCGTCGGCTACGGGGGCCGCCAGGAGATCGCCGACGCCGTGCGCGCCTTCCTGCGCCGCCACGCCGAGGCGGGGTCGAGCCTGGACGAGCTCGCGGAGGCGTTCGACGTCGAGCACATCGCCGAGCACCTCTACACGCGCGGGCAGCCCGACCCGGACCTGGTCATCCGCACGTCCGGCGAGCAGCGCCTCGGCGGGTTCCTGCTCTGGCAGAGCGCGCACTCGGAGTTCTACTTCTGCGAGGCCTACTGGCCCGACTTCCGCCGCGTGGACTTCCTGCGCGCGGTGCGCTCCTACGGGGAGCGCGAGCGGCGCCTCGGCCGCTGAGGCCCGCGACCCGTCGCGACCGGTCCTCGTCCGCTCCGTCCTCGTCGCCGGGGCTCGTCCCCGCCCTCGTCGCCGCCCCTCGTCGCCCGTCCGGGTGGCGGCACGTGAACAGTGCGTGACGTGGCGCGCGCCACGCCGGGGACCTACCAGCGCCGGCGTGGTCCCGGCGTAGCGTCGCAGGGCAAGAGGGCGGCGCCCCGCCGCCGGAGGGAGAGCGCACGTGACCCACGAGGCTCAGGTCGTCGAGAACGGCACCACCCCCACCAGCACCGCGGCGAGCGCGGCCGGCAGGGCCGCCGGCGCGCCCGGCCCGACGGGCCGACGGACGCACGTGCTCGACACCTCGGTCCTGCTGTCGGACCCGAAGGCCATCTCCCGCTTCGCCGAGCACGACGTGGTGCTGCCCATCGTCGTCATCACCGAGCTCGAGGCGAAGCGGCACCACGCGGAGCTGGGCTACTTCGCCCGGTCCGCCCTGCGCCTGCTCGACGACCTGCGCATCCGCCACGGCGGACTCGACCGTCCGCTGCCCATCGGCGACGGCGGGGGCACCCTGCGCGTCGAGCTCAACCACATCGACCCCGGCGTGCTGCCGGCCGGGTTCCGGCTCGGCGACAACGACACGCGGATCCTCGCGGTGGCCGCCAACCTCGCCCGTGAGGGGCACGACGTCACCGTCGTCTCCAAGGATCTGCCGATGCGCGTCAAGGCGTCGGCGGTCGGGCTGCGGGCGGAGGAGTACCGCGCGGAGCTCGCGGTCGACTCGGGCTGGACCGGCATGGACGCGCTCGACCTCACCGAGGCGCAGATGAACGACCTGTGGGAGCACGAGTCGCTCCCGCTGGCGGAGGTGGAGCCGGGCGGGTTCGCCGGCACCGCCGCCGGGGCGCCGGCCGACCTGCCGTGCCACACGGGCCTCGTGCTGCACGGGCCGCGCGGCTCGGCGCTCGGGCGGGTCACGGCGGACAAGCACCTGCAGCTCGTCCGGGGCGACCGCGACGTCTTCGGCGTGCACGGCCGGTCGGCGGAGCAGCGCATCGCCATCGACCTGCTGCTCGACCCGGACGTGGGCATCGTCTCCCTCGGCGGCCGCGCCGGCACCGGCAAGTCGGCGCTGGCCCTGTGCGCCGGCCTCGAGGCGGTGCTCGAGAAGCGGCAGCACCGCAAGGTCATGGTGTTCCGTCCGCTGTACGCCGTCGGCGGCCAGGACCTCGGCTACCTGCCGGGGTCCGAGGCCGAGAAGATGAACCCCTGGGCGCAGGCCGTGTTCGACACGCTCGGCGCGCTCGTCGGCAAGGAGGTCGTCGAGGAGGTGCTCGACCGCGACATCCTCGAGGTGCTGCCGCTGACGCACATCCGCGGGCGCTCGCTGCACGACGCGTTCGTCATCGTCGACGAGGCCCAGTCGCTCGAGCGCAACGTGCTGCTGACGGTGCTCTCGCGCATCGGCCAGAGCTCGCGCGTCGTCCTCACGCACGACGTGGCGCAGCGCGACAACCTGCGCGTCGGCCGGCACGACGGCGTCGCCGCGGTGATCGAGGCGCTCAAGGGCCACCCGCTGTTCGCCCACGTCACGCTCACGCGGTCGGAGCGCTCACCCGTCGCCGCGCTGGTGACCGAGCTGCTCGAGGGCATCGAGGTCTGACGCACCGGCCGGGGTGCCCGACGGGCGCCCCGGCCGCGGCGGCGGTCGTCCGGCGGGGACGGCTCGACCCGGGCGTCAGGCGGGGACGGCCGTCGGGTGTCAGGCCGGGACGGCCGGCGCGGCGGTGGGCTGCTCGCCGATGTCGCCGACGACGGCCACCACCTCGGCCTCGCCGTCCGCCAGCGTGTACTCCACGCCCACGACGGCGCAGCGGCCCTCCGCGATCGCCTCGGCCAGCAGCACGGAGTAGCCCTGCAGCATCGTCACGGTGTTCCTGACGTGCTCGCGGCCCAGCAGGCCGGGGTCGATGTGCGCCAGGCCCGGCCCCTCCGGCCCGGCGAGCTGGACGATGCTCGGCACGACGCGGTCCACGACGGCGCGGACGAACCCGCGGGGCAGCGACCCCTCGTTGAGGGCGGTCGTCGCGGCGGCCACGGCCCCGCACCGGTCGTGCCCGAGGACGACGACGAGCGGCGCGCCCAGCACCTCGGTGCCGTACTCGATGGACCCGATGACGGTCGTGTCGAGCACGTGCCCGGCCGTCCGCACGACGAACACGTCGCCGAGGCCCTGGTCGAAGATGATCTCGGCCGCCAGCCGCGAGTCCGAGCAGCCGAAGATGACGGCGTAGGGGTGCTGCCCCTCCGCCAGCTCCGCGCGGCGCGCCACGTCCTGAGACGGGTGCTCCATGGCGCCGGCGATGAAACGGCGGTTGCCCTCGCGCAGCGCGCGCCAGGCCTCGGCCGGCGTGCTCGGGCGGGACGCGGGGGCGGCGGTGGGGGTCGTCACGGCGCCGATGGTGCCATGCGACCCCGCCGCTGGTCAGCCCTCGTCCAGCTCCGCGGACGTGGGCGGGTTCGCCCCGGGGCGCGAGACGGTGATCGCGGCGATCCGCACGCACCGGGCGAGGACCGCGGTGAGGGCGTCGGCGTCGATCGCGGCCAGCGCCGCGCGGCGGTCCGGCCCGAGCAGGCCCGCGCTCCACAGCCCGTCGATCAGGCCACCCATGAAGGAGTCGCCGGCGCCGACGGTGTCGGCCACCTGCACCCGCTGCGCCGGGAGGTCGACCTCCACGCCGGCCGACGTCACGGCGACGGTGCCCTCCCCGCCGCGCGTGACGACGACGAGGGCGGGCCCCGCACCGACCCAGCGCCGGGCCACGTCGGCGGGGTCCAGGCCGGGCAGCAGCCACGCCAGGTCCTCGTCACTCACCTTGACGACGTCGGCGAGCGCGACGAGGGCCTCGACCAAGGGCAGGACGTCCACCGGGTCCCCCATGAGGGCGGGGCGCAGGTTCGGGTCGTAGGTGATCGTGCTGGTCGCACGCCGCCGCTCCAGCAGCTCGGCCACGCGCGGGCCGCCGGGCCGCAGCACCGTGGCGATCGAGCCGGTGTGCACGACCAGCGCGTCGCCCGCGCCCTCGTCGACGGGGGCCGGCAGGTCCCACTCGAGGTCGAAGGCGTACGTCGCGACGCCGGCGTCGTCGAGCGTGGCGACCGCCCGGGACGTCCGTTCCGGAGCCCGGTCCCCGGTGAGCACCCGTACGCCCGAGGCCTCGAGGTGCGTGCGGACCGTCCGCCCGTCCTCGTCGTCCGCGAGCCAGGTGAGCAGCTCCGCGCGGCGTCCCAGCCGGGCCAGCCCGAGCGCGACGTTCGCCGGGCTGCCGCCGGGGTGCGCCGCCCCGGGCGCCCCCGTCCGGCGCACGACGTCGACGAGCGCCTCGCCGACGACGAGCGCCCGTGCGGCCGGTGCACCCGGTGCACCACCGCCTGCCGTGCCGCCGTGCCCGCCCGGGGCCGCCTCATCCGTCCGCCCGGTCGTCGGGCCGGCCGCCTGCTCGCTCATCGCTGCCTCTCCTCGTCGAGAACCCCCGCCGGCGCTGCGCCGGGGGCCGCTGCGTCGGCCCGGCGGACCTGCGCGAGGCGCTCCCGCGCCCCGTCGAGCCACTGCTGGCACCGGGCCGCGAGCGCCTCCCCGCGCTCCCACAGGGCCATGGACTCCTCCAGGGAGCCGGCGCCGGCCTCCAGGCGGGCGACGACCGCGACGAGGCCGTCGCGCGCCTCCTCGTAGGACAGTCCCGCGACGTCGGCGTGCGGGGCAGGTCCGGTACCGGTATCGGTGCCGGTATCGGTGCCGAGGCCGCGGTCGGCCGCACCGCCTGCGGGCTCGGGCTGGGCGCTCACGGCGGTCATCCAACCAGACGGGCCGTGCCCGCCACGGCCGTCGCCCCCAGCTCCCCGCGGGCCACGCGCACGCGCAGCCGCTCGCCGTCGGCCACCTCCCCGGGATCCCGCACGACGGACCCGTCCGCGTGCCGCACGACGGCGTACCCGCGCTCGAGGGTCGCGGCGGGGGACAGGGCCGTGACCTGCGCGCCGAGCCGCGCGACCTCGGCCGCGGCGACGTGCAGCCGGTCGGCGACGACCCGGTGCGCGCGCCGCGCCAGGTCGTCGACCTGGCGCTGGTGCGGCTCGAGCAGCGCGGTGGGCTGCACGAGGACCGGCCGGCTGCGCAGGTGGTCGAGGGCGCCCTGCTCCCGCTGGACGCGCTGGGCGAGCGCGGCGCGGGCGCGGTGCCGCGACTCCGTCAGCCGCGCGCGCTCCTGCGCGACGTCGGGGACGACGCGCTTGGCCGCGTCCGTGGGCGTGGACGCCCGCAGGTCGGCCACGAGGTCGAGCAGCGGGGTGTCGAGGTGGTGCCCGATGGCGCTCACCAGCGGCGTCCGGCAGGCCGCCGCCACGCGCACGAGCGTCTCGTTGCTGAAGGGCAGGAGGTCCTCGAAGGAGCCTCCGCCGCGAGCCACCACGACGACCTCCACCCGCGGGTCCCGGTCGAGCTCCTCGATCGCGGCGCACACCTCGGGGACCGCGCGCGGGCCCTGCACCGTCACGCGCCGCACCTCGAACTGCACGGCCCCCCAGCGCGCCCGGGCGTTGGAGACGACGTCGTGCTCCGCGTCGCCCTGCTGCGCGCACACGAGCCCGACGACGGCCGGCAGGAACGGCAGGCGCCGCTTGCGGCGCTCGTCGAACAGGCCCTCCGAGGCCAGGACGCCCTTGAGGTGCTCGATGCGCGCCAGCAGCTCCCCGATCCCGACGAGCCGGGCCGCGTCGGCCGCGAAGGACAGGTCCCCCTTCTTGGGGTGGAACTGCGGCCGCGCGTGCACGACGAGGTGCGCGCCGTCCGCCAAGCGGTCCCCGAGACCCGCCAGCGCCCGCGCGGGGGCCGTCACGGACACCGACATGTCGAGGTCCGTGTCCCGCAGCGTGAGGAACCACAGCGTGTTCCACCGCCGCAGGTTGAGCACCTGCCCCTCGACCCAGACCGGCGGCATCCGCGCCACGTAGTCCGCGACCTTCGGCGCCAGGTGGCGCACGGGCCACGGGCGCTCCGGCGTGGTGTCGGCGGCCCGCACGGGCAGGGGCAGCGGCCCGCGGGGCGCTGCCTCCGCCAGGTGGTCAGCCGTACCGGCCGGCGCGTCGGGGACCCCCGGCACGTCGAGGCCCCCCGACGCGTCGGGGAGGGGGAGGGGAACGCTGCTCACGGGACCAGCCTGCCCCACCCCACCGACAGGCCCGTCGGCGCGTGCCGGGGCGGCGGACGTCACGTCGCCCACGTGCTGCTCGGCACGGTGCCCTCAGGGAGCGCCGCCTAGACTCGTGCGGTGACCACCCCCGTCCCCTCCGCCGCCCCCGTCGCCCGCAAGCGCGTGCTGCTCGCGGCCCCGCGCGGCTACTGCGCCGGCGTGGACCGGGCGGTCGTCGCGGTCGAGAAGGCGCTCGAGACCTACGGCGCCCCGGTGTACGTCCGCAAGGAGATCGTGCACAACAAGCACGTCGTGCAGACGCTCGCCGCCCGCGGCGCCGTCTTCGTCGACGAGACGGACGAGGTGCCCGAGGGTGCGCGCGTCGTCTTCTCCGCCCACGGGGTCTCCCCGGCCGTGCACGCCTCCGCCGCCGCCCGGTCCCTGCAGACCATCGACGCCACGTGCCCGCTCGTGACGAAGGTGCACAAGGAGGCCGTGCGGTTCGCCGCCGAGGACCGCGAGATCCTCCTCATCGGGCACACGGGCCACGAGGAGGTCGAGGGCACGTACGGGGAGGCGCCCGACCACATCCAGGTCGTCAACGGCCCCGAGGACGTGGACGCCCTCGTCGTGCGGGACCCCGAGCGGCTCGTGTGGATCTCGCAGACGACGCTGTCCGTCGACGAGACGATGGAGACCGTCCGCCGCCTGCGCGAGCGGTTCCCGCACCTGCAGGACCCGCCGAGCGACGACATCTGCTACGCGACGCAGAACCGCCAGGTCGCGGTGAAGAAGCTGGCGCCGGCGTGCGACGTCGTCATCACGGTGGGCTCGGCCAACTCCTCCAACTCCGTGCGCCTCGTCGAGGTCGCGCGCGAGTCCGGCGCCCGGGCCTCCTACCGGGTCGACCACGCCGACGAGCTGGACCCGGCCTGGTTCGACGGGGCCACGACGGTCGGCGTGACCTCCGGGGCCTCCGTGCCGGAGATCCTCGTCACCGGGGTCCTCGAGCGGCTCGCCGGCTGGGGCTGGGGCGAGGTCGAGGAGGTCCGCACGGCGACGGAGGACCTCATGTTCTCCCTCCCGCGCGAGCTGCGGACCGACCTGCGGGAGCGCGGTGTCGACCAGCAGCGGCCGCGCCGCGACGGGCGTCGGTCGCTCGAGGTCCAGCCGGTCTGACGCCCTCGACGGCCGCCGCCGGCGGCGACGTCCCGAGGCTCCCCGCCGCGCGCGACTACGCGCCCGCGGCGCGAGGGTGGCCGTCCTGCGGCTCGCGCGCCGCGTCGGGCGTCGCCGCGTCGAGCGCCGCCGTGTCGCGCGGGCCCCACCCGCCACGGTCAGGGCCCGCGTCGTCGGGCTCGGCGAGCGCGGCCTCGAGCAGCTCGGGCGCGGACAGGGCGTGCAGCCGCGGGTCGACCGGCGCCGGCGCCGCCAGCGGCTCGTGCGCGACGCCGAGGTCGGTGAAGCGGCGCGCCGTGACGAGGACGCGCGTCTCCAGCGAGGCCACGGTCCGGTTGTAGGCGGACGCCGCCTGCTCCAGCGAGCGGCCCAGCCGCCCCAGGTGGCCCCCGAGCGTCGCGAGGCGCCCGTGCAGCTCCGTGCCGAGCTGGAGCACCGCCTGCGCGTTGGCCGCGACCGCGTCCTGCTTCCAGGCGTACGCGACGGTCCGCAGCAGGGCCAGCAGCGTGGCGGGCGTCGCGATGACGACGTCCCGGTCGAACGCGTGCTCCATGAGTCCGGGGTCCTCCTCGAGCGCGGCGAGCAGGAACGGCTCGGCCGGCACGAACAGCACGACGAACTCCGGCGCCGGCGCGACGCCCTCCCAGTACCGCTTCGCCGCCAGGCCGTCGACGTGCGCGCGCAGGTGCCGGGCGTGGGCGGCCAGCCGTCGGCGCCGCGTCCCCTCGTCGGCCGCCTCCACGGCCTCCAGGTAGCCGAGGAACGCGACCTTGGCGTCGACGACGACGTGCCGGCCGCCCGACAGGTGAACGACGAGGTCGGGCCGCTGCACGCCGTCGTCGGTGACCACCCGTTGCTGCTCGACGAAGTCGACGTGCGCGAGCATCCCGGCCGCCTCCACGACGCGGCGCAGCTGCACCTCGCCCCACCGCCCGCGCACCTGCGAGGAGCGCAGGGCCGTCGACAGCCGCCCGGTCTCCGTGCGCAGACCCTCCGCCTGCTCGCGCAGGGCCCGCACCTGCTCACCCAGCGCGGCCTGGCCCGCGGCCCGGTCCTGCTCGGCGGCGGCGAGCTGGGCGCGCACCCGCTCGAGCGTGCCCGCCAGGGGGTCCACGAGCGCCGCGACCGCCCGCTCGCGCTCCGCCAGCTCGCCCGCCTGGAGCTGGTGCCCGGCGGCGAGCCGCTGCTGCGCCAGGACGAGGAACTGCTCGGACGCGGTCGCCAGCACGTCGGAGGCCACGTCCCGGAACCGGTCGCCCAGCACGGCCGTCTCCGCCGCGTGCCGCTCCTGCTCCGCCCGCGCCGCCTCGCGCTCCGCCTCCCGGCGCTCACGGGCGCGGGCCGCCTCCACCTCGGCGCGCGCCAGGCGCGCCGCCCCCTCCCGCTCGGCCCGCGCGCGCCCGAGGACGTACCCGAGCGCGACCCCCGCGAGGAGCGCGACCACCGCGCCCACCAGCACCGCCACCACCGTCGCCGTCTGCACGACCGCACCCTCGCAGCACCCACCGACACGACCGCGCCGACGCGCCACGGCGGCCCCCGGCCCCGCCCTAGGGTGGCCGTCATGACCTCCGCCCCGCCGCCCGGCGTCCCCGGCGCGGTGCCCCCGGTGCCCCCCGTGCCCCCACCCCCGCCGACCCCGGGCGCGGCGCTCGAGGTGCGCGGCCTGTGGAAGCGGTTCGGGGACAAGGTGGCGGTCGCCGGGATCGACCTCGTCGTGCCGGCCGGGTCCTTCTACGGCCTCGTCGGGCCCAACGGCGCGGGCAAGACGACGACGCTGTCGATGGCCACGGGGCTGCTCGTGCCGGACGCCGGGCAGGTCCTCGTCGCCGGGCGGGACCTGTGGGCCGACCCGCTGGGGACGAAGGCGCTGCTCGGCGTGCTGCCGGACGGCGTGCGGCTGTTCGACCGGCTCACCGGCGCGCAGCTCGTCACGTACGCGGGCCTCCTGCGCGGCATGGACCGCCCGACCGTGGCCGAGCGGACCGCGGACCTGCTGCGTGCCTTCGACCTCACGGCGGACGCCGACACGCTCGTCGTCGACTACTCGGCGGGCATGACGAAGAAGATCACCCTCGCGTGCGCGCTCGTCCACGCGCCCCGCCTGCTCGTCCTCGACGAGCCGTTCGAGGCGGTCGACCCCGTCTCGGCGGCCAACATCCGCGACATCCTGCACGGCTACGTCGCCACCGGCGGCACGGTCATCGTCTCGTCGCACGTGATGGACCTCGTCCAGCGGATGTGCGACCACGTGGCCGTCGTCGCCGCCGGCCGTGTGCTCGCCGCAGGCACGGTCGACGAGGTCCGCGCCGGCGCCAGCCTCGAGGACCGGTTCGTCGACCTCGTCGGCGGCCGCGTGCACGGGGAGGGCCTGGCGTGGTTGCGCACCTCCTGAGGCTCAAGCTCCTCCTGCTGCGCAACGGGTTGCGGCGCAGCCCCTGGCAGGTCGTCGGGCTGCTGCTCGCGCTGCTCTACGGCCTCGTCGCGCTCGTCCTCGTGCTGGCCGGCATCGCCGGGCTCGCGGTGGTGGAGGACGTGGGGCTGCGGCGGGACGTGCTCGTCGCCGGCGGGGCGCTGCTCGTGCTCGGCTGGGCGCTGCTGCCGCTCGTCGCCTTCGGGGTGGACGCCACGCTGGACCCGGCGCGGTTCACCCTGTTCCCCGTGCCGCGCCGGCAGCTGCTGGCCGGCCTGGCGCTGGCGGGTCTGGTCGGGGTGCCGGGGTTCGTGACCGTGGTCACCGTGGCGGCGTCCGTGGTGGTGTGGTGGCGGCAGCCGCAGGCCCTGCCCGTCGCGGCCGTGGGCGCGGTGCTGGCCGTGGCGCTGTGCGTGGTCGGCTCGCGGGCGACGACGACCGCGCTGGCCCCCGCGCTGTCGGGCCGGCGCTCGCGGGAGGTCGTGGGCGTCGTCGCCGTGGTGCTGGCCGTCGGCGTGTACATCGGCTTCGGCCGCCTCACGCAGGGGCTGGGGGAGGGCGTGGACGTCGCGGGCCTGCGGGGCCTGCTGGCCGACCTCGCGGCGGTCCTCGCCTGGACGCCGTTCGGCGCCGCATGGGCGGCGCCGGCCGACGCCGCCCAGGGGCGGTGGGGCACCGCCGCCGCGCGCCTGCTCGTCCTGGCGGCGGCCGTCGCGGTGCTGACCGTCGTGTGGGACCGCGCCATGGCCCACGCCCTCGTGCGCCCCGCCGCCTCGGCCCCCGCCGGCGCGGTCGCCCGCGGGCTGGGCCTGCTCGGCCGCCTGCCCGCCACGCCGACGTGGGCCGTGGCGGCACGGTGCCTGACCTACTGGCGGCGCGACCCGCGCTACGCGCTGTCCGTGCTCGTCGTGCCCGTCCTGCCCGTCGTGCTGTGGGCGTTCGGCGCGGGCGCGTACGGCGTCCTCGCGACCGTGCCGCTCGCGGCGTTCCTGCTCGGCTGGTCCGTCAGCCAGGACGTCTCCTTCGACGGCACGGCGTTCTGGCTGCACGTGTCCGCCGGCCTGCGCGGGCGCGACGACCGCGCCGGGCGCGTGCTGGGCGTCGGGCTGCTGCTCGTGCCGCTGCTCGTCGTCCTGGCCGTCGTCGTCGCGCTGCTCACGGGCTCGGCGCGGCACCTGCCGGCCGTGCTCGGCGCCGCGCTCGGCACGTGCCTCACCGCGCTCGGCGTGGCGAGCGTGGTCTCGGCGCTGCTCGTCACGCGCGTGCAGCAGGCGGGGGAGAGCGCGTTCACCACGCGGCAGGGCGCCTCTCTGGCGGCGGTGGTCTCCCAGCTCGGCGGCATGACGGTGGGCCTCGTGCTCGCCGCGCCCGAGCTCGTGCTCGCCGTGCTGGCCGTCGCGTGGTCCTCCGCGCCGCTCGGCTGGGTCGCGCTCCTCGTGGGGGCCGTGCTGGGCGGGCTGCTGCTCGTCGTCGGCGTGCGGTGGGGCGGGCACCTGCTGGACCGGCGCGCGCCGCGCCTGCTGCAGGCGCTGGTGACCATGCGCTGAGCGGTCGCCCGGCGGACGGTCCCTAGACTGGTGCGACGTGGCCCTCACCATCGGCATCGTCGGACTGCCCAACGTCGGCAAGTCCACCCTCTTCAACGCCCTGACCCGCGCGCAGGTGCTCGCCGCGAACTACCCGTTCGCGACGATCGAGCCCAACGTCGGGGTCGTCCCCCTGCCGGACCCGCGGCTGGCCACGCTGGCGGAGATCTTCGGCTCCGAGCGCGTCCTGCCCGCGACCGTGTCCTTCGTCGACATCGCCGGCATCGTCAAGGGCGCGAGCACGGGGGAGGGCCTGGGCAACAAGTTCCTGGCGACCATCCGCGAGGCGGACGCCATCTGCCAGGTGACCCGCGCCTTCGCCGACCCGGACGTCGTGCACGTCAACGGGGCGGTCGACCCCGAGGACGACATCGAGACGATCGCGACCGAGCTCGTCCTGGCCGACCTCGAGACCGTCGAGCGGGCGGTACCGCGCCTGGAGAAGGAGGTGCGGGCCAGGAAGGCGGAGCCGGCGCTCCTGGCCGCCGCGCAGAAGGCCCAGGAGATCCTGGCGGCCGGCACGCCGCTGTCCCAGGGTGCGGCGGCCGCCGGGCTGGACCTGGCCGAGATCGCCCCGCTCGGCCTCATGACGGCCAAGCCCTTCATCTACGTCTTCAACACCGACGACGAGGGCCTGGCGGACACGGCCATGCAGGAGCGGCTGCGCGCCCTCGTGGCCCCCGCGGACGCGATCTTCCTCGACGCCAAGCTCGAGTCCGAGCTCGTCGAGCTCGACGAGGACGAGGCGCGGGAGATGCTCGCCGAGACGGGCCAGAGCGAGTCGGGCCTCGACCAGCTCGCGCGCGTCGGCTTCCACACCCTCGGCCTGCAGACCTACCTGACGGCGGGCCCCAAGGAGTCGCGCGCCTGGACCATCCGCCAGGGCTGGACGGCTCCGCAGGCCGCGGGCGTCATCCACACGGACTTCCAGAAGGGCTTCATCAAGGCCGAGGTCGTCTCCTTCGACGACCTCGTCGCCGCCGGGTCCGTGGCCGCCGCGCGCGCCGCCGGCAAGGCGCGCATCGAGGGCAAGGACTACGTCATGGCCGACGGCGACGTCGTGGAGTTCCGCTTCAACGTGTGACCCGCGCGTCGGCGGCCGTGGGGCACGGTCCGGCTCCTCGGGAGGCGGGACGGGTCGGGCCGCGCCACGCTGCTGCGGCCAGGGTGATCAGCGCCGGACGCGGCCGGCTCGTCGGGCAGGACCGAGGGGCGGGCGGGGCAGGGCCGCGGGCGCCGTTCACCGGACGACGACGACCGGGAGCCGCCGTGCGAGGACGGACGACGTGGGAGCACGACCGGCGCCGCGCGGCGCCCCGGTGAGCGCCGCGGGGGACGCCTCGGGCACCGGCGCGGGGGACGTCCTCGGGACCGCCGGGCCGTTCGAGGTGGAGGTGGCCTCGGGGACGGCCCGCGACCGCCTGGCCGACCCGCTCGCCGTGCTGCCGCACGCGTGGACGCCCGGCGGGGTCGCCGTCCGTGGGTCGTTGACGGGGGCGCACGTGCTGCTCCTGGCCGTCGCCGTCTGCGTCCTCAACGACGTGCACCGGGAGGCGCAGCGGGCCGGCCTCCCGGTCGACGGGGTGCACGTGGTGGCGACGGGCTCCTTCGCCACGCCCGCCTGGGCGTCGACCGGCATCGTCTGGTCCGCCCGCGTCGACTCGTCCGCGCCGACGGACGCCGTGGCCCGGCTCCTCGACGAGGTCGAGCGCGTGGCCGAGGGGCCCCGGGCGCTCGCGGTCGGGACGGCCGTGCGACGCGGCGCGGCGGGGGCTGTGTAACGTTCCTGTGTCGCGTATGTTTCACCCTGCCGGATCTCGGATGCTGGAACTTACCGACCAGTTTCGATCAGGTAACGATCGCAGCGTGGCGACGAAGGGTGTCCGGTATGTCCGATTGCGCCGGACTAGCGTTTCGCTGACCCCTTGGCGGTACGGACCCGCGGGGTGGCCCGGACGCACACCGTGTGCGGGCCGAGTGGGGACGTCCCCACCTTCCCAGGAGGAACATTGAGGATCACACGCAGGGCCGCGGCCGCGGTCTCGCTGACGGCGGGCGCCGCGCTCGTCCTGTCGGCGTGCTCGGGCGACAGCGGCGACGGTGACGGCGACGCGACCGCACCCGCCGACGACGCCGGGCTCAGCCAGGAGTCGGCCGTCTACATCGGGTGGAACCAGCCGTTCTTCTCGTACAACGCCAACAGCGCGACGGGCAACGCGACGGCCAACGCCATCGTGAAGTACCTGATCTCCTCGTCGTTCAACTACTACGACCAGGACCTGGCGCTGACGCCGGACGAGTCCTTCGGATCGTACGAGGTGACGTCCGAGGACCCGCTGACGGTCGAGTACACGCTCGCGGACGGCGTGCAGTGGTCGGACGAGGTCCCCGTGACCCCGACGGACATGCTCCTCGAGTGGGCGGCCCAGAGCGGGCAGTACAACAACGTCGAGCCCGAGTACGACGACGAGGGCAACGTCACCAACCAGGAGGCGGTCGACGCCGGCGTCTACTTCGACGCCGTGTCCTCCTGCGTCCCGCTCATCGAGGAGAAGCCGGAGACCGGCGACTCCACGTTCACCATCACCTACTCGGTGCCGTTCGCCGACTGGGAGACCTGCCTCACCGGCCCGAACCTGCCCGCGCACGTCGTGGGCCAGCGGGCGCTCGGCATCGAGGACGCGGCGGAGGCCACGCAGGCCGTCCAGGACGCCATCGTCAACGACGACCTCGAGGCGCTCGGCAAGATCGCGAAGGTGTGGAGCACCGACTTCAACTACACCTCGCTGCCGGACGACCCGGGCCTGTACCTCTCGACCGGCGCGTACGTCATGACCGACTTCGTCGAGAACCAGTACATGACGCTCGAGGCGAACGAGAACTACACCGGTGACCTCGCCGCGGGCATCCAGACGGTGACGATCCGCTACAACGAGGACCCGCTGGCCCAGGTCCAGGCCCTGCAGAACGGGGAGCTCGACCTCATCAGCCCGCAGTCCACGGCGGACGTCCTGGCCTCCCTCGAGGCGATCGAGGGCCTCGAGGTCCAGACGGGCGACGAGGGCACGTACGAGCACGTCGACCTGCAGTTCGCCAACGGCGGGCCGTTCGACCCGGCCACCTACGGCGGCGACGCCGAGAAGGCCAAGCTCGTGCGCCAGGCGTTCCTCAAGACGATCCCGCGCCAGCAGATCGTCGACACGCTCATCGCGCCGCTGAACCCCGAGGCCGAGCTGCGCTCGTCCTACACGACGGTCCCCGGCTCGCCCAACTACGACCCGATCGTCGAGGGCAACGGCATGACCGAGCAGTACGGCGAGGTCGACATCGCCGGCGCCCAGGCCCTGCTCGCGCAGGCCGGCGTCACGACGCCGATCCAGGTCCGCCTGCTCTTCGCGCCGGACAACGTCCGCCGCCAGAACCAGTACCAGCTCATCGCCGACTCGGCGACGCAGGCCGGGTTCGAGGTCGTGCCCTACCAGGTCCAGACCGACTGGGGCACCGACCTGTCCAACGCGACGAACTTCTACGACGCGGCGCTGTTCGGGTGGCAGTCCACCTCGACCGCCGTGACGGAGTCGCAGGCGAACTACGAGACCGGTGGTGGCAACAACTACTACGGGTACTCCAACCCGCAGGTGGACGCCCTGTACGACGAGCTGGCCGTCACCACGGACGAGGACCGTCAGGGCGAGATCCTCACGGAGATCGAGGCGCTCCTCGTCGAGGACGCGTTCGGCGTGACGATCTTCCAGTTCCCCGGCGTCACCGCCTGGGACCCGACCGCCATCAGCGGCGTCTCGAAGATCTCCATCTCGCCGACGATCTTCGCCGGCTTCTGGAACTGGACGCCGGGCGAGGGCGCCTGACCCTCGCCTGACGGCCCGGCCGCCACGGCGGCCGGGCACCAGGACCTGCACGACAGCACCGCACGCGAGGGCGCCGGGGGGCACCCACCCCCGGCGCCCTCGCGCGTGCGCGCCCCGCACCACCGTCCGGAGACGCCGCACCGTCCCGCACCGTGCTGCGCACCGTCCTGCGCACCGTCCTGCGCACCGTCCTGCGCACCGTCCTGCGCACCGTCACACGTCTCGAGGCGCCGGCAGGGCCGGGGCATAAACTCCCCCGGACGCGACAGCTCCCCTCACGAGCACCCCTCACGAGCGAGGTCCCTCTTCCGTGCTGAGATTCCTCTGGCGCCGCTTCGTCGCGGGCCTGGCGACCCTCCTGGTCGCCCTGTTCATCATGTACGTCCTGGTGGACCTGGCGATCGACCCGCTGGCCGACCTGCGCGAGAGCACGGCGCCCAACAAGCAGCAGCTCATCGACCAGCGCACCGCGCTGCTGCAGCTCGACACGAACGTCGTGATCCGCTTCTTCCAGTGGCTGGGGAACGTGGCCACCGGCGACCTGGGCACGCAGTGGCGCACCGGCCAGGAGGTCAGCTCGCTCGTCGCCTCCGCGATCGTCTCCACGCTGCAGCTCGTCACCGCCGCCACCTTCGTGGCGCTCGTGCTCGGCGTCGTCGTCGGCATCGTCTCGGCCCTGCGGCAGTACAGCAGCTTCGACTACATCATCATCTTCCTCTCGTTCTTCCTGTACTCGCTGCCCTCCTTCTTCGTCGCGGTGCTGCTCAAGCAGTGGGGCGCGATCGGCTTCAACGACTTCCTGCGCGACCCCGTCATCGGCACGGGCGTCATCGTGGTGGTGGCCCTGCTGAGCGCAGGGCTGTGGAGCCTGGCGGTGGGCGGCTCCGTCCGGCGCCGGATGCAGACGGCGCTCGTGGCGGCCGTCGCCACCGGCGGGCTGCTCGTGTACCTGCAGGTGTCGGGCTGGTGGGACCGGCCGCACATCGGCCCGGTGCTGCTCGCGCTGTTCGGCCTCGGCACGGCGGTCGCGGTGACGGGCGTCTTCGCGGGGCTGCAGAACCGGCGGGCGCTGCTCGCGGCGATCGTCGTGGCGGTGCTGGGCGTCGTGCTGAGCTTCCCGCTCGACGCCTTCTTCCGTTCCACCGACGACGAGAGCAACTGGATGACCGCGCTGGTCGTCGCGGCGTTCACGGCCGGCGGCGCGGCGGTCGGGGTGGCCTTCGCCGGGCCCGACAAGGGCGTCTCGGCGCGCGGCGGCGCGATCACGGGCTTCGTCGTCGGGGCGCTCATCATCGTCGACCAGGTCATGGGCGTGTGGCCGGCGTACTTCGAGTTCCTGCGGGGACGGCCCATCGCGACGACGGGCGACCGCACGCCGAGCCTCGGCGGCAACTACTGGGTGGGGCTGCTCGACACGTACACGCACCTCGTCCTGCCGACGATCGCGCTCATCCTCATCTCGTTCGCGGCCTACACCCGCTACTCGCGGGCCAGCATGCTCGAGGTGATGAACCAGGACTACATCCGCACCGCCCGGGCCAAGGGCCTGCCGGAGCGGCTCGTCGTCGTCCGGCACGGGTTCCGCAACACGCTCATCCCGCTGGCCACCGTCGTGCCCATCGACATCATCACGCTCATCGGCGGCGCGATCATCACGGAGAACATCTTCGGCCGGCCGGGGATGGGCCAGCTCTTCGTGCAGAACCTCGGTGAGGCGGACATCGAGCCCGTCATGGCCTACATCGCCATCACGGCGGCGCTGGCGATCATCGCCAACGTCGTCGCGGACATCATCTACGCGGTCGTCGACCCCCGGATCCGGTTGGACGCATGAGCACCCAGGACACCCCCAGGACGCCCAACCAGGAGCCGGCGGGCGCGCAGGAGCACCTCGAGAACGCCATCGAGCTGCAGGACGTCGCCGGCCTCTCGCAGGGGCAGATCGTCCGGCGCCGCTTCCTGCGGCACAAGGGCGCGATCGTCGGCATGGTCGTCCTCGCCGCGATCGTCGTGCTGTCGCTCACCTCGGTCGGGTTCGGACCCGTGCCGGGCTGGTGGAAGTACACCGGCGCGTCCGACCCGGTCATCACCAACCCCGGCGGCCGTCCCACGCTGTCGATGCCGACGTGGCTCGGCGGGGAGGGCTTCGCGATCGGGGAGCACCCGCTGGGCCAGGACGAGATCGGGCGCGACATCTTCGCGCAGGTGATGAAGGGCGTGCAGACGTCCCTCATGGTCATCGTCGTCGTGGGCGCGGTGTCCACCGCGATCGGCGTGCTCGTCGGCGCGCTCGCCGGGTTCTACCGCGGGCGCCTCGACACCGCGCTCATGCGCAGCACCGACCTCGTCATCACCATGCCGACCATCGTCATCGGCGCGGTCGTCGGGAAGCTGGCGGGCGGCATCTCCGGCGTGCTGTTCGCGCTGGCCCTCGGCCTCATCCTCTGGCCGAGCCTCGCGCGGCTCGTCCGCGGCGAGTTCCTGGCGCTGCGCGAGCGGGAGTTCGTCGACGCCGCGCGCGTCGCCGGGTCCAGCAGCCGGCGGATCATCTTCAAGCACATCCTGCCGAACGCCATCGGCGTGGTGATCGTCAGCGCCACCCTGCTCATGAGCCAGGCGATCCTGCTCGAGGCGGCGCTGTCCTACCTCGGCTTCGGCATCACGCCGCCCGAGGTCTCCCTCGGCCAGCTCATCTCCATCTACCAGAGCGCCTTCGCCACCCGGCCGTGGCTGTTCTGGTGGCCGGGCCTGTTCATCGTGCTCATCGCGCTGTGCATCAACTTCATCGGCGACGGGCTGCGCGACGCGTTCGACCCGCGCCAGAAGCGGATCCCCAGCCAGCGCGCCATGGACCGTGCGGCCGCGCGCAGCGGCCTCGTGCCCACGTCGGGCACCGCCGGCGGCACGAGCCTGCCGGGCGGCGCCGGGGTCGGCAGCCCGTGACCGCGGGCGGCGCCACCACCGCCGGCACCGTCGGCCCTGCCGTCGCGGCGCCGTCAGGCCGTCGCGCCCAGCAGGACCGCGAGCACCGGCAGGCCGACGAGACCCACCACCGTGGCGGTGTGGACGCGTCGGGTGACGGGAGGCGCGGCGACGTCCGCGGCCGGCGGGCCGACGAGCGGGTCCAGCAGGGCGGCGCCCTCGTCCGCCGGCCCACGCCGCCCCGAGGCGGACCCGAGGGCGGCGGAGCCCGGCGCGGCCCACACCGGCACCACGCCGCCGTCCGTCACGAGCTCCAGGCCCCACCGCCCGCGCACCGCGCGCAGGGCGCCGCGGGGCACGACGACGGTCGCCAGGACGTTGCGCACGACGACGCGCTCGTCGCCCACCTCCAGCGCCGGGCGCCAGAACAGGGCCCACGCCGCCAGCACGGCCCACGCCGCCCACGCGGATGCGACACGCAGACCGCCGGGGTCGTCGGCGGCCACCGCGACGAGCGCCACCAGGACCACCAGCACCACCGCGACCACCAGCGCCCGGCCGTAGGCGGACCGGGCGACGTGCACGGGAGCCGGGTCGTCGGACACGCCCCCATGCTGACGCACGTGACGAGCACGGTGCGCGCGACGCCCACCCGGCGCCGCGACCACCGGAGAGGACACTGAACCGTGGCCATCGACACCTCCTCCGTCCCGGCACCGACCCCGTCCGTCGCGCCGGTGCTGTCCGTGCGGGACCTCGGCGTGGACTTCTACGTCGACGGCACCTGGTACCCGGCCGCCAAGGGCGTCAGCTACGACGTGCGCCCGGGCGAGGTGCTGGCCATCGTCGGCGAGTCCGGGTCGGGCAAGACGCAGTCGTCCATGGCGCTGCTCGGCCTGCTGCCCGCCAACGGCCGGGCCCGCGGCAGCGCCCGGCTGGGCGACCGGGAGCTGCTCGGCATGTCGACGAGCCGCCTGCGCCGCATCCGCGGGCGCGAGATCGCGATGATCTTCCAGGAGCCGATGACGGCCCTGAACCCCGTCTACACGATCGGCTTCCAGATCGTGGAGACGCTGCGCGCACACTTCGACATGGGGCCGCGGGCCGCGAAGGAGCGGGCGCTGGAGCTGCTGCGCCTCGTCGAGATCCCGGACCCCGAGACCCGGTTCAGCTCGTTCCCGCACCAGCTCTCCGGCGGGCAGCGGCAGCGCGCGATGATCGCCCAGTCGCTGGCCTGCGACCCGCAGCTGCTCATCGCCGACGAGCCGACCACCGCGCTCGACGTGACGGTCCAGGCCGAGATCCTCGGGCTCATGCGCAGCCTGCGCGACCGGCTCGACAGCGGCATCGTCCTCATCACCCACGACATGGGCGTGGTGGCGGACATGGCCGACACGATCATGGTGATGAAGGACGGCGAGGTCGTCGAGAAGGGCTCGACGGCCCAGGTGTTCGGCGACCCGCAGCACCCCTACACGCGCCGCCTGCTCGACGCGGTGCCGCACCTCGGCCGCCACACGGGCCCCGGTGCGGGTGCCGGGGCGGGGACCACCACGACGCCCGACGTCGCGGGCGCGAGCGCCGGCGGGGCGGCGACGACGCGCCCGCGCACCGGTGCGCACGCGGCCGGTGCCGGGGATGCGCGGCCCGTGGTCCTCGAGGCCGTGGACATGGTGGTCGAGTACCCGGGCCGGGGCCGCACGCCCGCGTTCCGCGCCGTCGACGAGGTGAGCCTGACCATCCGCCAGGGCGAGGTCGTCGGCCTCGTCGGGGAGTCGGGGTCGGGCAAGACGACCATCGGCCGCGCGGTCGTCGGGCTGCTGCCGGTGACGGGCGGCTCGCTGTCGATCGCGGGGACGGACATGGTCGGTGCGTCCGCGAAGACGCTGAGGCCGCTGCGCAGCCAGGTCGGCATCGTCTTCCAGGACCCGGGCTCGTCGCTCAACCCGCGCCTGCCGATCGGCGAGTCCATCGCCGAGCCGCTCATGCTGCACAAGGGCGTCTCGGGCAAGGAGCTGAGCACGCAGGTCGAGCGCCTGCTCGACCAGGTGCAGCTCCCGCGGGCCATGCGCAACCGCTACCCGCACGAGCTGTCGGGCGGCCAGCGCCAGCGCGTCGGCATCGCCCGCGCGCTCTCGCTGGAGCCCAAGCTCCTCGTCGCCGACGAGCCGACGTCCGCGCTCGACGTCTCGGTCCAGGCGGCCGTGCTCGAGATCTTCCAGGAGCTGCAGCGCGAGCACGGCTTCGCGTGCCTGTTCATCAGCCACGACCTCGCGGTGGTCGAGATCCTGTCCGACCGGATCGCGGTCATGCACCACGGCCGGCTCGTCGAGGTCGGGCCGACGGAGCAGGTGGTGCGGGCCCCGCAGGACCCGTACACCCAGCGGCTGCTGGCCGCCGTGCCCGTGCCGGACCCGGAGGAGCAGCGCCGCCGCCGCGAGGCGCGCGCCGCGCTGCTCGGCGGGGCGCACGACGAGGAGGACGAGGCGCCGCGTCGCGGGCACGGGCACCACGTCGGCGACGAGGCGGCGGAGGTCGAGGCGGCCCACCCGCCGATCCCCGGCCTGTAGGGCACGCGGGCCCGGGCAGGGGCCGCGGGAGGAGATCGCGCAGGGGCCCGACGCCGGGGGATCGGCGCAGGGGGACGGGCGGCGGTACCATGAGGGCCGCGCAGCGTCGCCGCGACGAGTCCCGCCCCCGCACCGCACCGGCCCCCCGGCCCTCGCGCGGGGGTGCGGCGGCCCCGCCGGGCACCCCGGCGGGCCGCGGCCGGACCTCGGCCGCGCGCGCGAACCGCCTCCCCGCGTCGAGATGAGTAGACCCATGTCCGTGCCCGTCGCCGCCCCCCAGGCCGGCTCCTCCGTGCGCGCCGACCTGCGCAACGTCGCGATCGTCGCGCACGTCGACCACGGCAAGACCACGCTCGTCGACGCCATGCTCTGGCAGTCCGGCGCCTTCGGCGAGCACGCCCACGTCGACGAGCGCGCCATGGACTCCGGCGACCTCGAGCGCGAGAAGGGCATCACGATCCTCGCGAAGAACACCGCGATCCGGTACGCCGGACCCGCGGCGGCCGCGGTGGGCCAGCCCGACGGCGTGACGATCAACGTCATCGACACCCCGGGCCACGCCGACTTCGGCGGCGAGGTCGAGCGCGGCCTGTCGATGGTCGACGGCGTCGTCCTGCTCGTCGACGCGTCCGAGGGCCCGCTCCCGCAGACCCGGTTCGTGCTGCGCAAGGCGCTGGCCGCCAAGCTCCCCGTGATCCTGCTGGTCAACAAGGTGGACCGGCCCGACGCGCGGATCGACGAGGTCGTGCACGAGAGCACGGACCTGCTCCTGGGCCTGGCGTCCGACCTGCACGAGGACGTCCCGGACCTCGACCTCGACGCCATCCTCGACGTGCCCGTGGTCTACGCCGCCGCCAAGGTCGGGCGCGCGTCGCTCACGCAGCCCGAGAACGGCGGCCTGCCGGACAGCCCCGACCTCGAGCCGCTGTTCGCGACGATCCTCGAGAAGATCCCCGCGCCGACCTTCGACCCGGCCGCGCCGCTGCAGGCGCACGTGACCAACCTCGACGCCTCGCCGTTCCTCGGCCGCCTCGCGCTGCTGCGCCTCTTCAACGGCACGCTGCGCAAGGGGCAGACGGTCGCGTGGGCGCGCCAGGACGGCACGCTGCAGAACGTGCGGGTCACCGAGCTGCTCGAGACGAAGGCGCTCGAGCGGGTGCCGATGGAGGGCGAGGCGGGCCCGGGCGACATCGTCGCCGTCGCCGGCATCCCCGACATCACCATCGGCGAGACGCTCACGGACCCCGACGACCCGCGGCCCCTGCCGCTCATCACCGTCGACGACCCCGCCATCTCCATGACCATCGGCATCAACACCTCGCCGCTGGCGGGCAAGGGCGGCAAGGGCCACAAGGTCACGGCCCGCCAGGTGAAGGACCGCCTCGACGCGGAGCTCATCGGCAACGTGTCCCTCAAGGTGGTCCCCACCGACCGCCCCGACGCCTGGGAGGTGCAGGGCCGCGGCGAGCTGGCCCTGGCGATCCTCGTCGAGCAGATGCGCCGCGAGGGCTTCGAGCTCACGGTCGGCAAGCCCCAGGTGGTCACGCGCACGATCGACGGCAAGGTCCACGAGCCGGTCGAGCACATGACGATCGACGTGCCGGAGGAGTACCTCGGCGCCGTCACGCAGCTCCTCGCGCAGCGCAAGGGCCGCATGGAGACGATGTCGAACCACGGCACCGGCTGGGTCCGCATGGAGTTCGTCGTCCCGGCGCGCGGACTCATCGGCTTCCGCACCCGGTTCCTCACCGACACCCGCGGCACGGGCATCGCCTCGTCGATCTCGCACGGCTACGAGCCGTGGGCCGGCCCCATCGAGACGCGCCAGTCCGGCTCGCTCGTCGCGGACCGCTCCGGCCCCGCGACGCCGTTCGCCATGATCAACCTCCAGGAGCGCGGCTCCTTCTTCGTGCAGCCCACGCAGGAGGTGTACGAGGGCATGATCGTCGGCGAGAACAGCCGCAACGAGGACATGGACGTGAACATCACCAAGGAGAAGAAGCTCACGAACATGCGGTCCTCCACGGCCGACAACTTCGAGAACCTCGTCCCGCCGCGCCAGCTCACGCTCGAGGAGTCGCTGGAGTTCGCGCGCGAGGACGAGTGCGTCGAGGTGACGCCGGAGATCGTGCGCATCCGCAAGGTCGTCCTCGACCAGACCGAGCGCGCGCGCATCACCGCCCGCAGCAAGCGCGGCTGACCCGCGGCCCGCACGAGCACAGGCATGAGCACGAGGCCGCCCGGCGCCCCCGAGGGGACGACGGGCGGCCTCGTCGCCGTCCACGCCCACCCCGACGACGAGACGCTCGCCACCGGCGCGCTGCTCGCCACGTGGGCGGCCGCCGGGCGCGACGTCGTCGTCGTCACCTGCACGCGCGGGGAGCGCGGGGAGGTCATCGGCGAGACGCTCGCGCACCTCGAGGGCGACGGCCCCGCGCTGGCCGCGCACCGGGAGCGGGAGCTGGCGGCGGCGCGGGCGGCGCTCGGCGTGCGCGGGGTCTTCCTGGACACGCTGCCCGACGAGCGTGCGGCGTGGTCGGGCGCGGGCGCGGGCGCGGACGAGGGCGGGGACGACGTCGCGCACGAGCCGGCCGCCCGGTACGAGGACAGCGGCATGGTGTGGACGGGGTCCGGCCGGGCCGGGGCGACGGCCGACGTGCCCGCCGGCGCGTTCGTCGCGGTGCCGCTCGACGAGGCGGCCCGGCGCCTGGCCGGCCTGCTGCGGGCCGTCCGGCCGGCGGTGGTCGTCACCTACGACCCCGAGGGCGGCTACGGGCACCCGGACCACGTCCGTGCGCACGCGGTGACGCACCGCGCGCTGAGGCTCGCGGCGCGCGGGGACGACGGCGTGCACCCGACCGTGCTGCACGCCGCCCAGGGGGAGCGGGAGCTGCGGGCGGGCCGGGCGGCGCTGGCGGACCCGGCCGTGGAGGCCGCGCTGGGCGACGAGTCCGCCGCGCTCACCCTGCCCGACCCGGCCGGTCCCGTCCCGCCCGTGGCCGTCGACGACGAGCGGGTGGACGTGCGCGTGCCGGTCGGGCCCGTGCGGGACCGCGTGCTGGCGGCGCTGCGGGCGCACGCGACGCAGGTGCGGGCGGTGCGCGCGCTGGACGGCCCGGCGCCGCTGGCCGGGTGCTGGGCGCTGAGCAACGACGTGCTGGCGCCCCTGCTCGCCGAGGAGGGCTACGTGCGCGTCACCACGGCCTGAGGGCCGTGCGGTCCGGCGGACGCCGGGCGGCCGTCAGGCGCGGACGGGCTCCGCGAGCCGTTCGTGGACCACGGTGGCGGGGCAGGTCGGGTCCGGGATGACGATCGACCGCACGTCGGGCGTGCGCAGGCAGGTGCAGCGGACCAGGGCCATGGCCACCCCTCGGGCTCGGGCCGTCGGCGACGGCGTGCGCCCACCCCATCGGCAGCCGCGGCCCGCGCACCAGAGGACGTGCGTCACACGTCCTCCCGGTGCGCGGGCCGGGCTCGTCGTCGGTACCCGCGTCCGGCCCCGGCGCGACCCTCAGGCGCCGGACGACCAGGGGCGCATCCGGCTGCGACCCTCGTCCCAGGCGGTGCGCGCACCGGCCGCGTCCGCACCCCCCGTCGCGTGGCGCACCCCCGTCGCGGGGCCGGGGTCGCTGCTGCCGCGGCCGGCCTCGCCACGGTCGGCCTCGCCCAGGTCGTACCCGGGCACGGGCGCCGTACCGGGGCCGCCGGCCGGGCCCGCGGTGCCGTCCCCGGCCGTCGGGGCGTGGTGGGTGGACCCGGCGTGCGGCCCGCCGTCGAGGTCGGAGGGGCCGGGACCCGCGGCGGCCGGGCGCGGGTCGCCGCCGTACGCCCCCGGCTCGCCGGCGACCGTGCCGGACAGGCCCCGTCCCGTCAGGTCCTCGTCGGGGACCGGCGCCGGCGTGGGCGCCTGCGTGAGCTCTGTCGCGGGCACGGGCGACGCCGACGGGGCCACGGGGGCGGGCGGTGTCGCGGCGTGGCGGCCGCCCGTCGTGCGCGCCTCCGGGTCCTGCAGGTCGGTGCCCGCCTCGGTCCCCATCCCGGAGCCCGGCCGCGCGACCGGCGCCGTCGCGCCCGTCCCGCCGGCGTCGTCCACGCCGTAGTGGTCGTACAGCGTGCGCTCCTCCTCGAGCGTCAGGTGGGCGTCGACCTCCACGCGGGGCGCGCCGTCGACGCGGTCGGCGTCGTGCGCCAGGCGCAGCTCGTCGCCCGCCAGCGTCGCGTCCGTCAGCGGGACGAAGGACTCCGCGTCCCCGAACCGCCCGGTCCGCACGGTCACCCACGCCGGGTCCCCGGTGGCGTCGTCCAGGTAGACCCGGCCCACCGTCCCGAGCCGCTGCCCGTCCCTGTCGACCGCCGTGGCGCCCGCGATCGTCCGGACCTCGTCCTGCGTCAGCATCTCCTCGCGCTCCCTCCGGGAGGCGCCGCCGGCAGCCGGCGCGCGCACGTGCCGCCCGGCCGGGTGGCTCCCGGCTCCTGCGCGCGGCCCCTGGCCCCATCACAGCCCGACGAGGACGCGCCCGCCACCGGGCAGGGGCGGGGACTAGCCTGCACGCCGTGACCGGACCCCTGCCGCCGCTGCGCCGCGTGCTCGGCACCCTCGCGCTCGGCGTGCTCGTCGGCGTCGTCGGCTCCGCCGTGCACCGGGTGTCCTGGCCGGTGTCCTGGCCGGTCTCGTGGCCGTCGGGCCTCGGCGGCGCGCTCGCCCTCGTCGTGTCCGCCGGCGTCCTGGCGCGGTCGCTGGCCGGGGGAGCGGGCCTGCTCGGGACGGGCGCCGCCATGCTGGCGGTGAACGTGCTGCTCGCGCAGGAGGGGCCGGGTGGGGACGTCCTCATGCCCGCCGGCGACGAACGCGGCGTCCTCTGGCTGGCGGGCTCGGTCCTGCTGCTCGTGCCCGTGGCGTTCCTGCCGCGGTCGTGGTTCGACGACACGCCGCGGCCCCCGCGCGACGCAGCGACGGCGCCGGACGCACCGCCCGGGCTGCCGTCCGGGCCGGGGGATCCGGCGTGACCGAGCGGGTCCCGGTGCCGGACCCGGTGCCGGACCTTGTGCCGGACCCGGTGCCGGCGGTCCCCGCGCCGGTGGAGGGGGCGCTGCTGCGCGCCGCGGCGGCCCGGCTCCCGGGCGGCGTCGTCGTCGTGACGGTGCGCTGGCGGGGGCACGACCAGGCGATGACGGCGACGTCGGTGGTGTCGGCCTCCCTGGAGCCGCCGCTGCTGCTGCTCTGCGTGCACGCCGACAGCCGCCTACGCGAGGCGCTCGACGACGTGCCGGGCTGGGCCGTCACGGTGCTCGACGACGGGGCGGCGCCGCAGGCGGACTGGCTGTCCTCGCCGGGGCGCCCCGCGGTGGACCAGCTCGCCCGCGTGCCGCACCACCGCGCGCCCTGGTCCGGCGCCGCGTGGCTCGACTCCGGCGCGGCCTGGTTCGACCTGCGGACGGTCGCGGTCCACCCGGCCGGCGACCACGACGTCGTGCTGGGGGAGGTGGTCGCCGTCCGGGAGGCCGACCCGGCGCGCGGCGGCCTCGTGCACCTGCGGGGACGGCTGCGGCCCGTGCGCTGACGGCGTCCGCGCCCCCGATCGCCTGAGGCGGTGGCGGCCCGCGCAGCCGCCGCGCCGCCGCGGCTGGGTACGATCGCGGACGCGCGGCCCCCGGGGGGCGGGCGCCGCGACAGGAGGCCGACGATGCAGGACCGCACGCAGCACCCGACGACGGACGGCGCGTCCGCGGACGGCCACGGCGTCGACCCTGCCGCCGGGCCTGCCGTCGCCTCCTCCGGCACCCCGTCCGGCACGCACCCGTCCTGGCGGCCCACCGGCTCCGCGGACCCGGGGGAGGGCGCGCACCCGCTGTTCGACCGCGTGCCGGGCGAGGCACCGGCGCCGTCCCCGCTCGATGCCTTCGAGCCCGAGCGGCCGCCGCGCCGTGGTCGCCGTGCCCTCGTCGCCGTCGGCGTGCCCGTGCTGCTGCTCGGCGCCTACGCCGGCGCCTCCTGGGCGCTGGCCGACCGGGTGCCGCGCGGCGCGAGCGTCGCGGGCGTCGCCATCGGCGGGCTCGGCGCCGACGAGGCGGTGCGGGCGCTCGAGGACGGCCTCGCCGACCGTGCGGCCGAGCCGGTCGCCGTCACCGCGCAGGACGTGCGGGCCCAGGTCCAGCCCGCCGAGGCGGGGCTGACGCTCGACGCGCGGGCCACGGTCGACGCGCTGACCGGCTTCGACCTCCTGCAGCCCGCGCACCTGTGGTACCAGCTCGTCGGCGTCGGTGCGCGCGAGCCGGTGACCACGGTCGACGAGGACCGGCTGGAGGCGGCCGTCGAGGCGCTCGAGGGGCCGCTGGCGCTCGCGCCCGTGGACGGGGCGGTGCTGTTCGTCGACGGCGCCCCGGAGCGCACCGACGCGGCGGAGGGCTGGTCCCTCGACGCGGCCGGTGCGCGCGAGGTGCTCGTCGCGGACTGGCTGGACGCCGCGCAGCCGCTGCCGCTGCCGACGGAGGTCGTCGAGCCCGCGGTGGACGACGAGGCGGCGCAGGCCGCGCTCGTGGAGGTCGCCGAGCCCCTGGTCTCCGCGCCCGTGTCCGTGCAGGTCCGCGACCGGCTCGCGGTGCTCGAGCCGGCGACGCTGGCAGCCGCGGCCCGGATGGTGCCCCAGGACGGCGGGCTCGTGCTCGACCTCGACGGCGCCGCCCTGGCCGACGCGGTCCTGGCGCAGGTGCCCGACCTGCTCACCCCGGCCGCGGACGCGCGCTTCGAGTTCGTCGACGACCGGCCGGTCGTCGTGCCGGGGACGCCCGGCACGAGCCTGGACGCCGAGGCGCTGGCGGCGGCGGTGACGGCGGCCAGCACCGCCGAGGAGCGGACCGCCGCGGTCGAGCTCGTCGAGACCGACCCGGAGCAGTCCGCGCAGGAGCTCGAGGCGTTGGGCGTGACGCAGGTCGTCTCCGAGTTCGCGACACCGCTGACCAGCGAGCCGCGCCGCACGGTCAACATCACCAACGGCGCCGCCAAGATCAACGGCACGCTCGTCCGCCCGGGCGAGGAGTTCTCGCTCACGGAGGCGCTGGGGCCGATCGACGCCGCGCACGGCTACGTGGAGGCCGGCGCCATCGTCTCCGGCGAGCACACCGACGCCTGGGGCGGCGGGCTGTCCCAGGTGTCCACCACGACGTTCAACGCCGCCTACCTGGCCGGCATGGTCGACGTCGAGCACAAGCCCCACAGCGAGTGGTTCTCCCGCTACCCGGCCGGTCGCGAGGCGACGATCTTCACGGGCGTGCTCGACATGCGGTGGGCCAACGACACGCCCCACGGCGCGCTCGTGCAGGCCTGGGTGTCCGACGGGCAGATGCACGTGCGCCTCTGGGGGACCCCGTACTGGACGGTGGAGACCTCGACGAGCGGGCGCTCGCGCGTCGTGCAGCCGACGACGGTCTACTCCCAGTCGCCGACGTGCGAGCCCCAGTCCGCGGGCAACCCCGGCTTCACCATCACCGTGACGCGCACGAAGAGCGCGCAGGGCGTCGAACCGCGGACCGAGCAGGAGACCTGGACCTACAAGCCGCAGAACCAGGTCGTGTGCGGCCCCGACCCGGCCGACGCCCCGCCGCCGGCGGACGAGGGTCAGCCGCCGGCCCAGGGCGGCGACTGACCCGACGGACCGTCGCCGCCCGCCGCCCGGGGCGCACGCCGGGCCGGGGGCGGCGGCACGGTCTTCGCGAGCACGACGTCGGCCGCCGGCACGTCCACGTCGCCGTGCCGCGTGCGGATGCGCAGCCCCGCGGCGTCCGACGTGAGCACGTCGCCCAGCACGTCGGTGAGCCGCGGCTCGCCCGGTGCCGCCTCGGGCCGCACGCGGCGCACGACGACCCGCGTCCCCGGCGCCCACGCGCGCCAGGCGGGCACCCCGTCACCACCGCCCACGCCTGCCCCCGTCCGTCCCACCTCCCGGCCGCGTGCTGCGGCGCCGGGCAGGTGGGGGATACTAGGCGGACCCGCTGGTGGCGGGCGTCCTGCCGGCCCGGCGCGCTGCGCCGGCCCTGGTCGACCTGCTGCACCGACCCCGTGGAGGGACGACCCGTGACGTACGTGATCGCCGAGCCCTGCGTCGACGTCAAGGACAAGGCGTGCATCGACGAGTGCCCCGTCGACTGCATCTACGAGGGCAGCCGCTCCCTGTACATCCACCCGGACGAGTGCGTGGACTGCGGCGCGTGCGAGCCGGTCTGCCCCGTCGAGGCCATCTACTACGAGGACGACGTCCCCGAGCAGTGGAGCCAGTTCTACACCGCCAACGTCGAGTTCTTCTCCGACCTGGGCTCCCCGGGCGGCGCGGCCAAGATGGGCCGCATCGAGAAGGACCACCCGATCATCGCCACCCTGCCGCTGCAGGTCCACGGCGACTGAGCCGGACCGCCTCGTGGGCCTGGTCACCGGGACCCTGCCCGACTTCCCGTGGGACCGGCTGACGCCGTACAAGGAGCGGGCGGCCGCGCACGCCGACGGCCTCGTCGACCTGTCCGTCGGCACGCCCGTCGACCCGACGCCCGCGCTCGTGCGCGAGGCGCTCGTGGCCGCGGCCGACTCCCCGGGCTACCCGACGACGGCCGGCACGCCCGCGCTGCGGCAGGCCGTCGTCGACTGGTTCGCCCGGCGGCGCGGCGTCCCGGGGCTCGACCCCGCCGGCGTGCTGCCGACGGTGGGCTCCAAGGAGCTCGTCGCCCTGCTGCCCGCCCTCCTCGGGCTCGGCGGCGGGGACGTGGTGCTGCACCCGGTCACCGCGTACCCGACCTACGACGTCGGGGCTCGCCTCGCCGGGGCGACGCCCGAGCCGGTGGACGCGGTCGTCGAGCGCCTGACGGACGGGCCCGACGACGTGCGACTGGTCTGGCTCAACACGCCCGGCAACCCCGACGGCGCGGTGCTGGGCGTCGAGGCGCTGGCGGCGGTCGTGGCGGCGGCCCGCGCGGCCACCGCCCGCACCGGGCGGCCCGTGGTGGTCGCCTCCGACGAGTGCTACGCCGAGCTGCCGTGGGACGAGCCGTGGGCCGGCGAGGGCGTCCCGTCGCTGCTCGACCCGCGCGTGACGGGCGGCGACGTGTCGGGGCTGCTCGTCGCCTACTCCCTGTCCAAGCAGTCCAACCTCGCCGGCTACCGCGCGGCGTTCCTCGCGGGGGACCCGGGGCTCGTCGGGCCGCTGCTCGAGGTGCGCAAGCACGCGGGCTTCCTCGTGCCGGGGCCGGTGCAGGCGGCGACGACGGTCGCGCTCGGGGACGACGCGCACGTGGCCGAGCAGCGCGAGCGCTACCGCCGCCGGCGCGCGGTCCTGCGGGCGGCCGTCGAGGACGCGGGCTACGTCGTCACGCGGTCGCACGCCGGGCTGTACCTGTGGGTGCGGCCGCAGGCGGGCCCCGACGGCGTCGTCCCGGGGTCCTGGGACACCGTCGCGGCCCTCGCCGACCGGGGCGTGCTCGTCGCCCCGGGGGAGTTCTACGGCCCCGCCGGGGCGGGCTACGTCCGCATGGCGCTCACCGCGACCGACGACGCCGTCGACCGGGCCGCCGCGCGCCTGCGTGCGGGGTGACGCCGCAGGTCGTGAGGGACCTCACAGGCGCGGCAGGGGGTCGGGCGGGGTTCGCCGACGGCCGCCCGCGGCGGGTACCGTCGACCCGCGCACGACCACAGGACCACGAGACCTCGTGGACCGGTGCCGCGCCACGACCGCGCGAGGAGGCCGTCGGGCACGGGGCACCGCTCAGGGGGCCGAGAGAGGAACACCGATGACCGAGGTCACCACCTCGCCCGTCCAGCTCGTGGTGGACGGCACGCCGCACGACCTGCCCGTCGTGCGCGCGTCGGAGGGCAACGACGGCCTCGTCGTCGCCAGCCTGCTGAAGGACACGGGCATGGTGACCGTGGACCCGGGGTTCATGAACACCGCGTCCTGCGAGTCGCAGATCACCTACATCGACGGCGAGGCCGGCGTCCTGCGCTACCGGGGCTACCCCATCGAGCAGCTCGCGGAGCAGTCCTCGTTCCTCGAGGTCGCCTACCTGCTCATCCACGGCGAACTGCCCTCGCCCGCGGACCTGACCGCGTTCGAGGACCGCGTCAACCGGCACACCCTCGTGCACGAGGACTTCCGCACGTTCATGGGCACGTTCCCGCGCAACGCGCACCCCATGGCCGTCATGGCCTCGGCGATCAACGCGCTGGCGACGTTCTACCCGGAGTCGCTGTCCTTCGACGACCCCGAGGCGGTCGAGCTCGCGACGGTCCTCATCCTCGCCAAGACGCGCACCATCACGTCCTACGTGCACCGGTCCTCCAAGGGGGAGCCGCTGCTCTACCCCGACTACAGCCGCGGCTACGTCGAGGACTTCCTGCGCATGACCTTCGCGGCGCCCTACCAGCAGTACGACCCGGACCCGCGCGTCGTCGCGGCGCTGGACAAGCTGCTCATCCTGCACGCGGACCACGAGCAGAACTGCTCGACCTCGACCGTGCGGATCGTGGGCTCCTCCCACGCCAACCTCTACGCCTCGGTGGCGGCGGGCATCAACGCGCTGTCCGGTCCCCTGCACGGCGGCGCCAACGAGGCCGTGCTGAAGATGCTGGCCGAGATCCAGGCCAACGGCGGCGACGCGACGGCGTTCATGACGCGCGTGAAGAACAAGGAGCCGGGCGTCCGGCTCATGGGCTTCGGCCACCGGGTCTACAAGAACTACGACCCGCGCGCCGCCATCGTCAAGCAGTCCGCCGACGACGTGCTCTCCGCTCTCGGTGCCGGCAACGAGCTGCTCGACATCGCGCGCGGCCTGGAGGAGATCGCGCTGCACGACGAGTACTTCGTCTCGCGCAAGCTCTACCCGAACGTCGACTTCTACACGGGCCTCATCTACAAGGCGATGGGCTTCGACGAGTCGATGTTCACGCCGCTGTTCGCGCTGGGGCGCATGCCCGGCTGGATCGCGCAGTGGCGCGAGATGATGACCGACCCGCAGACGAAGATCGGCCGGCCGCGCCAGGTGTACACGGGCGCGACCGAGCGCGACTACGTGCCGGGCGACCGGCGCTGACCGGACGGTGACGCGGCCGGGCGCACGGGCGCCCCGGCCGCCGTCGCAGGCCTGAGGGTCAGGGCGTGGCGGCGAACCCGACGACGGCCGTCCCGGGTGCCGGGGCCGCCGCGTCGGTCGGCGTCGTCGTCGCCCAGCCCGGCGTCCCGCGCTCCCAGCGGGCGGTCGCGGTCTCGACGCTCGTCGCGCCCGTCGCCCACGCCGTCGCGACCGCCCACTGCGCCGCCGCCCAGCCGCCGCGCGACGGGTCGTCCGGCGTGCGGGCCGCCAGGTCGAGCACGACCCGGGGGCTGCCGTCCGCCGCCGCGCCGGTCGAGACGGCGGCGCCGAGGTCCTGGGCGGCGCGCGCCCCGAGCGCCGCCGCGCGGTCGGCGGCCGTGGGCGCCGGGGTGCCCGCGGCACCGTCCACCGCGTGCAGGTCGCAGGTGAGGACGGCGGGGGACCAGCCCGTCAGGGCCGAGGCCCAGGCCCGGGACCGCACCTCGTGCTGGGCGTACGCGTCCGGGAACGCCGAACGCTGCACCGCCTGCGCCGCCACGGTGACCGGCAGGTCGGCCCAGCCCTCGACCTCGACGAGGGCGTCGTAGAACCGGCCCGTCGCGTGCACGCGGTCCTGCACCTGCTCGGCGGTGCCCCACCCCTGCGACGGCCGCTGCTGGAACAGCCCCAAGGAGTCCCGGTCGCCGTACGTGACGTTGACGAGACCCGACTCCTGCAGCGTCGTGGCCAGCGCGATCGTCGCCGCCCGCGCGGGCAGGCCGCGCGCGACCGCCGCACCTGCGACGAGGGCGGCGTTGTCGGCCTGCTCGGGGGTCAGGTGCCAGTCCGTGCCGTCGAGCGTCGTCGAGCACCGCTCCGCGGCGAGGCCCGGCGCTCCGCGGTCGAGGAACGCCAGCACGGCGGCCACCGCGCCGGTGCCCAGCGCCCCGAGGGCGACGAGCACGACGAGCGCGCGCAGCAGGCGGGCCGCGGGCCCGGGGCCCCGGCCGGCACCACGACCGCCGCCGGACCCGGCGCCCGACCCGGTCCTCGGGCGCGGCGGCCGCGCCGGCCCGGCCGGACGGCCCGGCACGCTCAGTTCGCGTGCAGGGCCGCGTTGAGCTCGACGCCCACGCCCTCGCGCGGCACCGCCTCGACCCCGCCGGTGAGGGAGTTGCGCCGGAACAGCAGCCCGTCGGCACCGGCCAGCTCGCGCGCCCGCACCACGCGGGGGGCGGCCTCGTCGCCCGGCCGGGGGAGCAGCGTCACCTTGGCGCCGGCCGTCAGGTACAGCCCCGCCTCGACCACGCAGTCGTCGCCCAGCGGGATGCCGAGCCCGGCGTTGGCCCCCAGCAGCGTCCGGCGGCCGATCGACACGACGTGCTTCCCGCCCCCGGACAGCGTGCCCATGATCGAGGCGCCGCCCCCGACGTCCGACCCGTCGCCGACGACGACGCCCGCGGAGATGCGCCCCTCGACCATGGAGGTGCCCGTCGTGCCGGCGTTGTAGTTGACGAAGCCCTCGTGCATGACGGTCGTGCCCGGCGCGAGGTGCGCCCCCAGCCGCACGCGTGACGCGTCGGCCACGCGCACGCCGGCGGGGACGACGTAGTCCGTCATCCGCGGGAACTTGTCGACGCCGTGCACCGTCGGCGCCACCCCCGTCGCGGCGCGCACGCGCAGCCGCACGTCCTCGAACCCGTCGACGGCGCACGGCCCGCGGTCGGTCCACACCACCGTCGGCAGCACCCCGAAGATCCCGTCGAGCGCGAGCCCGTGGGGCGCGACCAGCCGGTGCGACAGCAGGTGCAGGCGCAGGTAGGCGTCCGCGGTCGTCGCCGGGGGCGCGGCGAGGTCCAGCACCGTCGTCACGACGGCCGCCCGCACGCCGCGCAGGTCGTCGTCGCGCTCCGCGGCCGTCAGGCCCTCCGGCACGGGGACGGGGTCCGGGGCCGCCTCGCCCGGCGCCCCGAGCACCGGCTCCGGGTACCAGACGTCCAGCACCGTGCCGTCGGCCGCGTGGGTGGCGAGCCCGGCCGCCCAGGCGAGGGTCGGTCCGGTCGGGTCGTCGGGGGTGGTGCCGCTGACGGCCTCGCTCATCGGCACGCTCCTGGCCTCGCTCATGGGGGAAGGGTACGCAGCGGCCCGGTTAGGGTCGCCGCCATGACGTCCTCCGAGACACCCCCGCCGTCCGACGCCCCGCGCCCCGTCGTGGACCTGCCCGTCGGGCCGGGGCCGGACGGCACGCCGGACCTCGTCGCGCTGACGGCGGCGCTGTGCGACCTGCGGTCGGTCAGCGGCGAGGAGACGGCGCTCGCCGACGCCGTCGAGGCGGCCCTGCGGCGGGCCCCGCACCTGGAGGTGCTGCGCGACGGGGACGCGGTCGTCGCCCGCACGCACCTCGGCCGGGGCGAGCGCGTCGTCGTCGCCGGTCACATCGATACGGTGCCGGTCAACGGCAACCTGCCGACGCGCCTCGTCGTCGAGGACGGCGTCGAGGTGCTGCGGGGGCGCGGGACGGTCGACATGAAGGGCGGCGTCGCGGTCGCGCTGGCGCTCGCGGTCGAGCTCGACGCGCCCGTGCGGGACGTCACGTGGGTCTTCTACGACCACGAGGAGGTCGACTCGGCGCTCAACGGGCTGGGGCGCGTGGCGCGGCACCACCCGGACTGGCTCGCGGCGGACTTCGCGGTGCTCGGCGAGCCGACGGCCGCGGGCATCGAGGGCGGCTGCAACGGCACGCTGCGGGTGGGGGTGCGCGTGCGCGGCACCGCGGCGCACTCGGCGCGCGCCTGGATGGGGCGCAACGCCGTGCACGCCGCGGGGGAGGTGCTGCGGCGGCTCGAGGCGTACAGCCCGGCGCAGGTCGAGGTCGACGGGCTGGTGTACCGCGAGGGCCTCAACGCCGTCCTCGTCAGCGGCGGCGTGGCGACGAACGTCATCCCCGACCTGTGCGTCGTGACGGTGAACTACCGCTTCGCGCCGTCGCGGTCCGTCGCGGAGGCGGAGGCGCACGTGCGCGAGGTCCTCGCCGGGTTCGACGTCGTCGTCACCGACGCGGCCGCCGGCGCGCGCCCCGGCCTGGACCACCCCGCGGCCGCCGGCTTCGTCGACGCGGTGCTGGCCGTCACCGGCGGCGCCCCCGCCCCGAAGTACGGGTGGACCGACGTCGCCCGGTTCTCCGAGCTCGGCGTGCCGGCGGTGAACTTCGGCCCGGGCGACCCGTCGCTGGCCCACCACGACGACGAGCGGGTGCCCACGGCGCAGCTCCGCAGCGTGCACGAGGCGCTGCGCCGCTGGTTGACGGCCTGAGGAGCCCGCCCGGCGGGGCCGCGTGCCCGCGTCGTCGGGTCGGGCGGGCGACCCTACGCTGGCGGGCATGAGCGACGACGGCACGCCCAGCCCCGGCCGCGGGTACCGCAAGGGACCGGTGCTCCTGCGGCGCAACGAGATCCCGGCGACGACGTCCGACCAGCGCCTGCTGAGCCCCAGCCGCAGCGCCACCTGGCTGCACGACGACCCCTGGCGGGTCATGCGCATCCAGAGCGAGTTCGTCGAGGGGTTCGGCGCGCTGGCCGAGCTCGGCCCGGCCGTGTCGGTCTTCGGGTCGGCGCGCACGTCGCCCGACCACCCCGACTACGCGATGGGTCGCGCCGTCGGGCGCGGGCTGGCCGAGGCGGGCTACGCCGTGATCACCGGCGGCGGGCCGGGCGTCATGGCGGCCGCGAACCAGGGCGCCTGCGACGCGGGGGGCAAGTCGGTCGGGCTGGGCATCGAGCTGCCCTTCGAGCAGGGCCTCAACGAGTGGGTCGACCTCGGCGTCAGCTTCCGCTACTTCTTCGCGCGCAAGACGATGTTCGTCAAGTACTCGGAGGGGTTCGTCGTGCTGCCGGGCGGCTTCGGCACGCTCGACGAGCTGTTCGAGGCGCTCACGCTCGTGCAGACGCACAAGGTCACGAGCTTCCCCGTGGTGCTGCTCAACTCGGGGTACTGGCGGGGGCTGCTGGACTGGGCGCGGGAGACCCTCGTGCCGCGCGGGATGATCGCGCCGGCCGACCTCGACCTGCTGCGCCTCACCGACGACCCCGACGAGGCCGTCGACATCGTCGTGCGGCGTGGGGCCGAGCTGCGCGCGGAGGAGGCTGCGGCCCAGGCGGCGACGCAGGACGCGGTCGAGCGGTCGGAGCGCGAGACGCAGGAGGCGGGCGGCGCGTCCGCCGGCCCGGCGTCGTGAGGACGGCCGTCGGGGCGGGCGACCGAGGCGTCGCATGAGCGGTGCCCTGCCCGGAGCGCACCCGGCGCCGGGGGTCCCGGACGTCCCGCCCGCCGGGCCGCCCGTGCGCCTGGGCGGGCGGACCGTCGGGGTCGACCACCCCCTCGTCATGGCGGTGGTCAACCGCACGCCGGACTCCTTCTACGCGGCCGCGCGGCACACCGACGGGACCGTCGACGCGGCCGTCGACCGGGCCGTGGCCGAGGGCGCGGACCTCGTCGACATCGGCGGCGTGCGCGCCGGGCGGGGGCCGCGGGTCGACGTCGCGGAGGAGGTGGAGCGCGTCGTGCCCGTGCTGGCGCGGGTGCGACGGCGCCACCCGGACCTGCTGCTCAGCGTCGACACGTGGCGGGCCCCCGTGGCGCGAGCCGCCGCCGACGCCGGCGCCGACCTGCTCAACGACACCTGGGCCGGCTGGGATCCCGGCGTCGCCGAGGTCGCCGCGGAGCGCGACCTCGGCCTCGTCGTCAGCCACACCGGCGGCGCCCGCCCGCGCACCGACCCGCTGCGCGTCACGTACCCGCTCGCGGAGGGCGCGCCCGGCGACGAGGCGGCCGCCGACCCGCTGGACGGCGTGCTGCAGGACGTCCTGCGGACGCTGGCCGCGGGCGCGCGGCGGGCCGTCGACCTGGGCGTCCACCCGCGGTCGGTGCTGGTGGACCCGACGCACGACTTCGGCAAGACGACCTGGCACTCCCTGCACCTGGTCCGGCGGACGCAGGCGCTCGTCGGGCTCGGGCACCCCGTCCTCATGGCGCTGTCGCGCAAGGACTTCGTCGGGGAGTCCCTGGGGCTGCCGCCCGAGGAGCGGCTCGAGGGGACGCTGGCCGCCACCGTCCTGGCGGCGTGGTGGGGGGCGCGCGTGTTCCGCACGCACGACGTGCGGGCCGCCCGTCGCGCGCTGGACATGGTGGCGGTGCTGCGCGGGGACCGGGCGCCGGAGCGGACGGTCCGGGGACTCGCGTGAGGCCCGCCGCCTGGCCGTGGTGGGTCCGGGTGCTGGCCGTGTGGTCGGCGGCACGGCTCGTGTCGGCCGCCCTGCTGCTGGTGGCCGCCACCCGGCAGGAGGCGCTCGGCGCCGTGCCCGCGCAGCCCTCCTACGGCACCTTCGTCTCGCTCATGTTCGACGGGGACTGGTACCGGCGCATCGCCGAGGACGGTTACCCCTCCACCCTGCCGCGGGGCGCCGACGGGCTCGTCGTGCAGAACGCGTGGGCCTTCTACCCCCTGTTCCCCGGGCTCGTGCGCCTGGTCGTGGCGGTGACGGGTGCGTCCTGGGAGGTCACCGCGCCCGCGCTGGCGACCGTCCTCGGCGCGGCCGCGGCGCTCGTCGTGCACCGCGTCGTCGAGCGGGGGGCGCCGGCCGCCTGCACCGCTCGGCCGGGCCTGCCGCTGGCGACCGTCGCGCTCCTCGCGGTGTTCCCCACGGCCGTGGTCACGCAGGTCGCCTACACGGAGTCGCTCGCCCTCCTGCTGGTCGCGCTGGTGCTGCTCGGGCTCGTGGGACGGCGCTACGCGCTCGTGGCGGTCGCGGTCGTCCTCCTCGGGTTCACGCGGTCCGTCGCGCTGCCGGTGGCCGCGGTCGTCGGCGTGCACGCGCTCGTGCGGCTCGTGCGGGCGCGGCGGGGGGAGGAGCCGCTGCGCCCGTCCGGCGCGGCGGGCCTCGTCGGGCTCGGCGTGCTCGCCGTCGCCTCGGGGTTCGCGTGGCCGGCGGTGACGGGCTGGGTGACCGGGGTCGAGGACGCCTACCTGCAGACGCAGGGCGCCTGGCGCGGGGTCCGGGAGGTGACGCCGTTCGGGGCGCTGGGGTACGCGACGCGGTTCTGGCTGGGCGGCTGGGCGGTGCCGGGGCTGGTGGGGGCGTTCGCGCTGCTCGGCGGCCTGCTCCTGCTGCCGGCGGCGCGGCGGCTGGCGCCGGAGCTGCGCGCGTGGCCGGCCGCCTACGTGCTGTACCTGGCGGCGGTGGTCGAACCGGGGTCGTCGACCGCGCGGTTCCTGCTGCTGGCCTTCCCCTACGCCGCCGTCGTCGCCGGTCTCGTGACGCGCCCCGCCGTCGCGCGGCGCGCCTGGCTGGCCGCGGTCGTGGTGCTGTCGCTGGTGCTGCAGGCCGTGTGGGTGCTGACGATCTGGGTGTTCACGCCGCCCGCCGACTGGCCGCCGTGACGGCCGCCCCGGTCGGTCGGGGGCCCGCGGCGCCGCGCCGCCTCACTCCTCCGGGGCGTCCCGGGCCAGGTCGCGGCCGTCGCAGGGTCCGGTGACCTAGGATCTACCCGGACATCCGGCACGCCGGCAGCCCTGACGCCCGCGCCGGGCGCCGGGGCGCGTCCCACCGCCCAGCGCACCACGCGAAGGAGACTCCCCCATGGCCGCGATGAAGCCGAGGACCGGCGACGGGCCGCTCGAGGTCACCAAGGAGGGTCGCGGCATCGTCATGCGTGTCCCGCTCGAGGGGGGCGGGCGCCTGGTCGTCGAGCTGAACGCGACGGAGGCCGCCGAGCTCGGGCAGGCCCTCACCGCCGTCGTCGGCTGACCCGGACGACGTCTTGGTCCCACCGCGCACCCGCCCGGGCAGCCCCACGGCTGCCCGGGCGCTGCCGTCCGTCCGCACCGCCGACGGCGCCGTCCCCACCACCGACCTCCTCACCGCCGCGGGGGTCGACGCGCTCGCCGTGCCCGTCGGGCCCGCGGCCGCCGGCGACGAGGAGCTGACGCCCGGCCCCGGCACCGCCGAGGCGGCCGCCCGCTACGGCATCGACCTCGCCGACGTCGCCGAGCGCGCACGTCTGACGGGGGCGGCGGGGGAGTCCTACGTCCTGCAGCTGCCGCGGCCGGTGGGGTCCCGCGCGGCCCTGCCGTGGGACGGGCTGCCGCTGCGCCTCGTCCTGCTCGGGGTCGGGGACGGGTCGGCGGGCGCCCTGCGCAGGGCCGGCGCCGCCCTGGCACGCGCCGCCCGCGGGCTCGGCACCGTGGTGAGCACCGTGGGTGCGGGCGACGAGCGCACGCCCGGCGACGCCGCCGAGCGGGCGCGGGCCCTCGTCGAGGGGTACCTGCTCGCCGCGTACACCGTCCCGACGCGCTCCTCCGCCGCCCGGGTGGCCGCACGCCCCGCCGCGGCGCTGGTGCTGCTGGGTCGGGACGCCGCACGCCTGGACCCCGCGGTCGCCGCGGCGCGGACCGCCGCCACGGCCACGTGGCTCGCGCGGGACCTCGCCAACGAGCCGTCGGACGTCAAGACCCCGGCCTGGGTGGCCGACGTCGCCCGCCGCCGGGCCACCGCCGCCGGCCTCGAGGTCGAGGTGCTGACGCCGCGGGAGCTCGCCGCGCAGGGATTCGGCGGCATCCTCGCCGTCGGGCGCGGGTCGGCGTCGACGCCGCGGCTCGTGCGCGTCGCGTGGACGCCGCCGGCACCGGGCGGCCCCCACGGCGCCTCGTCGGGGGGCTCGTCGTCGGGTGGCCACGGGCACGGCACCGTCGGGCGGCACGTCGTGCTCGTCGGGAAGGGCATCACGTTCGACACGGGCGGCATCTCGCTCAAGCCGCGCGAGTCCATGGTGCCGATGAAGACGGACATGACCGGGGCGGCGGTGGCGCTGGCCGCGGTGCTCGGCGCGGCGGAGGCCGGCGTGCCCCACCGCGTCACGGCGCTCCTGCCCCTGGCGGAGAACCACCTCGGCGGGGCGTCCTACCGACCCGGGGACGTCGTCACCGTGTACGGCGGACGGACGATCCAGGTGGACAACACGGACGCGGAGGGGCGGGTCGTGCTGGCCGACGCCCTCGCCTACGCGGACGCCCGGCTCGAGCCGGACCTCGTCGTCGACGTCGCCACCCTCACCGGCGCGTCCACCCTCACGTTCGCCCGGACGCACGGGGCGCTCTACGCCACCGACGAGGCCCTGGCGGACGCGCTCGTGGCCGCGGGGTCCGCGGTCGGGGAGCCCGTGTGGCGGATGCCGCTGGTGGAGGACTACGCCGAGCAGATCCGCTCGGACGTCGCCGACGTGCGGCAGACCGCGCAGGACCGGTCGTTCGGCGCAGGGGCCGTGGTCGCCGCGCTCATCCTGCGCACGTTCACCGGCGGGCGCGCCTGGGCGCACCTGGACATCGCCGGCCCGGCGCGCGCGACCGCGGACAGCCACGAGACGACCGCCGGCGCGACGGGCTGGGGCGCGCGGCTCCTGCTGCGGTTCCTCACCGACCTGCGCTGAGGCGTCCTGGTCCGTGCGAACTGCGACCTGCCGTCAGCGGCGCGCGGCCAGCAGCAGGCCGTCGCCGCTGGTGACCAGCGCGGGGACGAGCCGCTCGTCGGCCAGGACCGAGCGCACCACCTCGCGCATCGTCGTCGTGGCGGGGTCCCGGCGCGCCGGGTCGGCGACACGGTCCCCCCACAGCGCGTCGTCGACGGCCAGCACGCCACCCGGCCTGAGCAGCCGCACGGCCTGCTCCACGTGGTCGGGGGTGCCCTCGGGGTCGGCGTCGACGAGCACGAGGTCGTAGGCCGCGTCCGTCAGGCGCGGCAGGACGTCCTGGGCGCGGCCGCTGATCATGCGCGTGCGCGCCGGCCGGATCCCGGCCTCGCCGAACGCGGCGCGGGCGGCCCGCTGGTGCTCCACCTCGACGTCGATGCTGGTCAGCACCCCGTCCTCGGGCATCCCGCGCAGCAGGTAGAGCGAGGCGACCCCTGTGCCCGTGCCGACCTCGACGACGGCGCGCGCCCGGGACGCCGCGGCGAGCAGCCGCAGGACGGCTCCCGCGCCGGGCAGCACCGCCTGGCAGCCGAGCTGGGCGGCGCGCTCGCGCGCCCGTCGCAGCACGTCGTCCTCGACGACCGCGTCCTCGCAGTACGCCCAGCTGAGGGCCTTGTCGGCGGAGATGGCGGCCTCCCGGCGGTGGTGGGTGCGGTGCGCCCTGAGCGTACCCGGCACGTCCGGGTCGAGCCCGCGGCGGCGACCTGGGAGACTGACGACCCGGCCCCCGCGCCGGGATGCGTGCGGCACCGTGCCGCGCGCGCGAGGACCGGCGCCGCGGGCGCCGGAGAGGGAGCAGCCCCGATGCCCACGCCGTCCACCCCGGCGGCCGCCGACTGGCAGGCCCCGAGCTGGGAGGACATCGTCCGGGAGCACTCCGCCCGGGTCTACCGCCTGGCCTACCGGCTCACCGGCAACCGGCACGACGCCGAGGACCTCACGCAGGAGACGTTCGTCCGCGTGTTCCGCTCGCTGTCGAGCTACAGCCCCGGCACCTTCGAGGGCTGGCTGCACCGCATCACCACCAACCTCTTCCTCGACGGCGCACGCCGCCGCCGCCGCATCCGGATGGACGGCCTGGGCGACGACGCGGAGCGCTGGGCGAGCGCCGACCGGCTCACCGGTCCCGAGCACGCGTGGGAGCACGGCAACCTCGACCACGACGTCCAGCGCGCGCTCGACGCGCTGCCGCCGGAGTACCGCGCCGCCGTGGTCCTCTGCGACATCGAGGGGCTGTCGTACGAGGAGATCGCCGTCACGCTGGGCGTGAAGATCGGCACGGTGCGGTCCCGGATCCACCGCGCCCGCGCGCGCCTGCGCATCAGCCTGGCTGACCGGGCGCCGGTGACGGTCCTGCCCACGGCCCTGCCCGTGGCCGAGGACGGGACCGAGGACGGGACCGGGTCGGCCGGCACGAGGTCCGACGAGGTGCGGGCGCTGCCGTGAGCCACCTGGGGTCCCGCTTGAGCGCGCTCGTCGACGGCCGCCTGCCGCCGGCGGCGCTCGAGCGCGCCCTCGCGCACGTCGCCGACTGCCCGGTCTGCGCCGCCGAGCTGCGCGCGGCCAGGGCCGCCCGCGAGGCCCTGGCGCAGGCCCGGGACGTCGAGCCGGCCCCCGACCTCACCGCTCGCCTGCTCGGTCTCGCGTGCGCCCCGCCCGCGGACCGGTCGACGGCGCTCGGTCGGAGGTCGGCCGAGGGCCCCGCACCGCGCGACCCGATCGCGGACCGGGTGGTCGGCGGTCGTCGGCTGCCCGGCCACGCCCTGCGGGGGGAGGTCGGACGCCGCGGCCGGCCCGGCCGTGCCGTGGTCGGGTCGCTGGCCGGGGCCGGCGTGCTGGCGGCCGGGCTGTTCGCGCTCGGGGCGCGGCCGCCCGTCGTGCCGTGGGACCACCCGGGGGAGGCGCTCGACCTGCTCGCGCACGTCCCGGCGGCCGGCTCGACCTCCGGCGCGCCCGGCGTCGCCGCTGGCACAGTGGCGGGGGCGGTGCCCGCCGGCACCGTCGTGCGTGCCGGTCTGGGCCTACCGGCCGGCGGGACCAGCGGTGCGACGAGCGGTGCGACGACGGACCTCGCGACGTCGACCGCCTGGCTCCGCGCGCACGACTGGTCCGTGCCGGCCGAGCTGCCCGAGGGCTGGGCCGTCGCCGGCTGGCGCTGGTCGGGTGCGTCCGACGAGGTGCTCGTCGTCGACCTCGTCGGCCCCGGCGGGGCGACGGCCGTGCTCGTCGAGCAGCAGGGCGTGCTCGACCTGGCCGCGCTGACCGGCGTCGCGCAGGAGGACCTGGGCGGGCGTCCGGTGCACGTGCTGACCGACGAGCCGCTGCACGCGGTGTGGCAGTCGGGGGACTGCGTCGTGCAGCTCGTGGCCCCCTCGGCGGACGTGGCGGCCGAGCTCGTCGCGGCGGTGCCGGCGCGCGCCTTCGACGACGGCGTCGCCGCGCGGCTGACGCGTGGGTGGAGCACGGTGACCGCCGTGCTGGACGCACCGTGACGGACCCCGTGCCCGACGTCGGGCCCGACGAGGCGCGCGACGACAGGCGCGACCCCCTCGCCGGGCAGCCCACGCCGCCGACCCCGCTCTTCGCGGCACCGCACGTGCTGCGGCGCGCGACCGGCCCGACGCCCACGGGTCCGACCACGCCGTCCGCGTCCACCCCGACCCCGGCTCCGATCCCGACCGGTACGACCGCCGACGGCCTGACGGGTCCGGGGCGCGCTGCCCTGCAGCCGCCGGCGCGGACGCCCGACGACCCGCCGTCCGGTCGGGCGTCGGTGGCGGGCCTCGCGGGTCACCCGTGGGCGGAGGGCGGTGCTCCACCGCTCGGCGCGGGCCCGGTGACGGTCCGGCTGGTGCGCGAGCGCGGCCGTCGCCGCGGCGGTCGTCCCGGCGGGGACCGCCGTCGTGGCGGCGCAGGGCGGACGGCGGCCCTCGTCGCCCTGGCCCTCGTCGCCGGTGCCGGCGGGGGTGCGGCCGTGACCCGGTGGCTCCCGGAGGATCGCCCGGCCGACGCGGCGCTGCCCGTCGCCGGTGCGGCGGCCGCCGGCGGCACCACGACGCCGGCCCCCGTGGCGGGGAGCGTCGCCGCGATCGCCGCGGACGTGCTGCCCAGCGTCGTCTCGCTCGAGGTCCGCACGGCGTCCGGCGCGGCCACGGGATCGGGCTTCGTGCTCCGCGCCGACGGCTACGTGCTCACGAACAACCACGTCGTCGCGGGGGCGCTCGACGAGGCCGGTGCGATCACCGTGCTGCTCGCCGACGGCAGCGAGGTCGCGGGCACGCTCGTCGGGGCCACGGCCGACTACGACCTCGCCGTCGTGCGCGTGGAGCGCGAAGGCCTGACGCCCCTCGTGCTGGGCGACTCCGACGTGGTGCAGGTCGGGGACCCGGTCGTCGCCGTCGGGGCGCCGCTCGGGCTCGAGGGCACGGTCACGACCGGCATCGTCAGCGCCCTCGACCGGCCCGTCACCGCCGGGGAGCAGAGGGGCACCGCCTTCATCAACGCCATCCAGACGGACGCGGCGATCAACCCCGGCAACTCCGGCGGACCCCTGGTGGACGCGGCCGGAGCCGTCATCGGCATCAACTCGGCCATCGCGCAGACCGCCGGCTCCGCCACGGGCGGTGCGGGCAGCATCGGGCTCGGCTTCGCCATCCCGTCCAACCAGGCGCGGCGCACGGCGGAGCAGCTCATCGAGACCGGCCGCGCCACCTACCCGGTCATCGGCGCGCTGCTCGACCGCACGTGGACGGGCGAGGGGGTCCGCATCGCCGACGAGCCCGACGAGGGCACGGCGCCGGTGACGCCGGGCGGTGCGGCGGACACGGCCGGCATCCGCGCGGGCGACGTCATCCTCGCCGTCGACGGGCGGCCGGTCACGGAGCCCGACGAGCTCGTCGTCGACCTGCGGTCGCGCACGCCGGGGGAGGCCGTGACCCTGCGCGTGCGCACGGGTGAGGACGAGCGCGACGTGCGGGTCGTCCTGCAGGAGTCCGCGGGCTGACGGATCGCGTCAGCGGGCGCCGCCGGCCGGGAGACGGAGACGCGGCAGCGTCACCAGGCGCCGCAGCGACCACCACGCCAGCGGCGCGTAGGCGAGCAGCACCGGCAGCGGCCCGTGCAGGACGAGCCACGTGCGGGACCCGGCCCCGGTCGTGGCCCCGGTGCCCGCCCCGGCCCCGTGGACGCCGGCGTGGACCCCGACGTCCATGCCGGCGTCCACGCCGTGCTCGAGGCGCAGCACGAGCGGGCCGGCGTGCACCCGCCAGGCCCAGCGGCGGCGGGGCCGGTCCACGGCGGTGACGACGAACCGCACGCGCACGCCCAGCGGACCGTGCACGCGTCCGCCGGCGCCGGCCGCGAGCCGAGGGGGGGCCTCGACCCGGCGGATGTGCGGCGCCCACCCCGCCCACAGCCCGGGGTCGTCGTAGCGCCCCCACGCCACGTCGGCCGGCACCGGCCCGCGGGCGCCCAGCGTCAGGCGCCCGTGCCGGAGGCCGCCCGCGACCCGTCCGCCGCTCATCACCTGCCGATCCTCGTGCGCGCCCGGTCGCGGGGCCAGCGGGGACGGCGGGGACCGGCGCCGGGCGGGGCGGACGTCACGCCGGCGTGCGGTCCCCCGGGGGTCCTGCTCGCGGCCTCGCGCGGGTAGCCTGGCGACGTGCCCTTCGACATCAACGGTGGCGAGTGGCTGGTCCTGCTGCTGGTCGCCGTCGTGGTGATCGGGCCCGAGCGGCTGCCGGCGTTCGCGGAGCAGCTCGGTCGCTGGGTGCGCGGTGCCCGCGGCTTCCTCACCGAGGCCAAGGCGCGCGTCGACGCGGAGCTCGGCGAGGAGGCGAAGGACGTCGACTGGGCGGCGCTCGACCCCCGCCAGTACGACCCGCGCCGCATCGTCCGCGAGGCGCTCCTCGACGACGACGGCCCCCGCGGCCGCGCCCCGGCGAACCCGCGCAACGGCGCCCGCACGGCGACGCCACGGACCGGAGCGGCCCTGCGCACGGGCGCGACCGCGGTGGGTGCCGCGGTCGGCGCCGCCGCGGCGGGGAGTGCAGCCGCCGGCACGGCCGCTGGTGCGTCCGCCGGCACGGCGGCGTCCGCCGCCCCGCCGGCGCCCTTCGACACGGAGGCGACCTGACCCGGCGGGTCGTGGGCGGTCGGACGTGTGCACCGGCGGCGCGACCACCGCGCACCACCTGCCATGATGGGGTGATGGGCCCGTCCACCTCCGCCGCCCGGATCTTCTCGGGCATGCAGCCGACGTCCGACTCCCTGCACCTGGGCAACCACCTCGGCGCCCTCACGCAGTGGGTGGCCCTCCAGGACGACCACGACGCCATCTACTGCGTCGTCGACCTGCACGCGCTGACGGTCGCGCCCGACCCGGCCGTGCTGCGGGACCGCACCCGCCGGACCGCGGCCCAGTACCTCGCCGCGGGAGTCGACCCGCAGCGGTCCATCCTCTTCGTGCAGTCCCACGTGAGCGCTCACGCGGAGCTCGCCTGGCTGCTCAACTGCATCACCGGCTTCGGCGAGGCCGGCCGGATGACGCAGTTCAAGGACAAGTCGCTCAAGCTGGGCGCCGAGGGCACGACGGTCGGTCTCTTCACCTACCCGGTGCTCATGGCCGCGGACATCCTGCTGTACGACACGGACCTCGTCCCGGTGGGGGAGGACCAGCGCCAGCACCTGGAGCTGACCCGCGACCTCGCCCAGCGCCTCAACAGCCGCTTCGGCGCGGGGACGGTCGTCGTGCCCGACGCGCACATCGTCAAGGCGACCGCGAAGATCTTCGACCTGCAGGAGCCGACGGCGAAGATGAGCAAGTCGGCGGCCAGCCCCAACGGGCTGATCGAGCTCCTCGACGACCCGAAGGTCGTCGCCAGGCGCATCCGCTCGGCCGTCACCGACACGGAGCGGGAGATCCGCTACGACCCCGTCGCCAAGCCCGGGGTCTCGAACCTCCTCACCATCTACTCCGCGCTGACCGACCGCTCGCTCCCGTCGCTGGAGGCCGAGTACGACGGCCGCGGGTACGGCGACCTCAAGAAGGACCTCGCGGAGGTCGTCGTCGCCTTCCTCACGCCGTTCCAGGAGCGCGTGCACGGGTACCTCGACGACCCCGCCACGCTCGACGCGGTCCTCAGCGACGGCGCGGAGCGCGCGGAGGCCCTCGCGCAGGACACGCTGGCGCGCCTGTACGACCGGTTCGGGCTGCTGCGGCGGGTGCGGGCGGCGCGATGACGGACGTCCCCCCGGTGCTCGTCGGGGTCTCCGTGCGCGTACCGGAGCCCTGGGCGGGCCAGCTCCAGGAGGCACGGGCCGGCTACGGCGACCCCGTCGCGCGGCACGTGCCCCCGCACGTGACGATCCTGCCGCCGACCCCGGTCGCCCCCGCGCAGCAGGCCGCGGTGCTCGAGCACCTCGACCGCGTCGTGGCGGCCCACCGGGCGTTCGTGCTGCACCTGCGCGGCACGGGCACGTTCCGGCCCGTGTCGCCGGTGGCCTACGTCGACGTGGCCGAGGGTGGCGACGCCTGCGCCCGGCTCGAGGCCGCGGTGCGCCGCGGGCCCCTGTGGGCGGAGCAGCGGTTCGCCTACCGGCCGCACGTGACCGTCGCGCACCACGTCGACGACGCGGCGCTGGACGCCGCCGAGCGCGACTGGGCGGACCTCGACGCGCAGTTCCTCGTCACGACGGTGGAGTGCGCCGCGCTCGACCCCGACGGCCGGTGGCGGACCCTGCGCGTGCACCCGCTGGCCGGTCCCGACCGTCCGGTCCCGCTGCCCGACCCCCCGACCGGGGAGCACCCGGTCGTGCGGGCGGCGCTGCGCCGCCTGCGGCACCGCCCCTCCTGACGCTCCGCCGAGACGCAGGACGGGACGGCCGGATCCTGCTCGACGCCGACGCCGACGATGGCTCCGATGCCGACATCGAGGCCGAGGCTGCGGTCGCCGGGCGTGCTGCACGCCCCTAGCCTGCGGGTATGAGCGCCACGGCCGGTCCCGCCGCCCGTCCCGACCCGCCGGGGTACGGCGGCACCGGGCAGGTGGAGGTGGGCCCCGCCCGCGGCGCGGGCACCGCGCACCTCCTCGTCGGGCACGAGCTGGGCGAGGAGGACCCGACCAACTCGCGCCGCCCGACCGGGTTCGCCGCGGTGTGGGCGGCCGTGCAACGGCTGCTGGCCGCCTGGAACCGCACCCGCGCCGCCCGCGCGAACGCGCGCTTCGGCCAGGCCGGCGGTGGCGTGCTCACCGGCGGCATCGCCTACTCCGCGCTGTTCTCCGTCGCCGCCGCGCTGACGCTCGGCTTCACGGTCCTCACCGCGGTGCTCGGCAACGACGTCGACCTGCGCGAGCGCATCGCGCGGGCGATCGACACCTCGCTGCCGGGCCTCGTCGCGGTCGACGGGTCGCAGGGGCTCGTGGACGTCGACGAGCTGCAGCTCAGCTCCCGGGGCGTCCTCGCCGGCGTCGTCGCCGCCGTGGTCCTGCTCGTGACGGCGACGAACGCGATGGCGGCCCTGCGCACCGCCGTCCGCGCGATGTTCGCCGCCCCGACGGCGGGCCAGAACCTCGTCGGCAGCAAGCTGCGCGAGCTGGTCGGCGTGGTGGGCATCGGTCTGGCGGTCGTCGTCTCCGCGCTGCTGGGCCTGGCGGTGACGACCGTCGTCGCCTGGCTGACCACGGTGCTCGGCGTCGGGGTGGGGGCCGGCGTCACGGCGGCCGTCGCGGGCGTCGCCGTCGCGTTCCTCGCCGACGCCGCGACGTTCGTGCTCCTCGTGCGCGTCCTCGCCGCGCAGGACCCGCCGCGGCGCGACCTCCTGCAGGGAGCGGCCATCACCGGGCTGGGGCTCGGCGTCGTGCGCGTCCTGGGGACGTCTGCCGTGGCCGGCAGCGCCTCGCGCAACCCGCTGTTCGCGACCGCGGTCACCCTGGCGACGCTGCTGGTCTGGATCAACCTCATCTCCCGCATCGTCCTGCTGGCGGCCGCCTGGACGGCGGACCCGTCGCTGGAGGAGCTGCAGGGCGAGGGACCCGGCGCGCGCACGGCCGAGGGGCCGGCGGCCGGCTGAACCGGCCACCGGCCCCTCGGGCTGGTGCTGCGCTGCTGAGGTGCGGCAGGTCGGGCGTCAGAAGGCGCGCGTGATCATCGCGCGCTTGACCTCCTGGATCGCCTTCGTGACCTCGATGCCGCGCGGGCACGCGTCCGTGCAGTTGAAGGTCGTCCGGCAGCGCCAGACGCCCTCCTTGTCGTTGAGGATCTCCAGGCGCTGGGCCCCGCCCTCGTCGCGGCTGTCGAAGATGAAGCGGTGCGCGTTGACGATCGCGGCCGGGCCGAAGTACTGGCCGTCGGTCCAGAAGACGGGGCAGCTCGTCGTGCAGGCTGCGCAGAGGATGCACTTCGTCGTGTCGTCGAAGCGCGCCCGCTGCTCGGAGGACTGCAGGCGCTCCTTCGTCGGCTCCTGCCCGGAGGTGACGAGGAACGGCATGATCTCGCGGTAGGAGGCGAAGAACGGCTCCATGTCGACGACGAGGTCCTTGAGCACCGGCAGGCCCTTGATGGGCTCGACGACGATCGGCTTGGACAGGTCGAGGTCCTTCAGCAGCGTCTTGCACGCCAGCCGGTTGCGGCCGTTGATCCGCATGGCGTCCGATCCGCAGACGCCGTGGGCGCAGGAACGGCGGAAGGTGAGCGAGCCGTCGTGCTCCCACTTCACCTTGTGCAGCGCGTCCAGCACACGGTCCGTGCCGTACATCGTCAGCGTGAACTCGTCCCAGCGGGCGTCGCCGGGCGCGTCGCCACCGACCTCCTGCTCGGCGGGCGCGGCGTCGTCGGGCGGCAGGTAGCGCTGCACCCGCAGCGTGACCTGGAAGCTCGGCACCTCGCCCATCTCGGACCTGGCGCCGCTCGTCGTGGCGCTCGTGTTCTCCAGGGTGGCGGTCATCAGTACTTGCGCTCCATGGGCTGGTACCGGGTCATGGTGACGGGCTTGGACCCCAGGACCACGCGGTAGTCGTCGAAGTCGGTGCTCCCGCTGAACACCCCGTCGCGGTCCCCGCCGGCGTCCTCGACCGGGACGGTCAGGGGACGGCGGTAGACCATCGTGTGGCGCATGTACTGCGCGTCGTCGCGGTGCGGGAAGTCCTCGCGGAAGTGCCCCCCGCGCGACTCGTCGCGGTTGAGCGCACCCACCAGGACCGTCTCGGAGATGTCGAGCAGGAAGCCCAGCTCGACGGCCTCGAGGAGGTCGGTGTTGAAGGCGCGGCTCTTGTCCTGCACGGACACGCTGGCGAACCGCTTGCGCAGGCCGCGCAGGTCCGCCAGGGCCTGCTCGAGGGACTCCTTCGTGCGGAACACCTGGGCGTTGGCGTCCATCGTGTCCTGCAGCGCCTTGCGCAGGTCGCCCACGCGCTCGCCGTCGGGCCGGGTCCGGATGTCCTCGAGCTCGGCCTGGACGAGCCCGGCGGGGCCCTCGGGCAGCTCGACCCACGGGGCGCCGACCGCGTACTCCGCCGCCGAGATGCCGGCGCGCTTGCCGAACACGTTGATGTCGAGCAGCGAGTTGGTGCCCAGGCGGTTGGAGCCGTGGACGCTCACGCACGCCACCTCGCCCGCGGCGTAGAGCCCACGGATGACGTCGGTCTCGTTGCGCAGGACCTCGCCCGCGATGTTCGTCGGCACGCCGCCCATCGCGTAGTGCGCGGTGGGGTAGACGGGGACGGGCTCCGTGTAGGGCTCGATGCCCAGGTACGTCCGCGCGAACTCGGTGATGTCCGGCAGCTTGGCGTCGATGTGCGCGGGCTCGAGGTGCGTGAGGTCCAGCAGGACGTAGTCCTTGTTCGGCCCCGCGCCGCGGCCCTCGCGCACCTCGTTCGCCATGGACCGGGCCACGATGTCGCGCGGCGCCAGGTCCTTGATGGTGGGGGCGTAGCGCTCCATGAAGCGCTCGCCCTCGGAGTTGCGCAGGATCGCGCCCTCGCCGCGGGCCGCCTCCGACAGGAGGATGCCGAGGCCGGCCAGGCCCGTCGGGTGGAACTGGAAGAACTCCATGTCCTCCAGCGGGATGCCGCGGCGGTACGCCAGCGCCATGCCGTCACCGGTGAGGGTGTGCGCGTTCGAGGTGGTCTTGTAGATGCGGCCGGCGCCACCCGTGGCGAGCACGACCGACTTCGCGCGGAAGACGTGGATCTCGCCCGTCGCCAGCTCGTACGCGACGACGCCCGCGACCGACACCTCCTCGCCGTCGGGCACGGCGTGCCCCGCGAGGTCGTGGTCGACGAGCAGGTCGAGGACGTAGAACTCGTTGAAGAAATCCACGTCGTTCTTCACGCACTGCTGGTACAGCGTCTGCAGGATCATGTGCCCCGTGCGGTCCGCCGCGTAGCAGGACCGGCGCACGGCCGCCTCGCCGTGGTTGCGGGTGTGACCGCCGAAGCGGCGCTGGTCGATCCGGCCCTCGGGCGTCCGGTTGAAGGGCAGGCCCATCTTCTCGAGGTCGAGGACGGCGTCGATGGCCTCCTTGGCCATGACCTCCGCGGCGTCCTGGTCGACGAGGTAGTCGCCGCCCTTGACCGTGTCGAAGGTGTGCCACTCCCAGTTGTCCTCCTCGACGTTGGCCAGCGCGGCGCACATGCCGCCCTGGGCCGCGCCGGTGTGGGACCGCGTCGGGTAGAGCTTGGTGATGACCGCGGTCCGCGTGCGGACGGAGGACTCGAGGGCGGCCCGCATGCCGGCGCCGCCTGCGCCGACGATGAGGACGTCGTACTGGTGGGTCTGCATCGGTGTGCCGGGCTCTTCTCTGCGATCGGGTGCGCGCCGGGGGTGACGGTGCGCCGGGAGGGTGGGGCGGAGGTCGTCCGCCGCCGTCAGATGTCGCTGCAGAAGCTCGGCAGCAGGTCCGCCGGGGCGCCGACGGGGCACGGGTCGAAGGTGAAGATCACGAGCGTGCCGAGCACCACGACGACCGCGAACGCGAGGTACAGCGCGCTCTTGAGCACCAGCCGGGTGCGGTCCTTCTCGGCGTAGTCGTTGATGATCGTCCGCATCCCGTTCGTGCCGTGGATCATCGCGAGCCACAGCATCGTCAGGTCCCAGACCTGCCAGAACGGCGTCGCCCACTTGCCCGCGACGAACGCGAAGTCGATCTGGCTGACGCCCTCGCCCACGACGAGGTTGGAGATGAGGTGGGCGAAGATCAGGACGAGCAGCAGCACGCCGGACACGCGCATGAACACCCAGGCGTACAGCTCGGTGTTGCCGCGGGTGCTGCGACGGCCGGGGCCGCTGCGCGGGATGCGCGGGGCCTTCGGGTCGGCGATGACGGTCACGGTCACTCCCCCCCGAAGACGTGCATGAGGTGCCGCGGCAGGAAGCCGGCCATGAGGACGACGAGCAGCCCCAGCACGACCCACAGCATCGCCCGCTGGCGGCGCACGCCCTGGGACCAGAAGTCCACGAGCATGATCCGCACGCCGTTGAGCGCGTGGAAGACGATGGCGACGACGAGGCCGGCCTCGGCCAGGCCCATCACCGGGTTCTTGTACGTCCCGATGACCGCGTTGTAAGCCTCCGGCGAGACGCGGACGAGCGAGGTGTCCAGGACGTGCACGAGGAGGAAGAAGAAGATCGACACCCCCGTGATGCGGTGCGCGACCCAGGACCACATGCCCCCGGCGCCGCGGTAGAGGGTCCCCGGACCCTGGCGTCGCGAGGACGCCGCCGGGGCGGGCACCCGGCTCGGGGTGGACTGCGCTGTAGCCACGGGTACGGCCTCCTGGCACTTCGGGCGACGTCGGCGTCGACGTGTTGTCGGAGTCCATCGTAGGACCGCCGCGGGGCACGGTTGCCGTCCCCACCAGGGACGGTCGTCCCCCTTTCGCCCTTTGTGAAGAATCCCACAAGGTCCTCTCAGGTGCGGCGACGACCGGGCCCGGGCGGGCGGCGCCGCCGAGGGCGGCCGGAGGCCCCCGACGTGTCCCGGACCACGCGTCGACCTGCCCGTCCCGCCGGGGGGCCTTCGCTAGATTGCGCGGCATGTCGAGCCCCGTCGCGTCTGACGCCGTCCCCGCCGCCGGCCCCGTCCCCGGCTTCCACGCCGTCGTGCCGGCGGGCGGTGCGGGCACGCGCCTGTGGCCGCTCTCGCGCGCCGGGCACCCCAAGTTCCTCCTCGACCTCACGGGCTCGGGGCGCACCCTGCTCCAGGCCACGGTGGACCGCCTCGCGCCGCTGACCGGCCCGGGCGGCGTGCTCGTCGTGACAGGTGCGCGGCACGCGGAGGCGGTGGCCGCCCAGCTCCCCGAGGTAGGTGCCGAGGACGTGCTGGCCGAGCCCTCGCCGCGCGACTCCATGGCCGCCATCGGGCTCGCCGCGGCGGTGCTCGTCGAGCGGCACGGCGAGGACGTCGTGCTCGGCTCGTTCGCCGCCGACCACGTCATCAGCGGCGGGGAGCTCTTCGCGCAGGCCGTCCGCGACGGCGTCGCCGGTGCGCGGGCAGGCTACGTCGTCACCATCGGCATCGGCGCCACCGAGCCGTCGACGGCCTTCGGCTACGTGCGCGCCGGGGCCCCGCTCGGGCTCGACGACGCGCCGGCCGTCCGTCACGTCGTCGGCTTCACGGAGAAGCCCGACGCGGAGACCGCGGCGCAGTACCTGGCGACGGGGGAGTACTCCTGGAACGCGGGCATGTTCATCGTGAAGGCCACCGTGCTGCTGGACCACCTGGCCGCCCAGCTGCCGACCCTGCACGACGGGCTGCGGCGCATCGCGGCGGCCTGGTCCGGCCCGGACCGCGAGGCCGTGCTGGCGGAGGTGTGGCCCGGCCTGACGAAGATCGCGATCGACCACGCCATCGCCGAGCCCGTGGCGGCGGCGGGCGGCGTCGCCGTCGTCCCCGGCGCCTTCGGCTGGGACGACATCGGCGACTTCGCCTCGCTGGCGGCGATGCTGCCGGCGGGTGAGCAGGGGGGCCCGACGCTCGGCGACGAGGCGTTGGTGCAGCGGCTGTCCGGCGCGGAGGACGCCTTCGTCGCCCCCGCCGCCGGTCGCGTCGTCAGCGTCCTCGGCGTGCCGGACGCCGTCGTCGTCGACACCCCGGACGCGCTCCTCGTGACGACGCGGGGGCACGCCCAGGCCGTCAAGCAGGCGGTCGACGGCTGGCGGGGACGCGGACGCGAGGACCTGCTCTGACTCCTAGGCTCGACCCGTGACCACCACCGCCGGCGCCGGGACGCCCGTCGCCCCCGTCGTCGCCCCGGACGTGCCGTCCGCGGACCCGGAGGTGCGCTCGCTCGTCGCGGCGGTGGGGGGCCTGCGCGACGAGCTCGTCGCCCTCCGGCGGGACCTGCACGCCCACCCCGAGCTCGCACGCCTGGAGGAGCGGACGACCGCCGTCCTCCTCGCGCGGCTGCGCGCCGCGGGTCTCCTCCCGCGCGCGCTGCCCGGCTCGGGCCTGGTGTGCGACCTCGGGGACGCCCGGCCCGGCACCCGGCGGGTCGCGCTGCGCGCGGACCTCGACGCGCTGCCGGTGCAGGACGCGTGCGGCCTGCCGTGGGCCTCGACGGTCCGCGGGGTCGCGCACGCGTGCGGCCACGACGTGCACACCGCGGCGGTGCTGGGCGCGGGGCTCGCGCTCGCCCGGCTCGCCGCGGAGGGGGTCGCCGTGCCCGGCGTGCGGCTGGTGTTCCAGCCCGCGGAGGAGGTGCAGCCGGGCGGGTCGCTGGACGTCATCGCCGCCGGGGGCCTCGACGGCGTCGGGCAGATCTTCGCCGTGCACTGCGACCCCAAGCTGGACGTGGGGCACGTCGGCACCCGCATCGGCCCCATCACGTCCGCCAGCGACGAGGTGACGGTCACCCTGACCGGGGCCGGCGGGCACACGTCGCGCCCCCACCTGACCGGGGACGTCGTCTACGCGCTGGGCCAGGTCATCACGCAGGTCCCCGCGATCCTCGGGCGGCGCCTCGACCCCCGCTCGGGGGTCAACCTCACGTGGGGTGCGGTGCAGGCCGGGCAGGCGCCGAACGCGATCCCGGGCCGCGGCGCCCTGCGCGGCACCCTGCGGTGCCTGGACGTGCGCGCGTGGGAGAAGGCGTCGGAGGTGTTCCACGCGGCGGTGGAGCAGGTGGTGCTGCCCTACGACGTGGGCGTGGAGATCCACCACCAGCGCGGCGTGCCGCCCGTGGAGAACCACGCCCGCTCGACCGGCGTCCTCGAGGCGGCGGCGCGCGACGTGCTGGGCCCGGCCGCGGTCGAGCTGACGGAGCAGTCGCTGGGCGGCGAGGACTTCGCGTGGTACCTCACGAAGGTGCCCGGCGCCATGGCGCGGCTCGGCACGCGGACCCCGGGCGGGCGCACCTACGACATCCACCAGGGCGACCTGCGCGTCGACGAGCGGGCCGTCGAGGCGGGCGCCCTGCTCCTGGCGCGCGCCGCGCTGCTCGCCGGGCGGTCCTGACCGCCGTCGGCGGCCGGCGTCACCGGGGGCGTCGTCGTGGCGTCACCCGGACGTGCGGCCCCCGGCGGCGCCGATGTTCCAAGTCGGTAACAGAACCGGCCCGTGACGTCGCCGTAACCTCCCGGTGACAGCGGGCTCACTAAGGTCGGCGTCGATCGGCGCGGGCGGGGAGACCCGGGCGGGACGCCCCACGGGCGGTCCCGCCGGGGCGGCAGGACCCCGCGCCGGGGTAGGAGCGGCCTGCCCGCACGACTACGCTCGTGCAGCCGGGCGCGCCGTGCGAGCACAGCACCGCGAGCACACCGATCGCGACCCGGCTGCGGGTCGTCGACGGGGACGACTGTCCGAGGACGGAAACAGGAGTGACGACGTGAAGACCATGACACGCAGCGCGGTGCTCGTCGCCGCGAGCGCCCTCGCGCTGGCGGCCTGCGGGGCCGCCCCCGAGGAGGAGGCCGGCGCCACGGGCTCGGCCGCGGCACCGGAGTCCGACTTCCGCGGGTGCATCGTGTCCGACGCCGGCGGGTTCGACGACAAGAGCTTCAACCAGCTCAGCTACGAGGGCGCGAAGGAGGCGACCGACGAGCTCGGGGCCGCCTTCTCCGAGGTGCAGTCCGACTCCGAGACCGACTTCCAGCCCAACCTCGAGTCCCTCGTGGGCGAGGGCTGCAACGCCATCGTCTCCGTCGGCTTCGCGCTGTCGGCGGCCACGGTCGAGTCGGCCACCGCCAACCCCGACATCGACTACATCCTGGTCGACGACGCGGCGGACAACGACTTCGACGGCACGAAGGACGCGGACAACATCAAGCCGCTCCTGTACGACACGGCGCAGGCCGCGTTCCTCGCCGGCTACCTCTCGGCGGGCTACTCGACCTCTGGCGTCGTCGGCACCTTCGGCGGCCAGCCCTACCCGACCGTGACGATCTTCATGGACGGCTTCAAGCAGGGCGTCGAGTACTACAACGAGCAGAAGGGCGCCGACGTGCAGGTCGTCGGCTACTCCGGCGGCGACCAGGGCTCGTTCACCGGCGGCTTCGTCGCCAACGACGACGCCAAGAACATCGCGGCCGGCCTCATCGACCAGGGCGCGGACGTCCTCCTGCCCGTCGGCGGCCCGATCTACCAGTCGGCGCGCGACGCCATCGCGGACGCCGGCGGCGGCATCGCCCTCATCGGCGCGGACGCCGACGTGTACGAGACCGACCCGTCGGTCCAGGACATCATCCTCACGTCGATCCTCAAGAACATGAAGCTGTCGACGTACGAGGCGATGCTCGCCGCCGGCAACGACGAGTTCGACGCCGAGGCCTACGTCGGCACGCTCGAGAACGAGGGCGTCGGCATCGCGCCGCTGCACGACTTCGAGGACGACGTCGACCCGGCCCTCGTCGAGGAGGTCGACGCGCTGCGCGAGTCGATCATCGCCGGCGACGTGACGGTCACCTCGTACCTGTCCGAGTGACGCGAACGCTCCTCGGGGACGGCTGCGGCCGTCCCCGGGGAGCGTCCTGCTGCCCGCACCGGGCCGCACGACCCGCACCACCCAGCACCACCCGCCCGGACCGGCCCCGCGCCGGCACCCCCGTCGTCGAGGGACCCGCATGAAGCTCGAGCTGCGCGGCATCACCAAGCGTTTCGGCGCACTGGTGGCCAACGACCACATCGACCTGCGCGTCGAGCCCGGCGAGATCCACTGCCTGCTCGGGGAGAACGGCGCCGGCAAGTCCACGCTCATGAACGTCCTGTACGGCCTCTACACGGCCGACGAGGGCGAGATCCTGCTCGACGGCGCCGTGCAGCGGTTCACCGGCCCCGGCGACGCCATGGCGGCCGGCATCGGCATGGTCCACCAGCACTTCATGCTCATCCCCGTCTTCACCGTGGCGGAGAACGTCATGCTCGGCCACGAGCAGACCCGCGTCGGCGGCCGCCTCGACCTCGACGCCGCCCGCACCCGCGTGCGCGAGATCGCGGACCGCTTCGGCTTCCACGTCGACCCCGACGCCCTCGTCGGGGACCTGCCCGTCGGCGTGCAGCAGCGCGTGGAGATCATCAAGGCGCTGTCCCGCGACGCCCGCGTCCTCGTGTTCGACGAGCCCACCGCCGTGCTCACGCCGCAGGAGACGGACGAGCTGATGGCGGTCATGCGTCGCCTCAAGGAGGGCGGCGCGGCGATCGTCTTCATCACCCACAAGCTGCGCGAGGTGCGCGAGGTGGCCGACCGCATCACGGTCGTGCGCCGCGGCAGGGTCGTGGGGGAGGCGAGCCCGACGTCCACCGACGCGGAGCTGGCGGCCCTCATGGTCGGCCGCGCGGTCGAGCTGACCGTGCCGAAGGGCCCGCCGCAGCCCACGCCCAACGCCCTCGAGGTGCAGGGCCTGGAGGTCACCGACCCGACGGGCGCGGTCGTCGTCGACGACGTGTCCTTCACGGTGCACGGCGGCGAGGTGCTCGTCGTCGCCGGCGTGCAGGGCAACGGGCAGACCGAGCTGGCGGAGGCCCTCGTCGGGCTGCGCACCACGTCGGGCGGCAGCGTCCGGCTGGACGGCACGGAGCTGCTCGGCCGGTCCGTGCGCCAGGTGCTCGACGCGGGCGTCGGCATCGTCCCCGAGGACCGGACGCACGACGGTCTCGTGGGCGCCTTCTCGGTCGCGGAGAACCTCGTGCTCGACCGGACCGACGGCGCGCCCTTCGCCCGCGGCGGGGTGCTGCAGCTCGGCCTGCGGGACCGGTTCGCCCGGGAGAAGGTCGAGGAGTTCGACATCCGCACGCAGGGCATCGACACCCCCGTCGGTCGGCTGTCCGGCGGCAACCAGCAGAAGGTCGTCCTCGCGCGCGAGCTGTCGCGCGACCTGCGCCTGCTCGTGGCCTCGCAGCCGACGCGCGGCGTGGACGTCGGCTCCATCGAGTTCATCCACCGACGGATCGTCGAGACGCGGGACGCGGGCGTGCCCGTGGTCGTCGTCTCCACCGAGCTCGACGAGGCCGTCGCGCTCGGGGACCGGATCCTCGTCATGTACCGCGGCCGCGTCGTCGGGATCGTCCCGGCGTCGACGTCGCGGGACGTCCTCGGCCTCATGATGGCCGGCATCCCGCAGACGGAGGCGGACGCGGCATGAGCACCACCGACCCCTACGGGCACGGCGCCTCGACGGCGGCCGGCACCTCGCCGGAGGCCGTGCCGCACAACCCGGCGACGCACGTCGGCCCGGGGAGCGAGGCCGATCCCGCGGCGCCGGCCCCCGCCGACGACGACGCCGCGCGCTGGCGTGCCGCCCTGCACCGGGTGTTCGCGGGCGGCTGGGCCGTCTCCGTCGGCGCCGTGCTGCTGGCCGTGCTCGCCGGCTCGATCATGATCGCCTTCACCGACGAGGGCGTGCAGAGCGCCTCGTCGTACTTCTTCGCGCGGCCGCTCGACACGCTGCAGGCCGTCGGGTCGGCGGTCGGCAGCGCCTACGCGGCGCTGTTCCGCGGCGCCGTCTACAACTACCGGGCCGACGACCTCGCCACGGCGATCCGGCCCCTGACGTCCTCGCTGAACTTCGCGACGCCGCTCATCGCGGCGGGGCTGGGCGTGGCCGTGGCCTTCCGGGCCGGGCTGTTCAACATCGGTGGCCAGGGGCAGATCCTCGCGGCGGCCGCGGGCGCCGGCTGGGTGGGCTTCGCCGCCGACCTGCCGGTGGTGGTGCACGTCGTGCTCGCGATGGTCGCCGGGGTGCTGGCCGGGGCGGTCTGGGCGGGCATCGCCGGCGTCCTCAAGGCCTACACCGGCGCCCACGAGGTGATCGTCACGATCATGCTCAACTACATCGCGTTCTACGGGATCTCCTACCTGCTGGCGACGCCGGGGCTGCTGCAGGCGCCCGGGTCCGCGAACCCCAAGACGCCGGCCATGCAGGACACCGCGATCCTGCCGCGGCTGCTGGGGGAGCGGTTCACCCTGCACGCCGGGTTCCTCGTCGCCGTCGCCGCGGTCGTCGTCGTGTGGTGGCTGCTCAACCGCTCGACGCTCGGCTTCGGCTTCCGGGCCGTGGGGGAGAACCCCGCCGCGGCCCGGGTGGCGGGGATCGACGTGCGACGGACCACGGTCGTGGCGATGCTCGTCGCCGGCGCCCTGGTCGGGATCGCCGGCGCGACGCAGGTGCTCGGCACGGTCACCACCGGGTTCTCCTACGACATCGACGCGGGCATCGGCTTCGACGCCATCACGGTGGCGCTGCTCGGCCGGTCCACGCCCTGGGGCGTCCTGGCCGCCGCCGTCCTGTTCGGCGCCTTCAAGGCCGGCGGCTCGACGATGCAGGCGTCGGAGAACATCCCCATCGAGATCGTGCTCGTCGTGCAGTCCCTCATCGTCCTGTTCATCGCCGCGCCGCCCCTGGTGCGCGCCGTGCTGCGGCTGCCGCAGCCCCAGGCGCGCCCCCGCCGCGGCGCCCGGACCCGGAAGGCGGCGGCATGACCGCGCTCGCGCCGTCCCCGCAGCCGGCGGCGGTCGCCGGCGCCCGGGACGTCACCGTCGTCAGCCGCAAGGCCGTCGTCGCCTCGGCCGTGATCACCGCGCTGCTGGCCCTCCTCGTCGCGCTGGCGCCGCACAGCGGCAGCACGAGCTTCCGGTTCTCCTCGGAGACCGACCTCTTCCGCATCCCCGACGTGGCCGTGCCCGGGCAGGCCACCGCGTGGGTGTGCGTCGTGCTCGCCGCCCTCGTGACGGCGGCCATGGAGCTGTCCGTGCGCCGCGGGCGCCGGGTGCCGCTCGTGCTGTCGGCGGTGCTGGCGCTGCTCCTGATCGTCGGGTTCCTCGCGTGGGCCGGCGCGGGCAGCGATCGGGACTTCCCGGTGGTCCGCCTCGTCGGGGGCTCGGTGCTCCTGGCCGTGCCGATCGTCTTCGGCGCACTCGGCGGCGTCATCGGCGAGCGGGCGGGCGTGGTCAACATCGCCATCGAGGGGCAGCTCCTGGCCGGCGCGTTCAGCGCCGCGGTCGTCGGGTCGCTGACCGACAGCCCGTGGGCCGGCCTCGTCGCCGCCGTGCTGGCCGGGGCCCTCGTCGCCCTCGTGCTCGGCCTGTTCACCATCACGTACAAGGTCGACCAGGTCATCGTCGGCGTGGTCCTCAACGTGCTGGTCATCGGCCTGACGAGCTTCCTGTACTCGCAGGTGCTCGTGCCCTCGGCGGACCGGCTGAACTCGACGAGCCGCTTCACGCCCGTCGCGATCCCGCTGCTGTCGGAGATCCCCGTGGTCGGCCCGGCGCTGTTCCGGCAGTCCGTCGTCGTCTACCTCATGTACCTCGCGGTGCCGGCGGTGTGGTTCGCGCTGTACCGGACGCGGTGGGGCCTGCGCCTGCGGGCCGTCGGCGAGCACCCCAAGGCGGCGGACACCGTCGGCATCAAGGTGCAGCGCACGCGCTACCGCGCGGTGCTCGTCGCCGGCGGGGTCGTGGGCCTCGGCGGCGCGTTCTACACGGTGGTGTCCGTGTCGTCGTTCGGCAAGGAGATGACGGCGGGCGCGGGCTTCATCGCCCTCGCGGCGGTCATCTTCGGCAAGTGGGACCCGGTCCGGGCAGCCCTCGCGGCGCTGCTGTTCGGCGCCGCGTCCAACCTCGAGGGGGCGCTGAGCATCGTCGGCGCGCCCGTCCCCAGCCAGTTCATGCTCATGCTGCCCTACGTCGTCACCGTGCTCGCGGTCGCGGGCCTCGTCGGCCGCTCCCGCGGCCCGGCGGCGGCGGGCCAGCCGTACGTGAAGGAGTGAGCGCGTGAGCGCCCCCACCGCAGCACCCACACCGACCGGTCCCGGGTCCGTCCCCGACGTCGACTGGGACGCCCTGCGCGCCGCGGCGCGCGAGGCCATGACGCACGCCTACGCGCCCTACTCGGGGTTCCCCGTCGGCTGCGCCGCGCTCGTCGACGACGGCCGCGTCGTGACGGGCTGCAACGTGGAGAACGCCTCCTACGGCGTCGGCCTGTGCGCCGAGTGCGCGCTCGTCGGGGCGCTGCACGGCACGGGCGGCGGCCGGCTCGTCGCGTTCGCGTGCGTCGACAAGCACGGCGCCGCGCTCATGCCCTGCGGGCGGTGCCGCCAGCTCCTGTGGGAGGCCGGCGGCGCGCGGCTGCTCGTCGACACGGTCAGCGGCATCCGCCCCATGACCGAGGTGCTGCCGGACGCCTTCGGTCCCGACGACCTGACGGACCGGGCGTGAGCGCCGCGACGGGCGGGTCCCGCCCCGAGCCGTTCGACGCCGTCGACGTCATCCGCACCAAGCGCGACCGCGGCGTCCTGACCGACGCTCAGGTGGACTGGGTCGTCGACGCCTACACGCGCGGGGTCGTCGCCGAGGAGCAGATGTCCGCCCTCGCCATGGCGATCCTGCTCAACGGGATGGAGCGCGCCGAGGTCGCCCGCTGGACGGCCGCGATGATCGCCACGGGCGAGCGGATGGACTTCTCCGGCCTGTCCCGGCCCACCGCCGACAAGCACTCGACGGGCGGCGTCGGCGACAAGATCACGCTGCCGTTGGCCCCGCTCGTCGCCGTGTTCGGCGTCGCCGTGCCGCAGCTGTCCGGCCGCGGCCTCGGCCACACGGGCGGGACGCTCGACAAGCTCGAGTCGATCCCTGGCTGGCGCGCGGCGCTGTCGAACGACGAGATGATGGCGCAGCTCGAGGAGGTCGGCGCCGTCATCTGCCAGGCCGGATCCGGCCTGGCGCCGGCCGACCGCAAGCTCTACGCCCTGCGCGACGTGACCGGCACCGTCGAGGCCGTGCCCCTCATCGCGAGCTCCATCATGAGCAAGAAGATCGCCGAGGGGACGGGCTCGCTCGTCCTCGACGTCAAGGTCGGCTCCGGGGCGTTCATGAAGGACGAGGCGCGCGCCCGGGAGCTCGCCGAGGTCATGGTCGCGCTCGGCACGGACGCGGGCGTCACGACCGTCGCGCTGCTCACGGACATGTCGACCCCGCTCGGCCTGACCGCGGGCAACGCGCTCGAGGTGCAGGAGTCGGTGGAGGTGCTCGCCGGCGGCGGGCCGGCCGACGTCGTGGAGCTCACCGTGGCGCTGGCGCGGGAGATGCTCGCGGCGGCAGGGTGCGGTGACGTCGACCCCGCGCTGGCCCTGGCGGACGGCCGGGCGATGGACGTGTGGCGCGCGATGATCCGCGCGCAGGGGGGCGACCCGGACGCGCCGCTGCCGACGGCGCGGGAGACCGAGACGGTCGTCGCACCGGCGGACGGGGTGCTCGCGCGGCTCGACGCGCTCGCCGTCGGCGTCGCCGCCTGGCGTCTCGGCGCGGGGCGCGCGCGCAAGGAGGACGCCGTGCAGGCCGGCGCGGGGGTGCGGTGGCACGCCCGACCGGGGGACGTCGTGCGCGCCGGGCAGCCCCTGCTGACCCTGCACACGGACACCCCCGAGCGGTTCGCCCGTGCCCACGAGGCCCTGGCCGACGCCGTCGAGGTGGCGCCGCCGGGGACCGACGGGCCCCTGACGCCGCTCGTGCTCGACCGCATCTCCGCCTGACGCCCGGTCGTCCCGAGGACCCACGGGGGTGGCCGGGGCGCGCCCGGTCGCGCCCGGGCCCGGTCGGGGCGACGATGGCCGCCCCGACGAGGTGGAGGTGCGCCATGAGCACGGTGCCAGGAGACGACGCGTTCCGGGACGCGGGGCTGGCGGCGTCCAGCCCGGGCGGCAACGGCCCGTTCGCGCCCGACGAGAGCTCGGCCCCGCGCCCCGCGCACGACGCGGGCGACGAGGACGAGGTGTCGGGCGACGGCGCGGGGCCGGCGGCGACCGGCGAGGGCGAGTCCGGCCTCGACGCCTCCCCGTTCGGCGGCGAGGACGCGCCCACCCAGCCCTGAGGCTCGGCGTCACGGCCACCCGTCACGGCGACCCGTGACGGGTCGGTACGGTGGCGCCATGACCTCCTCGACGGCCGCGCTGCTGAGGCCGCTGCCCAAGGTCCTGCTGCACGACCACCTCGACGGCGGCCTGCGGCCGGCGACGGTCGTCGACCTGTGCGCCGAGGCCGGGCACGCGCTGCCGACGACCGACCCCGACGATCTCGCGGCCTGGTTCGTCGCGGCGGCGTCGTCGGGCTCCCTCGAGCGGTACCTCGAGACGTTCGCGCACACGGTGGCGGCGATGCAGACGCCGGAGGCGCTGCGCCGTGTCGCGCGCGAGGCGGTCGAGGACCTGGCGGCCGACGGCGTCGTCCTGGCGGAGGTCCGGTACGCCCCGGAGCTGCACGTGCAGCGCGGCCTGACGCTCGACGAGGTCGTCGCCGCCGTGAACGCCGGCTTCGACGAGGGCGTGCGCGCAGCCGCCGCCGCGGGCCGGGCGATCCGCGTCGGCGCGCTGCTGTGCGCCATGCGCCAGACCCGTCGCAGCGCGGAGGTCGCGGCGCTCGCCGTGGCCCACCGGGTGGGCACGGGGTCGGGCAGGGACGGGGGCACGGGCGGGGGCGCGGGCGGGGGCACGGGCGGGGGCACCGGGGTCGTCGGGCTGGACCTGGCCGGGCCGGAGGACGGCTTCCCGGCCACGGACCACGCCGAGGCGTTCGCGCTGGCCCGGTCCGCGCTGCTGCCCGTGACCGTGCACGCGGGGGAGGCCGCCGGGGTGCCGTCCGTGCGCGGCGCGCTGCAGGTCGGCGCGCTGCGCCTCGGGCACGGCATCCACGTGGCGGACGACGTGACGCCCGACGGGCGGCTCGGCGAGGTGGCGCACTGGGTCCGCGACCGCGGCACGGTCCTCGAGACCTGCCCGTCGTCGAACCTGCAGACCGGCGGCGCCACGAGCGCCGCCACGCACCCCGCCACGCGGCTGCGCGACCTCGGCTTCGCCGTCACGGTCAACACCGACAACCGCCTCCAGTCCGGCACGAGCCTGACGGCGGAGATGGCCCTGCTCGTCGACGAGGCGGGCTGGACCCTGGCGGACCTGCGCGACGCCACCGTGCGAGCCGCCCGCGCGAGCTTCCTGCACGACGACGAGCGCACCCGGCTCGTCGACACCGTGATCGCGCCCGCATGGGCGGCCGTGCTCGACCCGACCCGAGAGGACGTCCCGTGACCGTCTCCGACCCCGCCGCCAGCCGGCTCGACCCCGCCGCGCTGGCCCGCTACGTCGACCACACCCTGCTCAAGCCGGAGGCGACGGCCGAGGACGTGGCGGCGCTCGTCGCCGAGGGCGCGCGGCTCGGCGTCTTCTCCGTCTGCGTGTCGCCGTCGTTCCTGCCGCTGGACCTGTCCGGGGCCCCAGGCCTGAAGGTCGCCACGGTCTGCGGGTTCCCGTCGGGCAAGCACCGCAGCGAGGTCAAGGCGGCCGAGGCGGCCCGGTCCGTCGCCGACGGCGCCGACGAGGTCGACATGGTCATCGACGTGGGCGCCGCGCGTGCCGGCGACTGGGACGGCGTCACCGCGGACATCGCGGCCGTGCGCGCCGCCGTGCCGGCCCCCGCGCTGCTCAAGGTCATCATCGAGTCGGCGGCGCTGGACGACGACGCCGTCGTCGGGGCCTGCCGCGCCGCGCAGAGCGCGGGGGCGGACTTCGTCAAGACGTCCACGGGCTTCCACCCGGCGGGCGGCGCGACCGTGCACGCGGTGCGGCTCATGGCGCAGACGGTCGGGGGCGCGCTAGGCGTCAAGGCGTCGGGCGGCATCCGCACGGCGGAGGACGCCCTGGCGATGGTCGCGGCCGGCGCCACCCGGCTGGGGCTGTCGGGGACCGCTGCGGTGCTCGCCGGCGTCGAGGCGGGCCCGGGCTACTGACGCCCGGACCCGCAGGGGTCAGGCGCTGAGCCCGAGCGCGGCGCGCACCTCGTCGGCCAGCGCGTCGAGCCGCTCCCGCGCCCGCTCCCGCGCGGCGCTCACGTCCTCGTACGACGCGTCCGGCGCGACCGCCTGCACCACCTCGAGGTAGCACTTCACCTTCGGCTCGGTGCCGCTGGGCCGCACGACGACGCGCGTGCCGTCCTCGGCGACGAGGCGCAGGCCGGCCGTCGGCGGCAGGCCACCGCGGTCGTCGTCGGTGCCGGCCGCCAGGTCGACGGTCTCGACCACGGGGGAGCCGCCGAGGAAGGTCGGCGGCTGGTCGCGGACGCGGTCCATCGTCGTGCCGATCGCGTCGAGGTCGGTGAAGCGCGCGGAGACCTGGTCCGTCAGGTGCAGGCCGTGGGCGCGGGCGAGGTCGTCGAGCGCGTCCACGAGGGTGCGCCCCTGCGCCGCGAGGTCCGCCGCGAGCCGCGCGACCGCCAGGGCCGCCGAGATGCCGTCCTTGTCCCGCACGTGCGCGGGGTCGACGCACAGGCCCAGCGCCTCCTCGTAGCCGAAGGCGAGCCCCGGTACGCGTGCGATCCACTTGAAGCCCGTCAGCGTCTGCACGTGCCGCAGGCCGTGCGCCGCGGCGATCCGGCCCAGCAGGCGGGAGGAGACGATGGAGGAGGCGAGCGCCGGCCCGTCGGCGGCGGCGTCCCCGGGGTCGTCGCCGGTCGGCCACGCGGTGCCGCCCGCCTCACCGCCGGCCACGCGCGCGGCCACGGCCGCGCCCAGCAGCGAGCCCGTCTCGTCGCCGTGCAGCATCCGCCACCCGTCGGCCGCGGCCGTGCCGGGGGCGGTCGGGAGGGCGGCCCGCGGGTCGCGCAGCGCGACGGCGCAGCGGTCGGCGTCGGGGTCGAGCGCGAGGACCAGGTCCGCGTCGACCGTTGCCGCCAGGACGAGCGAGAGGTCGATCGCGCCCGGCTCCTCGGGGTTGGGGAAGTCCACGGTCGGGAAGTCGGGGTCGGGCGCGGCCTGCTGCGGGACGAGCTGCACCCGGCCGAACCCGGCCGCCTGCAGCACCCGCAGGGCGATCGCGCCGCCGACGCCGTGCATGGGCGTGAGCACGATGGACAGGTCCGCCGCGGGACGCCCGGGCGGCGCCGAGCCGAGCACGCTCGCCACGTACGCCTCGGCCACCTCCGGGCCGAGGACGGTCCAGCCGCTCGCGGCTCGCGGGACGCTCGCGACGGAGGGCACGCGCGCGATGGCCGCGGCGATCCCGCCGTCGTACGGCGGCACGATCTGGGCGCCCTGGCCCGCGCCGTGCACCACCCGGCCGCCGAGGTAGACCTTGTAGCCGTTGTCCTGCGGCGGGTTGTGCGAGGCGGTGACCATGACGCCGGCGTCCGCCCCGAGGTGCCGCACCGCGAAGGCCAGGACCGGCGTCGGCAGCGGCCCCGGCAGCAGGCGCACGTCGCACCCGACGGCCGTGAGGACGGCCGCCGTGTCGTGCGCGAAGTCCACCGACCGGTGCCGGGCGTCGTACCCCACGACGACGACGGGCGGGCCGCCCGCTCCCTCGGTCTCGCCGAGCAGGAAGTCGGCCAGCCCGGAGGCCGCCCGGATCACCACGGCCCGGTTCATGCGGTTGGGCCCGCCGCCGAGGCGCCCGCGCAGCCCGGCCGTCCCGAACTGCAGGGTGCCCGCGAACCGGTCGGCGAGCTCCTCGCGCGCGGCACCGGTGTCGGACAGCACGCTGAGCACGCGCAGGTCGTGCGTCTCCTGCCCGGGCTCCCAGCCCTCGGGCTGCGTGCGGGCCCGCCCGAGCAGGTCCCGCAGCTCCTGCGCGGTCGTCGCGTCGGGGTCGTCGTCGATCCAGGCCTGGACCTGCTGCTCGAGGGTGGCCAGGTCGACGTCCGCGCTCATGGGGCCACGCTAGCGGCCGACCCGCCGCCGGGGACGTCAGAGGCGCCGGACGACGTCCGCCAGGAGCGCGCTGATCCGCGGGCCGGCGGCCCGGCCCGCCTCGAGGACCTCCTCGTGCGAGAGCGGCTCGGAGCCGACGCCGGCCGCGAGGTTCGTCACGAGGGAGATGCCCAGCACCTCCATGCCCGCGTGCCGGGCGGCGATCGCGTCGAGGGTCGTGCTCATCCCGACGAGGTGGCCGCCGAGGATCCCGGCCATCCGCACCTCGGCGGGCGTCTCGTAGTGCGGCCCGCGGAACTGCACGTACACGCCCTCGGGCAGCGCGGGGTCGACCTCGCGCGCGACCGCCCGCAGGCGGGAGGAGTACAGGTCCGTCAGGTCGACGAAGGTGGCGCCCTCCAGCGGCGAGGCCGCCGTGAGGTTGATGTGGTCGCTGATGAGCACCGGCGTCCCCGGGCCCCAGCTCGGGTCCAGCCCACCGCAGCCGTTGGTGAGGACCACGGTCGAGCAGCCCGCGGCCGCCGCCGTCCGGACCCCGTGCACGACGGCGCGCACCCCGCGGCCCTCGTACAGGTGCGTGCGCGAGCCGAGCACGAGGGCGTGCTTGGTGCCGGCGTCGGTCGTGATGCGCACCGAACGGAGCGTCCCGACGTGGCCGACGACGGCCGGTGCCGTGAAGCCGGGCAGGTCCGTGCTGGCCACCTCGGCCACCGTCTCCCCGAGCAGGTCGGCGGCCCCGCCCCAGCCGGAGCCGAGGACGAGAGCGACGTCGTGCTGCTCGACGCCGGTGGCCGCCGCGAGGGCCTCGGCGGCGGCGCGCGCCACCTGCATCGGGTCGGTCGTGGGGTCGTCGAGCGAGGGCGTCGTCATGGCGCCTGAGGCTAGCCCTCGTCGCGACGCCCGCCCGTGCGGGTGCGCGTCACCCGTTCGGGCAGAATGGGTGCCGTGAGCCCCACCACCGCGCCCCGCCCGGCCACCCGCGTCGTCGTCGTCGGGGGCGGGCCCGGCGGCTACGAGGCCGCGCTCGTCGCCCGCCGTCAGGGTGCGGAGGTCACGGTCGTCGAGCGGCAGGGCGTGGGCGGCGCCGCGGTGCTCACCGACGTCATGCCGTCGAAGACCCTCATCGCCACCGCCGAGTGGCTGACCATCGCCGACCGGGCCCCCGAGCTGGGGATCCGCGTCGAGGGGCTGCCCGGGTCGGGTACGGACGCGCGGCACGTCATCGACCTCGCCGCGGTGAACACGCGCGTGAAGGCGCTGGCGGCGGCGCAGTCCGCGGACATCCGCACGCGCCTGACGAACGACGGCGTGCGGGTGCTGCGGGGCCACGGCCGGCTGGACGGGCCCGACAAGGTCGTCGTCGAGACGGCCGACGGCGAGACCGAGACGCTGGAGGCCGACGCCGTCCTGCTGGCGACGGGCGCCACGCCGCGCGCGCTGCCCGACGCCCAGCCCGACGGCGAGCGCATCCTCACGTGGACGCAGTTGTACGACCTGGACCGGCTGCCGGAGCGCCTGATCGTCGTCGGCTCCGGCGTCACGGGCGCGGAGTTCGCCGGGGCCTTCACCTCGTTGGGCTCGCACGTCGTGCTCGTCTCGTCGCGCGACCGCGTGCTGCCGGGGGAGGACGCCGACGCGGCGGAGACGCTCGAGCGCGTGTTCCGCCAGCGCGGCATGACCGTCATGAGCCGGTCGCGCGCGAGCAAGGCCCGCCGCACGGCCGACGGCGTCGTCGTCACGCTCGAGGACGGCCGCGAGATCGAGGGATCGCACGTCCTCATGGCCGTCGGTGCCGTCCCCAACACGGACGACCTGGGCCTCGAGTCGGCGGGCGTCGCCGTCAGCGCGTCGGGTCACATCGAGGTCGACCGCGTCTCACGCACCACGGCGCGCGGCGTGTACGCCGCCGGGGACTGCACGGGCATCTACCCGCTGGCCTCCGTCGCGGCGACGCAGGGTCGCATCGCCATGTCGCACGCGCTCGGGGACCTCGTGCAGCCGCTGTCGCTGCGGGCCGTGGCCGCCAACGTCTTCACCAACCCGGAGATCGCCACGGTGGGCCGCAGCGAGTCGCGGCTGCAGGAGCTCGGCATCAAGTACGAGACCCAGATGCTGCCGCTGTCCCGCAACCCGCGCGCGAAGATGCTGGGCGTCCGGGACGGGTTCTTCAAGATCTTCGCGCGGGAGGGGTCGGGCACCGTGCTGGGCGCGGTCGTCGTCGGGCCGCGCGCGTCGGAGGCGGTCTACCCGCTGACGCTGGCCGTCACGCACCGCATGCAGGTCGACGCGCTGGCCAACGCGTCCACGGTGTACCCGTCGATGTCGGGCACGGCCGCCGAGGTGGCGCGCCTGCTCTGGCACGGCATCGGGGACTGAGACGTCCGGCCTCCGGCAGGTGCCGCCCGTCGTGCGACCGCTCGTCCAGCCCGCCAAGGCGCAGCCGGGGGACCGCGTCGCCGTGCTCTCGCCGTCGTTCGCGGCGCCGGGCTTCGCACCCGCCGTGCACGAGCAGGCGATGCGACGCCTGACGGAGGTGACCGGTCTCGTCCCCGTCGAGTACCCGACGACCCGTCGCCTGGGCGCGAGCGCCGTCGACCGGGCCGCCGACCTCAACGCGGCGTTCGCGGATCCCCACATCCGCGCCGTGGTCGCGACGGTCGGCGGCGAGGACCAGATCACCGTCGTCCCGCACCTGGACGCCGCGGCCGTGCGCGACGACCCCAAGCCGTTCCTCGGGTACAGCGACAACACCAACATCCTGACCTGGCTCTGGACCAACGGTGTCGCGGGCTACTACGGCGGGTCGACGCAGGTCCACCTCGGGCCGGGGCCGCGGGTCGACGAGGTGCACGCACGGTCGCTACGGGCGGCGCTGCTCACCGGCGGGAGGCTCGAGGTGACGGAGCCGGGCGAGTCGGAGGACCTGGGGCACGACTGGCTCGACCCGCGCGCGCTCACGGAGCACGGCGAGCGGGAGCCGACCGAGCCGTGGACGTGGGCGGGGCCCGCGCGCACCGTCACCGGCCCCACCTGGGGCGGCTGCGCCGAGGTGCTGCAGTGGCTCCTCACGGCGGGACGGTTCCCGGCGGACCCGGGCGTGCTCACCGGCGCCGTCCTGCTGGTGGAGACCTCCGAGGAGCTCATCCCGCCGCGGGAGCTCGGCTGGATCCTGCGCTCCCTCGGGGAGCGGGGGGTGCTCGGGGCCGTGGCCGCCGTCGTGGCCGCGCGGCCGCCCACCTCGCACTTCACCGACCGCCCCGGGGCCGACGAGCGCCGTCGCCGCCGTGAGGCGCAGCGGGACGTGGTCGTGGACGTGGTCGGGCGCTACAACGCCGACGCCCCGGTCGTGGTCGGACCCCCGTTCGGCCACACGCGGCCGCAGTGGGTCGTGCCCTACGGCGGCACGATGACGGTGGACGGCGTCGCCCGTCGCCTCTGGGCCGACTACGGCTGAGGCCGTGCCGGTCGCCCCTGCGGTCCGGTGCCGCTGCACCGCGCCGGCGACTGACGCGCGCCGCGCCCCTGTGGTCTGATCGGGTCGGGCGGCAGCAGGAGGAGGCCCAGGTGCGCGCACGGGCGGGGCGGCGGGTCGAGCACGAGGTCGTGTGGGACGACGAGCCCGACGAGGACGTGCCCGCGCCACCCCTGCGGGCGGGGGAGCCGCCGGTACGACCCCGGCGATCCGGCCGCCGTGCACGGGCCTTCATCGCCGGTGCCGCCGCCGCGGGTCTGGCGGCGTGGGTGGTGACGGCCCAGGTGCAGGTCGCGCGCGAGGACGCCCGCCTGCGCGCGCTCGACGGCCTCTCGGTGGACCTCGACCGCCCGCTCGTCGAGGCGTGGTCGGTGGAGGGCCGGTGGCTGCGGGGCACCGGGGACGACGTCGTGCTCGTCGCCCGGGAGCCGGCCGGCACCGACGCGGTCGACCTGGCCACGGGGCGGGTGCTGTTCTCCGACGTCGGGAGCTGCACCTTCCCCGGCGGCGAGGGGCCGGCGGCCCTGCGAGACGAGACCGTCGTCGTGTGCCGGCAGGACGGCACGTCCCTCGTCGGTGCCGGTGCGGTGACCGTGCGGGACGACAGGACCGGCGCGCTCGTGCGCGAGGTGCCGCAAGACCTCCGCAGCCCGGTGGCCATGACGGCGTCGCTGTTCCTCGACCTCGTCCCCGACGACGGCGGCGGGGCGAGCCTGGTGGCGTCCTCCATCAGGACCGGCGCGACGGCCTGGACGCGCGCGTTCCCCGACGTCGACCCGCGGGCCACGTGGGTCGGGATGGACGACGAGAGGCGGGCGGCCGTCGTGACCACCGCCGGCAGGACCTGGTTCGACGCGACGACCGGCGAGGACGTGGCCGCGCCCGAGCCCGGCCCCGAGCTCGCTACCGTGCCCGCTACCGTGCCCGGCGACCTCGTCGAGGTCCGGCTCGACGACGGCAGCGGGCCGGACGTCGTCCACGTGACCGCGGTCGTGCCCGGCGTCGAGGGCACGGTCCTGGCCGCCCACGACGCGACCTCCGGCGCCCGGCTGTGGGTCAGCGAGCCGATGCCCGGCCCGTCCGAGGGCACCACCGTGCTGGCGGAGCGCGTCCTCGTCCCGACGATGCGGGGCGTCACGGCGCTCGACGCGGCGACGGACGCCGTGGTCCGGTGCCCCGACGGGCACGGCCTACGGGCAGCCGGTCGGCTTCGCGACGGACGGGCGCCGCGTGCTGCAGGTCGAGCCGGCGGCGGCCGGCCCGGTCGTCGTCGCGCGGGACCTGCGGTCGGGCGAGGAGCTGTGGACGCTGCCGGACCCGGCCGGCGGGACCGTGCTGACCGCCAGCTCGATGTCCACGCACACGCTGGCCGACGGCTCGCTGGCCGTGGTCACGGGCGGCCGTATCACGCGCCTCGTCCCGCCGGGCGAGGAGTGAGAGACGGCGCCACGACCCGTGCCGGCCCTCTGGACCTCCTGGGCCTGGCACGCTCATCCCGTGAATCCGGATGCGCTGCTGCCGCCCCTCGACGGCGCGACCCATCTCAACGCCCTGCGCCAGGACGTGGCACGGCTGCGGGCGCTCGCCCGGGAGCTGGATCCGTCGGCGCCCGTGCCCGGCTGCCCGGGCTGGACCGTCGAAGACGTCGTCCGTCACGTCGCCGACGTCTACCTGCGCCAGTCGACGGCGATCGCCGTCGGTCACCGCGTGCCGCCGGGGGACGCGGCGGGCGCCCCGCTGCCCGACGAGGCCGCCCTCGCCCACCTCGACCGGGGCACGGGTGCCATCCTCGCGGCGGTCGACCGGCCGTCCCTGACGCCGTGCTGGACCTGGCCGACGCCGGACGGCCGGCTGTCCTTCTGGCAGCGACGCATGGCGCAGGAGACGTTGATCCACCGGGTCGACCTCGAGCAGGCGGCCGGCGAGCCGTCCCTCGTCGACCCGGCGCTGGCGCTCGACGGGATCGACGAGGTGCTCACGGTCTTCCTCCCGCTGTCGCTTCCCGCCGACGGTCCCTCGTCGGGCATCGGGCCGGACCTCCGGTCGTCGGTCGTCGTCGAGGCGGGCGGGAGGGCTTGGGGTGTCGAGGTCACGGGCGCGCAGGCGGAGGTGAGGTCCACCGACCCGACCGCGGCCGCCACGGTACGGGGCGCGCCGGACGCCGTGCTGCTGTGGCTGTGGGGCCGCGGCGACCGGGACGCGCTGACCGTCGACGGCGACGGTGCGCACGTCGCCGCTCTGCGCCGGGCACTGGCGGCCGCGACGCAGTAGCGGCGGCCCGCGCACCGCGCCGCCGACGAGGGCCGAGGCCGACCTCAGCCCGCGTCGAGCTCGTACCGCGCCAGGAGCTCCCAGGCCGCCTGCGCGTGCGCAGTCTCCTGAGCGCGGGCGTCGCCCAGGTTGCGCTCGCCCCCCTCGCCCCCGACGAGAACCACCGCGTTGCCGCGCCGGGTGAGCACGGCGTAGGTACCCAGCGCTCCGTCGTCGGTCCCGCCGTTGTACGACGTCGCGAGACCTGTGCCCTGCGCGCCGACGGCCACGTCCTCACGGACGTACACGGTCGTTGCGTCCGGTTCCTCAGGAGCGCACCCGGCGAGCCGGCCGCGGACGCGGTCCAGCTCCACCACGGCCGCCGCGGCGTCGGGGAACACGGCGACCTGCTGCACGGGGACGACCGCCTCGAACTCCCCGGTACCGAGCTCCTGGCCCCGCATGGCGACCGCCGTGTCCGGCTGCCCGGCGCCGCACCCCGGCGGCAGTCGCCAGGGGACGACGACCTCGACGAGCTGCCGCGGCAACCCCTGCCCGTCCAGCGCAGCCGGCGGCAGGAGGACCTCGTCGGGCACGTCTGTGGGAGCCACCACCGGCGTAGGGGCGAGGGACGCGTCGGGCGTCGCGGGCGCTTCGGACGGCGTCGCGCTCGCGGTGACCGACGCCAGCTGGCCGGTTGGGGACGCGCTCGTCGCGGGCGCCGCTGACGAGCCGTCCGAGGTGCAGGCGGTCACACCGCCAGCGGTGAGGACGGCCAGGACGCCGGCGCACGCGGTCGCCGTGCGGGCCCTGGAGGTGCGGGTGGTGCGCATGGCGTCTGCCCCTTCCGACGCTGCCAGCCGGTCGACCGGTGCCTCCTCACCGTCGTCCGTGACGGCAGGTGCCGGCAAGTGCACGAGCGGAGCCGGTGCGGACATCCCGCGACCCACGCCGCCGCCGCCGCCGACGCCGACGCCGACGCCGACGCCGACGCCGGCGCCGGCGCGGGAGCGAGTCCTTCTGGCTGGCCGTTCCGGGTGTGCGTCACGATCGAGGTGTGCGCGGTCGAGGTGATCGTCCAGGACCGCGATCGGGACTGCTGCGGGTTCGGTTGACACCTGAGCTGTGGGGACGTGTGTCCCCTCGGGGAGCGGAGCGGCGTCACACCGGGGTCTACTTCCTGGCCTTCTCGAACGCCGAACGGGGACGACCCGGGTGCGCCCTTACCGCCAGGTCGGCCGCTCCGAGCACCCGTTGGCGAGCGTAGCGGCGGCGGACGAGGATGCGGACGCGCGCCGCCCCTCGACGCGGCAGATCCGGATGCCCCTCCGGCGGTCACCTACAGCCAGGAGTACGAGGCGCGCCACACTGAGGTCGTGGCGCGCGATGACGAACTGGGCCGGCTCCCGATCGACCGAACTACCGCTGACCTGCGGCAGCTCGCTGCCGCGCTCGATGCGCGCCTTCGGGCCGTTGCCGTGGTGCGACGAGAGCTGCCGGACGACTCGGGGATCGTCGAAGGCGTCGACGTGGACCCCCATCGCGAGGACGCAGTCGGTGTCTGGTGGATGCACTCGGCGGAAGACATCATCGTCGGGCTGGGCAAGGGGCGAGGGTGGGAGCTCCCGCGGTCAGTCGAAACGGTCGAGGTGGTGAGGTCCGTCGTACGACAGGCCGTGGCCGGCCAGATCGAGGTCGGGCGAGGCCGCGGGGTCACTCTCTACCGAGTACGAACATCCGACGGCGTCGTGCGCGAGGACACGCACGAGGGTTGGGCGGCGTTCCTGCTGTCGATGCCCTGGCGGCCGAAGATGCGGTGGAACGACGCGGCGCCCTACGACCGCGATTGATCGGCTTCTGAGCATGCTGCTGCGACGGTGCTGCAGCAAGAGGAGTAGACCGACGGGGACGCGCCTCCTGCGCCGCCGCGACGCGCCGTGCGACGCACTGATCCGACCTTCTTGGGCGAGGAGTTGAACGACACGTGGCCGTCGGCTGGGCCGCGATCAGCGGCAGGTCCGGACGGGGCGCGCGGTCCATCTCCTGCTCTGCGGCCCTGTTTTGCTGGCATTCTCCGCCGCACTCGCAGTCGACCTGGCGCTCGGCATCGCACTCGACGGTGGGGCCCGACGTCCGGGCGGCCTCACTGACGGCCTCTCGTACGTCTACACCGCGACTCTCCTCGCTTTCGTGTGCCACCTGCTGATGAGCGTGTTCATCCCTGGTGACGGACGTCGACGCTGGCACTGGTCGTCAAGCGCTCCGGCGGAACTGGTGCTGCTGGCGGCCGCCGTTCCCATCTCATTGGTCTAGCTCGACAACGTCGGCCGTTGGGCTCGAGCATCGCCTCGCGGCGGCCCTCGTAGCGGCACGAGCAGGCGCGCCGGTCATCGGCGGATCCGGACGTTCCTCGGCGCCGGGCGGTGGCGGAGCTCGTGCGCCGTCAGGCGAAGAGCGTCTCGCCGACGAAAGGCGCATCCTCGGTGAGGGTCGGAGTGCCGTCCGCGCCTGTGGGCACCGAGGGCACCCCCGGCGGGACCGCGAAGAGGCCCGAGCCCGTGTGCAGCAGGTACTCGCGCAGGGCGTCCCTCGTCGCCAGGGCCGACTGCACCGGGATGAAGTGCGTGCGCGGGTCCGTGACGAAGGCGAGGAAGAACAGGCCGGCGTCGAGGCGGCCCAGGCCGTCGTTGCCGTCGGTGAAGTTGTAGCCGCGGCGCAGCATGCGGGCGCCGCCGTGCATCGTCGGGTGGGCGAGGCGCACGTGGGAGTCCGCCGGCACCAGGGGCGCGTCGTCGGCGCCCGTCGCGGCGAGATCGGGCTCGGTGAACTCCGTTCCGCCGGACAGGGGGGCGCCCTCGCCCTTCGTCCGGCCGACGACGGCCTCCTGCTCGCGCAGGGAGGACCGGTCCCACGTCTCGATGGTCATGCGGATGCGCCGGGCGACGAGGTACGAGCCGCCCGTCATCCACGCCGAGTCGGTGCCGGCGGCCGCGTCCTCGTCGGCCGCGGACGCGGGGACCCACACGTGCTCGTCGAGCGCCTCGGTCTCCTCGGCCTTGACGTTCGAGGTGCCGTCCTTGAAGCCGAACAGGTTGCGCGGGGTGCGCTGGCTCGTCGAGGTCGACGAGGTGCGGCCGTAGCCGAGCTGGGCCCAGCGCAGCGTGGCCGTGCCGAAGGCGGCGCGCGCGAGGTTCCGCACGGCGTGGACCGCGACCTGCGGGTCGTCGGCGCACGCCTGCACGACGAGGTCGCCGTCGCTGCGCGCGGGGTCGAGGTCGTCGCCCGGGAAGTGCGGCAGCTCGACGAGGGCGGCGGGCAGCCGCGCCGCCAGGCCGAAGCGGTCGACGCCGGGGGAGCCGTCGGCTCCCGGCGTGCCGACGAACAGCGACCGGCCGAACCCGAACGTCAGCGTGAGGCCTGCGGCGGGCAGGTCGGCCGCCTCGCCCGTGTCGTCCGGCGGTGCGTCGTAGGGGCCCGACGAGGGCCCGAGCGACCCGGCCGGCAGGCCCTGCGTGAGCCGGGCGGCCATGACGGTCCAGCGGCGCAGGAGGTCGACGAGCCGGTCGCGGTCGTCGGTCGTCACGTCGAAGGTCGCCAGGTACAGCCGGTCCTGCGCGGGGGTGACGATGCCCGCCTGGTGGGCGCCGGTGAAGGCGTAGGTGCGGTGCGCGCCGACGCCGGTCGCCCCCGGGTCGGGCGTCGCGGCCGGCCCGGCGGTCGGTCCGGCCGAGGCCCGTGCGACGCCGAAGCCGCCCGCCGCCCCGACGGCCGCACCCGCCGCCAGCCCGCCGCCCCAGCCCAGCAGGGCGCGCCGGGACAGCCCGCGCGAGGCGGGCTCCGCCGGGCGGCTCGAGGGGTCGGGGACGGCGTCAGCGGTGGGCACGGCGCGTCCTCACGCCCCGGTGACCGTGGCGGTCAGGCGCGAGAGCGGCTCGGACAGGGCGTCGACGGCCGCTGCGAGCTCCTTGACCTGCGCGTCGGTGAGGGTGTCGTAGCCCGCAAACCCGGCGTCGTACGAGCCGTGCTGCGCCAGGAGCCCCTGGAGGGTGTCGAACCGCTCGGTGAGCTCGGTCGCCAGCTCCGGGTCGCGCTCGGTGACGACGTCGGCGAGCACGCCGTAGGCGACGTCCGCCCCGTCGACGTTCGCCGCGAAGTCCCAGAGGTCCGTGTGGGACCAGATCTCCTCCTCGCCGGTGACCTTGCCCGTGGCGACCTCGTCGAGCAGCTCCTTGGCGCCGTTGGAGACCTGGAACGCGGCGACCGTGAAGTCCTGGGCGTTCACCTGGTCGACGAGGCGCTGCGTGTTGGCGACGAGGTCGTCCGCGGCGACCTGCCGCTGCTCCGGCGTGAGCGGCGTGTACGCGACGCCCCCGTTCGCCTCGGGCGCCGGCTGCCACAGGTCCTTCTCGACGAGGTGCCACCCCGTCCAGGTCGCGCCCTCCTCGAGGTCGGCCTCGCGCAGGTCCAGCAGCGGGTCGAGGTCGCCGAACGACTCCGCGACCGGCTCGATGCGCTCCCAGTGCACGCGGGTGGGCGCGTACAGGGATCGGGCCGTGGCGTCGTCGCCCGCGGCGTAGGCGGCCGCGAACTCCTGGGTGGCGGCGATGAGCGCGCCGGACTGGTCCCGGACGTAGGCCAGGTACGACGCCTCGGCCGCGGCCAGCTGCTCCGCGACGTCACCGGTCGGTCCGACCGGCGTGCCGGAGTCGGTCACCGTGAAGTCGCTGCGGATGCCGTCCCCGACCATGCCGGGCTTGCACTGGGCGACGTAGGTGCCGGGGGCGACCTGGACGACGAGGTCCCGGGACAGGCCGGGGCCGACGTTCTCCACCTCGGACACCACCCGCAGGCCGTCCTCGGCCAGCAGGTAGAACTCGGTGACGTCGCTGCCGTCGTTGACGACGGTGAACCGCAGCGTGCCCGACGGGGCGGTGTCCTCCGAGAGCTCGCAGGCGTCGGCGGTGGAGCTCACCGTCACGGTGCCCGTGCCGCCGCCGGCACCCGCGGTCCCGGCCGCGGACACCTCCGCGGTCTCGTTGGGCACGCAGGCGGTCAGCGGCAGCGCGAGGGCGACGAGGCCGACGAGGGCCAGGGGGCGGCGGGGCATGGGGGCTCCAGGGTGACGGCGCGGGAGGGCGGGCGGCGGAGGGCCGCGGCGGGGGAGAGGGTCGGAAGAGGCGAGGGCTGTCAGGGCGTGACGGGTGCGGCCACCGGGGCTGACGTGCTCGTCGCCGTGCCCGTCCCCGTCCCCGTCCCGCCGACCGGGCGAGCCGGGGTCGAGCCGCCCCACGCGGACCGCACGAACAGGGCGAGCGTCGGCACGACGTAGGCCGTCCACGCCGCCGCCTCGAGCCAGGTGGTGGCGGGGGAGAAGTTGAAGACGCCCTTGAGGAGCACGCCGTACCAGCTCGTCGGCGGGACGGCGGCGGACACGTCGAAGGCCAGCGAGTTCAGCCCGGGCAGCACCCCGGCCTCCTGCAGGTCGTGCACGCCGTAGGACAGCACCCCGCCGGCGACGAGGACGAGGAACACCCCGGTCCAGGAGAAGAACCGCCGCAGGTCGATCCGCACCGCGCCGCGGTAGAGCAGCCAGCCGAGCAGCACGGCCGTGGCCAGCCCGAGGGCGGCCCCGAGCAGCGGCGCCGTCGTCCGGCCGGTGGCCTGGGCACCGGCCCAGAGGAACAGCGCCGTCTCCAGGCCCTCGCGGCCCACCGCCAGCAGCGCCATCACGACGACGGCGCCCCGGCCCGCGGCGACCGCGTCGTCGAGCCGGTGGTGCAGGTCCGCCTTGAGGTGCCGCGCGGTGCGGGCCATCCAGAAGATCATCCAGGTGACGAGGCCGACGGCCACGATGGACAGGGACCCGCCGATGGCCTCCTGCGCCTCGAACGTCAGCCGCGAGGGCCCGAAGGTCAGCAGCGCCCCGAACGCCAGGGCGACGGCCACGGCCGTGCCGACACCCGCCCACAGCGCGGGCAGCAGGTCGCGCCGCCCCGTCCGCACGAGGTAGGCGACGAGGATCCCGACGACGAGCGCCGCCTCCAGGCCTTCGCGCAGCCCGATGAGGTAGTTCGCGACCATGTCCGTGGTGCTCTCTGGCTCCGGTGCCGGGGCGGCACGCCGACGCGGGACCGCGCGCGCGGACGGGCCGGGCGGGCGGTGAGGGCGGCGCTGGTGAGGGCAGCCTTACCTCAGCCGGGAATGTACACCCGGGCGGAGGGGCTCAGGCGCCCGCGTCCAGGCGCCGTCTCAGCGCGGGCCAGGCCTCGGCGAACGCGGCCAGCAGCGGCCGGTCGGTGACCTCGTCGACGGGGACCCAGGCCATCTCGAGGCTCTCCACGTCGGTCACGGTGGGGACGACCGGCACGGCCTCCTCGGCCAGCACGGTCGTGTAGGACCACGTGCCGTGGTCGAGCAGCGACGTGCCGAGCACGCGGACCGCGGCCGGGTCGATCCCAGCCTCCTCGCGCGCCTCCCGCAGCGCGGCGGCGACGGGGGTCTCGTCGGGCTCGCGCGCCCCGCCCGGGATGCCCCACGTCCCGCCCTGGTCGCTCCACCCGACGCGGTGCTGCAGGACGACGTGCGTCACCGGGCCCCCGGGCTCCGGGCGCCGGGCGAGGAGCAGACCCGCCGCACCGGCGCGGCCCCAGTGCCGGCGGCCGCAGGCGCACGCGACCCACCCGTCCCCGGGCCGGGGCTCGCGCGCCGGCGGCCCAGCGGGCGGCGGCCCCGCGGGCGTCACGCCGCCGTCCGGGGACGCGGGCGTGCCGGAGGACGGCTCCGCCGGCGCGCCGTCGCTCACGCGTCCGCGTCGACGATCTCGGCCAGCGCCGTGCCGGCCGCGACGGTCGCGCCGACCTCGGCCGCGAGGCCGCGCACGGTCCCCGCACGGTGCGCGAGCAGCGGCTGCTCCATCTTCATGGCCTCGAGCACGACGACGAGGTCGCCCTCCGCCACGACGGCCCCCTCGCCGACCGCCACCTTCACGATCGTGCCCTGCATGGGCGAGGCCAGCGTCGTCCCGGACGCCGCGGCACCGGCCCTCGGCGCGGCGCGACGGGCCGGACGGCGCGGGGCGCCCGCCCCCCGGCGGCCGGCACCGCCCCCGAGGCCGCCGGCCAGCGCGGCGGGCAGGACCACCTCGAGCCGCTTGCCGCCGACCTCGACGACGACGCGCTCGAGCGCCGGCTCCTCGTCGGGCTCCTCCACCCCGGCCGCGGCAGGGGCGCCACCGGCGGGCGCCGCGGGCGCGAGCCCGGGCAGCCGGTCGGCGAAGGAGGTCTCGATCCACCGCGTGTGCACCGCGAAGGGCTGCGCCGGGTCGGCCGGGACGAAGTCCGGCTCCTCCAGCACCGCGCGGTGGAACGGCACGACGGTGGGGATGCCCCCGACCTCCAGCTCGGCCAGGGCACGGCGGGCGCGCTGCACGGCCTCCGCCCGGGTGGCGCCGGTGACGACGAGCTTGCCGATCATCGAGTCGAACGCGCCGGAGACCGTGTCTCCCTCGACCACGCCGAAGTCGCAGCGCACGCCCGGGCCGGACGGCAGCCGCAGGCGCGTCACCTTGCCGGGCGCGGGGAGGAAGCCCGCGGCGGGGTCCTCGCCGTTGATGCGGAACTCCAGGGAGTGGCCGCGCGTGGCCACCCGGTCGTACCCGAGCGGCTCGCCGTCGGCGATGCGCAGCTGCTCGCGGACGAGGTCGATGCCCGAGACCTCCTCGGTCACCGGGTGCTCGACCTGCAGGCGCGTGTTGACCTCGAGGAACGAGATCTGGCCGTCGAGCCCGACGAGGAACTCGCACGTCCCGGCGCCCTCGTAGCCCGCCTCGCGCAGGATCGCGATGGAGGACCGCTCGAGCAGCTCCACCTGCGCCGGCGTGAGGAACGGCGCCGGCGCCTCCTCGACGAGCTTCTGGTGCCGCCGCTGCAGCGAGCAGTCGCGGGTGGAGACGACGACGACCGTGCCGTGGCGGTCCGCCAGGCACTGCGTCTCCACGTGCCGCGGCCGGTCGAGGTACGTCTCGACGAAGCACTCCCCGCGCCCGAACGCCGCCACGGCCTCGCGGACGGCGGAGGCGTACAGCTCGTCCACGTCGTCGGCGTCGCGGACCACCTTCAGCCCGCGCCCACCGCCGCCGAACGCGGCCTTGATGGCGACGGGCAGCCCGTGCTGCTCGACGAAGGCGTGGATCTCCTCCACGCCGCTCACGGGGTCGGGTGTGCCGGCGACGAGCGGGGCGCCGGCACGCTGCGCGATGTGCCGGGCGCTGACCTTGTCCCCGAGCGCCTCGATGGCGGCCGGCGGCGGGCCGATCCACGTGAGCCCGGCGTCGATGACGGCCTGCGCGAAGGCGGCGTTCTCCGAGAGGAACCCGTAGCCGGGGTGGACCGCGTCGGCGCCCGACCGGCGGGCCACGTCGAGCAGCTTGGGGATGTCGAGGTAGGTCTCCGCGGCGCGGGCGCCGCCGAGGGCGAAGGCCGCGTCGGCGAGGCGCACGTGCAGCGCCTCGCGGTCCTGGTCGGCGTAGACGGCGACGGAGCGCAGACCGGCGTCCGCGCAGGCACGGACGATGCGGACCGCGATCTCCCCGCGGTTGGCGACGAGGACGCTGGTGATCACGCCCCGACCGTATAGCGCGCGGGACGGAGGTCCCGGTGCGGCACGAGGGGCGCCGGACAACACTGTCGCCGGCGGCCAGCGGGCCGGCGCGGCGTTTGTGGGGTTCCGACGAGGGCGTGCGCGCACCGCCGCGGGCGCGCGTGGACCGCCGCGGGCGTCAGCGCCGGCGCGTGCCCGGTCGCCAGAGCGACGGCAGCGGGACGCCGACGTCGGCGAGCAGGCCGCGCAGCAGCGGGAGGCTCAGGCCCACGACGGCGTGGTGGTCGCCCTCGACGCCCTCGACGAACGGCCCGCCGAGCCCGTCGACGGTGAAGGCCCCGGCGACGGCCAGTGGCTCGTCGGTGGCCACGTACGCGGCGACCTCCTCGTCGGACACGTCCGCGAAGTGCACGACGGTCGAGGCCGTGGCGCCCAGCGCCGCACCGGTGCCGCTGCCGCCGTCGACGGGCGCCGGCCGCACGTCGACGAGCCAGTGCCCGGTGTGCAGGGTGCCGGAACGCCCCCGCATCGCTTCCCAGCGGCGCACGGCCTCGGCGGCGTCGGCGGGCTTGCCGAGGATCTCGCCGTCGAGCTCGAGCATGGAGTCGCAGCCCAGGACGAGCAGGTCCTCGGGGTCCTCGTCGTGGCCCAGGCCGGGCAGCTCCGCGTCGTCCTCGGTGAGGCGTGCCGCCACGGCCTGGGCCTTCGCCTGCGCCAGCAGCAGCACGGCGTCGGCCGGGTCGAGGGGGCCGAAGCGCTCGCGGCCGGCGGCCAGGGCGGCGTCCTCGTCGACGGCGGAGACGACGACGAGGGGGTCGATCCCGGCGGCGACGAGGGTCGCTCGACGGGCGGGGCTGGCGGACGCGAGCAGCAGGCGGGTCACGCCGACGAGCCTACGAGGGCCCCGCGGCGGGTCCCGCCGGAGACCGCACCGGAGGCCGCACCCGAGGCCGCACCGGGGGCCGCACCGGGGGCCGTACCGGAGGTCCTGCCGGAGGTCCTGCCGTCCCGATCCGGCACGCACCACGTCCAGGCACCTCCCAGCCGTCGTGCGCCACACTGTGCACCAGGACGAACGACCCCTCCCGCCGCACGTCCGGGCACCGATGGTGGGGACGGACGGGTCGCACGACGGACGAGGGACGGTGGGACGTGAGCGCCACGCGCACGACGACGGGGACGGGCCGCGGCGGTGGCGGCGGGTTCGTCGACGAGCCCGATCTGCCGCGCGACGACGACCCGGAGCTGCGGCGGCCCTCCGGCCTGGCGTGGCGGCGCCGGACGGCGATCGAGATGATCGTGTCCGGCGTGCTGGGCCTGTACACGTCGTTCGTCCTGTCGATCGAGGCCGTGACGCTCGCGGGCGACCCGGACGCGTCGCTGTCGTGCGACATCAACGCCGTCATCAGCTGCGGCAAGGTCGCGCAGTCGTGGCAGGCGTCGCTGTTCGGGTTCCCGAACGCGTTCCTCGGCATCGCGGCGGAGGCCGTGGTCATCACCGTGGCGGTCGCCATCGCCGGCGGCGTGACCTTCCCGCGCTGGTTCATGCTGTCCGCGGAGGCGATCTACACGGCGGGCCTCGTCTTCGCGTACTGGCTGTTCTTCGAGGCGTACTTCGTCATCGGCGCCCTGTGCCCGTGGTGCCTGCTCATCACCGTCACCACGACGCTCGTGTGGGCGGGGCTCACGCGCATCGTCGTGCGGGACGGCCACCTGGGCCTGCCCGGGCGGGCGGGGCCGGCGGCGCGGCGGTTCGTCGCGGCCGGCAACGACTGGTTCGTCACCGCCGCCGTGCTCGTGCTCTTCGCCGCCGTGGTGCTCGTCAAGTACGGCCCGTCGCTGCTGGCCTGAGCGCCGACGCCCTAGGGCGAGACGCCAGCAGGGGCGCGACCGGGTTCCCGGTCGCGCCCCTGCTCGTCCGGGCCCCGGCGCCGCTCGCGTCAGCCGGCGGCGTCCGCCAGCCGGTCGACCGCGTGCCCGGCGGCGACCGGCGGGACGTGCCCGTCCTCCACGGCGCGCACCAGCAGGTCCAGCTTGGTGCGGGCCGGGCGCCCGGCGGCGAGGTACTTGCGGCGCACGCGCTTGAGGTGCTCCTTCGCGGTCTCCTCGCTGACGCCCATGCGGCGCGCCACGGACTTCAGCGGGAGGCCGCCGGCGTAGAGCCGGACGGCCTCGAGCTCACGCGGCGTCAGCTGCGGCGCCCGCCGCCGCTCCCCGGGTTCGAGCACGGCCGCGAACGGCCCGCCCAGCCAGCGCTCACCCCGCGCCACGGCCCGCACGGCGGCGACGAGGGACTCCACGGGCTCGCCCTTGCCGACCACCCCGGCGGCCCCGGCGCGCAGGCACCGGGCGACGAGGGTCGGCCGCGGCTCCTGCGTGTGCAGCAGGACCCGCGCGCCCTGCTGCACGAGCGCCCCCACGGTCACCGCCGGGTCGACGCCGTCGCCGAGCTGCAGGTCCAGCACGACGACGTCCGGCGGCCGCGGCGCCGCGAGCAGCGCGTTCGGCGTGGACGTCAGGACGGTCCGCACCCCGGGCAGGCACGCCTCGAGGGCGGCCCGTACACCGAGGCGGACGGTGGGGTGGTCGTCGACGACGGCGACGCACGGCGCGGTGCTGGTCATGCGGGCAGCGTCCCAGCCGCCCGCGGCCGACACGCCGCCCGTGACCTGCGCGGGAACTCTTCGACGTCCCCCGTCCAGGGGATCCGGCTGCCGGATCGGGACCTCGGTCCCACCCGCGGCGGCGGCGAGGGACCGGAGGCCCGGCCCGGGCGGGCTCAAGCCGGCGTGAGAGCCGTCCGCAGGACGTCGAGCGGGAGGGCGCCGAGCGCGAGGGCGTCGTCGTGGAAGGCCCGCACGGCCACGGGGCGCCCGGCGGCCTGCGCGCGGGCGGCGTGCTCGTCGCGCAGCCCCCGCCAGATCCGCGCGCCGATCGCGTAGGACGGCGCCTGCCCGGGCCAGCCGAGGTACCGCAGGTGCTCGAACCGCACGGTCGGCTCCTCCATCGCGAGGTTGTCGCGCAGGAACGCCCAGCCGGTCGCGGTGTCCCAGCGCCCGCCGCCCCAGCGGGCGGGCACGGGCAGGTCGAGGTGCGTGCCGATGTCGAACACCACGCGCGCCGCGCGCATCCGCCGGCTCTCGAGGAGGCCCAGGCGGTCGGCGGGGTCGTCGAGGAAGCCCATCTCCGCCATGAGGCTCTCGGCGTAGAGCGCCCAGCCCTCGCCGTGGCCGGAGACCCAGCACTGCATGCGGCGCCACGCGTTGAGGGACCGCTCCGCCACGGCGCGGCCGATCTGCAGGTGGTGGCCCGGGACGCCCTCGTGGTAGACGGTCGTGCGCTCGCGCCAGGGGTGGAAGGTCGTCACGCCCTCGGGCACGGACCACCACATGCGGCCCGGCCGGCTGAAGTCGTCGGACGGGGAGGTGTAGTAGATGCCGCCCGTCTGCGTGGGGGCGATGCGGCACTCGAGGGCGCGCAGCGGGGCCGGGATGGTGAAGTGCGTGCCGTCCAGGGCGTCGACGGCGGCGTCGGACACCTCCTGCATCCAGCGCTGGAGGGCGTCGGTCCCCTGGAGCTGCCGCGCCTCGTCGGCCTGCAGGACGGCCATCGCGCGGGGCAGGTCGGCGCCGTCGCCCGCGATCCGCGCGGAGAGCGCGTCCTGCTCCGCGATGATCGCCTCGAGCTCGGCGACGCCCCAGGCGTAGGTCTCGTCGAGGTCGACGGCGGCCCCCAGGAAGAAGCGCGACCAGACGGCGTAGCGGTCGCGGCCCACGGCGTCGGCCTCCGGGGCCTGCGGGGCGAGCTCGCTGCGCAGCGTCTCGGCGAGCCGTTCGTAGGCCGCGCGGGCACCCTCGCCCGCCTCCGCGACCTCCCGCGCGAGCGACTCCGGCACCCCGGGCGTCGCGGCGGCGCGGGCGGCGAGCTGGGTGAAGAAGGACCGCGGCGCGTCGGCCAGGACGTCGGACTGCGCGGCGACCTCGGCCACCTGGCGGGCAGCGGCGACACGGCCGCGGTCCGCGGCCAGCCGCAGCGACACCGCGTACCCCTCGAGCGCGGCGGGCAGCGCGCGCAGGCGCCGGGCGACGACGTCCCAGTCGTCGGCCGTGCCCGTCGGCATGAGGTCGAAGGCGTCGCGCGCCGACTGGGCCGGTGAGGCGATGTTGTTCAGCTCGGCGAGGTCCTCGTGCGCGTCGGCGAGCTCGAGGCCGACCCCCAGGCGCTCCCGCATCGCGGCGACGGTGACGACGTCCGTGGCGTCCAGCGCCCCGCCGCCGGCCTCCAGGGCGTCGAGGGCGGCGAGCGTGTCGCGCGCCGCCTGGGCGCGAGCCGCGTGGCCCTCCGGGCTCCAGTCCGTCATCAGCGCGTCGAAGCCCGTGGCGCCCATCGACGTCGCGGCGATGGGGTCGAGGCGGCAGGACGTCGCGAAGAAGGCGTCCGCCAGGGCGTCGACGGCGCTGGGCTCACGCCCACCGGTCGCGGCGCCGGTGGCGCCCGCGCTGGTGCTCGCGCCCGCGCTGGTGCTCGCGTCGGTGCTGGTGCTCGCGTCGGTGGTGGGGCTCGCGCTGGTGCTCGTCGGGCGGGGGGTCTGGGCGTCGCCGGTCACCCCGGCACCATAGGCGGGGCGGGGTCAGCCCCGCAGGCTCCAGCGCCACGCGTCGGCGCCGGCGGCGGGCGCGACCGTGCCACGGACCGAGCGCGCCCGGTCGCACCAGGCGCTCGGCGCCGGCCCGTCGTCGTGCCCGTGACCGGTCCCGCCCCCCGCGCCGGGCCCCGCGCCGGCCCCCGTGCCGGGTCCGGCCGCGGCGACGAGGCCGGCGACGAGCGCGGCGAGCTCGACGTCGTCGGGCTCTCCCCGCACGACCTGGACGTGCGGCGGCCGGTCGTCGGTCGGCGCGCTCACAGGCCGTCCTCGCCCTCGTCGTCGGCGTCGTCGTCCTCGAAGGAGACGGGACCGCCGCGGGCGGTGCCCCACTCGCCGACCTCGAACCCGGCGACCTGCAGCCGCTCGACGATCTCCGCGCCGCCGGCGTCGACGAGGTCGAGCGCGGAGTCGAAGGTCCGGTCCGCCGGCGGCCGGCTCACGACGAAGCCGAGGTGGAACGTCTCGACGTCGGGGTCGACCCCCAGCGCGTCCTCGTCGCCGTCGCCCTCGTCGTCCCACGCCATGCCGGTGAGGTCCGGGTGCACGCCGAGCGTGCCGTGCACGAGGTCGTACAGGCGCGCGTTCAGCCCGCCGACCTGCTGCTCGAGCGCGAGCACGCGCGGGTCGTCGTCGGCCTCGGTGGCGCCGAACTCCGAGCGCACGCCCACCGCCGTGTCGACGTAGGTGTGCAGGGCGGCCGCGAGCTCGTCGACGAGGGCGTGCAGCGGGGCCGGGTCGACCCCGGTGAGCGGCGTCGTGCCGTGCGTCCGCTCGTCGTGGTCGTGGTCGTGGTCGTGGTCGTTGTCGTGGTCGTCGTGCCCGTCGGGGGACGGCAGGTCGTGCTCGGTGATGATCGGCTCCGGGGGTCGTGTCGGGATCGGGGGCGCGCCGGCCGTCCGCGGACGTCACCGGCGGCGCGGGGCGCGGCCTACAGGGGGATGTTGCCGTGCTTCTTGGGAGGCAGGGTGGCGCGCTTCGTGCGCAGCAGGCGCAGCGCGGAGGTGACGCGGGCGCGGGTCTCGGCGGGGGCGATGACGTCGTCGACGTAGCCGCGGTCGGCGGCGTCCCACGGGTTGACGAGGGCGTCCTCGTACTCGGCGGTCAGGCGCGCGCGCTCGGCCTCCACGTCGCCGCCGGCATCGCCCACCTCCTTCAGCGCCGCGCGCTGGAGGATGTTGACGGCGCCGCCGGCGCCCATGACCGCGATCTGCGCGGTCGGCCAGGCGAGGTTGACGTCGGCGCCGAGCTGCTTGGAGCCCATGACGATGTAGGCACCGCCGTAGGCCTTGCGCGTGATGACGGTGACGAGCGGGACGGTGGCCTCGGCGTAGGCGTAGATGAGCTTGGCACCGCGCCGGATGATGCCGTTCCACTCCTGGTCGGTGCCCGGGAGGAAGCCCGGGACGTCGACGAACGTGAGCACCGGGATGTTGAAGGCGTCGCACGTGCGCACGAACCGCGCGGCCTTCTCCGCCGCGTCGATGTCGAGCGTGCCGGCCATCTGCAGGGGCTGGTTGGCCACGACGCCGACGACGTGCCCCTCGACGTGCCCGAACCCGACGAGGACGTTGGGCGCGAACAGCGGCTGTACCTCGAGCATCCCGTCGTCGAGCACCGTCTCCACCACGGCCCGCATGTCGTAGGGCTGGTTGTCCGAGTCGGGCACGAGCGTGTCGAGCGCGAGGTCCGCGTCCGTGGGCTCCAGCGGCGCCTCGTGCGGGTAGGACGGCGGGTCGGACAGGTTGTTGGCGGGCAGGTAGGCCAGCAGCGCCCGCGCGTAGTCGATGGCGTCGTCCTCGTCGGCGGCGAGGTAGTGGGCCACGCCGGAGCGGGTGTTGTGCGTCGTGGCGCCGCCCAGCTCCTCGAAGCCGACGTCCTCGCCCGTGACGGCGCGGATGACGTCCGGGCCGGTGATGAACATGTTGGACGTGCCGTCGGCCATGACGATGAAGTCCGTGAGGGCGGGGGAGTACACCGCGCCGCCGGCGGACGGGCCCAGGATGAGGCTGATCTGCGGGATGACGCCGGAGGCCGCGACGTTGCGGCGGAAGATCTCGGCGAACTGCGTCAGGCCGGCCACGCCCTCCTGGATGCGCGCGCCGCCGCCGTCGCTGATGCCGACGAGCGGCACGCCCGTCCGCAGCGCCAGGTCCATGACCTTGGTGATCTTCTGGCCGTGCACCTCGCCGAGGCTGCCGCCGAAGACCGTGAAGTCCTGCGCGTAGACGCACACCGGCCGACCGTCGACCGTGCCGTGCCCGGCCACGACGCCGTCACCGGCGATCCGCTTGCGCTCGAGCCCGAAGTTCGTCGAGCGGTGCCGGACCAGCGCGTCGAGCTCGGTGAACGAGCCCGGGTCCAGCAGCTGCTCCACGCGCTCTCGGGCCGTCTTCTTGCCCCGGTCGTGCTGGCGCTCCCCGGCGGCGGTCTCGGCGTCGGCGGCCGCCCGGCGGCGCACGGCGAGCTCCTCCAGCCGGCCCGCCGTCGTGCGCGGGGCGGGGGCGTCGGGGCGCGCGGGGGCGGCCGCGTCCTCGGTCTGCGTCATCTGGCCCACGCTAGACGCCCCCTCCGACGCCCGGCGTGCAGGGCGCGGACGCAGTTGGCGTGGCGTGCTGGTGGAAACCTCCAACCGCGCGGCGGATGATGCGGGACGTGCGCGACGAGCAGGACAGCCCGGGGCCCGACGAGCGGTCGGAGGCCCTGACCGGGGAGGAGCGAGCCGGCGCGCGGTCGCCGCTGCGGGCGGACGTGCTGCGGGACCGGCTCCTCGCGCCGGCGGGCCCGCTGGCCCGGCTCGAGGTCGTGCCCCGTGCGGGCTCGACGAACGCGGAGCTCGTCGCGGCGGTGCGGCGGGACCCGGCGGCCTGGCCGGCGCCGGCGGTCCTCGTCGCCGACCACCAGGAGGCCGGGCGCGGGCGGGCGGGCCGCACGTGGACGACGCCGCCGCGCGCGGCGCTGACCGCCTCGGTGCTGCTGCGTCCGGGTGTGCCGGCCGTCCGGCGGGGGTGGGCGCCGCTCCTCGTCGGGCTGGCGGCGGTGCGCGCGCTGCGGGGGGCGGCCGGGGTGCCCGCGGCGCTGAAGTGGCCGAACGACCTGCTCCTGCCGGCGGCCGCCGGCGACGCGCGGGACCTCGACGGGTGGGGCAGGTGGCGCAAGGTGGGCGGCGTGCTGACCGAGGCGGTCGACGACGCGGTCGTCGCCGGGGTGGGGGTGAACGTCGACCAGGTGGCCGACGAGCTGCCGGTGCCGTGGGCGACGTCGCTCGCCGTGGCCGGGGCCCCGCACGCGGACCGTGAGGGGCTCCTCGTCGCGCTGGTCACCGCGCTGGGCGAGGTGGGGGAGCGGTGGCGCGACGCCGACGGGGACGCCGCGGCGGCCGGCCTCGCCGCGGAGGTCGCGGACACGTGCGCGACGCTCGGGCAGGACGTGCGGGTGGACGCGCCCGGTGGGATGGTCGTGGAGGGCCGCGCCGAGTCGCTCGGCGACGACGGGTCCTTGCTCGTCCGGGTGACGGGCGGTGAACTCCACCCGGTCCTGGCGGGTGATGTGGGTCACCTCCGCACGGGGTCGTGATCTAGTCTCGCCTCGTGTCCGTCGACCGTGGTGCTGACCCGCCCGCGCGCCGCGACCTCCCGGCACGCGCGCCGACGGACCGGGAGGGCACGGTGAGCCGGCTCGACGACGTGCTCCTGGGCGGATCGCGGCGCTGGTCGGTGCACGCGCTCGCGGAGCACCTGGGGCAGGAGGTCGACGAGGTGCGGGCCTACTGGCGCACGCTCGGGCTCCCGCACCCCGACCCCGACGAGCCCCTGCTCACCGACGCCGACGCGGCCGCCATGGAACGCTCGACCGCCCTCGGCCGCGAGCACGGCCTGGCGCAGGAGACGGTGACCTCGCTGGTCAGGGCGCTGGGGCACACCTCGGACCGCTTGGCGCTGTGGCAGGTCGAGGCGCTCGTCGAGGACCTGTCGACCCGCCTCGAGCTCGACGACGTCAGCGCGCGGCTGCTCCTCATCGACCTGCTGCCGCAGCTCGTGCCGCTGCTGGAGGCGCAGCTCGTGCACTCCTACCGGCGTCAGCTGGCCGCGATCGCGGGGCGCTACGCCGCCGAGTTCGGCGAGGCGAACCGGCCCGGCGCCGACCCGCTGGCGCTGCCGCTGGCCCGCGGGGTCGGGTTCGCCGACATGGTGTCGTTCACGCGGCGGACCGCGGCGCTCGGACCGGTGGACCTGTCGGTGTTCGTGCAGCGGTTCGAGGCCGCGACGCGCGACGTCGTCGCCGCGGAGGGCGGGCGCGTGGTGAAGACCATCGGCGACGCGGTGCTCTTCGCCGCGGACGACCCCGAGACGGGCGCGCGTGTCGCCGTGGGGCTGGCGGAGGCGTTCGGGCTGGACCCCGGCACGCCTGTGGACGTCGCGACCGGGGCGGCGCACGCCGGGCGCCTGCCGAAGCTCGGCGCGGTGCGCGGGCTGCGGGGCCCGCGGGCGCCGCGCCACCTGCGTCCCGTGCCCGACGACGCCGAGCCCGCCCCCGACCTCACGCACACCCCCGTGCGCGTCGGGTTCGTGTGGGGGCGGGTGCTGTCGCGGTTCGGCGACGTCTTCGGGCCGAGCGTCAACCTCGCGGCGCGGCTCAGCGACGCGGCCGAGCCCGGCACCGTCCTGACCGACGCCGTGACGGCTGCCGCGCTCGAGGGCCACCCCACGCTGCGGTGCGAGTCGCTGGGCACGCGCGAGCTGTCGGGGCTGGGGCCGGTGGAGGCGTTCCGGCTGCGGCGCGTGGGGGCGTAGCGCCGGACGTCGGTGCTGGTCAGCGGCTCGCGGCGGGCGTGTCGGTGGTCGGTGGTTGGCTTGCCGCATGCGGACGAGGGCGGGTGCGGCGGGGTCGGGGTCGACCTTGTTCGACGAGGGTGCGGGCGGGACCGGGCAGCGCAACCCGGCGGCCTCGACGACGTCGTCCACCTCGTCGTCCCAGCCGT
>NZ_FOKA01000013.1 GCF_900111925.1 Cellulomonas marina
CCGTCACCACCCGCCAGCTCCTGGCCGGCGCGACGTGCTTGACCCGCGTCCTGACCGACCCGGTCACCGGGGACGTGCGCGCGGTGGACGGCACGTCCTACCGGCCCCCGGCAGCCCTGCGACGGTTCCTGCAGACCCGCGACGGCACCTGCCGCTTCCCCGGCTGCGGACGCGTCGTGACCGGGTGCGACAACGACCACGTCCAGGACTGGGCCCGCCGCGGCCCCACCACCGCCGGCAACCTGCTGAACCTGTGCCGCCACCACCACCGCCTCAAGCACCTCGGCGGCTGGTCGGCCACCCTGCACCCCGACGGCCGCGCCACCTGGCACTCACCCCGAGCACGCACCTACACCACCGAACCAGCCTGGACACCACCACCGACCCCACCACCCACCCCGGCGGGCACCACGAGCAGCACCCGGACGGCCGGATCAGACTTCCGGGACGGGGAGACGTCGGCGGACGGATCAGACGCGCTTGCACCCCTGCCGGGACGGGGCCTGCCGTCGTCCCTGCCCGGGCCGGACGACCCACCGCCCTTCTGACCAGCACCGCCACCGTGCCGCCGCCAGGCCCCCGGGACGTCCCGCCATGCCCTCTGGGTGTCACGGTGCTCGCGGCTTCACCCCCACGAGAGGGACCGCGGTGACGCGGTCAGCCGGCGACGCGGACGCGTGCAGCCGGGCGGAGCGCGACGAGGTGGTCGTGCGCGGCCCGCGCGGCCGCGAGGACCGCCTCGCGCTGGGCGGGCGTGAAGCCGCGGCGGGGCGTCGCCGCCGCGAGCACGGCCGTCACGAGTCCGTCGACCCGTACGGCCGCGACCACGACGTCCGGCCGCAGCGGACCCGTAGCCCGGCCGTGCAGGACGTCCTCCGCGGTGTCGAGCAGCCCCGAGCCGGCGGCGTGCACCGGGCCCCACAGATGGGCGGCGTCGAGACCCGTGGCGCCCCCGGCGACCACGAGGACCGCGGAGGCCGCCTCGGCCGCGAGAGCCGCCTGCCGAGGCAGGTCGGCGAGCTGGCGGTGACGTCGGGCGGCGGTGTCCTGGTCGAGCACGATGACCTCCTACGGGACGGGATGCTCTCCCCGGCCGATCGGCCCTCCGGGTGAGGTCCTGAGGCGTCCGGTGTGAGGTGTGCCGCTTGTCCTCAGGCCCGAGCCGGCGCCCTGCAGCAGTCGCGCCGCGGCCCGGACCGACCGGGGGGGCAGCGCGCACACGGGCTGCACCCCTCGTTACAGCACCGCGGCGGGGTCCTCAGGCGACGAAGACGCAGAACGGGTGGCCCGCCGGATCCGCCAGGACGAACAGGGGCTCTTCGGGGTCGTCCGACCGGTCGTGCAGCTCGCGGGCGCCCAGGGCGAGAGCTCGGCGGCGGACCTCCAGCAGGTCGGCGACCGACCCCACGGCGGTGTCCAGGTGCAGCATCTGCGGCACACCCGGCTCGGGCCACGTCGACCGCGGCTGCTCGTCGACCTGCTGGAACGCCAGGCGCACGTCGCCGTCGCCCTGCAGCACGAGCCAGTCCTGGTCGGGCCGGCCGTCCGTCGGCGGCTCGTCACCCTCCCGGTAGGTCAGCCCGAGCAGTACCCGGTAGAACTCCGCCAGCCCGCGGACGTCCGTCGTGTCCAGCACCACGGACACGAGACGGGGGACGACGGCGACCGCGTCGCCCCCCGGTGTGGTCATCCCTGCCCGCCGTGCCCGGCGGGGTCGGGCGTCGCGCGCAGGGCGTCGGCGACCTCCTCCTCCGGGCGCGGGGCCACGGTCTCGTCGTCCTCCAGCAGCGGGACCTCCGCGGTCCCGGGCGGCAGGCTCTCGGTCATCGGCCCTTCCTCTCCTCGTCGTACCGGTCGTGCTGTGGGCTCGTGGGTGTCGCGCCGGCGCACCCGTGTGGGCTGACGCGTCGTGCGGCACCGGTGTCACAGGTCCGTGGACTCGCCCATCTCCAGCACCACGGGCTCGCCCGCGCCGCCGAGGTTCGTCAGCAGGGTCGACGCGAGCTGGCGGCCGGCGCCGCTGAGGACGGCCTCGTGGATCGGCACGACGCGCCGCGGCGCGACCGAGCGCACCCAGTCGATCGTGTCGGCCAGCTTGAGCCAGGGCGCGCCGACCGGCACGAGCAGCGTGTCGACCGTGACCCCCTCGGGCGCCGCGACGAAGGCGTCCCCGGGGTGCAGGACCGTCCTCCCCTCCACCTCCAGGAGGAACCCGACGTTCGCGATCCCCGGGATGTCGGGGTGGATCACCGCGTGGTCGCCGCCCACGACGGTGAAGGTGCCCCCCGCGAGGTCCAGCCGGTCGCCGGGCGACACGGCGTGCGCCCGCTCGGCGGGCAGGCCGGCCTCGACGAGCGCGTCCACGACCGCCTGCGGGGCGTGCACCTCGGTCGACGACCCGAGCCCCGCGAGGTGCGCGACGAGGTCCGCCGGCACGACGTGGTCCTGGTGCTCGTGCGTCACGAGAACCGCGACGGCCCCGGGCAACGAGCGGTCGAGGTCCGAGAACGCGCCGGGATCGACGACGACGGCGCCCCCGGGCAGCTCGAACCGGACGCAGGAGTGTCCCCAGTGGGTGAGTGTGCTCATGGGGGTCAGCATGCCGCGAGGCCCTGAGGACGGCACGCGCAGGCGCACCGCTCGCCGCAGGCGTCGGTGGCCCTCCGACGTGCGGCGGAGCAGACGCCCGAAGGTCAGCCGGCGCGGCAGGTCGGCCGGCGCGGCAGGTCAGCCGGCGCTGCGTGCCCGGCGGCGGGCGGCGAGCTCGTCGCCCGGGGCGGGCTCGGCGGTCGCGTCGTCCTCGGCGCGCTCGGTCGGCAGCTCGGCCAGCGTGCCCTCCACCTCGCGCCACACGCGGCCGACGGCGATGCCGAACACGCCCTGCCCGCCCTGCACGAGGTCGATCACCTCGTCCGCCGACGTGCACTCGTACACCGACGCCCCGTCGGACATGAGCGTGATCTGGGCGAGGTCGTCGACGCCGCGCTCGCGCAGGTGCGCCACGGCCGTGCGGATCTGCTGCAGCGAGACCCCGGTGTCGAGCAGCCGCTTGACCACCCTGAGCACGAGGATGTCGCGGAAGGAGTACAGGCGCTGCGTGCCGGACCCGGTCGCGGGCCGGATCGACGGCTCCACCAGCCCGGTGCGCGCCCAGTAGTCGAGCTGGCGGTAGGAGATGCCCGCCGCGCGGCAGGCCGTCGGGCCGCGGTATCCGGTCGCCTCGTCGAGGTCGGGCAGCGCGTCGTCGAAGAGCAGACCCTGCGCGCGTTGCGGGACGCCCGTCGTCTCCGCGCCGTCTGTGCTGGCCACTGGTCCTCCTCGGTCCGGACGCGGCCGCTGCCTCGCCGTCGTGGTCACGCTAGGGGTGCGGGCACCCCGGCGCAACGACGTGCCCCCCGAGCGGCCCCCGGCGTGTCGCGCCCAGGCGGGCGCGGTGCTCCTCCGCTGCGCACGCTGTGCGCCGCCCCGGGGGGCACGACCCGCGACGGTCAGCCCTCGTCCTCGGGCTCGAAGTCGTCGGCGGTCACGTCGTCGAGGAAGGCGCGGAATCGCGCGACCTCGTCCTCCGGCGTGGTGCGCCGCACCTCCACGCCGGCCCGCTCGACGACCGCCCGGGCGCAGAGCACGGGGCAGCCGAAGCGCAGCGCGACGGCGATCGCGTCGGAGGCGCGGGCGTCGACCCGTGCGCCGCCCAGCAGGAGCAGCTCGGCGTGGAAGACGCCGGCGGTCAGCGCCGTCACAGCGACGCGCACGACAGGCTCCCCCGCGGCGACGAGCGCGTGGTGCAGCAGGTCGTGCGTCATGGGCCGCGGCGGCGTCTCCCCCGCCATGGCGGCGACGATGGCGGCACCCTCCGGTCGACCGACGACGATGGGGACGACGAGATCCGTCCCCGGCTCGAGCAGGAGGACGAGCACGGCCTCCTCCTCCGGCTGCTGCCGGACGCCGACCACCTCGACGGGGACGAGCCCGGGGTCCTCACCCATGCCGCCCACGGTACGACCCGGGGGCGCGTCCGGCAGCGGGGCCGTCGGTCCGCCGGCAGCGTCCGTCAGACCGACCGCAGCACCACCGCAGACCGGCCGGACCAGGTCCAGCGGCGGGAGGTGAGGCTCAGGGCGTGAGGTCGGCGACCGCCGCGCGCAGGACCGCCGTGTGCACCTGGCCGCAGAGCTCCCCGAGCTCCGCCGCGAGCCCGGCCGCCCGGGCCCGGGCCGACGCGCTGCGCTGCCCACGGATGGGTGCGACCGCCTGGGCGACGAGCTCGACCTGCCGCTCGGCCGCGACGCGGATCTGCCGCAGGTGCCGCGCGTCGATGCCGTGCTGCGCCAGCGTGGCCGCCGCCCGCACCAGCTCCGCGTCCGCCGGGGCGTACGTCCCGCGCGCGTCGGCCCGCAGCACGCCCGCCGCGGCGAGCTCGGCGACGAGGGCCGCGCCCACGCCGGCCTCCTGCGCGAGGCGCGGAGCCGTCCACCGGGCCGTCGTCGGCACACGGTCGCCGTCCCGGGTCGCCAGGCGCGCACGCGGGGTCGGCTCGTCCTCCAGGCCTGCGTCGAGCGCGGCGAGGCGTTCGGCGATCACCTTCAGCGGCAGGTACCGGTCGCGCTGCTGCGCCAGCACGTAGCGCAGCCGCTCGACGTCCGCCGGGGAGTACTGGCGGTACCCCGCCGGGGTCCGCACGGGCGTGACGAGCCCGTGCTCCTCCCAGAACCGCAGCTTGGACGTCGTCACCGCGGGGAACTCGACCTGGAGGGCCGCCAGCACGTCCGATATGCGCATGGAGGCGCGTCGCGAGATGCCCCGCGGCCAGGGCTCGTCCGCGGCACCGGGACCGGCGGTGGCCGACCCGGCCGTCGCCGACGCAGCCGTGGAGGACCCGGCCGAGGATGCTCCCGCCGACGACGGTCCTGCCGACGACGGTCCTGCCGACGACGGTCCTGCCGACGACGGTCCTGCCGACGACGGTCCTGCCGACGACGGTCCTGCCGACGACGCCTCCGCCGACGCCCGTGCCCCGCCCCGAGCGGCCGCGCTCACCCCTGGCCCTGGCCCCGGGCGGGGCTCGGGTGGAAGGTCAGGCGGTACTTGCCGATCTGCACCTCGTCGCCAGCGCGCAGGACGGCCTCGTCGATGCGCGTGCGGTTGACGTAGGTGCCGTTGAGGGAGCCCACGTCCCGCACGGTGAAGGAGGTGGCCTGCCGGACGAACTCCGCGTGCTTGCGCGAGACCGTCACGTCGTCGAGGAAGATGTCGGCGTGGGTGCTGCGACCCGCGGCGGTGCGGTCCGCGTCGAGGAGGAACCGCGCCCCGGCGGACGGCCCCCGCTGGACGACGAGCAGCGCCGACGTCGGCGGCAGCGCCTGCACCGCGGCGACGTCCTCGGCGCCGAGCCCCACGGGGGCCAGCGCGTCCACGTCGCCGACGTCGACGGCGCCGAACTGGATCGTCGTCTCCGGGACCGCGGGGCGCGGAGCGGGGGTGCTCCCCGGCAGGCCCTCCACCTGGTCCTCCGGCTGGCCCTCCGGGAGGTCCTGACGCTCGCTCACCCTTCGCCTCCCGACGTCGTCGCAGCCACGCCGCACACCCTACGCACACCGGCCCGGCGGGCGCACCGACCTGGCCGCACGGCCCGGCGGCCCGTCCCTGCCGCCCGTGCAGGTCGCCGGTGCGGGTCGCCGGTGCAGGTCGCCGGTGCAGGTCGCCGGTGCAGGGTCGCCGGTGCAGGTCGGTTCAGGCCGTCCGGGCCCTCAGCCGTCCTCGGCCGGCAGCGGGGTCGCCCAGGTCGGCGGTGCGGGGGTCGCGAGCGCCGTGACCTCCACCTCCTCGCGCCGCAGCACGCCGCCGTCGCCGCCGTCACGGCGCACCGCGGCCAGCGCACCGCCGGGGATCTCGAGCGCGGTGGCGATCGTGTCCGGGTCCCCGATGACCACCCACCGGTACGGCGCCTGCAGCGGCTGCCCGTCCAGCAGCACCTCGCCCGCACCGCCCGTGAAGGCGCTCGAGGCCGTGAGCCGCACGTCGCCGACCTGCATGGCCTCGGCGCCCGCGTTGCGCAGCTCCTCGAGCAGGTTGAGCAGGGTCGCCGGCTTCACGCGGCCGTCGGGGTCGGCGACGGTCACGACGACCCCCGGCCCGACGGCCGGCAGGCGCCCGGTGAGGATCCCCTGCGTCTCGGCGGACCGCCGGGCGGCGTCCTGCGCTGCCTGCCGGGAGCTGTCGTCGGAGAGCAGCTCGTCGCGCTCGGCCTCGAGGCGGGTGAGCTCGCGCGCCAGCTCGTCGCCGCGCGTGGTGGTCTCGTCGAGCAGGCGCACGAGGTCGTCCTGCCGCAGCGTGCTCAGCGTGGCCGTCGACGCCTGGCGCACCTGCGTCACGACGGCGAACCCGAGCAGCGCGCACAGCACCCCCGTCACGACCTGCGCGCGGGAGACCCGCGGGCGCAGCGCGTGCGCGAGCACGGACCACCCGGACGGCGCGCGCTCCTCGCGCGCGGCGTGCCGGTGGTGCCCGCCCGGAGCGGGGCCGCGGCCCCCGTCGGCCGTGCTCACGCGTGGAAGAGGTGCCGCCGGATGGAGGCGGCGTTGGAGAAGATGCGGATGCCGAGGACGACGACGACGGCCGTCGAGAGCTGGGAGCCGACGCCGAGCTGGTCGCCGATGAAGACGATGAGCGCGGCGACCACGACGTTGGACAGGAACGAGACGACGAAGACCTTGTCGTCGAAGATGCCGTCGAGCAGCGCGCGCACGCCGCCGAACAGCGCGTCCAGCGCCGCGACCACCGCGATGGGCAGGTACGGCTGCAGCTCGACCGGCACCTCCGGCCGTACGGCCAGGCCGACGACGACCCCCAGCACGAGCCCGATCGCCGCGATCATCCGTCCGTCCCCTCCGACGCCGGTGCCCCGCCCGACCCCTCGTCCCGTCCCTGCGACCCGTCCTGCAGGCCGTCCTGCACGTCGTCCTGCGCGACGCCGGCCGCCGACGGTCCACCCGTCACGGGATCCACGCCCTCCGGCAGCCGCGACTCGCGCAGCGCCGGCGCGCGCCCGGCCGGCAGGGTCAGTGTGCCCTGCCGGGAGGTCTGCACGCCGATGCCCCACACCGAGCGCAGGGCCGCCAGGTGGTCGGCGGCCGACGAGCGCGCGAGCCCCGTCTCCAGCCCGGCGGGGTCCCCCACCGCCTCGACGACGTACGGCCCGACGACCGGCACGAGGTCGACGAGCACCGCGCCCGCCCGGTTGCGGATCTCCGCGGTCGCCGTCAGCCGCTGCCCGCCGACGGCCACCGCCTCCGCCCCGGCCGCCCACAGGGCGTTGACGAGCAGCTGCAGGTCACCGTCCCGCACGGCCGACTCCGGCTCGCTGCCGTCGGCGGCGCCGGGGCCGTCGGTCAGCACCACCCGCAGGCCGGGCCCGCGCACCGGCGCGGACCCGGCCGCGACGACGTCGGCGGCCAGCACGTCGGCCAGCGCCGGGTCCAGCCCGGCCAGCGCCTCGTCCTGCAGCTCGCGCACCTGCGCGCCGAGCTCGGCCGCCCGGGCGTTGCGCTCCACGACCCGCGACGAGCGCTCCTCGATCTGCTCGACGAGCAGCGCCCGCGCCCGTTCCGCCGACCCCGCGGGCCGGCGCAGCTGCAGGACGGCGGCCGACGTGATGAGCCCGAGGACGAGCGCCGTGGCGACCAGCAACGCGGTCGCGCGCCGGGAGCGCCGCGGCGCCGGTGCCCCCGCGCGCGCCGCTGCCGCTTCACGCTCGGCGCGCCGGGCCGCGGCCAGCGCGTACCCGGGGTCGAGCGGGCGCTCCTGCGCCTCGACCAGCAGCGTCATCGACGCGTCGGGCCGCGGGGTCCCGCGCGCTCCTGCGTCGGGCCGCTCAGGCACCGGACCGGCGGGCGCCGACGAGCACGCGCGTCGCCTGGAGGAGGTACGCGGCGCCGGCGACCCAGTAGAGGGCCAGCCCCCACAGGGCGAAGGCCCACCCGACGACCGTGGCGGCGTGCCCGACCACGGAGGACCACTCCGACAGGAGCAGCAGCGGGAACGCGTAGAGCAGCGCGAACGTGCCGGCCTTGCCGGCCATGTGCACGGGCAGCGGCGCGTACCCGGCGCGCGCCAGCACGAGGAGGACGACGAGCAGCACCACGTCCCGCGCCACCAGCACGGCCACGAGCCACCACGGCACGACCCCGCGCCACGCCAGGCCGAGCAGGGTCACGAGGATGAACAGCCGGTCGGCCGCCGGGTCCAGCATCTGCCCGAGCCGGCTCACCTGGTGCAGCGACCGCGCGAGCACGCCGTCCAGCCAGTCGCTGAACCCCGACACCGCCAGGACGAGGACCGCCCAGCCGTCGTGGCCCTGCGCGATGAGCACGGCGAAGACGGGCACGAGGGCGAGCCGGGCCGCGGAGATCGCGTTGGGGACGGTCCACACGCGGCGGGTGACCGGCTCGTCGGCGCCGGGGACGGGCGTGCCGCGGCGCTCCTGCGCCGTCATGCGCCCCGCGTCCGTCGTCACCCCGTCGCCACCCTCCACCGGTCGTCGCGCCCGATCCTAGGGGGTCGGTCCCCCGGACCGGCGAGGGCGCCACCCCATCCGCAGCCCCGCCCGCCACCCGTGCCCCGCCGTATTCCCGTCGCGGCCCCCACGGGCGCGTCGTGCAGGACACAGGCCCCCTCCCCGCCCGGCGCGGGCCCGCTCCGGTAGGCTCTCCGGTGATCCAGGAGTTCGTCGCTTCCCCCGTGGGTGCGCCGGGACCGTCCCCGTCCGGGGCCGGTGGCGCGCGAGCAGTCAGGCACCGGCCGTCGCCGGTGGTCCTCAGGGTGTCGGGGCCGCGACCACCGCCCACCGTCCCGGTGCGCGGTCGGGGCTCCTCCCGCACGAACGGTTCGCCTCTTGAGCACTGTGCTGCCCGCTTCCCCCCACCACGACCTCCTCCCCGACGACGAGGCCCGCGCGGCCGACGTCACCGGCACCGACGAGGCCCCGGCGACGCCCGCCGCCGCCGGCCCGGCCGGGTCCGCCGCCCCGAGCGCCCCCGTCGCCGGCGGCTTCGACGCGCTGGGGCTGCCCCCGGTGCTGCTCGACGCCGTGCTGGATCTCGGCTTCGTCACGCCCTCCGCCATCCAGGCCCAGGCGCTGCCGGCCCTCCTCGACGGCCGCGACGTCGTCGGCGTGGCGCAGACCGGCACCGGCAAGACCGCCGCGTTCGGCCTGCCGCTGCTCGCGGCCGTCGACCCCGAGGTCGGCGCCGTCCAGGCCGTCGTCCTGACCCCGACGCGCGAGCTCGCGATGCAGGTGGCCGACGCCATCTCCTCCTTCGCCTCGCGGCTGCGCGGCCTGTCAGTGGTGCCCGTCTACGGCGGTGCGCCCTTCCTGCCGCAGAAGCGCGCCCTCGAGCGCGGCGCCCAGGTCGTCGTCGGCACCCCCGGCCGCGTCCTGGACCACCTCGACCGCGGCTCGCTGCACCTGGAGGACGTCCGCTTCCTCGTGCTCGACGAGGCCGACGAGATGCTGCGCATGGGCTTCGCGGAGGACGTCGAGCGCGTGCTGTCCTCGGCACCCGTCGAGCGCCAGGTCGCCCTCTTCTCGGCGACGATGCCGCCGGCCATCCGCCGCGTCGCGAACGAGCACCTGCGCGACCCGCTGGAGATCACGGTCGCCCGGCAGTCCTCGACGGTCACGGCGGTCCGGCAGACCTACGCCGTCGTCCCGCACCGGCACAAGACCGGCGCCCTCGCGCGCGTCCTGCAGGTCACGGACGCCGACGCCACGATCGTCTTCGTCCGCACCCGCGGCGCGGCCGAGGAGGTCGGCACGGCCCTCGTCGCGCAGGGCATCCCCGCGGCCCACATCTCCGGCGACGTCGCCCAGGCCGACCGCGAGAAGATCGTCGAGCGCCTGCGCAGCGGTGCCCTCGACGTCCTCGTCGCCACCGACGTCGCCGCCCGCGGGCTCGACGTGGACCGCATCGGCCTCGTCGTGAACTTCGACGTGCCGCGCGAGCCCGAGACGTACGTGCACCGCATCGGCCGCACGGGCCGCGCCGGCCGCACGGGCGAGGCCCTGTCGTTCGTCACCCCGGCGGAGCAGTCGCGCCTCAAGCAGATCGAGCGCACGACGCGCAGCCCGCTGCACCTCGTCACGATCCCGAGCCCGGCCGAGGTGTCGGGCCACCGGGCGGCGCGCCTGCTCGAGCGGGTCGCGGACCGGCGGGAGCGGGGCCGTCTTGAGGCCGCCCGCACGGCGGTCGAGACGTACCTGGCCGCGCACCCGGGCACGGACCCCGTCGAGCTGCTCGCCGTCGTCACCGCCCTCGCGGTCGGCGACGAGGGGCCCTCGCCGCGGCCCACCGAGGGCGACGACCTCGACGACGCGCTCAGCCGGGCACGCCTCGTGCCCGAGCGCGGGGGCGACCGCGGCGACGCGCGCGACCGCGGCCCGCGCGACAGCCGTCCGGGCCACCGCACGGAGAACCGCCGCTCGGGCGGCACCGGCACGCGCTACCGCGTGGCGGTCGGGCACAAGGACGGCCTCCAGCCGGGGGCGCTCGTCGGCGCGCTGACCGGGGAGGGCGGCCTGACGGGCAAGGACGTCGGCAAGATCGACATCTTCGCCGGGTTCTCGCTCGTCGACATCGACAACCTCACGCCGGAGGCGGTGGACCGGCTGGCGCGCACGCGCGTCGCCGGCCGGCCGCTGCACCTGCGCCCCGACACGGGTCCGCGGGCGCCGCAGGGCGCCTCGCGCCCGACCGGCGGCCCCGGCCACCACCGGCGCCCGCGCCCCTGACGCCGAGGCCCGTCCGGCGGCTGCTGCACCGACACGGCTCCGACCCGGCCCCGTCACCGCCCGCCGCGGTGACGGGGCCTCGTCGTCTCCCGGTGGTCAGACCCGACCGGCCGGCGCCGGTGCGCGCACGGCGTCGGCCGGCACGCGGGCGGCCTCCTGCGCCAGCTGCGCCACGAAGGCGTCGACGTCCTCCGGACGGGTGTCGAAGGCGCACATGAGGCGCACCTCGCCCGTGGCGGCGTTCCAGTCGTAGAACCGGGTCCGCTCCCGCAGACGGTCGGCGACCCCCGGGGGCAGGACCGCGAAGACCGCGTTCGCGTCCGTCGCCCGGGTGACGCGCACGCCCGGGACGTCCTCGATCCCGGCGCGCAGCCGGGCCGCCATCGCGTTCGCGTGGGCCGCCGACCGCCGCCACAGGTCGCCGTCGTACAGCGCGAGGAGCTGCGCGGAGACGAACCGCATCTTCGAGGCGAGCTGCATGCCCATCTTGCGCAGGAAGTCCAGGCCGGGGGCGGACCCCGGCGTGAGGACCACGACCGCCTCCGCGAACAGCACCCCGTTCTTCGTCCCGCCGAGGCTCACCACGTCCACGCCGGCGTCGGTCGTCAGCGCCCGCAGCGGGACGTCGAGGGCCGCCGCCGCGTTGCCCAGGCGCGCGCCGTCCAGGTGCAGCCGCATGCCGAGCGCGTGGACGTGGTCGGCCAGGGCACGGATCTCCTCGACGGAGTACGCGGTCCCCAGCTCGGTGGTCTGGGTGATCGACACCACCCCCGGCTGCGCACGGTGCTGGTCGCCGAACCCCCACGCCTGCCGGTCCACGAGCTCGGGGGTCAGCTTGCCGTCCGGGGTCGGCACCGTGAGCAGCTTCAGGCCCGCCACGCGCTCCGGCGCGGCGTTCTCGTCCGTGTTGACGTGCGCCGTCTCCGCGCACACGACCGCCCCCCAGCGCGGCAGCACCGCCTGCAGCGACAGGACGTTCGCCCCGGTGCCGTTGAAGACGGGGAAGGTCTCCGCGTCCGGGCCGAGGTGCCCGCGCACGACCTCCTGCAGGCGGGCGGTGTAGACGTCGGCGCCGTACGCGGGCTGGTGGCCCCCGTTCGCGGCGGCGAGGGCGGCCAGCACCTCGGGGTGGACGCCGGCGTAGTTGTCGGAGGCGAAGTCGCGCCGGTCCGTGTCGTGGAGAGGGTGCACGGGACCATCATGCGACGTCGGCACGGGTGCCCCGTCGGCGCGGGCGTCGTCGACCGGCCGGGCGCCGGCGCCGGCGCCGGACGTGTGCACGTGCACGTGACGGGTCGCTCGGCCACGATGCCGCCATGACGCACGTGGCACCCACCCCGGCCGACCCGCAGGCCGTCGACGCACCGGCCGCCGGCCCCCGGGACCGGGACGAGACACCCACCGAGCGCGCCGACCGCAACTGGAACGAGCTCCTCCAGGAGCTGCGGGTGGTCCAGACGGGCGCGCAGATCCTCGTCGGGTTCCTGCTCACCATCCCGTTCCAGAGCCGCTTCGCCGACCTCGACACCCAGGAGCGGACGACCTACCTGACGCTGCTCGTGCTGGCGACGGTGGCGACGACGCTCATCGTCGCCCCCGTCTCGCTGCACCGCGCGCTGTTCCGCCGCGGCCGCAAGCCGCAGCTCGTCACGAGCGCCGACCGCCTGGCCCGGACGGGCCTCGTGGTGCTGGCCGCCGTGCTCGCCGGGGTGCCGCTGTTCCTGTTCGACGTGGTCGTGTCGCGGACAGCCGGCTACGTGGTCGGCGGCGCCGTGGCGGTGCTGCTGCTGCTCGTCTGGTGGCTGCTGCCGCAGGTGCTCATCCAACGGGCGGAACGGTCCCGTCCGTCGGACCCGCGCTGAGCCCCGCCTCGTGGTTGGCCTCCCGGCACGCGGCGCAGGTGCCCACGAGCTCGATGGTGTGGTCCACCTCCGCGAAGCCGTGCGCGGCGGCCACCGACTCGGCCCAGGACTCCGCGGCCGGTCCGTCGATCTCCACGGTCCGGCCGCAAACCCGGCACACGAGGTGGTGGTGGTGGCTGCCGCGGCGCTCGCACCGTCGGTAGACCGACTCCCCGTCGGCCGAGCGCAGCACGTCGACCTCCCCCGCGTCGGCGAGGGTCTGCACGGCCCGGTAGACCGTCGCGAGCCCGACGCCGGAGCCGCGCGCCCGCAGGAGCTCGTGGAGCTGCTGGGCGCTGCGGAACTCGTCCACCTCGTCGAGCAGCCCGAGGATCTCGGCGCGCTGCTTCGTCCGGCGGGCGACGACGGCCATGCGGGACCTCCTGCGGGCGGGACGTGCGGGACGGACGGGCGGGACGTGCGGGACGGCGGGCGGCCGCGCCGGACGGACCAGTCTAGGCGCGCACCTCAGCGCCGGAACCCGGCCAGCAGGTCCTCGGCCGTGCGGGTGGTGACCACCCGCTCCGGCCCGATGCCGTGCTGCACGGCCCGCACGCACCCGGCCATGAGCCAGTCGAGCTGGCCGGGCGCGTGGGCGTCGGTGTCGATGCTGAACAGGCAGCCGGCCTCCACCGCGACGTCCAGCAGGGCGTGCGGCGGGTCCAGGCGGTCCGGGCGACAGCTGATCTCCACCGCCACGCCGTGCTCGGCGCACGCCTCGAACACGGCCCGGGCGTCGAAGGTGCTCTCCGGCCGGCCGCGTCCGGTCACCTGCCGCCCGGTGCAGTGGCCGAGCACGTCCGTGCGCGGGTCCGCGACCGCGGTCAGCATGCGCCGCGTCATCGCCCGCTCGTCCATGCGCAGCTTGCTGTGCACGGAGGCGACGACGACGTCCAGCGCGTCGAGGAGCTCCGGCTCCTGGTCCAGCGACCCGTCGTCGAGGACGTCGACCTCGATCCCCCGCAGCACCCGGAACGGCGCGACCGCCCGGCCCAGCGCCTCCAGCGCCGCCATCTGCGCGCGGAGCCGCTCGGGGGACAGGCCGCGGGCCACCGTCAACCGCGGCGAGTGGTCCGTGATCGCGACGTAGTCGTGCCCCAGCTCGAGCGCCGCCAGCACCATCTCCTGGACGGGGGTCGCGCCGTCGCTCGCCTCCGTGTGCGCGTGCAGGTCGCCACGCAGGCGCTCGCGCAGCGCGCGGGCTGCGGCGACGGTGGCCTCGTCCGGCTCCGGCGACCCCGGCACCTGCGACGGCGGCAGCGTCTCCGCCTCGGCCTCCAGCCGCTCGAGGTAGGCGACCGGCTCCCCCCGCGCGGCCTGCGCGGCGACCTCCGCGGTGCGCGGGCCGACCCCGGCCAGCTCCGTCAGCGCGTCCCGCCCGACGAGGTCTCGGACCGCCGCGGGGCTCTCGGCCTCGACCGCCCGCGCCGCGGTGCGGAACGCGGCCGGCCGGTAGGACGTCGCCCGGCCGCGCTCGAGGAGGAACGCCACCCGGCGCAGCGCCACGACGGCGGCGTCGCGCGCTGTGTCGTCCCGCGACGTGTCGTCCCGCGATGTGTCGCCGCGCACGACGTCGCCGTGGCCGACCTCCTCCTGCGCCGAGCCGGCCGGGTGCTCGCCGGGTGCCACGCCTCAGGAGGCCTTGCGGCGCGTGCGTCGCGCCGGCGTCTTCTCGCCCGTGTCCTCCGCGGACTCGTCGGTTGGTGCGGCCGCCGCCTTCGTGCTGCGGCTGCGCCGTGCGGGTGCCGGTGCCTCGTCCTCGTCGGCCGCTGCGCGCGTGCGCGACCGGGACCGTGCGGGGGCCGGCTCGTCGCCGTCCTCCGTCCTCTTCCGCGAGCGCGTGGCGCGCGTCGGCTTCGCGGGTGCGGCGTCCTGGGCGTCGTCGTCGGCACCGGCCTCGGCGGCCGTCGCGGTCCCCGCCGACGACGACGTGCCCGACGACGCGCCCGACGAGGTCCCGTCCGCGCCCGCGTCGCCCGCCGGACGACCGGCGCGCGCGCGCTCGACGCTGCGCTGCAGCGCCGCGAGCAGGTCGACGACCTCGCCGCCCCCGCCGCCCGCGGGCTCCTCGACGGCGGGCACGGCCTGGGTGCGGCCCGCGCTGATCTTCTGCTCGATGAGGGCCGTCAGCGCGGCCTCGTAACGGTCGTGGAACTCGGAGGTGTCGAAGTCGGCGGCCAGGGACTCGACCAGCGAGGACGCCATGGTCAGCTCCTGGGGTCGAACGTTCACCTCCGCGTCGAGGACGGGGAAGTCGGCGGCGCGCACCTCGTCGGGCCACAGCAGGGTCTGGAGGCAGATGACCTTGCCGCGCACCCGCAGCACGGCCATGGACTCGCGCTGGCGCAGCGCCACCTTGACCACCGCCATGCGTTCCGACTGCTCCAGGGCACCGCGCAGCAGCGCGTAGGGCTTGGCCGCCGTCTTGTCGGGCTCGAGGTAGTACGTCTTGCCGAGCAGGATGGGGTCGACCTGCTCCGCCGGCACGAACTCGAGCACCTCGATCTCGCGGCTCGTCGTCAGCGGGAGGTTCGCCAGGTCGTCGTCGGTGAGCACGACGAGCTCGCCGTCGGCCGTCTCGTAGCCCTTGGCGATCTGCGCCATCTCGACGGGCTCGCCGTCGATGCTGCAGACCTTCTTGTAGCGGATCCGCCCCCCGTCGGCACGGTGCACCTGGTGCAGGGACACCTCGTGCTCGCCGGTCGCGCCGTAGAGCTTGACCGGGACGTTGACGAGCCCGAAGGCCACGGCGCCCTTCCAGATCGGTCGCATCGGTGCATCCTCTCGCCTGGGCGGCCCGTCGGCGGCACGTCCGTGCAGGCCAACACCGGCGCGCCCCGCGGGCGCACCCACGGGCAGGATGGACCCGTGGACCCCATGCTCGCCACCCCGGCGCCCGACCGGGCTGCCGGGCGCGACGACCTCGGCCCCGCCTTCCCGCGCGGCGAGGGCTGGCTGTACGAGGTGAAGTGGGACGGCGTGCGGGTCCTGGGCGACACCCGCGGGCCCGTCCCGCGGCTCCTGAGCCGCAACGGGCTGGAGGTCACGACGGCGTACCCCGAGCTCGCGGGCCTTGCCGGGCTGCCCGGCGTGCTGCTCGACGGGGAGGTCGTCGCGCTCGACGCCGGCGTGCCGTCCTTCGCCGCGCTCGCCGAGCGCATGCACGTGCGCGACGCGCGCCGCGCGGCGCAGCTCGCCGCCGCGCGTCCGGTGACCTACCTCGTGTTCGACCTCCTCGCCGCGGGCGACGAGGACCTGACGGCACGGCCCCTCGTCGAGCGGCGGGCGGCGCTGGCCGACCTCCCGCTGCCGGAGCACGTCGAGCTGTCCCCGGCCTACCCGGACGTCGACGAGCTGTGGGCGGTCACGCGCGCGCACGGCCTGGAGGGGGTCGTGGCCAAGCGGCGGGACTCCCCCTACCGGGCGGGGCGGCGGTCGGGGGACTGGGTGAAGGCGGCGCACCGGCACGGCCGCACCGCGCTCGTCGGCGGGTGGCGGGAGGAGAGCACGGGCTCCGGGCGGCTGGGGGCGCTGCTGCTCGGCGCGCCCGACGCGACCGGCGCGCTGCGGTTCCTCGGTCGTGCGGGCAGCGGGCTGACCGGGGCGGTGGCGGCCGACCTCCGGGCGGCGCTGGAGCCGCTGGCCCGGGCGACGAGCCCGTTCGACGAGCCCGTCCCGGCGGTGGACGCGCGCGGGGCGCACTGGTGCGAGCCGGTGCTCGTCGTCGAGCTGGCCTACCTCACGCGCATGCCGACGGGGCGCCTGCGGCAGCCCGTCGTGCGCGGCCGGCGCACGGACGCCGCCGCCGACCCGTGGGAGCGGACGTGACGCCGGCCCCGCCGCAGCGCCTGCGCGTCGACGGACGCGACGTCCGGGTCACCCACCTGGACAAGGTGCTCTACCCGGCCACGGGCACGACGAAGGCCGACGTCCTGTCCTACGTCGTGCACGCCGCCGACGCCCTCCTCCCCCAGCTCCGCGGGCGTCCGGTGACGCGGGTGCGCTGGCCCGAGGGCGTGGCGGACGAGCGGTTCTTCGAGAAGAACGTCCCCCGCGGCGCCCCCGACTGGGTGCGGCACCTGCGGCTCCCGGCGGCACCCGGCGCCGGCGGCGGTCGTGGTGGCGGCGGTGGTGGCGGCGGTGGCCGCGGTGGTGGGCGTGGCCGCCGGGACGACGACGAGGGGACGGTGCTGGACCTGCCGTTCCTCGACGACGCCGCCGGCCTCGTGTGGGCGGCCAATGGCGGGGCGCTCGAGCTGCACACGCCGCAGTGGCGTGTGGGGCCGCGCGGCGGTGTGCGTCCGCCGGACCGGCTCGTCGTCGACCTCGACCCGGGTGCGCCGGCGGGCCTGGCCGAGTGCGCGGAGGTCGCGCACCTCGTCGCCGAGCGGCTGCGGGCGGACGGGCTGGAGCCGGTGCCGGTCACGTCGGGCAGCAAGGGGCTGCAGCTCTACGCGCCGCTGCCGTCCCACCGTGCCGACCTGCGCGGCGACCTGCGCGGCGCCATGGACGTGCACGCGTACGCCAAGGACCTCGCGCAGGCGGTCGCCGCGGACCACCCCGACCTCGTCACCTGGGTCATGCGCAAGGACGTGCGCGGCGGCAAGGTCCTCCTCGACTGGTCCCAGAACCACCCCGCGAAGACGACGATCACGCCGTACTCCCTGCGGGGGCGCGAGCGGCCGCACGTCGCCGCGCCCCGGACGTGGGACGAGATCGGGCCCGGGCTCACGCAGCTGACGCCCGACGAGGTGCTCGCGCGGCTCGACGCCGGGACGGACCCGTTCGCCGGCACGGACGTGGCCCGCGGTGCCGGGATGCGGGCGCCGGACGGCTAGGGCACGGTGGTCGACGGCGGCGCGACCGGGGCCGGGAGCGGCCGCGCCAGCGTGACGCCCTCCCGGCGCACGACCCCAGACGAGGCGGACCGCAGGTCCGCGACGAAGGAGCGCACACCATGGCACGGCAGCTGCCCCGCTACACGGTCCCGACGATGTCCCCGGAGGACGGCGCGAAGGTCGCCGAGATCCTCCAGGACCGGCTCAACGCCCTCAACGACCTGGCGCTCACGCTCAAGCACGTGCACTGGAACGTCGTCGGCCCGCACTTCATCTCCGTGCACCAGATGCTCGACCCGCAGGTGGACGCCGTCCGCGAGATGGTGGACCAGGTGGCCGAGCGCATCGCCACCCTGGGCGGCTCGCCGCTCGGGACGCCGGGGGCGATCGTCGCCGGCCGCACGTGGGACGACTACTCGCTCGGCCGTGAGGGCGCCATCGCCCACCTCGGCGCGCTCGATCTCGTCTACACCGGCGTCATCAGCGACCACCGCAAGGCGGCCGAGGAGACCGAGGGCGTCGACGACGTCACCAACGACATGCTCATCGGGCACCTGCACGAGCTCGAGCTGTTCCACTGGTTCGTGCGCGCGCACCTCGAGAACGCCGGCGGCTCGCTGACGACGCAGGACGCGAGCTCGGAGAAGCAGGCCGCGGCGGACGCCCAGGCCGCCCACGGCTCCGCCGACCACTGACGCGGACGCGACCGGCGCGGGGGCACGCGGCGTGACGACGACGAGCGCGGGTGGGGCCGTCTCCCGACGGCCCCACGCGGCCGCGCGCTGGGAGGACCGGCTCAACCGCCGCGTCGTCGCGGTGCTGCGGCGGCGCGGGTGGACCGAGCGGGTCGAGGCGTACGCCGGCTACGGCGGGCCCGGGTGGGTGCGGGTGCTCGCCCGCGTCGTCCTGGCCGCGCCCGCCGTGGCCGACGCCGACCTGCCGGGCGCGGGCGGCGCCGAGCAGGCGGGCGCCCCCGAGGACGCGCCCGCCGTCCGCGGCTGGCGGTCGTTCGCCACCGCCCAGGTGCCCGGCGGCCGGCTGCACGCCCGCATCGGCACGGTCGAGCACGACCTGCCGGCGGACCGCGGCGGCTACGTCGACGTCGTCGTCTCCTCGGACCTGCCACCGGGCTGGCACGACGTCGTCCTCACCTCGGTCGACGGCCGGTCGAGCACCGCGCGCATCCACGTCGTCGGCGCGGAGGAGCAGGTGGGCCTCGTCAGCGACATCGACGACACGGTCATGGTGACCCGGCTCCCGCGACCCCTCGTCGCCGCCTGGAACGTCCTGGTCCGGTCCGAGAGCGCGCGCGAGCCGGTGCCGGGGATGTCGCGGCTCTACGCCGCTCTGACGGGCGGGCAGGAGCGCTTCCCCGTCGTCTACCTCTCGACCGGGGCCTGGAACGCCGGGCCCGCGATCGCGCGCTTCCTGCACCGGCACCGGTACCCGGGCGGCCCGCTGCTGCTCACCGACTGGGGACCGACGAACACCGGCTGGTTCCGCAGCGGCCGTGAGCACAAGCGCGCCCAGCTCGAGCGGCTCGTGACCGAGCTCCCGCAGGTGCGCTGGCTGCTCGTGGGCGACGACGGCCAGCGCGACCCCGAGGTCTACGCCGAGGTGGTCCGCCGGCACCCGGACCGCGTGCGTGCGGTCCTGCTGCGCCAGCTCACCTTCGCCGAGCACGTGCTGGCCCACGGGGCCCCCGTGCCGGTGCCGCAGCGCCCGGCGGACAGGGGCGGGCCCGCGGCCGGCACGGGCACCGGGGCCGAGGACCAGCTGCCCGTCGAGGTCCTGCAGGGCCCCGACGGCGACGCTCTGCTCGACGAGGCACGCCGGCGCGGGCTGCTGCCCGACGCCTGACGCGCTCGCCCTGTCGGCTACAGCCGGTCCGGGTCGTCCCACTCGTCGCCCGCGGCGAGCTGCTCGTCGTCGGCGGCGAGCTCCGCGGCGTTCAGCGAGCGCGGGCCGCGGCGCGGGTCGCCGCCGGAGCGGACGTCCGTGCCCTCGGTCGGCGGCTCCGGCAGGGCGATGCCCTCGGCCGACGGGTCGGAGGTGAGGTCGCGGTGCTGGCGCATGCGCCGATCATCCCCCGGACGTGACCGGGACGACACCGTTCGGCGGTTCTTCTGCGCGACCCGCGTGTCGCTCCTCAGGTGGGGGCACCTACCATCGAGGGGTGACACAGCACGAAGTGGTGGACGTCGCGCTCGTCGGGGGCGGCATCATGAGCGCCACCCTGGCCGCGATCCTCAGCTCCGTCGAGCCCACCTGGACCATCCGGGTGCTCGAGCGCGAGGGCGAGCCGGCGACGGAGAGCTCCAACGCCTGGAACAACGCCGGCACGGGCCACGCCGCCCTGTGCGAGCTCAACTACACCCCCGAGCGCGCCGACGGCAGCATCGACATCTCGAAGGCCGTCGTCATCAACGACGAGTACCGCCTCTCGCGCGAGCTGTGGGACCACCTCGAGCGCTCGGGCCGGCTGCCCGCCGGGTCCCCCTTCCTCTCGGTCACCCCTCACATGACCTTCGTGCGGGGCGCGCAGAACGTCGACTACCTGCGCCGGCGCCACCGCGCCCTGGCCGCCCACCCGTCCTTCGCGGGCATGCAGTTCTCCGACGACCCGGCGCAGATCGCGCGCTGGGCGCCCCTCGTCATGGAGGGGCGCGGGACCCGTGAGCCCGTCGCCGCCACGTACGCGCCGGAGGGGACGGACGTCGACTACGGCGCCCTCACGCTCCTGCTGCTCGACGACGCGCGCCGGCGCGGTGCGGAGGTCCGCACGCACGCCGAGGTGACCCGGCTCAAGCGGCGCCGCGAGGGCGGCTGGCGGCTGACAGTGAAGGACCGGCGGTGGAACGGCGGGGAGGGCAGCACGCTCGACGCCCGCTTCGTCTTCGTCGGCGCGGGCGGCGGGGCCCTGCGCCTGCTGCAGCGCTCGGGGATCCGCGAGGCGAAGGGCTACGCCGGGTTCCCCATCAGCGGGCAGTTCCTGCGCGCCACCGACCCGGCGCTGACCGCCCGGCACCAGGCCAAGGTCTACGGCAAGGCCGAGATCGGCGCTCCGCCCATGTCGGTCCCGCACCTCGACACCCGCGTCGTCGACGGGCGGGCCTCCATCATGTTCGGCCCCTACGCGGGGTGGAGCATGAAGTTTCTCAAGAGCGGCTCGTGGACCGACCTCATCCGCTCGGTGCGGCCCGACAACCTGTGGCCGATGGTGCTCGTCGGGCTCCGGAACGTCGGGCTGCTCAAGTACCTCATCAGCGAGGTGACGGCCGGCCGGACCGCGCGGCTGCGTGCCCTGCAGGCCTTCATGCCCACGGCGCGGGACCGGGACTGGGAGCTCATCACCGCCGGGCAGCGCGTCCAGGTCATCGCCCCGGACGGCGTGCTGAAGTTCGGCACGGAGCTCATCACCGCCGCCGACGGCTCCATCGGCGGGCTCCTGGGGGCCTCCCCCGGCGCCTCCACCGCGGTGGCGACGATGGTCGACCTGCTCCAGCGGTGCTTCCCGGACCGCCTGGCGGCGTGGACGCCGACGCTGCTCGACCTCATGCCGACGCTCGCGGGGCAGCTGCCCGGCACGCGGGCGCCGCGCGGGGGCGTCCCGGCCGGCGGACCGGCGACGGCAGCGGGCGAGGGCGACCTGCTGACGTCCGGCGACCCCGACGTCTCCCTGCACGCGCCCGACGCCGCCGTGCGTCGCTGAGGTCCCGGTCCGTGTCCCCGGAGTCGCTGCCCACCGCGGCCGACGACGTCACGGAGGCCGTCAGCGCCGGCATGCGCCGGGCGAAGGTCCGCGCGGCGACCGAGCACACCACGGTCGGCAGCCTGCAGACGCTGCCCGACGGGCGCACGAGCATCGCGTGCGCCTGCGGGATGGCCCTCGTCAACGGCCCGACGTGGTCGCTCGACGAGCACATCCGCCTGCACCGGGCCGAGGCGCGGTACCTCGCGCTGTCCGCGGCGGCGCCGGCGGGCATCCCGCGCCTCGTCGAGCCGGCCCGGGTGCTGTAACCGCCCTGCCCTGAGCGCAGCGGGACAGGCCGCCGGCGCGCGCGAGGGGTCAGACGCTCGCGGCCCGGCGGGCCTCGATGCGCGCGACGACCTCCGGCCGGCGCAGCGGCGGGACGGTGGCCGGCGGGCGGCGCCGCTCGGGCAGGGTGTCGAGCAGCTCCGTCGTCGCGGCGACGATCCGCGCGACGGCCGCCTCGACCGCCGGGCGCGTGGTCTCGCTGATCGCCGTGACGCCCGAGACCTTCCGGACGTACTGGAGGGCGGCCGCCTCGATCTCGGCGGGCGTCGCCCCGGGCTCGAGCCCGCGCAGGGTCGTGATGTTCCGGCACATGCTGCCGACGCTAGGACGCCCCCGGCCGTCTGTCGACGGTCGGGGGCGTCCGGTGCTGCGTGGTGCGCCTGGGGTCAGGCCTGCGCGGCCAGGCGCGGGATGAGGTCGTCGAGGTAGGCGGCCGTGTCCTCCCAGCCCTCGACCGCGTGGCACGGCACGCCCAGCGCCTTGACGGGGTAGTCGTTGCCGGCCTCGTCGAGCCGGTCCCCGACGAACAGCATCTCCTGCAGGTCGATGCCCGTGAGCTCTGCCAGCCGGCTCATGCCGTACGCCTTGTCGATGCCCTTGCGGGTGATGTCGACCGAGGTGGACCCGCCGGAGCGGACCTCGAGGTCGGGCAGGTCCGCCTGGACCGCCGCGCGCAGGGTCGACTTCTTCTCCCCCGTCGGGTCCCACGCGGACTTCGCGGCGACGGGCGCCGCCTGGCCGAGGGCCGAGAAGGTGATCTGGCTGCCGCGGTCCTCGAGGATCGGGCCCCAGGTCTCGCTCTCCCAGAGGCCCAGCTCCTTCGCGCGGGCCTCGACGGAGGCCAGCGCCCGCGCCTTCTCGTCGTCGGTGAGGTTCTCCGCGTACTGCTGCTGCCACGTGCCGTCGACGAACAGCCAGTACTGCGTGCCGCACGTCGGCATGAGGTGCAGGCGGGAGAACGACGCGGCCGCCTCCGCCGGGAGGTTCTGCACGACCTGCATGTCGAACTGCCCGAACTGGCCGCCGCTGATGATGCAGACCTCGACCTGGTCCAGCAGCGCCACGAGCAGGTCCGCCATGCGCGGGTCGAGCGGGGACTTCGACGGCGCGAGGGTGTCGTCGAGGTCGAACGCGACCAGGCGGGGACGGGACGGCACGGCAGACACGGTGGGCGGACCTCCGGGGTCGGGACGACGACCGCTGCAGCCGTCGGCGCCCGACCCTAACGGCTGCCGCACCCGCCACGGTGGCGACCGCGGGCGCCGACGGCGTGACGTGCGTCCCGTCGTGCTCGTCCCCACCGTCACCGCCCGGCAACCTGCCGGACACACACGGGCCGTAGCGTCGCCGGACCGGTGCGCACGCCCGGTGCGCGACGACGTCGTCGGGAGCAGGTCCCGCCCACCCGCCGCGCGACGGGACGGCAGGTCGGCACGACGACGGAGGTGCGGTGTACGAGGACGTCGATCCGTTCATCGGGACGCAGGTCACCGACCTGCCGCCGCCCACGGGCCTGGCGGCGACGTGGTGGTGGCCCAAGCCGCAGGTGGGCAACACGCACCCCGGCGCGACGTACCCGTTCGGCATGGTCTCGGCGTGCGCCTACTCGGGGGCCTACCCCACGGGCTACGGGCTGTACGACCTCAGCCTCGAGGGCATCCCCGCGTCCCTCCACGACCGGCCGGTCGCCTCCGGCTTCACGCACTTCCAGCAGTCCGGCACCGGCGCCATCCGCAAGTACTACAACTACGTCCGCACGACGCCGATGCTCCAGCCGCTCGACGACCTCGGGCAGCTGTGGGACGTCGTCGACGAGGAGGCCGAGCCGGGCTGGTACGCCGCCACGCTCTCGTCGGGCATCCGCTGTGAGCTCACCGTCGGGCCGAAGAGCGCCGTGCACCGCTACACCTTCCCGGCGCACCGCGACGCCCGGGTCGTCATCGACCTGTCGATGGGCGGCCTGGTGATCCCGTACGGGAGGACGGTGCCCCTGCGCGCGCACCTCGACCTCGTCGGGCCCGGGCAGGCGCAGGGCGAGATCGCGGTGGAGGGCGCGCCGCTGGCCGTGCACGTGGAGTGCGACGCGTTCCGCTGGCGCCAGATGCTCTGGTACGACCGGCGCCTCATGCCCGGCGGGACGCGCCTGGACTTCGACCGCATCCGCCCGACGACCCTGCGCCCGTTCGGCCTCATGTGGGCGGGTCCGTCGGAGCCGGGGCAGACCGTGGAGCTGCGGTTCGGGTTCTCGCTGCGCGGCGTCGAGCAGGCGCGGGCCAACCTCGAGGCGGACTGCGGGCCGCGCGAGGGCAGCTTCGTGCGCCGCCGTGCCGCGACCGCGGAGACGTGGCGGGAGCACGTGGAGACGGTCACGGTCGACACGCCCTCGTCGGCGAAGCAGGCCGTGCTGTCCACCGCGGTGTATCACTCGCTCATCAAGCCGTGCCTCGCCCGCGACGAGAGCCCGTTCTGGCCGACGCCCGGCCCCTTCGCCTTCGACCTCGCGACGATGTGGGACGTCTACCGCACGCAGCTGCCGCTGGTGACGACGCTGTTCCCCGAGCGCGCGGTGGAGCTGGGCGAGGCGCTGCTGCACATCGCCGAGGAGGAGGGCAACCTGCCCATCGGCTACCGGATGGCTCGCGGCGCCGACCGCTTCTCCCGGCAGGGCAGCGCGCTCGCGCACACCTTCTTCTCCGATCTGTGCCAGCTCGGCCTGCCCGGCATGGACTGGGACTGGGCGCTGGTGCACATGGTGATGGACCTGCGGCGCGGGTACGGCGAGGACTTCCTGCTGCGCGGGCGCGCCCACCCCATCAGCCACACGCTGGACCTGGCGTTCGGCTACTGGTGCACCGCCCAGGTGGCGGCGCACGTCGGCGACCGCGCGCTCGTCGAGCAGCTCGTCCCCCTGGCCGCCCGCTGGGCCAACGCCTACGACGAGCGCACGGGCCTGCTCCGGGACTCCGAGTTCTACGAGGGCGGCCGGTGGAACTACTCCTTCCGCCTGCAGCACGACATGGCGTCCCGCATCGCGCTGGCGGGGGGCGACGAGGCCTTCGTCGGCCTGCTGGACCGGTTCTTCGGGCACGGCGCGGGGCCGGTCGTGCAGCCGGGGCCGGCCCCGACGCTGGAGGAGATGGCCGCCGGGTACGCGCTCGACCGGTTCGAGGGGCTCAACAACGAGCCCGACATGGAGGCCCCGTGGGCCTACCAGTACGCCGGCCGGCCGGACCGCACGGCGGAGGTCGTGCACGCCGTCGTCCAGCACCAGTTCGGCACGGGCCGCGGCGGCCTGCCGGGCAACGACGACTCCGGCGGGCTGAGCTCCTGGTACGTCTGGGCCTCGCTGGGCCTGTTCCCCGTCGCCGGGCAGAACCTGTTCCTGCTCAACGCACCGGCGTGGCGGCACGCCCGCCTCGCGCTCGGCACCGGGCGGGAGCTGGAGATCGACACCGTCGGGTTCGTCGAACCCGAGCCGGGCGGCCCGGCGCAGTACGTGCAGGCGGTGCAGGTGGACGGCATCCCGCTCGAGCGTCCGTGGCTGTCCGGCACCGAGGTGCACCGCGGCGGGCACGTCGTCGTCGAGCTGGGGCCGCAGCCGTCCGGCTGGGGCACGACGGTCCGGCCGCCGTCCGCGACCGGTCCCGCCCCGCGCAGCGTCGGGACCGTGCCGACGACGAAACGCTGACCCCACCCGGCGGCCGGTACGACGCGCGGTCACCCGCGCGACCCGGCCGCCGCACCCGCGGCCCCGCCGCCCTCCCCCGACCCCCCGCACCCCGAGGACCGACATGACCACCACGCCGACCGCCGCCCGCCGTCCCGACCGACGCCTCGTCGTCGTCGTGCGCGCCGACCCGGTGATCTGCGGCCACTCGGGCGAGGCGCGCAACCTCGCCGAGGCCGCGCTGGACCGCGGGTTCGACGAGGTGCGGATCCTCACCTGGCCGCTGGACGTCCTCGAGCGCTCCGGCCTGCCGCTCAAGCCGCTGGACCGCGTGCTGCCCTACCGCGAGGGGGTCGTCGTCGAGCGTCCCGCCCCGGTCGGGGACTACAAGGTGCCCGACGGTCGCTGGCTGGCCGGGCTGACCGGGCGGCTCGTCGAGCTGTTCACCGACGGGGTGCCCACGGTCGCCGTGTCGCTGTACCTGAGCCCGCACGCCGTGGCCGTGGCGGACGCGGCGAGGATCGCGCGCGGCACCGGCCTGCCGGTCGACCTCGTGACCGTGGCGGAGGCCGTCGGGTCCGACGTCACGAACGTCGTGCGCGCCGCCGTGGCGGAGGACCGGTTCGGCGCGGCCGCGCACGTGCTCACGGCGTACCTCGACCACGACGTCGTCCTCGCGGTGTCCCGGTACACCGCCGAGCTCGTCGTCGCCGAGGCCGCGGCCGTCGACGCCCGGCACGGCACCACCTTCGCCGCCCGGCTGTCCGAGCGGGTCCAGGTCTCGTACCCCGCCATCGACGTCCGGCCGTACCTCGAGCTGGACCCGGCGCGCACGGACGAGGTGCTGGCCGCCCGTGGGCTGCAGCGGGACGGGTACGTCCTGTTCCTCTCGCGGCTCATGCCCGCCAAGGGCGTGGAGGACCTCATCGAGGCGTTCGGGCTGTCGCGCGCGACGCAGGGCGTCGAGCTCGTCGTCGCCGGCACGGGGCCGCAGGCGGGGCTGTACCGGGAGCTGGCGGCCGCGTCCCCGCGCGCCGCGCACATCCGCTTCCTCGACGACGTCGACGACGAGGAGAAGCGCCACCTCATGGCTGCCTGCGCCGCCTACGCGCTGCCCAGCAAGCCGCTGCCGGAGTTCGTCGAGACGTTCGGCATCGCGCTGGCCGAGGTCATGCTGGCCGGCGGTGGCCCCGTCATCACGACGACGACGGGCGGTATCGGCGAGGCCGTGGGCGACCACGCGATCCTCGTCCCCGTCTCCGACCCCCCGGCGCTGGCCGCGGCGCTGGACCGCGCGGTGACGATGCCCGGCCTCGAGCGGGAGGCGCTCCTGGCCGGTGCCCGCGAGCACGCCCGCCAGTTCGACCGCGAGCCGGTCCTGGACGCGATCCTCGAGGCCGTCGACGCCGTGCGCCCGTCCCCGGCGCCCGCCGCGCCGCTGGCGGTGCCCGTGCTCTAGGGCCGGTGTGCGTGCGGTAGAGTCGTCGCGCTCCCTGCGGGGAGCGGCGGGCTGTAGCGCAGCTTGGTAGCGCACTTGACTGGGGGTCAAGGGGTCGCAGGTTCAAATCCTGTCAGCCCGACCACAGGGCCTCGATCTGCTTACGCAGGTCGGGGCCCTATTGGTTCACGGCACGAGGAAGCGCGACGCCGCCTGCACCGAACTTCTGGTCCCCATTGAGTCCCACCAGGCCGAGAACGCCCCGCCGGCGTCCCTAACGGCGCCGTGATCGGGGTACAGGTAGCGCGCCGTGGCAGCCGGATCGTGGTGGCCCGCGACGCGCTGCAACACGTAGAGCTGCACGCCGCTGTCCGCCATCCACGTGAACGCGGTGTGCCGCAGACCGTGGCGGACGAGCGCCGGGTAGCCGAGCCGGCTCACGAGCTCGCTCCAGCTCGTCGCGAGCATCGGTGGAGAAACTGCCACGTACTCCTAGCAGTCACCGAAACCGATCTAGTGGGCGATCTCTTACTTGCCGCCTGATCGAATGACTGGTTTACGAAAGCGTCGGTGCAATACCGATATCGACCGGATGACGGTGGTCAGAGCCGTCCACCATGACTCCGGTTAGTGGAACGTGGTGGTAGTCCTCGACCCAGATTGCCTTGGGTCGCGGGCTCGTCCTTGCGCGATGCTCGACCGCTATCGAGACTGGCAAAGTGTAGCCATGCGAATGGTGAGCAACATCTGCGATTCCGTGCAAGCGATCTACGAAACCCGCGGGCAGGTCGCCGGTCTCCACGTCTACCTCGATTGCGAGGTGCTGACTCCGGTCGTGTCGAACCCACAGGAGCAAGCCATCGGGATGACGCACCGCGATTAGCCACGCGCCTCGATCGTCCGGCACCCGAACCCGCGCCGTTTGATCCCGTCTGGTACGCCTCCATGACTCGCGCCAACGTTGGAAAGTCTCAGTCCACGCGACCTCAGACGCATCATTTTGCAGATTGCGAACACGGTTCGTGTACGCATTGCGTTTCCGCAAGCCCGTCTCACCGGCCAGGGCCAGCGCTGTTCGCGGATACTTCTTCAGGATTTCCGGGCTGGCCAGACGATCACAGAAGAACGCCACAAGCTCGTTGACACCAAAGAAGGATTGGCGACTCTCATCGAGATTAGGCCTGTACGCGGCATGAGCCACCCGGTGCCGGAGGGCGGCTACGTCTTGTGCCCAGACTCCGATCGGGTTCCGAGCCTTAACGTCCCACGGTCTGAGAAGACGAGCCGGCAAAAACGCGCGAGCTCGCGCGTCGAGACCCTCAAGCCAATCCCTTGCTACGTACTCAGGGAGCTGACCTTCCTCCCACATAAGGTGCAGAATGAGTTCGTCGATCAGCGACTCAGCGGATATTCCAAGGAGCAGCGCGGCGAGCCGGTAGTCCCCGAGCCGCGTCAGCGCGACGTGCGCTTCTCGGTGCACGTCCAAGTGAGCAGCAAAAGGCCCATCGTCGATTCTATGCCGCGCGTCGTTTACCGTCTGCATCTCATCATCAGTGAAGGGCTCTGGCACGTGGAGATGCTCCGTGTTGGGATGTGTCGCGAGAAGGACCGTATGCGCCCCGCCATCCGGACGGCCGATCCCACCCGCAAAACGAATCACTACGGGCACGACAAGCGGGAGGCGCTCAAGGGAAGCGATAACAGTAGGCGATCGCCGGACAGCCTGTGCGGCACGCTGTATCGTTCGCAGTTCTGTCAGCGCAATATCCAACGCCGCTCGAAGGCGTCGCTCTACGAGTTCACTGTCGGGCGCCATCCCTTCCGGGAACTTGCGCCATTGCCACATAGAAATCTCATCTGGAAATATCCGATCCGACTCCAGCGGCCCGAAAGGCGCATCTCCGCCCGTGCCGCGTGTGAGTGGGCTTTCGAGATCCGGCAACTCTCCGATGATGCGCAGCCCCACGCGGCATTCGGCGACCGTTACTGCGCCCAACCCGATATCCCGGAGGCCAGGCGCGCCGGCGCTTCCCTCAACGTCGAACTGGTCGAGAGCGTTCCTCTTCTCCTCCGTTGTGAGCCGCGGCCCGGCGACAACATGAGCTAGCCTCATGGCCGGTTCAAGGCCGAGCCGTAGGCCGGCGTCACTGAAGGTCTGGTGAAACTGAATCGACGTTACAAGTGCGTACTTGTTCGACCAGTTGACCGGTCCATTTTCGGCGTCATCCGCAGCGAATGCGTCACGGCACATCATGATCGCCGACTGGTCTGCGCGTTGCAACCACAACTCGTCCAGCCACGGCTCGAGAATGCGAATCGCCGCTTGTTCAAGCCGCCTGTAGGTCGGGAGAATGCTCGAGTCTGGAAGTGGGATCGGGTCGGGAAGCGGGACAAGAAAGGTCGCAACGAGTTCGCACGGATGGACCACGGTCCACTCGCTGTCGTCAGCCTCGTTCACGAAGCCATCCTCACATAACGGCTACCAGCACGCCACCTACCTGGGTGATAATGTGCAACTTGATTGCGCATTATCGAGTCGTTGCGTCGAGTTGCTGCATCTGTTGCTGCATCCGGCTGCCGATTTCGGCTCTCGTGTATCAAGGCGCCGGTTTCGCCGGCGCGCGCCTGCGGGCGCCGCTTACGCGCCGTCCTCGGCCCCGCGCAGTCTGCCGGGAGCGCGGGTGAGAATCCTCCAACTGAGTGGTTTCCTCCCGGTGAGGCTCAGCTCGCGTCATCCGCGTTCGCTTCCTTGATCCAGTCGAAGTCGGACAGGTCGACCGCGAGCGCTGTGCCAGTTGCAGGGTCGAATGTTATCCACCCCTGCACGGTGCTAGTCGCCGCGAATCCAGCTGCTTCCAGGCGAGTCGCTGCATGGAAGTTGAGCAACCCCTTGCCATCAACCTCGTACGCCGCGCCCACCGAAGGGGACAACAACTCCGGTGTCGTTTCCACGTCGTCGGCCGACTCTCCCTCTAGAACTACGAACAGTAGCGCTTCTGAGAGGAGTTGCGATGCGGCTAGGCCGTTCACCATACCCCAGTTCATCTCCGGCGCCACGATGCTGGGAGCGATTTGATCCAGAAGGGCCTTCATGGTTGGGACGTAGAGGACGGAACCGGCCAAACCGTCGAGCTCAGCCTCCAGATCTGGAAGGAGGCTAGTCTTCCCGAAGTCATTGGAATTCTGTGTAACGAGGTATACCGTTGCGCCAGCCCGCGCAAGCCGTACCGCCGACAGCCAGATGGCAGAGTCCCGAGCTCCGACTCCTCTTCTCGCGGGTGGGAGCCTAGCTGCCTCTCGCCGTAACGCTTCCTTAGCGTCATCACCATGGAGCTCCAAGACCGAGAATTTCGCTTCCAGCTCACGGGCGAAAGCAGCGACCAGGTCTTCCACATCTGGGATGTAGAGCGGCTCCAGTTCAGTCAAGCGAGAAACTGCGGCGTGTCCCTTTCGGAGTGCCTCTACCGCCTCGGCGGCCGCCTCGCGCCGCCGGTTAAGCACTTCGTGCCGGATAACTTCCGTAATGGCCAACTCGATGCCCTTCGCCCGACAGATGCGGGTGACAGCCCGCCAGTAGGCGCTGTCTGGTGACCCCTGTGTCGGCAGTACGTTCGTGTCGCAGATGACAACACTGCGACTCATGCGACGGACTCTGGCGATTGCACTTCACCTAGCCGCGCCATAATGGTCAGCGCCAGTTGCTGGAAGTCAGATTCAGTGTCACGCGCGCGTGTGTATTGTGACCCGCGCGCTTCTGAACCGCTCAGTTCGAAGATGGCTGCATTCGCTTCTTGCGCCATGGGAACCAGGCTCGACAAGTTTCGCACTGTGCCGATTTCGCCTGGGCCGCTCGGGGTCGCAACGCCTTCAGCTCGCAGTTTTTCGACGACACTATCATGGTAGGCGGTGGGTATGTCGTCGAGCCATCTCTGAAAAGCGGCCGCGGGAGCGCTGCGGTAACTGGCGAACTGTTGGCTGACGTAACCAAGTGGCGACGGGGTCCCTGTGAAGAGGCCTTCCGGGAAGGCTTCAAGTACCCCAGTGCGCTGGCCCTGTGAGAGCGCAACCTTCCACTCTGCAATCCAGTCGGCCAGGCTCCTGCCCACGCTTGGCAGTGCCGTGAGGGAAAACAAGTCTGGGGCGAGGGGGAGCACAAATCCACTAGAGCCAAGAAGCACCACCCGATTGAGAGGCCCAACGCTTGGGCCTACGTCAACGAAGGCGACATCCGCTTCTACGCTGCTAGCCACCTGCAAAATCATGCGTTGCAGCGCCGTTGTCCGCTGAAATCCTTGATAGCGTCCGGCGAGGCTGTCGGTCCACGCTTGCGACAACGTTTCCTCATACTCGCTGAGTCTGATGTGTCCAGGTAGGATCCACACGTTGTCTCGAATCTCCGCCGGCGTCAGTTCACGCGGCTCCCCGGATCCTTGGATGACCGGCACCAGGGCATGGTAGCTAGTGCTCTGTCTTTCGACGATGTCCTCATACGTGACCGCATCGATAGCAGTGCCTGTGAGATTTGTTTGGGCGTCAGCATCGACGAGCAGAACACGCTTCCCCGTCCGCCCCAAGGCGATAGCAACGTTGAACAGCAGTGTTGTCTTGCCCACGCCGCCCTTGTGATTGAAGAACGAGATGATGTCCACGTAACAGTCCTTCGCCCGCCGATGGAATCACGCCACCGTGCAAGCTCTTGCGCGGGGCGCGTGTGTGCTCGGCTGCACCCTACAGGCGCCACCGTTCGCGTTCGCGCAAGCAAAGGTTCACGCGGGCAGAACCGGGCCGCTGGCGATGGCGCCCTGCTTGGGGGGCAGCTCCATGCCGGTGTGCCGTCTCACGCCGCCGGCCCTCCGCCGAGCATCCGCGCGACTCCGGCCAACCCCAAGGGCGTCTACGGCGTCGCTCCGCGATGGCCTTCGGCCACCCTTGCCCCTGCCCTGCGTCGTGCTCTTGGGCTCCGCTACGGGTCGGTGGCTCAGCCTGGCCACAGTTGCCCGCCATCCGGATGGGTCTCCGAAAAGGCCCCGACGGCGTGCCCGCCACGCGTGCGGAGGTGACCACCGGGCGCGCCGTACATTCGACCGCGAATGGGCGGGGGAGGCCCCGCCGATCTAGGAGTCAAGGGGTCGCAGGTTCAAATGCTGTCAGCCCGACACCGTGTCTACGACATCAGAGGCCATCGCACCGTCGGTTGCGGCGGCCTCTACCGTCCTCGTCCGAGCTGTCGCCCCGCGGCCAGGCCACGACAGGGCCGACAGGGTGACACCGGGCTAGGTTGACGGGGTGAGCGAGCAGCCCGAGGTCATCCGCGACGTCGCGCCGCCGAGCCCGCTGGGGTGGTGCGCGCGGCACCTGGACCAGGGGACCCTGCGGGCGGCGCTGACGCTGCTCGACGGGACGGCGCTGTGCCGCGAGTGCAACCGCGAGGCGCACGACGCGCTGCGGGCGGGCGCCGCCGGTGCGGAGCGGATGCTCGGCCAGGTGCAGGAGGCCGTGTTCGGTCAGCTCCAGCCGCCGGGCGGCGCCCCACGACGCACGGGCTTCGGGCTCTGACGAGGACGCGTCCGCGCGCGGGGTGCTGGGCGCGGACGCTCCCGTCGTCGTCGTCGTGGTGCGGCGGAGGCGGGCCGGTGCGACGCTTGTCCGGCCCCGCCGGCAGAGGTGCCGGTCGCGGCCCGCCGGTGCAGAGCCTGCCGGCCTCGCCGTCGAGCGACGGAGACCACCATGCTGCCGACCACCCGGCGCCGTGCTGCCACGGCGACGCCTCTGCTGCGACCGGGCACCGCGCCCACCGCACCCGCGTCCCCCTCCCCCCTCGTGGCCGACGCCCTGGCGCTCGCCGCGTTCGGAGCGGCCCCGGTCGCCGCCCCGACGGGACTGCGCACCATGGGCGTCGAGGAGGAGCTGCTCCTCGTCGACCCGCGCACGGGACGTCCCGTGCCCCGCGCCCCCCAGGCCCTCGCGGCCGCGGCGCTGCTCGCCGCGAGCACGTCGGGCACGGACGCGGGCTCCGGGACCCCCGTCGTCGCGCCGCCGCTCGGGGCCGAGCTCCAGCAGGAGCAGGTGGAGACCGCCACGCCGCCCCGCACCTCCCCCGACGACCTGCTCGACGACCTCCGCCGGCTGCGAGCGGCGGCCGACGAGGCGGCGCGCGCCGTCGGTGCCCGGGCCGCGGCCCTGGCCTGCTCGCCGCTGCCGGTCGTCCCCACCCGTGCCCCCGGCGACCGGTACGACGCCATCGCCCGCGCCTTCGGCATCACGTGCAGCGAGCAGCTGACCTCGGGCTGCCACGTGCACGTGGCCGTCGCCTCGCCGCACGAGGGCGTCGCCGTCCTCGACCGCATCCGGCCGTGGCTCCCGGTGCTGCTGGCGCTGTCGGCCAACTCGCCCTACCGCGACGGCCAGGACACGGGCTACGCCAGCTATCGCACGCAGGCCTGGGTCCGGTGGCCGGGCGCCGGCCCGACCGACCTCTTCGGCTCGCCGGAGCGGTACCGCGCGGAGGTCGCGGCGCTGCTGGCGACCGGCGTGCCGCTCGACGAGGGGATGGTCTACTTCGACGCCCGGCTGTCCGCGCGCTACCCGACCGTCGAGGTCCGGGTGGCGGACGTCTGCCTCGACCCGGCCGATGTGGCGCTGCTGGCCGTCCTGTGCCGGGCGCTCGTCGAGACCGCGGCCGCGGAGTGGCGGGCCGGGGAACCCGCCCCCGACGTGCCGACGACGATCCTGCGCATGGCCGCCTAGCGGGCCAGCCGGTCCGGGCTCGACGACGTGCTGGTGCACCCGCTCGGGCTCGCGCCCGTACCGGCCGTGGAGGCCGTCGCGGCGCTCCTCGCGCACGTGCGACCGGCGCTGGCCGGTGGGCCGTGCGCGCCCACCTGGCGGCCACGGGACGCGACGTGCCCGCCGTGAACCTCAAGCTGCTCGTCGAGGGCGAGGAGGAGCAGAGCTCCCCGCACCTGGCCGGGCTCGTCGAGAGGTTCCGGCCCCGTCTGGACGCGGACCTCGTCGTGCTCTCCGACACCCTGCTGTGGCGCGCCGACGCCCCGGCCGTGTGCCTGGGGATCCGCGGCGTCCTCAGCGCCGAGCTCGAGGTGTACGGCCCGGAACGGGACGCGCACAGCGGGGCGGTGTCCGGGCCGGCACCGAGCGCGGTCCTCGCGCTCTGCCGGCTCGTGGCCGCGCTGGTCGGGCCCGACGGACGGATCGCCCTGCCCCGCTTCTACGACGACGTCCTGCCGCCGGACGAGTCCGAGCGGGCGGCGATCGCGGCCCTGCCCTACTCCGACGAGGACTGGCTCGCGCGCAGCGAGACGCGCAGCGTCGGCGGGGAGGAGGGGTACTCCGTCCTCGAGCGGCTCTGGCTGCGACCGGCGCTGGAGGTCACCTCGGTGGTCGCCGGCGACGTGGAGGGCCCGCTGCGCGCGGTCACCCCCGCGGTGGCGCGTGCGGCGATGAGCATCCGCACGGTGCCGGGTCAGCGCGTCGAGCGGGTGGCCGAGGCGCTGCGCACCTTCGTCGCCGACACGCTCGGGCCGTCCGTGCCGCACGCGCTGCAGATCGCGCTGGAGACCGCCCAGGAGGCGTACCGGACGCCCGACGACGTGCCGGCCGTCGCGGCCCTCCGGCAGGCTATTGCCGAGGGGTTCGGGCGCGAGGTCGGGCAGATGCGCAACGGCGGCGGTGCACCGGCGGACCTGCTGGCCTCGTCCCTCGGCGCGCCGGTGGTGTTCTTCGGGACCGGGCTCGTCGAGGACCACTGGCACGACAGCGACGAGAGCGTGCGGGTCGACCTGCTGCACGCCGGCACCGCCACCCTCGCGCTGCTGTCGAGCCGGCTGGCGGAGGGCTGAGTCAGACGTCGGGTCCGCCAGCCGACGGCTCCGACGTGCCCAGCCACTTCAGGACCCCGCGGGCCGCCGCCACGCCGGTGCTGAAGGACGCCTGCAGGAGGTAGCCGCCCGTCGGCGCCTCCCAGTCGAGCATCTCCCCCGCGACGAAGGTGCCCGGCAGCCGGTGGAGCATGAAGGAGGGGTCGACGTCCGACCACGCCACGCCGCCGGCCGTCGAGATGGCCCGCGCGATCGGCATGGTGCCGGTGACGACCACCGGCACGGCGCGCACGAGCGCGGCGACGGCATCCGGGTCGTCCGGCAGGCGGCCGCCGCCGGCCTCGCGCAGGAGGCCTACGGACACGGGGTCGAGCCCCAGCGCGCGCCGCAGCCAGCTCGAGGCGGAGTCCTTCGGCCGGCGGCGCCGCAGCCGCTCGACGAGCTCGTCCGTCGAGCGGTCGGGGCGCAGGTCCAGCTCGAGGACGCAGCGGCCGTCGGCGTCGAGGGCCTCGCGCACCGCGACCCCGAGGGCGTACAGGGGACCCCCCTCGAGGCCGGCGGCCGTGACCATCGCGTCGCCGCGGACGGCCGGCACCGGGGCACCGCCGACGGGCGGACGCACGGAGACCGCCACGTGCTTCAGCGGCGTGCCCGCGAAGCGCTCCGCGAACACGTCCGACCAGCCGACCCGGACCCCGACGTTCGCCGGCCGCAGCGCTGCGACCTCCACGCCCCGCGCGGCGAGGACCGGCACCCAGCCGCCGTCCGACCCGAGCCGCGGCCAGGACGCACCGCCGAGCGCGAGGACGGTGGCGTCGGCGCGGACCTCGCTCGTCGTGCCGTCCTCGGCCCGGAACCGCAGCGCGCCGTCGTCGCCCCAGCCCTCCCAGCGCTGCCGCCGCTCGAGCCGGACGCCGAGCCCGGCGAGGCGTGCCAGCCACGCGCGGGCCAGCGGCGTCGCGCGGAAGGACGCGGGGAACACCCGGCGGCTCGACCCGACGAACGTCGGCTCGCCGAGGTCGGCGCACCAGGCGCGCAGGTCGTCGGGACCGAAGGCCGCGAGCGCGGGGGCCAGCCGCTCGGCGGACGCGCCGTAGCGCTCGAGCATCCGCCCGACGTCCTCGCTGTGCGTGATGTTGAGGCCGCCGTGGCCCGCCAGCAGGAACTTGCGCGGCACGGACGGCATGCGGTCGTGGACCGTCACCCCGATGCCGGCACCGGCGAGCACCTCGGCGGCGATCAGGCCGGCCGGGCCGCCGCCGACGACAGCGACCCGGGTCATGCGCCCACCCTACGGGCGGGCGGAGCCGTCCTCGTCGAGCGGCTGCAGGCTCGTGTCCTGCGGCTCCTCGGGCGTGCCGTCTGGGTCGGGGTCGACCGCCAGGCTCGGCAGGTCGGGCTGCTGCGGGTCGAAGCTGCGGGGGGCGTCCTCGGTCATCGCCCCACCGTGCCCCCGCCCCGACCACCCCGCCACCGGACGTGCAGGACCTCCGTCCCACCTGGACGCCGTGCGATGTGCCCAGGCTGGAGGAGGCGTTCGACGACGACCCGACGAGCGCCGGCCCCGACGGAGGGAGTCGCGATGCGCACCGACGGTCCGGTCCTGATCGCACTGGCCGGGTCGGCCGGCAGCGCGCAGGTGCTCGCGTGGGGGCTGCGCGAGGCGGAGCTGCGCGGAGCGCCGGCCGTCCTCGTGCGCGCCTACCAGGAGCCGCAGGACATGCCGACCTGGAGCTGGTACCCGCTCGTCGAGGACGCGGGCCTGGGGCGGGCCGCGAAGGAGTACCTCGAGGCGCAGCTCGCCGAGGTGCTCCGCGGGCGTCCGCTCGTGACCGTGTCGACGCACCTCGTGCACGGACCGACCGTGCCCGGGCTGCGCGCGCTGTCCGCGTCGGCGCAGCTGCTCGTCGTCGGGGCCGGGCGTGCGCAGGGAGTCGGCAGGGTCGCCGCCCACCTCGCGGCGCACGCGCGGTGCCCGGTCGCCGTCGTGCGGGACACGGCCTCGGAGACGGCGGCGGCGGCGTCGGCGACCGCGGGTGCAGTGACCGCGGCGTCGGCGACGAGCGCTCCGCCGACGACGACGTCACCGACGACGCGGGCCGCCGGCGCGCCCGTCGTCGTGGGCGTCGACGGGTCTCGCGCGTCGCTGGCGGCCGCCGCGCTCGCGGCGGAGGCCGCGCAGCGGTACGAGGCACCGCTGCTCGTGCTGCACGCCCGCCCCGCGGCCCCGACACCAGGCCGGCTGCCACCGGTCGTCGGGCCGGCCGACGGCGACGCGCCCGCCCGCCGGGCCCTCGCCGACGCGGTGGCGGAGCTGTCCGCCGGCAGGCCGGGGGTGACGATCCGCGCCGAGGTCGTCGACCGGGACCCGGTGCCCGCGCTCGTCGGGCGGGCGGCCGGTGCACGGCTGCTCGTCGTCGGGTCGCGCGGGTTCGGGGCCTTCCGCGGGCTGCTGCTCGGGTCGGTGAGCCACGCGGTCGTGCGCGACGCGCCGGGGACGGTCCTCGTCGTGCACGCCGACGAGGACGAGGAACGCGAGGCCTGAGGCCCCGCCGGACGGCGGGCCGTAGGGTCGCGGGGTGGCCACCGTCCTCCTCGTCCGGCACGGACGCACCACCGCCAACGTCGACGGGGTGCTCGCCGGCCGGACCGCCGGGGTCCTCCTCGACGCCACCGGCACGACGCAGGCGGAGCGGACGGGCGAGCGGCTCGCGCCCGTGCCGCTGGCCCGCGTCGTCACCAGCCCGCTCGAGCGCTGCCGGCAGACCGCCGACGCCCTGCTCGCGCGGCAGGGCGGCACGCCCGAGGTCGTGGTCGACGAGGACCTCACGGAGTGCGGCTACGGCACGTGGCAGGGCCGGCTGCTCAAGGACCTCGCGCAGGAGCCGCTGTGGTCGGCGGTCCAGTCGCAGCCGTCCGCCGTGGTGTTCCCCGACGGGGAGGCGATGGCGGCGATGCAGGCCCGGGCGGTGGCGGCCGTGCGCCGGCACGACGCCGCGGTGGAGGCCGCGCACGGGCCGGCGGCCGTGTGGGCCGCGGTGAGCCACGGCGACGTCATCAAGGCCGTCCTCGCCGACGCCCTCGGCATGCACCTGGACCTGTTCCAGCGCATCGCCGTCGGCCCGGCGTCGGTGTCGGTCGTCCGCTACGGCACGGGCCGCCGGGAGGTCGTCAGCACCAACACGGACGGGGGCGACCTGTCCTGGCTGGCGGCCCCGGCACCCGTCGCGGACGCACCTGTGGGCGGCGGCGCGGGCCCGGCCGCCCCCGGGGACGACGGCGGCGCCCCCCGCTCCTAGAGTGGCCCCATGCCGACCCTCGTCCACGAGTTCGACTGGCCCGACCGCGTCGTCGTCGGGACCGTCGGGCGCCCCGGGTCCCGCACCTTCTACCTGCAGGTCCGCAGCGGTCCGCGGATCGCCAGCGTGGCGCTGGAGAAGGAGCAGTCCGCCCTGCTGGCGGAGAAGCTCGACGAGCTGCTCGACCAGCTCATGGCCGACGAGGGCAACCGCCACAGCGTCCCGTCCGGCACCCCGGCGGAGCTCCTCGACGACGAGCCGCTCGACCAGCCGGTGGAGGAGGACTTCCGCACGGGCGCGATGCGCCTGAGCTTCGACCCCCGCACGGCCCAGGTGGTGCTGGAGGCGTTCCCGGTCGTCGGCGGCTCCGACGACGAGGAGGAGACCGAGCTCCCCGAGCCGAGCGAGGTCCTCCTCGTGCGGATCCCGGTGGGGACGGCGCGCGCGTTCGCCGACCGCACCCGGCGTGTCGTCCGCGCGGGCCGGCCGCCGTGCCCCCGCTGCGGCCGGCCGGTGGACGAGGACGGGCACGACTGCGCGGCTCCCGACGGCCCGTGACGCTCGACGTCCCCCCCGACGCCGACCTCGACCACGGGGAGCTGGAGCTCCTCGGGCGGATCACCGTCGCGTCGAACGCGACCTTCCTCGGCCGGGTCGACGGGGTCGCCGTCGTCTACAAGCCGGTCTCCGGCGAGCGGCCGCTGTGGGACTTCCCCGACGGGACGCTCGCGCAGCGCGAGGTCGCGGCGCACCTCGTCTCCGAGGCCACGGGCTGGGGCGTCGTCCCGCTGACCTGGCTGCGCGACGGGCCGCACGGGCCCGGCATGGTGCAGCTCTGGCAGGAGCAGGACCCGGCGCAGGACCCCGTGGACGTCGTCCCGGTCGAGGCCGTCCCGGCCGAGGGCTGGCGGACCGTCATGGAGGGGACCGACGAGGACGACCGCGCGGTGGCCGTCGTCCACGAGGACTCCCCGGCGATGCGCCGGATGGCCGTCCTCGACGTGGTGCTCAACAACGCCGACCGCAAGGGCGGGCACGTCCTGCCCATGGCCGACGGCCGGCGCCTCGGCGTGGACCACGGCGTCACGCTGCACGAGGGGCACAAGCTGCGCACGGTGCTGTGGGGCTGGGTCGGCGAGCGCCTCGACGACGAGGAGCTGGCGGGCGTCGAGCGCGTCCGGGCCGCGCTCGACGACGACCTCGGCCTGCGGCTCGCGGAGCTGCTCACGGGGCGCGAGCTGACGGCGCTCGTCGGCCGGTGCGACCGGCTGCTGCGGGTCGGCCGCTTCCCGCGGCCGCGCGGCGACATGCCCGCCGTCCCCTGGCCGCTGTTCTGACGCCCCTCCCCTCGTCCCGGCCGGTCCGGCTCTAGCGGGACCAGCGGCCGCCACGTCCGCGCAGCGCGTCGTCGGGGCCGTCGCCGCGTCCGCCGCGCCCGTCCTCGGACCGGGAGCCGAGGTAGGAGCCGATGACCGCCGCGCCGAGGTCCTCCGCGCGCGGCGCGACGACGGTGCCGCCGACCCGGCGGGCGATGCCGTCGACGAAGCGGGCCAGCCCCGGGTCGTCACCGAGCCGGAACACGGTCGTGCGGGCGCCGAGGCGGGCCGCGGCGTCCAGCTCGTGCACCGCCAGGGCGATGGTCCGCGGGTCCGGGGGGTACTGGAAGACCGCCTCGCCGTCGGGCTGCAGGTGCGCCGTGGGCTCCCCGTCCGTCACGACGAGCAGGACCGGGCGGGCGTCCGGGTGCCGGCGGAAGTGCCGGTTGGCCAGCAGCAGCGCGTGGTGCAGGTTCGTGCCCTGCTCCCACTGCGCGTCGAGCCCGACGAGGGCCTCCACGGGCATGACCGCCGCGGTGCGGCCGAACCCGACGAGCTGCAGCGCGTCGCCGCGGAACCGGCTCGACACGAGCGTGTGCAGCGCCAGGGCGGTGCGCTTCATCGGCACCCAGCGGCCCTCCATCGCCATGGAGAACGACGTGTCGACCAGCAGCGCCACGCACGCCCGCGTCCGGGCCTCGGTCTCCTGCACCTCCACGTCGCGCACGTCGATCCGCAGGCGACCGTCCGCCGGCCCGCCCTCGCCGGCCCGGCGCAGCACGGCGTTGGTCAGCGTCCGCGTGACGTCCCACGGCTCGGTGTCGCCGAAGGCCCACTCCCGCGTCGACCCGGACCGCTCCCCCGCGGCTCCCGCCCGGTCGAGGTCGTGGGCACCGGCGCGCGCCGACAGCGTCCCCGTCAGGTCCCGGAGGATGCCCTTGCCCAGCAGGCGCATGGCCTTCGGCGACAGCGCCAGCCGGCCGTCGGCGCCGCGGCGCAGCGCCCCCGACGAGCGCAGGGCCTCCTCGAGGCGCTGCAGGGCGCGCGCGTCGACCGCGACGTCGGGGCCCAGCTGGCGCGCCAGCGTCTCCAGGTCCAGGTCGTCCAGGCTCGCCCCGGGGTGGGCCTGCGCGAGCTGCTCGGCCAGCGCGTCGAGGTCCGCGAGGTCCGACAGCACGCCGACGCCCTCGCCCAGGCCGACGCCCTCGTCGCCGTCGAGCCGCTCCGACCCCGACCAGTCCTCGCCCGGTCGCAGGGACCGCAGCGTGCCGTCCAGGCGCGCGAGCCGCTCGGCCAGGCCCGGGGAGCCGAACGCGCCCTGCGCCAGCGCGTCGAGCTCGCGGCGCTGCTCCCGCGTGAGCGAGTTGCGCAGCCGCCCGGCCGCGGCGGCGCGCTGCGCGAGGGTGTCGAGCAGCTCGTCGACGGACCCGGGACGCTCCGGGAAGTGCTCCCCGTGCCGGTCGAGGAACCTCTCCAGCGCCCCGGTCGTGTCCTCGCCGCGCGCGTGGGCCGCCAGCAGGTCGTCGAGGTCGTCGAGCATCTGCTCGAGGTCGGCGCGGTCGGCGTCCGTCGCGCCCTCGAGGGCCTGCTTCATGCCGGCGAAGCGCTGGTCGAGCATCTCGCGGCCGAGCAGGTCGGCGATCCGCTCGTACTCCGCCCGCGCCTCGGCGCTGCGCCACGGGTAGGACGCCAGCTCCCGGACCGCGCCGGCGGGCGACGGCGGCAGCGCGTCGAGCTGCATCTGTGCCAGCGCCCGGTCGCCCTCGTCCATGTCGACGTCGCGGGCGAGCTGCCCGCGCTCGGCGCGCAGGGCCCGTTCGAGGATCTGCCGGACCTCCTCCAGCGTGCCGTCCAGGCGGTGCCGCCCGACCAGCTCGCGGCGGCGCTCGGCCACCCGCCGGGCGAGGTCGTCCAGGCCCGGCCCGTCACCGGCGCCCCGCCGCAGCAGCTCGCGCAGCGCCCCCTCGGCGGACGACCCCGCCATGACGTCCTCGCCGATCGCGTCGAGGGCGGCGCGCAGGTCCACGGGCGGTGCCAGCGGGTCCGGGCCGTCGGTGTACGGCCGGTACCGCGAGAACCGCGTCAGCCGCCGGTTCGCCCGCACCATGTCAACCCGCCCTACCCGTAGACCGTCTCGCCGTCACCGGTCTCCTTGCTGATCCGGCGCGACAGGTACAGCCCCTCGAGGGCCAGCTCGACCGCCCCGGCGCGACGCCCCGGGGTGTCGCCGCCCAGGCGGTCGGCGATCTCGTCGTACAGCGGGAGCTCCCCGAGGTCGGGCAGACCGGCCAGGAACGCCGCGGCCGCGACCTGCTCGCCCGTGCTCACCAGGGCGCCACCCGTGATGGCGGCGACGAGGGGCGTCAGGTCCAGGCCGCGCAGGTGCTCGCGGACCGTCTCGGCCGTCGCCATCCGGAGGAGGTGGTCGAGCACCTCGTCCTCGCGACCCTCCTCGCCCTGCTCGAACTCGATCTTGCCGCCGAGCACCTCCACGGCGGTCTCGAGGTCGACGGGCCGGGCCACGGCCTCGTCCTCGCCCTGCCGGGCCGCCCGGTGCAGCGCGGCCGCGGCCACGGTCTCGGCGCCGGCGATCGCGAACCGCGCGCTGACGCCGCTGCGCTGGTCGACCGCGCTGGACTCGCGCAGCGCCCGGGTGAACCGGGCCAGGACCTCGAGCAGGTGGTCGGGCACGTCGGCGACGAGGGTCGCCTCCTGCCGGACCACCGCGACCTCGTCGGCCAGCGAGAGGGGGTAGTGCGTGCGGATCTCCGCGCCGAACCGGTCCTTCAGCGGCGTGATGATGCGCCCGCGGTTGGTGTAGTCCTCGGGGTTCGCGCTCGCGACGACGAGGACGTCGAGGGGCAGGCGCAGCACGTAGCCGCGGACCTGCACGTCGCGCTCCTCCATGACGTTGAGCATCGCGACCTGGATGCGCTCGGCGAGGTCGGGGAGCTCGTTGATGGCGACGATGCCGCGGTGGCTGCGCGGGACGAGGCCGAAGTGGATCGTCTCCGGGTCGCCCAGCGTGCGGCCCTCGGCGACCTTGACGGGGTCCACGTCGCCGATCAGGTCGGCCACCGAGGTGTCCGGCGTCGCCAGCTTCTCCACGTACCGCTCCTCGCGGTGCCGCCACGTGATGGGCAGGTCGTCGCCGAGCTCGTCGGCGCGGCGCCGGCTCGCCGCCGTGATGGGGTCGAACGGGTGCTCGCCGATCTCGGAGCCCTCGATCACCGGCGACCACTCGTCGAGCAGCCCGACGAGCGTGCGCAGCAGCCGGGTCTTGCCCTGCCCCCGCTCGCCGAGGAGCACCACGTCGTGCCCCGCGAGCAGGGCGCGCTCGAGCTGGGGGACGACGGTGTGCTCGAAGCCGTGGATGCCCGGCCAGGGGTCCCGCCCCTCGCGCAGCGCAGCCAGGAGGTTCTCGCGGAGCTCGGCCCGGACCGTGCGCAGCTCGTGGCCCGAGGCCCGCAGCTCGCCGACGGTCGTCGCAGGGGGACGCATCATCGCGACGAGCCTAACCCCGGGTCCACGGCGTGCGCCGACGCCAGGTCGACGACGGTGCCGCCGATCCCTCAGCGACGCCGATCCCCGGACGATCGGGACCGCGACGACCACGCCGCGTCCCGAGCGCTGCGCGACCCCACGTCGACGAGAGGTTCGCCATGTTCCTGCGCCGCACGCCGGCCGCGCCCGCCGCCGCCCTGCCGTTCCCGCGCGACGTCGAGGCCCTCGAGCAGGCCCTGCTGGCCTTCGACGACGGGGTGCGCGACGCGCAGGACGCCCGCGTGAAGCTCACCGACGCGATGGTCCGCACCCTCGGCCTGGCGTACGGGGCCCGGTGGGTGCCGGCCCGGGACGGGTCGCTGACCCTCGCGTACGAGACCGGACGGCTGACCTCGGTGCTCGGCGCCGGGGCGGGCGCGACGTCCGCCGACGGCGGCATCCTCCAGCGCGCCGCGCGGGGGCGGCGCCCCGTGCTCGTCCGGGCGGACGAGGCCGCCGACCGCGGGGCCTGCCCCCGGTGGGCCGCGGCCGCCGCCGCCGGCATGGTGGCGGGCGCGGCCGTGCCCATGATGGACGAGGGCGACGTCGTCGGCGTCATGGAGTTCTACGGCGAGGACCCGCTGCCGCGCTTCGCGGACGACAAGTGGTCGGCGATCAGCCGGATCGCGACGCTGGCCCGGCGGCAGGCGCTCGCGGCCTCCGAGATGCAGGAGACCCTGGCCGACCGCGAGGCGGTGACCACGGTCGTCGGCCAGGTCAGCGCGGCGACCGACGAGGCGTCGGCCGTGCGTGCGGCGCTGGAGTCCGTCCGCACCGCCTTCGGGTGGGCCTACGGCTCGTTCTGGGCGCTGGACCCGGAGGCGGCCGTCCTGCGCTTCGCCCTGGAGTCGGGGACCGCCGGCGCGGAGTTCCGCCGCGTGACCGAGCAGGCCTCCTTCGCGGAGGGCGTCGGCCTGTCCGGCCGGGCGTGGCGTGCGCGGGACCTGGTGTTCGTCCCGGACCTGGCCGACGTCTCCGACTGCGTGCGGGCGCCGGCCGCCCGGCGGGCCGGGGTGCGCTCGGGGGTCTGCTTCCCCATCACCGACGGCGACGTCGTCGTGGGGACCATGGACTTCTTCACGACGGAGTCCATCGCGCTGTCCGCGTCGCGCACGGCGGCGCTGCGCAACGTCGCCCAGCTCGTGTCGCAGCGCCTGTCGGTGCTGCGGCGGTCCTCGGCCGACGCCCGCAACGCGGAGGTGCTGCTGCAGACGGTGTCGCAGCTGCGCGCGGCGGCCCGCGACGCCGGGACGGTCGCGCAGGAGGCCGTCGGGCGCAGCGCGGCCATGCGCACCGAGGTCGAGGCCCTCGGGGCCGCCTCCGCGGCGATCGGCGACGTCATCAAGGTCATCACCACCATCGCCGCCCAGACGAACCTGCTCGCCCTCAACGCGACGATCGAGGCGGCCCGGGCCGGCGACGTCGGGCGCGGGTTCGCCGTCGTCGCGGGCGAGGTGAAGGCGCTGGCCAGCGAGACCGCGGCCGCCACCCAGCGCGTCGCCGCCCAGATCGCGGGCATCCAGGGCAGCAGCCGGGCCGTCGCGGCGGGCATCCACGCGACGAGCGAGATCGTCGGGCAGCTCGACACCGTGCAGGCGCGCATCACCGAGGTGCTCGAGGAGCAGGCCCGCATGGCCACCGTCTTCCGGCAGGACGGCGCGGCCGCCCGCTGAGGGACCGGCCGCCCCGGCTGGCGCTGCCGATCCCGGGCCCGTGCCGCACCATGGCGTGATGGGCCACGACGACGCGGCAGCCGCGACCGAGGAGGGGACGATCAGCGTGTCCTTCTTCGAGGGCCACGCCTACGTCGTCATGCGCGGGGCCGTCGACGTGGAGACGGTCCTGCGGCACGCGACGATCCCGCCCATCGTCGCCCGCGACGGCACGAGCGCCAGCGTCGACCTGCGCGGGCTGACGTTCATCGACTCCTCGGGCCTGTCGTTCCTCATCCGGCTGGCCCGGCCCTTCCTGCCGCGTCGCCTGCGGCTGGAGCACCACCGGCACACCGAGCTGGGGACGCTCGTGTCGATGATGGCGCTCGAGGAGCTGTTCGAGCTCGTCGACGACTGAGGACGAGGACGACCGGCTCGACCGTCACGCGCTACCGCGCGCCGGCGAGCTCGACGACGGCCGCGGCCACGGCCGCGGGGTGGCCCTCCGGGACCCAGTGGCCACCGGGCACCCGCACCGAGCGGAACGGCGCGCGCACGAACCGGGCGGTCGCCACCACGCCGGCGGGCGCGAAGAACGGGTCGTCCTCGCCGTACAGGTACGTCGTCGGCACGCGCGTCGGTCCCCCGCCGCCGCCACCGGGCAGCGGCAGCGCGCGGTACCAGGCCAGCGCGGCGGTGAGGGCGCCCGGCTCCCGCATCCGCGCGACGTAGCGGTCGGCGCGCGCGGGCTCCAGGCCCGACGCGACGAGCGCGCGCCGCAGCCGCGCGCCGTCGTGCGCGAGGAGCGCCCGCTCGGGCAGGGCGGGCACCTGGAACGCGGCCATGTACGACGAGCGCAGCGCCTGGGTGCTGCGCGTCAGCGCCGCGACCATCGCCGCGGGGTGCGGGGTCGACAGCGCCACGAGGCCGCGCACGCGTGCGGGGTGCCGCCCCGCCAGGTCCCAGGCGACGGCGCCGCCCCAGTCGTGCCCGGCGACGACGGCCCGGTCCACGCCCGCCGCGTCGAGCAGCGCCACGACGTCGCCGACGAGGCGGTCGAGCCGGTACGGCGCCCGCCCCCGCGGCCGCGCGCCCGGGGAGTACCCGCGCTGGTCGGGCGCGAGCACGCGCAGCCCGTGCCCGACCAGGAGCGGCACGACCGCGTCGTACGCCGAGCCGTCCTGCGGGAACCCGTGCAGCAGCACGACCGCCGCGCCCGCGGGGTCGCCCGCGTCCCGCACCCGGAAGGTCAGCCCGTCGTGCGCGTAGCCGTCCACCCGAGCAGCGTGCCCCCGGCCCGGGCCGCGCACCAGCGGTCAGACGTGGACGACGCTCCCGTCGGCGGTCACCACGTCGGCGGCGTGGTCGTCGAACCAGCGCCCGTGCTCCGCGAGGTAGCGGAACCGGACCGTCGTGCCGCCGGGGACGACGACGGACGCGCTCGCCGTGCCGTTCGACCGGCGCTTGAGCACGTGCTGCCCCGGCGTCCAGTCGTTGAAGGTGCCGACGACGCTGACGGCCCCGGTCACCTCCTCCGCGGGGAGGGCGAACGTCAGGGTGCACGTGCCGGCCTGGCGGGAGCGGGTCTGCTTGATCACTGCGGGTCCTTCGACGGTCCTGTCGTCGCCGCGCCGGTCGGCGGCGGCCAGCGAGAGGGTGCCCGACGAGCGGCGCCCCGGGCGGGCGGCGCGCCGGGCGACGGCGCCGGACGCGGCGAGGATCACACCTGTACCCGTCACCCGACCGGGCGTACGGCCCGTTCACGCGACCGTGTGAACCGTGCGCCGTCCGCCCTGCTCGGGGGCGCGGGTCCCTCAAGGGCACCACCCGGTCGCGCCGACATGGTGGCATGGCCACCCGACGCTCCCTGACGACCTTGCTCACCGGCGCCGCCCTCGGTACCGCCACCCTGCTGACCGCCGTCCTCGGAGCCGCCCCCGCGACCGCCGCCGCCGCGCTGCCGGCGGTGCCCGCCGCGACCGCCTCGGACACGGCCGCCGGCACGACGACCGCCGTGCGCGTGCGGGCGGGGTCCGACCAGGCGTACACGGACACCGCGGGCCGCCGGTGGGACCCCGAGCGCGGCACGGTCGGGGGCCGCTGGACGTCGGTCACCCCGGGGCCGGTCGCCGGGACGGACGACGACGCCCTCTACCAGCGCCTGCGGGCGGGCCTGGGGTCGTGGTCGCTGGCGCTGCCGACGGGCGGCGTCTACCGGGTCACGCTGCACCTGCAGGAGAACTGGTACGCCACCGCCGGGTCCCGGGTGTTCTCCGTGGCGGCCGAGGGGACGCCGTTCGTCACCGACCTCGACCTCGTCGCCACCGCCGGGGCGCGGACGGCGCACACCGTCAGCCGCACGGTGCTCGTCGAGGACGGCCGGCTCGACCTGGGGTTCACCGCGCGCAAGGGGGAGGCGACCGTCTCGGCGGTCGAGGCGGTGCTCGTGCGTCCGACGCCGGCGCCCGTCCGCGTGACCGCCGGGCAGAGCACGCCCTTCGTCGACGGCGCGGGCCGCACGTGGGAGGCCGAGCGCGGCACCGTGGGCGGGCGCTGGACGACGAGCGCCGACCGCCCGGTCGCCGGCACGACCGACGACGTCCTCTACTCGCGCCTGCGCATCGGCCTGTCCGCGCTGCGCCTGCCGGTGGGCGAGGCCGGGACCTACCGCGTCACCCTGCACATGCTCGAGAACTGGTACGACGCCCCGGGCCGGCGCGTCTTCTCGGTCGCGGCGGAGGGTGCGCCCGTCGTGCAGGACCTCGACCTCGTCGCCGCGGTCGGCAAGGACACCGCCTACAGCGTCACGCGGGACGTGCCGGTCACGGACGGCGAGCTGACCGTCGCCTTCACGGCGACGAAGGACCTGGCCACGCTCTCGGCGGTCGAGGTGCAGCTCCTGCTCGACCCCACGACCGCGGTCGCGCCCGTGCCCGGCCCGGCGCCGACGCCCAGCCCGACCGCGACCGCGAGCCCGACCCCCAGCCCGACCCTCAGCCCGACCCCGGCGCCCACCGTCGCGCCGACCGTCGCGCCCACGGCGTCGCCCAAGCCCACGCCGACGCCCACGCCCACCCCGACGCCCACCCCGACGCCCACGCCCACGCCCACGCCCACCGTCGCGCCTGCGGACCCGTCCCCCTGGTCCTGCGTCGCGCCCTGACGCAGCCGGCGCGGCCGGCCGTCGTCACAGCCGGGCGAGCTCGCCCTCCAGGTCGTCGAGGCCCAGGGACCCCAGCCCGAGCGCGGCCGTGTGCCACGCGCGCAGGTCGAGGTCCCGGCCCTCGGCGGCGTGGCGCGCGCGGGCCGCGTCGCGGCCCCGCAGCCAGGCGCGCTCGCCGAGCTTGTAGCTGATGGCCTGCCCCGGCCAGCCGAGGTAGCGCGTCACCTCGCTGTCGACGAAGGCCGCCGGGGAGCCGCTCCGGGCGCCGAAGAACGCGCGTCCGAGCTCCGGCGTCCAGGTCGCGCCCGCGTGCCCGGTCCCCGCGGGCAGGCGCAGCCCGAGGTGCATGCCGATGTCCACCACGACGCGCACGGCCCGCATGCGCTGCCCGTCGAGGTAGCCGAGCCGCTCCCCCGGCGTCCGCAGGTGGCCGAGCTCGTCCATGAGCCGCTCGGCGTACAGGGCCCACCCCTCGGTCGTCGCCGACACCGACCCGATGCTCACCTGGTAGCGCGAGAGCTGCGCCGCCCGGTGCGCCCAGGCGCCGAGCTGCAGGTGGTGCCCCGGGACGCCCTCGTGGTACCAGGTGCTCACCAGGTCCCACACGGGGAACCGGGTGCGGCCGAGGGGGCAGCCACGTGCGCCCCGGCCGGCTGAAGTCGAGCGACGGGCGGGTGTAGTACGGCGCGGCGGCGGCGCCGGGCGGCGCGATCATCGCCTCCGCGTGCCGCACCGGCCCGGGCACGTCCACGACGGTGCCGTCGAGCTCGGCGACCGCGCGGTCCATGAGCCCCTGCAGGTACCGCCGGACCTCCTCGACGCCCTCGACGGCCTCCCCCTCGGCCTCGAGCAGGGCCAGTGCCTCGGGCACGCCCGCTCCCGGGCGCACGCGGCCGGCCTCCGCGGCCATCTCGGCCTCGATGCGCGCCAGCTCCTCCCAGCCCCAGGCGTAGGCCTCCTCGAGGTCCACGTCGGCGCCCAGGTGCAGACGCGCGGACAGCCGGTACCGGTCCGCGCCCACGCCGTCCGGGACGCCCGCCGCCCGCGGCGCGTAGTGCTCGGCCAGCCAGGTGCGCAGCCCGGCCACCGCGTCCGTCGCCGCGTCGGCACCGGCGCGCAGGTCGTCGGCCAGCGCCGGCGGCGCCCCGTCGACGAGCTCGTGGTACCAGCCCGGGGACCCCGCCGTCGGCAGCCAGGCCCCGAGCTGGTCGACGACGGCGGCCACCTGGCGCGGCGCGCTCACGTGCCCGGAGGCCAGCCCGTGCGCGAGGGCGTCACGGACCGACCCCGCGGCGGCGCGCACGTGCCCCAGCCGGCCGGCCACCGCCGCCCAGTCCTCCTCCGTGGTCCGGGGCATGAGCAGGAAGATGCCCTGCAGCACCTGCACGGGCGACCCGATCGGCCGCAGCGCCACGAGGTCCTCGCCGGCCTCGTGCACCGCGAGCTGCGCGGTGAGCCGCTCGCGCAGCAGCGCGGCGCACCGGCGGTCGTCGTCGTCGCGGACGGCGGCCCCCTCGAGCTCGGCCAGGGCCGCCCGCGCCGCCGCCGCGCGCTCCGCGAGCCCGGCGGCGGACAGGTCCGGCATCCGGTCGTCCCCGGGGCGGATCCCCAGCCCGGTGCCGACCGCCGGGTCGAGGTCGGCGAGCCGCTCGACCCAGCGGTCGGCGACCTCCCGGGCGGTGGGGGCGTCGGACGGGGTGCTCGTCGTCGGCGGGGTCGTCGGCGGGGTCGTCGGCGGGGTCGTCGGCGCGGTCGTCGGCGGGGTCATCCTCGCGACCCTACGGGCGTGTCGTCGCAGGGCGCACGGCGACGAGGCCGCGCCCGCGCGCGGGTCGACCGGAGGTGAGCCGACCGGGCGGACGTGGGTGGGGCGGGTGAGGATGGCCCGGTGGGGCCCGCCGTCGAGACGTACCGCTTCCTCCGCCTCGGCGTCGCAGGCCTGGTCCTGCTCCTGCTGCTCGCGCTCGTGCTGCTGCGGGTGACGGGCGCGGGCGCTCACGGCGGCACGGTCGTCCTCGACTCCATCAGCGCCGCCTACTGGACGCCCGTCCGGGACGTCCTGGTCGGCGTGCTCGTCGCCACCGGGACGGCGCTGCTGGCCATCCGGGGACGGCGCGGCACGGAGGACGGGCTGCTCAACCTGGCCGGTCTTCTGGCGCCCGTCGTCGGGCTGGCGCCGACCCCGCTGGCCGCCGACGACCCCCGCTGCGCGGGCCGCCGGTGCCTCCCGCCGGGCGCCGCGGAGGCCGTCGGCGTGCAGGTCGCGGCGCTGCTCGTCGTCGGCACGGTCCTGCTGGTCGTCACGGCGCTCGTGCAGCGCCGACGGCGGGGCTCGCCGGGACGCACGCAGGAGCTGCGCTGGACGGCGGTCGCCGCGCTCGTCTGGGCCGCCCTGACGGTCTGGTTCGTGCTGGGCCGGCCCTCGTTCCTGCTCCTCGCGCACTGGGTGGCCGCGGTCGCGCTGTTCGGCCTCGTCGCCGGAGTCGCGGCGCTCAACGCGCGCGCCGTCCGCACCCGCGTCTCGGTGCGCGCCCTGCGTCCCGGGCAGTACGCGGGTGCCTACGCCGCCATCGCGGTCGGGATGGCCGGCACGGTGGTGGCCGCGGCCCTGCTCGCAGGGGCGCAGGCGGTGGGACTGGTCGACCCCCCGCGCGGCACGGTGCTCGTCGTCGAGCTCGTGCTGCTGCTGCTCTTCGCCGCGTTCTGGGTGCTGCAGACGGCCGAGAACTGGGAGGAGGGCGTCCCGCCGGGTGCGGCCGGCTGACGCCCTCCTCCTCGCGCCCGCCGGGCGCGGGCCCTTCGTCGCGCTCTCTCGGGCGCGGTCCCTCAGTCGCGGTCGAGCAGCAGGTTGGCCGCGATGCCGACGAGGAACACGTCCTTCGCCACGCCGATGCCGTCGGGGCTCGGCCGCAGGTCGTACCCCTCGCCGTGCAGAGCCGGCGTCCGGGCGTACATGCCGACGAGGCCGCCGGAGAAGGCACCGAGGGCCAGCGCGGCCAGCTTCGTCGGCACCGCGGGGAGCAGCAGGGCCGCCCCCAGCGCGATCTCGGCGGCGGACAGGGCCCGCAGGAACGTGCGCGGCTCGACGTCCTCGAGGAACGGGTAGGCGTTGGCCGCCATCGCGTGCAGCGCCTGGGCCGTGCCCTCGTCGCCGCCGCGCTTGGACAGCCCGGAGTTGAGGATGTACGCACCGGCGGCGAGGCGGGGCGGGACGTGGCGGAGCTTCACGGGTCCTCCTGGGAGACGACGACGGGTGTCCCCGGCACGGTACGGCCTGCCCGCCCCGCCCGCCGGACGTCAGCGCTTGCGCTTCTCCCGCACGCGGACGGCGACCTGGATCGGGGTGCCCTCGAACCCGAACGCCTCCCGCAGCCGCCGCTCGATGAACCGGCGGTACTGGGGCTCGAGGAACCCGGTCGCGAACACCACGAACCGCGGCGGCCGCGTGGCGGCCTGGGTGGCGAAGAGGATGCGCGGCTGCTTGCCGCCCCGCAGGGGGTGCGGGTGCGCGGCGACGAGCTCACCCAGGAAGGCGTTGAGCCGGCCGGTGGGGATGCGGGTGTCCCACGAGTCCAGGGACCGCTCGAGCGCGGGCACGAGCCGGTCCGTGTGCCAGCCCGTGCGCGCGGAGACGTTGACGCGGGGCGCCCAGCGGATCTGCACGAGCTCCTTCTCGATCTCGCGCTCGAGGTAGGGCCGGCGGTCCTCGTCCATGAGGTCCCACTTGTTGTAGGCGATGACGAGCGCGCGCCCGGCGTCGACGACCTGCTGGATGACGCGGGTGTCCTGCTCCGTCATCGGCTCCGAGGCGTCGAGCAGCACGACCGCCACCTCGGCCTTCTCGATGGCGGCCTGCGTGCGCAGCGAGGCGTAGAAGTCGGCCCCCGAGGTCTGGTGGACGCGGCGCCGGATGCCGGCCGTGTCGACGAAGACGTAGGGGACGCCCTTGAGCTCGACGAGCTCGTCCACCGGGTCCCGGGTGGTGCCCGCGGTGGCGTCGACGACGACCCGCTCGGCGCCCAGCACCTTGTTGAGCAGCGAGGACTTGCCGACGTTCGGCCGCCCGACGAGGGCCACCCGCCGCGGGCCGCGCACGGGTGCCCGGCCGTGCGCGGTGACCTCGGGCAGCGCGTCCATCGCGGCGTCGAGGAGGTCCCCGGTCCCGCGCCCGTGCAGCGCCGAGACGGGGTACGGCTGCCCGAGGCCGAGGCTCCACAGCTCCGCCGCCTCCGCCTCACCCCGGGGGCCGTCGACCTTGTTGGCCGCGAGCACGACGGGCTTGCCCGAGCGGCGCAGCAGGCGGACGACGCGCTCGTCGGTGTCCGTCGAGCCGACCGTCGCGTCGACGACGAAGACGACGGCGTCCGCCAGGGAGATGGCCACCTCGGCCTGCTCGGCCACGCGCGCGTCGATCCCGGCGACGTCGACCTCCCAGCCGCCGGTGTCCACGAGCGTGAACTCGCGGCCCGCCCACTCCGCGGGGTAGCTCACGCGGTCCCGGGTGACGCCGGGCTTGTCCTCGACGACCGCCTCGCGCCGGCCGAGGATGCGGTTGACCAGGGTCGACTTGCCGACGTTCGGCCGCCCGACGACGGCCAGCACGGGCCAGGCCGCGTCGGCGCCGCCGTGCTCGTCGTCGTCGTCGCCGCCCTCGAGGAGGGCGAGGTCGGCCTCGTCGAGCTCGTAGTCGGCGAGGCCGGCGCGCAGGGCGCGCTCGCGCTCCGCGTCGTCCACCGGGTCCGGGGCGTCGGGGCCGGGGGCGTCGCTCGCGTCGAGGGTCATGGGGCCATCATCCCAGGCGCCCGGCCCCCGCCGCGCACCGGCGGGCGTACGAGGTGGCAGGGCACCGAGCGAGGGCGCCGGACGGCCCCGTCCCGAGTGCCGTGCCGAGTGCCGTGCCGAGTGCCGTGCCGAGTGCCGTGCCGAGTGCCGTGCCGAGTGCCGTGCCGGGGGTCGCGTCGGGCGTCAGGGGGCGCGCCGCGCGCCGGGGTCGTCGAGCGGCAGGGGCAGCCCGGAGCGCTCCGACGCGGCGACGACGAGCGCGGCCAGGGCGGTCCGGACCTCCTCCGCGGCGCGGCCGACCGCGTCGCGGCTCGTCTCGCCGGGGCGCCGACCGACGTCCAGCGGCTCGCCGAGCTCGAGCAGCAGCCGGCGCCGCGGCGGCGGCACGTGCCCGGAGGACTCCCCCGTGCGCCGGGTGCCGAGGATCGCGACGGGGACGACGGGCGCCCCGGCGTTGACGGCGAGCCAGGCGACACCTGCGCGCGCGCTGGCGACCGCCCCGCTGCCGCGGGTGCCCTCCGGGAAGACGCCGACAGCGCCGCCCCGGCGCAGCACCGCCAGCCCCGTGGCGAGCGCCGGCCGCCCGTTGGTGCGGTCGACGCTGATCTGCCCGGCCAGGCGCAGGACGGTCCCCACCGGGCCGCGGAACATCTCCTGCTTGACGAGGATGTGCAGCGGCCGTGGCGACAGCCCGACGAGCAGCGGCCCGTCGGCCACGCCCGTGTGGTTGGCGGCGAGGATCACGGGACCGGTGCGCGGCACGCGTCCCGCGCCGACCACCTCCGTCGCCCACCAGCCGCGGGACAGCGCCCGCCCGACCTGCCGGGCCCACACCGGCCCCCACGCGGCGGGCGCCGCGGGTGCGCCGGACGCACCGGGCGCGTCGGGCGCGCCGGACACCGCCGCCGGCGGCCCGCCGCTCACGCCCGGCCCGCGGCGCGCACGACCGCGAGCAGCGCGTCCACCGTCTCCTCGAAGGAGAGGTCCGAGCTGTCGACGGTGACGACGCCGTCGGCCGCGGTGCGGAACTCGACGACGGTGGAGTCCTGCGCGTCGCGCCGGACCACCTGGTCGTGCGTCGCCGCGACGGCCGCCGCGTCGGCGGTCCCGTGCACCTCGAGCGAGCGGCGGCGCAGGCGCGCCCCCTCGCTGGCGGTGAGGAGGACGCGGACCGGGGCGTCGGGTGCGATGGCGGTGGTGATGTCGCGCCCCTCGGCGACGACGCCGCGCCCGCCCGACCAGCCGCCGGTGCGCTCGGCCGCGATGACGGCCCGCTGGCGGTCGCCGAGCGCGGCGCGCGCGTCGAGGTTGGTGGCGACCGCGCTGACGGCGGCGGAGACCTCCGTCGTGCGGATCGCCGCAGTCACGTCGTCGCCGTCGAGGAGCACGGTCGGCGCCTCGGGGTCCAGGCCCTGCTCGAGCGGCAGCGCGCGCACGGCCGCCGTGACGGCGGGGGCGTCGTCGAGCGCGACCCCCTGCCGGACGCACCACAGGGTGGCCGCGCGGTACATCGCGCCCGTGTCGAGGTACGCGAGCCCCAGCGCGCGGGCGACCGCCCGCGACACGCTCGACTTGCCCGAGCCCGAGGGCCCGTCGACCGCGACGACGAGCCCGTCGTCGGTGCTGACGTCGCCGGTGCTGACGTCGCCGGTGCTGACGTCGCCGTGGCCCCGCGGGCCGCCTGCCGTGCTCATCGGACCAGTCTCCAACCGCGGCGCGTCAGCTCCGCCTCCAGGTGCTCGGCGCTGCCGGGCAGCACCGAGATGACGGCGACGCCGACCGGGCGGCCGGCGGCGTGCTCGAGCTCGAGGTCCTCGAGGTTGACCCCCGCCTCGCCCACGTCGGTGAGCAGCCGCGCGAGCTCGCCCGGCGCGTCCGGCACCAGCACGGGCACGAGCGCGTAGGGGCGCGAGGCACCGCCGTGCTTGCCCGGGACGCGCGCGACGCCGGCGTTGCCGGCCGCGACGGCGCCCGCCAGCGCAGCCAGCGCGCCGAGTCGGACCGTCTCCGGCCCGCTCGCGGCGTCGGCCGCGGCGAGCGCGTCGAGCACGCGGTCGAGGTCCTCGCGCACCCCGAGCAGGACCGCGCGCACGGCGCCCGCGTTGGCGGCGAGGATCGAGGTCCACAGCGCCGGGTCGGACGCCGCGATGCGGGTGACGTCCCGCAGGCCCTGCCCGGCGAGCTGCAGCGCCGCGTCGTCGGCCTCCCGCAGCCGCCCCGCGACGAGGCTCGCCGCGACCTGCGGCACGTGGGAGACGAGGGCGACGGCGGCGTCGTGCTCGTCGGCGGACATGCCGACCGGCACCGCGCCGAGGTCCACCGCCAGCGCGCGTACGGCCGCCAGGGCCTCGGGCCGCGACCGGCCCGAGCCGACGACGACCCACGGCCGCCCGAGGAACAGCTCGGGCACGGCCGCCGCGGGTCCGGAGCGCTCGCGCCCCGCCATCGGGTGGGACCCGACGTAGCGCTCGAGGTCCGCGCCGGCCTCGCGCAGCTCCGCGAGCACGTGCCCCTTGACGCTCGCGACGTCCGTGACGACCGCGTGCGGGTGGGCGGCGAGCTCCGCGGCCACGACGTCGGACGTGACGTCCGGCGGCGCGGCGACGACGACGAGCGCCGGCTCCGCGTCGTCGGGCGCCGCGGGCCGGCCGGCCCCCACGTCGCGGGCGAGGGCGAGCGCGGTGCGGCTCGGGTCGTGCAGCACGACGTCGACGCCCAGGCGCACGAGGGCCAGCCCGACGGACGCGCCGAGCAGCCCTGTGCCCACGACGCGGACAGGACCGGCCGTCGCCGGGGCCGGCACGCCGGCGGTGTGCGCCGCGGCGGGGGCCGTCACAGCCCCACCGACGTCATGAGCGAGCCCACCTCCGTGCGGCTGAGCACGCGCGTCCGGCCGGGCTTGAGGTCGCCGAGCCGGATGGGGCCGACCTGGGTGCGCACGAGCTTCGTCACCGGGTGCCCCACCTCCTCCAGGAGGCGACGCACGACGCGGTTGCGCCCCTCGTGCAGCACGACCTCGACGAGCGACGCGCCCGCCACCTGCTGCACGAGGCGGACCTTGTCGGGGTGCACCGGGCCGTCCTCGAGCTCGACGCCGGCCTGCAGGCGCGCGAGCGTGCCGGGCGTGACGCGGCCCTCGACCTCCGCGAGGTACGTCTTGGGCACGCCGTGCGCCGGGTGCGCGAGCCGGTTGGCGAGCTCGCCGTCGTTCGTCAGCAGGAGCAGGCCCTCCGTCTCGGCGTCGAGGCGCCCGACGTGGAACAGCCGCTCGGGGCGGTCGGCGACGAGGTCGGCCAGCGACGGCCGGCCGTTCTCGTCGTGCATCGTCGAGACGACGCCGCGGGGCTTGTTCAGGGCGATCGTCACCGCCGACTCGTCGAGCTGCACGCGCATGCCGTCGAGGTGGATGACGGCGGTCCGCGGGTCGACCCGCACGCCGAGCTCGGTGACGACGCTGCCGTCCACCGTCACGCGGCCGGAGGCGATGAGGTTCTCGCACGCGCGGCGCGAGCCGAGGCCCGCCGCCGCCAGGACCTTCTGCAGGCGCGTGCCGTCCGGGTCGTGCACGTCGATCTCCGGCAGCGCCGCCGGGCGGGGACCGCGCGGCGCGCCGGCGACGCGCGCGGCCGGGCGACGCGCACCGGCGCCCGCACCAGCACCAGCAGCACCGCGCTGGCCTCGGGCGCCCGGGCCGGGGCCGCCCTTGCCCGGCACCCGGCCGCCGGCACGCGCCGGGGCGCGCGACGCTGCCCGCGGACCCGCGGACGACGACCGGTCCTCGCGCTCCGGCCGTCCCTCCCGCTCGGACCGGGACGCAGGGGCCCGGTCGTCACGCCGGGTGTCACGGCGGTCGTCGCGCCGGTCGTCACGAGCCCCGTACCCCGCGCGCGAGGCGCCCGGACGCCGGTCGTCACGCCGGTCGTCACGCCTGTCGTCACGCCGGTCGTCACGCCGGTCGTCACGGCGGTCGTCACGCCGGTCGTCACGCCTGTCGTCACGCCGGTCGTCACGAGCGCCGTACGACGCGCGGGGTGCGCCCGGGCGGCGGTCGTCGCGCGGGCCGCCACCACGCTCGTCGCCGCGGCCGGCGCCCCGGCCGCCGGACGGACCGGCGCCGCGCGCGCCGCCCTGACCACCGTCACGACCGCCGCGGCCACGGCCCTGACCGCTGCCCCGTGCGCCGCCCTGGCCGGCACCACGTCCGGCGCCCTGCCCCGGTCGGCCGCCGCCGCGGGCACCGCCGCCCGCGCCGCCGCGTCCGCCGCCACCCGTGCCGGGGCCGCGGCCGCGGCCGCCTCGTGCGTCACTCATCGTCGTCGTCCGTCCTGTCGTCGTCGGACCCGTCCCGGGCCCGGTCGTGCGCGTCGTGCCGTCCGCCCTGCTCGTCCCCCGGCGGCGGGCCCGAGGCGCCGCCGCGCGCGGTGGCGCCCGCCGTCCCGGCCGTGCGGAGCCCGCGCGACCCGGAACCGGCCTCGTCGAGGTCTCCCACCTCCGGCAGGTAGGGGGCGAGCGGCGGCAGGTCGTCGAGGGTGCCGAGCCCCAGCCGCTCGAGGAAGTATCCCGTGGTCCCGTAGAGCACCGCACCGGTGGTCGCGTCCTGACCCACCTCGGCGACGAGCCCGCGGGCCGTCAGCGTCCGCATGACGCCGTCCACGCTCACGCCACGGACGGCCGAGACCTGCCCCCGCGTCACCGGCTGCCGGTACGCGACGACGGCCAGCGTCTCCAGGGCCGCCTGCGTCAGGCGCGCCTGCTGCCCGTCGAGCACGAACCGCCCGACGACGTCGCCGTGGGCCGCCGAGGACCAGATCCGCCAGCCACCCGCCACCTCACGGAGCTCGAAGCCGCGGGGCCGGCCGCCGCCGGCGCCGGCGTACTCGTCGGCCAGCTCGGCCAGGAGCGCGCGGACCTGCGGCACCGGCAGCCCCAGCACCGCGGCGAGCCGCACGGCGGGCACGGGCTCGTCGGCGACGACGAGCACCGCCTCCAGCGCGGCCGCCGCCCCACCCGGCAGGGACGCGACGTCGGGGCCCTCCTCGGCGCCCAGGTCGGCACCCGCGTCCGGCGTGCTCACGCCGGCCCCTCCCCGCCGGCACGCGGCGCGAGGTCCTCCGCGTCGAAGTCCCCGGCCACGCGGACGCCACCGGCGGCGCTGCCCGTCCACCGCACGGTCAGCTCGCCCAGAGGCTGCACCTGCTCGAACGCCACCGCGCCCTCGCGGAACAGCTCGAGCAGGGCGAGGAACCGGGCGACGACCACGAGCGTGCCGTCGGCGTCGCCCACCAGCGTGCGGAACGAGGCGCTGCCGCTGCGTCGCAGCCGGGCGACGAGGACGTCGGCCTGCTCGCGGACGCTGACGGGCGGCGCGTGCAGGTGCGCCAGGTCGACGCCCGGCGGTGCCGGGCGCGGCGCCAGGGCCCGGGCCGCCAGGGCCGCGAGCTGCTCGGGGCCGATGCTCAGGACGAGCTCGGGCAGGAGGGCGGCGAGCTGCGGCTCGAGCGCGACCTGCCGCGGGAACCGCCGGGACTCGCGCAGGAGGCGCTCCTCCAGGTCGGCCGCGACCTGCTTGTACGCCCGGTACTGCAGCAGCCGCGCGAACAGCAGGTCCCGCGCCTCGAGCAGCTCGAGGTCCTCGGCGTCCTCGATCTCCGCGCTCGGCAGCAGGCGCGCGGCCTTGAGGTCCAGCAGCGTGGCCGCGACGAGGAGGAACTCGCTGACCTGTCCCAGGTCCCAGTCCCCCGCGCTCTCCCGGGCGCGCAGGTGGGCGATGAAGTCGTCGGTCACCCGCGCGAGCGCCACCTCGGTGATGTCGAGCTTGTGCCGGGCGATGAGGCCCAGCAGCAGGTCGAACGGGCCCTCGAAGTTGTCGAGGCGGACGGCGAAACCGGTCCCGCCCGCCGGGGCGTCGGCGGCGGGACCCGGCCGGACGGTGGCCTCAGGCGGCGTCGCCACGGGCCACGAGCTCGCGCGCGAGCTGGCGGTAGGCGGCGGCGCCGGGGTGGTTCGGGGCGTAGGACGTGATGGGTTCCGCGGCCACCGTCGCGTCCGGGAACTTCACCGTCCGCCCGATGACGGTGTGCAGGAGCGTGTCGCCGAACGCCTCGTGCACGCGGGCGACGACCTCGCGGGCGTGCAGCGTCCGCGAGTCGAACATCGTCGCGAGGATCCCGTCGACCTGCAGCCGCGGGTTCAGCCGGTCGCGCACCTTCTCGATCGTCTCGACGAGGAGGGCCACGCCGCGCAGCGCGAAGAACTCGCACTCGAGCGGGATGAGCACCCCGTGCGCGGCCGTGAGCGCGTTGACGGTCAGCAGCCCGAGCGAGGGCTGGCAGTCGACGAGCACCACGTCGTACTCGTCCATGACGGGGCGCAGCACGCGGGACAGGACCGACTCGCGCGCCACCTCCCCGACGAGCTGCACCTCGGCCGCGGACAGGTCGATGTTCGCCGGGAGCAGGTCGAGGTTCTCGACGGCGGTGCTGCGCAGCACCTCCCGCACGTCGAGGCCGCGCTCCATCAGCAGGTTGTAGATCGTCGTGTCGAGCTCGTGCGGGCTGGTGCCCAGCCCGACGGACGCGGCGCCCTGCGGGTCGAAGTCGACGACGAGCACCCGTCGGCCGTACTCGGCCAGCGCGGCGCCGAGGTTGATCGTCGTCGTCGTCTTGCCGACGCCGCCCTTCTGGTTGCACATCGCGATGACCCGGGCCGGGCCGTGCGCCGCCAGGGGCGCGGGGACCGGGAAGTCGGGGACGGGACGGCCCGCCGGGTCCAGGCGCTGCTCGCCGGGACCTGCCGTGACCTGCTCGCTCGTGCCGCTCATGCGCTCGTCCCGCTCACCACCCGGACAACCTACCGGAGCCCAACCCCGCGTCAGCGCGCCCGGGGGTGCGCCGTCGTGTAGACCTCGCGCAGCGTGTCCCGGGTCACCAGGGTGTACACCTGCGTCGTCGTGACCGAGGCGTGGCCGAGCAGCTCCTGCACCACCCGCACGTCGGCGCCGCCCGCCAGCAGGTGCGTGGCGAACGAGTGCCGGAGCGTGTGCGGGGACAGGTGCGGGGCCTGGGCGAGCCCGGCGCGGCCGGCCGCCGCGCGCAGCGCCGCCCACGCGCTCTGGCGGCTCAGCCGTGCGCCGCGCGTGTTGCAGAACACCGCCGGCGTGCCGCGGCCGGCGGCCACCAGCGCCGGCCGTCCCCGGACGAGGTACGCCTCGAGCGCGCCGAGCGCGAAGGACCCGACGGGTACGACGCGCTCCTTGCCCCCCTTGCCGCGCAGCAGCACGGACGCGCGCCCCGGCGAGGTGTCGAGGTCGTCGAGGTCGAGGCCGACGGCCTCCGAGATCCGGGCACCGGTTGCGTAGAGCAGCTCGAGCAGCGCGCGGTCGCGCAGCGGACCCGGGCCCTCCCCCGTCCCCGCCGCCTCGAGCAGGCGCTCGACGTCCTCGACCGGCACGGCCTTGGGCAGGCGCCGGGGCTGCGCGGGCGGACGGACCGCCCGCGCGGCGTCGGCGGGGACGGCGCCCTCCAGGAGCCAGAACCGGTGCCAGCCGCGGACGGCCACGACGGCGCGGGCCGCCGAGGACGCGGAGAGCGCCGCACGGCCGTCGGACCCGGACCGCAGGACGCGGACGTAGGCCGTCACGTCGGCCTCCGCGACCTGGTCCGGCGCCGTGCGCCCGGATGCCGTCAGGTGCCGGGCGTACCGCGCGAGGTCCCGCCGGTAGGCGGCCAGGGTGTTGGCCGACAGGCCGCGCTCGACCTGCAGGTGGGCCAGGTACTGCTCCAGCGACGCGCGGAGCGCCGGTGCGACGTCCTCGTCGCCGGCTGCCGCCACCTCCGTCAGAAGGGCAGGAACACGTCGACGACCACGGCCACCGAGAGAGCGGTGAGGTAGGTGATCGACGCGTGGAACACGGTCATCTCCTTGAGCCGCCCAGCCTGCGGGTCGCGCGCGCGCCGCAGCAGGCCCAGGCACAGCGCGAGGAACCACACGCCGAGCCCCAGGGCGACCACGCCGTAGACCCAGGTCATCCCGGCGACCGGCACGAGCAGCAGGCTGCACGCGATCATCGCCAGGGTGTGCCCGACCATCTCGCGGGCGACCCGCGTGTCCGCCGCCACGACGGGCAGCATCGGCACGCCCGCCGCCGCGTAGTCGCGGCGGAACTTCATCGACAGCGGCCAGTAGTGCGGCGGCGTCCAGAAGAAGACGACGCCGAACAGCACGAGCGGCGCCCAGCCGACACCGCCGGTGACCGCCGACCACCCGATGAGCACCGGCATGCAGCCGGCCGAGCCGCCCCAGACGATGTTCTGCGACGTCCGCCGCTTGAGGATCATCGTGTAGCCGACGACGTAGATGAGCACGGCCGCGGCGGCGAGCAGCGCGGAGACCGGGTTGACGAGCGTCCAGAGCCACACGAGGGACACGACGCCCAGCACGAGCCCGAAGACGAGCGTCTCGCGCGGCGTGACCGCGCCCGTGATGGTCGGCCGCCGGCGGGTGCGGTGCATGACGGCGTCGATGTCGCGGTCGAGGTAGCAGTTGAGGACGTTCGCGGCGCCCGCGGCCATGGCCCCGCCGACGAGGGTCGCCAGCACCAGCCCGAGCGGGGGCAGGCCGCCGGCGGCCAGCACCATGGTGGGGACGGTGGTGATGAGCAGCAGCTCGATCACCCGCGGCTTCGTCAGCGCGACGTACGCACCGACCTTGCCCCGCAGCCGCCCGCGTCCCGCGGCGGGCTGCCGGCCGTCACCGGCGCGCTGCGGCCCCGCGGTGACGGGCACGGCCTCGACGGCCTCGACGGCGTCGCCGATGACGGGTGCGGGAGCCCCCGCGGGCAGGGACGACGCCGGAGCGGCCTCGGTCGTCAGGGTTCTGCGTGGACGCACGCGGTGCGGCTCCGTTCCTCGTCCGGGGCACCGGGGTGCCGGGTCGACGTCCTGCACGACCGCCGGGTGCCGCACGCGGCGGTCCGGGCCCGCGGGCGTGCGGGCAGGTCGGGGGGTGCTGGGACCCCGCCATGGTACGCCCGCGGCGCGCCGCCACGGGCGTGCGGGCGCACGTCACGTCGCGGCCCGGCCACAGGTCGGCGCACCGGCCCGGGGCAGATCGGACCGATCCGGCGTCCCACCCCCTGGACGGCTCGGTCGGCGGGGCCGGGGGCGGGAGGTCTAGGCTCGCGGCGGGGACGGCAGCGGCGCGCCCGTGGTGCCGCGGCAGCCTGCCGTCGTGCCACCTGCGCACCGTCCCGTGCCCGTCGTACGCCCGTCGTCCCGGCACCCGGTGCCGGAGCCCCCTGACGCCCGCCGGTCGCGGGCGGGAATGAGGACATGTGAACGTCCAGGCCCCTGCTGCTCCGTCGGTCGGGTGGACCGACCTCGACCGCAAGGCGGTCGACACGGTCCGCGTCCTCGCCGCCGACGCCGTCGAGAAGGTCGGCAACGGCCACCCCGGCACCGCGATCAGCCTGGCCCCGGCCGCGTACCTCCTCTACCAGAACGTCATGCGGCACGACCCCGCGGACCCGCACTGGACGGGCCGGGACCGCTTCGTCCTGTCCTGCGGCCACTCGAGCCTGACGCAGTACATCCAGCTCTACCTGGGCGGCTGGGGCCTGGAGCTCGAGGACCTGGAGGCCCTGCGCACCTGGGACTCCAAGACCCCGGGCCACCCGGAGTTCCGCCACACCACCGGCATCGAGATCACCACCGGCCCCCTGGGCCAGGGGCTCGCCTCGGCCGTGGGCTTCGCGATGGCGGCCCGCCGGGAGCGCGGCCTGCTCGACCCCGACGCGGCACCGGGTACCAGCCCGTTCGACCACTTCGTCTACGTGCTGGCCTCCGACGGCGACCTGCAGGAGGGCGTCACCTCCGAGGCCTCGTCGGTCGCGGGCACCCAGCAGCTGGGCAACCTCGTCGTCGTCTGGGACGACAACCGCATCTCCATCGAGGGCGACACGCAGATCGCGTTCACCGAGGACGTCGCCGCGCGCTACGGCGCGTACGGCTGGCACGTGCAGACGGTGGACTGGCTGACCGGGCCCGACGGCTACCACGAGGACGTCGACGCCCTCTACGCCGCGATCGAGGCGGCCAAGGCGGTCACGGACCAGCCCTCCTTCATCCAGCTCCGCACGATCATCGCCTGGCCCTCGCCGAAGAAGCAGGGCACGCACGGCGCGCACGGCTCGAAGCTGGGCACGGACGAGGTCAAGGGCCTCAAGGAGGTCCTCGGCTTCGACCCGGAGAAGAGCTTCGACGTCGCGCCGGAGGTCATCGAGCACACGCGCGGCCTGTCGCAGCGCACCGCCGAGGCCAAGGCCCGCTGGCAGGAGTCGTACGACGCGTGGCGCAGCGCGAACCCCGAGCGGGCGGCGCTGCACGACCGGCTCGAGGCCGGCACCCTGCCCGAGGGCTGGGCGGACGCCCTGCCGACGTTCGAGGCCGGCAAGGCCGTCGCGACGCGCCAGGCGTCCGGCGAGGTGCTCTCCGCGCTCGCGCCCGTCCTGCCCGAGCTGTGGGGCGGCTCCGCCGACCTCGCGGGCTCCAACAACACGACGATGAAGGGCGAGCCGTCCTTCATCCCCGCCAAGTACTCCACGAAGGAGTTCTCGGGCGACGAGTACGGCCGCACGCTGCACTTCGGCATCCGCGAGCACGCGATGGGCGCGATCCTGTCCGGCATCCGGCTGCACGGGAACACCCGGCCGTACGGCGGCACGTTCTTCACCTTCTCGGACTACATGCGCGGCTCCGTCCGCCTCGCCGCCCTCATGGGCGTGCCGGTCACGTACGTGTGGACGCACGACTCCATCGGCCTGGGTGAGGACGGCCCGACGCACCAGCCGGTCGAGCACCTCGCGGCGTGCCGCGCCATCCCCGGCCTGGCCGTGGTGCGCCCGGCCGACGCCAACGAGACGGCCGCTGCCTGGAAGGCGCTGCTCGAGCGCACCGACGGCCCGGTCGGCCTCGTGCTGACCCGGCAGAACGTGCCGACGTTCCCCCGCGGCGAGGACGGCTTCACGTCCGCCGACGGCGTGGCCCGCGGCGCGTACGTGCTGCTCGACGCCTCGTCGGGCACGCCGGACGTCATCCTCCTGGCGACGGGCTCCGAGGTGCAGCTCGCCGTCGAGGCGCGCACCACCCTCGAGGCGGCGGGCGTCGCCACGCGCGTGGTGTCCGCGCCGTCGCTGGAGTGGTTCGCCGAGCAGGACGCGGAGTACCGCGAGCAGGTGCTGCCGAAGGCCGTGCGCGCCCGCGTGTCGGTCGAGGCGGGGCTGGCCCTGTCCTGGCACAAGCTCGTCGGCGACGCCGGCCGCAGCGTGTCGCTCGAGCACTACGGGGCGTCCGCCGACTACGAGACGCTGTACCGCGAGTTCGGCATCACGGCCGAGGCCGTCGTGGCCGCGGCGCACGAGTCGCTGGCCGCCGCCCGCGGCGACGCCGACCCGTCGTCCGACTCCGGCACGCCCGACCGCAGCGGCACGGGCGACCAGCAGGCCTGACCCGCGGTGCCGGGCGCGCCCGGCACCCGACCGCCGGGCCCCGCCCGGCACGGACCCACCCCTCGGCGGGGCGTCGCACCTGACGACGCACACGTCGCCACCGCGACGCCCCGCCCCGCGGACCCCACCGGCCGCGCACCCCACGGGCGCGCCGACCGCAGACGCAAGGAGGACCACCGATGTCCGAGCAGAGCACGCAGGAGACCACCGGCCAGGGCACGCCGAAGGCCGAGGACCGCGGTGCGCGCAGCGCGCCGCTCGACCGCCTCGTGCAGGAGGGCGTCGCCGTCTGGCTCGACGACCTGTCCCGGGAGCGGCTGCGCACCGGCAACCTCGCCGACCTCGTGGCCCACCACGGCGTCGTCGGGGTGACGACGAACCCCTCGATCTTCGCCTCGGCGCTCGCCAAGGGCGACGCCTACGACGAGCAGCTGCGCGAGCTGGCCGCCCAGGGCGCCGACGTCGAGGACGCGGTCTTCCGCATCACCACGGACGACGTCCGCGAGGCGGCCGACGTCCTGCGCCCGGTGTACGACGCCACGGACGGCGTCGACGGCCGCGTGTCCATCGAGGTCGACCCGCGGCTCGCCCGTGACACGGAGAAGACGGTCGCGTCCGCGAAGGCGCTGTGGTCGACGGTGGACCGCCCCAACGTCTTCATCAAGATCCCCGCGACGATCGAGGGCCTGCCGGCCATCACCGCGGTCCTGGCCGAGGGCATCAGCGTCAACGTCACGCTCATCTTCTCCCTCGAGCGCTACCGCGCCGTGCTCGACGCGTTCCTCACGGGTCTCGAGCAGGCGAAGGAGAAGGGCATCGACCTCGCGCCCGTCGCCTCCGTCGCCTCGTTCTTCGTCAGCCGGGTCGACGCGGCGATCGACAAGAGGCTCGACGAGCTCGGCACCGAGGAGGCCGCCGCGCTGCGCGGCAAGGCCGCCCTGGCCAACGCCCGCCTCGCCTACGGCGCGTACCAGGAGGTCGCCGCCTCCGACCGGTGGAAGGCCCTGGCCGCCGCCGGCGCCAAGCCGCAGCGACCGCTGTGGGCGTCGACCGGCGTCAAGGACCCGGCGTACCCCGACACGCTGTACGTGCAGGAGCTCGTCGTCGCCGGCGTCGTCAACACGATGCCCGCCGGCACGCTCGAGGCGACGGAGGACCACGCGGAGATCACCGGCGACACGGTCACCGGTCGGACCGAGGAGTCGCAGGAGGTCGTCGACCGGCTCGCGGCCCTCGGCGTCTCCCTCGACGAGGTGACGGAGGCCCTCGAGGTCGACGGCCTGCAGAAGTTCGACCAGGCCTGGGAGCAGCTCCTCGGCACGGTGCGCGACGGGCTCGGCGGCGCCCAGGAGGCGGTGGCCAGCGGGTCCGGGGCGTCCCGGTGAGGCCCGCCAAGGTCGCACCCGGCCGCAACCCGCTGCGGGACCCGCGGGACCGGCGCCTGCCGCGCATCGCCGGCCCCTGCGGGCTCGTCATCTTCGGCGTCACCGGCGACCTGGCGCGCAAGAAGCTCATGCCGGCCGTCTACGACCTCACCAACCGCGGCCTGCTCCCGCCCGGGTTCGCCCTGACGGGCTTCGCCCGGCGGGACTGGGAGACGCAGGACTTCGCGCAGATCGTCCACGACTCCGTCCGCGAGCACGCCCGCACGCCGTTCCACGAGGCGACGTGGCGCCAGCTCGCGGAGGGCATCCGCTTCGTCCAGGGCTCCTTCGACGACGACGCCGCGTTCGACCAGCTGGCCGCGACGGTCGAGGAGCTCGACGTGAAGCGCGGCACCGGCGGCAACCACGCGTTCTACCTGTCGGTGCCGCCGAGCCAGTTCCCCGTCGTCTGCGAGCAGCTGTCCCGGTCGGGCCTGTCGCAGCCGAAGGAGGGCACCTGGCGCCGCGTGGTCATCGAGAAGCCCTTCGGGCACGACCTCAAGAGCGCGCAGGAGCTGGACCGCGTCGTCTCCTCGGTCTTCCGACCGGACGACGTGTTCCGGATCGACCACTACCTGGGCAAGGAGACGGTCCAGAACCTCCTGGCCCTGCGGTTCGCGAACCAGCTCTTCGAGCCGATCTGGAACGCCAACTACGTCGACCACGTGCAGATCACGATGGCCGAGGACATCGGCATCGGCGGGCGCGCGGGGTACTACGACGGCATCGGCGCGGCGCGCGACGTCATCCAGAACCACCTCCTGCAGCTCCTGGCGCTCACCGCCATGGAGGAGCCCGTCTCCTTCGAGGCGGCGGACCTGCGGGCGGAGAAGATCAAGGTCCTCTCGGCGGTCCGGCTCCCGCGCGACCTCGGCCGGCACACCTCGCGCGGGCAGTACGCCGCGGGGTGGCAGGGCGGCGAGCAGGTCGTCGGGTACCTGGAGGAGGAGGGGTTCAACCCCGCCTCCACCACGGAGACCTTCGCGGCCGTGCGCCTGGACATCGACACCCGCCGCTGGGCCGGCGTGCCGTTCTACCTGCGCACCGGGAAGCGCCTCGGCCGCCGCGTCACCGAGATCGCGGTCGTGTTCAAGCGCGCGCCGCACCTGCCCTTCGAGTCGACCGCCACGGAGGAGCTGGGCAAGAACGCCCTGGTCATCCGCGTGCAGCCCGACGAGGGCGTCACGCTGCGGTTCGGCGCCAAGGTGCCCGGCACCGCCATGGAGGTGCGCGACGTCACGATGGACTTCGGGTACGGGCACTCGTTCACCGAGTCCTCGCCGGAGGCCTACGAGCGCCTCATCCTCGACGTGCTCCTCGGCGACCCGCCGCTGTTCCCGCGCCAGGAGGAGGTCGAGCTGTCCTGGAAGGTCCTCGACCCGATCACGGCGTACTGGGCCTCGAAGGGCAAGCCCGACCAGTACCGCGCCGGCACCTGGGGACCGGCGTCGGCCGACGCGATGATGGCCCGTGACGGCCGCCAGTGGAGGAGACCGTGATCATCCACCTGCCGGGCACCACGACCCGGGCGATCAACAAGCGCCTCATCGAGGAGCGCGACGAGGGCGGCGCCGTCGCCCTCGGGCGCGTGCTGACCCTCGTGATCGACGCCGAGGACCAGGACCCCGAGGTCGCCATCGCGGCGGCCAACGAGGCGAGCCGGGAGCACCCCTGCCGCGTCATCGTCCTGGCCCGCAGCGCCGAGCCCGCCGAGAGCACCCTCGACGCGGAGATCCGGCTGGGCGGTGACGCCGGCGCGAGCGAGGTCGTCATCCTGCGGCCGTCCCGCGCGATCGCGGCGGACGACGACACCCTCGTCATGCCCCTGCTCCTGCCGGACGCCCCCATCGTCACGTGGTGGCCGTTCGAGGTGCCGGACAACCCCGCGGCGCACCCGCTGGGCCGCATGGCGCAGCGCCGGATCACGGACACGTCCGCCACCTCGCAGCCCGGGCCGGCCCTGCGCCGCCTGGCGACGGTCCACGCGGAGGGCGACACGGACATCGCCTGGGCGCGGACCACCCTGTGGCGGGGGCTCATCGCGGCGACGCTGGAGCAGCCGCCGTTCGAGCCCGTGCTCGAGGCGTCGGTCTCCGGCGAGAGCACGCACCCGTCCGTCGACCTCATGGCCGGCTGGCTGGCGTGGTCGCTCAAGTGCCCCGTGCGCGTCGAGCGCATCGAGGGCGCGCCGGCGATCACGCAGGTGCGGCTGCACCGGGCGTCCGGGGACATCGTGCTCGACCGTCCCGACGGCAAGACGGCCGCGCTCATCAAGCCGGACCAGCCGGAGCACCGGATCGCCCTGCCCATCCGTCAGCTCCGCGAGTGCCTGGCCGAGGAGCTGCGCCGCCTCGACGCCGACGAGGTGTACGGCGAGACCCTCACGCGCGGCCTCGCCCTCATCGACGCCTGACCCGGAGGACGCATGACCACGCCCCACCCGCTGCGCGACGTCGTCGTGCACCCCGACGCCGCGACGCTCGCGGAGGCGACGGCCGCCCGGCTGCTCACCGCGGTCCTCGACGCCCAGTCCCACCACCGGCCCGTGCACCTCGTGCTCACCGGCGGCACGGTCGGGATCAGGACGCTCGCGGCCGTCGCCGCCAACCCCGTGCGGGACGCCGTCGACTGGACGGGCGTGCACCTGTGGTGGGGCGACGAGCGGTTCGTGCCCGCCGGGGACCCCGACCGCAACGAGACGCAGGCGCGGGAGGCGCTGCTCGACACACTCGGCGACGCCCTCCCGGCCGCCAACGTCCACGCCGTGCCGGCCGCAGACGTGGTCGGCGACCCCGAGGCGGCGGCCGCCGCCTACGCGGAGGAGCTGGCGGCGCACGCCCCGGAGGGCGCCGCCCTGCCGGAGCTGGACGTCCTCCTGCTCGGCATGGGGCCCGACGGCCACGTGGCCTCGCTGTTCCCGGACCATCCCGGGCTCGACGTGGTCGGGCGCACGACCACGGGGGTGCACGACTCCCCCAAGCCGCCCCCGCTGCGGGTCTCGCTCACCTTCGAGGCGATCCGCAGCGCGCGGGAGGTGTGGGTCGTCGCCGCCGGCGAGGAGAAGGCCGACGCCGTGGCCGCCGCCCTCGGGGACGGACCGGTCGCCCAGGTGCCGGCGGCAGGCGCGGTCGGCCGTGAGCGGACGCGCTGGCTGCTGGACGTGGCCGCAGCGTCACGCTCGGCGTCGGACGCCGGCACGCCCGCGGCGGGCTGACCCGGCTGGCGTGCGACGAGGGGGCCCCGACCGGTCATCCGGTCGGAACCCCCTCGTCGCATCGGTCGTGCGCGGCGTGGGCGCCGGGCGGTCAGCGACCCCGGCGGGCCCGCAGCGCGGCCAGCGCCTCGTCGAGGATGGCCGCGCCGTCCTCGTCGGAACGCCGCTCCTTCACGTACGCCAGGTGCGTCTTGTACGGCTCGGTCCGCGACGGGCTCGGCGGGTTCGCCTGGTCCTGCCCCGCCGGGAAGCCGCAGCGCGGGCAGTCCCAGGTCACGGGCGCCTCGGCGGACGCCTCCTCCGCGAAGGACGGCCGCGTCTCGTGGCCGTTCGCGCACCAGTAGGAGATCCAGACGCGAGGGGCCGCGTCGCCGCGCTCCGCCTCGCCCATCGGGCCGGCTCCGACCCGCGACCCCCTGATCGCACTCCCGCTCGCCATGGCGTCCCCCTCAGCTGAAGCGCTCGACGAGGCCGAGCAGCACGATGACCACGGTCCACACGAGTGCGACCCCGACGGTGATGCGGTTGAGGTTGCGCTCGGCGACCCCGGAGCTCGCGGCGCCGGACGTGACGCCGCCGCCGAACATGTCGGACAACCCGCCGCCGCGGCCCTTGTGCAGGAGCACGAGGGGGACCAGCAGCAGGCTGGAGAGGACGAGCAGCACCTGGAGGGTGATGCGGAGTGCGTTCACGAGGTGGCTTTCCTGTCGTCCGACGGTGAGGCGGGCACAAGGGTAGGCGACGATCCCGCGGGCGGGCCAGCAGCCCGCCCGCGGGTCGTCACCCGGTCGGGCGATCGTCCGTGCGGTCGACCGGTCAGGCCGCGGCGGCCCGGAAGCTGGCGATCCGCGCGAACTCCTCGGGGTCGAGGCTCGCGCCGCCGACGAGCGCGCCGTCGACGTCGGGCTTGGCCATGATCGAGGCGACGTTCGAGGACTTCACGGAGCCGCCGTAGAGCACGCGGACGGCGTCGGCGGTGCCGGCGTCGTAGAGCTCGGCGATGCGCGCGCGGATGGCGCCGCACAGCTCCTGCGCGTCCTCCGGCGTCGCCGTCTCGCCCGTGCCGATGGCCCAGACGGGCTCGTAGGCGACGACGACCTGACGCACCTGCTCGGCCGTCAGGCCCTCGAGGCCACCGTCGAGCTGAGCCAGCGTGTGCGGGACGTGCTGCCCCGCCTTGCGGACCTCGAGCTCCTCGCCGACGCAGAGGATCGGCGCGAGGCCGTGCGCCAGGGCGTTCTTCACCTTGGCGTTCGTCACCGCCTCGTCCTCGCCGTGGTACTGCCGGCGCTCGGAGTGGCCGACGGCCACGTAGGTGCAGCCCAGCTTGGCGAGGAACACCGGCGAGACCTCGCCCGTGTAGGCGCCCGACACGTGGGCGGACAGGTCCTGCGCGCCGTAGCCGAGCTCGAGGGAGTCGGCGTCCACGAGCGTCTGCACCGAGCGCAGGTCCGTGAACGGCGGCAGCACGACGACCTCGACGGCCGCGAAGTCGTGCTTCGCGTCCTTCAGGGTCCAGGCGAGCTTCTGCACCGTTTGGATCGCCTGCTGGTGGTCCAGGTTCATCTTCCAGTTGCCCGCCATGAGCGGGGTGCGGTCTGCCATGCGTCAGCCCTCCAGGACGGCGATGCCGGGGAGGGTCTTGCCCTCGAGGAACTCCAGCGACGCGCCGCCGCCGGTGGAGATGTGGCCGAAGCCGGCCTCGTCGAAGCCGAGCGTGCGCACGGCCGCGGCCGAGTCGCCGCCGCCGACGATGGTGAAGGCGCCGTTCGCGCCCGCGTCGACGAGCGCCTGGGCCACCGCGCGCGTGCCCGCGGAGAACGCCTCGAACTCGAACACGCCCGCCGGGCCGTTCCACACGATGGTCTTCGCGTCGAGCAGCTTCGACCGGAACAGCTCCTGGCTCTCCGGGCCGATGTCGAGGCCCATCTGGCCGTCGGGGATCGCGTCGGCGGCGACGACGGTGGCCGGCGCGTCGGCCGCGAACTGCGGCGCGACGACGACGTCGACCGGCAGGACGATCTCGACGCCGGACTCCTCCGCCTGCGCCAGGTAGCCCTTGACGGTGTCGACCTGGTCCTGCTCGAGCAGCGAGCTGCCCACGGAGTACCCCTTGGCGGCCAGGAACGTGAAGAGCATGCCGCCGCCGATGAGCAGGCGGTCCGCCTTCGTCAGCAGGTTGGCGATGACGCCGAGCTTGTCGGAGACCTTCGACCCGCCGAGCACGACCGCGTACGGCCGCTGCGGGTCGTCGGTCGCCTTGCGCAGGGAGTCGACCTCCTTGAGCACGAGATGCCCGACCGCGTGCGGCAGCACCTGCGCCACGTCGTAGACCGACGCCTGCTTGCGGTGCACGACGCCGAAGCCGTCGGAGACGAAGACGTCCGCGAGCCCCGCGAGCTCACCGGCGAGCTCGGCGCGCTCGGCCTCGACCTTGCTGGTCTCCCGCGGGTCGAAGCGGATGTTCTCGAGCAGCGCGATCTCGCCGTCGCCGAGCCCGGCGACGGTGGCCTTCGCCGACTCCCCCACGACGTCCTCGGCGAGCGCGACGGGCTGGCCGAGGAGCTCGGACAGCCGGGTCGCGACGGGCGCGAGCGAGTACTTCGCCTCGGGCGCGCCCTTGGGACGGCCGAGGTGCGCGGCCACGACGACGCGCGCGCCGGCGTGCAGGAGCGCCTGCAGCGTGGGCAGCGCCGCTCGGACGCGGCCGTCGTCGGTGATCGTCGTGCCGTCGAGGGGCACGTTGAAGTCGGAGCGGACGAGGACGCGCGTGCCGCGCAGGTCCCCCAGGTCCTCGATGGTCTTCATGGTCTCCTGCCGTGCTGGTGGGAGTGCTGGTGGGAGTGCTGGTGGGCGTGCTGGTGGGCGTGGTGGACGCACCGGCCACCGGCGTCGGGCCGGTGCCGGACAGCACTGCGTCCGCGGGCGCCGGGCCCCGAGGGGCGCCGGCGCGCGCGGACGCAGGGGTGCACCGGTGGTGCGGTGGTCGCGAGGACCCGTGAGGTCAGAGCCGCTCGCCGACGTAGGACGTCAGCGCGACGAGGCTGTTGGAGTAGCCCCACTCGTTGTCGTACCACGCGATGATCTTCACCAGGTCGCCGCTGACCTTCGTCAGCTTCGAGTCGAAGATGCTCTGGTGCGGGTTGGTGACGATGTCGCTGGAGACGATCTCGTCCTCGACGTACTCGAGGATGCCCTTGAGGGGGCCCTCGGCGGCGGCCTTCACCGCGGCGTTGACCTCCTCGACCGTGACCTCGCGCGAGGCGGTGAAGGTCAGGTCGGTGGCGGAGCCGGTGATCGTCGGCACGCGGAGCGCGAAGCCGTCGAGCTTGCCCTTGAGCTCGGGGAGCACGAGGGCCACGGCCTTGGCGGCACCCGTCGAGGTCGGGACGATGTTCTGCGCGGCGGCGCGGGCGCGGCGGAGGTCCTTGTGGGGGCCGTCCTGCAGGTTCTGGTCACCCGTGTAGGCGTGGATCGTGGTCATGAGGCCACGCTCGATGCCGATCGCGTCGTTGAGCGCCTTCGCCACCGGGGCGAGGCAGTTCGTCGTGCAGGACGCGTTGGAGATGATCGTGTGCGCGGCCGGGTCGTACTGCGTGTGGTTCACGCCGACGACGAAGGTCGCGTCCTCGTTCTTGGCCGGCGCGGAGATGATGACCTTCTTGGCACCGCCCGCGATGTGCGCCTTCGCCTTCTCGGCGTCCGTGAAGAAGCCCGTGGACTCGATGACGATGTCCGCGCCCAGCTCGCCCCAGGGGAGGTTGGCCGGGTCGCGCTCGGCGAGGGCCCGGATGTTCTTGCCGTCGACGACGATGTTGTTCTCGTCGTAGGACACGCTCAGCGGGAAGCGCCCGAGGACCGTGTCGTACTTCAGCAGGTGCGCGAGGGTCTTGTTGTCCGTGAGGTCGTTCACGCCGACGATCTCGATGTCGGCTCCCGAGGCGATGATCGCCCGGTAGAAGTTGCGTCCGATGCGGCCGAAGCCGTTGATGCCGACCTTGATGGTCACTTGCCCTCCTCGGCACGCGCCGACGGCGTCGGCGCACACAGTTGGTGTCGGAAGCACGCACGACGCTGTGCGTCGCCCGTGAGGATCCTCCCCCGCGCCGTGGTGCCACGCCACGCAGGTGTCCCCCCTCGGGACGGCACGAGACTACATGCGCGCCCGTCGTCGACAGGGGACGTAGGTCACGCCCTGAGACGCGACGACGGTGCGTGGGACGCGCCCGACGGGGGACGCGGGAGCCGTCCGGCCGACCCCGGTCGGCGCCGGCGCCGGCGCCCGCGGCCCGGCGGCTACAGGTCGAGCAGGTCGGGGGACAGCCCCGCCTCCGTGTCCGGGATGCCGAGGTCGGCCGCCTTGCGGTCGGCCGTGGCGAGCAGGCGCCGGATCCGCCCGGCCACGGCGTCCTTCGTCAGCGGCGGGTCCGCGAGGCGGCCGAGCTCCTCGAGCGACGCCTCCTTGTGCGCCAGGCGGAGCTCCCCCGCCTGCCGCAGGTGCTCGGGCAGGTCCTCGCCGAGGATCTCGAAGGCGCGCTCGACCCGGGCGCCCGCCGCCACCGCGGCGCGCGCCGAGCGGCGCAGGTTCGCGTCGTCGAAGTTCGCGAGCCGGTTCGCGGTGCCGCGCACCTCGCGCCGCACGCGCCGCTCCTCCCACACCAGCAGGGTCTGGTGGGCGCCGAGGCGCGCGAGCATCGCGCTGATGGCGTCCCCGTCGCGGATGACGACGCGGTCGACGCCGCGTACCTCCCGCGCCTTCGCCGGGATCTGCAGGCGTCGGGCCGCGCCGACGAGCGCGAGGGCTGCCTCGGGCCCCGGGCAGGTGACCTCGAGCGAGGCCGAGCGGCCCGGCTCGGTGAGGGACCCGTGCGCGAGGAACGCGCCCCGCCACGCCGCCTCCGCCTCCGCGACGCCCCCGGCGACGACCTGCGACGGCAGGCCCCGCACAGGGCGGCCGCGGCCGTCGAGCAGACCCGTCTGCCGGGCCAGCGCCTCGCCGTCGCGGACGACGCGCACGACGTACCGGCTGCCGCGCCGCAACCCCCCGGCGGAGACGACGATGATCTCGCTGTCGTGGCCGTAGACCTCGGCCAGCGCCTGCCGCAGCCGCCGCGCGGCCATGGACGTGTCGAGCTCGGCCTCGATGACGATGCGCCCGGAGATGATGTGCAGGCCGCCGGCGAACCGCAGCGTGGCCGCGACCTCCGCCTTGCGGGCCGACGTGCGGTCCACCGTCAGGCGGGCCAGCTCCTCCTTCACCTGCGCCGTCAGAGCCATGCGGTCATCCTGCCACCCCCCGCGGACCGTGCCGGCGCCGCCGGTGCCCCCGGCGGGGCCTCGGACACGCGGTGAGCGGGACGTCGCGCGCGGCCGTGCCGGATGTCGGTCAGGGCCCGGCGACGAACCCGTCGACGACGTCGTGGAACGCCGCGGCCAGCCGCAGGGCGTCGTGCCGGGGGGTCCCGTCACCCCGACCCACCGGCCGGATCACGAGCCGGGCACCCATCGCCTCCGCGCGCGCCCGCACGGCGTCGAGGTCCTCGACACCCGCGGCGTCGCCGATGACGGCGTGCAGCCGCAGGCCCGGGCAGTGGTCGCGCAGCACGTCGAGGTGCGCGGCCGCGTCCATGCCGGCCGTCTCCCCCTCCGGCGAGAGGTTGAGCACGAGGACCAGCCGTGCCGTGGTCCGCTCGAGGGCGTCGCGCAGCCCCGGGACCAGCAGGTGCGGGATCACCGAGGTGTACCAGGAGCCGGGGCCGAGGACGACCCAGTCCGCGCTCTCGACCGCCGCTACCGCCTCCGGGCTGGCCGGCGGGTCGGCCGGCTCCAGCCGCACCTGCCCGATGACCCCGGGGGCCGTGGCCACGCTGCTCTGCCCGCGCACCACGCGGGTGCCGTCCGCGTCCGTGACGTCGGCCTCGATCTGGAGCGGCACGGCCGCCATGGGCAGCACCCTGCCGCGCGCGCCGAGCAGCCGCCCGACCCAGTCCAGCCCCTCGACGGTGTCGCCCAGCAGCTCCCACAGCGCGACGATGAGGAGGTTGCCGACGGCGTGGCGGTCGAGGTCCCCGGCCGAGGTGAACCGGTGCTGCAGGACGTCGCGCCAGGTGCGGCCCCACTCGGAGTCGTCGCAGAGGGCCGCCAGCGCCATGCGCAGGTCCCCCGGCGGCAGCACCCCGAGCTCGGCGCGCAGCCGGCCCGAGGACCCGCCGTCGTCGGCGACCGTGACGACGGCCGTGATGCGCTCGGTCACGTGCCGCAGCGCGGTGAGCGAGGCGGACAGCCCGTGCCCGCCCCCGAGCGCCACGACCGCGGGGCCGAGCCGGTGCGGCGGGCGCGCGCCGCCCGGCTCGCGCCGGCCGCTCACCCCGCCGCTCACCCCGCCGCTCACTCCTTGCCCAGGTCGCGCGCCGCGACCTGGACGGCGTGACCGCGCTCGCGCAGCCGGTGCGCGATCGCCTCGCTCATCGCGACGGAGCGGTGCTTGCCGCCGGTGCACCCCACGGCGACCGTGACGTACCGCTTCTCCTCGTGCAGGTACCCCGCGAGGACCGGCTCCAGCGCGTCCACGTACCGCTCGACGAACGTGCGCGCGCCGGGCAGGCCGAGCACGTAGTCCCGCACCGGCGCGTCCCGGCCCGTGAGGTGCCGCAGCTCGGTCACCCAGTAGGGGTTCGACAGGAACCGCACGTCCGCCACGTGGTCGGCGTCGAGCGGCAGGCCGTACTTGAACCCGAACGACAGCACCGAGACGCGCAGCGCGTCCTCCGACGGGCCGGCCACCGCCGCACGCACGGCCCGCGCGAGGTCGTGCACGTTGAGCTCGGACGTGTCGATGAGGGTGTCGGCGCGCTCCCGCACGTCGGCGAGCATGACCCGCTCCGCGGCGATGCCGTCGAGGATCCGGCCCGAGCCCTGCAGCGGGTGCGGGCGGCGCACCTGCTCGAAGCGGCGCACGAGCACCTCGTCGGAGGCGTCGAGGAACAGCACGCGGTAGGCGACGCCCTGGTGGCGCAGCTGGTCGAGGACCTGGGCCAGGTCCGCGAAGAACCCGCGCCCCCGGACGTCGACCACGGCCGCCAGGCGCTGGGCCCCCGCCCCGGCGGAGCCCGCCGTCAGCATGCCGACGAGGTGCGTGAGCATCGACGCCGGCAGGTTGTCCACGACGTACCAGTCGAGGTCCTCCACGACGGCCGCCGCCCGCGATCGGCCCGCCCCCGACATGCCCGTGATGATGAGGACGTGGGGCTCGGCCGGCTGCGGCGCCTCGGCCGCCGCGTCGATCGCCGGGATGCCCCCCGGCACGGTCAGCGGCGAGGGTTCCCGCCCGGACGTCCCTGCAGGTCCGCTGGTCATGCGCCCAGCATGCCAGCCGGTTCCTGCACCGCGTCGTCCGTGCGCGGGTGCGCCGCCGGCTGCCCGGCCGGCCGCGCGGTCGGGTGCCCGGTCGGGTGCCCAATCGGCTGCCCGGTCTGCTGCCCGGTCTGCTGCTCCGCCGGCTGCTCGGTCGGGTGCAGGGCGGCGACGACCGCGGCGGCCGTCCGCTCCCCCATGCCCGGCACGGTGGCGATCTCCTCGGCGGAAGCCGCCCGCAGGCGCTTCACCGAGCCGAAGTGCCGCAGCAGCGCCGCCTGGCGCGCCGGGCCGAGGCCCGGCACGTCGTCGAGCACCGACGCGGTCATGCCCTTGCTGCGCCGCTTCCGGTGGGCGGTGATGGCGAAGCGGTGCGCCTCGTCGCGCAGGCGCTGCAGCAGGTACAGGCCCTCCGACGAGCGCTGCAGGATCACGGGGTAGTCGTCGCCCGGCACCCACACCTCCTCGAGCCGCTTGGCCAGCCCGCAGATGGCGACGTCGTCGATGCCCAGCTCGGCGAGCGCCGCCGCGGCGGCGGCGACCTGCGGCGGGCCGCCGTCCACGACGACGAGGTTCGGCGGGTAGGCGAAGCGCACGGGCCGCCCCGTCGCCTCGTCGACCGGCCCGGAGCGCGTGGGGACCGCGTGCCCCGGCCGGGCCACGCCGTCCTCGTCCTCGAGGTCGTCCCCGCCGAGCTCGGGGTCGCCCGCGTCCGCCCGGTCGGCGAGGTAGCGCCGGAACCGCCGGGTGAGGACCTCCTGCATGGCGGCGGTGTCGTCGCGCGCGCCCTGCCCCTCAGGGCCGCGGACGGTGAAGAGCCGGTACTCGCTCTTGCGCGCCATGCCGTCCTCGAACACCACCATCGATGCCGACTGGTAGGTGCCCTGGTTGTGCGAGACGTCGTAGCACTCGATCCGCAGGGGCGCCGTCGGCAGGTCCAGCGCCTCCTGGATCTCCCGCAGCGCCTGGCTGCGTGTCGTCAGGTCCCCCGCGCGGCGCGTGCGGTGCAGCGCCAGGGCGTGCTCGGCGTTCTTGCGCACGGTCTCGGCGAGCTCGCGCTTGTCGCCGCGCTGCGCCACCCGCACGCTCACCCGGCTGCCGCGCAGCCCCGACAGCCAGCCCTGCACGCCCTCCAGGTCCGGCGGCAGCACGGGCACGAGCACCTCGCGCGGGACGCCGCCCGCGGTGCCGCCCTCCGCCGTCTCGCCGCCGTAGACCTGCTGCAGGAGCCGCTCGACGAGGTCCCCGTCGTCGGCGTCCTCGACCTTCTCCACGACCCAGCCGCGCTGGCCGCGGATGCGCCCGTCGCGGACGTGGAACACCTGGACGGCGGCCTCGAGGTCGTCGCCGGCCAGCGCGAAGATGTCCGCGTCCGTGCCGTCGGCGAGCACCACCGCGTTCTTCTCCATCGCGCGCTGCAGGGCGCCGATGTCGTCGCGCAGGCGTGCCGCCTGCTCGTAGTCCATCTCGGCCGCGGCCTCCTTCATGCGCGCGGTCAGCCGACGCGTGAAGCGGGCGGTGTCCCCGGCCATGAAGTCGCAGAAGTCCTGCGCGAGCGCGTGGTGCTCCTCGGCGCTCACCCGCCCGACGCAGGGCGCCGAGCACTTGTCGATGTAGCCGAGCAGGCACGGCCGGCCCTGCTGACGCGCCCGTCGGAAGACCCCGCCCGAGCACGTGCGCACCGGGAACACCCGCAGCAGCAGGTCGACCGTCTCGCGGATCGCCCACGCGTGCGCGTACGGGCCGAAGTACCGGGTGCCCTTCCGCTTGGCCCCCCGCATGACCTGCACGCGCGGGTACTCGTCCGCCATCGTGACGGCCAGGTACGGGTAGGACTTGTCGTCGCGGTACTTGACGTTGAAGCGCGGGTCGAACTCCTTGATCCAGGAGTACTCGAGCGCGAGCGCCTCGACCTCGGTGCCCACGACCGTCCACTGCACCGACGCGGCCGTCGTGACCATCTGCCGCGTGCGCTGGTGCAGGTTCGCGACGTCCTGGAAGTAGCTGTTGAGGCGCTGCCGCAGCGACTTCGCCTTGCCGACGTAGATGACGCGGCCGTGCTCGTCGCGGAAGCGGTAGACCCCCGGCTGGTCCGGGATCTCCCCCGGGGCCGGGCGGTAGGTGGCGGGGTCGGCCATGCCCTACGCGCTCGCCCGCTGCTCGCCCAGACCCAGCACCTCCGCGAGGAAGGCCCCCGTGTGGCTGGCGGGCACGGACGCCACGTGCTCCGGCGTGCCCTGCGCGACGACCTGGCCGCCGCCGCTGCCGCCCTCCGGGCCCATGTCGACGACCCAGTCGGCGTTCTTGATGACGTCGAGGTTGTGCTCGATGACGAGGACGGTGTTGCCCTTGTCGACGAGGCCCTGCAGGACGAGCAGCAGCTTGCGGATGTCCTCGAAGTGCAGACCGGTCGTCGGCTCGTCGAGCACGTAGATCGTCCGGCCGTTCGAGCGCTTCTGCAGCTCCGCGGCGAGCTTGACGCGCTGCGCCTCACCGCCCGACAGCGTCGGCGCCGGCTGGCCCAGCCGCACGTAGCCCAGCCCGACGTCGGTGAGGGTGCGCAGGTGCCGCGCGATCGCCGGCACGGCGGCGAAGAAGTCCGCGGCCTCCTCGATCGGCATGTCGAGGACGTCCGCCACCGTCCTGCCCTTGAAGTGCACCTCGAGCGTCTCGCGGTTGTAGCGCGCGCCGTGGCAGACCTCGCACGGGACGTAGACGTCCGGGAGGAAGTTCATCTCGATCTTCAGCGTGCCGTCGCCCGAGCACGCCTCGCAGCGGCCGCCCTTGACGTTGAAGGAGAAGCGGCCCGGGCCGTAGCCGCGCACCTTGGCCTCCTGCGTCTCCGCGAAGAGCCGGCGGACGTGGTCCCACACGCCGGTGTACGTCGCGGGGTTGGAGCGGGGGGTGCGGCCGATCGGCCCCTGGTCGACGTGCACGACCTTGTCGAGGTGCTCGAGGCCGGTCACGCGCTTGTGCCGGCCGGGCACCTGGCGGGCGCCGTTCAGCTCGTTGGCGAGGACCGTGTAGAGGATGGAATTGACCAGCGTCGACTTGCCCGAGCCGGAGACGCCCGTGACCGCGGTGAGCACGCCGAGCGGGAACGAGACCGTGACGCCCCGCAGGTTGTGCTCCTTGGCGTCGACGACCGTGACCTGACGGCTCTTGTCGACGGGTCGACGCTGCGCGGGCGCCGCGATGGACCGCCGGCCGGACAGGTAGGCGCCGGTGAGCGACTCGGGGGTGGCCAGCAGCCCGGCCAGGTCGCCCGAGTGCACGACGTGCCCGCCGTGCTCCCCCGCGCCCGGGCCGATGTCGACGATCCAGTCCGCGGTGCGGATCGTGTCCTCGTCGTGCTCGACGACGATGAGGGTGTTGCCGAGGTCCCGCAGCCGGGTCAGCGTGTCGATGAGGCGCCGGTTGTCGCGCTGGTGCAGGCCGATCGACGGCTCGTCGAGCACGTAGAGCACCCCGACGAGGCCCGAGCCGATCTGCGTCGCCAGCCGGATGCGCTGCGCCTCGCCGCCGGACAGGGTCCCCGCCGGCCGCATGAGCGACAGGTAGTCGAGCCCCACGTCGAGCAGGAAGCCGAGCCGGGCCTGGATCTCCTTGAGCACCTGCGTGGCGATCGCGCGCTCGCGCTCCCCCAGCTCGAGGGTGTCGAGGAAGTCCCGGGCCTCCCGGATCGGCAGGCCGCAGACGTCGGCGATGGAGCGGCCGCCGACGCGCACGGCGAGCACCTCGGGCTTCAGACGGGCGCCCTTGCAGACGGGGCAGGGCACCTCCCGCATGTAGGCCTCGTACTTCTCCTTGCTCCACTCCGACTCGGTCTCGCCGTAGCGGCGCTCGAGGAAGGTGATGACGCCCTCGAAGCCGGTCGAGTACTGCCGCTCGCGGCCCCATCGGTTCTTGTAGCGGACGTGCACCTCGTGGTTCTGCCCGCGCAGGACGGCCTGGCGCGCCCGCTCGGGCAGCGCGCGCCAGGGCGTGTCCATGGAGAAGCCGAGGTCGTCGGCGAGCGCGGTGAGCACCCGCGTGAAGTACTCGCTCGACGTCTGCGCCCACGGCGCGACGGCGCCCTCGCCGAGGGACAGGTCCTCGTCGGGCACGACGAGCTCGGGGTCGACCTCGAGGCGCGACCCGATGCCGGTGCACTCGGGGCAGGCGCCGTAGGGCGCGTTGAAGGAGAACGTGCGCGGCTCGATCTCGTCGAGCGTGAGGACGTGGTCGTTGGGGCAGGCGCGGTGCTCGGAGAACCGCCGCTCGCGACCCGGGTCGTCCGCGTCGGCGTCGACGAGCTCGACGACGAGCAGCCCCGCCGCCAGCCCCAGCGCCGTCTCGACGGAGTCCGTGAGGCGGCGCTGCACCCCGTCCCGCGCCACGAGGCGGTCGACGACGACCTCGATGTCGTGCTTGAGCTTCTTCTCCAGCACGGGCGGCGTCGCGAGCTGGACGACCTCGCCGTCGACCCGCGCGCGGGAGAAGCCCTTGCCCTGCAGCTCGCGGAAGAGGTCGGCGTACTCGCCCTTGCGGCCGCGGACGACCGGGGCCAGGACCTGGTAGCGCGTGCCCTCGGGGAGCTCGAGCAGGCGGTCGACGATCTGCTGCGGCGTCTGCGCCGTCACCCGCTCCCCGCACACGGGGCAGTGCTGCGTGCCTGCGCGCGCGAAGAGCAGGCGCAGGTAGTCGTAGACCTCGGTGATGGTGCCCACCGTCGACCGCGGGTTGCGGTTCGTGGACTTCTGGTCGATGGAGACGGCCGGCGAGAGCCCCTCGATGAAGTCGACGTCGGGCTTGTCCATCTGCCCGAGGAACTGCCGCGCGTACGCGGACAGCGACTCGACGTACCGCCGCTGCCCCTCCGCGAAGATGGTGTCGAAGGCCATCGACGACTTGCCGGAGCCCGACAGCCCCGTGAACACGACGAGCGCGTCGCGCGGGAGGTCGAGGTCGACGTTGCGGAGGTTGTGCTCGCGGGCGCCCTTGACGACAAGCCGATCGTTCACCCGACGAGTCTACGTCGCCCCACCGACACGGGCGTACGCCTGTTCGACCACTGCCCCGCCCGCGTGGTCGGGGCGGCGACCCGGCGTGCCCGCGTGCCCCTACCCGGGCCGGGCACCATGCTGTGCGCGTGCCAGCGCCAGCCCCAGCCGCGACCGACCCCGGCGCACCCGTGCCCATCGAGGACTACGCCGTGCTCGGCGACGGCCGGACCGCGGCGCTCGTCTCCTCCCGGGGGTCGGTGGACTGGCTCTGCCTGCCGGGGTTCGACTCGGCGGCGTGCTTCGCCGCGGTGCTCGGCACCCCCGGGCACGGCCGGTGGCTGCTCACGGTGCCCGACGCGACGACCGTGGAGCGGCGGTACGAGGACGACTCCTTCGTGCTGGAGACGACGTACACGTCCCCGACCGGCACGGCGGTCGTGCGGGAGGCGATGCCGCTCGGCGACGGGCGCGCGGACCTCATCCGCGTGCTCACGTGCACCTCGGGCAGCGTCGCGGTGGAGCACGAGTGGGTCGTCCGCCTCGGGTACGGCTCCATCCGTCCCTGGGTCCACCACGTGCGCGACGAGGACGGCGAGGACACCATCCGCGCGATCGCCGGGCCCGACTCGCTCGTGCTCCGCGGCGACCGCCTGCCGTCCCCCGACGGCCACCGGCACCGCGACGCGTTCCGGCTCCAGGCGGGTGAGCACGTCGCCCTGACGCTCACGTGGACCCCCTCCTGGGAGCCCGTGCCCGCCCGGCTGCCGGCGCGCGAGCGGCTCGACCAGACCGCGGCCGCGTGGCGCGAGTGGCTGGCCTCGGGCCGGCCCGGCTCGGCGCACCGGGCCGCGGTCGTGAGGTCCCTGCTGGTCCTGCGGCTGCTCACGGACTCCGAGACGGGTGGCATCGTCGCCGCCGCCACGACGTCCCTGCCCGAGCACCTCGGCGGGGAGCGCAACTGGGACTACCGGTACTGCTGGCTGCGCGACGCCGCGATGACGCTGGAGGCGCTGCTCGAGGAGGGCTACGCCGAGGAGGCGACGCGCTGGCGCGACTGGCTGCTGCGCGCCGTCGCCGGGGACCCGTCCGACCTGCAGATCATGTACCGGGTCGACGGCGGGCGGGACCTCGTCGAGCGCGAGCTGGCGCACCTGCCGGGGTACGCCGGGTCCCGACCCGTGCGGGTCGGCAACGACGCGGTCGCGCAGCGCCAGCACGACGTCCTCGGCGAGGTCATGATGGCCCTGGAGGCGGCGCGCGAGGGCGGCCTGCAGGAGACCGACGAGTCCTGGTCGCTGCAGCGGCACCTCGTCGACGACCTCGTCGGGAACTGGCGCGAGCCCGACCGCGGCATCTGGGAGGTGCGGGGCGAGCCCCGCCACTTCGTGCACTCGAAGGTCATGGCGTGGACCGCCTTCGACTGCGCGGTCCGCGCGGTGGAGCGGCACGGGCTCGACGGTCCCGCCGACGTGTGGCGGGCCGAGCGCGACGCCGTCCGCGCGCAGGTCCTCGCGGAGGGGTACGACGCGGAGCGCGGCACCTTCGTCCAGCACTACGGCGCCGGGCACACCGACGCGGCGCTGCTGGCCATCGCCACGACGGGGTTCCTGCCGGCGTCCGACCCCCGGCTCCTCGGCACGGTCGCGGCCGTGCGCGCCGAGCTCGAGATCGCGCCCGGCCTCCTGCTGCGGTACCGCACCGAGCGGACCGACGACGGCCTGCACGGCGAGGAGCACGCCTTCCTCGCCTGCTCGTTCTGGTTGGCCGACGCGCTGGCCCGGGCGGGTGACGCGGTCGGCGCCGGACGGGTGCTCGACGCCCTGCTCCCGCTCGCCAACGACGTCGGCCTGCTGGCCGAGGAGTACGACCCGGTGACGGGCCGGATGATGGGCAACGTCCCGCAGGCGCTCTCGCACCTCGCGCTCGTCCGCGCCGTGCACCGCTACGAGCTGGCGCTCGCCGGACGGCACCCGGGCCGGACGCAGGAGCTGCCCGTCGTCGCGCGGTCGGCGGGCCGCGTCCACGTCCCGGACGACGTCGGGGCGCCGGCGGGCCCGGCGGTGGTCCCCGGCACCGACGGCGCCGCTGCGCACCTGCGGTGAGCGACCCCGTGCCCGATCTCGTGCCCGACCCCGTGCCCGACCCCGTGCCCGACCCCGTGCCCGATCTCGTGCCCGACGTCGTGCCCGGCGAGGTGCTGGGCCCGTGGACCCTGCGCAGCACCGTCGTCGGGCCGCTCGCGACGAACGCGTACGCGCTCACCCACGTCGCAGGCGCCCGGGTGCTCGTCGACCCCGGCGACGACGCGCCGGCCCTCCTGGCGCTGCTGGACGCCGGCACCGCCGCACGCCGGCTCGACCTCGTCGTCGTGACGCACCGGCACCCGGACCACCTGGGCGCGCTGGCGGAGGTCGTCGCGGCCACGGGGGCGCCGGTCGCCGCCGGGGCCGACGACGCGGACGCGGTCGCCGACGTCACGGGCGTCGCGGTCGCGCACCGGCTGGGCCACGGCGACCGGCTGCCGCTGCCCGCCGGTGCGGCATCGGACGCACCCGGGGTCGTCGCGCTGCGGGGCCACACGCCCGGGTCGGTCGCCCTGGTGCTCGGCTCCCCCACGGCCGGCGTGCACCTGCTCACCGGCGACTCGCTCTTCCCCGGCGGTGTCGGCGCCACCGGCGGTGAGCCGGCACGGTTCGCGTCGCTGCTCGCGGACGTCCGGACGCGGCTCTTCGACCGGTTCGACGACGCGACGACCGTCCGACCCGGGCACGGCGCGGCCACGACGCTGGGAGTCGAGCGCCCGTCGCTCGACGCGTGGGCGGCACGCGGCTGGTGAGCCGCCCCGGGGCTCGCCCCGACGTCAGCCGCGCGGCGGCCCCAGCAGCGAGGTCGCGACGGTCGCGTGCGCGGACTCGTCGTCCGACGGGTGGAACATCCCGGCGAGGACGTCCCGGTACAGCCGGGCGAGCTCGTCCGCGGCGCGGTACGAGCCGCCGCCCGCGACCCTGATCGCGCCGTCCACCACCGTGCGGGCCGTCTCCGTCGCCCGCACCTTGAGGCCGACGAGCTGGGCGAACCAGCGCGCGCCGTGGTCGGCGTCCTCGTCGACGTCGCGTGCGAGGGCGAGGAGCTGCAGCTCGGCACCGTCCTGGGCGAGCGCCGCGTCGGCGATCCGCCACCGGATGTCCGGGTCCTGGTCGTACGTCCGCCCGCCGGCCTTGAGCGAGGTGCGGCGGCGCGCGGCGGCCACCCCGAGCTCGAGCGCGCGGCGGCCGATTCCCGTGTAGACGGCGGCGAGCAGGACCTCGAAGACCGCGAAGAGCGCGAACACGAACGGGTCCGCGCTGGGGCCGGGGGGCAGCGACCGGTAGACCCGCTCGGGCCGGGCGAGCGCACCGTCGAGCACCGTCGACGCGGACGCGGTGGCGCGCATGCCGAGCGCGTCCCAGTCGTCGCGCGACGTCGTGCCGCCGTCCTCGCGGGCCACGACGCCGTGGACCAGCCGGGGGGCGTCCGGGTCGGCGTCGTCGAGCCCGAACGTCGCCAGCCGCGTCCACACCGGCGACAGCGTCGTGAAGATCTTCGTGCCCGTGTAGCGGTACCCGCCGTCGGGCTGCCGCTCGGCGCGCGTGCGGGAGCCGAACATGACGAGGTCGTTGCCCGCCTCGGAGTTCGCGAACGCGAAGACCTCCCCCGCGGCGGCCTCGCGCAGCACGAACAGGACCGACTCGTCGCCGTGCGCGACGAGGTGCGCCGCGAGGCCCGTCACGACGAGGTGCATGTTGACCGCCAGGGCCGTCGCCGGGGCCGCCGCCGCGAGGCGCACCTGCTCCCGCGCGACCTCCTCGAGGGTGAGACCCGCGCCGCCGAGGTCCTCGGGCACGAACGCGGTCAGGTAGCCGGCGGCCACGAGGTCCGCCAGGTCGTCGTGCGGGAACGAGCCGTCCCGGTCGTGCTCCGCCGCCCGGGCGTGCACGCGCGCGAGGAGGTCCTCGGACAGAAGGGTGCGCGGTGCCGGGCGCGGTGCAGGGCGCGGTGCGCGACGCGGTGCAGGACGCGCGGGCGCGCCGGCGGTCGTCGGCTCGGACGTGGTGGTCATGCCGCCCACTCTGCCACCGCCCCCCGACACGGCCCGCGGACGTCGGCGCCGCCGCCGTGCGGCACGGCCACCCCGAGGGCGGCAGGATGGTGCTCATGCCACTCTTCGCCGTCCAGTACGTGTACGACGCCCGTGACGACCGACGCTCGGAGGTCCGCGCCGAGCACCGCGCCTGGCTCGGGGACCTCGCCGACGCGGGCACCGTCCTCGGCTCGGGTCCCTACGTCGGTGGCGTGCCCGGCGCGCTGCTCGTCTTCCGCTCGGACGACGAGGCCGCGCTCCGCAACCTCCTCCTGGAGGACCCGTTCGCGCGCGAGGGCCTCGTCGCCGCGACCGAGGTGCGGGAGTGGGACGTCGTCATCGGCGCGTGGAGCCGCGACGCCTGACCCGGGCCCCGGTGAGGCGCGCGGGAGCGGTCAGCCCCGCGGGCCCACCCGGTCCGCCCTCCGGTCGGCACGGCGGGTGGCGACGAGGCTCGCGACCGTGGCGGTGCCGAGCGCCAGCACGATGAAGGCCAGCGAGAACCAGATGGGCACCGTCGGCACGCCTACGGGCTCCCCGCCGTTGATGAACGGCAGCGAGTTCGTCGCCAGGGCCTCGAGCACGAGGTCCACGCCGATGAAGGCGAGCACGGCCGACAGCCCGATGGGGAGGTACTTCAGGGTGTCGATGAGGCCGCCCAGGAGGAAGTAGAGCTGCCGCAGCCCCATGAGGGCGAACACGTTCGCGGTGAAGACCAGGAACGGGTCCTGGGTCAGGCCGAAGATCGCCGGGATGGAGTCGAAGGCGAACAGCACGTCCGTCGTCCCGATCGCGACGAAGACGATGAGCAGCGGGGTGAAGACCCGCCGCCCGTGCACGACCGTGCGGACCTTGCCACCGTCGTAGGCGGGCGACATCGGGAGCACCCGGCCGGCCGCCCGGACCACCACGTTGTCGTGGTACTCCTCGTCCTCGTCGTGCCCGCGCGCGAGCTGCACGGCGGTGTACACGAGGAACGCGCCGAACAGGTAGAAGACCCAGGTGAAGCGCTCGATCACGGCGGCGCCCGCGAGGATGAACACCCCGCGGAACAGCAGCGCCAGGATGATGCCCACCATGAGCACGCGCTGCTGCTGCTCCTTGGGCACCGCGAAGCGCGTCATGATGAGGACGAAGACGAAGAGGTTGTCCAGCGACAGGCTGTACTCGGTGAGCCACCCGGCGAGGAACTCCGTCGCCGGCGCGCCGCCGCCGACGACGGCGAGCGCCCCGCAGAAGACCAGGGCCAGCGCCACGTAGACGCCGATCCAGGCGAGGCACTCGCGCGTCGACGGCACGTGCGGCCGGCTGCGGACGAGCACGAGGTCCGTGACGAGGATCGCCACGACGGCGACCAGGGTGACGGCCTCGAACAGCGCCGAGAGCTCGTGCATCACCGGCGGGGCGCTCCGAGGTCGTCCTTCTCGCCCTTGTGCGCGCTCGGGTCGGCGCCGACCCCGTCACGGACCGCGGCGCCCTCGGCCTCGGCCACGGTCGCCTCCCGGTCCTTGCGGTCCTTGCGCAGGCTGAGCACGGTGGTGATGGCCAGGATCCCGACGATCACCGACAGCGACACCGGCGTGGTGACCTCCGGGATCACCGTGATGTGCTCGCCGCCGTTGATGAACGGCACCTCGTTGGTGTGCAGGGCGTGGATGACGAGCTTGGCACCGATGAAGGCGAGGATCGCCCCGAGGCCGTAGGACAGGTACACGAGGCGGTCGAGCAGGCCGTCGATGAGGAAGAACAGCTGCCGCAGGCCCAGCAGCGAGAACGCGTTCGCGGTGAAGACGAGGTACGTCTCCTGCGTGAGGCCGAAGATCGCGGGGATGGAGTCGACCGCGAAGATGATGTCCGCCGCGCCGATCGCCAGCATGACCAGCAGCATCGGCGTGAAGAGGCGCTTGCCGTCGACCTTCGTGCTCAGGCGGTCCTCGACGAAGTCGTCCGTCGTCGGGAGCACCTTGCGCATCGCGCGCAGCGCGCCGGGCTCGTGGTACTCGTCCTCGTGGCCGGAGCCGGAGCGGATCTGCGTCCAGGCGGTGTAGATGAGGAACGCGCCGAAGATGTAGAAGATCCAGCTGACGTTCTCGACCAGCGCGGCGCCGATGAGGATGAAGATCGTGCGGAGCACCAGCGCGATCGTGATGCCGATGAGCAGCACCTTCTGCTGGTACTGCCGCGGCACGCGGAACGCGGCCATGATGAGGACGAAGACGAAGAGGTTGTCGACCGACAGGCTCTTCTCGGTGATGTAGCCGGCGAAGTACTCCCCGCCGTACTGGCCGCCCCAGACCAGCCACACGACGAACCCGAAGGCCACCGCGACGGCGACGTAGGCGATGGACCACCGCGCGGACTCGCGCAGCGTCGGCTCGTGCGCGTGGCGCACGTGCCCGATGTAGTCCACGGCGAGCATGGCGATGATGGCACCGACGGTGACCACCCAGACCCAGACGGGGACGTCCACAGGCAGATCCTCCTAGCAGCACGGCTCCACGGAGCGCGCGCACGACGTTGGTGTGGAGGTCTCTTCCGCTCGACACCCGCACGTGCGCTCACGCACGGCCCCTGGGTGGGCAGAGCCGACGGCACCGGGCCGGCCGTCCTGGCCGTCCGTGATGACGATGTCCGTCGCGGGGAGTACTCCCCTCCGCCGGACAGCGTAGGGGACCGGCGCCGGTCCGGCTCGCCGGGAGCGGGGTGAGTCCTCTCACCCCGCCGCCCGTCGGACCAGTCCGGCTCTCAGGCGGTGGCCGCCTGCATCTGCCGCAGCTCCTTCTTCAGGCCCGAGATCTCGTCGCGGAGCCGGGCGGCCAGCTCGAACTGCAGCTCCGCCGCGGCGGCGTGCATCTGGTCGCTGAGGTCGTGGATGAGGGACGCCAGCTCTCCCGCCGCCGCACCCGACAGGCGCGTCCGCTCCGAGCGGTGCGCGTCCTTCGAGCCCAGGCCCGGGACCGGCGCCTTGCCCCGGCTGGCCTGCCGTCCGGCGCCGCCGAGCAGGGCCTCGGTGTCGGCGTCCTCCCGCGCGAGCAGGTCCGTGATGTCGTTGATGCGCTTGCGCAGCGGCGTCGGGTCGACCCCGCGCTCCTTGTTGTAGGCGACCTGCTTCTCGCGCCGCCGGTCCGTCTCCTCGATGGCCTGCTGCATGCCCGCCGTGATGCGGTCGGCGTACATGTGGACCTGGCCCGAGACGTTGCGCGCGGCGCGCCCGATGGTCTGGATGAGGGACGTCCCCGAGCGCAGGAAGCCCTCCTTGTCCGCGTCGAGGATCGCGACGAGCGACACCTCCGGCAGGTCGAGCCCCTCCCGCAGGAGGTTGATGCCGACCAGCACGTCGTACTCGCCCATGCGCAGCTCGCGGAGCAGCTCCACCCGACGCAGGGTGTCCACCTCGGAGTGCAGGTAGCGCACCCGGACGCCCTTCTCCAGCAGGTAGTCCGTGAGGTCCTCAGCCATCTTCTTCGTCAGCGTGGTCACCAGGACGCGCTCGTCCTTGTCGACGCGCTCCCGGATCTCCCCGAGCAGGTCGTCGATCTGCCCCTTCGTCGGCTTGACGACGACCTGCGGGTCGACGAGGCCCGTCGGCCGGATGATCTGCTCGACGACCCCGTCGGCCTGCGACAGCTCGTAGGAGCCGGGCGTGGCGGACAGGTAGACCGTCTGGCCGATGCGCTCGACGAACTCCTCCCACCGCAGCGGCCGGTTGTCGATGGCGCTCGGCAGCCGGAACCCGTGGTCGACGAGGGCGCGCTTGCGCGACCGGTCCCCCTCGTACATGGCCCCGATCTGCGGGACCGTCACGTGCGACTCGTCGATGACGAGGAGGAAGTCCTCGGGGAAGTAGTCGATGAGGGTGTTCGGGGCGGACCCGGGGCTGCGGCCGTCGATGTGCCGCGAGTAGTTCTCGATCCCCGAGCAGGACCCGATCTGGCGCATCATCTCGATGTCGTACGTCGTGCGCATGCGCAGCCGCTGCGCCTCGAGGAGCTTGTTCTGCCGCTCGAGCTCGGCCAGGCGCTGCTCGAGCTCCGCCTCGATGCTGCCGATGGCACGCTCCATGCGCTCGGGGCCGGCGACGTAGTGCGTCGCCGGGAAGACGTGGATCTGCTTCTCGCCGCGCACGACGTCACCCGTGAGGGGGTGCAGCGTCTGGATCGACTCGATCTCGTCGCCGAAGAACTCGATGCGGATCGCCAGCTCCTCGTACACGGGGATGATCTCCACCGTGTCCCCGCGGACGCGGAAGGTGCCGCGCGTGAAGGCGACGTCGTTGCGCGTGTACTGCATGGTGACGAACTGCCGCAGCAGCATGTCCCGGTCCAGCACGTCGCCGACGGACAGCGTCACCATGCGGTCGACGTACTCCTGCGGCGTGCCCAGGCCGTAGATGCAGCTCACGGTCGCGACGACCACGACGTCGCGACGGGTGAGCAGCGAGCTCGTCGCCGAGTGGCGCAGCCGCTCCACCTCCTCGTTGATGGAGGAGTCCTTCTCGATGTAGGTGTCCGTCTGCGCGATGTACGCCTCGGGCTGGTAGTAGTCGTAGTACGAGACGAAGTACTCGACCGCGTTGTGGGGCAGCAGCTCGCGGAACTCCGTGGCGAGCTGCGCGGCCAGCGTCTTGTTCGGCGCCATGACGAGCGTCGGGCGCTGCACCTGCTCGATGAGCCAGGCGGTCGTCGCCGACTTGCCCGTCCCGGTGGCGCCGAGCAGGACGACGTCCTTCTCGCCCCCGTCGACCCGGCGGGCGAGCTCCTTGATGGCCGTCGGCTGGTCACCCGACGGGGTGTACTCGGACTCCACCCGGAAGGGGGCCACGGTCCGCTGCAGGTCGGTCACGGGGCGCATGCGCCAACCGTACGTCGCACCACCGACACGCACGGCGGGCGGTGGCCGGCGTCTCAGGGCCGGCCTCGGGCCAGCGCGGTCCGGACCCGCCGCACGGGTCCGGTGTGCGGCTCGGACGGGCACTCCTCAGGCGAGGGCGCCCTCGGACCGCCGGTCGTCCGTCGCCCGGGCCAGCGCCGTGCGCACCACGGCGTCGAGGACGCGTGCGGCGTCCTCGGTGGCCAGCGCGGCACCGCCGCGGCCCGCCTGCGCCGGGGTGCGCGGGACGTGGACGAACCCGCCCCGCACGGCCACGCCGTCGACTTCCGCGCGGCTCTCCAGCAGCCCGCCGAGCGCGTACGCCAGGGCGTTGCACACGTACGTCCCCGCCGTGAGCGACAGCTCGGTCGGCACCCCCGTCGCGCGGCCGGCCGCCACGCACGCCTTGACCGGCAGCGTGGAGAAGCGCGCCGCCGGGCCGTCGGGGTCCACCGGCACGTCGACCGGCGTGGCACCGTCCTCGTCGGGGATGCGGGCGTCGAGGAGGTTGAGGGCCACCCGCTCCACCCCGACCGCGGCGCGCCCGCCCGCCTCGCCCACGGCCACGACGAGCGCCGGCACCGCGGCGGCCACCGCGTCGGCGAGCTCCCGCGGGGCCCGCGCGAACGACACCGGCAGCACGCGCATCACGAGCTCCGCCGGCCCGGTCCACGCGGCGGCGACCGCCTCGACGGCGAGCGCGGAGGCGTTGACGGCCTGGCCGTCGAACGGGGCGAAGGCGGTGAGCAGGACCCGGGGCAGGGGCCGACGCTACCGGCGCGCCGCGTCGGCGTCGGCCTCGTCCGCCCGCTCGCGCTCGATCCGGGCCCAGAGCGCGTCCACCTGAGCGCGCAGCGCGTCCGGCGTCCCGGACCCGTCGAGCACGACGTCCGCGACGGCCAGCCGCGCGTCGTCGTCGGCCTGCGCCGCGATCCGTGCGGCGGCGGCCGCCTCGTCGAGCCCGCGCGCCCGCAGCCGCTCCCGGCGCAGGGCCGCCGGCGCGTGCACGACGACCACCGTCCCGAACTCCCCGGTCCGGCCCGTCTCGACGAGCAGCGGGATGTCGTGGACCACGACCGCGCCGGGGTCGGCCGCGGCGGCCGCCGCCTCGAGCTCGGCCGCCCGCCGACGGACGGCCGGGTGCACCACCGCCTCCAGCCGCCGCCGCGCGTCGTCGTCGGCGAAGACCAGGCGCGCCACCGCCGGACGGTCGAGGGACCCGTCCGCCGCGAGGACCTCGGGGCCCAGCGCCGCCACGACCGCGTCGAGCCCCGCCGTCCCGGGGGCGACCACCTCGCGGGCCAGCCGGTCGGCGTCGACGACGACGGCCCCGAGCTCGGCGAGCCGCGCCGACGCCGTGGACTTGCCGGCGGCGATGCCGCCCGTCAGACCGATGCGCTGCACGCCCTCATCCTGCCGGGGACGCCGACGGGCCGGCCACCCGCAGGGGTGACCGGCCCGTCGGGCCGTGCGTGCCGAGCCGGGCGGCTCAGCGGTGCGCGGTGCTCAGTTCGAGGTGAGCTTCTCGCGGAGGGCCGCCAGCGCCTCGTCGGACGCCAGGGTGCCCGTGACCTCCTCGGAGGACGAGGAGTACGTCGACGGCACCGGCTCGCCGGCACCGGCCGACGCGGTGGACGTCGTGCCGCCGCCGTTGGCCGCCTCGGCGTCGGCGCGCGCCGCCTCGGAGACCTGCTTGCGGTGCGCCTCCCAGCGCTCGTGCGCCTTGGCGTACTCGGCCTCCCACGCCTCACGCTGCGTCTCGAAGCCCTCGAGCCACTCGTTCGTCGTCGGGTCGAAGCCCTCGGGGTACTTGTAGTTGCCCTGCTCGTCGTACTCCGCCGCCATGCCGTAGAGCGCGGGGTCGAAGTCCTCCGAGGCCGGGTCGAAGCCCTCGTTGGCCTGCTTGAGCGAGAGCGAGATGCGGCGACGCTCGAGGTCGATGTCGATGACCTTGACGAAGACGTCGTCGCCGACCTGCACGACCTGCTCCGGGATCTCGACGTGGCGCACGGCCAGCTCCGAGATGTGCACGAGGCCCTCGATGCCGTCCTCCACGCGCACGAACGCGCCGAAGGGGACGAGCTTCGTGACCTTGCCGGGCACGACCTGGCCGATCGCGTGCGTCCGGGCGAACGCCTGCCACGGGTCCTCCTGCGTCGCCTTCAGCGACAGGGAGACCCGCTCGCGGTCGAAGTCGACGTCGAGCACCTCGACCGTGACCTCCTGGCCGACCTCGACGACCTCGGACGGGTGGTCGATGTGCTTCCAGGACAGCTCGGAGACGTGCACGAGCCCGTCCACGCCACCCAGGTCCACGAACGCGCCGAAGTTGACGATCGAGGACACGACACCGGGGCGCACCTGGCCCTTCTGCAGCGTCTGCAGGAAGGTGGAGCGCACCTCGGACTGCGTCTGCTCGAGCCACGCACGGCGCGACAAGACCACGTTGTTGCGGTTCTTGTCGAGCTCGATGATCTTCGCCTCGATCTCCTTGCCGACGTACGGCTGGAGGTCGCGGACGCGACGCATCTCGACGAGGGAGGCGGGGAGGAAGCCGCGCAGGCCGATGTCGAGGATCAGGCCGCCCTTGACCACCTCGATGACGGTGCCGGTGACGACGCCGTCCTCCTCCTTGATCTTCTCGATCGTGCCCCAGGCGCGCTCGTACTGGGCGCGCTTCTTGGACAGGATCAGCCGACCCTCCTTGTCCTCCTTCTGGAGGACGAGGGCCTCGACCGCGTCGCCGACCTTGACGACCTCACCGGGGTCCACGTCGTGCTTGATGGACAGCTCGCGGGAGGGGATGACGCCCTCGGTCTTGTAGCCGATGTCGAGCAGGACCTCGTCGCGGTCGACCTTGACGATGGTGCCCTCGACGATGTCGCCATCGTTGAAGTACTTGATGGTCGCGTCGATCGCGGCGAGGAAGTCCTCTGCCGAACCGATGTCGTTCACCGCGATCTGCTGCGTGGCGGGCTTCGCGGGGGTGGAGATGCTCATGTAGTAGTGGGCTCCGATGCGGACGGATGATCGTGCGGGCGGGGACTGGGGTGCCGGACGGCACGGTGGGCCGACCCGGCGCACGGCCGGGAGGGTCCAGACGGGGGCGACGCGGTGGTGCCCGGCCCGGCCCCGACCTCCGCAGGAGGTCCCGACCGGCTCCCGTCCGGCAGAGCCGGGGGGACGAGGGCGCGCGACACCGTCGGGCACTCTACCCGCGGTCAGGAGGGACGGTCAAAGCGCAGGTCGCGCGCGGGACGCCTCAGGCGAGCGTGTCCGCGACGTCGATGAGGTCGGCGGGCACGTGCTTGACCTTGCCGGCCACGTCCCCGAGCGGCAGCAGGACCACGCGCTCGCCCTGCACGGCCGCCATGACGCCGGTCTCGCCGCGCGTGACCGCGTCGATGGCGGCCACCCCGAGGCGTGAGCCGAGGATCCGGTCCGCCGCGGTCGGGATGCCGCCGCGCTGCACGTGCCCGAGAACGGTCACGCGGGTGTCGAACCCGGTCCGCTCCGCGATCTCGGTCTTGAGCCGCTCGCCGATGGCCCCGGCCACGATCTCGCCGAACCGGCCGACCTCCGTGCGGTAGTGCATGGCGGTGCCCTCGGCCGGCACGGCGCCCTCGGCGACGACGACGATGGAGAAGCTCGCGTGGGCGCGGTGGCGGTGCTTGAGGAACCGCACCACCTTCTCGATGTCGAACGGGGCCTCCGGCACGAGGACGAGCTCGGCGCCGCCGGCGATGCCCGCCTCGACCGCGATCCAGCCCGCGTGCCGGCCCATGACCTCGACGATCATCACGCGGTTGTGGCTCTCGGCCGTGGTGTGCACCCGGTCGAGCGCCTCCGTGGCGATCGTGACGGCGGTGTCGAAGCCGATGGACCGGTCCGTGCCCCACACGTCGTTGTCGATGGTCTTCGGGATGGCGACGATGCGGACGCCCGCCTCGGCGACCTTGCTGGCGGCATGCAGGGTGCCGTCGCCGCCGATGCAGATGAGGGCGTCGATGCGCTCGGCCTCCAGCGTCGCCAGCACCGCGTCGATGCCGCCGTCGTCGGCGTGCGGGTGGTAGCGGGCCGTGCCCAGCAGCGTCCCGCCCACGGGCAGGACGTTGCGGATCTGCGGCCGGCCGAGGGGCACGACGTCGCCGTCGACGACGCCCCGCCAGCCGTTGCGGAAGCCGATGAGGCTGTGGCCGTGCGTGCCCTCCCCCCGCTTGACGACGGCACGGATGGCGGCGTTGAGACCGGGGACGTCGCCGCCACCCGTGAGGAGACCGATGCGCACACCGGAGACAGTAGCCGCGCAGCCGTCCCCCGTCCGGGCCGTTCGGCCGCCGGACCTGCGCCGACGCCGTGGTACACGGGCCGCGCCGGCGCGGGACGGGGGACGACGAGCGCGACAGGACGCGGCAGGGCACGGCAGGACGCGGCAGGGCGACGCGCGGCGCGACGACCGCTGCAGGGCTACGCCGCGTCCCCGCCGGCGCCGAGCTGCAGCCCCCGCCCGGGGATCGCGGCGAGCAGGGAGCGCGTGTAGTCCGTCGCCGGGCGCTCGAACACGTCGTCGACGCTCCCCCGCTCCACCACGCGCCCGCCCTGCATGACGCACACCTCGTCGGCCACCTGCCGCACGACCGCGAGGTCGTGGCTGATGAACAGGTACGACAGCCCGAGCCGCGCCTGCAGGTCGGCCAGCAGGTGCAGCACCTGGGACTGCACGACGACGTCGAGCGCCGACACGGCCTCGTCGCAGACGACGAGCTCGGGCTCCAGGGCGAGCGCGCGGGCGATGGCGACGCGCTGGCGCTGCCCGCCCGACAGCTCGCCGGGGTACCGGCGCAGCAGGTCGTGCGGCAGGGCCACGTCGTCCATGAGGGCGTGCACGCGGTCGCGCCGGGCCGCCGCGTCCCCGACGCGGTGGACGCGCAGCGGCTCCTCGATCGTCCGGTAGATCGTGTACAGCGGGTCGAGCGAGGCGTAGGGGTCCTGGAAGATCGGCTGCACCCGGCGGCGGAACCGCACCTGGGCGGCCCGGTCGACACGGTCCCCGGAGGCCACCTCCTCGCCATCGAACCGGATCCGGCCCGACGACGGCGTCAGCAGGCCGAGGATCATCCGCGCCACCGTCGACTTGCCGGAGCCCGACTCCCCCACGACCGCGACCGTGCGCCCGCGGGGCACGACGAACGACACGTCGTCGACCGCGGTGAACGGCTGCGACCGCGCGAGCAGGCCCTTGCCCCGCAGCGAGAAGACCTTGGACACGTGCTCGACCTCGACGAGGGGCGTCCCGACGCCACCTCGGGCCGCGACGTCGGCACGCGCACCCGCCGCGGCGCCGGCCGGTGCGGCGGCGCCGTGGCCGTGCTCGCCCGCCGTCGTCGCCAGGAGGTCGGCCGCCACCGCGTCGGCACCGAGGACGCCCTGCTTGGCCAGCTCGATGCGGCGCGAGGCCAGCGACGGCGCCGCCGCCAGCAGCCGGCGCGTGTAAGGGTGCTGCGGCGCGCGGAGGAGCGCCTCCGACGGCCCCTGCTCGACGACCTCGCCGCCGTACATGACGACGACGCGCTGCGCCCGCTCGGCCGCGAGGCCGAGGTCGTGGGTGATGAGGAGGACCGCCACCCCGAGGGACCGGGTGAGCTCGGTGAGGTTGTCGAGGATCGTGCGCTGCACGGTGACGTCCAGCGCGGACGTCGGCTCGTCGGCGATGAGCAGGGCCGGCCGCGCCGCCAGTCCCATCGCGATGAGCGCCCGTTGGCGCATGCCGCCGGAGAACTCGTGCGGGTACTGCCGCGCACGGCGCCCGGCGTCGGGGAGTCCCGCCTCCTCCAGCAGCTCGACCGTGCGCGCGCGGGCCCGGCCCGCGGGCACGACCTCGTTGTCGACGAGCGTCTCGTCGACCTGCCGCCCGACGAGGCGCACCGGGTTGAGGTTCGACATGGGGTCCTGCGGGACCATGCCGATGCGCGAGCCGCGCAGGCGTGCGAGCTCGGTCGGCGGCAGCGCCGCCAGGTCCACCCCGTCGAGGAGGATCTGCCCGCCGGTGACGCGGCCGTTGCCCGCCAGCAGGCCGATGACCGCGGCCGCGGTGGTGGACTTGCCCGAACCCGACTCCCCGACGACGGCCACGGTCTCGCCGGCGCGGACGTCGAACGACACGCCGCGCACGGCCGTCGTCGTCCCCGCGTCCGTGCGGAAGGAGACCTCGAGGTCCCGGATGCTCAGCAGCGGTGCCTCGCTCATCAACGCCTCCTCTGGCGCGGGTCGAGGGCCTCGCGCAGCGCCTCGCCGAACAGGGTGAAGCCGAGCGCGGTCACGGCGATGCAGGCACCGGGCCACAGCGCCAGCCGGGGGGCGATCTCGAGCTCGGCCTGCGCGGCGGTGAGCATGCGCCCCCACTCGGCCGTCGTCGGGGAGCCGCCGCCCAGGCCCAGGAACGACAGCGCCGCGGCCTCGATGACGGCCGTGGCCAGCATGAGGGTGCCCTGCACGATGACGGGCGAGACGCTGTTGGGCAGCACGTGCGTCATCGTCACCGTCCGTCGGCTGAGCCCCAGCGAGCTCGCGGCGAGCACGTAGTCCTGCCCGCGCTGCGCGAGCATCGACCCGCGCAGCAGCCGCGCGAAGATCGGCACCTGCACGACGCCGATGGCGACGACGACCGACGTCGGCGTCTGCCCGGCGACGGCGGCGATGGAGACCGCGAGCAGCAGGCTCGGCACGGACAGCATGAGGTCGACGAGCCGCATGATGACGGAGTCCACCCAGCCGCCGACGCCGCCGGCGAGGACCCCGAGCAGCATCCCGCCCAGCAGCCCCAGCACGGTGGACAGCACGCCGATGAGCAGGGACGCCCGCGCACCCCAGATGAGCTGGGACAGCAGGTCGGCGCCGTAGCGGTCCAGCCCGAGCGGGTACGCGTCGGACGGCCCGGGGATGAGCGTGGGCCGCACCTCCGCGCGGCCGGGCAGCGCGCCCGCGTCGTAGGGCGCCAGCAGCGGCGCGAGCACCGCGACGAGGACGAAGACGGCGACGATCGCGGCGCCCGCGATGGCGCCGGGGTTGCGGCGCAGCCGCCGCCACGCCACGCGCCACAGCGACTGGCCGGCCACGTCCCCGGAAGGCCGCGACCCGGGCCCCGGACCCGCGGGCAGGACCTCGTGCACCTCGGCGGCGCTCATCGCGCGATCCGGGGGTCGATGAGCCCGTACGAGACGTCGACGAGGAGGTTCACGAGCGCGTACACCACCGCGATGATGAGGATGAAGCCCTGCAGGACGGCGTAGTCGAGGTTGAAGACGGCCTCGGCCAGGAAGGACCCGATGCCCGGGAAGGCGAATACCGTCTCGGTGAGCACCGCCCCCGACAGCAGCAGCCCCACCTGCAGGCCGATCGTCGTCGAGACCGGCAGCAGCGCGTTGCGCAGCACGACCCGGTCGCGCACGTGGCGCGGCAGGAGGCCCTTGGCGCGCGCGGTGCGCACGTAGTCCGCCGACTGCACGTCGATGACCGACGCGCGGGTGATCCGGGCGATGACGGCCAGCGGGATCGACCCGAGGGCCAGCGCCGGCAGGACCAGGTGGACGAGGGCGTCCCAGCTCGCGTCCCACTCCCGCGTGAGCAGCCCGTCGAGGACGTACAGGCCGGTGGGGTGCGTCGCGATCATCGCCGGGTCCTGGCGGCCCGACGACGGGAACCACCCGAGCTCGACCGCGAAGGCGTACTTGAGCAGGAACGCGAGGAAGAACACGGGGACCGTCACTCCGAGCAGCGACGCGACCACCGTGAGGTGGTCGAGGGTGCGGCCCTGGTGCCGCGCGGCGAGGTAGCCGAGCGGGATCGCGACCGCGACCGCGAGGAGCAGCGCCAGGACGGTCAGCTCGACCGTCGCCGGGAAGCGCGAGGCGAACTCCTCGAGCACCGGCCGGCCCGTGCGGGTCGAGACGCCGAAGTTCCCCGTCACGAGCTGGCCGAGGTAGCGCACGTACTGCTCGACGATCGGCCGGTCGAAGCCGTAGAGCGCGTTGATGCGCTCCACCGCCTCGGGGGTGGCGCGCTCCCCCAGGAGGGCCGTCGCCGGACCTCCCGGGAGAGCACGCACCCACGCGAACAGCAGGACGGACAGCCCGAGCAGCGTCGGGACGAGCAGCGCCAGACGCCGCAGGATCAGCCTGACCATCGCTGCGGCTCAGTCCCCCAGCGTGACGACGTTGTAGACCTCGTCCTGCACGGGCGACGCGGGGTAGCCCTGGACGTCGGGCTTGAACGCCAGCGACGGGACCGGGTGCGCGAGCGGGATGCCCGGCAGGAAGTCCATGATCGCCGCGTTGGCCGCCTCGTAGGCCGCGGTCTGCTCGTCGACGTCCGCCTGGTAGCGCGCGTCGCCGATCTGCTGGAACAGCTCGGGGTTGTCGAAGCCCCACTCGTTGGACGGGCCGCCGAAGAACACGCCGATGAAGTTGTACGTGTCGTTGTAGTCGCCGGTCCAGCCCAGCAGGTGCAGGCCGTGCTCCGTGCCGCCCTGGATGGTGTCGAGGTAGTCCGGGCTCCACGGCTGCGGCACGGGGTTGACGGTGATGCCGACGGCCTCGAGGTCCGCCGCGATGGCCGTGAACGTCTGCTCCGGCGTGGGCATGTAGGGCCGCGACACGTTCGTCGGGTAGTTGAAGTCGATCGTCAGGTCGGACTTGCCGGCCTCGGCGAGCAGCTCCTGCGCACGGTCGGGGTCGTACTCGTAGGTCGTGACCTCGTCGTTCCAGCCCGCGACCGACGGCGGGACGAAGTTCGTCGCCACCTCCGTGCCCTCGGGGAGGGTCTGCGCGACGAGCGCCTCCTTGTCGATCGCGTGCGCGATCGCCTGCCGGACGCGGATGTCGGCGAGGTCCGGGTCGGCCTGGTTCATGCCGAGGTACAGGACGTTGAAGGGGTCGCGGTTGACGATCTGGTACCCCTCCTCCTCGAGCGCGGCGACGTCCGCCGGCCCGACGAGGTCGTAGCCGTCGATGTCCCCGGCCTGCAGCGCCTGCCGGCGGGCGGTGGCGTCGGAGATGATCGGGAAGACGATGCGGCGGACCTGGCCCTGCTCGCCCCAGTAGTCCTCGTTGGCCGTGAGCACGACCTCCTCGCCCGGGCTCCAGGACTCGAACACGAACGGGCCCGTGCCGGTGGGGTGCGCCGTGGCGTACTCGGGCAGGACGGGCGCGTCGGCCTCGCCGCTGACGGCGTCGGCCTCGTACTCGGTCAGCGCGGTCGGCGACTGCATCGACAGCGCGGGCAGGGACAGCGCGGCGACGAGCTCCGGCAGCGGCGACTTGAGGTGGATCACCGCGGTTGCGGCGTCGGGCGCCGCGCACGACTCGTACTTGCCCGTGCCGTTGAGCTCGGGGACGTCGCTCGTCGCGAAGCCGCCGTTGACCTTGCCCCAGTAGTACGACAGGGACTCGGCCTGCAGGATGCCGGTGAAGTTGTTCCACCGGTCGAAGTTGAAGCACACGGCGTCCGCGTCGAACGGCGTGCCGTCGTGGAACTGCACGCCCTCCTTCAGCGTGAACGTGTAGTCCAGGCCGTCGTCGCTGACCTCCCACGACTCCGCCAGGAGCGGCGCCGGGTCGGCCGTGCCGGGCTCGACGCCCACGAGGCCCTCGAAGATCTGCCGGGCGACGCGGAACGACTCGCCGTCGCTGGCGAACGCGGGGTCGAGCGACGCGGGGTCGGACGACGCGGCGAAGATGAACGTGTCGCGGCCCTCACCGGCCGCCGCACCGGCGGTCGCGCCGTCGGCGGAGTCGCGGTCGCTCTCCGCGCACGCGGCGAGGACCATGCCCACCGCCAGGAGGCCGGCCGCGGCCTTCCACTGGGACTTCACCTGCTCCACCTCTCGTCGGGCGCCGGCGGGCACGGGCCGCCGGTCGCAGGGGGCCGACCCTAGGGGCAGCGCGTCACGGAATCGTTACGCGGTGGTACCTGTGTCGTGGTGCGGCGACGACTGTGACCGAATCGCAACCTTCGTCCGGTCCGTCCGCCCTCCGGCGCCGGACCCGGTCCGTCTCCGCACGTCAGGATGGGCGCGTGCCCGACGAGAGCCACCCGCCCGCCCTGCCGCCGCTCGCCGAGGCCGGCTACCGGTCCGTCCCCGACGCCGCCGGGGGCGCGGCCGCGCGCGGGTGGTGGGACGCCAACGCGGAGGAGTACCTGGCCGAGCACGGCGAGTTCCTCGGGTCGGCGGACCTGCTGTGGTGCCCCGAGGGGCTGCGCGAGTCCGACGCGCACCTGCTCGGCGACGTCGCGGGCGCCGTCGTCCTCGAGGTGGGCGCGGGCGCGGCGCAGGGGTCGCGGTGGCTGCGGGCGCGGGGTGCGCGAGCCGTCGCCACCGACGTCTCCGCCGGGATGCTGCGGGCCGGTCGGCGCCTCGACGCGCCCGGCGACGGCGGTCCCCCGCTCGTGCAGGCCGACGCGCGGGCGCTGCCGTTCGCCGACGGTGGCGTCGACGTGGCCTTCACGGCGTACGGCGCGCTGCCCTTCGTGCCCGACCCGGACCGGGTGCATGCGGAGGTGGCGCGCGTCCTGCGACCCGGCGGGCGGTGGGTGTTCTCGGTGACGCACCCGGTGCGCTGGGCGTTCCCCGACGTCCCGACGGCCGCCGGGCTGACCGTCGCGCGCTCGTACTTCGACCGGCGCCCGTACGTGGAGACCGCGGAGGACGGCACGGTGCTCTACGCCGAGTACCACCGCACGGTCGGCGACCACGTCGGGCTCCTCGTGGCTGCCGGCTTCGTGCTGGAGGCCCTCGTCGAGCCCGAGTGGCCGGCTGGGCACGACCGGGTCTGGGGCGGGTGGGGGCCGCAGCGCGCGTCCCTGCCCGGCACGGCCATCTTCTGCTGCCGCCTGCCCGGCTGACCCCCGGGCGACCCGCCGACCCCTTGCGCGGCCCACCGACCCGCGGACGCCCGGCCCGCGCCCGCCCCCGGCCTCAGTGACCGGCGGCGTGCCAGCTCGTCCCGATGCCGACGGACACGTCGAGGGGCACGTCGAGCGGGCCGTCGGGCAGGTGCTCCCCGGCACCCGCCATCTGCTCGCGCAGCAGCGCCTCGACGTCCTCCCGCTCGCCCGGCGCGACCTCGACGACGAGCTCGTCGTGCACCTGCAGCAGGATGCGGGAGCCCAGCCCCCGCGCGGCCAGCTCGCGGTCGACCCCGAGCATCGCGAGCTTGATGAGGTCGGCCGCACTGCCCTGGATCGGCGCGTTGAGGGCCATGCGCTCCGCGGCGTCGCGGCGCACGCGGTTGTCGCTCGTGAGGTCGGGCAGGTAGCGACGCCGGCCGAGCAGCGTGGCGGTGTAGCCCGTGGCGCGCGCCTGGTCGACGACCCCGTCGAGGTACTCGCGCACGCCGCCGAACCGCGAGAAGTAGTCGGTCATGAGGGCCGACGCCTCGGACGCCGGGATCGACAGCTGCTGCGAGAGCCCGTACGCCGACAGCCCGTAGGCCAGGCCGTAGCTCATCGCCTTGATCTTCGAGCGCATCGCCGGCGTCACCTCGTCGGTGGGCACCGAGAACACCCGCGAGCCGACGTAGGAGTGCAGGTCCTCGCCCGAGCGGAAGGCCGCGATGAGCCCCTCGTCGCCGGACAGGTGCGCCATGATCCGCATCTCGATCTGCGAGTAGTCCGCGGTCATCAGCGTCTCGTACCCCGGCCCGACGACGAAGGCGCGGCGGATCTGCCGGCCCGCGTCGGTGCGGATGGGGATGTTCTGCAGGTTGGGGTCGGTCGAGGAGAGCCGGCCCGTCGCCGCGATGGTCTGCTGGAAGGTCGAGTGGATCCGGCCGTCGGCAGCCACCGACCGGCGCAGCCCCTCGACGACCTGCCGCAGGCGGATCGCGTCGCGGTGGGCCAGCAGGTGCTCGAGGAACGGGTGCTGCGTGCGCGCGAACAGGTCCGTCAGCGCCGCCGCGTCGGTGGTGTACCCGGTCTTGTTGCGCTTGGTCCGGGGCATGTCGAGCTGGTCGAAGAGGACCTCCTGCAGCTGCTTGGGCGAGCCGAGGTTCACCTCCCGGCCGATCACGGCGTAGGCGTCGGCGGCGGCGGCGCGCACGTGCCCGTCGAACGACGCCTCCAGCTCGGCCAGCAGCTCCCCGTCGACCGCGATGCCCGTGCGCTCGAGCCGGGCGAGCACCCCGACGAGCGGCAGCTCGACCTCCGTCAAGAGCCGGCTCACGCCGCGGGCGGCGAGCTCGTCGCCCAGGGCCTCCACCAGGTCGCGCACGGCCGAGGCCCGCACGGCGGCGCGGCGCCCCTCCCCCACGCCGTCGAGCTCGAGGTCGAGGGCGCCCTGGGCGCCCTCCTCCTGCGCCGTCAGCTCGCGCCGCAGGTAGCCGACCGCGAGGTCCGGGAGGTCGTACGCGCGGCGGTCCGGCTGGCAGAGGTAGGCCGCGAGCTCCGTGTCGAAGGTGACGCCGCGCAGGTCGATGCCGCGGCCCGCCAGCGCGTGCCAGGCCGTCTTCGACGCATGGACCGACTTGGGGCTCGCGTCGTCCCCCAGCCAGGCCACGAGCGCGTCCTCGTCCGCCGGGTCGAGCGCGGACAGGTCGTAGGCGACCGCGCGGCCGGCGTCGTCCGCGATGGCCACGCCCCAGGCGTCGCCGCCGGCCGGTGCCCCGCTGCCCCGCACGTCGAGGCCGAGCACGTCGCCCCGGCGCTCCGCCAGCCACGCCCCGAGCTCCCCCGCGCCCGTCTCGACGAGCTCCAGCGCGGCCACCGTGGCCTCGACGGCCGCGTCGCCCTCCGTCGGCAGCATGGCGAACAGGCGGTCGCGCAGCGTGCGGAACTCGAGCTCGTCCAGCAGCTCGTGCAGCGCCTGGCGGTCCCACGGCCGCACGGCGAGGTCCTGCGGTCCGAGCGGCAGCTCGACGTCGGTCAGCAGCGCGTTCAGCCGACGGTTCAGGGCCACCTGGTCCGCGTTCGCCCGCAGGGACTCACCCGCCTTGCCGCTGAGGGAGCCCGCCGCTGCGAGCACCCCCTCGAGCCCGTCGTGCTGGACGATCCACTTCGCCGCGGTCTTCGGCCCGACACCCGGCACGCCCGGCAGGTTGTCACTCGTCTCCCCCACGAGGGCCGCGAGGTCCGGGTAGCGCTCGGGCGGGACGCCGTACTTGGCCTCCACCGCCTCCGGCGTCATGCGCGTCAGCTCGGACACCCCGCGGATCGGGTACAGCACGGTCACGTGCGGCCGGACGAGCTGGAAGGCGTCGCGGTCCCCCGTGCAGACGAGCACCTCCAGCCCGGCGGCGGCCGCCTGCCCGGCCAGCGTGGCGAGGACGTCGTCCGCCTCGACGCCGGGCTTCTTGAGGACCGGGATGTGCATGGTCTCCAGCAGCCGCTCGACGACGGCGACCTGGCCGCGGAACGGCTCCGGCGTGGCGTTGCGCGTGCCCTTGTACTCCGCGTACTCCTCCGTGCGGAAGGTCGACCGGCCGGCGTCGAAGGCGACGGCCACGTGCGTCGGCTCCTCGTCGCGCAGCAGGTTGGCGAGCATCGAGACGAAGCCGAAGACCGCGTTCGTCGGCTGCCCCGTCGACGTGGCGAACTTGTCGACCGGCAGGGCGAAGAAGGCGCGGTACGCCATGGAGTGGCCGTCGATGAGGAGGAGCCGTCCGGCCGACCCCGGCGTCGGCGCCGTCCCGTCGGCAGGGGCGTCGGCAGAGGGCGTCAGCGGGTCCGTCTGCGGGTCGCTCAGCGCGGCGGAGGGGGGTGCGTCGGTCACGGGTGCCAACCTAGCCGCCATGTCCGACACCGCCCCTGCTGCCGTCCCCGCCCCCCTGCCCGAGGGCACGACGCCCGGCCCCACGACCAGCACGACGACCGGCCCGACGACCGGCCCGACGACCAGATCGGCGACGAGCCCGACCACGAGGGGCACGCTGATCGAGCGCATGGGCATCGAGGTGCGCGAGGTGGCGCCGGACCGCGCGGTGGCGACGATGCCCGTCGCCGGCAACACCCAGCCCCACGGGTTGCTGCACGGAGGGGCGTCGGGCGTCCTCGTCGAGACCGTCGGCTCGCTGGCCGCGCAGGAGCACGCGGGCGCCGGGCGGCGGGCGGTCGGCATCGAGCTGTCGGTGACCCACCACCGCTCGGCGTCGGAGGGCGTGGTCACGGGCACGGCGACGGCCGTGCACCGCGGCGGGACGCTGGCGACCTACGAGGTGACGGTGGAGGACGCGTCCGGGCGCAGGGTCGCGACGGGGAGGCTGACCTGCATGCTCCTCGACGCGCGCGCCTGACGGCGGGCCTCCAGGACGCCGAGCAGCCGCGTGTGGCGGTTGCCGGCGCCCGTCGGGACGGCCAGGGCGTCCTGCGCGAGCCGCCGCTGCAGCACGCCCGTCGTCGCCACGCGGTGCCCGGCCGCGGGCGAGAAGCCGAGCCGGGCGAGGAACCGCTGCATGCTGCGGGCGCCGGGCAGCCCGGCGCAGAACACCTCGGTGGCCCCGCTGGCGGCCGCCACGTCCGCCGCCCCGGCCATGAGCGCGTGCCCGAGACCGCGCCGGCGCGCCTCCGCCGCGACGTAGATGGTCTCGACCTCGAGGACGACGGCGTCCGAGAAGGGGGACGGCCCCACCACGCGCGCGAGCAGCATCCCCAGGGGGTGCCCGTCGACGCTCACGACCAGCCCGCGACCGCCCGGTGAGCCGAGGTACGCCCCGAGCTGGGCACGCAGCCGGTCGGGGTCACCGGTGCACACCTGCGCGCCGGCGGCCTCCTCACGCCCCGCGAGGGCGAGGCGGACGACGTCGTCGAGGTCCTCGGACCGGACAGGGAGCACCACCGGGGCGGGACGCACGCAGCACCTCCGTCAGAGCACGTGGCTGGACCTGGACTGGCGTCCCTGCCCCCTGCAGGACGTCGGCGCTGACGATGATGACCGAGCGCGGCCACCACCGACCAGCGCCGTCCACCGCTGTCACACCTCAAGCGGACATTTCACCCGGCCGGGTGACCGGTCGGCCGCGACCGACGCGGTCCCGACCGTCAGGCGGCGCCGCCGACCTGGTCGATGACGGCGTCCGCGACCTCGCGCATCGTGAGGCGGCGGTCCATCGACGTCTTCTGGATCCAGCGGAACGCCTCCGGCTCCGTCAGCCCCATCTTCGTCATGAGGAGGCCCTTGGCGCGGTCCACGCGCTTGCGGGTCTCGAAGCGCTCGGCGAGGTCCGCGACCTCGGACTCCAGCGCGGTGATCTGCGCGTAGCGCGAGATCGCGATCTCGACGGCCGGAAGGAGGTCGGCCGGGCTGAACGGCTTGATGACGTACGCCATCGCGCCCGCGTCCCGCGCCCGCTCGACGAGCTCCGTCTGCGAGAAGGCCGTCAGCAGCACGACCGGGGCCAGGTGCGCCTTGCCGATGCGCTCGGCGGCGGAGATGCCGTCGAGGTTGGGCATCTTGACGTCCATGACGACGACGTCGGGCTTGAGCTCGGTGACGAGGGCCACCGCCTGCTCGCCGTCGCCCGCCTCCCCGACGACGTCGAAGCCCGCCTCACGCAGCGTCTCCACGACGTCCATGCGGATGAGGGCCTCGTCCTCCGCGACGACGGCGCGGCGCTTCGGACGGGTGCCGGTCGCGGGCGCCTCGGGGGCGGGGCCGGCCGACGGCTTGACGTCGACCACGACGTCCGGGTTCTTCTCGCTGCTCACGCGGACATCGTAGTGGTGCCCGGCCGCGGCCCGCGGTGCGGCGCGGGCCACACCGGTCCCGGCGCTCCGCGGGGCACGGCCGGGCGCCGGTATCGTTGCTGGCCGGCCCCGATAGCCCAACGGCAGAGGCGTTCGGCTCAAACCCGATCCAGTGTGGGTTCGAATCCCACTCGGGGCACATCAGCCGGAGCATCGACGTGCATCGACGTGCCGTCACGGCCCCGGACAGGTGAGCGGGTCGGGCTGATCGGTGATGGGTGCACCCTGCGGGTAGGCGCTCCACAGCCGGAGACGAGCGGTGTCGCCCTCCCAGCGCAGCGAGTAGGTCCCCGCGGCGATCGGCGGGTACCCGTCGTCCGCCCCGTACGTCGTCTGCGGATCGTCCAGGACCCGCTGCCCGGGCGCCAGCACGAACACGTCGCCGCCGCCGAGTAGCAGGAAGGAGATCTCCTTGACGACGACCCGGCACCCGCCGGGTCCGGCGGGCTCCGGCACGCTCCAGCACGCCGCCCACCCCAGGAACGCGACCCACCCGGCGGACGCCCATGCCACCGCCACCACCACCGCCAGCAGCGCCCGCGGCACCCAGCTGCGCAGCGGGGCCAGTGCCGAGGCGACCGCGGACGCCACCGGGACCAGGACGGCCAGGGTGAGGGCCGGCACCTCGGGCCGTAGCACCCACGAACCCAGGACGACGGTGGGCAGCCGTTCCCCGACGAGCGCCAGGCCGACGGCGAGGGCGGCGCCGAGCACGGCGCCCACACGCAAGGACTCCGCTGCCCGCGGGTGTTCCCGCCTGCTCCGCCGAGGACCGGCGCCCGGGACCGCGTCGAACGGTGAGGAGGTCATCCGGGGAGCGTAGGGAGCAGGGCCGCTGCACCCGTCGCCGCCCGCAGCAGCCCCTCCGGACCGACACAGGGCGCTCACGACTCCCCTGCCCGCGCTGGTGCAGCCGCCGAGGCCTACCCGTGCCCGGCCGACCGCCGCCGCGGGATCACCGACGCGCCGACCGGTCGCCGGGTCCGTCGACCGGGTCCGCCTGCGGCGGGGCGGACCGGCAGCCGGCCTCCTCACGGGCCGCGAAGTCACGGGTCGTGGCGCCCCGGGGCGGGGACGTCCGCGGTGCGGAACGACTGCCGACCGGGCGACGCGACCACCCGGGCAGGGGTCAGACCTGCGCGACGGGGCTGATGACGAGCTCGTCGACGCGGACCCCGGGAGGCGACGCGAGCACGAAGGCCACGGCACGCCCCACGTCCTCCGGCCGGAGCATGACGGACCGCGCCGACTCGTCGGGGACCTGCGGACGCAGGGCGAGGAACTCCGTGTCCACGTCGCCCGGGCACAGGTGGCAGGCACGGACGCCGTGCGCGGCCTCCTGCGCGTTGAGCGTCTGGCACAGCGCGCGCAGGGCGCTCTTGCTCGCGCTGTAGGCCACTCCGGCGTAGGGCGTGAAGCGCCAGGCCGAGTACGACGACACGACGACGACCTGCCCGCCCGCGACGCGCAGGTCGGGCAGCACGGCGTCGACCACCAGGACGGCGGCGGTGAGGTTCGTGTCGAGGACCGCGCGCACCTCGTCGGTCGACTGGTCGGCCCACGTGCGGCGCGGCGTGTTGAGACCCGCCGAGAGGACCACGTCGTCCACCCGGCCCCACGCCGACCGCAGGGTGGCGTGCGCACGGGCGACGGCGTCGCCGTCCCGCGCGTCCAGCGGCAGCACCAGCGCCTCGCCGCCGGCGCTCTCCACGAGCCGCGCCGTCTCCTCCAGCCGGTCCTGGCGCCGGCCGCTGAGCGCGACGCGGCGTCCGCCGGCGCACGCGACGGCCGCCGCCCGGCCCATGCCGCTGCCGGCACCGGTGACCCACAGCACCCGCGCGTCCGCCATCAGCGCAGCCCCGCGATCTCGTAGGCGCGCTGGGGGAGCTGGGTGGCGAGCTTGCCGCCGCTCACGTCGACGAGGGTGCCGGTGATGTAGCGCGCCGCGTCGCTGGCGAGGAAGCACAGCAGGTCGCAGACCTCCTGCGGCTCGCCCCACCGCCGCAGCGTCAGCGTGTCCAGGAGCCGGTCCTGGGTGGCCTGGTCCTTCTCGCGGAAGCCGTTGAGCTCCGTCGGCACCATGCCGGGCGCGTAGGCGTTGACGGTGACGCCCCACGGGCCGAGCTCTCCGGCGAGGACGCGGGTGAGCTGCACGACGGCGGCCTTCGACGCCGCGTACGCCGCGCTGCCCACGCTCGGGACGATCGCGGCGAACGACGCCGCGTTGAGGATGCGGCCGCCGCCCTGGCGCTTCATCGCCGGCATGACCGCCCGGCACGTGCGGACCGTGCCGGTGACGTTGACGTCGAGCACGGTGGTCCACGTCGAGGCGTCGACCTCCTCGACGAGCCCCTCGCCGAGCACCCCGGCGTTGTTCACGAGCACGTCGACGCGGCCGAAGCGCTCGAGCGCGGCGTCGACCGCGGCCTGCACGGAGGCGTCCGACCGGACGTCGCAGGCCAGGGCCAGCGACGTGGTGCCCGCGTCCGCCGCCGCCGGCTCGGCCCACCCGACGGCCGCGGCGTCGACGTCCGTGGCGACGACGAGCGCCCGTTCCCGCAGGAAGGTCTCCGCGACCGCGCGGCCGATGCCGCGGCCCGCACCGGTCACGAGGACGACCCTGCCCTGCAGATCCAGCTCCATGCCCGCCCACTGTGCCATGCGACGCGCACGGGCGGGCCGTGCACCGGACGCGTGCACGGGTGGTGCGACGAGCCGGCCCGTCCTACAGGCGCTCGGACCCCTCGCTGAGGTCCTCGCTCCGCTCGGGCTGCGGCACGCACAGGTCCAGCGCCGCGGGGCTGATGCTCACCTCGAGCACGCGGCCGCGCTCGATGACGTCGCCGTCGAGCTGGCGCCGGTGCGGCTCGGTCGCCACCACCCGGACGTGCGAGGCGCGGAACGTCTCCAGGTGCGGCACGTGCTTCCGCCGCCGGGCCACGCCCCACGCCGTACCGGCCCAGTCGCCCAGCGTGCGCGGCGCCAGGACCGCGACCTCCATCTGCCCGTTGTCGGGCTCCGCGTCCGCGAGGAGCAGCACCCCGCCCTGCAGCCGTCCCACGTTCCCCACGACGACGGAACGGACGCGCCGGCGCATCGGCGGTCGGTCGTCGAGCTCGATGCGGACGTCGATGCGGTGCCGGCGCAGGTGCTTGAGCGCGGACACCACGTAGGCGGCCGGGCCGAAGCGGGCCTTGAGCTGCGTCGACGCGTCGTCGAGCAGCGCGGCGTCGAAGCCGATCCCGGCCATCACGGCGAAGGCCTGCCCGTCGACGTACCCGACGTCGATACGGCGGCGGCCGCGCTCGACGACGACCCGTACGCCGGCGGCGGGGTCGTCGGGCAGCCCGAGGTTCGTCGCCAGCAGGTTGCCCGTGCCCGCGGGCAGCACGGCCAGCGCGCCGGGGCCGCCGGCGAGGCCTTCGATGCAGGACCGGACGGTCCCGTCGCCGCCGCACGCGAAGACCACCTGGGCGCCGTCCGCGACGGCCTGCCGAGCCTGCCCGGCGCCGGGGTCGTCCTCGGTCGTCTCGATCCAGCGGGGCGCGGGCCAGCCCGCGGCAGCCAGGGCCTCCTCGACGACGCGGCGGCGCTCGTCGAGGCCCTCGACGCGGACGGGGTTGTACACGACGGCGGTGCGCAGCGGGCCGGCCGTGGCGTCACCGGTCCGTACGTCCTGGCTCGTCGTGCTCGTACCTGTCCCGTCGCCCATCGCGGCTGCCCCTCCCCGTGCGGCCCGGCCGTGGGGCCGGCGTGCGCCACCGGCGGTGGTCGCGTGCGGGACCACAGTGGTGGTGCGGGCGGCGGCGGGCAACCGCTCGGCGGTGCGTCCGCCGGTCGGGGGACGACGGTCCCGTCGGCGCGGCCCGAGGACCGGCCGACGCTCAGAGGACGGGGCTGAGCACCTCGTCGGGCACCGGCGCGGCGGACGCCAGCGCGTGCAGCTGCCAGACGCACGCCACGGCGAGCCCCGTGGCCGATGCCAGGGCGACGAGCGCGGTCGGGGCCGGCGCGACGAGCGCCCAGGCGGCACAGGCGACGACGGCCGTGACGCACGCGCCCAGCAGCGCGAGCGTGCCGCGGACCTCGACGACCGCGAGGGTCCCCACGGAGGCGGCGGCGAGCCAGAGCACGACGAGCACGGAGACGATCCTGGCCGCCCCGGACGTCGCCGCCCAGGTCGCGCAGGTGAACAGCGGACGACGAACGAACAGCGGACGACGAACCGGTGCGTCAGCCGCAGTCGTCGCAGATGCCGGTGGCGGGGAGCGTCATGGCGCACGTCGGGCAGATGGCGGCCACCCGCTCGGTCGCCGCCCGGCGTGCGGGCGACGGGGCCGCCGTCCGGGTGCCGGACGTGCGGGTGCCGGGCGTGCGGGTGCCGGCCGTGCGGCGCGCGGGGGCGGACCGGGTCACGGCGGCGGCGGGACGGGCGGCCAGGGCGGGTTCGGCGACCTCGAAGCCCCGTCGGCGGAGGATCGCGAGGGCCGTCGGCAGCCCGTTGGTCACCTCCTCGGGCGTCGCGAGGCGTCCGGTGGCGTACCGGTGCGCGACACCCAGCACGGCGACGGCGTCGTACCGCTCCCCCTCGTGCACGACGGCGTAGCCCGAAGGGGCACCGAACCCGTAGGTCGACGCGAAGTCGTCCGCGCCCAGCCGCGCGTGCTCGGCGAGGGCGGCCAGGACGTGCTGCTGCTGCAGGGAGGAGAACGTCGCCACAGGACGAGCCTACGAGGTCACCCGGACGGGTCATGGACGGCGGCGGCAGGGTGACGTGAGGCGCCGGGTCCCGCGCTCACGGCTAGCGTGGGACCCAGGGGGAGCCCACGGGTCCGATGGAGGTCGCATGCCGCGCTCGTCGCGAGGCCCGGCCGTGTCGGTCGTCGTCCCCACCTACCAGCGCCGCGACCTCCTCCCCCGGGTGCTCCGTCCCCTGCTCGCGGACCCCGCGCTGCACGAGCTCGTCGTCGTCGTCGACGGCTCCACGGACGGCACCGCGGAGCTGCTCGCCCGGGCGCGCGCCGCCGACCCCCGCGTCCGTCCGGTCCTGCAGCCGAACCGCGGGCTCGCCGCGGCGCGGCAGCGCGGTGCGGAGGAGGCGACGGGCGACCTCCTGCTCCTGCTCGACGACGACGTCCTCCCCGGTCCCGGGCTGCCCGGCGCGCACGCCGCCGCGCACGCGCGGGCCGACGACCCGTGCCTCGTGCTCGTCGGGCACATGCCCAACGACCCCCGGCGCGTGCCCCGCGAGCGGCGCGCGGTCGCCGAGATGTACGCCCGCGCCTACGCGGCCGCGAGCGCCGGGTGGGAGGCGGGCGACGACGTGCTGCTGCACTTCTGGGCCGGCCACTTCTCGCTGCGCCGGGACGCCGCGCTGCGGATCGGGCTCGCGACCCCGGGCGACGAGGTCTACCGCCGGCAGGAGGACCGCGACTTCGGCATGCGCGCCCTCGCCGCCGGCTACCGGGGCGTCTTCGACCGGGGGCTGCACGCCGAGCACCTGTTCGAGCGCGGGATGGCGGCCTGGCGGCGGGAGTGCTTCGAGACGGGAGCCCACCGCTCCCACCTCGAGCGCGTGCACCACGAGGTGCTGGGGGTGAGCGGGGGTGCCGTGCCGCGGGGGGTCACGCACCGGCGCCGGCCCCTGGCCCTCGCCCTGGGGGTGGTGGCGCAGGCGGTGGCGACGACACCGGTCGCGGGCACCGTCGTCGACGCCGCGGTGGGCGCCCACGCCCTCGTCACCCGGGTGCCGGGCACGGGCGCGCCGGCCCGTTTCCTGGCTCTTCGGACATCTGGTGGGGTTCAGGCGTTGAGGCCGCCGGCGGCGAGGAGCATGCGGAGTCGGTAGTTGTCGCGGTTGCGGTAGCCGCGGGCGATGCGGCGGTGGAGTTCGATGATGCCGTTCACGGCTTCGGTGCCGCCGTTGTTGGCGCGGTCGGTGGTGAAGTAGGCCAGAAACGCTTGTTGCCAGCGGCGCAGGGTCCGTCCCAGGCGGGCGACCTCGGCGATGGGGCAGGTGTGGAACGAGGCCAGGATCTTCTCGGCGCGGCGCCGTCCCTCGGCGGTGTCCTTGGTGCGGTAGGCCGCGCGCAGGTCCTGGGCGCACCGCCAGGCGATGTAGACCTCCTCGTGGGCGTCATCGGCGGTGATCGCGACCTCGAGGCGGTGCAGCTGCTTGTCGGTCAGGTTCTCGGCGCCGGCGCGCAGGAGGGTCTGGATGCCGTACAGGGGGTCGCCCTTGCGGCCGCGGTGCCCGGTCGTGGCCTGCTGGACGCGGCGGCGGACTTCGTCGACGACCTGGGTGCCGAGCTTGACGACGTGAAACGCGTCCAGCACGGCGACCGCGTCGGCGAGCTCGGCGTCCAGGGCGGCCTTGTAGCCGCCGAAGGGGTCTAGCGCGGCGACCTGGACCCCGTCGCGGAAGGTGGCTCCGCGGTCGGTGAGCCAGTCGGCGTAGGCCTTCTTGGACCGGCCCGGGACCAGGTCCAGCAGGCGGGCACGGACCCGCCACCGTCCGTGTTCGTCCTGATGGCGGGTCAGGTCGACCATCCCGGTGAGCTCCTTGGGCCCACGTCGGCGGGTGTCGCCGTGATGCCAGATGTGCTCGTCGACGCCCAGAGAGGTGACGCCGGTGAACCGTGCCGGGTCCTCGGCCCGGGCCTGCAGCCGCGGCCGGACCGCGCGCCACAACGTCTTCCACGCCACCGCGAGCCGGCGCGCCAGACCCGACACGCAGGCGTGCTCGCGGCGCAGCTGGGCGATGGCCCAGGTCACCGCCCGGCACGTCAGCGACCCGCGGGCGGGGACCAGGTCGGGCAGCTGCTCGGTGAACGACCCGACCGGGCAGCCGGGGTCCGGGCACCGCCAGGTCCGCTGCCGCCACCGCAGCACGACGGGCACCTCGCCCGGCACGTCGTGCAGCACCCGGATCTTGCGGCCCCGGCCGACGGCGACGACGCCGCACCGCGGGCACCCCATCAGACCGGGCGGGGAAGAGACCGTCACCGTCAGCAACGTCGGTGATCGTTCGACGGCCTCGACCTGAACGACGTCCAGGCCCAGCAGCACGTCACATCGCGAACAGGGGTCGGTAGAAGGCGCGCTCGAGCACGCCGTAGCGTTGGACACGGTCGAGGTCTCCGCAGGGACGGTTTGCTTGGTCGCTGCTGATCCTCGGGGACCTCGACCCCCTCACCCCTGCACCTGACTCACCGGCGAGCCGTCACCCCCACCGGATGTCCGAAGAACC
>NZ_FOKA01000021.1 GCF_900111925.1 Cellulomonas marina
CCGGCGCTGCCTGGTCCGCACGCTGCGCGTGCGGGGCAAAACCTGGGGCCGCCAGGGCGGCCCCTGCTGGCGCTCGCTCGCGAGGGTTCGCGGCTGCGCCGCTCCCCCCGCTTCGGGGCCGCTGCGCGGCCCGTACCCACTGCCTCACCTACCACCGATCAACAGGTCGATGACCTGCGCTCTCGTGCCGTTGAGTGATCCGAACTGAGGGGGCCGGCTGCGCCGCGTCTGGGGTTGGTGGGGCGCCTCGCGGTCGAGGCCCGCCCGCCCCGTCACGCGGGTGCTGGCGGGGCTACCCAGCCCTCGCTGCACCCGCCCGTGGGGCAGGCGGACCTCTTCGCGCGACTGGTCCGTTACTCCGCTGTGATGGTTGTGTCAGTGGTGAAAGATAGATTTACCGGTGTCAGAGATAGTGCGATGAGAGGACGACCGATGACGAACCACCTGCCCGCCCTACAGCGGCAGAGCAGCCCGCTTCTGACCGTCATGCGCGCCGCCGGACGAGCGGGGGTGGCCGTCCTGCTGTGGGGGAAGCCGGGCATCGGCAAGTCCTCGCTCCTGCAGGCGCTCGCCCGGGCCGAGGGGCTCCCGATGGAAACGGTCATCGCCTCGCTGCGCGAGCCCGCCGACTTCGCCGGTCTGCCCATCGTGCGTGAGCACGGCGTGGACCTCGCCGCCCCGGCCTGGGCCGTGCGGCTGGCGGAGGCCGAGGAGGGCTACCTCTTCCTGGACGAGCTGACCACCGCGCCGCCGGCGGTCCAGGCTGCGGCGCTGCGGCTGGTCCTCGACCGGGTGGTGGGTGACCTGACGCTCCCCCACAAGGTCCGGGTCGTGGCAGCGGCCAACCCGCCCGAGTTCGCGGCCGACGGGTGGGACCTCGCCGCTCCGATGGCCAACCGGTTCCTGCACGTGGAGTTCGAGCCCGCGCTCGACGACTGGCTCGACGGCATGACGACCGGGTTCCAGGTGCCGACGTCCGGCCGCGTGCTCGACTTCTCGCCGGTCGCCCGCGCGGCCTCCCGGGCGCAGGTCGCCTCGTTCATCCGGACGCGGCCCGACCTGCTGCACGACCTGCCCCGCGACGACGCCTCGACGGGGCGGGCCTGGCCCTCGCACCGCACCTGGACCATGACCGCCGACGTGCTCGCGCTGCTCGACCCCGACGACACCCCCGCGACCCTGCTGGCCGCGACCGGCCTGGTCGGTGAGGGTGCGGCCGTCGAGTACATCGCCTGGCGGGCGCACAACGACCTGCCCGACCCGGCCGACGTCCTGGCGGACCCCGACTCGGTCGCGTGGGCCACCCTCGAGCCGTCCCGCGCCTGGGCCACCCTGACGGCCGTCACCGCGCACTCGACCGCCGACGGCACCAAGACGGGGTGGCGCGCCGCGTGGGCACCGCTGGCCGTGGCCGCGCGGGCCGGGCTCCAGGACGTGGCCGCAGCGAACGCGCGCGCCCTGCTCAAGTCCCGCCCGACCGGGGAGCGCCCGCCGGCCTCCGCACGGGCGTTCCTGACCGTCCTGGCCGACGCCGGGCTCATCCCCCAGGAGGCAGCGTGAACCCCACGACGATCCGGCCGCTGACCGACGACGAGCGGCGCGCGCTGGCCGCCGCTCGCCTGGTCGCCGTTGAGTCCGCCCCGTACCTCGCGCACGCGCTGTTCTCGGTCCGGCCGCTGGCCGCTCCGGGGCTGGCGACGTTCGCCGTGGACCGGCACTGGCGGCTGTACGTGGACCCCGCCACGCTCGACGAGTGGGGGCCGCAGGTCGCCGGGGCTGTGCTCGTGCACGAGGCCTCGCACCTGATCCGCGACCACGCCGGTCGCGCAGACGGGCTGCCTGGTCCGGTCGACCACGACCGGTGGAACCTGGCGACGGACGCCGCGATCAACGACGACCTGCTGCGCGCGGGGCTGCCGCTGCCGTCGTGGGTCGTGACCCCGGCCAGCCTGGGCCTGTCCGACGCGGGCGTGGAAGAGGCCTACTACGGCGCGCTGCCCGCCCAGCCGCCGCAGACCGAGCCGGGCTGCGGCTCGGGGGCGGGTGACCCCCGCCAGGCGTGGGAGCCCGCCGCGGACAACGCGCAGATGCCTGGCCTGGACGACGGCCAGGTGACGATCACCCGGCGCAAGGTCGCGCAGGACGTGCGTGACGCCGTAGCGCAGGGACGAGGCACCGTCCCGGCCGGGATCGAGCGCTGGGCGACCGACGAGCTGACGGCCCCGACCGTGCCGTGGCGCAAGGTGCTCGCCGGGATGGTCCGCCGCGCCGCCGCCCTCACCACCGGTCGTCTGACCTACACCTACACCCGGCCCGGGCGGCGGCCGCTGCCCGGCATCGTCACCCCGGCCATGCGCGCGCCGAGGGTCACGGCCGCCGCCGTCGTGGACACCTCCGGGAGCATGACGCCTGACGACCTCGCCGCCGCGCTGCGCGAGGTCAACGGCGTCATCAAGGCCGTGGGCGGCAGCGTGAGCGTCATCGCCTGCGACGCCCGCGCTGCCGAGGCCCGCCCCGTCCGCCACGCGCGCGACGTGCGACTGGTCGGCGGTGGCGGCACGGACATGACCATCGGCATCGCGGCCGCCGAGCGCCTGACCCCTGCACCCGACGTGATCGTGGTCCTCACCGACGGCGACACCCCGTGGCCCAGCCGCCCGACCCGCGCCCGGCTGATCGCCGTCCTCACCCGCGAGCGCGGCCTGCCTCGCGTGCCGACCTGGGCGCGGGGCATCCTCGCCACCCCTGCTCCTTAGTGGCTAGTTCTCCCGTTGTCAGTGGTACCCGGTAGCCTGGGGGTGTACCGAGAGGGAAGGGGCCGACGATGTACCGGACGAACTGGGGCGGCGGGATCACCGCCGAGACGCGCGACATCAAGCTGACCCGAGGGCAGGTGCTGCGCCAGCACACCGTGACCGGCTTCCCCCAGCCGGTCACCCTCTCCCACAACCGCTGGGGCGGCCCGATCCGCGTCACCGTCGCCGGGCAGCACCAGGTCACGGCCCGCTCGCTGGGCGAGGCGATCGCCTGGTGCCGGGAGAACCTCACCGCCAGGGCCGCCGCGTGAGCGCCAACCTCACGCCGGCCCTGGCCGCCCTGGCCGAGCGCGCCTGCTCGGCCGCCGGCACGGACCTCGACACCGTGCTGGGCGACCTGCGCGACGGCGAGCCCCACGAGCGCACCCCGCCCGCCGTGCGCGCCGGCTGGTCCGCGCTCGACCTGCACCCGACCACCGACCAGCAGGAGGACGCGTGAGCCGCGCGCTGTTCGACCTCGGCGCCCGACTGCGGGCCGCGCACACCGGCCGCCCCGTACCCGTCGCCGCGTACGGACCGGCCCTCCCACCGACCAACGCGCTGGCGGTGACCGTGGACCACGACGGCGAGCACGTCTACGTCAACGCCACCGACGGCACGACCACCCTCGCCGGGACCGACCGCGACGGACTGACCGCGCTGGCCGACCTCGGTGCGACGCTCGGCCCGACGCACCGCACGCTCGTCGTCGCGTCCCCCCGCGACGTCGTGACGCTTGCCGCGCTCGCCCGCGCGTACCCCGACGAGCCCGCCGCACCGGTCGTCGGGTGGTGGGACCAGCGCCTCGACCACCCCGGCACCGGAGCGGTGCACGCTGTCGCCAGCACCGCCCGCCTGCGATGGGTGCTCGGCGTGCACCCCGATCGCGAGCGCGAGGTCGAGACGTGGCGGACCTGGCTGGGCGTCACGTCCAGCGGGCCGCACGCGCTCCTCGAGCTCGCGCGGCGGACGGCCGCGGGATCGACGCTGCCGGGCCTGCTCGACGCGAACGCGACCGACTCTGCGGCATGGGAGCGCTACGGGCAGCGCCTCGCGGCTGGGCGGCCGTGGTGGGCCAGGGACACGCGGATCGACGCCGCACTCGGTCTTGTCGCGAGGTCGCACGCGGTGGAGTGGTTCGAGTCGCTGCGGCTCGACGACCCGCTCGTGGCGGTCGCGGCGGCACACGACGGCACGGTGGTCCCCGGTCGGGTCGCGGCGTGCGACGACGCGGCGGTGGTCGTCGAGGCCGACCGGACGCTGAGCCGCCTGCGGGTGGACGCCAAGGTCACCGCCTGGGCCGGGGAGCCGGTGAACGCGAGCCGCACAGCGTGCCTGGACGGGCGGGTGCTGGCCGCGACCATCGGGACCGACGCGCGCCTCACCATCACGGTCGGAGGGCTGGTGCGCCGACCGCGCGGACTCGCCCCGGGCGACCGCGTGACGCTGCGGCCGGGCCGGGTGGACCCGTTCATGCAGGCGAACGGGCGGCGGCTCATGGCGGGCGGGTACCACCGGGGTGCGAACTGGATCGCCGGACGCGGCAAGCCCGTGGCGCGTCGTGGCGAGGTCCCCCTCGACGTGATCGTGGCGGCCGCCGGGGACTGAACCCGAGGCGGAGCCCGCGCGCGAACGGCACTTGTTGGCTAGTTATCCCGGTGTCAGTGGTTGCCGGTACCCTGAGAGCATGAAGAGGACGACCGGAACCGCCACCGCCGAGCGAACGACGCCGCAGGTCACGGGCCCCGCCGAGCACCTGCGCAACCCGACCCTGGCCCGCGCGCTGTTCGCCGTCTGGGGCGGCGACCCCGCCGTGGTGATCGACTCCCCTCCCGGGGCCGGCAAGACGCACCTGATCACGCACCTCGCCCACCAGCTGCACACCCGCGCGGGCATGACCGTGGCGATCGCCGCGCAGACCCGGGCACAGAGCATCGACGTCGCCAACCGCACGGCCGCGACGGGCGCGCCGACCGTCCTGCACGGTGACTCCGCGACCGACCGCCCCAACGACCTGGCAGCCGACGTCGCACTGACCACCTCACGCGGCTTGCGGCCCGGCGCGGGCGTCATCGTCGCGACCACGGCGCGGTGGCTCTGGGTGCCGAGCAACCGGCCCGTGCACTTCGACGTGATGCTCGTCGACGAGGCCTACCAACTCACCTTCGCTGACCTCGGAGCGCTCGGCTCGATGGCGGACCAGTTCGTCCTCGTCGGCGACCCCGGCCAGATCGACCCCGTGGTGACCGGCGCGACACGACGCTGGGCGACCTGGGCGAGCGGCCCGCAGGTGCCCGCCCCAGCGGCCCTGCGCGCAGCCCACGGCGACGACGTGACGCGACTGCGCCTGCCGCACACGTGGCGGCTGGGACCGGCCACCACCGACTTGCTCGCCCCGCTGTACCCGGCGCTGCCGTTCACGTCCGCCCGACCCCCTCGCCACCTGACCGCTGGCACGCACGACCTGCCCGAGTACCGTGCTCTGCCGCTGACCGTGACCGGCGGAACGAGCGACCCGAGCGTGGGCCTGGCCGCCGCTCAGGCCGCCCGCGACCTGCTGGCCACCGCGTACCTCGTCTCCCCCGACGGCACCCGACCCCTGGTACCGGCCGACGTGGCGGTGATCGCCCCGCACGTGGAGCAGGCCGCGCTCGTCGCGGCCGCCCTGTCGGACCTGCCCGACCTGTTCGTGGGCACCATCAACCAGGCCCAGGGCCTCGAGCGCGAGGCGGTCGTCGCGGTGCACCCGCTGCTCGGGCACGACGTGGACGAGGACTTCGCGCTCGACCTCGGACGGCTGTGCGTGGCTCTGTCGCGTCACCGCACCCACGTGATGGTGGTCACCGACGACCGCTCCCCCGCACTGCTGGCGGACGCGCTGCGCGAGCGCCCCGACGCGACGAACCTCGCCACGCACGCGCGGCTGCTCGACCGGCTCCTCCAGGCCGCGTGAGCCGTCGCCGGCTCAGGCCTCCTGGGCCGCCGGCTGGCGCCGCCGCGGCGGCTTCCATGACCACCCGGGCAGCGCTTCGATGGCCTCGACCTCGCCGGCGGTGAGCCGGCCGGCGGCGTACCGCGAGCGCCAGTAGGCCACGCGCTTGCCGAGCGGGACGCTCGCGCGGCCGACCCGGTAGACGGTGGAGAACTGGACGTCGCCGGCGTCGCGGTCGGGCTCGACGGCGAGCCAACCGCGCATCGCGGCGACGAACTCGTCGAGCCGTGACTTGCGCTCGGTGGTCGCGCCGGGGATCCGCGCGAGCTCGCGCCGCTGGGCGGGGGTCAGCTCGGCGGCGCGCTGGTCGCGCAGCCAGCGTGCGGCGGGAGCGTTGACGCTCTCCAGGCCGTCGAGGGTGCCGTGCGCGTCGACGTACGCGCGGACCTCGGCCAGGCGCTGCTGCCACACCCGCGCGGTGCGCGGGGCGTACCCGTCCCATGACCACCCCGCCCGGGCCTCGAGGGCACGCGCTCGTTCGACGTCGAGGGTTCCGCGGCGGTGCCGTTCGCGCTGTGCCCTGACCCGGCGCCCCAGCGGGTACGGCACACCGTCGACGAGCCGGCTCGTGGCGGCCTGCGGCACCGCGGCGTCGCCGTGCTGCTCGATCCACCAGTCCAACTCGTCGAGGAACTTCGCCCACGCCGCGGCGCGCGCCGAGGCTGGCGCGGTGGTCTTGCCCATCGTGGTCACTCCCCCTCCGCTGTTCGTTCCATGCTCCCACACCGGGGCAACTAGCCGTCTGTGTCGGTGCTCGGCGGTACTCTTGTCTTAGTCAAGGAAAGGGGAAAGGTGATGGACCTGCTGGAGCGGATCGAGGGGATCGTCGAGGAGGCTCGGGCCGGAGCAGACGGTCCGATGCCGCACTCGTCGGTGCGGCCGGACGACTTCTACGTCGAGGCCTTCGAGCAGATCGCCGGCGTCGCGCGCGCCGAGCGCGAGCGCCAGACGCGCGCGCAGGGCGATTCCCGATGAGCGCGCTGCGGATCGAGCACGACGAGCTCGACGGGACGCTGCTGCACGGCACGGCGCGCGACGACGGCGCAGCCGACACGGTCAAGGCCCTCGGCTGGCGCTGGAGCGGGCGCCTCAGCGCCTGGTTCGTGCCGCGCAGCCGTGCCCGCTTCGCCGACCGCGGTCTGATCGAGCGGACCGCCGGCGCCCTGCGCGAGGCCGGCCACGAGGTCGACGTCGACGTCGACGACACCGTGCACGAGCGCGCCCACCTCGAAGCGCGCCAGGCCGAGCACGAGCAGCAGCGCGCCGAGCGCCTGCAGGAGCGCGCGGCACGTCATCGGACGGTGGCCGAGCAGGCCGACGAGGCCGGGCGCGCGCTGGCCGACCGCATCCCGCTCGGCCAGCCGATCCTGCTGGGTCACCACTCCCAGCGCCGGGCCGAGCGCGACCGCGAGCGAATCGAGCGCGCCATGCGGACGAGCATCGAGCACGACGCGCAGGCACGACGCGCCGAGGACGCCGCGCGGGCGGCGGCCGGCGCCGCCGCGCGGCGGCACGCGCCCGTCACCGTCGCCAACCGGATCCAGCGCCTCGAGGCGCAGATCCGCAAGACCGAGCGAGCGCTCGACGCCGCCGGCGTGCGGACACCTGCGCAGGAGGCCTGGTCGCTGCGGGTGCGCGCCCAGCTCGAGCGCGACCGAGCCGACTTGGCGTACTGGACCACGGTCCGCGGTGAGCAGATCGCCGCCGGCATCGCCACCGACTACGGGCCCACGCACGTCGCGGCCGGCGACATGGTCAAGGTCCGCGGCCGGTGGTTGGCCGTGGTGCGCGCCAACCCGAAGACCGTGACGGTCGCCGGCCTGTTCGGCAACGACACGACCCCCTGGCACGAGGTGCAGGACCACCACCGGTTCGACCCGTGCAAGGACTGCGGGCGGTCCGTGATGGACACCCTCGCGTGCCCGAACGTGAAGACCGTGTGCCTCGACTGCTGCGGGGAGGAGGACCACTAGGGCTGGCGCGTGTCGAACCTCAGGGATACCCTTGTCTTAGACAAGAGATAGTCGGGAGGCGGAGATGACGATGACGATGAGCCAGGCGCACGACGTCGTGGCGTACACCGTCCGGTACGGAACCGAGGGGTCGGGGTACACCGAGCACGAGGTGACCGAGGCCTGGGCCCTCGTGCAGGACGAGCGCGATCGCGACCGCGAGGAGGCGGGGGCGCGATGAGCGAGCCGTGGCCGGTCATCCACACCTACACCCGTCGCGAAGCGATCAGCGACGGGGTGCTCGTCGAGCTCGACGAGCACGCCGCGGCCCGCATCCCGTGGCACACGGCGATCACCGCGGCGGCGTACGCCGACGCGATCGAGTGGGACGAGACGAACCCGCTGCCGCAGGACGAGAGCGGACGCGCGTGGGACGTGCTCGTCTGCGCCGCGGCCGCCGTTCGCTCGCGCGCGGTCCCCGACCGACGCGAGCAGCGCATCCCGATGAGCGTCTGGCGCGTGCCCAACACGGCCCACTCGGTCGCCCCTCGCCCGCTGCGTCTCGTCGCCCACCTGGGGCCCGGCGACGACGGCGAGCCCGTCCTCACTGTGATGCTCCCCGAAGAGGACTGATGAGCCCGCGTCGGCCGGGCGTGAAGCCGACACCGCCCGGCCGGCGCGCCAACACGCCCACCCTCGAGAACCCCGGGACTACGCTCTTGTCTAAGACAAGCGGAGTCGAGAGGACGAGCACATGACGCGCTACACCGCGACGCTTGAGTGGTCCCCGCCAGCACACGGCGGCCGCCCGCTCGAGCAGGTGGTGCACGAGCTCGCCGAACACGGCGCGCACGCGGCGACCGCGGTCGACGGGCGCGCAGGGCTCGCCCTGACCGTCGAGGCCGAGGACATCCGCGCCGCCGCGGCGATCGCCGTCGACCTCGCGACCGCAGCGCTCGGCAACGCCGGCGCCGCACCCCCGCAGTTGACCGGGCTGTCCGTCTCGGCGAGCGCGGCGGGCGGGACACCAGAGCTGAGCACGTGGGTGGTTCCCGACGTCCTGCGCGTGCCGGACATCGCCAAGGCCGCCGGCGTCTCCCGGCAGCGCGTCCAGCAGTGGGTGCACGAGCGGGACGACTTCCCCGCGGCCCTCATCACCACCAGCTACGGCGCGCTGTACCCCAGGGCCGCGGTGGAGCGCTGGCTCGAGCAGCCCCGCCAAGCCGGCCGGCGCGCCCGCAGCGCGACGCCGCCATCGGACGAAGGAGGCCAGGCGTGAGCACCGACAGCACGCCCCTCACCGTCTGGAGTCGGGCCGACGAAGTGACCTGGTTCGAGTCCCTCGAAGGCCAGCCGAGATCAGGCGGGCCGGCTAGCGAAGTACGCGCGCAGAGCCTCGGTGACGATCTCCTGCTTCGTGCGACGGCTGTCGCCCTCGGCGTTGACCTCACGCGCGAGCTGCTCGTCGAGATCGACGGGCAGGCGCACGTTCAGTTGAACCAGCGGGCCGGCCGCCGCCGCGACACCCACACGGCCACGGGCGGGGCCGCGTGGTACCTGCACACGCTTCGGGCTTCGAGGAGAGGGCACACGGTCGGCGTCAGGCACGTCCCCTGCTCCCCTCGTCGCGCTGGTCGGCTCTCACCGATCGTAACGACCGAGCGACCCGTCGCCCGGAGGCCAGCCGATTCCTCACCCGCACCAGTCTGAAAGGAGGCACCGGGGATGCTCGACGTCGACGACCTGATCACGCTGCTCCAGCGCGGGATGCGCGACGCCGCGCAGCTCAGCGACGGCGAGCTCGCGGCCGTGCTGCACACGCTGCGCCGGCCGGCGATGCGCGACGCAGCGATCGCGATCATCTCCGGCCACCTCGAGGACGCCGCTCCGCTCTCCCGCAGCCTCGCTCCCGCCAGCGCGTGGTTCACCCGCGGACCGCTCGACGCCGACGCGGTCCGCCGCGCCGTGCCCCTGCTGCACCGCCTGGCCGCCGAGGCCACGACACCCGGTGCCGCCGCCACGGTGGCCGCCGTCCTGGCCTACCTCGACTGGGCCCACGACCGTCCCCTGCGGGCCGCCGCACGGCTGAACCAGCACGCCGACGACCCCCTAGGGGCCCTGCTCCAGCGGATGATCGCCGCCGGGGTGCGCGGCCCCCGGGTCACGGCGACCTCGGGCGGGAGAGGCCCGCGATGAGCCGCGCCCTCGACCCTGGCCAGTGGACCGGAGAGCTCGTCCGTGAGCTGCTGGTCGTCCTCTACGGCGGCCACCGCTCACGCACGGGCACCTGGGTTCCGGACGCCGCGGCCGTCGCACGCCGTCGACGGGTAGCGCCGAGCACCGTGCGGCACTGGACCCGCCACGGGGCGCCCACCGCGATGCCGGTGCGCGAGCTCGACGCGATCGTGCGCCGGCGGCGCCCAAAGGCGAGCACCCTGCGCCGCGAGCGGCTCCAAGCCGACCGGACGCAGAAGATGCGCGAGCGCGCGAGTCTCGGCCGCGGCCGCGGCAACCTCACCGAGTACGCCGAGCGCGGCTGGCTCGACCAACACCGGGTGCTCGTCCTCGAGGACGAGTGGCGCCCGCTGCGGCGCGTCGTCGTCGTGCGTGACGAGCCGGCCCTCATCCGCCGCGCGACCGCCGGCGCACGCCTCGTCGACCTCGCGATCGCCGACTCGAAGTTCGCCGGCGACGCGCTGCGCTACCAGCTCCTGCAGGAGGTCGGACCATGGCGACTCGAGCTGCCGACGAAGAAGGCACCGCGCGGCCACACGCAGGTCTGGCTGGCCAGCGCACCGGTCGCCGAGCTCCCCGTGTCGGCGAGCCTGACCTGAGACGCCTCCCGGTACCAGCCGACGCCGGGTGACCCCCCGGTCCGCAGCGACCCGCGCGGCGACCGCTTTAGTAGCGTGTGACACAACATTACGTGTACCGTGGCCACATCGAGCCCGCACCGGGATCCAGCCCGGGGCTCACGTCTCCAACCGGAGGTTCGCCATGCCCGTTCCTGTCCTCGCCGTACCCGCTGACGGCCCCGAACCGCGGCCAGCCACCATCTCTCGCAGCGTGGCCGCCACCCGCCTCGACATCGCCTACGGCTCGGTCAGCAAGCTCGTGCGCTGCCACATCCTGCCGCTGCCGATCCCCGCCGCCCTGGTCGACAAGCTCGCAGCCCGGCCCGACGTGGTCGTCGCCGCCGGAGAGCTCACCGTCCTGCGCACCGGATCCAAGGAACCGGCCGACCCCGCGAAGCACCCCCAAGACGAGCGCAAGTACATCGGCTTCGACATGGGGCACAGCGACGCCGAGCTCGAGGAGACCTCCCTGCGCTGGTGGCGCTCGGACCCCGACGTCGTGCTCGACAACGAGGTCTTCGCCATCACGGTGGCCACCGTTCCCGTCGCGGTGTACCGCATCACCGGCCACGTCGGCGCCTACACGCGGCCCGACGAGACCCGACCGCGCCACCACTACGCCGGTCAGCTCCTCGGGCGCCTGCGCGCCGACCTCGAGCCGGCCATGCGCCAGGACACCCCTGGGCACCTGCGCACGCTCGCCGAGCAGATCCTCAGGTCGCGCATCCGCACGAGCAGCGGCGGCCCGATCGCCTACCTCGGCGGCGTCGAGCGCCCAGTCGTCGACTGACCGCACGCATGACGACGGCCCGGCCCCCTGGAAGAGTGGCCGGGCCGTCGCCCGCCATCGTGCGCCCGCCCGGGTCGCTCGTGGTGCGGGCTACGAGGGCCGGCGTTCGAGAGCGCGGCGCCGGTGCACCACGTTGACCGCCCAGGCGACCAGCGCCAGCAGCACCCCCGCCGCGATCGCCAGCCGCGCCAGATCGAGCCCGGCGCCGGCGGCGAGCTCGACGAGCACCCCGTCCCGGGTGAGCACCCCGTGCTCGGTCAGCCAGTTCGCGACGCCGTCACCGGCGCCCGTCAGCATCGCGAGGATCGGACCTCCGAAGAACACGGCCAGGACGACGAGCGCGACCGCGTCGTCGCTCATCTGAGGGCCGGGCGTGCCGCGGCCCGCGCTCATCGGGTGACCCCCCGTGCGTCGGCGTAGGCCGTGCCCGCCCAGTCGGGAGCGTGCAGCGCGAGCATCGGAAACCGTGCCGGGTCGAGCTCGCTGACCGGCAGCCACAGGTCGCTCGCGCGCACCTGGACGGCCTCCAGGACGTAGTGCCGGCTCGGGGGCCGGGCGACGTAGGCGCCGGCGGCGCCGGCGTACCCGACCCACGTCTGGCCGAGCAGGTCCAGCAGCACCACGACGTGCCCCGGCTTGGTGCACGTCGACATGACGAGCTCCCCGAGCGCGGTCCGGCTTTCCACCTGCTCCACCCCCTGCTCCCGAGACGCCTCGACGAGCCGCGACTCGGCTTCCTGCAACAGCTCGACGGTGCGCGCGTCGCTGCAGCCGGCCGCGACCTCACCGATCTGCGCGGCGATCGTCAGCAGCTCACGCACGGCGCTCACCTGCCAGGGCGGAGATCCGGTCGGGACGGTACCCGGACCAGTGCTTGTCGCCGGCGACCACGACGGGCGCCTGCAGGTGCCCGAGGGCCATGACGTAGTCGCGGGCGTCGGCGTCCTCGGTGAGGTCGACGACGACGTACTCCCGGCCGAGGTTGTCCAGGGCCCGGTACGTCGCGTCGCACTGGACGCACCTCGGCTTGCTGTAGACGGTGATGGTGCTCGACGACGTCGTTGTCGGTGGGGTCGGCATGCGGCTCTCCTGTCGTGCGGGCGGTCCGGGATCAGCACCGCTCGAGCAGCTGCTCGAGCGTCGTCTTCTCCGCGGTGGTCACCGTCAGCGACCAGCGCGTCTTGATCTGCACCCACCGGGTCGCGTAGGCGCACGCGTAGGAAGGGTCGGGCGGCAGCCACTCATCGACGCCCTGGTCTCCCTTGGACCGGTTGACGCTCGACGACGTCGCCTGCAAGTTCGCCGGGTCGTTCGCGAAGTCGGTGCGCTGCTGCGCGGTCCACGACCAGGCGCCGGCGCGCCACGCCGCGGCGAGAGGCACCACGTGGTCGATGTCGATCCCGCCGTCGACCTTCTCGAAGCGCACCAGCTCGCCCGTGTACGGGTCGGTCAGAGCACCTCGCTCGACGACGCAGTCCTGGGTCCCGGGGCGGTACACGACGTCGACGAGATCCCGGGCGAGCACGTCGTTGCGCTGGTCGCACCCGTTGCGGTCGACGTCGGCCCATCGCTGACCGAACTCGTCACGCTCGTACGGCCGTGGGGCGGCGTCGTCGACGACGACGAGGCCGGCCAGGTCGACGGTCGACGCTGCTGGAGCTGCTGCAGGCGACGACGACGCACTGGGGCCGGTGGTGGACTTCGCGGTGCCCGGCACGACGTCGCTGCCGGGCTGCGAGGCGGTCCACACCGCGACCACTGCGGCGACGGCGAGGACCGCACCGCTCACGCGCGAAGACCGACGACGACCGTTCAGGTGGCTCATCAACTTCTCCCCCGGCGCCGTCAGGCGGCGCGACGGCGGCTGGCCCGCCGCTTCGCGCGGATCACGCGCGCTCGAGCGGTCCGGGCATGGATGTCGTGGACGGCGACGGCCTGGGTGCGCGAGTCGCACGCGATCCCCGACCTCCACCGGCACGAGCAGGTGGGCAGGACGCACTCGAACACGCCGAAGCAGTCGACGACGGTGACGGCGGTGAACGTCGGCAGGTGTGCCATCGCGATGTCCTCTCGGTACGACCGCGGTCAGGCGGCCTTGGTCGATGCGGCGAGGTACTGCTCGACGACGCGCACGGGGACCCGCCCCGCGTTCGGCACCTCGACGCCGTTGGCACGCGCCCAGCGGCGCACGGCCTTGGGGTCGATGGCGCGCGGCGCCGGCGCGGGCCGTGACGGTCGCGCCGGGTGCAGCTGGCCGCGCAGCTCGTCACGCCGGCGCTCCAGCTCCTCGAGCTCGGCGCGGATCTTGCGCTCCTTCGCCGCACGCTCGGCCTGCTCCCGCGCCTTGGCACGCGCGGCCTCCGCGGCGGCGAGGCGCTCTGCCTCCTCGGCCTGCAGCGCGCTCTGGAGCGCACCCAGGACCTCGGCGGCCTTGGTCGCCAGGCGCTTGGTGCGCGCCCGTGCTGACTTGCTCCCCCGCGCGATCAGCCCAGCCGCCGAGTCGGCGGCCGGCCCGGCGACGTCGTCGTCCTGCGGGTGCTCCGGCGGCTCCGACGCGGCCGTGTCCTTCGCCGCGGCCGCGTGCTCCGGCACGGGCGCGAGCGACGCGGCCGGCGCACCCGGCGCCGGGTTGGCCGTCGGCGGAGCCGGGGGGCGCTGCGCGGTGCCACGCTGCGGCGCCGTGCTCGGGTCGGTCACACGCTCGAGCTCGGCGCGGTTGATGTCGGCTGCGACGACGTCGACGGCCCATGCGACCTTGTCCAGGTCCGGGAAGCCGTGCGCGGTGGCGAGCTGCCGAACCCGCGAGGTGGGGTAGTTCGTCGCCGTCGCGGCGAACGCCGGCGATCGACCGTCGGCGAGCAGCTTGAGGATCGTCAGCTTGTCGACGTCGGGGACCGGCGCCCAGCCGGTCGAGGTCTCCTGCGTGGTGCTGGTCGATACGGACATCAGGGTGGCTCCGTTCTGATCACTGGTCGCGCAGCTTGCGGCGCTCTCGCTCGGACAGACCGCCCCAGATCCCGAACCGCTCGTCGTTCTCCAGGGCGTAGCTGAGGCACTCGGCGCGCACCGTGCAGTTGGCGCACACCTTCTTGGCCTCACGCGTGGAGCCGCCCTTCTCGGGGAAGAACAGCTCGGGATCGGTCTGGGTGCACAGGCCATCGGCGACGAAGTCCGGCGACAGCCCGAGCACGACCGCGATCGCAGTCATGACCGGACCACGGGCTTCTGCCACCCGAGCGCGGCGAGGCCCTCGACGAGCGCCTCCATCGACAGCGACTGGCCCGCAGACAGCCAGCACACGTCCGCGTAGAGCTCGCGTGCGGCGGCCGCGACCGGGTCGGCAGGGAGAGCGGTCAGCAGAGCCGGGCCGGGCGCGACGAGCGTGTACGGGATCGGCTCGTCCACGGCCATGGTGTCGAGGGTCAGGGTCTCCACGTCTTCCTCCATGTCGTTGGGCACTGCGGTGGTCAGCGCCGCCTGCACGAGCGGGCCGAGAGTGGTGCGGGTGTGCTCGACCAGCTGCCGACGAGCGCGGTTGGTCGCTGCGATCCGCGCAGCGACGTCGGGTCCCGTCCACACCGCTGCGGCGTCCTGCGCTCGCTCGGCGAGCTCGCGCTCGAGGCGCCGGTGCTCCAGGTGCGCGGTGCGCATGGCGACGAGCAGGGCGCCGGCCACCAGCTGACGCAGGAGGACGTGGATCAGCGGCCACGACGCCTCGACGTGCTCGGTGTACGCCCACCGCGGCTCGACGAAGGTCCGGCGCGTGTAGCTCAGCCCCTGCGCCCCGAGAGCCAGGCCGCCGCCCCCCACGCACCAGGACGTCGCGGAGGGCACGGCCGGGGTGGCGGTGCAGCTGCACTCGGCGAGCAGCTCGGGGCAGTACCGGCTCGCGCAGACGACCAGCTGCCACGGTGTTGCTGGTGCGACGACGGTCATGGCGCTCCCCCTTTGGTGGGCTTCTGGTTCCGGTAACTGCGATCCGGGACCCGCTTGTGACACCGGAATCAGTGTCGCTTAAACCCTTGTCTTAGACAATGGTTGTGCGGAGTAGAGCACCAGAGCGGATCTGGCGAGCGATCTGGGCTCGCGCGTACCGCAGCACCTCCTCGACGCTCTCCGCGGGCCCGGCAGCGCCGACGGGCATCGCCGCCACGGCGTCGCTGAGCGCGCCGCACAGGTGCTCTGCGAGGTGCTCGACGGCGGCTCGGACGGCCAGTTCAGCCACCTGCGCGCGCACCTCCACCGGCACGCCCGGCAGAGCCGCCGCGACCTCGTCGACGACGCGCTCAAGCTCGTCGTGCATCGCGCTCACCTCCGTCCGGCCGGCGCGGCCGCGCGGCGCAGCTGCTGGGCCACGCCGAGCAGCTCGCGGCTGACCGCGGTGTAGTGCGCTGCGATCGCCTCGAGGGCCGTGGCGCTGTCCTGGGGGCGCTGCGAGTGCTCGGGCGCCCGCCGCGCCGCGGCCTTGGCCTGGGTCGCGTCGTTGGCGTACTGCAGCGCGCGCCGTGCGAGCATCCGCACGGGCTCGAGCGGGTCCTGCGCCAGGCGCTCGAGCAGGCTGGTCTCGACCGGCATCGTGTGGATCACGCCCGGCACGCACAGGTGCTCGTCGTGGATGGTCATGCGCGGTCCTCCTCGGGCTCGGCGAGCGGGCGACGAACGCTGACCGCGTCGTCCTCGTGCAGGCTCAGGTCGCCGACCTCGCCGTCGTCGGCACGCCAGGCGACGCACACGTACTCCTCGCCCGTGGGGTCGACGTCGACGGCCTCGACCGCGGCCCACTGGTCGACGAGCTCGTCGACCAGGACCAGGTCGCCCACGGCGAGGCGTGCCGCGGCGGTGGTGACCGCCGGCGCGTACCCCTCGAGCAGGTCCGCGCCGCCGTCGTAGTCGGCTGAGTCGATCGCCTCGTCCTCCAGCGGGGCACTGCTCGCGGCCGTCAGGGTGCGGGGCCCAGCTCGGCGACCCAGAGCCGCGGCCGCGGCACCGACCTGGCGGGGCGTCGCCTCACCCGCAGGCACGAGGCGGCACTCGAGCAGCTGGTGCCACTCGCTGTTGGTCTCGCCGTCGAGGCCGTACTCGGGTCCGAGCTCGACCTCGAGTCGGGGGTGCGTGCTCGTCGCCGGGCGCAGCGCGTCCAGCAGCGCGAGGTCGTCACCCTTCTGGTCGCGCGTGGCCCGACGGGGGTCCGGTGTCCAGAGCACCTGGACCTCGGTGACACGCTCGCCGTCGGTGATGCCGGTGCCGCGGCCGCGGATGCTCCGCGGCACGGACACCCCGAGGTAGGGCGACTCCCACATCATCTGCGCGCCCTGGGGCGACAGGCGGCCGAGGGCGAGCCGGGAGTCGAAGTTGTCCCTCATGCTCCCGGTCATGAAGTCGGCGTCGGGGCGCTGCGTCCCCAGCACGAGGTGGATGCCGGCCGAGCGCCCCTTCTCGGCGATCGCCGCGACCCACTCGAAGACGGGCGCCTTGGCCGCCATCCCGCGCAGCTTCACCGACAGGTACCAGGACGCCACCTGACGGTGAAAGTTCCGGAACTCGTCGAGCACCAGGACCAGCGGCTCGAAGTCACCCTCGTCGGCGCCGTGCTCGATCGCGGCGTACCGCTGCTCCATCAGCTCGTGGGCGGCGTAGATCACCGCGATCATGTCGACGACGGACGTGGCGACGATCTGCACGTTGGGCCAGTCCCGCAGCCCCATGAACTCGATGCGCTTCGGGTCGCAGATCCACACCGCCCAGCCGCGCCGCGCGGCCTCCATGACGACGCCGTTGATCGCGACGGTCTTGCCGGTGCCGGTCTTGCCCACGACCATCAGGTGCGGCCCTGACCCGGCGAGGTTCCAGCAGATCGCGTCGTTGTACTCGTCGATGGCCAGCGTGATCCGCTTGAGGTTGTCCTTGGTGATCGGCTCGGGCACGTGCGGCACGTGCGTCGGCATCGTCGGGCGCTGCTCGAAGCGGACCCGGTCCTCGGTCAGCTCCCAGGTGGCGCGCCATCGGCCCGGCAGGAGCGCGCCAATGGAGTTCTCGATGTACGAGCGGGCGTGCTGGCGGGCCACCTTCGACCCGAGGGAGTGCCGCACCCGGATCGCGGTGACCTCGTCCTCGACGACGTCGAGCTCGACGTGTGCGCCCTCACCGAAGACGCTGCGGACCACGTTCTCCGCGCGCACCACCGCGGGCGAGGTGGGCGCCTCGCTGCGCTGCGGGACGGCGCGCAGGTGCAGCCGGCACCGGCGCCGGTCGAACGAGTCGATCGAGTAGGCCACGCCGAGCCGGCGCGAGGCGACCTCGGCGACCTTCGCCGACCAGTCGACGGTGTCCGCGGAGCCAGGCGCGTACAGGATCCGCAGCCGTGCGGGCACCGGCTCCCGGCCGCGGGTCCAGCGCGTGCCGTGGACGCTGGTGCGGCTGGGTGCCCGGTGGCCCAGGAGCGGGTGCACGGCGAGCACGAGCATGTCCAGCGCGAGCCGGCGCCGGCCCTCTCGCACCCCGTGCGCGATGACGAGCACGATCCCGAGGAGACCCAGGGCGGCTGTCGCGCGTGGGTCGGGGCCGACCCGGAGGATCTCGCCGGCGCCGGCGAGGACGAGCGTGGCCGCCGTGACGGCGAGGGCCGAGGACGGCCAGGAGCGGTCCGGCGGTGGCAGCGCGAGTGCCGGTTCGGTGGCTGCGGGCCACGGGGTGCGGGTCGATGGCATGTGGGTCTCCCGGAGGCGAGGCGCTCGGTCACCTCCGGTAACTGCCGGTGCGGCGTCGCGTGTGACAGCGGCTGCGCACCGAGCCTCGATCGCGGCCCGACGATCACGACCTACGGCTGACGGTTGCTCGGGCTGGGGGCAGACGTCGGGCACGTCGACGTCGATCTCGACGTGGTGGTTATGGATCGTGATCGAGGGAGCTGGCTCGGATGGAACGGCAGGCAGGAGCCGGTCGGCGATGACGGTGGCGGCCACAGTCACGACCGAACCGGCAACCGCCGCGACGATCGCGATGACGAGCGGGTGCTGAGCCAGCCGGCGCGCGCTCGAGGGGCGCCGCAGGTCGCGTCTGCGGGCGTCTCGACGGCGCGGCGCCGGGGGGCTGGTGGTCACACCGGATGCATCGACTCTCGGCGTGCCGAGATGTTCTTGGGCCTCGTCCGGCGCGGGTCGGACGCTTGCTGCTGGCTGCGGGAAGGGGGTCACAGACCTTGTCCCCGAGTCGCGAGCCGACACACAGGACGCCGCGCGAAGTTCTCGCACAGTGAGATGAGTGCCGGTCATGAGGCGCAGTCGAGCTCCCGGGAGCACCTACCGTCGCGTGCTGCTGCACCACGGCCGGGCGCGCTGACGTCTACCGCGGCTGGCCGGCTCTATCGGGCGGACCGGCGTCAGCGCCGGCGACGCCACCACGGTCGTGTCGCACCGGCAGGCTCGGTCTGAGGCAGCGAGCCGGCGGTCGAGGCCGGCTCGCCAGCGTCGTGACCGAACACCGCGCGGATCTCGGCCCACTGGCTCTGGCGCCACCAGTCGAAGAGCTGCAGCGTCGTCACCACGGTGACGTCGTTCAGGGAGTCGACGAACTCGCGTCGCTCGTAGGCCAGCGGGGTGCGGTCGCCCGGTGGCTGGCGGTGCTGGTGGTTGACCACCAGGGCCACCCCGCCGACCGGGGTGTCACCGCGCAGCTGCGGCCACGTGCGCAGGTGCCGGCGTGCGGCGTCGACCAGCGCCTCGCTCGGCCGGCCCGAGCTGGACTTGACCTCGAGGAGCAAGCGGCGGCCGCGCATCTCGAGCAGGAGGTCGGCGCTCTTCGTCCCGAGCTGAGGGTCCAGGGCGGTCACGCGCAGGCCGGCGGCGCGGAGAACCAGGGCGACGGCAGCCTCCAGGTCGGCGCCGGTCCCGAAGAGCAGCGGTTCGCGCACCTGCTCGGCGCGGTCACGCTCTGCAGCGAGCTCCGTTGTGAGCCGGGCGCGCTCCTGCTCGTAGTTCCGGGCGAGGTCGTCGAGTTGCTGCACCAGTCGCTGCTCCTGCGTGGTCTGGAGTTCGGGTACCTCGGCGACGTAGCGCCGCGAGCGGCGCGCGGCGTTGGGAACCAGCTCGGGGATCGCACGCTCGGCCAGCCACTGCAGGACGGGGCGGTACGACGGCAGCGCCGGCACCACGTAGTGCCGCTCGAGCGGGCGGTCGTCGTCACCGGCCTCAGCGTTGTCGGTCCACACACCGGCGAGCACCTCACCAGCCGCCGTGGTGAGCAGCGGCGTCCAGGTGCCGAAGAACGCGCCTGCCTGCTGCAGCACCACCTGCAGTGACCACCACGGCAGCTCGAGCGAGCGGCGGGCCAGGCGCAGCGCGAGGTCCCGGTCGGCGCCGCTGATCCCGTCGGCAACGACTGGCTGCCCGGCGACCCGGATGAGCGTCCCGGAGACCCAGAACTCGTCGATCCTCGGGAAGTGCACCGAGTCGTCGCCGGCGAAGTACACGCCCCGCAGTGGTGACGGCTGGTCGTTCTCGAGGTCGCCGAACGACCAGACGTGCACAGCGAGCTCGCTTCGCTGTCGCGTGCCGCGGACGAACCGTTCGAGCTCGTCGGCACCACGCCCGTGGTAGATGCAGGGGTCGATCGCGGCGACGGCCTGGCTCGTGTCGTCGCCGACCCAGCGCGGGCGCAGCCCGGCGTCTTCCCAGGGCAGCTGTTCGCTGGCGATCCGAGGACGTGCCTGCCGTGACTCCTCAGGCCACTCGGCCTGCTGCTCCTCGATCCGGTCCCACTTGGCGGGCGCGTGAGTCCCGACGTGCACGTCGAGGAGGTCATCCATGGTCGGGACCATACGGCGGCCGCCAGACGCTGCGCGGATGAGCTCGGCGACCGACGTCAGTGTGTGCCTCGTCGACGCCGAGCGGGCTGCAAGCCTCCGACTCGGGGTGCTCGCTCGGCTATGCCTCGTCGCGGAGGAACGTCGTCGCGGCAAGACCACCCTGACGCAGCAAGTCCAGGGCCAGGGACCGTGCTGCGGCCCGCAGTCCGGCGACGTCGTCGTCGGCACGGACCTCCCGCGTGGAGGTCTCGACCTCGTACAGCGGCCGGCCCTCGATCCGGTAGGTGTTGGTCAGCATCGGGTGCGGGCGTGCCAGGTGCAGCGGCGTGCCGGCCGGCTGCGTCCAGGCGATGCCGACGCGCACGGCGTAGGTGCTGCGATCCCCCGTGGCACGCGCGGCTGCGGCGATGCTCGCGACCAACCGCAGCACGGATGACTCGAGCTCATCGGTCGGCGCCGCCAGCCCGGCGAAGCCGTTCACTTCGGGCTTGCGCAGCTGTTCGACGAGCGTGACTGACCCGTCGAAGTGCAGGTCGCTCTGGAAGCCGTCACGGTCACCGTCGCCGGCGGTCAGCCGGCGCAGTCCGGGCACGGTGTTCACGTCGGGGAGGATGATGAAGTCGTCGACCGCAGCGGCGCGGATCTCGCGGTACAGGTCGTGGGTGGCGAGCAGCCGGTCGGCGGCCTCCTTGTGGGTGAGCTCCAGCTCCGGCTGCGCGTCGACCGGAACGCCGGCTCCGACGAACCACGTCGGCCCCTGGTGGAACAGGTGGCGGGCCTGACGCTCGGCGGCGGCGTACCGGTGCTCGAGGAGCTCCTCGAGCGCGGCGCCCCGCCGGAAGCGGCGCCGGTAGGCGTCCTCCAGGGCACGGTCGGTCATCCACTCGGTCAGGGGCCCGTACCGGTACGGCGCCTTGAACGCCTCCTTGCCCACGCGCAGCAGGTGCGGCACGTCGGGGCTGTCCGGCACCCGCACCACGAGCGCGCGCCGAGACCCGTCGGGGCTCATCACGGGGACCAGCTGCAGGCGCGCGACCGGTGGGTGCACCTGTGCGGCGGCGGACTGCCGCAGCCGCTTCTCGACGTCGTCGCGGTCGAACGGTCCGACGTCGACCAGCCGCATCGCGACCTGCGAGCCGTCGTCGTCCGTCGATCCCTCCGCGACGCCGTAGACGATGCACCCGCCTCCGCTGTTGGCCATCGCGGCCACGTCCTTGGCCCACTCGTCCTGCCAGCGCCCTTCGCTCTCGTCGAACGGCAGCTTCTGCTTCCAGTCCAGGGAGGCGCTCTCCGGCACCCGAGCGGCGACGCACGCCTCGAGCAGCTCGTACGTGAGCTCCGACGGCGCGCGACCCAGCGCGCGGTGCATCGACGTGTACACGGGCGACCTCTCTGAGCGATCGTGGCGCCGCCCAGCGTAGAGATGGATGCAGCGCTCTAGCGGTCACTCACGTGCGTTACACCCGGGCTATAGCCGGGTGCTTGCCCGTTGCCTGCCGCTTGACACCCGGGTTACGCTCGCCTAGCCCGACGAAGGAGTGGCGGAGCGAGCGGCACCCCGGCCGCCAAGGACAGTCCGCCTCCCCACCGCGAGGCCGCGGACGGTAGCTGGTCGAGGATCAGGCGCCGGCAGGCGGACCCTGGGGAGTCAGGCTGCTGCCGAGGTTCACGCCACGGCTGCTCATGAACGGCATGGGGTCGATCGCCTCGCCGTTGACGATGACCTCGAAGTGCAGGTGGCACCCCGAGCTCGTGCCGGCGCCCTTGGGGTCGAGGTCCTTGTCGCCGCCCATCCCGCCGATCTGCTGGCCGGCCTGCACCTGGTCGCCGACGTCGACCATCAGGCTCCCGGTCAGGACGTGCAGGTAGCGCGTGATGGCGCCCTGTCCGTGGTCGATCGCGATGACGTTCCCGTAGCTCGTCAGCCCTGCCGCGGTGACGGTCCCGGCCGCGGCCGCGTACAGCGGTGTGCGGCAGTCGTTCGCGATGTCCTGCCCCAGGTGGTACATCGAGGCGCCGGGGATGCCGGTGTTGCGGGGCCCGAAGCCGGACGAGCGCGAGCCGACGGCGGGGTTGGCCCAGCCCTCGAGGGAGACGCCGGTCGCGTCACCTGCGACCGCGCAAGGCGCGTCGTCCTCGTGCAGGAGGTCGGAGATCGCGGCCTCACCGGAGATGGCGGCCACCACCTCGACGGCGGCGTCCCACCACTTCGCGTAGTGCCACGGGTCGGCGTTTCGCTGGACGGCGTGCGCGGCCAGCGTGGGCGCCATCGCACCCCAGTCCGGCACGGTCACCAGCCGCTCGTAGAACTTGCCGGCCGCGTAGACGGGGTCCATCACCTGCTCCTTGGTGCCCCAGCCGAGGCACCACTGCTGCTGGAACAGACCCAGCGAGCACGTCAGCGCGCCGTCGGGGTTGGTGACCCCGTGACGGTCGTCCCCGTAGCCGACGTTGACCAGGGACGACTCGCCCATGGCCGTCATCACCGCGATCGTCTGCCCTCGCAGCGGGACGCCACGCTGCTGCCCGACCGCGACGATCGTGGCGGCGTTGGCCAGCTGCTCCTGGGACCAGCCACCGACCTGCACTGGCAGCTGGTCAGGAGGCAGGGCGGTGATGGGCGATCCCTCGCCGGTGCAGCCGCCGTCCTCGGACTCCCCCACGCCGCCGAAGGACGCCGACACCAGTGCCATGCCGACCAGGCCGACGGGGACAGCGAAGACCACGAGCAGGGCGACGACGACGGCCGCGGCGATCGCGGCGGTGCGCTTCACGGGGCGTCCAGCGGGCGCAGCCGCTCCACCCGCCAGTGGCTGGCTCCGTCCTCTCGCGAGAGCAGGACGTCGTACGCGCCGGCGTCGGTCGTCGCGGTGACGGCGGCCAGCAGGTCGGACTCGGCACGGAGCGCGGGGTCGACGTGCTGGACCTGCATGTAGGGCACGAGCCGCGGGTCGACGCTGGCGTAGATCGGGGCAGCGGCGGTGCTCAGCAAGGGCTCCAGGCGTGTCCACCACGCGGCGGCGTCCACCTCGGAGCCTGGCCGCGCGAAGGCCTCGAGGGCGGCTGTGGCGGCCTGCGTGGCCGCGGCGGCGACAGTGGCGTCCCAGACGGCCGGGGCGGGCGCTGAGGACGCCACAGGCTCGTCCAGGTTCTCGTGCGCGTGCTCGTGCGAGTCGTGCTCGAGCTGGTCGGGGACGTGGCCGGGCGACGGCTCGGTGGATCCCGATGCGGGGGCCGGCCTGCTGGACGCGGGTGCCGGCGAGAAGGGCGCGGGCAACGCTTCGCTCGGCTCACCGCCCGTTGCCTGCGGCTGCTCGTGCCCGCGCGAAGAGAGCACCACGACCAGGGCGACCACCACGACGGCGAGGAGCACCAGGGCACGCCGGGCGCTCACGCTGCACCGCCACGGCGTCGGCGCCGCTGCTCGCCGCTGGGCTGCAGGATCTGCACTCCGGGTGTGGCCGCCGGACGGACGGTGTAGCTGCGCCCGGTCTGCTCGTCGACCACACGATCGCCGTCGTGCCGCATCTGCACCGCGCGCAGCCGGGCACGGACCTGGTCGCTGCGTGCCGCTCGAGCCGCGCGAGCTGCCGCCCCCGTCGTCGAGGCGCCGGGCCCGTTACCGGTCGTCTGCGCGGCACGAAGAGCGGCCATGCTGGCGGCCCGGCCGGCGGCGGTGCTGGCGTTCTTGGCCGTCGTGGCGGCCGCGGCCTTCGCCCCGCCCGCGGTGATGGCGCGCTTGGTGGCGGCGCCGGCGACAGCGGATCCGCCGGACGTCGCGGCAGCAGCACCGACCTGGATGGCCAGGCTGGCCCCCTGCGCAATCCGACCGCGGACGCGCGCCGCAGCGGCGCCGCCTCCACCGGGCCCCGCCGGGAGGGCCGGCCGCCCACCCGGCCGTGGCGGCCCCGGCCTCGAGGGCGGGGCCGGCGGCAGCGCGGGACGTCCGCCCGCGGCGACGAGCTGACGGACGCCTCGCGCGGAGGACACCGACGCGCCGGCGCCCACGATGGACGCCGCGGTGCGTGCCGCGTCAGCGACCGGCGCGACCGCCGGCCCTGGACCCGGACCCGGACCCACGAGCGGGGATCGCGGTCCCGGTCCGCCCTGAGGCAGGCGAGGCATGCGCATCCGGGGAAGGCGCGGAAGGTGCGACGGCTCGGGAGCCATTGAGGAGCCGCCCAGCCGCGCGAGCCGGTCGGCGACGTTCTTGAACGCCCGCTTGGCCTTGCTCCGGAACAGCCACAGGACCACCCCACCCACGACGAGCAGAATGTCGACGAGGTAGATCCGGACCATCCACGGCAGGCCCGAGGAGGACCCGAAGAACTCCTCCAGCAGCTGCATCCACACGACGACGAAGACGATGGAGCAGGTGAGCATGAACATCGCGAACAGGGCCATCGCGAGCGAGCGCGACAGGGCGGCACGCGAGGAGCCCGGCACGACGCCCATCACGAGTTGCGGCACCAGCCGCACTGCCGTCCACGCCGCGCCGAGCACGGTCACCAGGACGAGCGTGACGACGAGCATCGAGAAGATGAACAGGAAGTAGGCGGTCGGCAGCACCGACAGGACGGTCATGCCCTTCATCGCGTCGGGGTTGTCGGCGTAGGCGCCCAGTTGCTCGTTGCAGCTGGCGAGCTGGCTCTGCGCGTCCTCGCCCGCCACGGCGGCGTCGTACGTGCTCTCGCACGAGGTCCCGTCGATGACCTGGCCGTAGTTGATGACCTGGTGCGGGATCCGCACCATCGAGTCGACCAGCGCCGTGGTCAGTCCGTTGCGGTACTGGTCGACGTCGGCGGCGCCGCCGACGTCGCCGGACGCGACCGCCGAGGCGAGTTCGATGCCGGCGTCACGGCCCTGCATGAGCATCCCGTTGTCGCCGGCGATCGTCTCCATCGGGTCCGACAGAGCACCGAGCGCCAAGCTCGCGATGACGCAGCCGAGCAGCAGCTCGACCAGACCGCCGGCGTAGCGACCGCGCAGCAGCCACCAGCTGCCCACGACCGCCAGGATGATCAGCATCAGCGGCATGAGCCCGAGCTGGTCCATGAAGTCGCCGACGAGCTCGGACAGCCCTCGCATCGGGGACAGGATCCAGTCCATCCACGACAGCGACAGCGACCAGTTCAGGACCCAGATCTCGACGGCCGTGACGATCCGGTACGAGGCCCACGCCCCGTCCATGACCGAGGCCCACATGCGCTTGTCCCAGTCGCCGGGGTTCCACGAGGAGCCCTTGGAGACGGACAGGTTCATGTCCCACACCGAGATGCCGCGCGAGTCTGTCAGCTCGAACCCGAAGGGGTTGTCGGCACTGCCGTCCCCGCCCGCCGCGGCCATCACCGCGCCCGCCGGTGCCGCGGTGGGCGCGGCCTGGGCGCTGCCGGCCCCGATCAGGACCAACAGCAGCCCGGCGACGAGGGCCAGGGCGGTCAGCCGCAGCGGGCGCGGGGAGGTCATGCCGCCTGGCCCGGGGTGGTCTGGACGGCGACGGCGCGGTGAGAGACCTGCGGGAGCAGGACCTTCGCGCGACCCACGCGGGCGCGGAAGTCGCGGATGTAGCACTCGCCGCGGCGCTCGAGCGGGACGCGAGCCTGCCCGTCCTCGTCGGTCTCGACCGGGGAGGTGTTCTCGGTGAGCTCGACGAGCAGTCGCTCGTCGACGACGGCGTCGGGCTCCAGGCCGAGCATCCAGCGCAGCGCCCGGGCGGCCAGGCGCCGGTCGCGGTGACGCATGATCACGCGGAAGGCGATCAGCCCGCGGATGATCTCGTCGCCGAAGTCCGCGTCGTCGTGCGAGCCGAGGATGAGCGCAGCCAGGTGCTTGCGGCCGTCGCGCAGGAACGCGAGCAGCTCCGAGCGTCCCTCCGGCGAGCAGGTCACCGAGTGCGCCTCGTCGACAACGAACACCCCGAGCTTGCGCGGGTTGGAGAAGCACCGCTCTCGGGCGATCGACGCGATAAGCGCGTACACGGCGCGGCCGAAGCGCCGCTCGAGCTTCATCTGGTCGAACCGGTGCTGGACGTTGAGCTCGTCCTCGTCAGGCAGCTCGAGCAGGTGAGTCCAGAAGACCACGATGGGCGCGTCGAGGCGGATCGGCGGCAGCGTCTCGTCGAACACCGCTCGGCCGAAGTCCTTGTTGGAGTAGACGTGCATGGTGCGGGCGAGCTCGCGGGCCTCCTCGCGCTCGGACTGCTCGAGGTGACGAACGAGCGACCCGAGGCTGGTGATGGAGTGCTTCGCCACGTAGCGAGGTCCGAGGACCTCGTTGAGGAGCACCCCTTCGCGGCTGGTCGGGGCGATGCTCAGCAGGGCGGTCAGGAAGCTCTGCGCGACGCGCGCGCCGGATGCGGCAGGGAAGATCCGCAGCGGGTCGAACGAGTGCTCGGCGCGCTCGGCGACGTCCACCACGACAGCACCGGGCACGGACGCGACCGCGGTGCCCCACTCCCCCACCGCGGTGCGGTCGATGACGGTCAGCTCGGCGCCGCGGTCGACGGCGTCCAGGGCGAGCTTCTTCTCCGCGACGGACTTGCCGCTGCCGAGCTCGCCGACGATCCCCACAGCCATCGCGACGTCGAGCTTTGCGCCCGAGCCGGCGAGGTCGACGAGCACGGGTGTCGGGACGCCGTTGGACAGGCCCAGCGCGAAGAGCGAGCCCTGGTCGTCGCCGAGCTCAGTGGTGACCAGCGGGACCGCGGCGGCGAGGTGGAACGCCGGGGCGATCTGCGAGACCTCGTGCACCAGCCGAGGGGCGGGACCGGGCAGCGCGGCCCACCACAGCGCCTCCTGCCCTGTGGCGTCGGCCGACAGCCGAAACTGGGCGTCGGCGTAGTAGTCCGCCACCCGGCGCGCGCTGGCCTGGCACGCCTCGGCGGTCGGCGCCCCGACGGTGAAGATCGCCGTGGCCTCGACCTCCACCTCGAGCGCGTCGGCGGCCAGGAGCTCGCGGTACGCGCTGAGTTCCTCGGCCGCGAGCGACAGCTCGCTCGAGACGCCACCCGCCGAGCCGTCGCGCTGGTAGAGCTGGTCGACGAGGTTGCGGTGGGCCTTGATGTTGCGCTGGGTGACCTCGTCGCGCGCGCGCACGTTCAGCCGCAGCGCCCAGTCCACGTCCTCACCGCACGCGTCGACGTTGCCGAGCCACTCCCCGCCGGGGAACGCCACCCCGCCCGACGGCGTCCCCGTCAGGACGAGCGAGGTCTGGTACGAGGCCTGTCCGCTGTCGGTGTTGATGATCTTCACGTACCGGCGCGAGAGCAGGTTCAGCCCGGCAAGCGAGCCCCGCGGCAGGTCCGTCTGGCCGGCGGGGTCGATCACCGGCTCTCCGATGGACGCCGGCGACCCGAGCAGCGCCTCCTCCGCCTGACCGGGCACCGGCACCGGCAGGTCCAGCTGGAGGCCTCGCTGCTGGGCGTGCAGGTGCAGCCAGATCATCTCCGCGACCGTCGCGGGCCGCGGCCGGAACACCGGCGGCAGCGCCGACCGGATCTGCTCTGCCTGTGCCACACGGACCGCGATCTGCCGCTGCGGCGGCCCGGACCGCGCCATCCCGAGGCTGTCCCGCAGCCCGGTCATCGACGCCCGCCACGGCTCGCTGAGCTTCGAGGCACCGGGATTGCGCAGTGGGACGCACAGCCAGAAGGTGCGCGAGCCGAGCTCGACGTCCTCCAGCGCGTCCAGCGTCGCCTCGCACTCCTGCGCCCACTGAGGCCGCTGCTCGAGTTCGATGCCGCGGATCATCCGCTCCACGACCGTGACCGGGTCGGTCGTCGCACCGATGCCCAGCAGCAGCGCCTCGCCGCGCAGCACGCGCAGCAGCGCGGTGTGCGCGGCTCGGACCTCGGCCTTCTTGTCGTCGGTCCGGTACCCGTACGGCAGCGGCGTCAGCCGCCACAGGGCCCAGCACGTCCCCGACCGCGTCCAGAGCAGGTTGCGGTGCAGGGCGGTGATCTGGCTACGCATGGGAGTCCTCTCGTGTGACGGCGCCGGCGAGCAGCCGCGCGACCCCGCTCAGTGCAGGGCCCGTCGCGGCCGGCACGGCGGCTGCAGGCTTGGCCGAGACCTCGACCTGGGCGCGATGCGGCTCGGTCGTGGCAGGAGGCGTCTCGACCGCTGCCGGGTCGGCCGCGGGCTGGGGCGCCTGGAGAACCACGAGACGGTGACGGACGAGCCGAGGACGGCTCACCCGCAACGGCCGGCCGCGCATGCTGCCCTGGTGCGGCGTGCTGTAGAGCGACACCGCGTCCAGCACCCAGGTGAACGGGTTGCGCCCGCTGCTCGGCAGCTTCCCGGTCCCCCACACGACACCGACGACCACGCAGGCCGCGAAGACCAGGTCGAGCAGGCCACCGAAGTGCGCCCACAGCGCGGTGGTCTTCGACAGCGTGAGCCCGACGCCCGCCCCGCTGAGCACCTGCACGAGGGTGTACGGCCCACCGGGCATCGGCCGGCCGTCGGGCAGCCGGCCCACCAGGATCGGGATCCTGCGGGCCCGCGTGAAGAACCTCGCCGGCTCAGCCATGGCTACTCACCGCCCCTCGTACCGATCAGCGATCGAGCGAGCGCTCAGACCAGATGCCGGTCGCCGACGACCACGACCACCGGGCCGGACGCGCCGACGTCCTCGCCGACCTGGTTCTGGACCGTGAAGATGCCCTGACCCAGCACGAGCCAGGCGCAGAACCCGGCCACGAGCGCCGACATCAGCAACCGGGCGAGCGAGAACCCGTTCTTGAACGTCACGAGCGCGACGAACGCCAGCAGCGCGACGCTCACCACGGCGTTGACGGCCGTCTGGCTCTCGCCGGCGAGACCGGTGATGTTGTCGATCAGGCCGGCGTTCACCGCGCCGGACGCGAGGAGGTTGGTGCTCATGGGAGTGCTCCTTCTGTGGTCGGTGCCGACGCGCCGGACTCGGCGCGCACGACGGGGTTGCTCTGCATCTGGCTGATCTCCCACCGACCCGCGCGGGCGGTGAGCTTGAGGCGGTACTGCGTGGCCAACTCCACGCCCGACGTCGGCGTGACGGCGGAGTCCACGAGCACCTGGGCCGTCTGTCCGTCGTCGGGCGTCGCGCTCGTGTCGAGCTGCTCGGTGGCCCACACGCGACGGACGTCGACGGCGGAGAACGGGGCGGGGGTGACGGCCGTGATCTCCGCACCGGGGGTCACGTACCTGCTGACGTCGCCCTGGCCCGTCAGGAGTGCCTGCAGGAACTCCCCGACGGTGGTCCCCAGGGCGCTGTTCGCGGGTAGGCCGGTCTGGTAGCGCAGCTCGGCGTCACCGACCGGCTGCGGCGCGGGCACGGGCGCAGGCAGCGCGAGCACGCTGGCGGCGGTTCCGTCGCCGGCGGCCGCCACGGGGACCTCGAAGTACAGGCGCTGCGCGGGCAGCGGGTTGCCCGCCTCGTCGGGCCAGGACGCGTCCACGCCGACGGTCACGGACCACACCCCGGGTGCCTCGAGCCGGAGCGTGGCGACCGACGCGTCCGTGATGGTCGCGGCCGCCTTCGGCAGCGCCGAAGCCTTCAGCTCCGGATAGATGCCGCTGGCCGCGCCGGCGTCCTCGCGGGTAGCCGTGAGCCACCCGCTGACGGCTTGCACGGCGCTCTCCCCCACCACCGCGACCTCACCCGGCAGCGGCGCGGGGTCGACGGCCGCCTGGACCTGTGCCGCCGGCTCCAGTGCGTTGACGGCGAGGCCGAGGGGCCCGCAGGCGAGGAGCGCCCACAGAACCGCGGTGCCGGCCCTGGTGGCGAGGGCTGACCCCCCGCTCCACGCCTGGGTCTCTGCGACGGGCAACGTCGACGCGGCGGTCTCCTCGACCTCCTCGACAGGGGTTGCCCGCTTCCGGGTCAGGATCGGCGTCACGGCAGGTCTCCGCCGGCAACCATCGCACCCAGGCGGGTTCGGGCAGCGCGACCCTGCGCCACCCGCTCGCTCGCCATGAGCTGGGCGTACTCCTGGAGCTCGGCCGCCGTCTGCGGGTCGCCGAGCGGGTCCCGGCTCAGTCGCTCGAGCAGCGGGCCGGCCCGGCGCGCCATCTCTCGCCGCACGGCGTGCACGGTCGCGCTGTCGCGCAGGGTGCCCACCGCGGCGCTGTCGTCGTGGTCCATCGCCCGCTCTCCCGTCTGTCGGCGGCTCCTCCGCCCGGCAACACCGGTAACTGCGCCCACGGGCAGCCGTGTGACACGGCCTGCACGAACTCGAACGAGATGTGACGCAGGTCACATCTGGCGGGGCGATTTGGGCAACAGGAGCGGGCAACAGCGCCTGAGGAGCGTCGCGGGGAGACGAGAGGAGCCCCGCGATGTCCGCGACGCAGACCCCGAACACCCGCTCAACCGCCCCCCGCGGGCAGGTCATCGACGACCTCGACCGCGAGTGGACCGACCTCGTGAACTCCGGGCACTTCGCCGCCCACACCGAGCTCTGGCTCGAGCGATGGCCGGCCCTTCGGCCCTACTTCCGCACCGACAGCCGCCCCGCCAGCGCACGCCTGGACCGAGCGCAGGCCGACGAGATCCTCGGCGCACTCCTCAGCGAGCACGCCGACGGCAGTTACCCCGCGGGCCGGATGGTTCTGCAGTGCATGCTCGGCACCGCCGTGACGATCGCCCGCCGGTGCCAGGGCCGCTTCTCCACCTACGACGACGCGATCGCCGAGACGGTCGCCGCCCTCTGGACGGCCATCGCCTGCTTCCCCACCGACCACGCCGACCGAGTCGCCGGTCGGCTGCACTTCGCCGTCCTGGAGGCCGTCGCGGGCCGGCGGACGGTCAAGGTCGCCGAGCACGAGGTACCCCTCCCCTTCGACGTCCTCGACGCGCACGCGCTCCTCGCCGAATCGACGGCCCCCGCCGCCCCCCACGAGCACGCGCTCGGGATCACCGGTGAGGTCCTCGAGGTCATCGCCTGGGGCGTCGACACCCGCGCCCTGACCGCCGACGAAGCCGCCCTCGTCACCCGGCTCTACGTCGTCGACGAGACCGGCGCGACGCCGGACGGCGCAACGCTCGCCGCCGAGCTCGGCATCACGCACACGGCCCTGCGCCAGCGCGCCCACCGCGCCGTGCGACGACTGGCGCAGGCTGTGCACGCCGACAACGCCGCCGCGGGTGCAAGGCTGTGACATGCACTCGACGAAGCGTCAACGACGCATCGCTGCCGCTGCGCGGCACCTGCATCGCCGCGGATGGTTCACCGACACAGGGGCAGGCAGCACGACGCCACCGCCCAGCATGCGCAACGCATGATGACCGCAGTCTGCATGCCGCACCCGCCCTGTCGCACTAGTAGCACGTAGGTATAAGACCGCGATAACGCGGGTTGCATCTACCTTGATTATCGCTGGCGCGGTGCTACTGCTCAGAGATAGGGCCCGTAACCGTCAGGTAGTGACCTGGTACTGCCTCACAGGCGCATCGAGGTGCACTAGCGGCATGCCTGCTTGTCAGTTGCTAGCAACCCTGGGTAGTGTTGCCACTACGCACCGACACCGCGCTCGGCCTACACCGGGCGCCAACCAGGAGGCAAGGATGCTCACAGCCCAGGAGCGGCGGTCGCTCTACCGCGTCATCGCCGTGGCCACCGGCAAGGGCGGGGTCGGCAAGACCTCCATCACCGCCAACGTCGCCGGCCTGCTGGCTGCCTCCGGCCTCAAGGTCCTCGCGATCGACCTCGACTCCCAGAGCAACCTCGGTGAGGACCTCGGCTACACCGGAACCGACCGCGCCGACAACGGCCAGGGTGCCTTCGAGGCGATCAGCACGGGACGAGCGCTGGAGCCGATCACTGACGTGCGCCCCGACCTCGACGTCGTCCCGGCGGGGGAGTACCTCGAGGACCTGGCCGTCACACTCGAGAGCCGACGGGCCCGCAAGGGCGCCGAGGCGCTCGAGGCGCTGGCCCGGTCCCTCCTGCCAATCGTCGACCGCTACGACGTCGTGCTGATCGACTGCCCGCCCAAGGGCCGCATCGTCCAGGAGATCGCCCTCGCCGCAGCCCGGTGGCTCCTCGTACCGACGAAGTCCGACGCCTCCTCGCGGAAGGCCATCAGCCAGATCGGTGAGCGCTACGTCGCCGCACGCGAGGTCAACCCCGACATCGAGCTCCTCGGAGTAGTCCTGTTCGGCGCCGGCACCGCGGCCCATCGACTGCGCGCGGACACGCTCGCGGAGATCGCCGCCGACCTCGACAGCGCTGAGCCTCTGTTCGACGCGGTGATCCGACACGCGGAGGTCTCTGCCGCCCAGGCGCGCAACGCCGGCCAGCTCGTCCACGAGCTCGAGGCCCGCGCCGCCACGCAGGAGCCCTGGTACGAGCGCCTGCGCAAGCGCGCCGGCTCCACCGGCGACAGCGCCCCGGCCGCGCCGACCGTCGCGGCCTCGGTCGGCGGTCTCGCCGGCGACTACCAGCAGCTCGCCGAGGAGATCGTGACCCGGCTCGAGAAGCGTGAGGCAGAGCAGTGAGCACCGACGAGACCCCCACCCCGCCGACCACGTCCGTCGTCGGCCGCCAGAACCTCGGGGCGACCTTCGGAGCGAGCAGCCGCACCGCGTCCCTCGCTGGCCGGCTCAAGCGCCCCGCGCCCGCCCCGGAGCCCGACGACACCCCGGCTGCACCTGCACCGGACCCCGAGCCTGCGGACGACGTGGTCGACGCCGCACCCGCGGCACCCGCCCGCGAGCCGGAGCACTCCGCCACACCGAAGCGACGCACCGCGGGGGAGCGCGCAACCAGGAGCGCCCCGCGCCAGCGCGCCAAGGACCGCGACGAGGCCGGGGCCGGCGGGGCACGCAGCACCAACACCAACTACCCCGTGCACGTGCCGGCCGACCTGGTGCCGCTCTTCACCGAGCGGCGCGACCAGGAGGGCACCAGCAACACCCTTCTCGTCTTCGACGCCATCGACGCGCTCGTCGACCCCGGCAGCCCCGAGCCGTACGCACGCCTGCGGGACGCGATCAGCGCCGACGTCATCGGCGACCAGCCCGCCTCACTGTTCAGCCGCGCCCCGCGACGGGCGCGACCCACCAACGACGGCCCGCGAGCCCGCAGCCAGCTGATGCTCCGGATGTCCGAGGAGAACCGGGCCGTCATCGAGCAGCTCGTCGAGCAGACCGGAGCGCTCGACCGCTCGCACCTGATCACCGTCGCACTGACCCACTACCTCACTCCGCCGACCACGCGCTGAGGCGCACCCACTGCAGGGGGAAGCATGACGACCACGACCACACCGGCCCGGAACACACCGGCCGCGCCGCTGGCCACCGCGCCGGTCCCCGCTCGCAGCGCGCTCAAGCCCCGGCGCCGGCGCGGCCTGACCGCTCTGGGCGTCGCCCTGATCGCCGTCGGCGCGCTGGCGGCGGTGATGCTCGTCGGGCGCCTGTCGGACAGCGTCCAGGTCCTCGCGCTGGCCAGTCCGGTTAGCCGAGGCGACGTCATCGAGGCCAGCGACCTGGCCGTCGTCGACCTGCCCGCCGGCGCCACCACACTCCAGCCGGTCGACGCCGCCCAGCTCGACGACATCGCCGGGCAGCGGGCCGCCACCGATCTGCCCGCCGGGTCGCTCCTCACGCCGAGCTCGGTCACGGCCGAGCTCACACCGCCGGCCGAAAGGTCGGTCGTGGGCATCGCCCTGACACCCTCCCAGCGTCCGAACCTCGACCTGCGCTCCGGAGATCAGGTCCGCGTCGTCGAGACGCCCGTCTCCCAGGGCGACCCGCCGGTCGAGACACCCGCGGCGATCGCCGCGACCGTCATCTCCGTCTCCGCCGTCGAAGGCGGCGACACCGTGATCGTCAACGTCGAGGTCGACACCTCCGACGCCGCCGACCTCGCCGCCCGGGCCGCCACCGGCCGCGTCGCGCTGGTCCTCGACTCGCTGGAGGGCTGACGTGGCGCTCATCGCCATCGCATCCGCCAAGGGCGCACCCGGCTGCACGACGAGCGCGATCGCGCTCACCGCGGCCTGGCCGCGACCGGCGCTCCTGGTCGAGGCCGACGTCGCCGGCTCGAGCGTCCTGCCCGGCTTCTACCAGGGACAGCTGCCCCACGACCGCGGCCTGCGCCAGCTCGCGATCGCCCACAGCCACGGCGAGCTGACCCAGCACCAGCTGCGCGAGAACACCCTGCCGATCTTCGACGGCGCGGAGGACCGGTACTTCCTGCCCGGCATCCCCGAGGCCGCCAGCGCGCCGTCGCTGCGTGACCTGTGGGGTCCGCTGGCCAGCCTGCTGGCAGCCCTCGAGAGCGGGGGAGTGGACGTGATCCTCGACCTCGGCCGGCTCCACAGCCCAGTCGACCCGCGCGAAGCGATCCTGACCGTCGCCGACCTCGTGCTCGTCACCACCGGATCCCGCCTGCCCGACATCTACGCCACCCGGGCACTGGTCAACGCTCGCGTCGAGACCGCGGCCCGCCAGGTCACCAACCACGCGCTGCTGGTCATCGGCGCGGGCCGGCCCTACCCCGAGAGCGAGATCTCCAAGCAGATCGGCCTGGCGTCCGTGGGCGCGCTGGCCTGGGACCCGGTCTCCGCGGAGGTGTACTCCGTCGGCGCCAAGACGACCCGGAAGTTCGACCGGTCGCACCTCGCACGAACCGCCCTGACCGTCGCCCACGAAGCCTCGCGCCGGATCGCGCGCAGGCGCACCGACCTGGGAACGGAGGAGCGATGACCACCGAGAACATCCCGTCGCTGGACGACCTGCCGCTGTTCGCGACCCCGCCGCAGCCGACCGACCTGCCACCGCGGCACGTCTGGGCGGACACCACCGAGACGCCGGCGCGCGGCCTGGCCCGCGTCGCCCCCGCCGCTACGACGACCGGCGCCGTGACCGGGGCAGCCGACGCAGAGTTCTGGCGCACGGTCAACGCCTTGCGGCAGAAGGTCGCCGAGCTGCAGGCCGGGTCGCTCGTCGGGCAGCGCCTCGACCGTGCGAGCCGCGAGGAACTCGGCCGCGCGCACATCCAGTCGGTCGTGCGCGACCACAGCGACACCATGCTCGAGAACGGCCAGCCCGGGTTCGAGCCGAGGTACGAGGCCCGCCTGGTCAAGGCGCTGTTCGACGCGATGTTCCGGCTCGGCCGGCTGCAGGCACTCGTCGAGCGCGAGGACGTCGTCAACATCGAGATCACCGGCCACGACCGCGTCCTGCTGCTGTTCGCCGACGGCCACCGTGAGTGGGCCCCGCCCATCGCCGACTCCAACGCCGACCTGATCAACTTCCTCCAGTTCCTCGCCAGCCGTGACCCTGACGACAACGAGCTGTCGTTCACCCGCTCGAACCCGCACCTGGAGATGCGCCTCCCTGGCCGGGTCCGCCTGGCCGCCGACGCCTGGACCACACCCGTCCCGCGCATCTCGATCCGCCTGCAGCACCTCCAGCACGTCGACATGGCGATGCTGCGGCGGGCCGGCGAGATCGACCACGTGCTCGAGGAGTTCCTCGCGGCCACCGTGCGTGCACGCAAGTCGATCGTGGTCAGCGGTCAGGGCCAGGGCTCGGGCAAGACGACCCTGCTGCGGGCGCTGGCCTCGGCCCTCGACCCGTGGGAGTCCCTGGCGACGATCGAGACCGACTTCGAGCTCTACCTGCACGAGGAGCCCGAGCGTCACCACCGCGTCGTGCCGTTCGAGACCCGGCTGGGCTCGGGGGAGTACACCGCCGGGGGCACCCGCGCCGGCGAGATCTCCGCCAGCGAGCTGCTGCGCGGATCCCTGCGTCACAACGTCGACCGGATCCTGGTCGGCGAGGTCCGCGGCGCCGAGATCGTCGCGATGTTCGAGGCGATGCAGGGCGGCAACGGCTCCATGTCGACCGTGCACGCCGACTCCGCCCGCGACGTCGTCGAGCGCCTGGTCGGCCTCACCGTCAAGGACTCCCGCCTCTCGGAGACCTACGCCTACCGGGCGATCGCCAACAGCATCGACCTCATCGTCTACATCTCGGTCGACACACGGCCCGACGGGTCCCGCGACCGGTACGTCTCCCAGGTCATCGAGGTCACCCGCGGCGAACGGGACAACCCCGTCGCGATCACCGACGTGTTCGTGCCCGGACCGGACGGGCGGGCGGTGCCGGCCAACGCGCCGACCTTCATGGACGACCTCGTGCGCGCGGGATTCGACCGCTCGCTGTTCAACTACACCCAAGGCACCTGGGGGCAGTCGTGACTGCGCTGACCGCCGCGATCGTCGTCATCCTCATCGGCGCCGGGATCCTCGCCATCGTCGCGGGCCTGCGTCCCATCGATCCCACGGTCCCGGGCCCGCAGCGAGGCGCGAAGCTGCTGGACCTCCTCGGCCTGCGCGCCGCCGGAGCGCTGGGCCGCCGGCGCCGCGCCGCGGCGGTCGCCGCAGCGGTCGCGCTCGTCGTCGCGGCACTGACCGGATGGTGGATCCTCGTCCCCCTGGCGCCGGCGGCGATCCTGGGCCTGCCGTCGCTGCTGCGCCCGGCGCGCTCCAACGTCGACGTGCAGCGCCTGGGCGACCTCGAGAGCTGGGTGCGCGGCCTGTCCGGCACCCTCGTCGGCGGGTCGGTCGGTCTCGAGCAGGCGCTGCGTGCCTCGCTCGGGTCCGCGCCCCCGACGCTGCAGCCCTCTCTGTCCGGGCTCGTGGCCCGCCTCGACGCCCAGCAACCGATCCGCGGGGCCCTGCTGCGGTGGGCGGACGAGATGGACGACTACGTCAGCGACCTGGTCGCCGCGTGCCTGATCCTGGAGGCCGAGCGGCGCGAGGGCGCGGTCACCAAGGCGCTCGACGAGCTCGCCGAGACCGTCGCCGAGCTCACCGCCTCCCGGCGCCAGATCGAGGCCGACCGATCCGGACCCCGTGCCACTGCCCGGTGGGTGACGATCTTCAGCGTCGGCACGATCGCCCTGCTCGCACTCACCAGCTCCTACGCCGCCTGGTACGGCACCGGACTCGGCCAGATCGTCGCCATCGTGCTCATCGCCGCCTACGCCGGGTGCCTGATGTGGATGCGGAAGATCGCGACCGGCACACCCATCCCGCGCTTCCTGCCCGCCACCCCCGGACGGTGATCACCATGCCCTGGATCCTGCCGCTCCTCCTCGGCGCCACCATCGGCGCCGGTGTCTGGCTCGTCCTGCGCGAGCTCCTGCCCACCCAGCCGGCACTCAACAGCGCGCTCGACCGGCTCTCCGGCGCCGATCAGCCCCGCAACCCCGCGCTCGAGGTCCACGACGGCAGCATCAGCGACCGCCTCGGCGTCGTCGTCTCCCGACGCGTCAGCCTGCCGCGCATCAAGGGCATCACGCCCAGCCCGGCCGACCTCGAGCTCATCGGCAAGGCGCCGCACACGCTGCTGGGGGAGAAGGTCCTCGTCGCGCTGATCGGCCTGATCGCGCTCCCCGCCTGCGGGGTGCTCTTCTCCGCGCTCGGTCTGCAGCTGCCGCTGATCGTGCCGGTGTTCGGCACGCTCCTGCTCGCCACGGTCTTCTGGTTCCTGCCCGACCTGGAGGCCACGTCCAAGGCCCAGGCCGCACGCGCGGAGGTCACCCGTGCCGTCGGCGCCTACCTCGAGCTGCTCGCGATCGAGCGGATGTCCGGCGCCGGCGCGATCCAGGCCACCGAAGGCGCCGCGACCGTCGGCGGGTCGTGGCCGTTCCAGCGCATCTCCCAGACGCTGCAGCTCGCACGGTTCGCCGGCGTGACCCCGTGGGCCGCGCTCGACCAGCTCGGTGACTCCCTGGAGGTGCCCGCGCTGCACGACGTCGCCGACATCATGCGCCTGGCCGGCGCCGAGGGCGCGGCCGTCGTCGAGCAGCTGCGCGGCCGCGCACGCAGCCTGCGCGGCGCACAGATCTCCCTGGACCGGGCGGCCGCCAATGACGACAGCACCCGCATGACGATCCCCGCCACGCTCACCGTCGGAGTTTTCCTTCTCGCGATGGTGATTCCAGTCGGTATGACTGTGTTCTCCCAAGGCGCCGGATAGATCCGTAGCCTGCCTCGTGTCACAACGACGTCCAGATCCGCAGTTACAGGAGATGCCCGCAACTCCACCCACCACCACCGCACCGCAGGGGAGAAGCCGATGATCCGCAAGCTCCGCACCACCACGACCCGCCTCCAGGACCGCATCTCGCGGCTCAAGGGCGACCGGCCCAACGACGAGGGGGCCAGCTCCGTCGAGTACGTCCTGCTGACGGTCCTCGGCATCGTCATCGCCGGTCTCATCGCGGTCGCGGTCACGGCCTTCGTCAACGGCCAGATCGCGCTCTTCTAAGCGCGATGGCCATGACTCGCAGGGGGCGGCGATCCACGGTGTCCGCATCACCGTGGATCGCCCGCCTGCGCGCCGGTGACGACACCGGCTCCGCGGGCGTCGAGGTCGTGATCCTCTACCCCGTCGTCCTGCTCCTGCTCTTCGCGATCGTCCAGGGCGGGATCGTCTTCCACGCCCGCAACGTCGCGCGCTCTGCAGCGAACGGCGCGGTGCTCGCCACCCAGCTGGAGGACGCGACCGCCGGCTCCGGTGTCGCCGAGGCCAACGCCCGTCTCGACCGCGCCGGCGGCGCGTCCCTGCTGTCCGGCGCGGCGGTCAACGTCGAGCGGGGCGCAGCGCAGGTCACCGCCACCGTCAGCGGCCAGGCGCTGTCGATCGTCCCGGGCCTGTCCGGGATCACCGTCTGGGCCACCGCGACAGGCTCCGTCGAGCAGTTCACCTCGGCAGGTGCACCGTGAGGCAGCGCCTGCGCCAGCTCAAGCACGACGACCGCGGCTCCGTGTCCGTCGGCACCTCCGTCGTCCTACCGGCGTTTTTCCTGATCGGCCTGCTGATCATCGCGGTCGGCCGGATCGCCGTCGGCGACGGCGCCGTCCAGGCCGCCGCGAACGAGGCGGCCCGAGCCGCGTCGATCTCCCGCAACGCGACCGCGGCCCAGTCCACCGCCACGAACGCCGCCGCCACGACCCTCGCCAACTCCGACCTCGCCTGCGTCTCGACCGACGTCACGACCAGCACGAGCGGCTTCGCGGCCGCGCCGGGACAGCCCGCCACCGTGCAGGTCACCGTCACCTGCGTCGTGCCCCTGGGGGACCTGGCCCTGCCCGGTGCGCCGGCGACCAGGACCCTCACCGCGACCGCGACGTCGGTCCTCGACACCTACCGGGAGCGGTCATGACCCGCCGACGCCTCACCGACGACGACCGCGGCGACGCCTCGATCATGCTCATCGTCGTCATGGTCGCGCTCATCGCCATGGTCGGCCTCGTCGTCGACGTCGGCGGCCGCCTGCACGCCGCCGACCAGGCCGCCTACGTCGCCCGGCAGGCCGCGCGCGCCGCCGGACAGCAGATCGAGACCGCCCAGGCGCAGGACGGCGTCCGGCCCGACGTCACCAACTCCGGCGCCCAGGCCGCCGCCAACGCCGTCATCGGCGCCTCCGGAATGACCGGCGCGGTCGACGTGTCCGGCCAGACCGTCACCGTCACCGTCACCACCACCTACACGCCCCAGCTGCTGGGGATCGTGGGTGCCGGCACCTGGAACGTGACCAGCTCCGCGTCCGCGCGCGTGGCCCGCGGCATCACCGAGGAGGGCTGATGACCACCACCGCCACACGCCTGCGCGGCCTGCTCGCCGCACTGGTCCTGGTCGCGCTCGTCGTCGGCCTGCCCGTGCTGCTGTGGGCGGTCGCCGGCAGCCCCCTGCCGAGCGCGCTGCCCGACTGGGACCAGGTCGTCGGCACCTTCTCGCGGCCCGACTACACCGGCAGCGTCCTGCTCGGCGTGATCAAGGTCGTCGCGTGGCTCGCCTGGGCCACCTTCGCGATCGCCACGATCACCGAGACCGCCGCCCAGCTGCGCGGCGTGCGCGCGCCCCGACTGCGTGGCCTCGGCGCCCAGCAGCGGCTCGCCTCAGGGCTGGTCGCCTCCGTGCTCATCGCGCTCTCCGTCGCACCCGTCGCGACCGCGGCTGACGCCGCCGCGGCGCCGGCCCCAGTCAGCGCCGCCCTCACCCCGGGCGTCACCGTCAGCGCACCGGCCACCCCTGTCGCCGCTACCGCGCCGGCCCCCGCGGTTCAGGAGCAGGCAGCACCCCAGACCGAGGAGCTCGCGACCTACCAGGTACGCAAGGGCGACTCCCTGTGGGCGATCGCCGACGAGCAGCTCGGAGACGGGCAGCGCTGGCCGGAGATCGCCGAGCTCAACTACGGACGGCCGCAGCCCGGCGGGCACTCCCTGGGCCCGTCGCACTGGATCGACCCGGGCTGGACGCTGCTGCTCCCCGTGCCGGCACCGCAGGCCGCCGCGCCCGCCAGCGCGCCCGCGGCGAGCACGACGCACGTCGTGCAGCCGGGGGAGACCCTGTGGTCCATCGCCGACGACCAGCTCGGCGACGGCGAGCGGTGGACCGACATCTTCGACGCGTCCAAGGACCTCGACCAGGGGGACGGTGCCCGCCTGCAGGACCCGAGCCTCATCCGCCCCGGCTGGACGGTCATCGTGCCCGCGACCACCACGGTCATGGGGGCCCAGGAGCAGGCGCCCGTCGTCGACGAGCAGCCCGCGGCCGTGGTCGACGAGCAGCCTGCGATCGACGAGGCGCCCACCACCGTGGCCCCGCCGGCCGAGGCTCAGCAGCCGCTCGACGAGCAGGGTCCCGCAGGCGCACAGGAGGCGCTCGAGCCGGCCGACCAGACGCAGCGCGCCGAGGAGACCGGCCAGGAGCCGGCACAGCCCGCACCGCCCGCCAGCCAGGCGCCTCAGGACGCGCAGGACTCGACGCAGCAGGGCGACGACGAGACCGCCACGTCACTCGACGAGGACGTCGACGACCACGCCGTCGAGGTTCGGACGCTCACCGGGGTCGGTGGCCTGCTCGCCGTCGGGCTCCTCGGGCTGCTCGCCGCCAAGCGCTCCGCCGCCCGCCGGCGCCGGCGCCCGGGCCAGCGCATCGCCCTGCCCGAGCCCGACAGCGGCGAGTCGGTCCTCGAGGCCGAGCTGCGCGCCGTGGCCGACCCGCTCGGCGTCGACACCGTCAACCGGGCGCTGCGCGCCATGGCCGCCTGGCACCGCGAGCAGGGCAAGGCACTGCCCGACGTCCGCGCCGCCCGGCTGTCCGAGGACTACTTCGAGATCTACCTCGACCAGCCCGCCGACCTGCCCGCCCCGTGGACCGGGACCGCCGACCGGTGCGTCTGGCAGATCACCGCGACCGACACCGCCGACGTCCCGCTCGAGGTCGACGCCGACACCTCCTCGCCCTACCCGAGCCTGGTGACCCTCGGGCACGACGAGGAGAACGCGCACGTGCTGCTCGACCTCGAGCAGGTCGACTGCCTCTCGATCCGCGGCGACGAGCCCACCACCCACGCGACCCTCGCCGCGCTGGCCATCGAGCTCGCGACCACCCCGTGGGCCGACGACGTCCAGGTCACCCTCGTCTCGACCATGCCCGAGCTCGGCGACGTCATCGACACCGGCCGCATCCGACACGTCCACGGCCTGGCGAACATCGTCCGGGAGCTCGAGGCCCGCGCCGCCGAGGTCGAGTCCGCGCTCGGCCAGTCCGGCGCCCAGTCGCTCGTCGACGCACGCGGCCGCGGCCTCGCCGCTGACGCCTGGACCCCCGAGATCCTGCTCATCGGCGAGCAGCTCGACCCCACGGTGCGCGCCGCCCTCGAGCAGCTCGTCACCCGCGTCCCCCGCGTGGGGATCGCCGCGGTGACCTCCGACGCGCAGCTAGGGGAGTGGGTCCTCGACCTCGACCGCGACGACCCCAGCCGCGGCGTGCTCCAGCCCGCCGGCATCACCATCCGCCCCCAGCAGCTCGACGCCGCCACCTACGAGCTCGCGCTCAACCTGCTGCGCGAGCAGGACCCTCAGCCCGGCCCGACGTGGGCCGCTCACCTCGTCGACGACGAGGTCCCGCTCGCCGACCTGCCCGTCGCGGCCGCGACCGACGACGACGAGGCGGCAGCCGACAGCACGGTCGTCGACGTCGACGTCGCGGAGGTCGCCGACGAGCCGACGTCGGCGGCAGTCGTCCAGCTGCGGCCGCCGGCCGTCAAGGTCCTCGGCCCCGTCGACGTCGAAGTGACCTCCGGCGTCACGATGCAGCCCTCGCACCAGCGTCAGGCCACCGAGCTCGTCGCGTTCCTCGCGCTGCACCCCGGCGCCACCGGTGCGGACATCTCCGCCGCGATGTGGCCCGGCCGCGCCCCGAACCTCACGACGCGCCGCTCGGCCGTCTCCCGGGCCCGGCGCTGGCTCGGCGTCGACGCCGACGGGCGCAACCACCTGCCGCTCGTGGTCGGCAGCGAAGAGGACGCCGCCGACGGCGACGGCTACCGCCTGCGCGGCGTCACGACCGACTGGGCGCAGTTCCTCGAGCTCGTCGGGGACAACGCCGCGACCACGCCCCTGGCCGACCTCAAGGCCGCGCTCTCCCTCGTGCGCGGCCGGCCCTTCGCCGACGCCAAGGCCACCAAGTACACCTGGGCCGAGGCAGACATGCAGGAGATGCTCGCCGCGATCGTCGACGTCGCTCACGAGGTCGCACGCCGCGCGCTGCAGACCGGCGACACCGCCACCGCCCGCCAGGCCGCCGCCGTCGGCCGGCTCGTCGACGCCGCGGACGAGCGCGTCTGGCGCGACGGGATCCGCGCCGAGTGGGCCGCCGGCCGCGCCGACGACGCCACCCGCCTCGTCAGCCAGCTGCAGGACCTCCTCGCCGACCTCGAGACCGAAGCCGAGCCCGAGACCGAAGAGCTCTTCGCCGAGGTCCACAAACTCACCACCCGACGCGCCGCACACGGAGGAGCACGATGACCCACCCTCGACGACTTCTGGTCGCCACGGTGATCGCCGGGGCCCTCGTCGCCGGCACCACCGCCTGCACGCCCGACGACCGCAAGCCGACACCTACCGCCACGACGACCACGGCACCGACACCGAGCCCCACCCCGACGCCGACGCCGACGCCGACGCTCGACCCTGTGCAGGAGCAGATCGGCGAGGCGCGGGCCGCCTACGAGCACTACAACGCCGTCGACAACGCGGTCCAGCAGGCTGGGATGGCGGGATGGCAGGACCAGGTAATCCCGCTCGTCGGCGGCGACTACCGCGAGGTGCTCGTCAACTACTACACACAGGCCTCGCAGCAGGGGCTTCGACAGACCGGCGAGACCGCCATCGCGTCGCTGACCGTGACCGAGCACATCCCCGACCCGTCGGGCGGTGGTGGCGAGCAGGTGCGGATGGAGGCGTGCCTCGACACGAGCGACAGCGACATCGTGAACCCGGAGGGTGCCTCGGTGACACAGCCCGGTTTCCCCGATCGCCTGATCACTGCCGTCCTCATGCAGCGCCAGGCTGACGGCCGGTGGACTGTGAATGCGGCCGAGACTCTGCAGGACCGGCCATGCTGACCCGGACCCTCCGCATCCTGCTCGTCGCGCTCCTGCTCGTGCTGCCCTCGGCGTTCCAGCCGGCCGCGGCCGAGCCCATCCAGTGCCCGCCCGGCACCACACCTGTCCGGGGGCAGTGCACGATTACGGTCACGGACCCGGAGGAGCCGGGCGGCCCGGGTGGCCCCGGAAACGGCGGCGGCGGTGCCAGCGGCCCGACGACGTGCTCATTCGGTGGGCGAGAGGTTCCCTGCTCCCTCGAGGGCTACTACTGGGTCGCCGGCAAGGGCTGCTACGCGCGGACCGCAGATCCTCAGCCGCCTGCTGGTGCTCCGGTGTGGGGCGGTCGTACGGACGGCGTCATCCTGGTGTGCGTCCAGCCGTCGTGCCTCGGTCAGGATGCTGGCGAGTGCTACTCGGAGACGTACTGGGCAGCCTCGGCACCGGGCGCCGGTCCATCACCACGTGAGCTCGCGGACCAGGCTGTCGCGGCGATGGACTTCCGCGCGCCGGAGATCGGGATCACGGGCAAGGGCGACGATCCGGACTCGATGCAGATCATTGGTCTTCCGACATGGCTGTGGGTCGCAGATCCGGATGAGCACACGGTCGGGCCGATCACGCGCAGCGCCAGCGCCGGCGGGCTGACGGTTACCGCGACCGGCACGCTCGACCGGATCGTCTGGAACATGGGCGACGGTCGCTCGGTGACGTGCACGGGTCCGTCGGCCAAGGGCACTGCGTACGAGGCGCGCTACCAGGACCAGCCCTCACCGACGTGCGGGCACCGGTACGCCCGGACCTCGGCTGGGCGGCCGGGGGAGGCGTACACGGTGACCGCGACGTCGTACTGGACCGTCGCGTGGGCCGGCGGCGGTCAGTCCGGGACGATCCCGCTGACCTTCACGCGCACGACGCAGCTGCGGGTGGGCGAGCTCCAGGTGATCGTCACGGACGGGGCCGGTCGATGACGCCGGCCGGTCACCGCTCGTGGAGTCGCGGGTGAGCGAGTCCGCGCTTGAGCGCGAGCTGCGGGCCGCGGCCGAGCTCGCGGAGGCCGCGGCCCGCGTCGAGCGCGACGGTGAGGACGAGCGCGACGTCGTGGACGGGTACGGCGAGCTGCTCGCCGAGCTCAAGGCGCGCGTGCGCGCGACGCAGTTCCGCGCGGCGCGCGCGGCGAACACCGAGGTGCTGCGGCTGTACTGGTCGATCGGCCGCGACATCCTCGTACGGCAGCAGGCTGCTGGGTGGGGTAGCAAGGTCGTCGACCGGCTCGCGGGCGACCTCAAGCGCGAGTTCCCTGATCAGCGCGGCTGGTCCCGACGGAACCTGCTCTACATGCGCAAGGCGGCCGAGGTCTGGCCGACCGAGGCGGAGTTTGTGCAGCACGCTGCTGCACAACTGCCGTGGACCCACGTGCACGTGCTCCTGGACCGGCTCGGTACCCGTGAAGAGCGCGACTGGTACGCCGCGGCCGCGGCCGAGCACGGCTGGACGCGCGGGGTGCTCGAGCTGCAGATCCGCTCCGGGCTGCGCACCGCGCTGGGCGCCGCACCGACGAACTTCACCGCCGCGCTCGACTCGGCCGACTCCGAGCTCGCCCAGCAGCTGGTCAAGGACCCCTACGTCTTCGAGCACCTGGCCCTGGTCAAGACCCTGGCCGAGCGCGACGTCGAGCAGGCGCTGATGGACCGCCTGCAGGCGACGATGCTCGAGCTCGGCAGCGGGATGGCGTTCGTCGGCCGCCAGGTGCGCCTCACGGTGCCCGACGACCGCACCGACGCCGTCTCGGAGTTCTACCTCGACCTGCTCTTCTTCCACGTCGAGCAGCTGCGGTATGTCGTCGTCGAGCTGAAGGTGGGCGACTTCGAGCCGGCCCACCTCGGCCAGCTGGGGTTCTACGTGGCCGTCGTCGACGACCAGTACCGCCGGCCCGAGAAGCACGCATCGACCGTCGGGATCCTGCTGTGCACCGGGAAGGCCGGGCCGGTGGTGCGGTACTCGCTGGCGTCGACGGCCGCGCCGGTCGCCGTCGCGGACTACCAGGGGCTGCCGGCCGACGCTCGTGCCGCGCTGCCGAGCGCTGAGCAGCTGCGCGAGGCGCTCGACCTCGACGACCTGGACCCCGAGCCGTGACGGGGTTCGACCCGGACGAGTGGCAGGACACCGTCCGGGAGCCCCAGCCGCACGACAACGTGCCGGTGGCGGTGACGTACCTCCAGGCGCTCAAGTGCTCGGCGCTGGTGGACGCCTACGTGCAGGGCCACCTCGGCTACGAGGACGACGTGCGGATGGTGGCGCTGTTCTGGCGCGCGGTCGCGGCGCGCACGGTGCACGGCCCGCACATGGTGATGCGCCCGAGCGTGGAGGACGCGTGGGCGCAGATCGACGCGGCGCCCTGGCCGCTGTCCGGGCCACCTCGGCCACAGCCAGACGCGTAGCGCCGGCGGCCGGTGTCGGTGCCGGTCGCTACCGTCACGCCACGATCGCCAGAGGGGGTGCACGGTGGGGGAGCAGACCACGACACGAGTCGTGCGCCTGTGCCTGGACACGCGCGCCCTCTCCGAAGAGCAGGCGGTGCTGCTCGCCCGGCATGCCGGTACGGCTCGTGCGGTGTGGAACTGGGCCCTGGCGGCCGTGAACGCCCACGAGGACGCCGTGCGCGCGCACGTCCAGAATCAGGCAGCCGGCGCGGCCGCGTCGTCCACCGCGTTGATGGACGACTCTGCGTGGCGTCGCCGCGCGTACGCCGCGGCACGGGCCGAGCTCGGCCGCACCCCGCGCGCGATCGCCCTCGGCCGGGCGTTCACCGCCGAGACCCGCGATCCCGAGTCACGGTTCGCGTGGTGGCAGACCGAGCGGCACGGCGTCAACCGGTTCGCCGTCTCCTCCGCGCTCCGCGCGCTCGATGCCTCGGTCGACCGCTACCACCAGCGGCTCACCGCGCCGGCGCGGCGGACCCGGCGTGACGGTCGGCCGGCGGGGTGGCCTCGGTTCAAGCGCAAGGGCCGCGACCGCGACGCGTTCTCGCTCTACAACCTCGTCATCGCCGACCAGGATCCCTGGCGCGTGATCGACGGCGCCCACCGGATCAAGGTTCCCTCGCTCGGGTCGCTGCGCGTGCACGAGAACACCCGCCAGCTGCGCCGGCTCATCCACCGCGGGGGCCGGCCCACAGCGGCGCACTTCTCCCGTCACGGTGATCGCTGGTACGTCTCGATCAACGTCGCTATCGCCACCACTTCCCTGCCCGCCCCGGTCACAACCCGAGCCCAGCGCACCGCCGGCGTCGTCGGCGTCGACCTCGGCGTCAAGCACCTCGCCGTGCTATCCGACGGCACTGTTCACGACAACCCCCGTGCCGCGGCCGCTGCGGAACGGCGCCTCACACGCGCGCAGAGGGCCGCTGCGCGCCGCGCGGGCCCTCGCCGCGGTGTTGGCCCGTCCGAGGGCTGGAAAGAGGCTCAGAGGGCCGTCGCGCGGCTGCGGCACCGCACCGCGCTCCGCCGCCAGGGCGTCGTGCACGAGCTCACCAAGGCACTCGCCACCGGGTGGGCTGTCGTGGCCATTGAGGACCTCAACGTCCGCGGGATGACCGCGGCACCGCTGGCCGTACCCGACCCCGACCGGCCCGGGTCGTTCCTGTCGAACGGCTCAGCCGCGAAGTCCGGACTCAACCGGGCCATCCTCGACGTCGGGTTCGGCGAGCTACGCCGGCAGCTGACCTACAAGGCCGAGCGGTACGGGTCCGTCGTGGTCGCGGTCGCCCGGTTCGCGCCGACCTCCAAGACATGCTCGGGCTGTGGAGCAGTGAGAGCCAAGCTGCTCCTGTCCGAGCGCACCTACCGATGCGACGAGTGCGGCCTGGTCATCGACCGGGACCTCAACGCCGCACGGAACATCCGCGACCTCGCTTCGGCGATAGTCGCGACGTCGCCTGCGGACGCGGGAGACGCGAAACGGCCGGACGAGCGCCGACGACCCCGTGCGACGGGGGAGCAGGCTGGTCCGGCAAGACCCCGCACCGCGGGGCCACCGGAGCGGGTAACCGACTCCCCATCCCCCCAGCGCACTGCACCGTCGCTGGTCGCGTAGCTCGCGACCCGCACGCACGCACAGGGATGGTCCGACCTCGGTCCACCGCTCGCCGTCACCGAGCTGCCGCGACCCGCACGCGCGGGGATGGTCCCAGCAGCTGGAGCAGCATCTCGCCCAGATGCACCTGCCGCGTCCCCCACGCGCGGGGATGGTCGGGAGGAACGCCACCCCGTCGCCGGGGGACGCCGCACCGGCACCGCGCGTGTGCCGAACACACCTCGAGAGCCGTGGCACAGTGCGGGAGGTGAGGCTGTGGGATGAGGAGGAGCGGCGCCGCGCGAACTACGTCGACGACCTGGTTCGGCATGCCGACGTCCTGAAGGAGCTGGGCTCGCTGCAGCGGCGGGCGCAGACGGTGCGCTGGTGGCAGCTCGCGGAGCAGCTCGACCTGCGCCGAGCGCTGCGACGAACTGAGGACGACCTCGCGAGGGTCTCGGCACAGATTGATGACCCAGAGCTGCGGCGCACCATCGTGGCTGCGTTGATCGGGCGCGCGGTGTCCCAGGCGCGTCAGCACTCGCACCGCAACACGTTCCACCCGGAGGTCCTCGACGAGCTCGACCGAGTCGTCGCGGCGGCGCGCTCGAGCCTGGAGCGGACCACACCGGCTGCTGCTGGTGGGTTCCAGGGGATGACGACACACCGCAAGGACGTCTTCGTCACGCAGTTACCCGCGCTTGCCGAGTTGCTCGACGAGGCTGCGATCCGCGCTTACAGCGTCGACACCGTCGAGGCACTCGCCCGGATCGCGTCGGACGAGGAGATGCTCACCTGGGTGGGTGACGACCAGTGCGTCGTACAGCATCGGGCGAGCGGGCTGCGCCAGCACTTCTGGGCCGATCGCGTGCCCGTGCCCGGCCGCATCGGCGTCTTCGGTGCCACGAACGCGCGAACGTACAAGGTCGCCTCGCTGGTGGATGAGCCGGACCCGGGACCGTGGGAGTGCTTCGTCGGGCTCGGGATCGGCACGCGGCTGTACCGGGCGGGCGCAGAGCTCATGCCAGGGGTGCGGTGGTGGTCATCGGTGGCGAAGGCGCCGGCTGTGGCCGTCCGGCGACGCCTGCATGCGGAGGACCCGTACATCTGGCACTGGTCGGAGTGCACCTGGTGCTACGAGCAGACGCCGGAGGGGTGGGCCGGGCTCCCACGCGAGGCCTTTGCGCAGCACCCATGACCGATGGCTTGGCCACAGCCAAGAGGGGTGGCCCCGGTGTGGGCCCCCGACTGCAGGGGGGCGCCGAGGCCCACACCGGGGCGCGGGAACAGCATGACCCGAGGGGACAGCCGTTCTGTTGATTCCTCGGCGCGCCGGCGTCGTTGCTTGAGCGCGGGCCCGTCAGGGTCGAGCCCATCGCCGGGGTGACAGACCTCTACGGCACGATGACGTCGTGATCACCGAGTCGTTCTACCTGGGCCCCACACGACGGCCCGTGCCGCTGACCTCCTGGGACGAAGTCGTCTCCGCTGCGCAGGCGGGGGTGCTCGACGAGACGCAGTGGGTCGAGCTCAAGCAGGACGTGCCCGCCTCGAGCAAGTCGGCCAACCTCGAGCTCGCGAAGGACCTCGCGTCGCTGTCCGTCGACGGCGGGCTGCTCGTGATCGGCGTCGCCGACGCCGACCGCAAGGCCGGCGACGTCGTCGGTGCCCGGTTGCAGGGTCTGGAGACCCGGATCGACCAGGTCGCGGGCGGGCAGATCACCCCGCCCCTGAGCGTGACGATCGTCCGGGTGGACCACCCGGACGACGACGAGCGTGGCGTCCTGCTGGTGGGGGTGCCTGCGTCACCGGACGCACCGCACATGGTCGACGGTGCGTACTGGGCCCGCGGTGCGACTGGCAAGCGGCGCCTGTCCGACCCGGAGGTCCGGCGGCTGATGACGGCCCGTCAGGCGCAGACGGCCGGGTTCGAGACCCGGCTGCGTGCGATGGCGGAGGACTTCGAGATTCCTGCACTCACCCGGCGGAAGGGCCACGTCTACCTCCTCGCCGAGCCTCTCGCTCCTGTTCACGCACAACCGGCCGCCGGTCACCACGAGACCTTGCTCCAGATGGTCACCTCGGCCGTGCGGTTCAGGCCCCAGTTCATCCCGACCATCGAGTCGCTGACGTACCAGCGAGCGGACCCCGACGGCCTGGCCGCAACGTCCTTCCCGCCGACCGAGCAGTTGAAGCAGGACCTGTACGCGCTGCGGGGGCTCGTCGCCGACGACGGCCAGATCGCCATGACGTCCAGCGGCGGGACGACCGACCCCTCGGACTTCAACGGTGAGCGGCCCTCGCAGCAGTTCGTCGACGCCGGGCACATCCTCGAGCTCACGCACTGCCTCGCCGAGATCACCGGTCATCTGTCGAGCGAGCGGTTCTCCTACGGCGGTCCGTGGCGGCTCGGGGTCCGGGTAGATCGGCTGTACGGCGTGCCGGCGACCGCCGCCATGGACGACAGGATGGGGCGCCGCTTCGCCGGGTACCCGCGGGCGGAGTTCGTGCGCGTCGTCACCGCGACCACGGGTGAGCTCGTGAGCCAGACGCCCGACGTCGTGGGCCGGCTCCTGGAGCCGCTCCTGCGTGGGCTCGGCGTGACCTCGCAGTACCTGCCCTACACCGACCCGCGCAGCTTCGCCGGGGGCGCCAGCCGCCGCTGAGCCGCGGCACCTGCCTGGTGTCAGTTGAGCGAGCTCCAGCTCTGGTCGGCCGGGTTCCAGCGGTGACCTGTGGCCGCGCCGGTCAGGGCCGGCTCGAGGAACGCCGCGACGAGGCTGACCGCTGACGCGAGGTCGTGGAGCCCGTCGCAGTGGGGCGTCTTGGCGGCCAGCGGCGGGTAGGTGGTCGCCCAGGCCGGCGGGACGGTGAAGGTCTGGGTGGCCGGCAGCCGGCGGTGCAGGCGCTCGGCGACGATCGCGTTGTGTAGCTCCTCGCCGTCGACGGTCTGGGTGCGGGCGAACACGACGAGGTCGACGAGGTCGCGGGGGCGACTGGAGCGGGCGCCGTCGGCGTAGACGGTCTCGGTGGCGGCGAGCTTGTCGGCGATGTGGTCGACGACGGGGTAGGCCCGCACCGTCGGTGCCTGCAGACCTGGCAGCTCCAGCGGCAGGCTCGAGCGCACGACCTCCGGCTCGGTGGTCATCAGCGAGCCGGTGACCAGGTCGACCCCGAAGACCTCACAGCGACGCGTGCCGCAGTAGGCCTCGATCTGCACCCGGTAGCCCGCGACGTCGGGCTGCTGGCCGGCGCCGCCGACGGGACGCGCGGTGCCGACCACGAACCGGAAGTGGTCGGCGAGGTCGACGGCCACGGCCGCGCGCAGCGCCTCGAGCGCGTCGTCGATGTTGCCGAGGCTGCGCAGGAGGTCGACGTCCTTGCTGTGCCGGGCATCGTTCACGCGCGCGAGCACGGCGGTGCCGCCCTTGAGCACCCAGGGGGAGCCGGGGTCGGCGAACACGCGGGCGAGGAAGCGGTCGTAGACGAACCGGCGGACGAGCTCGTTCGTCGGGCGCCCTGTCGCCTTGGACGCCGCGCGTGCGCGATCGCTGATGGCGCGCCACATCGCGATGCCGTCGCGGTACCCGGTCACGTTCACAGCCGATCCTCATCGTCGTCGTCGTGCTCGTCGTCGTGCTCTTCGTCGTGCTCGTCGACGTGCTCTTCGTCGTGCTCGTCGACGTCGTCGCTGGCAGCCGCAGCCGCGGCCGTGGTCTGAGCAGCGGTCTGCAGCGCGAGGAGGAGCTGCTGCAGGGCCGCCTGGTTCTCCGGGTCCTCGAACCAGGTCGCCATCCGCTCGCGGGTCTCCAGGCTCGGCAGCGCGGCCGCGATCCGGGCACGCGCGGCGTTGACGCTGGGCAGCACCGTGCGGGCGATGGTCTCGTTGACCGGCGCGACCATCGCGCGGGTCCGCTCGGCCATGTTGGCCAGGCCGGCGCGCAGCTCAGGGCTGATCGCCGCGGCGCTCACGAGCGTGGCGAGGTCCTCGACGAGCTTGACGCTCTCGGGGGACAGGGCGAGACGGTCGTTCAGGGAGCGGGCGACCAGGTCGACGCCGGCGTCGGAACCGACCAGGCGGTCCCCGAGCTCACGTGGGGCCAAACCCCCGGCCTGCAGCAGCCGGGTCGTCAGCGCGGCGGCGTCGCGGGACTCGTGGCGTCGCGCGACCGGCTCGAGCGCCCGCACGAGCGCGCGACCGTCGGCCGATCCCTTGCGCACGGCGTCGGCCGCCACCTGGCCGACGTGCTCGAGGTCGTGGCCGGCGCTCAGCAGGTCGGCGACCGTACGCGCCGCCGTGGTGACGGGCAGACCCGCGACCACGGTGACGTCATCCGGCGCCAGGGCCGCGCGGTGCACTCGCACGCCGGGACGGGTGGACTGGTAGCGGGTCGGCAGGGTGAGCTCGTGCTCGTCGGCGAGCAGGTCGCCGAGGCCATGCAGCTGCGCGGCGGAGGCATGCGAGACGACGCCGGCGTCGATCGGGTCCGCCAGGCGATCGGCTACGGCACGTCGCGGCTGCAGCGCGACCCACGCCGTCCGCAGCCCGAGCAGCTCATCGCCCAGGACCGCCGGGGTGGCGTACACGCCGTGCGCGACCCGATCGAGGATGCCGGCGTCGACCAGGCGGGCCAGCTGCATGCGGGAGACCCCAACCTCCTGCGCCTGGGCGGCGGTCACCAGCCCCCACTGCCCAGCTGCGAGCTCGGTGAGCGTCGCGAGGTCAGAGGTGCGCATGCTGCAAATGTAACGCCCTGAGTGTGACAATCCCAGCAGCGTTGTGGCGAGCGGTCCTCCTTCGGCCCGTATGGGACGCTCCACCGATGGCCCTGACGCGTCGCACGCTGGCGTTCGCCGCGCTGGCCGACCGTGTCGCGCGACTCCTCGAGGAACACAGCGCGCACGTGCGCAGCGAGGAGGTCGACGCGGTGCTCAACCACCGGATCGAGCAGGTCAGCGAGCAGATGGGCGTGAGCCCGCGGACCGCGCTGCGTTACGCGCCGGCGGACCTACCCGAGACCACAGCCGCGCTCATCCTCGAGGTGCTGGCTACACGCGAGGACTCGCGGGCGCCGTCGTTGCGCCGGCACCTGCGCCTGGTCGAGCCGGCGCCTGGATCTCCAGGAGCGTCGGGTCGGCGACCTTGACGTAGAACCGCCCCGGGGAGCGCTGCGACGGGCGCGGGTGCCCCAGCGCGAGGAGCGGCCCGTCGACGAGCGTGGCTGGGTCCGTGCCGCTCAGGCGTGAGCCGCTCAACGCGCGTGCGCTGACAACGACGGAGATGTCGCTGTCGTGCGCGCGCACGAGCCAGCTGCCGTCGTCCGGGTCGACGCGCACGCTTCGGACGTGCCCGTAGTAGCCGCGGCTCAGGCCGCTCATCGCCGCGGCGTCGACGTGCTCGAGGCGGACGAAGAAGCGCTCGACCGGCAGCTGCGGGAAGCCGTCCAGGCGGACCACGGCGCCGGGCGGGTACCCGTCGCCTTGGAGAGTGGCCAGGACGGCGCGCAACCGCGGCCGCAGGGTCGCCTCGCTCGTCGAGGTGCCGGCGGTGACGTCGTGCCGCGGGGCGGACGGCTGCGACGGGTCCTCGGTCGTGCGCCGGCGCCCGTCCGGCCCCCGGCTCGGCGCCGGCGGGTCGAGGTTGATCGCCACCCAGCGCACCCGGCTGGCGATCGCGGCCGTCGGGCGCGCCGGCCCTGCGTCGGCGTCGTCGGTGGCGATCGACCCGGAGGTGCAGTCCGTGACGTGGTCGCGGCTGAAGAAGCAGGGCCGCCGGCCGTCGACCGAGGCGCGGCGGAAGAACGTGACGGCGCGGCACGGGCCGTCGGCGCCGGCACCGTCGCACTCGAGCGTCACGGGCCGGTGGGCTGGCGCGGTGCGGGCGTAGAGCTCTGCCGACCAGGTGCGCCCGGTGGCGGGGTCGACGGCGCTCTGCACGGTCAGGGCAGGCGTCGGGCCTCGACGACGAGGTCTGCGCCCGATGGTGTGACGCGCGCGTCCAGCTGGCCGAGCTTGGACAGCGCCTTGCGCTGGCCGCGACGGATGTCGCTGGCCAGCGAGGCCGCGGAGCGCTCGGCGGCACGGCCGCCGCTGGGGTAGGTCTTGACGACCACCCAGCCGGACGTCGAGGCCAGACGCTCGATGAGCACCCTGGCGGTCGTGGCTCGCTCGCCCGCGATCCGCAGCCCGAGGTCGGAGCTGGTGCGCCGGTCGGCCGGAGGCTGGTTGCGGTACTCCTCGATCAGCCAGCCGGCGGAGCGCTCGTCGATCCGCTTCGCGGCCGCCATCGCGGGCGGCACGTCATCGGAGGGGAGCGGCTCGTACGTGAGCTCGCGGTCGATGAGGTAGTCGGTCTCGAGCTCGCGCGAGCGGTGCCAGCTGCGGGTGTTCGGGACCCAGACGAACATGCGGTGGTCGTCGGTCCACGCCGCGGGCGCGTTGGTCTGGCCCAGTGCGTTCAGGACGCGGAAGAACTGCGTGGCCATCGGACCCACCCCCTTCGTCCTATCGACACTTTTCCTTACACCTCCAGGTTACCAGCGGCTACGAAGTCGCGTAAGCGTTGGGGTACGTGCGCGCCCGGACCGGCACGTCGCCGAGCGTGGTGAGCTCGTCGAGGCCAGCCGGCGTGGGCACGCTCGCCGACAGCTTCTCCATCCGTTCACGTGCGGCGGCGCGCTCCTCCCAGGCCAGGTCCATGTCGCGCTCGATCTCGTAGTCGACGTGCAGGGTGTCCTTCACGCTCTGGCTGAGCTCGGAGTGGATCTGCAGCTCGAAGACGCGGCCGCCGGGGGAGGCCACCAGCAGGTGCAGACCTTTGTAGGGGTTGCCGTCGACATAGGAGTGCTCGGCCTCGACGACCGTGTACGAGCGGGTGCCCAGCGCAGTCACCATGGAGCGCGCCGTCGCGGGGAGGTCCTCGTGGTCGACGCACACGGCGGTGTAGCGGACGACGTCGGTCAACCGGCCGGCCACGTCCCGGGCAGTGCCCTCGCCGACGACGACGCGGTCTCGGCGCAGTCGCGACAGGATCTTGCGGGCCAGCGACGAGGGGCTCTTCACGCGGAACTCGAGCGCGTGCATGCGCGCGCCCGGGGGCACGACCTGGAGGTGGTCGCTGGTGATGCCGGACTCCTCGGCGCAGGCCTCGAGGATCGTGGCCACGGCCTCGCCGGCGACGGCGGTCGGATACTTGTCCCACAGCGTGCTGGGTGCCGGCTCGTTCGGCCAGACGACGTCGGGCCGGTCCTCGCTCTGGCCCGGGCGCAGCTCGTCGACGGTGAGCCCTTCGAGCTGGCGACGGTCCCGGCAGCGACGTCCGCCCTCGGCGCACGACTGGCACATCAGCGCGCGGCCGCCAGCAGCTGGCGCGCGCGCGCGTACTTGGCCTCGAGGCGCGCGCGGGTCGTGTCCTCGAGCAGGGCCAGACGCCGGGGGTCGGTGTTGTCGGCGAGGTCTGCTCTCTTGACCGCGACGGCGAGCGGGTCGGCGTTCACGCGTGCGAAGTAGGCCTCGGTGGGCTCGCCGGCGACCTTGGTGACCGCGACGACCGCGGCCACGACCTCCTCCGGGAAGCCGGCGGCGCGCAGGTCGTTGGGCGTGGTGGCGGTGTCCTCGACGACGTCGTGCAGCCACGCGGCCGCAAGCACGCGCGCGTCTCCGCCGGCGGCCGCGGCGTGCGCGGCGACCCGCTTCGGGTGCTCGATGTACGGCGCGCCGGCCTTGTCGACCTGCCCGCGGTGCGCGGCCGTGGCGATCTCGCGCGCTCTGGTCACCAGATCCATCTTGCCCATCCGTCCTATCTGCTCGTTTCCTGACGTCAGGCTATCGCCGCCCTCTGCACGCGGTAACCGCTGCCGCAGGCGCCGATGTGACAGGTGCGCGCGGGGGACCACCCGTTCGTGCGTCGCGGCACGGCGAGGCCCCCCGCGCCAGTCGTACATTTGTTCGATGCACTACGCGCGGTGGCTGGTCAATCACGGCGAGCCTCAGGGGCAGGAGCCGATCACGCCGGTGCGCGCGGCCGTCGTCCGCTCGGACCTCTACGACGGCTCCACCATCACGCTCCCCGTGCTCGCGGTCGCGAAGGCCCCGGGCTGGGTGTGCGTGCAGCAGACGGTCGACCCCAGCAGGCAGTGGCTCGCCTGGATCCCCGCCGACCGGGTGCACCCGCGATGAGCGCCGACGAGATCGACTGGTCGAAGTGGCGCCACACCCGTCATGGCTGGGCGCGCATCCCGCCGGCCTCGTGCCCTGACGGCCATCGCTGGACCGAGAGCGGCCCTGGCCGACCGGCGCAGCGCTTCGTCACGTGCACCTGCGGCCCGGGGCGACACCACGTCGTGTGGGTCTGCCCTACGTGCGCAGCTCACTGCGCGGAAGGGTGCCGCGACATCACCCGGTGGCACGGGCACACCGTCCCTGTAGGAGCCGCACCGCCGCGCCGGCGGGCCATCCAGTCTGTCCTACTGTCTTACGTGTGTAAGACGGTAGTACGCTTGTGGAGACAGAAGGGAAGACCATGGCCACCATCACTCTCCGCGTGGACGAGCGCGTGCGCGACGAGCTCGACGCCGTCGCGCGCGCCCGCGGCGTCACCGTCAGCGACCTCGTCCGCGGCTACATCGAGGCACAGCACGGCGGCGGCGACGACCGCCTCGACGCGGCGCCTCCCCGCACGCTCGCCCTCGAGCAGCGTCACGCGCTCGTCCTCATGCACCGCGTGCTCGCCAAGATCGGCGACGACGACTACCCGCCCGGCCACCACGAGCGCGCGATCGAGGCGCTCATCAGCGGGTACACCGCCGAGTACGGCAAGGAGTTCGCGGGCTACACCCGGGAGATGCCGCGCCGGGACTGCGAGCTCGTGTGGGACATCCTCGACATGTTCCGCATCGTCAGGTCCAGCGTCCGCCGGCTGGCCGCGGACGAGCGCGACCAGCTCACGGAGACCGAGCTGCGCCGGCTGGAGTTCCAGGGCTTCGACGCGAACCACGCGGTCGAGAGCACGCTGCTGTCCTACGCCCGCTACCTCATCGACGGCGGGAAGTGGGAGGCGCTCGCGCCCTTCTTCGACGACGAGCACAGCCGCGGCAACTCCCACGGGCAGATGCTCGGCCGGTACCAGCGGCAGCTGGACGTCTTCCGCCCCATCTGGAGCCAGGCGGCGCGGACGTTCGACCTGCGGGACCTCTCGCTGGACGAGCTACGCGCGATCGCCGCCGCCTAGTACCCCGCCGGCGCGCGCTCACCGCGGACCCACATCGGCTCGCGCGCGCCACGGGTGTCCTCGCGCAGCCAGCCGACCGCGGTCATGTCCTCGACCATCGCCTGGGTCACCTCGGCGGGCAGGTCGGGGTTGGCGAGCATCGAGTAGCCCCCGCGCGAGTACAGGCGGACCACCGTGATGGCGAGGTACATCCCTGCTTCGTGGTGCTCGACGGGGTACTCGCGCAGCCAGGCCCACCCGGGGTGGTCAGGGCCCCACAGAGGCAGGTCCGGGTGAAGCCGGCGCCAGTCCGCGGTGGTGCGCATGCCCGGCGGCGGCACGACGTGCGCAGCCGCCGTCACCGGCGCGCTGTGGGCGGCCTGCGATGCGAGGTCGGCCGCGCGGCGCGCGCGCGCCTCCTGCTGCTCGCGCTCGAGCTCGGCGCGCCGCGCCGCCTCCTGCGCCGCGCGGCGCGCGCGCTCTTCCTCCTCCGCGGCACGACGTCGGGCCTCCTCGGCTCGGGCTTCTGCCAACTCGCGCAGAGCGGTCTCGAGGTGCGGGGTCCAGACCCCGGTCGGCGTGATCGTGCACTGGCCGAGGGGGGCCCATGCCGTGGCGGCGTCGTCGCCGGTGACGTCGACGCCGAGCAGGACCCCGCTGTCGGCGTCGCGGCCGATCCTCAGCGCGTAGTCCCGGCCCACGCGCTCGGTCGTCGCGGTCGTCGTCGACGACGGGCCGTGCAGCCAGGTCACCTGGTCAACGTGCGCCCGGTAGCGGGCGTCGCGGTCCTTCCATGCGTGCGCGCCGATGTCGGTCAGCTGCACCTCGAGCGTGTGGGCGACGCCCTCGACGAGCACGTGCAGGTCGGCGCGGCCGGCGTCGTTGAAGCGGTGCTCGATCGTCGCCTGGTAGCCCTGGTCGGCCAACCACGCTGCGAGCTCCCGCTGGTAGGCCAGGTGCGCGTACGACGGCCCTGCGTCTCGCGTGGTCAGCGCGCAGGCCGAGGCGTCGCGGCGGTGCTGAAAGTGCGGGATCCGGACCTTGCCGACGTGCAGGTCGAGGATCCCGCCGCAGCCGCCGGCCTGCGTGGTGCACCAGAACGTCCGGTGCTCAGCCCGTAGTCGCGCGGCCGCGTCGTGGGCCGGCGGCGCGACGACGCCCGCCGTGCCGGTGGGGCCGTCCGTGACGGCGTGCCGAAGGTCGCTCGAGGCCATGCACGTCGTCTAGTGCCGAGGTCCGACAGTCTCCGGGCGCTTCGTCCCGGTTCGCCCGCTCGCACCGCCCCGGGTTCACCCACATGGCGGAGGCCGGGCCGTGGCCGGCCGCTGGTGGCGGCGTGAGCGCCGCCGCCGCGCGGATAGGCTCGGCCGGCGGCGGGCCGGTGAGGGAGCGGGTGTGAAGTACGAGCTGTTCGACTACCAGGAGGCCGCCGTCGCGGCGCTCTCCAAGCACCTCATCCGCGCAACCCGCGACCATGACGAGGATCCCGACGAGCGAGCCGCCGTCGTGCTCGCCGCACCGACCGGCGCGGGAAAGACCGTCATCGCGACCGGGGTCATCGAGGCGTCTCTGGACGGGGACGAGGCGACCCCGGGTGTCGAGGATGCGACGTTCCTGTGGGTCACCGACGACCCGTCGCTGAACCGGCAGACGCTGCAGAAGATGCTCGACTCGTCCTCGGACATCAAGCTCAACCGGTTGACGATCATCGAGAGCGACTTCGACGAGGAGGTCTTCGCTCCCGGGCGGGTCTACTTCCTCAACATCCAGAAGCTGAGCGCCACCGCGACGCTGTCGAGGTCGCGCGTCGACGGACGCACCTACTCGCTGTGGGAGACGATCGCGAACACGATCGTCCAGCGCCCGCACGGCTTCGTCGTCGTGGTCGACGAGGCCCACCGGGGCACCACGACGGCCGCTGCGTCCGGCCGCAACCGGGAGACGATCGTCAGCCAGATCATCGGCGGCGGCGCGACCGGTCGCCCCGCGGCGCCCGTCGTGTGGGGCATCTCCGCGACACCGCGGCGGTTCCTCGGCGCGATGGCCGAGGCCGGGCGGACGACGAAGCAGCACACCGTGCGCATCGAGGACGTGCGCGCCTCGGGGCTCCTCAAGGAGCAGATCGTCCTGGGCCACACCCAGGGAGTCGACGCCGCCGAGTCGGCGCTCGTCCGGTTCGCCGTCCAGCGCGTGCGGCTGTACGACCAGAAGTGGGCCGCGTACACCGCGGCGACCGGTGAGCCGACCGTCCATCCTGCGCTCGTCATCCAGGTGGCCGACAAGCCGACGCCGGCCGAGCTCGGCACGCTGATCAGCACGGTGCTCGAAGAGTGGCCCGGCATCGGCCCCGAGGCCGTCGTGCACACGTTCGCCGACCACGCCGCGGTGAGCGCAGGCGGCTACGAGATCCCCTGGTGCCCGCCGGAGGACATCCAGGACCGCACCGAGATCCGGGTCGTGCTGTGCAAGACGGCCATCACGACCGGGTGGGACTGCCCGCGCGCCGAGGTCCTGCTCTCGTTCCGCGTGGCCCGCGACCTCGACCTCATCACGCAGGTGATGGGCCGCATGGTGCGCACCCCCCTCGCGCGGCGCATCGACACCGACCAGGACCTCAACGCCGTCCACTGCATCCTGCCGAAGTTCGACAAGGCCGCCGTCGAGGCGATCGCCGAACGGTTCCGCGTCGGCGACGACGAGACCCTCGCGAGCGGCACCGCCGTCATCGTCGACGCCGTCGAGCTCGGACGGAACCCCAACCTCGCCCCGGCACCCGCGCCCGCCCACGACGCCGCGCCTCGAACCACCTCGGCCGTGGCTCCGGCGTCAGACGACTTCGACCTGGCGTCGGTCGACGAGACGAGCGCGCCCTCCGCCTCACCGATCGAGGTCGCACAGCCGGCAGCGTCAAGTTCGACGAGCGCGGGCAGCGACGAGCCGATCGAGGCCGGAGGGCTGTTCGCGGCCGACGCGACCCCGGTACACGACCTCAGCGCCGCAGCGTCGACGTCGGTGTTCGACGTGATCGCCGCGCTTCCGTCCTACACGATCCCGCGGCGCACGTTGCGCTCGCCCATCGACCGGCTCACCCAGATGGCGATCCTGCTTGCCGGCGAGCACGACGGCGTGACGATCGACGCGAAGGCGCCGATCAAGGCCCGGGCGGCGCTGCTGTCAGTGGTCGACGAGCGCCGGACGGTGCTCGAGGAGTCGGGCGAGCTCGACGAGCTCGTACGCGGCGCCGGCGTCACCCGGCTCTTCGAGCGCACCGTGGGCTTCGCCAATCCGACGTCGGTCAGTACCGACACCAGCTCCGAGCTCGTGCTGGACGCCCGCGGCGTGCAGATCCTGATGAAGCGCGCCGAGGCGCTGCTCCCGCAAGGGCTGGCCAACGCCTACGTCAAGCGTCTGGCCGACCGCGACGACCAGATCCGCCAGGCGCAGCTGACCACCATCGCCCTGGCTGGCGATCCCAGCCTGCCGACTGCGCTGAAGAACCGCGCCTCGCACATCGTCGAGCAGTGGTTCAAGGACTACGGCGGCGCGATCACCCGGTTGCCGGCACCTGAGCAGGAGCGGTTCGACCGCATCAAGCGCGAGTCGGACCGGCCCCTCCTGACCACGATCACCCTGCCCAGCAACAAGACCGAGAGCTCCGCCGGCACGGCGTGGGAGCGGCACATCCTGTCGGACGCCGACGGGCTGTACCGCACCGAGCTGCAGGGCTGGGAGGAGCACGTGCTGCGCACCGAGCTGACCGCCGGCGCCGTCGCCTGGTACCGCAACCCGTCGACCGGCCGGCACTCGCTGCAGATCCCGTACACGACCGCCGGCGGCATCAACGGGCTGGCTCCGGACTTCGTCTTCGTCGACCAGGTCGCCGGCCGGCTAGTCGCCTCGCTCGTCGACCCGCACGGCACTCACCTCGCCGACGCCGTCGACAAGCTCAAGGGGCTCGCCGCCTACGCCGCCACCCACGCCGACGCCTACCACCGCATCCAGTCCGTCGCGCTCGTCGACGAGCACTACCTCCTGCTCAACCACAAGGACCCGCTGATCCGCGACGCCATCACGGCTTTCGACGGCACCGACTCCCGCGAGCTCTTCCGCGCGCACGGGACGGGGTACTGACCGTGGCGCACATCGACAACCTCATCGACTCCATCAAGGACCCGCAGCTGCGCACGGCGCTGCGCGCCGAGTACGACAAGGTCACCAAGAGCCGGCGCCTGGGCCTGGTGTTCGACCGCCACCTGCCCGAATCGGTCGTCCTCCCCGGGTTCGCGATTCGGGAGGGGGAGAAGGTCCAGGTCATCGCAGACGGCTCCGACGACCCTGCTGACATCGACGGCTCCGGCGTCTGGACGGTGACCGACGTCGCAGCGACGCACGCCCGGCTGCGCGACGGCAACGGGGAGACCCGGCAGGTCGGCAGAGGACGCCTGGTCGCCACGCGCGAGTTCGGGGACCCCATCTACCCGGGCCTGGTGTCCACCGGCCGTGTCCTGCGTGGGGGCGGCGCGGACGGCGACGACGGCGGTAAGCCGTTCCACACCGTCATCAACGCCGAGAACTACCACGCGCTCGAGGCGCTGCTGTTCGCCCACGAAGGCCAGGTCGACGCCATCTACATCGACCCGCCGTACAACACCGGCGCCCGCGACTGGAAGTACAACAACGACTACGTCGACGACGCGGACCCCTACCGCCACTCCAAGTGGCTCAGTTTCATCGAGCGCCGCCTCCTGCTGGCCAAGCGACTGCTCAACCCCGCGGACTCCGTCCTGATCGTCACCATCGACGAGAAGGAGTACCTGCGCCTTGGTTTGCTGCTTGAGCAGACGTTCCCCGAGGCGCGCATCCAGATGGTCAGCAGCATCATCAATCCGAAGGGCGCGACCCGCTCCAAGGCGTTCGCGCGCACTGACGAGTACGTCTACTTCGTCTTGTTCGGCGACGCAGCACCGCAACCGGCCGCACTGACGAGCGACTGGAAAGTGGTCCGTGACCCTCGAGCGGAGACACTGCGCTGGGCAGAGCTCCTGCGTGCCGGCACCAACGCACGTCGCGTCGATCGACCCAACCTCTTCTACCCGGTCTTCGTCAGCGAGGACGGATCGCGCCTGGTGTCCGCGGGG
>NZ_FOKA01000009.1 GCF_900111925.1 Cellulomonas marina
CTCGATCGTCCCGACCCGGGTGTCCAGGTCCCGGTGCCGGTACCCGTTGCGGCGGTTGACCCGGTCCTGGCTGCGCTGGCCCCACTCGGCGCCGCACACCGCGTCGGCATCCGCCGAGAGCAGCACGTCGATGAACGTGCTCAGCAGGTGACGCATCAGATCTGGGGAAGCCTGCTCCAGGTGCTCGTGCAAGAACCGGGCAGGGTCGATACTCGTCGGTGCGGTCATCGTGTTGCTCCACTTCGAGAGTGCTGTGAGAGGTTCACTCGAAGGGTCACGCGGTGACCGCGTCCTCGTCTACGACGACGCGCCCACCGGGCTACCGGTACACCACTCTGCTGGACTCAACTCGCCAAGACCACAGCCGACGGCGCGATCGGGGCAGCACCGGCAAAGTCACCCGTCACCCGTCTTGGCGAAGTGCTCGATGTAGCGCCGCTGCCACGGCGTCTCAACCGCCCGCCGGTGGTAGCCCGTCCGCACGTAGGCGATGGCCGCCCGCGCCGGTAGCCCGTCCATCACGGCGAGGCACGCTAGGGCGGTGCCGGTCCGTCCCACCCCACCCCCGCAGGCGACCTCCACTCGGTGACCCTCGGCTGCTTGCCACGCCCAGTGCAGCGCCTCGCCTGCGGCCACATGATCACCGGGCAGCCAGAAGTCGGGCCAGCGCACCCACCGGGACGGCCATGGCACGGGCGCGGGTCGCCTCGCCAGTAGATACAGGCCTGCTTCGGGCGCAGCCCCCGGCGGCGGGGCAGCGCGCAGCCCTCGTCCTCGCACCAGCCGTCCGCTGGGCAGGCGGAGCACGCCCGGGGCGTCCCGTTCCCACGTCCGGCTCACGGCAGCACCGTAGACACGACGGGCTGTGTGGGGACGGCGTCGACCTCACGGTCATCCCGTGATGCAGCCGTTCGTCGATGGCGAGTAGAACGCGCCACGGGCGGCGACTGAGTCAGTCGCCGCCCGTGGAGGTGGTGTTGCGCACCGGCTGACGCCCACGGCGCGGGGCCGCTCGTGGCGGCGATGGTGGAGCCCGGGGGTCATAGAACCGGTGCGCACCTGCCGTAACAGCAGGGCGGTGGTGGGTGTTCCCGGGTCAGTGCTGGGCGGCCTCGTACTTGGCGACGACCTCGAGGGGGATGCGGCCGCGGGAGGACAGCTCGATGCCGTTCTTGGCGGCCCAGTCCCGCACGGCCCGCGGGTCGGCCACGGAGCCGGTCGTGCTCTTCGACGAGGGCGCGGTACGGCGCCGGCCAGCGCCACCGGTGGTGCGGCCGGAGGTCTTGCGGCCGGCGGAGGTGTAGGCGGCGAAGGCCTCGCGTAGCTGGGTCGCGTTGTCGGTGCTGAGGTCGATCTCGTAGGTGGTGCCGTCTAGAGCGAAGGTGACGGTCTCGCCGGCGCCGTCGGTGATCTCCTCGCCGGTGAGGTCGTCGACCAGGGTCACGCGTGTCGTCTGTGCCATGGTCGCCATTGCACCAGGAGCCGGGTCGGGGGTGTTGGAGGCTAGCCGCTGTCGCGACGGCGCCTTGGCGTTCACCGGGTCCGCGCGGCGGCACAGGTGCGTCCTGCCCGGCGCAGCGCCCCGGCGGTGGTCGCGGCGTCGTGGCGGGTCTCGCAGTCGGCACAGACCACGCTGACTCGGTGGGGCAGCAGCGTGGGGTGGGCGAGCACGCGCACCCAGGGGTGCTCGTGCTCGACGTAGGCCTGGTGCCCGGGTTCCTCGAGGTGGGCGTACTCGGCGTTCAGCGCGTCGGTGCGGGTGGTGATGCACCGCGCGCACAGCTGGTCGTCGGGGATCACGACGAGGTCCTCGGGGACCTCGTCGACGAGGCCCGTCATCGGGTGCGTGCAGCGCGTCTGGTCCGGTGCCTGGCCGCGCTGGTGGGTGGCGTCCATCGGCCCATCGTGCGCCGCGGGCCTGATGGGTGAGCGGCTACGGCAGGGACGTCGTGCACAGTCGGCGCTCGCCCGGCGTGAGGTGTCTACGGGTGGTGAGGTGCCGGCTGTGTGCGGGGGACTTCGGGGTCCCGTCGTGCCCCTGTGGGCGGGGCCGGCCGTTGCGGAGCACGGCCCCGTCCCCAGGGGTGCGAGGGGCGCACCACCAGGACCCGGGGCCGTGCTCGCGCGCGACGCCCGGGAGGCGTCAGTCGCGCCCGACGTCGCGGCCGTCGTCGCCGCCGTGCTCGTACCCGCGCGTGGTGCTCAGGCCCGGTGGGGACGGCGTCGCCGTCCCGCCGGCCCGGCCCGGGCCCGCGGCCGCCGGGCGGCGCGGGTGGCACACCTGGGCCAGGCTCCACGCCGCGCGGGTCTGGGCGTCGAGGTCGCCGCCGGCGACGCGCGTTGCGCCGCCATCCCGCTCGACCGGCGCGCCTGCCGTGGGTGCCGGCGACATAGCGGGGCGGGTGAGGTGGGCGCGCACCTGGGCGGGTAGGGCGACCTGCCCGGCCAGGTGCGTCTCGAGGTCGGCGAGGGTGGCCGCTTCGTAGTGGCCCGGGGCCGTGCGTGCGGCGTCACGGGTGAGCCGGGCGACGACGTCGGCGGGTGCGCCGACGGTCCGCAGGCCGTCGGCGCTGGCGGGGTGGACGGCCTGGTCGTGCTCGCGCATGGGGCTGTCGGTCTTGTCGACCCACTCGCACACGAACCGCTGCTCGTGGCGGTCGTAGTGGGCGTGGCGCGTCTCGACGGTGCCGGGGTCGCTGAAGTCACCGGTGCGGCCGACGTCGACGGCGAAGGGGTGCACCTGCTGGCGGTCGGCGAAGTAGTCGGACACGGAGTACCGACCCACCGTCCAGGGGTCGCCGTGCTCGTCGAGCACGGTGTGGCGCTGGGCGTGGGTAGGCGGGTCCTGGTGCGGGGACAGGGCAGGCACGGCAGGTCAGCCGGCGTCGGTGTCGTGCGCCGTGGCGCCGGTGGTGTCGTCGGTGCCGGAGGCACCGTCCTTGGCAGCCGCGCCGCTGCCGGCACCGGCACGGCGGGCACGCGCGCGGCGTGCGACACGGGCCTTCTTGTCGGGCTCGCCGACGCCGATCTTGCGCAGCTCGTCGGGCGACCACCCGGCAGTCAGGGCGGCGTTGTAGAGCCGCACGTCCTCGCGCTCGGCGGCCTCGACCTGCTCGCGCAGGTCGGCCAGCGCCTGCCGTCCGGTGACCAGGTCACGGACGGACTGCATGCGCGCTTCCAGCAGCTGCCGGGCCTGCCGCTCGGCGGCCTCGATGCTCAGTTCCTTCGCCATGCGCCCCACTCTACGAGTGGATGGCGGCACAGCACGCTGACGCGCCAGGAACAGAGCAAGTTATACAGTTAACATGGCTAACCGGCCTGCCGGGCTCGACTGGCGTCGCGCGGGCGGGCACACTGACGTGTGCGGCCCCGTGGTCACGGGGGCGCTGCGCTAGGCCAACGGCGAAGGGCGGGACGGCATGAGCGAGTCGACGCCCACGCTGCGCGGGTTCGGTCGTCGTCGTCGTGCCAACGCACCCGGTGGGCGTGCGCACAAGCACGAGGTGAAGGTCACCGCGGAGGAGGAGGCGCAGCTGCTGGCGCTGGCCGCCGCGCAGGGCGTGACGATCCCGCGGCTGCTGGTGGAGGCTGCGCTGGCCGGGCCCGCGAGGGAGACCAGCACCGAGCGCCGTAACGCCTTCGTCAACCTGTTCGCGATCCGTCGGCTGCTGGCCGCGGTCTCCAACAACGTGAACCAGATGGCCAAGGCCACCAACGCCACGGGTCAGGTCCAGGCGGAGATGACCGCGACGCTGGCGGCGGTGCGGCGCAGCGCGATGCGTCTGGACGAGACGATGCGCCGGATGGACCCGGCATGATGCCGAAGGTCGGTCGCGGCGACCGGATGCGCGGCCTGATGACGTACCTGGCAGGGCCCGGTCGTGCGAACGAGCACACCGAGCCGCACCTGGTCGCCGGCGACGCGGCAATGCTGGCCTGGTACGACGACAACGAGCTGAGCATGGCCTCGGCCGCGGCCGTCGCGGACTACCTCGAGGAGCCGCACCGCGTGCTGGGGACGCAGGTCGCGGGCGGGCACGTGTGGCACTGCTCGTTGTCGCTGGCAGCGTCTGAGGGGCAGTTGAGCAATGAGAAGTGGCGGCAGATCGCCGAGGACTTCACGGCCGCCATGGGCTTCGACGACCACGACGGCACCAAGGCGCCGGTGCGGTGGGTCGCGGTGCGGCACGGTCTGTCGAAGAACGGCAACGACCACGTGCACCTAGCGGTGAACCTGGTCCGCGAGGACGGCACGAAGGCCTCCACCCACAACGACTACGTGCGCGCCCAGCATGTGGCCGCCGAGCTGGAGGTCAAGCACGGGCTGGTCATCACCGAGGGGCGAGCGCAGGGCCGGGGGAGTCGCGGCTACCACCAGGCCGAGGTCGAGGCCCAGGCGCGTTCGCGCGCCAAGGCCAAGCACCAGCGCGAGCACGGCGGAAGTGCGCGTGCACCGCGCTGGGAGCACCTGGACGCCGCCGACCGCGCGAGGCTTGTTCAGGCGCAGAAGCCGGTCGAGCAGCCGCGCCTGACCCTGGCGCGCACGGTGCGTGAGTGCGCCGTGGCCAGCCGCGACGAGGCCGAGTTCGTCCGCCGACTTCGCCGCGCCAACCTGATCGTCAAGGGCCGCCTGGCCGAGGGACGCGCCGACGTCGTCACCGGGTACATCGTCGCGCAGCGACCGGTCCACGGTGAGCGGCCGATCTGGTACGCGGGCGGTTCGCTGGGCCGGGACCTGACGTTGCCGCGGCTGCGGCAGGAGTGGCCCGACACCCCGCAGAACGCCAACGCCGCGGTGGCCGAGTGGACCGCTGGACGCCGCGGCCGCCGGCCCGTCGCCCCAGGGCGCGAGGCCCGTGAGGGTGACCCGAAGGTGTGGCGCCAGCACGCCGAGCAGCTGGCCGCGCTCAACGAGCGTCTGCGCGCGGTCCCCCTCGAGGACACCGACACCTGGGCCCGCGTCGCGCGGCAGACCTCCGGCGCGTTCGCGGCATGGTCACGGCGCCTGGAGCGCACACCCGGACCGCTGGCCGAGGCCTCACGCGCGCTGAGCCTGTCGGCTCAGACCCGACAGGGCGAGCGCCCAGGCTCGCACCTGGACCTGGCGCCCCTGGGCGAGAACGCGATGATCCTGCTGGCCGTCACCCGCAGCGGCGGCAAGGCCGCGCAGGTCGCGATGTTCAAGCAGCTGGCCAACCTCACCAAGTCCGTCCACAGCGCCGCCGAGGCCAGCGGGCAGGCCCAGCAAGCCGCACGCCTGGCGAGCCTGTACCGCACGCAGCTGACCGGCGTGCACGAGCGCCTGGTGGCCGAGTACCGCGGATCGCGGCCGGCACCGTCGAACGCGCCAGAGGCGGCGCCGGCGCCGGTTCTCGCGCCCGAGCTCGCGGCGATCGTCGCTCGCGCGGATGCTGCGCAGCCGCGCGGACCGCAGGTGCCTCGTTCACCGCTGCCGGTTCCCATCGAGCCGCGAAGGGTGCAGCCGACCACCCCTGCCCGCGAGGGCCCCGAGCGCTGACCGACGCCCCGAGCGCCGTACCCAAAGAGGAGCCACCGTGTCTGAGTCCGACGGCATCAGCGAGACCTTCGACGAGCACCTGCGGGTGGCGCTCACCGCGGCGGCGCAGGTCGCCGACGCGATGGCGCGGCTTCACGCCGAAAACGCCCGCCGCGCCGCGGCCGAGAACAGCGAGCAGGCGCGCGCGCTGCGCCAGCGGATGACCGCGGAGTGGGGCGGGGCGCGCACCGAGCTCGCGCAGGTGGACCGCCCGCAGTTCTGGGACCGCGCTAGCGCAGAGGGGATCGCGCGCACCTTCTCCGTGGCCCGCGCCTGGTCGGACCTGCAGCCCGAGGCGCGGGTTGCCCGCGAGACCATCCGCGAGCAGGTGCGCACCCGCTACGGCGTCGACGTCGAGAACGGCGGGGCCGACGCCGCCACCGTCGCCGGCTACCTCGCCCGCGCCGCAGCCGCGCAGCAGCAGGCCGAAGCCCAGCGCCGCGCCGCACGCGAGGACGAGGTCGCCGCCGACCAGCTGCGTGCGACACCCCCGCGTGAGGGGCCCGCCGCCGACGCAGAGCGCGACGACAGTGCCCGTGCTGGCATCGATGTCGACCCGGCGGACCTGCATGACGTCACCGAGCGGTTCGAGACGATCATCGCCGGTCAGGGGCAGCGCCAGAGCGAGGCACCCACGGGGCGCGAGGCGACGCTCGAGGAGGGCCAGGGCGCGCCGGCGGCGCAGAAATCGCCCGCCGCGCACCAGGAGGCTGCTCTCGCCTATGACAGCGCCGAGCGGCGCCGAACGATGGCCGTACACCTCGAGAGCAAGGGCCTGTCCCAGGAGCTCATCGCCCTTCGGATACGCGCTGATATTGCCCAGGCGACGCCGGCCACCGAAGCCGTCACCGGCAACGCTGCGCGGACCGGCCGCGGCGGTGCTCGCGGCCGCGGCAGAGCCCGCCTCGAGCCCGGCGGCATCGAGCGATAGAGCAGGCGCCCCAGAACGGTCGAGCCGTCCGGTCATCCCCGAGCCTGCAGCACTACGGCCGCCACGGTGCGCGGACGACCAACATCAACATGCCCAACCCGCCACGGCGATTGCTGCCGGGCTCGCCTGTGGTAGCTCTGCGTTGACCGGCCGCAGCACCTCTCGTGATGTGGTGGTGGTTGCGTCGCGGGGTGCGCGGTTAGGCGCGACGACGCCGGTGCGCCCGACCGCGTCCGGGTGGGGTCAGGCGATGGCGTCGAGCAGCTCGGTGCACGCCTGCTCGCACGCCCGGCATGCCTCGGCGCAGATCCGGCAGTGCTCGTGCATGCCGGCGTGGCTCTCGCATTCGTCCCCGCAGGCACGGCAGGCCGCGATGCAGGCCTGCAGGTGGGCGCGGGCGACGTTGGCGTCGTAGCCGGTGTGGCGGGACAGGATGGCGGCGGTGGTGGCGCAGCTATCGGCGCAGTCGAGGTTGCTGCGGATGCACTTGCGCAGGTCGGCGACCATGTCCTCGCTCAGGCACGCGTCGGCACAGGCGGTACATGCCTGGGAGCAGGTGACTAGGGTGTCGATGACGCGGACGAGGAGCTCGCGGTCGACGTTGATCTCGGCGGGGTAGGTCTGCAGCATCGCGGCGGTCTTCATCGTGCCCTCCGGTGGGTCTGAGTTGCCGGCGCGCGCAGCCCCATTGAGCCCGCGCACTTGAACGCCATCGACGCTACGGATTCATGCGGCCGGTCGCATGGTGAGGTACCTGGGCGGCGATGAAGTTCTTATGAAATCCACCCCGGCGCGCACACTGGGGGACACCAGCCAGGACAACCGGTTCCTGCTCATACCCCACAGGGCGGAGGTCACGATGAGCGCGGACGAGCACACCGGTTACACCAGTCACGCCCCCCACCCGGGCCACGGCGTCGGCCATCGCGACAGGCACGCCGGCTCGGCAGCAGGCCACGCTCAGCACGCGGGCACGGCGGCCGCCGGCCGCGGTGGCGGAGACCACGCGGACGTGGCGGCGTGCTCGTCGTGACCGTCAGATCGACGGTGCGCTTTGGCGTGGCGCTCATGATGGCCTCCTCGGCACATATCCCGGTGCCCTGATCGTGGCCCTTCCACGCTGTGGGAAGAGCCTCCGCGACGCCGATAACGAACCTTATGTCATATGGTCTGCGGCTCTCGCGGAGCGGCGTGCGGCGCCGGCATTGTGGCCCAAGCGTGATGCATCTCTCCGCAGACGTACTGCCCGAGCTCCTCCGCCGGCGCTTGCAGCACCCGCCAACTCGCGCAGACCGAAACCGGCTCAGGGGTCGTGCAGGTTGCTTGTCGTCGCGCGGCCCTGGGTCCGGGACATTGGCGTAGTCGTTGGACCCACCGTACGTATCACTGCTCCGACCGCGGCAGCAGCTGCAGTCAGCAGGTCCCACCGCCAACCCTCGAAGTCAGCTCATCGCCGCGGGCTCGGGCGGCAGGGTGGCCGCAGGTGAGCGCGTCGAGCCGCGCTGCGGAGGCAGCGGACGCTGCCCTCACACCCCGAAACCGTCCCGGCGTCGCTCTAGACGGATGCGTGTGCAGGCAGCGGAGGGCCTGGTGGGGTGCGGGTGTGGGCTGCAGGAAGTCGGTGCACGGCGTCGACCTTGTCCAGGCCTTCGCTGCGGTGAGTCAGTAGTAGGACACCGAGGTGGGAGGCGGCGTCGAGCAGATCGGCGACGAGGGCTTCGGCGGTGGGTTCGTCGAGGCCTTCGGTCGGTTCGTCGAGGACGAGCAGCGTGGGGTTGACCAGCAGCGCGCGCGCGGCTGCCAGGCGGCGACGTTCGCCGCCGGAGATGGTGCCGTCCCCGAGCCGCGTGGAGAGACCGGCGGGCAGGCCGGCGAGCCACGGTCCCAGGCGCACCCGTTCGAGGACGGCGACGAGCCGGGCGTCGTCGGCATCCGGGGCCGCCAGGCGAAGGTTCTCCCGGAGGGTGGAGTCGAACAGGTGGTCGCCGTGGTCGCCGACGACGGCCACGCGGCGTCGGACATCGGCGCCGGCGAGCTCGCGGATGTCGATGCCGCCGAGCAGCACGTGGCCGCCGGCGGGGTCGAGCAGGCGCGCGATGACGGCCACGAGGGTCGACTTGCCCGAGCCGGAGGGCCCCAGGAGTGCAACCTTCTCCCCCTCGTCGACCTTCAGGTCTAGGCCGTGGAGTGCAGGTGGGCGGGCCGGGTCCCATCCGGCGACCAGGCCGCGGACCGTCAGCTGCGAGGAGACCGGCAGGGGGCGTGGCGCCACGGGCTCGCCGGCGACGACCGGGGCGGTCGCGAGTTCGCGAAGGCGGGTCCGCGCTGCGGCCGCGCGCTGACGGGCGACGGCGGCGTCGACGAGGGTTTGTGCGGGCTCGGTGAGCGCCAGCGCGACGAGCACGAGGACGGCTGCCGCCTCGGGGCCCAGCGCCCTGGAGTAGGCGGCCGCGGCGGCGGCTCCTAAGACGGCGACGGCCACGCCGACGTGGCCGAGCGCGGTCGCGGCGCCGCACCACCACGCACTGCGGGCCTCGGCGACAGCGAGGGCGGCGCTGCGACGGTCGGGCAGGCGCAGGGCCTCCTCGACGCCGCGGGCCGCGAGCTCCTCGGCGCCGTCGAGTGTCTCGGTGAGGGCGTCGATGACCTGGTCGCGCGCGCCGGCGACGGCGGCCTCGCGGCGTACGGCTTCGCGCGCGCCGATGAGGGGGGCCAGCACTCCTGCGACGAGCAGCCCCGCGGCGACCGCCGCGCCAGAGAGGGGTAGGGCGGCTGTGGCTGCGCCCGCCGCCACGAGCAGCGCGAGGAGTGCGGACAGGGCGGGCAGCTGCCCACGCAGGAGCCCGTCGACGCGGGCGTCGACGTCGTCGACGACCCGGGTCAGCAGGGCCCCGCGGCGCAACGGGCCGGGTCCGGGCACGCGGGGCACGAGTTCCGCGTACACCTGGGAGCGCCAGCGCCCCAGCCTGTCGAAGGCGACCTCGTGGGAGACCAGCCGCTCGAGGTAGCGCAGCAGGGGACGGGCCACGGCGGACCCGCGGACCAGCACGACGGCGGTCGACAGGGTCAGCACCGGTGGGATCGCCGAGGCGCGCACGAGCAGCCAGGTGGCCGCCGCCGTCAGCAGCAGCCCGGCCAGCCAGGAGGTGGCGCCCAGGGTCACAGCGACCGGCGCCGACCGGGAGGCCCGCCGCAACAGCTGTCGTGACCAGGCTGCCTCAGCCGGTGGGAGGGCTTGGGGTCTGTCCTCATCGGACGCCATGCGCACGCCGTGATCTGGTGGCCCGGCAGATGCAGTCGCTGCGGCGCGACCGGGGCGGACGGGTGCGGGGATGAGGGGCTGGGGCGGGTGGACCTCGAGGGTGCGGTCGGCCGCGGCGAGCAGGGCCCGTCGATGGGAGACGACCAGGACAGCGCTGCCGCGTGCGGCTGCCTGGCGAAGGCGGGCGATGACCAGCTGCTCGGCGGCGGCGTCGAGGTGGGCGGTGGGCTCGTCCAGGAGCAGCAGACGAGGGTGGTGGGCCACCAAGGCCAGGGCGCGGGCCAGCGCCAGTCGTTGGCGCTGGCCGGAGGAGAGCCCGGCGCCTCCTTCGCCGAGCGGGGTCGCCAGGGCCAGCGGTAGGGCGGCGATCTCGTCGGCGAGCCCGACGTCGGCCAGGGCGGCCCAGCGCTCGTCGTCGCCCGCGAGCACGTCCAGGGCGTCGGCGACTGTGCGGGCGTGCGGCAGCGTCGGGCGCTGGGGCACGTAGACGAGGCCGTCACGACCGCCGGTGGCTCCTCCGCCGACTACCTCCACGGCGCCGGTGGCGCCCGGTTGGATGCCGGCGAGCACGCGCAGCGCCGTGGTCTTCCCCGCGCCGGAGGGACCCTGCAGGGCGACGAGCTCCCCGGCGGTGACGGACAAGTGCGGCAGGTGAAGGGCGTCGACCTCGGTACCGGGGTGGCGTACTCGCACGTCTAGGGCGCTTGCCCTGGCGGGGCCCCAGGCGGGGGTGCCAGGTCGGAGCCTGGCGGTGTCGCGGGCGTCGGGGACGGCGAGGAGGTTTTCGACCTCCTCGACCACGGCGGTGGCGTCGGCGGCGGCGTGGAAGCGGGCACCGACCTCGCGCAGGGGCCGGTAGGCCTCGGGGGCGAGCAGGATGAGCAGGAGCGCAGGCAGCAGGTCCAGGGTGCCGGCGGCCACGCGCAGGCCGGCCTCGACGGCGACGAGGCCGACCGACAGGGTGCCCACCAAGTCCAGCGCGGTTGAGGACAGGAACGCCAGCCGCAGCACGCGGGCCGTCTCGGTGGCCTGGGCCCGGGTCATCTGCGCGACGACGTCGACCTGGCGTTGGGCACGCCCGTACAGGCGCAGCGTGGGCAGGCCTGCGACGACGTCGAGGAAGTGGGCGGTCAGGCGCCGGGTGGTGACCCAGCGCTGGCGGGCTCGCTCGGCGGTGGCCCAGCCGACGAGCGCGGCGAAGACCGGTACGAGGGGCAGGGTGAGCAGGACGATGATGCCCGAGGCGGGGTCGACCAGGAGCATCGCGGCCACGACCAGGGGTGGAACGACACCGGCGATGACGAGGGAGGGCAGGTAGCCGTCGAACCAGGGCCGCAGCGCGTCCAGGCCGCTGCTGAGCAGGGCGCCCAGCCGGGCGGGTCCGTACGCGGCGATCCACGCGGGGCCCCGGCGCAGTGCGGCGGCAAGGGCAGCGCGGCGCACGTCGTCGACGGCTGCGGATCCGGCGCGGGTGGTGAGCACCCGCTCGCCCCAGGCCAGGGCGGCCCGCAGGCCGAGGGCGGCCCCGAGCAGCCCGAGCCAGGTCCCGACGCCCGCGCCGGGCATCGGCAGTGCCCCCGCACGGGCGGGGTCCTCGAGGGCGACCAGGGCGGTCACCAGGGCGGCCAGGATGCCGGCGACCAGGACGGTGACCAGCGCCTGGGCGCCGGAGACCAGCACGACGGCGGCCACCCAGGGCCGGGCGGAGGGCGCGCGGCGCAGCAGCCGGGGATCCAGCGGGCCACGGCGAGGGTCGGCGCTCACGTGGGTACCCGTTCGCTGGTCACCCGCTGGCGCAGCACCCAGTAGGAGAAGGCCTGGTAGGCCACGACGCCGGGCAAGACCACGACGCCGGCCCAGCTGATGACCTCCAGCGCCGTGCTCGAGGCGGCGGCGGACTCACGGGTCAGCGACCAGGCCGGGTCTAGCGTGCTGGCTAGCACCACCTCGCCACCGGCGGTCAGGGCGGCCACCACCGCCGCGGCGACCACCGCGGCCCCCGCGACGAAGGCCAGCGCCTCGCGGTGGGCCGCGGCCGCGGCGACGACGAGGAGAAGTACCAGGGCCGCGCCGCCCCACAGCGAGGCGGTGCCGTACCCGGTGAGGGCGCTGATGCCGGCGGCGCCCGCAAGGGCAGCGGCGCCCGTGGAGGCCGTGGCGACGGTCACGCGCCGGGCCCGACGTCGCAGCGGCCCGGTGGTGCGCAGGCCCAGAAAGGTCGAGCCCAGCAGCACCGCCAGGGTCACCGCGGCCACGGCACCGGCCAGTGCCTGCCAGGTCGCCAGCGGCTCCAGGGTGCGCAGGAGCCCGGCGCCCACGCCCGGACTCGAGTGCACCTCGCCGTCCGTGCCCAGGGCGAGCCCGCGGACGAAGACGGTCAGCAGCGCCCCGAGCAGGGCGACCACGCCGAGCGAGGTTGCTGCCAGCCACGCGTCGCACCGGCGCCGCCAGGCCGCTCCGGAGTGCTTGCCGCGGAACTCCAGTGCGACCCCGCGGCCGGCGAGCAGCACCAGCACGGCCACGAAGGGCAGGAACAGGCCTGACAGCAGGGCTGCGTACCAGTCGGGGAAGGCGGCGAAGGTGACCCCGATGGCGGCGACGAACCAGACCTCGTTGCCGTCCCAGAAGGGCCCGATGGTGCGCAGCGCGGCGGAGCGCTCGTGGTCGTTGCGTCCCAGCAGCGGTGACAGCGCGCCGACGCCGAAGTCGAAGCCCTCCAGGACGAAGAACAGCACCCAGCACAGCACGACGAGGGCGAACCAGATGGTGACGAGGTCCACGGCGGACTCCCCGGAGATGGTCCAGGGGCGGCGACCCCTGAGGTAGCGGTGCAGGTCAGGTCAGTAGGTGGTGACCAGGTCGGCGTCCTGCGGGGTGCGGCCGCCGGTGCGCTCGTCGGGCTGGTCAGTGGGGTTCTCCTCGCCCCGCTCGCCCGCGGCCAGGGCCTCGGCGTCCAGGTCCTGGCGGATGATGTGCAGCACCAGGCGGGTCCATACGACCGCGATGACGCCGTAGGCGAGGGCGAAGGTCCCCAGGGCCGCCAGCGCCTCCCCGGCGGTCAGGCCCGCGGATAGGCCGTCCTCGGTACGGGTCAAGCCGAACGCCAGCCAGGGCTGACGCGCGGTCTCGGTGAAAACCCAGCCGAAGGTGCCGGCCGCGGCGGGCAGGGCAGGTAGCAGCGGCAGCAGTCGCAGCGCCCGCCGCACACCGAGACGACCGACCGGCAGCTCACGGCCACGGCGCGTGGCCCACAGGTAGGCCGCGGCCACGGCGGTCGCGAGCATCCCGATGCCGATCATGGCCCGGAAGGACCAGTACGCCATCCACACCACGGGCACGTAATCGCCGGCACCGAACTGCTCGGCGTACTGCGCCTGCAGGTCGTCGATACCGGCCACCGTGGCGGTCGGATCGCCTACTGCCAGGACCGAGAGCAGGTAGGGCACGTCCAGGCTGAAGAAGGGCTCTTCTCCCCCGGGACGCCCGACGGCGAAGATTGAGAATGGCGCCCCGGCCGTGGTCGTGTACAGCGCCTCCGCGGCCGCCATCTTCATGGGTTGGACCTGGGTCATCACCTTGCCCAGCACGTCCCCAGTCAGGGCCACGAGGGTCCCGCCCACAAGCGTCGACCATGCCCCGACCCGCGCCAGCGTGCCGAAGGCCAGCCCCTGCTCGTGGTCGTCGCGGCTTTCGGGTTCCCCTGGCTCGCCCAGCCCCGAGGCCGTCGGCACGTGCACCCAGCGGCGCCAGGCACCCACGGCCAACAGCAGCGCACCGCCGAGCATCACCGCCCCGGCGATCGTGTGCGGGAAGGCGGCCAGGTTGACCGGGTTGAGCATCAGCTCAGGAAAGCTTGTCAGGCGCGCGCGGCCCACCTGCTCGTCCCAGCGGTAGGCGACGGGGTTCTGCATGAACGCATTCGCCGCGAGGATAACGAAGGCCGAGATCAGCGTCCCGATGGCGACCACCCAGATCGTTGCTAGGTGCAGCCGCCGCGGCAGCCTGCCCCAGCCGAAGTACCACAGGCCCAAGAAGGTCGCCTCGAGGAAGAATGCGAGCATGCCTTCGACGGCCAGCACGGGCCCGAAGACGTCGCCGTAGGCGCGGGCGAACGAGCTCCACCCCAGACCGAACTGCAGCTCCTGCACCAGACCGGTGACCACACCGACGGCGAAGGTCACCAGCAGCAGCTTGCCGACTAGCAGCGTCAGCCGGCGGTAGCAGTCGCGGCCCGTGCGGTGCCACGCGGTGTGCAGACCGGCCGTGGCTGCCGCCAGCGCTATCGACAGCGGTACGAACAGGTAGTGGTAGATCGTCACGACCGCAAACTGCAGCCGCGTGATGTCCAGGACAGAAAGGTCCACGCCCACCCACCTTTTCCTGTGCACGCCAGCGACCGGCCGGTGCCTGTCGCAGCCATACTACGCCGCGTCGTACGAGGTATGTAGTACGAAGGTGGAAGTACGTCGCCTGTCGTAGGAAGGTGTTGACCTGGCTATGCTGGGCGCTGTGGCGGGCAGCGGACTGGGCGACCTTGAGCGTGAGGTCATGGCGCATCTGTGGGACGCCGGCGCGCCCCTGACCGTCCGACAGGTGCACGAGCAGCTGTCCGGCGCGCGGTCCCTGGCGTACACGACCGTGATGACGGTGCTGGACCGACTGGCCAAGAAGGGCGTCGTGCGTCAGGAGCGCGCCGACCGCGCCTACCGCTACGCGCCGGTGCAGACCCGCGAAGAGATGACGGCCGCGCTCATGCTGGACGCGCTGGGCGCCACCCCCGACGGGCCCGCGCGCGATGCGGCCCTCGTGCACTTCGTCGGCAGGGTCGGACCCGAGGGCGCCGCCGCCCTGCGCGCGGCGCTGGAGCGCGCCGGCTCCGGGTCCTGAGCCGGCCGCCCGCGGCCCCTGCCTGACCTCTCCTCCGCCCCCGTGACGACGCTGCTGCTCGGTGGGCTCGGGCTGGCGCTGTCCCTGCTGGTGCCCGAGATGCTCGCCCGGGCCCGGTGGACCGATCGAGCGCCCGGGCCGGCCGTCGTGCTGTGGCAAGCCGTGACCCTGGCGTCGGTGCTCTCGGCGGTCGGGGTCGTGCTCGTGGCCCCCGAGGAGCTCGTGCGGGCACTGGACACCGGGCCCGACGTCGAGGCGTGGGTGCTCGTAGGCGCCCTGGCCGTCGCCGGCCTCATCGTCACCCGGCTCGTGTGGTCCACCGCCGGGGTGCTGCTGCGCTCACGACGGCGGCGGGCGCGGCACGCGAACCTGGTGGACCTGCTGGGCCGCGCCGAGACGGATGGTCTGCAGCATCCGGGCGGCGCACCGCTGCGGGTGCTCGACGGTCCCCTGCCGCTGGCCTACTGCCTGCCCGGGCGGGCACCGCGCGTCGTCCTTAGCGGCGCCGCGCTGCAGGCGCTGTCGGCCGAGCAGGTCCAGGCGGTCCTGGCTCACGAGCAGGCGCACCTGCGGGCGCGCCACGACCTCGTGCTGGAGTCCTTCACCGCTGCGTACCAGGCCGTCCCGAGGTCGCTGCGCAGCCGTATCCCGCTGGAGTCGGTGGCCCTGCTGCTGGAGATGGTGGCCGACGACGCAGCCCGGGCCCGCTGCGGCCCGGCGCCACTGGCCTCAGCGCTGGCCGCGATGAGCACCGACGGTGACCTGGGTGCGCAGGACCTGGGCCCTGCCGGGCGCGCGGCCCGCCGCCAGGTCCGCACCCCCCAGGGCGACCGCCGCCGCCGGGTCGGGCGGCTGCAGCGACCGGCCACGGCCGAGCGTGCTCTGCGCGCGGCCGTCCTGGGCCTGGCGGTGGCCGTCCTCGTGCTGCCCACCGCGTTCGTCGTCGCACCCTGGCTGGCCCAGGCGCTGCCGTCGCTGCCGCCGCTTCCCGGCTCTTGAAGCAGTCCTCGCACCGTCGGCACCGTGCCGGGGTTGTCGCTTCGCCCCGCTCGATCGGAGTCTCCGCGAGAGGAGCATGTGCGCGAAGTGCTGTGTCGTACGTGCGCGCGCCGATCGTAGATCCTTCACGCTCTCGGTTGATGCTCATCACCAAGACCCCATGGCCTTGCAAGTTATGCCCCGTGTGAGCCGATAATCGAGATGACGTCACGGCGCTTGCCGAGACGCCCTGCCTTGCGCCGGCGGTGCGCCGTCAGTCTCTGCCGGCGCTTCAGCTGCTGTACGTGGCAGCTCGGCGAGCATGCGGTTGTACTCCTCAAGCTCCAGGTCCCCGTCGCGTTCGACGTGGCGGTCACGGCGACGGGCGGCGCGGTCGTCGTCGCGTGCCCAGCCGTAGACCAGGCCGACGGCCAAAGCCAGGGTCGGGAGCTCCCCGATGCCCCAGGTGATGGCCGCGCCAGCTTGTTGGTCTTCTATCGCTGATGGTCCCCACGGTCGTCCCATCGCACCGAACCAGTCCGCTTGGAGCAGCGCGGTGGACTGCAGGAGCGAGACGCCGAAGAATGCATGGAAGGCCATCGTGACGAACAGCAGGAGGAGTCTCTGCGGATATCCCAGCCGCGTCGGGCCCGGATCCAGGCCGATCATCGCATTGACGAACAGATATCCTGCGACGGAGAAGTGCAGCACCATCGCCAGGTGTCCGACGTGACTGCGTAGCGCCCAACCGAAGGCGTCGGTGTAGTAGAAGAGCACCATCGACCCTGAGAAGTTGACCGCAGCGAACAGGGGGTGAGCAAGGACGCGACCGAGCCGGCTGTGCACCATGACCAGTAGCCATTCACGCGGCCCACGGGAACGGTCCGCCCGGTGTGTACTGGCGCGAGAGGGAAGGGCTCGCAGCGCGAGCGTGACCGGTGCGGACAGGGCGACCAGGATCGGCACGACCATGACCAGCACCATGTGGGCCAGCATGTGAGCGCTGAAGAGGACCCGGCCGTAGGTGGCTGGTCCACCAGAGGTGGCCCAGACGAAGACGGCCATCGCCGCCAGGAACGACACCGTTCGCAGCACGGGCCAGCGGTCTCCACGTCGGTGCAGTCGTCGGACCCACCGGACGTACATCACTGCTCCGACCGTCGCAGCGGCAGCCGTCAGCAGGTCCCACCGCCACTCGCTGAGCCAACTCATCGCGGTGGGCTCGGGCGGCAGCGGTGAGCCGGTCAGGATCTCGGCCGGCGTGAGGCTCTCCGAAGCGCTCTCCTGCTCCGGCGGTGGTGTGGAGGACAACGCGACGGCCACACCAGAGACGGCTCCCATGACCATGAGCTCGACGCTCACGAGCCGCCACAGCAGCCCTCGGCCCGGTGCACCGTCGGCGAGGTGACGCACAACGCGACGTCGGTGCATGAGCCCTAGAACGCCCAGGAACAGCAGCAGGAGCGCCTTGGCGATGAGAAGCGCGCCCCATTCGGTGGTCAGCCCTCCCCAGCCGGTGCGCAGGGCGCCGTTGACGACGCCTGAGACTGCAACGGCGGGCAGACACCAGCCGGCGATCGTCGAGTAGCGGGCGACGACGGGCGCCAGGTCGCCGCCCAGATGCGCACGTAGCAGGGGTAGCGCCAGCAGCCCACCGACCCAGATGGCTGCCGCGACCTGATGCATGACCATGGAGGAGGTGGCGAGCTCGTGGTTGGCGGCGCCGGCGGCGTGTCCGGTCTGCGACTCCTGCCACAGGGCGACGACGGCCACCGCTGCCAGTACCGCTGCTCCTGCAGGCGTGCGAACCAGCAGCACCAGGACGCTGACGAGGGAGACCAGGATGACCACGGAGAGCTGAGTGCGCCCCAGTTCGACCTGGGTGGCGTAAAGCTGCAGCTGGGAGCCGAATCCTGCCGTAGCCGGCGGTTGTCCACTGACGCTGGCGCACGCCAGGATCAGCCTCGCCAGGGCCAGGACCGTCCATGCGGCAGCCGCGACCGCGGCGATGTTCAGCACACGGGGCATGGCCGCACCGCGGACGTCTGACGCGGCTGGCGGCTGGGACGAGGTTCGAGGCGCGGCTGGTGCAGGTAGCAGGGGCAGCACGGTGCAGGCCAGCACGAGCGGCCCCAGGGTGGTTGCTGCTGCCAAGTTGGTCAGAGTCGAGACCAGCGGCAGTCCCCATCGCGTCAGCGCGCCCGGATCACCCAGTGCAGGCGGACGAGCCCCGCCGGACGCCGCCACGGCCGCCCCGACGACAAGGAGGCTGATGGCCGCAGCGACTGCTACTAGGGCAGCGCCTGCCGGCCGGCGTGCTGGTGATTGCAAGGGTGCGGGGCCCGCCGAGGAGCGTTCAGACGTCACAGCACGACCGTTCGTGTACGGGATGGCACGGCGTGGGCGAGCTACCGCCGCCGTGCTCTCGGGGGCTGACATGCCGGATCGCTCGGCTCATATGACCGTCACGAAGCCGCCGATGAGGGACTGCAGACTCTGCGTCCATCGACCCCACATGCCGGTGACCAGGGCGAGGCCGATCAGTACGAGTAGCGCTCCGCCCAGGCGCATGACGGCGACCCGGTGGACGCGAAGGAACGTGACGGCCGCGGTTGACCGGTGCGCGAGTAGCGCGATCAGCAGGAAGGGGATCCCTAGACCGGTGGCGTAGGCAGCGGCCAGCACGGCACCGCGCGGCGCGCTGGCCTGGTCCAGCGACAGCGAGAGAACGGTCGCCAGGGTGGGCCCGATGCACGGTGCCCATCCCAGCCCGAACGCGATGCCGAGCACGGGTGCTCCCCACAGCCCTCGGCCCCGCGCGACGACGTGGAAGCGACGCTCCCGCTGCAAGCTGGGGATCCAGCCCAAAAACGACAGACCCATGATCACCACCGCGATCCCCAGCACAGGTGTGATCACGTCTTGCCAAGGTCGCAGCGCGAGGCCGAGGGATCCGAACGCAACCCCGAGGAGGACGAACACGGCGGAGAAGCCGAGCACGAAGAGAGCGACCCCGGCCAGCAGCATCGTCTTGGCGCGAGGGCCTGTGTGGGCGCCGGTCATACCCGAGATGAACGCGAAGTAGCCGGGCAGCAGCGGGATGACGCACGGTGAGGCGAAGGAGACGAGACCCGCCACGACCGCCACCGGTACCGCGAGCAGCATGGGTCCTGCGAACGCCGTGGTCTGGAAGGCGTTGGCAAGGCCGTCCCAGAAGCTGGACGTCATGCGGGCTCGTCCAGGACGTCGTCGATCAGGTCGCGCAGGATCGTCGGGTCCGCCACCCCCAGGATGCGTCCGCTCACCCGTCCCTGGCGATCCAGCACGACCGTCGTCGGCACGGCTTCGACCGGTACCCGCCCCTGTAGGGCGGCGATCGCGGTGCCGTCGGTGTCGGCGATGCTCGGGTAAGGGATGTCGAAGGTGCGCTCGAAGGGCTGCGCGGCGCCGGCGTCGTCGGTGCCGTTGATACCGAGGAAGCGGACGCCGTCGGCGGCGTAGTCCGTTGCCGCTGCCGCAAGGTCCGGGGCTTCCACCCGGCAGGGCGGACAGGCGGCGTACCAGGTGTTGACCACGACGACGTCTCCCACCCATGGGCCGGTGTCCACGGGGTTGCCCGCGAAGTCCTGTCCCTGCAGGCGGACGGGGTCGCCTCGGCCGTCGGGCTCCCACGTCGCCACGGACCCGTCACCTGAGATGTACCCCGCCTGCGCACCGGTTGCCGTGCGCCCGTCGTCGGGCGAGGACGCGGTGCAGGCGCCGAGCGCGAGGGCGAGGACCGCACCGGCAAGGGCGGCATGGCCCGAGCGCCGACCAGGATGGACGGCCGCCGACGGCTCACCGTGAGCCGTCCTCGCGCCGGAGGTGCCCGGACGGCTGAAGGCGGCACGAGGGTCCGTCGTCGTCATCGCCACCGTGGGATGATAGCGGCGATCAGGCTCTGATCCCCGTGGCCCCTCGAGCCGCAGACGGCACCCGACGACGTGGCGCTACCAGTCTCGTCGATCGGCCCAGCTATCTCGCAGCCGCTGTCAGTGCTCGCTGAGGCTCGTCGCCGCCGGTTGGCCCGTGTCCGACCGTCGGGGACCGACGTGGTGTCCGTGCTCTTACTGGGTCACGTACGTCGTGAAGTACACGTCGACGATCTCGCCTTCGTAGGCCTCTTCCAACTGGGTGGCCAGCTCGGCCTTGAGCGCCTCGCGGCCCTCGGCAGAGCCGACCTCCTCCACCGGGCGCATGGAGAACAAGGCAATCGCTCTGTCGACGGCCTTGGAGACATCCACGTCCTCGACGACTGCGATCGTCAGCTGCAGGCCAAGACCCAGGCGCAGATAGTGCCCGTCGGCGAGATTGATGCTGATCGGTTCGACCGGCTGGACGGCGCCCAGCTCAGCGGCGGCGGCCTCCTCAGCAGCGATCTCCGCCTCCTCGGCTGTGGGCTCGGCCGGAGCCGGGCGCAGGAACAACCAGTAGCCGGCGCCGGCGCCGGCGAGCACCGCGACCGCGATCATGATGAGCAGCTTCTTGCCGCGACCCTTACGGGTCGGGGCAGCGCCCTCTGCCGGGTCCGCCGACGCCGTGGGCGCGGGCCGGGAGTTGCCGATCTTCTTGCTGGAGTCACCGATCACGCGCTGCTGCTCTGGCACTTGGTCCCGTCCCTGACGCTTCCTGGAGTCGAACACCCCTACGGTCTGCTCTCCCTCCTTTCGGCTCCTTCGAGGAGGTCGTGAGGCATCCACCGCTCAGCGCCCTGGGTCGCGACGCGGGAGCGAAGCGCCCTGTCTGTGCGTCGGGCGACGCCCGGCCGTCGGTGTGCGCCCGTTCATGTCCTAAACGCATCGCGGCTATCGCGGCTATCGGGGACAACGGGGCTGTTGGTGCGTCAGCGCCTCGGGTCTGAGTCCGTCGGAGCCGACACGTTGGCAGGGCCTGAGCGCAGCGGACCGGGCGCTTGAGTGCGGTCGGCCAGCGACCGCAGGTAGGCGTTGTACTCCTCGAGTTCAGGGTCGTCGGTGCGGCGGTCGTTCACGCGGTTGCGGCGTTCCTCGTCCCGGTGCCAGCGCGCGGCCAGCACCAGCACCACGATGAGGTTCGGCAGCTCCCCGTACGACCACGCAAGGCCACCGGCGAGCCGTTGGTCGTCGAGAACCTCGACCCCCCAGGCCGTCGGAGGATGAGCGAAAGCAGCCACCATGGGCTGCGGGGCCATCATGATGAGCACCCCGAAAAAGGCGTGCAGGGGCATCTCCACGGCCATGTCTGCCAGGCGCGCTCCATGCCCCTGCCGGCGTGGCAGCGGGTCGGTGGACAGCACGGGAGCGGTGAACAGCAGCCCCGAGATCAAGAACATGACCTCCAGGGCCAGGTGCCCCTCCCAGCGCTGCAGCAACCAGCTGCCGGTGCTGCTGAGGTACACCCCGTAGAACAGAGCCAGGAACAAGGGCACCATGACGGCCGGATGCACGGCGGCTCGAGCCGCCGACGAGCGCAACGCCCGCAGGGCCGCAGCCCGCATCCACCGTCCCCGCCCTTGCGTGGGGGTGGCCTTGAGCAGCAACGTCCCCGGCCGTCCCAGCACCAGAAGCATCGGGACGGCGATCATCAGCGTCAGCTGCTGGAACATGAAGACCGAGAACATCTCCAAGCCGTAACCCTCGATGTCGGCCCCGGTCACGATGATCAGCACCAGACACCCGAGGAAGAACAGGGCGCTCTCACGCGCCGGCCAGCGCCGCCCGGCGCGCCACATCCGCACTGCACCGGCCAGGTACGCCACTACTAGCAGCAGCCCGAGCGCCGGTAGCACTGGCACCGGCTGCGGAGAGGTCCACGACAGGTACGCGGCCAACGAAGGTGCCTGTTGCGGCAGGACCGCGGCCCCGTCGAACTCCCCCAGCATCAGGTGCCCCTTCCCGCCCCGGCTCGGCCGTGTCCCAAGCCCGTCTCGAAGGTAGCTGGCTTAGCATCCCGGCCATGCCTGAGCCCTGCCGCTCGCCGTGGGCACGTCTGGGCAGGGCCCGCGCTGTGGCGTGGTGCACCTCCCTGCTCCTCTGCGCGACGCTCGCCGCACCGGCTGGCCCGGCGCCCGCAGTCGCTGACGACCTGGACGAGCGTCGTGCGGCCGCGCAGCAGCGAGCCGAGGCGGCCGCCGGGCAGGTCGAGCAGTTGCAGGCCTCGGTCGAGGGTCTCAGCTCTGAGCTTGCTCAGGCGGTCCTGCAGCTGCAGCAGACCCAGCTTCGACTGCCGGCTGCGCGAGCCGAGCTCGCCCAGGCTCAGGCCCAGGCCGACGCCGCGGACCGCCAGGCGCTGATGCTGGCCGACCGGCTCAGAAGCGCGCAAGACCAGCGCAGCGCACTGACCGAGACAATCGCGGCCTCCCGCAGCCAGGAGAGCCAGGCGCGCGATCAGATCGCTGAGCTGGCTCGCTCGATGTACCGGTCCGGGCCCTCGGACCCCCTGCTTGCCGCGGTCGTCGACGCGGGCGATCTGGAGGACTTCCTCGAACAGTCGCGAGCAGTCACGACCAGCACCTCCAGCACGGCACGCATGTTGACCGAGCTGACCGAGCTGCAGGCGGCCAGCCGAAACGCCCAGGCTCGCCTCGAGGCAGTCACCGCCACGCTGGCCGACCTCAAGGCCGAGGCCGACGCCCGCGCTGCCGAGGCCGCCCGGGCCCGTGACGTCGCCGCCGAGCGGCAGGCGGAGATCGAGCGGCTCATCGCTGAGCAGACCGCTCGGGAGCAGACCCTGACCGGGCTGCGCGCTCAGGCCGAGGCTGAGGCCCAGGTCGCCGAGCAGCAGCGCGCGGCCGTCGAAGGTGAGCTGGCGGCGATCATCGCCGAGCAGCAGGCGGCCGCTGCCGCGGCTGCTGCCGCTGCCGCCGCGGCAGCCGCAGCGCAAGGAGCGCCGGCGCCTGCGCCTCCTGCGCCGCCTGCCGCTGCTGCGAGCCCCGGTTCCGGTGCCCGATTCGTGAACCCGACCTCCATCAACCCGATCTACGTCACGTCCCGGTACGGCATGCGGTTGCACCCGATCCTGGGCTACACCCGGCTGCACGCGGGCATCGATCTACGCACCTACTGCAACACCCCGCTGTACGCCCCGGCGGACGCCACGGTGCGCTGGTCGGCCTGGCGCGACGGCTTCGGCAACCAGGTCATGCTCGACTACGGGCAGGTCGCCGGGGCCTCACTCATGACCAGCTCCAACCACCTGACCCGCTCCGTGGTCAGCGCAGGCCAGCAGGTCCGTGCGGGCCAGCTGATCGGGTACTCCGGCAACACCGGGTTGTCCGGTGCCTGCCACCTGCACCTGGAGGTGTACCGCAACGGCACCACCACCGACCCAGCGCCGTACCTCGGCCTCTGACGCCGCCCATCGCCGTCGAAGATGCTCGCAGTGGCGATGGCATCGCCGGGGAACTGTGCCGCGACCCGGTTCGTTAGGGGCGCGAGCGCACTCGACAGGTGGAAGGAACCATGGTCATTCGGCAGTCGGCCAAGCAACGGGCAGCACAGGTCGCGGCGATGCGTGCGGCGCAAGAGCGCGCGGCGAAGCGGCGCGAGCGCGGCATCATCGCCGCGGTGACCGGCCTGGGCCTTCTGCTGGTCGGCGGGGCCGGTTGGGTGATCGCCCGGGAGGCGCAGAGCCAGAGCCAGCTGGAAGCGGCCGCGGGAGCGCCCATCGAGGGTGTGCGGGAGTACGAGGGGCTGTCCCAGGATCACGTCAGCGGCACCGTGTCCTACGAGCAGGACCCCCCGGTCGGCGGTGACCACGCGGGGACCTGGACCAACTGCGGTGTCTACCAGAGCCCGTTGCCGGCCGAGGAGACCGTGCACGCCCTCGAGCACGGAGCCGTCTGGATCAGCTATCGGCCTGACCTGCCGGAGGAGCAGCTCCTGGCGCTGCAGGACACCGTCAGCGACCAGCCCTACACGCTGATGAGCCCAGACCCGGATCTGAGCGATCCCGTGGTGCTCAGCGCCTGGGGGGTGCAGCTGGCCGTGGCCGAGGCCACGGACGAGCGGGTCGAGCTGTTCGTGCAGAAGTACCAGCAGGGCGAGCAGACTCCTGAGCCCGGCGCTCCCTGCACCGGCGGTGTCACCCCGGCATGAGCGACACCCTCTCGCCCCCGGAGGAGGGCACCACTCCTCTCAAGGACGAGCCTCGCCGAAGGCGCTGGCGGCCGCTACAAGTCGTGGCCGTGACCTGGACCCTGCTGTTCGTGCTGCTGCTCGGTGCGATGGCCGGTCTGTGGGTCGCTCGCGGCGGCCTCTCCTCCTCGCCGGCCGACCGGTCCGTGGACGTCGGCTTCTCCCGAGACATGCAGCAGCACCACAGCCAGGCCGTGCAGATGTCGCTGCTGCTCCTGGAGCGGTCCGGGGACCCAGAGGTGCGCACCCTGGCCACCGATGTCCTGCTCACCCAGCAGCAGCAGGCGGGACAGATGTACGGCTGGCTCGTCCAGTGGGGGCTGCCCCAGACGTCGTCAGCTGCTCCGATGGCGTGGATGACCAGCGAGGCCGTGCCAGGAATGGCCGGCATGGGCGGCACGGGCGGCATGGACCACAGCGGGGCGACCGAGACCGCCCCGATGCCGGGGATGGCGAGTGCGGAGGATCTGCAGCGCCTGACGCTGGCCGCCAAGGAGGAGGCCGACCGTGCGTACCTGCAGCTGATGATCCCCCACCACGAAGCGGGGGTGGCGATGGCGACGGCGGCCGCCGAGCGCGCCGAGACGACGCCGGTACGGACGCTGGCACAGCGGATCCTGACGTCGCAGAACGCCGAGTTGGACGTGCTGCGCACCCTGCTGCAGGAACACGGCGGGTCGTGAAGCGCCTGCCGTCCCAGACCAGGGCTGGTGGAGACCACCTTTTGCGCACTGTGGTGATCCTGGGCGTGGCGGTGCTGCTGGGACTGGGGTGGGGCGTGCGGGCCGGGCTGGACTGGGCCGAGGAGCTGCGCCGCGCTGCAGCGACGCCTTCACCGGCGCCTACGGCGTCCGCGTCAGTCCCGCAGCAGAGCTGACCTCGAGGGACGACAGCGGAGATGGCGACACGTCCGTACCGACCGGAGGGCCTCCAGGACGCACTGGCGCCCGAGGAAGTGGCGTCGCCGGCGCTCGGCAACGCCGCGACCTCCAGTGCGCCCTTGGTCGCCGCGACGGATGAGCGCGAGCAGCGCCCGGACGGGCGGCCGCAGCTGCCCCAGCTGAGCTGGCTGGGCTGGGGCCGGTGGGCCTGGCGCCAGCTGACGAGCATGCGTACGGCCCTGCTGCTGCTGATGCTGCTGGCGGTGGCGGCCGTACCCGGGACGATCTTCCCGCAGAACGCCCAGGATCCCGTCGCGGTCGTGGAGTATGTCGACGAGCACCCCACCACTGGCCCGTGGTTGGACCGTCTGGGGTTCTTCGACGTGTACTCCTCGGTCTGGTTCTCGGCGATCTACCTGCTGCTCAGCACATCGCTGGTCGGCTGCATCGTGCCGCGCTCACGCGCTCACCTGACGGCGCTGCGCGCCCGGCCTCCGCGCACCCCGCGCCGCTTCGACCGCTTCCCGGCCCACGGTCGCGCCAGGACCGCGGCCTCGCCGCAGGACGTCGTGGCCCGAGCGCACGCCGATCTGCGCGCCGGATGGCCTCTCCTGCGCTTTGTGCCTCGTCACCGCGTCCAGGTGCTCGACGAGGGCGCCGGAACCTGGTCGGTCAGCGCCGAGCGCGGCTACCTGCGCGAGAGCGGCAACCTGCTGTTCCACCTGTCACTGGTGGGGCTGCTGGTCGCGGTCGCCACCGGTCAGATGCTGCACTACCGCGGCCAGGAGCTCGTGATCCAGGGCCGCGGGTTCGCCAACGCCGTGGTCAACTACGACACCTTCGAGCAGGGCACGGCGTTCGCGTCCGACAGCCTCGTGCCCTTCACGCTGCGTCTGGACCGGTTCGAATCCCGCTTCGACGAGGAGACGCTGCAGTCGCGCTTCTTCCGCGCCGACGTCACGGTGACGGAGCCGGGGCAGGCGCCCCAGGCCACGTCGATCACGGTGAACAACCCCATCAAGGCCGGTGGTGCCACCGTCTATCTCATGGGCAACGGGTACGCCCCGCAGGTCACCGTCCGGGACGCCTCGGGCGAGGTGGCCTTCTCCGGATCAGTGCCGTTCCTGCCCCAAGACGCCGTCTACACCTCGCGCGGGGTTATCAAGGTCCCGGACGTCTCCGCCGAGCAGGAGCAGTTGGGCCTGGTGGGCTACCTGCTGCCGACGGCCGAGCAGTACGGACCCCAGCTGTGGCGCTCGGTCCGCCCCGAGCCTCTCGACCCGCTCCTGGTGCTGTCGGTGTGGACGGGGAACCTCGGCCTGGACACCGGTGTCCCGCAGAACGTGTACCAGCTGGACGAGTCCCGGATGCGGCAGATCCTGGACGGGCAGGGCCGACCGGTGACCCTGTACCTGCGACCCGGGGACAGCGTCGACCTGCCGGACGGGCAAGGCACCCTGACGTTCGAGGACCTCCCGCGCTTCGCCGCCTTCGACTTGCGGCACGACCCGGCCCTGGGATGGGTCCTGACCTTCGCACTGTCGGCCTTCGCCGGATTGGGCATCTCTCTGTTCGCCCCCCGGCGACGACTGTGGCTGCGCGCCGGCCCGCATCCGGCCAGCACGGGCACGCTCGTCACTGCCGCGGGACTGGCGCGCGGCGAGGACATCCACCTGGGCCACGACGTCGAGCGCCTCCTACGCGCTGCCCTCGCCACCCCTGGCAGGTAGGGGGTCGCCGCCAGCCCTTGCCGACCGATCCTTCACCTCGGTGGGACGGCTGACGATCTGTCCGGTGCTATGGAGACGACCACCGCGCCCCTGACTCCTGCCGTCCTGCAGGGGCCGCATGCAGCACGTGGGCCTCGTGGGCACCGGCTACGTCGGGGACTGGGTCCGGTCGTGGTGGTCGGCGTGCTCGGGGTAGCCCTCCTGCAGCTGGATCGCACTCTCGAGGGGTACCGGTGGTCGCAGCTGCCCAGCGACGTCGCAGCGATCGGCGCCCCAGCCCTGGTGCTGGCTACCGTGGCGACGGTGGTCTCGTACGTCGCGATGACCGGATACGACGCCCTTGCGCTGCGGTACGTCGAGCACCCGCTGCGGTACCGGCGGTACGCGGCGGCCTCGTTCGTGGCCACCGCCGTCGCCAACTCGACGGGAGCATCGGCGGTCGTCGGTGCCGTGCTGCGTGCCCGCGTCTACGCCGCGTGGCAGGTCCCTGCCGCCGTGATCGCCCGCCTCGTGGGGTTCAACGCGGTGACCCTGGCGCTGGGCTTAGCAGCGCTGTCCGCCCTCGGCATGATCTCCGCACCCGGACGGGTCGGGGAAGCGCTCCGCGTGAGCCCGTCGCTGGTCGGCGCCGGCGGCGCCTCGCTGACGGTGGCCCTCATCGGCTACGTGGCGTGGGCACGCCGCGGCGGGCGACCCCTGCGCTGGCAGGACGTGCGGATCAACCGGCCGGCGCGCCCGCTCGCCGTGGCCCAGGTGCTGCTCTCGACGCTCGAGATCGCGACCATGGCGGCGGCACTGTGGTTCTTGCTGCCGGTCGGCTCGCAGGTCCCGTTCCTCCCCTTCGCCGCCGCCTTCGCCATCGCCACGCTCCTGGGTTTGCTCAGCAGCGTGCCGGGCGGTGTCGGCGTCTTCGAAGCCGTCCTGCTCGTCCTGCTGGCAACGTCTGTGGACCCGCTTGTCCTGGCGCCGGCACTGGTGGCCTTCCGGCTCATCTACTACGCGGTGCCGCTGCTGCTGGGCGCCGCCGTGCTCGCCGTCCTCGAGGCACGGCGCGGACACGCCGGGCGCTCCCGACGCCCGCGGGTCGACCTCGCGCAGCACCTGTGTGTCTGGGCGCCGAGAGTCCTCGCCGTCGCGGTGGCAGGTGCGGGTGCGGTCCTTGTGGTGACCGGTGACCTCGCCGGCCTGGCGCACCGGCTGACCGTTCCGCGGCCGGGGGTTGGCCTGCTCGGGGTGGGTCTTGTGCTGCTCGCCCTGGGTCTGCGTCGACGCCTGCGGGAGGCGTGGCTAGGCACCCTGCTGGTGCTTGTGCTGATGACCGCCCTGTGCCTGGTCCTGCAGGCCCCGATCACGGGCCTGGTGTCGCTGGGCCTGCTCGGCGCTTTGGCGGCGGCGGCCCGGGTCTTCGATCGGCGCAGCCACGTCTTCACCCACTCGCGAGGCTGGACCTGGTCCGCCGTGGCCACGGGTGCCGCCGCGACAGCGATGTCCTGGTTCGCCTGGCACACCTCCTCGACCCAGGACGAGGGCTCGGGGTTTGCGATCGTCCTCGACGGCGCGCATCCCGTGTCCGTCCGCCTCGCCGCGGCCGTCGGGCTTGCCGGTGTCCTCGTGGCGGGCGCGCGTCTGCTCGCCCCCGTGGTGCCCGGCCCTGCCACGGGTGGCCCTGACGACCTAGCCCGCGCCGAGGACGTCATCGCCCGCTTCGGCAAAGCTTCCGCTCACCTGGCCTTCACCGGTGACAAGCGTCTGCTGTTCAGCGCCAGGGGCGACGCGTTCCTCATGTACCAGGTGCAGGGCCGCAGCTGGGTCACCATGGGCGACCCCGTCGGCGACCCCACCCAGTTCCAGGAGCTGTTGACCGCCTTCGTCCAGCAGGCCGAGAGGCACGACGGGCGACCGGTGCTGTACGCCGTCGGCGACTCCTTGGCTCCCCTTTACCGCGAGCTCGGCCTCGGCCTGAGCAAGCTCGGCGAGGAAGCCCTCATCGACCTGCGGTCATTCGGCCTGGCGGGCCGCGACCGCGTGAAGATGCGGCGCTGGCGCAGCATCAACGAGCGCGCCGGGTGCAGCGTCCAGATCCTTGCGCCCGAGGCCGTCCGCCCCCTGCTGCCCGAGCTGCGAGCCGTCTCCAACCAGTGGCTGGCCGGACGCCGCGCGTCGGAGAAGCGGTTCTCGCTCGGCCCGTTCGAGGACGACTACGTGATGCGGTTCCCCCTAGCCGTTGTGCGGCGCGAGGGCCGGGTCATCGCCTTCGCCACGTTGTGGGTGGGGCACGGTGAGGGCGAGGTTGCGATCGATCTCATGCGCCAGGTGCGCACGGAGGTGCCCAACGTCATGAACTACCTGTTCCTGGAGGTCATGCTCTGGGCGAAGGAGCGCGGGTACTCGACCTTCAGCCTCGGCATGGCGCCGCTGTCGGGGCTGCGCACCGACGCGACGGCACCGGTGTGGGATCGCATCGGCAGGCGCGTCTTTGCTCATGGCGACGCCTTTTACAACTTTCGCGGCGTGCGGCACTTCAAGGAGTGCTTTCACCCGCGGTGGGAGGAGCGTCACGTCGCCGCCCGGCCAGGGCCGGCCTTCCCCAAGACGATGCTCGACGTCGCGACCCTCATCGGCGGCGGGGTCGGTGGCATGTCCGCGGGGCTGCGCACCATCGACGCCGAGGCGGCTCGCCAGCTGTGGCACTCGGCCTCGGCTCAGGCACGCCGGCGGGCCTGGGCACCACGAGCGGGAACGATGTCCACGGCGGTTCCCGCCCCTCGCGCCGAGGCGGACGTGCCCGCGGACCAACCGGCGTGACGCACGCGCGGCGGACGTCCGACGCGGCGGACCGCGTCGGGATCCGCGTCGGGTCCCTCAATCGGACGCTGGTCGTCGTCGGGTCGCGCGAGGGACCGCCGGGGCGAGACCTGGTGCTCGCCCTGCACGGGTCGGGCCAGAGCGGCTCCGGTCTGCGTCGCGTCACGGGGGCGGCGCTCGAGGTACTCGCCACCCGCGACGGCGCGGTCCTCGCCTACCTCGACGGCTACCGGGGGAACTGGAACGACGCGCGGCGTCACAACCGGTTCCCGGCACGTCGTCGTGATGTGGACGACGTGGCCTTCGTGCGCGCCGTGGTCGACCTGCTGACGTTCACGCACCACATCGATCCTCGCCGCGTGCATGCCGTCGGATACTCCAACGGCGGTCTGATGGCGCTGCGCCTGCTCCACGAGGGAGAGTCCCCGCTCGCCGGTGCTGCCGTCGTGGCCATGACCATGCCCGTGCCGCAGGACTTCCTGCTACCCGCCGGCCCTGCGACCCGACCGGTCCCGGTGCTGCTGCTGCACGGCACGGCGGACCGCGTCGTGCCCTACGGCGGCGGCCGTGTGCCGTGGTGGGTGCGAGTGGTCTTCCAGGTCGACGGCACCGCTTTGTCGGCCCCGGCTACGGCTGCCTACCTGGCTCGCCGCAACGGCATCCTCGCCACGCCCGTCCTCACTCCACCGGATCTATTGGCAGCACCGAAGCAGGGGCGGTGGGCGGCGACCCGGGGTACGCACGTGGAGCACCTGACGTACGCCCAGGACGGGCTGCCGCCGGTCGTGCTGGTCACGGTCCACCGCGGCGGGCACACGATCCCCGGGCCCCGACGCGCACCTGCGCGTCTCGGGCGCACGGCCGCCGTGCCGACCGCGGACCTGGTTGCACGGCTGCTCGGCGTCGGCGCACCTTCGTGCCGGACGTGACAGCCCCGGCCCCCATTGCGGAGGACCGGGGCTGTTGCCACGTGGGTTCTCGTCAGCTGGCCGGCTGCAGACGCAGCGCGTTGCGCATGGTGAAGTACAGGTCGGTCTGGTCGGTCAGGCCGAGCACGTTGGTCGCGCGGGGGCCGAAGGCGGCGATGCGGACCTGGGCGCCGGTGTGGGCCTGGGAGTCGCCCTCCTCGGCGGTGCCGTAGGCGATCGTCATGGGCGCACCGTCCGCCGTCAGGAGCGTGCGCGTCAGACCGGGGGTGGTGCTGCCCGGGTAGACGATCTGGCTGGAGTGGGCGTGGTCGGCGGTGACGACGACGAGGGTGTCGCCGGCGGTCTTGGCGTACTCGAGCGCGACCTGCACGGCCTCGTCGAGGTCGACCGTCTCACCGATCTGGCCGCAGGGGTTGGCGGCGTGGTCCTGCTTGTCGATGGAGGCGCCCTCGACCTGCAGGAAGAAGCCCTTGTCGTTCTCGAGCAGGTCGATCGCCTTGGTCGTCATCTCGGCCAGGGTGGGCGCGGTGCCGTACTCGGGGTTCTCGGTGCAGGTGACCGGCTCCTCGGCGCCGCCCGTGACGGTGGCCAGGGGGCCCTGCCAGCGCACGGGCAGGTTGCCGTCGGCGAACAGACCGAGGACGGGGGCGTCGTCGTCAGCGCTGGTCAGCGCCTCGAACTGCGTCTGGTCGCCGACCAGCTGGTAGCCGCGGGCGTCGGCCTGCTCGAACAGCGTCTGGCCGGCCCAGTCGCCGGCCTTGGCGACCTCCTGGAAGGAGGTCGCGCCGCCGCCGAAGGTGACGTCGGCGCGGGTGTCGAGCAGCTGCTCGGAGATGGACCCCAGGCCGCCGTTCTCCAGCGCGTTCTCCGGGCAGTTCGTCGAGGTGCGCTCGGGGCCGTAGCAGCTGCGCAGCGAGACGTGGGAGACCTGGACGGCCGGGGTGGCGTCCTGGATCTCCGAGGTCGAGACGTTGCCGGTCTTGAGGCCGTTCGCCTTCGCGAGCTGCAGGATCGTCTGCTGCGGCTGGCCCTCCAGGTCCACGGAGACGGCGTTGTTGTAGGTCTTGGTCCCCGTGGCCCAGGCCGAGCCGGTGGCGGCCGAGTCCGGGACGTAGTCGGGCAGCCCGGTCTCGCGGTCCAGGGAGTACGTCGTGTACTGACCAGTGAAGGGCAGGGCATCGATGCCCGCGAACTCCCCAGCGGCGCCCTTGGCATAGTTGCGTGCGACCGTGATCTCGGAGTCACCCATGCCGTCGCCGACGAGCAGGATCACGTTCTTGGCGTACTTGCCGGAGATCTGCGCGCGGACCTCCTGCGTGTTGTCGGCGGTGGTGGTGCGGCGCGCGTCGCCGTTCCCGCTCAGTCCGCCGACCGCCGCCCAGGCGCCGGCCCCGCCGATGACCATCGACCCTGCGACGGCCGCGACCAACACCGGGCTGGTGACTCGCTTGCTCATGGCTCTCCTCGTGACGTGTCCGTCCTGCGGCGAAATGCCGAGACTGATCACATCCCGTCCGAACGAGGAGCGGGCCACCACGAGGTGACCGTCGAGCAAGGAGCGGGTGAACGACCGCCGCTGCGGGAACCGCCCACGTGCTGTGCGCGTTGTGCCCCGCTCTCGATCATGCGTGAGGGGCGGGTTCGTGGTCGCGGTGCCCGGCCGGCTCCAGCTGGAACGTGCAGTGGGCGGTGTCGAAGTGCTCGCCCAGGCACTGCCCGAGCGCGTCCAGGACCTGTCCGCTGCGGTCCTGGGCCAGGCACTCGGCATCGACCGTCACGTGCGCAGACAGCGCGGGCACGCCGCTCGTGATGGTCCAGGCGTGCAGATCGTGCACGTCGAGCACGCCCGGCACCTCGCTCATGTGCTCGCGCACCCTGTCCAGATCAATGCCGCGAGGAGTGGCCTCGAGCAGGACGTCCAGCACCTCGCGCAGCAAAGACCACGCCCGCGGCAGGATCAGGACGCCGATGGCGATGGAGGCGATGGCATCGGCGCGCACGTAGCCGGTGGTGGCGATGACGATGCCGGCGATGATCACCGCCACGGAGCCGAGCAGATCGCCCATTACCTCCAAGTAGGCGCCGCGCACGTTCAGGCTCTGCCCCTGCCCACCACGCAGCAGCAGCAAGGAGACCAGGTTGGCGGCGGCGCCAACGACCGCGACAAGCAGCATCACCCCGGTGGAGACCTCGGGCGGGTCGTTCCACCGCTGCAACGCCTCCACGATGACCCAGATCGCCAGCACGGCCAGCAGGACCGCGTTGGCCAGCGCAGCCAGGATCTCGGCGCGCATCAATCCGAAGGTGCGAGCGGTGGTGGCCGGGCGCGCCGCCAGTGACGCCGCGACGAGAGCGATCGCCACACCGCTGGCGTCGGTGAACATATGCCCGGCATCGGCCAGCAATGCCAGGGACCCCGAGGCCAGCCCGCCGACGACCTGGATCCCGACGATCGACAAGGTGATGACGAGCACGGCGAGCATCCGACGTCGATGCTGACCGGTGGCCGTGGCGGCCGCGCCATGGTTGTGTCCGGCGCTCATGGCACGTCTCCTCCTGTGAACGACGCGGTCGCCGAGTCAGTTCCCGCTCGGGGATACCGACCCAGACCGGGGACGAAGCGGCCCACGGTGCCGGCGTACCGGAGGTAGGTCGCACCGTGGACCGCACGCAGGTAGGGCTCCTCGACGCACCGCACCTGCAGCTGGACCGCCAGTACGAGGGCCACCAGCGCCGCGACGGTCAGGACCGTCGGGATCACCAGCGCGATCCCGGCCAGGGCGACGACCATCGCGCTGAAGACCGGGTTGCGCACCCGCGAGAACCACCCGTCGGTGACCAACGCGGTCCGTTCGGAAAGGTCGACCCCTATCCGCCAAGACGACCCCAGCGCGCCCTGCGCTGCCAGCACCAGGACGAAGCCCACCAGTGCCAGCAAGGCGCCCACGACGACGCGAACAACAGTGGTCGACTCACGAGCGGGCAGCACTCCTGCCGCAGCCAGAGCGGGACCGAGTGCTCCGGCAACGAGCGCCACCACGAACAGCACCCCGCCCCACCAGCCCGCCGAACCGGCCGGCCCGCTGATGCCGCGGAAGCCGGCGCTGCCGGTCCGTCGACGGTGCACGTAGCTGCGCCAGCCGAAGGTTGCGGCGCACCCGATGGCGTAGAGCACCAGGGCGACCAGGCCTGCACGGTCAGTCGTCATCGTCGTCCTCCACCAGCTCGCCCTCCCAGGCCTCCTTGCCCTCGTGGACGGCGAAGGCGGCGATGACGAAGCCGGCGACGGGGTCCAGCCAGGCGGCGCCTGTCAGCGCGTACAGACCAACCCCGGCCAGCGTCGAGATCGACAGCAGCACGCAGATCCGCGTCTCGGCGGCGTCGGCCAGGATCAGGTTGTCGCCGAGCGCGCGCCCGACACGGGTCTTGGCCGCAGCCAGCACCGGCATCACGACGATGGAGGTGGCCAGGAGGACCAGCGCGACCGGAGAGGTGTCCGGCTCCTCGCTGCCGAGGAGTGCACGAATGCCTTCGACGGTGACGTAGCCGGCGAGCAGGAAGAACGTGACGGCGACGGCCCGCAGCACGCGCCGCTCTTTCGCTTCGTCGGCGTGCCCGTGACGCAGCCGAGCGGCGAGGCGCAACCCGACCAGGACGGCGGCGATCGACTCGATGCCGGAGTCGATACCGAAGCCGATGACGGACACCAGCCCGGCCAGGACCCCGACGGTGATCGCGACAGCGCCCTCCAGGACGTTGTAGGCAACCGTGAACTGCGCCAGTCGCAGTCCTCGCCGGGTGAGGGCTTCGGTCTGAACGGCGGTCAGCGACGACGCAGGTCCGCTCACCGCTGCCGCCCCTCGACCGAAGCCGCGCCGTACGTAGGGCACAGCGCGACCGCGTCCCCGGTCACCGCCAACAACTCCTCGGCGGCACCGAGCAGGTTCAGGACCTGCTCGGGGTGGTTCAACGAGAACAACGAAGCTCGCCCCTGGGGTCGAGAGCTGACCAGGCCGCAATCGCGCAAGCAGGCGAGGTGCTTCGAGACCGTGCTCTGCGCCAGTTCGAGGTGCGCCGTGAGGTCCACCACCCGGTGCTCCCCCAGCGCGAGGTGCCGGACGATCACCAGCCGGGAAGGGTCCGAGAACCCGTGGAACAAGCAGGCTGCAGCCGTCAGCGCCGCCGCTTCGACCTCGCCACTCACGTCGTTCGTACTCGCCCGGACCCCTGTTAGCATCGCCACGAGACGATGTTAGGGGCTGCCGCGCATCCGACACCAGCCCCAGCAATGGGTGCGTCAGAGGCGTGCTGACGCTCCTGCTGGGCGCCGTTGGAGGGAACTACACAGTCGTCATTGCGTCCCTCGCCGAGGCCACCTGTTCTTCTAGAGTGCCAACGTCCGCGAACTGATACGCAAAGAGGTCGACGACCACATCGTTCTGCACGTGCCAGTCGTGCCGTCGGACTGGTCAACTTCCTGGCAGGCGTCGAAGTGGCATCCAGCGGCCAAAGCCGGCGTCGCTGAGAAGCTCGCCGCCGGCAAGGCTCCTATGTGCACATCCCTTAGGGGATCCGGGTAGCGCCGTCCATCCTTGTAGCTGACGGCAGCATCGCCGCCAGGACCAAGGCGCCTGCGAGCTCGTTGAGTCGCGTGAGGCCGCCGTCGCCGAGCCCGTGAATCATGCGCCACATGCTCGCAGGCGACCGAGTCCGACGAAGCCGCTAGGCCGAGGTCGCAGGAGGCAGCGGCCGCGTCTGGCCAATACTCATCCTTAGGCCCGCAGCAGGCGAGAGGCGCGGAAGTCTCAGGGCGCCGCCATCACCGGGGGACTACGGCCGAGACGACTAGGTGGTGGTGGTGGTCGACTGAGCCGAGCGCACCGCCGACTGGTCGTCGTCTCCTGGCCCGGGCCGGTTGATCACCAGATGGGCAAGTTGAGCTGGAGGCGGTCCTGCGCTTGGTCCGCCCTCGCGCAGCCAGGTCGCCAGCGCACCCGTCGCGCGGTCACCGGCGAGACGTTCGAACCAGACCGGCGTGGTGCCAGCCCGGCGGCGGCCCGGTGCCGGCCTGACCACCACGACGTCGCCGCGGTTGCACTCGTCGAGGCACTCCACCAACGTCAGCCGGGCAAGGTCTTCCCTGGTGAGACGGCGTAGCCGCTCCATCTGCCCGCCCGGCAGAGGATCGCTGTCACCAAGGGTCTCGCCGGCGCACAAGGAGCACGCGGTCAGCCCGGGGACACGGTTCACGCGCGTGGCGGTGGGATCGGCGGGCACGGACCGACAGTACGTGTCACCGACACTGCCTGGCTCTAACGCGTGCGCGGTGCACTGGCGACGGGAACGGCCGGTGCTCCAGAGTGGTGGCGGTGGTCAACCTCGCATTGGATCAGTGTCGACAGAGGGAGTCGTCGTCTCTGGTATGCCGTGCATCTACGTTCGGGTCTGGTCAAGGTTCGATGAAGGGCTGGAGCCGGGCTCGGTGCAGCGGTAGCTCGGGAGTGGCGACGGACAAGATGATCCCTGTGACCGTATCGACCTCCTCCCCCGCCCGCCGCGCTGTCGTCGTCGACGACGAGGAGGCGCTGGCGCGTCTCGTCGCTGGGTATCTCGAGCGCGAGGGGTACGCGACGACCGTGTGCCACGACGGCGCCAGGGCTGTCGATCTGCTCCGCGAGGTGGACCCTGACCTGGTCGTGCTCGATCTGGGTCTGCCAGGACTGGATGGGGTGGAGGTGTGCCGGCAGCTGCGCGCGTTCTCGGACTGCTACGTCGTGATGCTCACCGCCCGCACGGAAGAGGTCGACACCTTGGTCGGCTTGTCCGTCGGCGCGGATGACTACATGACCAAGCCGTTCAGTCCGCGCGAGCTCATGGCTCGGGTTGCTGCCCTGATGCGACGTCCGCGCCGCGCAGCGAGCGCCGTCCCACCGGCCAGCGAGGTCCTGGAGATCGGGGATCTGCGCATCGACGTTGAGGCCCGGGAGGTGCACCGCGCCGGGCGGGTGGTACCGCTGACTCGCACTGAGTTCGACGTGTTGGCGGCCATGGCGGCCAAGCCGGGGCGGGTCTTCGACCGTCGCGCCCTCATCGACACCGTATGGGGCGCCGGGTGGGTCGGAGATGAGCACCTCGTCGACGTCCACGTGCTGCACGTGCGCCAGAAGCTGGGCGACACGGCTAATGCCCAGCGTTACGTCCGCACGGTGCGCGGCGTCGGGTACCGCATCGGAACCGGCACATGACGACTGCCGCAACACGCCGCCCGCCGTTGGCCAGGCACGGACTTGCCGCTCGCCTTCTCGCAGCCCTGGTGACCGTGCTGGCCACGGCAGCGATCACCGCGGGGTTGGTGGCGTCCGCCCTGGGGCCAGGACTGTTCCACGACCACATGCTCCGCGCCGGCCTGCAGGACCATGACGCTGCTGTTCTCCACGCCGAGCAGGCGTTCCGTGACGCCAGCACCGTTTCCTTTGCCCTGGCTCTTGGCGCCGCAGCCCTCGCCGCCGCCGCCGTCAGCGTGGTGCTGACCCGCCGTATCGGCCGGTCTCTGGCGGCGGTGTCCACGGCCGCAGCACGTGTGGGGGCCGGTGCGTACGAGTCCCGCGTCCCGGACCCGGGTCTGGGAGCGGAGTTCGACAACCTCGCCCGCTCCTTCAACGCCATGGCTGACCGGCTGCACGAGGCCGACCGTCTTCGAGCGCGGCTGCTGGCCGACGTGGCGCACGAGGTGCGGACCCCGGTGGCGACGATCGTGGGCTACTTGGAGGCCGTCGAGGATGGCCTGCAGCCGCTGGACCAGACCACCATCGCCGTTCTTCGCGAGCAGGCGGCGCGCCTAACCCGGCTGGCGCAGGACCTGTCCGCCGTCACCCGTGCAGAAGCTGGGGACCTGACTCTGGATCTGGAGCCCGTACCTGCTGACGCCCTGCTTCGCGCCGTCGCTGCTGCGGCCGGTGAACGCGCCGCGGTCGCGGGCGTCGACCTCGAGGTCAAGATCGCGGACGGGCTGCGGCCGCTTGCGGTGGACCGCACGCGGATCGCCCAGGTGCTGGACAACCTCGTTGCGAACGCGATCCGACACACCGGCGCCGGCGGCACGATCGTGCTGTCTGCCGACCGCGGTCCGGGTGAGCGGGTGGTGCTGGCAGTAGCGGACACCGGCGAGGGCATCGCGTCCGAGCACCTGCCGCACATCTTCGAACGGTTCTACCGTGCGGACACCGCACGCGATCGTGGCCGAGGTGGGTCGGGGATCGGCCTGGCGATCAGCAAGGCCCTGACGGAAGCGCATGGCGGCACCATCACCGCGGCCAGCGCCGGCCCCGGCAGGGGGGCGACCTTCACCCTGGCCCTGCCGGGCGCCTGAATCCGCGCAAACGGCTCGGCGCACCGCGAGGTAGGTCACCGCTGATGCGACTCGGCGGGCCGGTGTGCCGGTGTACGCCGGGCGTCAGCGACACCGTCGCGAGCATCATCGCCCTCGCCACTCGCCACTCGCCACTCGCCAGGGCCGCGCCACGTCCCACACCGACGGGCGGCAGGGCAGTGCGACGTCGGCGCTGGCCGCGCCCTCTCAGGCCGGCGGCCCTGCGTGGTGGTCCTGCTGCCGTGGCAGTCGCAGCCGCTTGAGCAGCAGCGCGTTGACGGTGACGATGACGGTCGAGCCGGACATCGACAGGGCGGCGATCTCCGGCCGCAGCATGAGACCCCAGGCAGAGAAGAACACGCCAGCAGCGATCGGCAGGGCGATCGCGTTGTACCCGATGGCCCAGGCCAGGTTCTGGTGCTCTTTACGCATGGTCGCTCGACCGATGCGCATGGCGATCGGGACATCGAGCGGGTCCGACCGCATCAGCACGACGTCCGCGGTCTCGATGGCGACGTCGGTTCCGGCGCCGATCGCGATACCGACATCCGCCTGCGCGAGAGCCGGGGCGTCATTGACGCCGTCACCCACCATCGCGACCTTCCTGCCCATCTGCTGCAGCCGGCCCACGTGCGTCGCCTTGTCTTGCGGCAGGACCTCCGCGATGACCCCATCGATCCCGAGTTGGCCCGCGATGCGGCGGGCTGTGGCCTCGTTGTCGCCCGTCAGCATGACGACCCGGACACCGGCCTCGTGCAGTGATGTCACGGCCGCGCCGGCGCTCTCCCGGACGGCATCCGCCAGGGCGATGACGCCGACGGCGCGACCGTCGACGGCGACCAGGACCACGGTGCGGCCAGAGGCCGACAGCGCCGCCCGTCGCTCGTCCAGCTCCCCCAGGCGGATCTGCTCGCTGTCCATCAGCCGGCGGTTGCCGACCAGCACGCGATGGTGCCCCACCGAGGCAGAAGCGCCGTGCCCGGGCTTGTTGACGAAGTCGGTCGCAGCGAGCGTGGGCAGCCCCTGCTGCCGGGCGTAGCGGTCGACGGCCCGTGCCAGCGGGTGCTCCGACTCGCGCTCGACAGCCGCAGCCAGAGCCAGCATCTCCTGTTCCTCCAGGCCGGCCGCGACCACGTCGGTGACCTCCGGCTCCCCCTTGGTCAAGGTTCCCGTCTTGTCCAAGACCACCGTGTCGATGCGCGCGGTGGCCTCGAGCGCCGTGGCGTTCTTGAACAGGACACCTCGACGAGCACCCAGGCCCGTGCCCACCATGATGGCCGTCGGCGTTGCCAGACCGAGGGCGTCGGGGCAGGTGACGACCACCACGGTGATGGCGAACAGCATGGCTTGTGCCAGCCCTGCCCCGGCCAGCGTCCAGGCCGCGAATGTCACGGCGCCGCCGGCGAGGGCGACGAAGACGAGCCAGGACGCAGCGCGGTCCGCCAGGCGCTGGCCGGGCGCCTTGGAGTTCTGGGCCTGCTGCACGAGCTGCACGATCTGGGCCAGCGCTGTGTCGGCGCCGACCCGAGTGGCCCGGGCGCGCAGGGCGCCGGTGGTGTTGATGGACGCGCCGATGAGGTTCGCGCCGGGCCCCTTGGCCACGGGTAGCGACTCGCCCGTGACCATCGACTCGTCGACCTCTGACTCGCCTTGCTCGACGACCGCGTCGGTGGGCACCTTCGCACCGGGACGGATGAGGAGCAGGTCGCCCACCTGGACCTGGGAGGTGGGGACCTCGACCGTGTGCCCGTCACGGATCACCAGGGCCTGGGATGGCGCCAGTTCGAGCAGTGTGCGCACCGCGTCGTTGGCGCCACCGCGCGCCCGCATCTCCAGCCAGTGGCCCAGGAGCACGAAGGTGGTCAGCACGCTGGCGGCCTCGTAGAAGACCTCGCCGCCGCCGGTTAGGGTCACGACCACGCTGTAGAGCCAGCCGGCGCCGACGGCCACCGCGACGAGCACCATCATGTCCAGCGTGCGTGCGCGGAGAGCTCGAGCGGCACCGTCGAAGAAGATCCACGCCGAGTAGAAGACGACCGGGATCGACAGCAGCAGCGAGAACACGTCGTCGCGCAGCCCGAACGGGGCCGCAGCGTCGAAGCCGAGCACCTCGCGGCCGATGGGTGACCACAGCAGGATCGCGATGGACAGCAGCGCCGCCACGACGAGGCGGTTGCGCATGTCGCGGGCCATGTCCGCCATGGACCCGCCCCCGTGGTGACCGCCGTGTCCCATCGCGTCGTGAGCAGTGGGCGCCGCGTCATGCTCGGCGGCGTGGTGGGGCGTCTGGGTCGGCATTGCTGTGGGAACGGCGCTTGCCATGACGGTCTCCTGCGACGGGCCGTGACGTTGCGAGGGTGCTGCGTGAAGTGGGTTGCTCACCGCCGCGTGTGCAGGATCGCCGTGCCGATCCACGCCGGCGGGCGCGACGTGTGCGATCGCGGTCCTCGGTTCGGCGAGGGGGTGGCACAGGTGCTCGGGCACGGACTGTCCGGAGCAGTGGAAGCCGCACTCGCTCACCCAGTCGCGTAGCTGGGCCAGGGTCGTCTGGTCTGGGTCGTACGTGACGGTTGCGGTCTGCGACGCGGCGCTGGGCTCGACGGAGACGACCCCGGGACGTCGGAGCAGCGTCCGCTCCACGATGCGCTCGGAGGTGGCCCAGTGCAGTCCTGCCACATTGAGCACTGCTGGGCTGAGTTGCTTCACGATCCGCTCCCTCGTAGAAGACGCCGCCACGTCGCCGTCCCTCGATACCCCTAGGGGGTATCAAGCCGCACAACTCCAGCGTGGTCGCGAGGCTTCCCCGGCGCCATGAAGGTTCGATGAAGGCGTCGGCCGGGGACTCGGTGCTCGCGCTGGTCATTGCGCTGCGCAGGACGGACGCGGCAACAAGCCGCGCGGCTACGGGTCGCGCCAATACCCCCTGGGGGTATAGGGATGACGACGAAGAAGGACGCATCGGCGTCCCCTTGATGCCAGAGGAGCAGCGATGAGCACCGCGACGTATGCCGTCACCGGGATGACCTGCGGCCACTGCGTAGCTTCTGTGACCGAGGAAGTGGGCAAGATCGGTGGTGTCAGCGCAGTGGACGTGGATCTGATCAAGGGCGGGATCTCTCAGGTCACCGTCGTCAGCGAGGCACCCGTACCGGAGTCAGTGGTGAGGACCGCTGTGGGTGAGGCCGGCTACGAGGTGGTGGACGCCACGGCGTGATCAGTGCGAGCGGGTCGGCGCGTGGCAGGGCTTGCCGTGCCGGTGGTGTTCGGTCTGGTACCGCTGGCACGGATGTTCCTGTCGAAGGGGCGATGAGGACGCCCTGATGCGGGCGCCGAACGCCTCGGCGGCAGGGATATTCAAGCGGTACAGGAGTGCTGTCGATAGGCATAGGGCGTCGAGCCCGCTCGAGGGTGGTACCAGGAGCAAGTTGTCCTCGGACCGCGCGTCCCGCGTCTCGCGGTCGTGGCGGCTGGTTCGCCGCGCGGATCTGGGGAGGACGAAGAGCGATGGACAGCATCTCGCGCATCGGGCAGCGGATGGCGGAGATCCAGGCCCTGATCGGCGGTCCGCTCGGCTATGCCTCGGCCTCCGTCGGTGGGGTGGCCTCGTCGTCGCCGTCCGGCTCCGCCGGCAGCGCGGGTGCGGTCGCCACGGGGACAGGTTTCGCTGACGCCCTGGACCAGGCCGTCCGATCGTCGTCGTCCACCTCGTCCTTACGGAACGCCCAAGGGGTCCCGGCGGATCTGGCGAAGTTCGGGAACGGCAACGTCCCGACCAGCGCGCTGCAGGAGGTCGGGGACACCGGGCACCGGTTGTGGGCGCCGGCAGGTGAGGCCCTCGAGAAGCTCCTGGCGGCTGCCGCTCGAGATGGTGTCAGCATCGGCATCACCGATTCCTACCGCTCCTACGCAGCGCAGGTCGACCTGGTCAAGCGCAAGGGCTTGTACTCCCAGGGCGGCTTGGCGGCCGCACCGGGAACGAGCCCGCACGGTTGGGCTGTGGCGGTCGACCTGGACCTCGACGCACGTGCGCAGACCTGGATGCGTGCGAACGCCGACCGCTTCGGCTTTGTGGAGGACACCCCCCGCGAGCCGTGGCACTGGGTCTTCAAGGCCTGACCGCAGGCCCTGGCTCCTATCGCTATCGCGACCGGCGCCCGGCCAGCCGACCGCGCACAGTTGCGTCGGACATCGACTGACGCGCCGCCCCCGGTCCCGGTCGAGCTGCTGGCAGCGCGGATGTGTCCTAGGAGCGCTCCTGGCGACGCGCGCGAGGCGGATGCGGCTCCCGTCCTCTGCTGAGCGCTTCGAGGCGCCCACCACGCCAGGACGATGAAGGTTGGATCAAGAAGGGTGCGTCAACTCCTCGATCCGCTCGCGGCCGCCGATGCTGAGGTACCGCACCGGCACGACGGCTTTCGCGGTGCCCGTTGAGAGCAGGTGGACTCGTGAGCGCCAAGCCCCGGCCCGGGCATGACGGCCCTGCTCGGCTGCGCGCACGCCGCCTTGAAGTGCCCCGCGGACCTCAGCAGGTGAAGGCGTGGTTGGAGTCCGATCCCGACCTGGAGGAGCTGCAGGAACGCTTTCCCGCGGAGTGGGCGAGCGTCCGCGCCAAGCTGCGGGAGTTGGTGTCTCGGGAGGACGACGAGGCCATCGCCGCCTACGTCCAGAGCGTCGCCCGGGCCGCTGCAGGCACCCGTGGCCCGGGACGAAGCGACGCTTCTGCGGAGGTCTCGGCGGAGGTGCGGCGACGGATGCTGGCAGCCGCCCTGCGGCAGATGTCCCTGTCGAGGGCCACGGGGGTGAGCCAGGGCACGGTCCGGTTCAACCTCGTGAACGGGTGGGTGGCCCAGCGGTTGCTGTTCCGGCGTGGACTGGAACGCAAGCCGGTGTCGTTGCCGTGGTTCCGGCTCGTGTGGCCGCTGCTGCCTCAGCGGCGGTACCTGATGCCGCTGGTGACCCCTCAGGGGATCTACTGCTTCTACAGCAGCGCACTGATCCGTCGCCTGGTCCGGTTGATCGATGGGCGCACATGTGTCGAGATCGCCGCGGGCGACGGGACCTTGTCCCGGTTCTTGCGGGCTGCTGGAGTGCCGGTGCACGCCACGGACGACCACAGCTGGTCACGCACCATCGACTTCCCCGAGGACGTCGAACGCCTCGATGCGCAGGCGGCCCTCGCCCGCTACCGCCCCGCCGTGGTCCTGTGCTCCTGGCCGCCGGCGGACAACGGCTTCGAACGCTACGTGTTCGGGACCGAGAGCGTGCAGACGTACATCGTCATCGGGACCCGTCATCGGTTCGGGTCCGGAGACTTCGCGGGCTACCTGGCGCAGCATGCGTTCGAGATGCGTGAGGAACCGACGCTGAGCCGTCTGGTGCTTCCGCCCGAGCTCGACCCGGCCGTCTACGTCTTCGAGCGCCGGCCAGGATGACCACGGCGACCGACCTCGAAGACGCCCCGCGGGCAGCGGCCCCACGGCTGACCCTCGTCGCCCTGCTGCAGCGCCGCGGGGGCGCGCGACGAGGACCACGGCAGCATGCGCCGCGAGCTGGTGCACGCGCCGTGCTGTTCCGGGCAACGGTGGCGGGCGCGGCAGGCCTGGCGATCGGCGCCGCCTTCCCAGGACGGTCGTGGTGGCCGCTGGCCAGCATCGGCGTGGCTCTGCTGCTGGCTGCGGTGCACGGCTGCCGACCGACGTGGGCAGCATCGACCGCACTCCTGGCGGGGTCGGTGTTCTTCCTGCCGCATCTGTGGTGGGCAGTCGTGGCCTCGGGCTCGGTCCTGGGCTGGATCGTGCTCGCCCTCGCGCAGGCGTCCTCGTGGGCGGTGTTCGCCGTGTCCTGGGTCGTGGTGGCGCGACTTCGCCCCGTGCTGACGCACCCGGGCGCACAGCCCTGGGTTGCAGCGGTGCTGTGGGTGGCTGTCGAACAGCTGCGCGCACAGTGGCCGCTGGGCGGCTTTCCCTGGGCTCTCCTGGCCTACTCGCAGAGCGAGAGCCCTCTGCTACGGCTCGCCCCGTGGGGCGGCTCGGCACTGGTGAGCGCAATGGTCGTCGTGCTGGGGGGCTACCTCTACCTGTGCGGCTGGTCGTTACGCCACCGTGCTTTGCCTGCCGCCACCGGCAGCCTGGTCGCGGTCCTCGCCCTGTCCGCCGCTGCCGCGCTCACGCCGCACCCCACGCTCGTCGACGCCGGCACCATGCTGGTCGGCGTCGTGCAGGGCAACGTCCCGGGCCCTGAGCTGAGCGGGGAGCGACGTGCCCGCCAGGTGCTCGAGAACCACGTGCAAGGAACACGAGCCCTCGCCGAGGAGAGCTCGGCGGCCGAGCTGGACCTCGTCCTCTGGCCCGAGAGCTCCACGGACATCGACCCTCGCCGCGATGCTGCGGCGGCACGGCGCGTGCAAGCAGCGGCTCTGGCCGTCCAGGCGCCGATCGCAGTGGGCACCCAGCGTTACGTCCCAGACGGCCGTTACAACGAGTACGTGCTGTGGTCCGCCCAGGAAGGGGCTTCGCCACAGGTCTATGCCAAGCAGCGCCCCGTGCCGTTCGGGGAGTACATCCCGGCCCGCGCGTGGATCCGGCGGCTGACAGCCGCAGTAGACCAGGTCACCGTGGACATGCTGCCCGGCGAAAGCCGCGCCACGTTCGAGGTGCCCGTGCCCCGCCTCGCACGAGCGGTGCCGCTGGCCGTGGGCATCTGCTTCGAGGTCGCCTTCGACGAGCCGCTGCGAGGTGCGGTGCGCGACGGCGGAGAACTGATCGTCATCCCCACCAACAACGCCTCGTTCGGGTACACCCAGGAAGCCTCGCAGCAGCTGGCCATGGGACGCTTCCAAGCCGCTCAGCACGGACGTGCCCTCGTGCAGGTCTCCACCGTGGGGCGCAGCGCGGTGATCTCCCCTGAGGGCGGCCTGCTGTGGAGCAGCGGGCTGTTCACCAGCGATCGCACCGTCATGCAGGTCCCCCTGCGCACAGGTCTCACCCTGGCGGACCGCCTTGGGGCGCTACCCGGTCGCACCGCCGTCGGTGCAGCTGTCGCTCTGCTGGTGGTCGGTGTGCTGACAGGCGGTCCCAAGCGCCGACAGGGCCGCCCGCTGCGAGGGTGCACGTCGTCCACCGGCGCGCGCGTCGAAGGTGCCGGCGCCCTGCACGGTGCCCCGGCGGAAGGGCTTGCCCGCTGATCATGCGCGATCCTGCCGCTCCTCTCATCCTCGCCGTTCGGTCTCGACGTCTGCGGCCAGCGCTGATCGCGGTCGTGCTTGCCGCAGGTGTGCTCGTTCCCGTCCTACCTGTGCAGGCCGTGGGCGAGGACCCCAACGGTCTGCGCCAGCAGGACAAGGCGGCCGAGCAGCGGCAGGCCCAGGTGCGCGAGTCGATCGAGGACCTCAGCGCCGACCTGGCTCGGGTCGTGCTCGAGCTGGAGAACACGCGCGCGCAGGTACCCGCCGCTGAAGCTGCCCTGCAGCGGGCTCGCCAGGCCGAGGACCTAGCGGTGCGGGAAGCCGACATGGTCGGGCGACAGTTGCAGGATGCCCGCGACGAGCAGGCCGTCATCAGCGAGAAGGTCCGCGTCGGACAGGAAGCGGCCGAACAGGCGCGCACCTCCTTGGCCGAGCTGGCTCGACGGGCCTACCGCGGGGAGGCCACGGCCAGCGAGCTCGCGGCCGTGATGCAACCCGCGCGACTGAGCGACCAGGCGCGTGACACGGCCCTGCTGTCTGCGGCGCAACGCGCCCAGTCCCGGGTCTTCGCCCGCCTGCAGGAGCAGGCGAGCGCGGGGCGATCCGCCCGGCTCCGGCTTGAGAGCGTGCAGGAGCGGGTCGCCCAGCTGAAGGCCGAGGCTGACCAACGCGCCCGAGAGGCAGCTGCAGCCCGTCAGGAGGCAGTGCTGCAACGCGACCGGCTGGACGAGCTGCTTGCCTCGCAGACTGAGCAGGAGGCTGTGATGGCCTCGAAGGTGACGCAGGCAGAGTCGGAGGAAGCGCAGATCCAGGCCGAGCGGGATGCCATCGCACGCGAGCTCGACGCGATCGCCGAGCAGCAGCGCAACGCCGCTGCCGCCGCCGCGGCAGCAGAGGCCGCCGCGGCGGCGGCCGGACCCCCACAGGCAGTGCCGGCACCCATGCCGGCACCCGCGCCAGCAGCTCCGCCGGCCGATGCGCCCGCAGCTCCGCTCGCGGGGGCCGGTGCTGGCGCGATGTTCGGCAATCCGACGGCTACGACGCCCATGTACGTCACCAGTGAGTACGGCAACCGGCTGCACCCGATCCTGAAGATCATGCGGCTGCATGCTGGTATCGATCTGCGCGCGTACTGCGGCACCCCGATCTACGCGGCTCGGGACGGTCTGGTGCGCTGGGCGCAATGGCGCAACGGCTTCGGGAACCAGGTGATGCTCGACCACGGCCTGGTGGAAGGAAGGCTGCTAGCCACCAGCTACAACCATCTGACCAGCTGGGTCGTAGGTGGTGGGCAGCAGGTGCGCAAGGGTCAGCTCGTCGGCTACTCCGGCAACACGGGGCTGTCGGGCGCCTGCCACCTGCACTTCGAGGTCTACCGCGACGGCACGACCGTCAACCCCCGACCGCTGCTGGGAATGTGACAGCCCGAGCCGGTGAGGCCCGCGAGCACGATGAGAAAAGGGCGGTGTTCCCGAGCCGGCCAGGGCTCGAGAACACCGCCCGAGGGCGACAGCCTGAGAGGCTCAGGCCATTGCATCCAGCATCTGCTGCATCTCGTCGATCTCGGCGGTCTGCGCCTCGACGATGTCCTGAGCGAGCTGGATGGCCTCGGGGTCGCTACCGTCCTCGATCTCCTGCTGCGCCATGTCGATCGCGCCCGTGTGGTGCGCGATCATGAGCTGAAGGAAGCGACGGTCGAACTCAGCGCCGGACAGCGACTCCAGCTCCGTCATCGCCTCGTCCATGCTCATGCCGTCCATCTCCATGCCGCTGTGGTCCATGCCCTCCATCGACATGTCGGCGGAGGTCTCCTCGCCCCAGGCCTCCAGCCAGCCGGTCATGAGGTCGATCTCGGGGCCCTGGGCGTCGGCGATCCGCTGCCCCAGCTCCTGGATCTCGCTGGTGCTGCCCTTCTCCACGGCCAGGTTCGCCATCTCCAGCGCGCCGTTGTGGTGCTCGATCATCATCTGCGCGAAGCCGGTGTCGGCCTCGTTGTGCACGTCGGCCACCGCCGACTGGCTGCTGGCGGGAGCTGAGGCGGCCGTCGTGCTCCCGCTGCCCTGCTCCGAGCTGGAACAGGCTGCCAGCGTCAGGGCCAGGGCGGCAGCGGTGGTACCGGCCATCGCCCGGCGCATTCGGGTCTGCATGTCGTCTCCTTCGTGCACTCAGTTGCGCGGCGGGTCCTGTGGCGCCGCTTGGCGTGCCGGGCGGTGCGGTGGGCGGTGGTTCGTGTCCGGGCCATGCATGTCCATGAGCACCCACAGAGCCGTCGACACCGCTCCCTGCGCACCCCACGCCTGTCGTGCCGCGCCCGACAGGACACTCCGCTGGCGGTGAGCGCCGGTGTGGCGCCCGCCCATACCAACACGGCGGCTGGGAAGGAACGTCGCTCAGAAGTCCCTCTGGCCATGAAATTTCCATGAAGACGCGCCCAGGAGGACCGTCAGGGGCGGGTGGTCCTGCTCAGCACCGGAAGGCTGGTGTGCCCCGCGCCCCCTCAGGCGCACGGTTGGGAGCGGAAGGGGCGGCGTGAGCGCGTCACAGAGCAAGAGACTCCAACGAGCGGCGCTGCGAGCTGCCCGCCTGGCCGAGGCGCAGGCGCAGCAGCGCCGCGAACAGCAGCGCCGCGGCCGGGTCCTGGTGCAGATCCTGGCGTTGGGCATCGTCGGGCTGCTCGTGCCCACCGCCGTCGTCCTGGTGATCGCGCTCCGCCAGAAGGCCGCCGTGGAGGCGGCCGCCGGATCGCCGATCGCAGGCGAGCAGGTGATGAAGATCGCGGACACCGCGCACACCTCTGCTTCGGTGGACTACGACCTCGAGAGCGCCGCGACCCCCCCAGCCGGCACCCTCCCCCCCACTGGGGGCGACCACGACCCGGCCTGGCAGCCCTGCGGGATCTACGACACGCCGGTCCGCACGGAGAACGCCGTGCACTCCTTGGAGCACGGCGCGGTATGGATTGCCTACAACCCCTCGCTACCAGAAGGGCAGGTCGAGGACCTGGCGGACGTCGCCGACGCGCACCCCTACGTACTGCTCTCACCGATCCCAGACCTGGCGGCGCCGGTGGTGCTCTCCGCATGGGGAGTACAGCTCCAGCTGCCCTCGAGTGCGGATCCTCGCGTGGAGCCCTTCCTGACGCGCTACCTGCAGGGTCCGCAAAGCCCCGAGCTGGGAGCCGCGTGCAGCGGAGACGTCAGCGAGTGACGGGCGGCGTGTCGGCGATTGCTTGCCCTCCTTCCTCCGTTCCTGTCAGAGGAGGTCCCTGATGCGTCCGTCGCGACCGCGGGACCACACACCCCGCGACGACCAGTCGCCGACGGTGGAGGCGCCGGGATCACCGCGCTCATCCCCGACGTCAGAGGCTGCTGAAGCCGCGCCGGCACCGGCCTCCCCCGGACGACTGCTCGCCATCGATGCCGCGCGAGGTCTGGCCCTCGTCGGGATGGTCGTCGTCAACGTCGGGCCCTTGTCCGTGGAGGGCCTCTGGCAACGGTTGTACCTGCTGCCCTACGGACGGGCTTCCGTGCTCTTCGTCGTCATCGCCGGGATCGGCATGGCGTTCTTCGTGCGCGCGCGCCGCACCCCCAAGAGCCGCTGGCGAGCATTGATCTGGCGCGCAGCCGTCCTGCTGACCGGAGGGTTGCTGCTGCAACGCACCACCGAGGACGTCGGGGTGATCCTGCCCGTGTACGGGGTCCTGTTCATCTCCGTGCTGGTGCTGCAGTTCCTGCCCCCGCCGGTCTTGCTGGGCGCCGCTGCCGCGCTCGCCGTCGTCGGCCCGGTCCTGTTCATCAGTCACGGCCTCGACGACGTCGGGCAGCATCTGGGCCCCCCGGCCCGGCTGGGTGACCCGTGGCCGGAGATCGCGCACGCGCTCGTGCTGTCCGGCCGCTACCCGCTGGTGACCTGGGCCGTGCCGTTCCTGGTCGGCATGTGGGCCGGGCACCTCGACCACACCCGAGCCACGACGGTCCGTCGCCTGATCGCGTGGGGCGGTGCGCTGGCGGTCCTCGCCCAAGGAGCCAGCCAGCTGAGCCGCGCCCTGCTCGGCGAACGAGCCGACCAGGGGTACTGGCGGCTGCTGACCGGTACGGCCCACGGTCAGATGCCCCTGTGGCTCATCGGCAGCATCGGCGGTGCGCTGTTCACCGTCGCAGTGCTGCTGCGCTGGTGGCCTCTGCTAGGACGCTGGGCGCGCCCGCTGGTCATGGCAGGGCAGATGGCCCTCACCCTCTACGTGCTGCACGTGCTGGTCCTGGCGATGCTGCGTCCGTCCGAAGACATCACCATCGCCACCGGTGCGCTCCTGAGCGCTGCACTCGTCACCGGCTGCCTCGTCGTGGCAGTCCTGTGGCGCGCGAGAGCGAGCATCGGGCCGTTGGAGTGGGTGCTGCGGGCGTCCCTCCTCACCGGCGCCACGAGGACGAGGGTCCCGGCTGCTCCTGTCCCCCACCCCGAAGCACAGATCAAGGACCAGCACCCGTGAACAGCACCTCGCCCTCCCCTGTTCGGTCGGCGACCCCGCGTCGGTGGGCCAGCAAGGCCGTAGCCGTCGCCGTCGGCCTGACCATGGTCCTCACTGGATGCACGGACGACCCGGCGCCGACGGCCAGCTCACCCCGAGCACCCTCGGCGGGCACCGCCAGCTCTCCCCCAGCGCCGTCGCCGTCGCCGTCGCCGACGCCGACGCCGTCGCCGTCGACGTCCTTGGGCGCCTTCGGGGTCAACTCCGGCCATCCCTCGGCCACACGTGCCGGCATGCAGATCCTGGAGGCCGGTGGCAACGCCGTCGATGCAGCGATCGCAACCGCCTTCGCAGATTCGGTCATGCAGCCGGCGTCATCGGGGATCGGCGGTGGCGGGGCCGCACTGGTCGTCGCCGACGGGCAAGCACGGAGCTACGACTACCGCGAGGTGGTCAACGCTGCAGGCGTGGTGCCGCCGAGCGGGACCGGCATCCCTGGGTTCGTCGCCGGTCTGGACGAGCTGCACCGTGAGTACGCCACGCTGCCGTGGGCCGCTCTCCTGCAGCCCGCGATTGATCTGGCACGCACGGGCGCGCCGGTCTCGAGGTACCTGGCGCGCACGATCAACAGCTCCTTGGGTCAGCGCGTCACCGGTGCCCTCCCGCAGTTCCGCAACGCCGACGGGGCACCGCTGCAGGAGGGCGACCTTCTCGTACAGCAAGAGCTGGCCACGACGATGGCCGCTCTGGCAGAGCAAGGTCCTCGGAGCTTCTACACCGGAGAACTGGCGCAGACCGTGGTGGGGGTCGAGGGCGTCGATGCGTCCAGCCTGGCCGCCTACACCGTGCAAGCCTCTGAGCCGCCACGCGGGCGAGTCGGCGACTACACGATGATCTCGGCATCCCCTGCCCTTCCAGGGGCGGCCATCATCCAGATGGTGCAGATCGCGGAGGCCGCCGGCATCGGGAGGGTTCCCGCGGGATCTGCCGAATTCGTCGACCTGCAGTCGCGCGCGTGGCAGGTCGCGGAGCGCTCCGTGCAGAGCCAGTTCGGCGACCCCGCCTTCGTGCAGGTCCCCACCGAGGCCCTCACCGATCCTGCTGCCAATGCTGCTCTAGCCCGGGATCTGCCGCCCGCGGTGTTCCAGGAGACCGGGCAGTCCTACGACGGGGCGCCGAACACGACTCACATCTCGGTCGTGGATGCCAACGGCATGGCTGTCTCCATGACGAACACGATCACCAACTACTGGGGCTCTGGTCAGTACGTGGCCGGGTTCTTCCTGAACGACCAACTCGAGCGTTTCCAGGACATCGGTGCCCAGGGAGCGAACAACCCACCGCTGCCGGGACGACGGTCGGTCACCTGGAGCAGCCCGTCCATGCTGCTCGATGACCGTGGCCGTCCGGCGCTCGTGATCGGCACCCCTGGGGGTCGCCAGATCCCCAACACCACCGCACAGGTGATCATGTTGTGGGCGTTGCAGCGCGTGAGCCTGGACGACGCGGTGCGCACCGACCGATTCATCCTCGCGGACGGCGTCCTGCGGCTGGAATCAGAACGGCTCCGTACCGAGATGACGGCCCTCGGCTATCCCGTACGAGTGCATCCCTCCGATGCGCGCGCGGACTGGGGCTCGATCCAAGCCCTCCAGGTGAACTGGGACGAGCGCACGGTCTCTGGAGTCGCGGACGACCGCCGGTCGGCGGGAGTGGAGACCGCAGTCGAGGCGCCACGGCAACCGGCCGGGTAGGCGCGAGCCCGCCCCGCCGACGGACCCGGTTGTGCGACCACTTCGGAGAGGCCCATTCACGGTCCGGCGCGCGGGAGGGCGCTACTGGGTGACGTAGGTGGTGAAGTACACGTCCACCACTTCGCCCTCGTACGCCTCCTTCAGCTGCGTGGCCAACTCGGCCTTGAGCGCCTCGCGTCCCTCGGCCGAGCCCGCCTCCGCCAGGCTCCGCATCGAGAACAGGCCGATGGTCCTGTCCAACGCCTTCGCGGGATCGAGGTCCTCCGCCACCTCGGCGGACAGCTGGAGCCCCAGGCCCAACCGCAAGTAGTGACCGTCTGCGAGATTGATGCTGATCGGATCCACGGCCTGAACGATCCCCAGCTCGACTTCTGACTCGACCTCCTCGGTCACCTGGGTGGCGGCCGTCTGAGAAGAGCCAGGGCCCAGCACGAACCAGTACGCCGCCCCCGCGCCCAGGACCAGCACCGCCACCAGTACCAGCACCAGCGGCCGGCGCCCCTTGCCCTTCGCCTTGCTGACGGGCGTGGCCGCCTCGGCCGGCTCAGGACTCGATCGCTGACCGATCTTGGCCTTGCTCGGATTTCCCATGATGCGCTGGTCCGACATCAACTGACCTCTTTCATAAACGACGCGAACATTGATGGTGGTCTCTCGGGTCTCGGCGTCACAGCGCCTCCGCCGAAAGGCATTGGTCCGCCACGTCACTTGCCAGGCCTGCCAACGTCGATGCAACAGCGCGCCAGAACGCAACTAGAGGAGAAACGGGAGGCGACACGCGCGCCTCCGTCGACTACGAGGTGAAGGTCAGCCCCGAGTCCGCCGACAGCAGCACCCGCCCGTCCGCGACGACGACGACCTGCACCTGACCGTCCGGCATGAGCCAAGAGGCCAGAGCTTCTGGTGCCGGGGCCGCCTCGCCGGCTTCAGCCCAGCTGCTGCCGGCATCGCGGCTGAGATAGATCACCCCGTCCGGCCCAACTCCCACGACAAGCTGCGCAGTGGTGAAGTGCACCAGCTGGAGCAACGGGGCGTCGGGGTCCTGCTGCCAACTGAGCCCGGTATCCGCCGCGCGCGCAAGCCCTTGCGAGCTCGTGGCGAGCAGAACTTGGCCGTTGATCGCGCCTGCCATCGCGAAGACCGGCACAGGCGGCTTTGTCGACGTCCACGTCGTTCCGCCGTCCAAGCTGCTGAGCAGGTCCGCTCCGTCGTAGCCATGGATGCCCGTGCTGGTGACCGCCAGCGCGTGGAAGTCACTGGCTCCAGTGCGAGCCAGAGGTGTCCACGTCCGTCCACCATCCGTGGACTCCAGCAGGCCCACCGGGTCCGGTAGGTCCTGGCTAGGCTCTGGATGGCCGGAGGCGTAGAAGTGGTCCGGCCCGGCGACGACGAACCCCATGAAATCCATCGCCGGTCCCACCCTCGACGCCCCATCCTCGGTGTAGCGCAGCAGACCGTCGTGAGTGGCGACGTACAGGGTTGAGTCAGCAGGGTTGAAGCCCGCTCCGTGAACGTGAGCGCCGAGCTCACCCGACTGGGCCGTCTCTGAAGGCGCAGCGCCGGTCGCCGGTCGCGCAATCGGCCCCGAGCAGCCCACGAGCACGATCAGAGCACCGGCGATCCCCAAGCCGAGGACGGACCGGCGCCAGGACGAGAACGCGGCAATCACATCGGAATTCTCGGCCGCTCAGCGCCCCGCCTGAGCCCGGAGGTGGCGCAGCGGCAGGTCTTCATCAGACCTTCATCGACACTCAAGTCGGTCGGACGCACAGACGCAGCACGAGCGCGCTGAAGTTGAGTCCCGGATAGTGGTGTAGCGCTGGGGCCGGTGGTCGTCAGAGACGACGACGCGGTCACCGCGTGATCCTTCGAGTGAACCTCTCACAGCACCCTCGAACGGAGTCATCACGATGACCGCACCTCGCATTGTCGACCCTGCCGCTATGTCTACTAAAAGAGATACAAAGTATGCGACGGCGACGGCGATAAAGATCGCAAAAAGGCTCATGGCTAGTCTCCGTATAGAGATTGTCCGAGGAGGCCGATCTGGGCACCAACTGCACCAGCGGTTCGTGCTGGACGCAATTGCCAGTTGCCCTCGAAGGAGCGATTGGCGTACCGCAGCATCGGCTTGAACGAGAATTTTGCGCGGTGGCGCGCGGTGGAGCGCGACGCCCGATTCCACAGGCGCCCGGTTGCGGACAGGGCTTCACGGTGCCGCCCAATTAATTTCAAGGTCCGGGCACCAGGTATGGCGCCGAGAACGGCGTCTATCGCTATAGAGCGACCTAGTTGCGTCTTGATTATGTCACCAGCGCGGAACTTCGAGTAACTGCTGGCCGCACTCATGCCTGCGGCCACTAGTCCCAATGCTAGGCAGGCGCCGGCCGAAGCCACGATGCACGCAGCTACTCCTACTATCGATGCGGCGGTAGCGACTCCACTAAGAGTGGATTTCCAGCTCCGCCCATCCAAATCGAACGCGTTGATCGGATCTGACGGATATGAGTATGCATTTGCTCCTCCGCCCTCGATGGGGTTGACCGAGAGGAAGCGTCCCAGCGTTGCGAGATAGACGCGTGCGCCCATTTCGATGGCGTAGATGGTGCCGGTGGTATCGGTGACCTTCTGGTGTTGGCCGACCCAGGAGTTGTCGCCGGTGCCCGGCGTGGTGTCGGGCCCGGCGTCGTTGGCAATGTTGGTGACGATCCCGTAGTTGGTGGGGTGGATGATTTGACCGAAGGGATCGTAGGCGGCGACTGGCGCGGCGGTCTTTACTCCGGTAGGTCGATCCCCGCCGCGCTGACCTGCATGCTCACCTCCGGGTAGGTACCCGACCCAGAAGTGGGTACCGCTGCCCGGGAAGGGTAGCCCGGTGGTCGCCGTTGGCGCAGGTGTCCGCGGCGGGCGACGTGCCCGCCGCCGAGCACGAGGAGGACGCATGTCGTACGTCGTCACCGGGGCCACCGGCCACCTGGGCCGCCTGGTCGTCGCGGAGCTGCTGGCCCGCGGGGTCCCGGCCGGGGAGATCACCGCGACCGGCCGTCGCGCCGACGCCCTCGCCGACCTGGCGGCCCAGGGCGTGCGCACGGTCGTCGCCGACTACGCCGACGGTGCCGCGCTCAAGGACGCCTTCTCCGGCGCCGACGTGCTCGTCCTCGTCTCCGGCAGCGAGGTCGGGCAGCGCGTGGACCAGCACCGCAACGCCCTCGAAGCCGCCCGCGACGCCGGCGTCCGCCGGGTCGTCTACACGAGCGCGCCGCACGCCGACACCACCGCGCTCGTCCTGGCGCCCGAGCACAAGGCCACCGAGGAGCTCGTCCGCGCCTCCGGCCTGGTGTGGACCGTCGTGCGGAACAACTGGCACACCGAGAACTACGAGGGCACCTTCGCGCAGGCGCGCGACACCGGTGAGGTCGTCACCAGCACGAGCCAGGGCCGCGTCGCCTCCGCCACGCGCGCCGACTACGCCGCCGGCGCCGCGGCGGTGGCCGTCGGCGAGGGTCACGAGGGCCGTGTCTACGAGCTGTCGGGCGACACCGCCTGGACGTTCGACGAGTTCGCCGCGACGGCCGCCGACGTCCTCGGGCGGCCGGTGGTGCACCGCGCGGTGACGCCCGACGAGCACCGCGCGGCGCTGACGGGCGCCGGGCTCGACGAGGGCACCGCCGGCTTCGTCGTCGCCCTCGACGAGGGCATCGCCCGCGGCGACCTCGCCGACGCGACGACGGACCTCGCGACGCTCATCGGCCGCCCGACGACGCCGCTGGCGGAGACGCTGCGCAGCTGGGTGTGACGCGACGGGTGCGGACGGACGGGAACCTCCGTCCGCCCGCACCCGTTCCACGCTCCGGACGACGACGGCGCCGCCCGGGTCCCGGCGCCGCCGGGGCGCAGGGCGGCCCGAGGAGCGGAGGCCAGGACGCGATGGCAGCATCGGCGGCGACGACGATCCATCCCCGTGTCCATCCTCATGTCCATCCCCGTGTCCATCCCAGGGTCGGAGGGCCCATCGTATGAGCGTGCTCGCCACGGCCGCCGCCTCCGGCGGGGCGGAGCTCACCGGGCTCACCGGGTGGGTGGTCTCGGTCATCGAGTCGATCGGGCCCGTGGGCGTCGGGCTGCTCGTCGCCCTCGAGAACGCCTTCCCGCCCATCCCGTCCGAGGTGGTCCTGCCCGTCGCGGGGTACGTCGCCAGCACCGGGCAGATGTCGCTGGCGTGGGCGATCGTCGGGGCCACGCTCGGGTCGCTGGCCGGCGCCTGGCTGCTCTACGGCATCGGCCGCGGGGTGGGCGTCGCCCGGCTGCGGCGGTGGATCGACCGGATGCCGCTCGTCGACGTGGAGGACCTCGAGCGGTCCGAGGCGTGGTTCCGGCACTGGGGCGTGTGGGCGGTGCTCGTCGGGCGGTGCGTGCCCGTGGTGCGCAGCCTCGTGTCGCTGCCGGCGGGGCTCGAGCGGATGGGGTGGCTGGCGTTCACGCTGCTCACGGCGCTGGGCTCGACGGTCTGGAACGCCGGGCTCATCGTCGCCGGGTACGCGCTGGGCAGCCAGTGGCAGGACGTCGGGCACTACAGCGACTACATCAACTACGCCGTCTACGCGGCGATCGTGTTCTTCGTCGGGAAGTTCGTCTGGACCCGCGTCCGCCGGTCCCGGCGCCAGCGCGCCGAGGCGGGCCGGGACCGCGCGCACGCCTGACACGCTCCACCGAGGTTTGCCAGGAAACGCTTCCCCAGCCAGGATGAGGCCTGGCGCCGGAGCCCCCGCGCCGCCTCGAGAGGGGAGCGGGATGCGCCCGAGGACGTCCGGCCGGCCGCAGATCACCGACGTGGCCGCCGCGGCCGGGGTCTCGCCCGCCACGGTCTCGCGCGTGATGAACGGCAACACGACGGTGGCCGCCGCCCTCGTCGAGCGGGTGCACGCCGCGGCGGCGGAGCTGGGCTACGTCGCCAGCCCCATCGCGCGCAGCCTCGTCCTCGGCCGCACCCAGACCGTCTCCGTCGTCGTCCCCGACATGGCCAACCCCACGTTCCAGGAGACGCTGCGGGGCATCACGCGGGCCGCGGCCCAGCAGCGCCACCGCGTGCTCATCGCCGACTCCGCCGAGGACGTGACGGCGGAGGTCGAGCTGGCGCGCGAGGCGCGGCGGCACACCGACGCGCTCGTCCTGTGCGCCCCGCGCATGCCCGACGAACAGCTCGCGGCGCTCGTCCCCTCGCTCGCGCCGCTGGTCCTCACGCACCGACGCCCGGGCACCGGCGTGCCCACCGCCACGGCCGACTACCGCGCCGGGATGGTGGACCTCGGCGAGCACCTCCTCGGCCTCGGGCACCGGCGGCTGCTCTACCTGGCGGGCCCGGCGTCGAGCACGAACAACCGGCTGCGCCTCGACGGCATCGACGCCGTCCGCACCGCTCACCCGGAGGTGGAGGTCGTCGTCCGAACTGGGGGCGTGAGCTTCGAGGACGGCTACGCCGCCGCGGCCGCCGTCCGCGAGTCGGGCGCCACCGCCGTCATGGCCTTCAACGACCTCGTCGCCATGGGCCTGCTCGGCGCGCTGCAGGAGGCCGGCGTCGACGTGCCCGAGCAGGTGTCGGTGACCGGCTTCGACGACATCCCGCTGGCCCGGTGGACGACGCCGAGCCTGACGACGGCGTCCGTGGCGAACGTCGAGCTGGGGGCGCTGGCGTGGGCCCGGCTCGCGGCGCTCCTCGCCGGGCAGGACCCCGACGAGGACGTCCTGCTCACGCCGGCCGTGACCGTGCGCAGCAGCACCGGACCGGCCCCGCGGTGAGCGTCGCGCTGCCGCCCGACCCGCTCGCCGGCTACGAGGACTGGCCGGGCTGGGCCCGCTCGACGCCGCCCCGCACGACCGGCGACGCCCGGCAGGACGCGCTCGCGGCGGTCCTCGGCGTCCGCGCCCTGCCGGCCGGGCCGCCCGCGGTCGAGGTCCTGGCGACACGCACCACGCCGGACGGCCTGCGCCTGGCGGAGCTGGTGTGGTCCACCGGCGTCGGCCCGCGCACCCACGGCTGGCTCGTGCGTCCCGACGACGACGCCGCCCGCCCGGGTGTCCTCGCGTTGCACTGCCACGGCGGCGTGAAGTCCGTGGGCGGCGCGCAGCTCGTCGAGCTCGGGGACGACGCCCCGGCCGGCGCGGTCAGGCTGCAGCGAGACCTCTACGGCGGGCGCGGGCCGGCGCACGCGCTGGCGCGGGCGGGGTGCGCCGTCCTCGCGCCCGACGCGTTCTGCTGGGGCAGCCGCCGGTTCCCGCTCACCGAGCGCAGCGCGCGGCTCGCCGGCGGGGTCGCGGCGCTCGAGGCGCGGTGGGCGGCGGAGGGCCACGACCCCGACGACGACCAGCGCTACGACGCGGTGTCCGGGCTGCACGAGGACACCGTCGCGAAGGCCGCAGGGGTGTTGGGCACGAGCCTCGCCGGGATGGTCGCGCGCGACGACCTCGTCGCCCTGGACGTCCTGGCCGCGCTGCCGGGCGTCGACGCCGGGCGCCTGGGGGCGTTCGGGTTCTCCGGCGGCGGCGGCCGCTCGGTGCTGCTCGCGGCCCTCGACGAGCGCGTCCGCGCGCACGTGGTCACCGGGATGATGGCGACCTTCGCGTCGCTGGTGCCGCGCTACCTCGACACCCACTCCTGGCTGCTCATGAGCCCGGGGCTGTGGGGCCTCTCCGAGTGGCCGGACCTGCTGCCGCCGCTCCCGGGCCGCTCCCTGCTGGTGCAGTACGGGCGGCAGGACGCGCTGTTCCCGCTCGATGGGCAGCGCGCCGCCGACGAGCGCCTCGCCGCCGCATGGGCCGGGACCGGCCGCTACACCGGCGCGTGGTGGGACCGCCCGCACGTCTTCGACGCACCGATGCAGGACGAGGCGTTCGCCTTCCTGGCCGGGGCGCTCGGCGCGGGGACGCCGGCATGAGCGGTGACGCCGGCGTGGGCGTGGACGCCCCTGCGGTGGAGGCCCTGGTCGTGGACGGCGTGCCCGTCGCGCGAGCGGCGGCTGTTCCGCGAGCTCGCCCTGCCGTCGGCGACCGCGGGCACGGACGACCAGCTCTCACCCCGGGGGGTGACACGCCGCCCGGGAGCCCCCGCGCGGGCGCCGGGCGGTGCAGGCTGTGCGCGGACCGGTCGACGCCCCGCGAGCGACGGCCCCGATAGGAGAGGACACGCGTGGCGCACTTCGACCTCCCGCTGGCGGAGCTCGAGCAGTACCGGCCCCGGATCGACGAGCCCGACGGGCTCGACGCCTTCTGGGAGCGGACCCTGGCCGAGACCCGGGAGTTCCCGCTCGACCTGCAGCTCACCGAGGTGGAGAACCACCTCGCGCTGGTGACGACGTACGACGTCACCTACAGCGGCTTCGGCGGCACCCGGGTCAAGGCCTGGTTGCACGTGCCGGCAGGCGCCGCGGGGCCGCTGCCGGCCGTCGTGGAGTTCCTCGGCTACAGCGGCGGGCGCGGGCTGCCGCACCAGCACATGAGCTACGCGCTGGCCGGCTACGCCCACCTCGTCATGGACACCCGCGGGCAGGGCTGGGGCTGGCGGGCCGGGGACACCCCCGACGACGTGCCGACGACGACCGCGGGCGCCGTCCCCGGGTCGATGACGCGCGGCATCGAGTCGCCGGAGACGTACTTCTACCGGCGCGTGTTCGCCGACGCCGTGCGGGCCGTGGACGCCGCGATGGCGGCACCGCTCGTCGACCCGGCACGCGTCGCCGTGGCCGGCGGGAGCCAGGGCGGCGGCATCGCCATCGCCGCCGCCGCGCTGCACCCGCAGGTCGCCGCCGCGCTCGTCGACGTGCCGTTCCTCTGCCACTTCCCGCGGGCCCTGACGCTCACCGACAACGACCCCTACCACGAGGTCGTGCGGTTCCTGGCCCGGTACCACGAGGCCGAGGAGGCCGTCATGCGGACGCTCGCGCACGTGGACGGCGCCGTCCTCGCCGCGCGCGCGACCGCACCGACGCTGTTCTCCGTGGCGCTGATGGACGCCACGTGCCCGCCGTCGACCGTCTTCGCCGCCTTCAACCGCTGGGGCGGGCAGGACAAGCGCATCGCCGTCTACCCCTTCAACCAGCACGAGGGCGGCGACGAGCACCACCAGGTGCGCAAGTACGCCTGGCTGGCCGAGCGGCTGCGGCCCACCGCCGTCTGAGGGGTCCCACCCGCCGCACCGCACGCCGCCCCGGCCCGGCTTACGGTGGGAGCGGGCGTCCGCCGTGCGGCCGCCCGCCCCCACCCGTCCTGCACCCAGGAGAGCTGTGCGTACCGTCAACGCCATCGCGGCCCCGTCCGCGACCGAGCCGCTCGCCCCGACGACCATCGAGCGTCGCGACGTCGGCCCGAAGGACGTCCTCATCGAGATCCGCTACGCGGGGATCTGCCACTCCGACATCCACACCGTGCGCGGCGAGTGGGGCCCGGTGCCCTACCCGCTGGTGGTCGGCCACGAGATCGTCGGCGTCGTCGCCGAGGTCGGGGCCGAGGTGACGCGTCACGCCGTCGGCGACCGGGTCGGCGTCGGCTGCATGGTGAACTCCTGCCGCGAGTGCGACAACTGCCGCGCCGGCGAGGAGCAGTACTGCCTGAACGGCAACACGGGCACCTACGCCGCGACCGACCGCGACGGGACCGTCACCCAGGGCGGCTACTCCACGCACGTGGTCGTCGACGAGGACTTCGTCCTGCGCGTCCCCGAGGCGATCCCGTACGAGGGTGCCGCGCCCCTGCTCTGCGCGGGCATCACCACCTACTCGCCGCTCGCGCACTGGGGGGCCGGGCCCGGCAAGAAGGTCGCGGTGGTCGGGCTGGGCGGCCTGGGCCACATGGCCGTGAAGATCGCGCACGCCATGGGTGCCGAGGTGACCGTGCTGTCGCAGACGCTGTCGAAGAAGGACGACGGGCTCCGCCTCGGCGCCGACCACTACTACGCGACGGGTGACCCGGCGACGTTCGAGGTGCTCGAGAACCGCTTCGACCTCATCGTCAACACGGTCAGCGCCGTCGTCGACCTCGACGCGTACCTGTCCCTGCTCACGCTGGACGGCACGATGGTGAACGTCGGCGCCCCGCCCGAGGCGCTGCCCGTGCACGTCTTCACGCTGTTCGGCAACCGGCGCTCGCTGGCCGGGTCGAGCATCGGTGGCATCCGGGAGACGCAGGAGATGCTCGACTTCTGCGCCGAGCACGGCCTGGCCGCCGACGTCGAGGTGATCGGGGCCGACGCCGTGAACGAGGCGTACGAGCGCGTCCTGCGCTCCGACGTGCGCTACCGCTTCGTCATCGACGTGCCGACGCTGGCCTGACCCGCCCGCGCGACAGCTCCCGACGAGGGCCGCGGCAGGTCAGCCCGTGAGCAGGCACAGGCCCGTGCGGTCGGCCAGCAGCCAGGCGGCCCTCGTCGGCGCCCAGGCCACCGCGGTGCGTCCCGCCGCCCGGTCGGCGTCGCCGAGCCGGCAGGACGCGGCCACGGCACGGGCCGCCTCGGCCTGCCCCGGCCAGGCGGCCCCGGGGGCGAACGCGTAGGTCGAGACGGCCTCCGCCGCGTGGGGCTCGTCGCAGGGCACGAGCTGCACGCGGCGCACGGCCCCGTCGGGCGGGAGCCCGGCCAGGCAGTGCCCCGGGACGACCTGCGCGGGGTGGGCGTCCCGCGGACCGTCCAGGGCGGTCGGGAGGTCGCGCAGCCCGGCCAGCGTCACGGCCAGCACGACGACGGCGACCGCGGCCAGCAGGGTCTCGACCGCCCCGACGACGAGCGCCGTCACCGCCAGGCGCCGGCCACGGGTCCCCCGGGTCCGCACCCGTCGGAGCGCGAGCGCGCCCACCGCGACGGCGAAGGGCCCGAGCAGGAGCACGGCGGCCACCGCCGCGGTGACGGCCAGGGGCTCGCGTCGCGGCCGCTCGGGCTCCCAGCCGGGCGCGCGGTAGGTCTCCGGCCAGGCGGGCGCGCCGCTCAGGTGGTGCTCCCGCCGGGCGGCACGAGGTCGCCCGCGACGGCCGAGCCCTCGAGGTCGGTGCCGATCGAGAGCAGCACGCAGTACGACTGCCGGCCGCCCGCGTCCCACTCGTCGGGGTGGGGGTAGTAGACGTCGGCCCACAGGTCGTCCGACTGCACCCCGGGCGCCGCCGACTCGACGTCCGCCTCGCACGTGGAGGCGAGGTCGTCGAAGACGGGGTCGTAGTCCTCCAGCGACAGCGACACCGGGGCGTCCATCGGCAGCAGGGTGACGATCTCCGCGTCGTGCGGCTCGGCGCAGTCCACGGTCTCGACGTCGTCGAGGTCGTAGGCGTCGAACGCGCCGAGCAGGCACGCGCCCGGCGCGAGGTCGGTCCGCAGGGTGTAGTCCGGGAGTATCTCCTCGGCGGTGGCCCCGTCGTCCCAGGGGGCACCGGTGAAGCCGCCGTCCAAGGACGGCCCGGAGGTGCGGGCGGCGAACACGACGGCGGCCACGATGCCGGCGGCGACGAGCAGCAGCACCACGAAGCCCGAGACGATGCCGGCGACCGCCAGGCCGCGCCCGCGGGTGCCGCGCCGCCGCGTCCGCCCGAGGGCGACGAACCCGAGCACGACGCCGACGACCGACGTGAGGCCGAACGTCACCAGCCCGACGAGGCTCGTGACGAGCGACCCGATCGCGAACCCGTCCACCGGCGGCGGGGAGGCCCAGGGCTGCGCGGCGTAGGGCGGCGTCGAGGCCCCGTAGGTCGGTCCCCCGTAGGTCTGTCCCCCGTAGGCGGGGGCGCCGTAGGCCGGTCCGCCGTGCGCCGGGCCGCCGGCGGCGGGGGCGCCGCACGCGGGACCGGACGGCTGGCCGGGGTACGGGAACCCGGCGGCGTAGCCGGGGCCGCCGGCGTAGGTCGGGCCGCCGGCGTAGCTCGGGCCGCCCGCGTGGCGGGGCCCGCCGCCGGGGGTGGCCTCGTAGCCGCTCGGCGGCGGCGGCACGGGCGCGCCTCCGGGAGCCGCACCGACCGGCTGCGGCAGACCGCTCGTGCCCGATCCCGTGCCCGGTCCCGTGCCCGCCCCGCCCTCGGGCGGCGGGGCGAAGGGATTGTCGCGTCCGACGCTTTCGTCCTGCTCCACACCGCGAACGTAGCGGGCGTCGTCGCACCGGCCCAGCGACCGGTGCGGACCTCACCGGCGGCCCGCGCCGACGTCACCCGGGTGGGCGCGTCGGCGCGGGCGGGGCGACCCGTCAGGACGCGACCGCGGCGGCCGCCTCCTCCAACCACTCCTCGGTCACCGGCGACCCGGGGAAGCGGGCCAGCCGACGCATCGGGATGGCGCGCATCATCTGCCCGGTCTCCGGGTGGTCCAGCATGGCGCCGTGACCCGTCCCGGCGAGGGCCGTCCGCAGACGGTCCCCGAGGACGGGGTGCGCCAGCCACTGCTCGGCGGTGGAGTCCGCCCCGACGGGCAGCACGACGGGCTCGGCGGCCAGCTCGACCGTGCCGCGCAGCCGGACGTCCCGCGACGACGCGCCCACGAGCACGGCGAACGTCCCCGGCTCGACGGTCCAGCGACGCAGCACGGGGTGCCAGAAGGCGAACGCGCGCGCGTCGAGCTCGAGCTCGACCCGGGCCGAGGCGCCCGGCTCGAGGGCCACCTTGGCGAACCCCTTGAGCTCCTGCTCCGGCCGGAACACGCTGGCCTGCTCGTCCGCGACGTACACCTGCACGACCTCCGCCCCGGCGCGCGCGCCGGTGTTGGTCACCGTGAGGGACACCCGGACCTGCGGCTGCGCGCCGTCGACCACGACCGTCGTCGTCAGGTCGGCGTACGCGAAGGTCGTGTAGCTCAGGCCGTGCCCGAAGGGGTAGGCCACCGGCAGCGCGTGCGCGTCGTACCAGCGGTAGCCGATGAGGAGGCCCTCGCCGTAGCGGACCGTCTCCCCGTCGCCGGGGAAGTTGCCGAGGGCGGGGTTGTCGACGAGGCCGACCGGCATGGTCTCGGCCAGCTTCCCCGACGGGTTGACCGCACCGTCAGCACGTCGGCGACGGCCCCGCCGCCGGCCTGGCCGAGCAGCCACGACTCGACGAGGGCGTGCGCGTGGTGCTGCCACGGCCCGACCTCGACGACGGACCCGTTGGTCAGGACGACGACCACGCGCTCGGCCACCGCGGCGACGGCCTCCAGCACGGCGACCTGCTGGGGCGGCAGGTGCATGTGGTCGCGGTCGTAGCCCTCCGACTCGTAGGCGTCGGGCAGGCCGAGGAAGACCACGGCGACCGCGGCGTCCCGGGCGGCGGCGACGGCCTCGTCGAGCAGGGCCCGCGCCTCGTCGGCGGGGGTCTCGTCGGAGAGCGTGAAGCCGGGCGCGAAGCGCACCTCCCGGCCCGTCACCTGCTCGCGCAGCGCGGAGAGGGCGTCGTCGAGCCGCGTGGGCGTCACCTGCGAGCTGCCGCCGCCGCCGAAGCGCGGGGAACGGGCGAACTCGCCGACGACGGCCACCGCGCCGCCCGCGGCCGGGTCGAGCGGCAGCGTGGCGTCGGTGTTCTTCAGCAGCACGACGGAGGCGGCCGCCGCCTCGCGGGCCAGGGTGTGGTGGGCGGCCTCGTCGTACGTCTGGCCGGGGGCCAGCGCGGCCTGCGAGCGCGAGACGAGCTCCAGCACGCGGGTCACCGCGCGGTCGACCTCGGCCTCCGTGAGGGTCCCGGCCTCCAGGGCCCGGTGCACCGCGGCGGCACCGACGCCGCCGGAGGACGGCATCTCGAGGTCGAGGCCCGCGGCCACGGCGCGGTCTCGGTCGTAGACGGCGCCCAGTCGGAGACGACGAGCCCCTCGAACCCCCACTCGTCGCGCAGCACCGTGGTCAGCAGCCAGGGGTCCTGCGAGGCGTAGACGCCGTTGATGCGGTTGTAGGAGCACATGACGGTCCACGGCTGGGAGCGCGTCACCACGGTCTCGAACGCGGGCAGGTAGATCTCGCGCAGGGTGCGCTCGTCGACCTCGGCGGAGACCGACATGCGGTCGGTCTCCTGGTTGTTGGCGGCGACGTGCTTGAGCGAGGTGCCCACGCCGTGCGCCTGCACGCCGTCGACGAGGGCGGCGGCGAGGTGCCCGGCGAGGAACGGGTCCTCCGAGAAGTACTCGAAGTTCCGCCCGCACAGCGGGGAGCGCTTCATGTTGACGCCCGGCCCGAGCACGACGGACACGCCGAGGGCGCGCGCCTCCTCCGCCAGCGCCCGCCCGACGCGGCCGAGCAGCGCCACGTCCCACGACGACGCGGTGGCGGCCGCCGGCGGGAAGGCGACGGCCGGCGCGGCCTCCAGCCCGCCGAGGTGGTCGCCCTCCTCGTGCTGGGCGCGCAGGCCGTGCGGGCCGTCCGCGACCATGACCGTCCCGATGCCCAGGCGCTCGACGGCCAGCGTGCGCCAGAAGTCGGAGCCGTCGAGCAGGGACACCTTCTCCTCGAGCGTCAGCCGGGCGAGCAGGTCGGGGACGTCGAGGGGGGCGCCCGTGGTCGTGGGGGGTGTGGTCGTGGTGGTCATGCGGGTCCTCCGGTGGTGCGTGCGGGTGCGAGGTGCGGGCTGGACGGACGGGGTCACGGCGCTCAGCGGGCGCCGCGGATGAACATCGTGCTGAGGGCGCCGAGGGCCACGATGACGGCGCCGGCGACGAACAGCGCGGCGTAGTTGTCCGCCGCGCCGGCACCGATGCCCAGGAAGACGGGTGCGACGGCGGGCGCGATGGACTGCGGCAGGGCGTTGGCGATGTTGAACACGCCCATGTTCTTGGCGGCCTCCGTGTCCCGGTTCGGCAGGACGTCGGTGACGAGGGCCAGGTCGACGGCGAAGTACGCGCCGAGGCCGAGGCCGAACAGCGCGGCGCCGACGTAGAGCAGCTCCGGCGCCTGCGCCACGGCGAAGACGACGAGCCCGGCCGCGGCGAGGACGGTGGACACGACGACGAACACCTTGCGCCGGCCCGTGCGGTCCGAGGCGGCGCCGCCGGCGGCCGCGGCGACGAAGAGCAGGAGGGCCTGCACCACCATGAGGCGCAGCTGCCAGGACAGGGCCGTGGCGGTGTCGAAGCCGAAGCGCTCGAGCAGGTAGTAGACCTGGAAGGCGTTGTAGCTGGCGAACCCGAAGAGCAGCAGGAACCGGCCGGTGAACGCCCAGGCGAAGTCCGGGTGGCGCCGCGGGCTGATCCAGAAGCCCCGCAGGAACGCGCCGAGGCGGAAGGGCCCGACGGTCGACCGGTCGAGCACGCGGTCGCGCAGGGTCGCGGTCAGCCAGAGGACGCCCGCCAGCCCGATGACGGTGGGCAGCAGGAACATCCACGTGCTGGCCGCACCCGCGGACGTCAGCGCGAAGGCCAGCGCGATGCCGACGAGCGGCGCCACGTTCTGGGCGATGCCGAGCCACCCGGAGACGCGGGCGCGCTGGGCCTCGTCGACCTGGTCCGGCAGGAGCGCCTGGAGCGCGGCCTGCGTGCCGTTGAAGGCCGCCTGCGCGAGCGCCCACCCCACGACGACCACCGCGATGCTCGGCGCGAAGGCGATGACCGCGATGCCGACCGAGCCGAGCACGCCGCCCCACAGCAGCCAGGGGCGCCGCATGCCGAGGCGGGACGTGGTGCGGTCGGACAGCGCCCCGGCCAGCGGGTTGGCGACGAAGGCGAAGAAGGCGCCGACGCCGGTGACGAGCGCGAGGTCCGCGGCACGGGTCGCCTCGCCCGACAACCGGTAGCGGAGCCGCAGGTCACGACGGTGCCGCGCTAGGGTGACGCGCATGAGCCTGCCCGCCACGGACGACGGGGCCGCCGTGGCCGACGGGGCCGCCGGTCCCGCACCCGGCCCCGCACCCGGTCCCGCACCCCGCCGGCGTCGGACCGCCCCCGACGGCGCGAAGGGCCGCGCCCGTCGCCGGGACGTCATCGCGGCCGCCACCGAGCTCTACGGGGAGGTCGGCTACCGCAGCGCGTCGCTGCGCGAGGTGGCCGCCCGCGCGGGGCTGTCGCACCCGGGCCTGCTGCACCACTTCGGCACGAAGGAGGCGCTCCTCCTGGCCGTGCTGGAGCAGCGCGACGAGGACGACACGGTCGCCTTCGTCGAGGGGCGCCGGGGCGTGGCGGCCCTGGCCGGCATGGTCGACATCGTCGAGCGCAACACCCACCGGCCGGCGATCGTCGAGCTGTTCTGCGTCCTGTCCGCCGAGGCGACGGCGCCGGACCACCCGGCGCACGACTGGTTCCGCCGGCGGTACGAGACCGTGCTCGCCTTCGCCGCCGACGCCTACCGCGCGGCGGCCGAGGACGGCCACCTGCGGGCGGGCGTCGAGCCGGAGGACGCCGCGCGCCGCCTCGTCGCCCTCATGGACGGCCTGCAGGTGCAGTTCCTGTACGACCGCGCGGGCACCGACATGGTGGCGCGGCTGCGCGACGAGCTGCGTGCGGAGCTCACCGTCCCGCTGCCCTGACGGGTCACGCCGGGTCGGCCACCTCCAGCAGCACCGGCGCGTGGTCCGAGGCGCCCTTGCCCTTGCGCTCGTCGCGGTCGATCCGCACGCCGGTGACGCGTGCGGCCAGCGCGGGCGAGGCGTAGGCGAGGTCGATCCGCATGCCCTCGCGCCGCGCGAAGCGCAGGTGCTGGTAGTCCCAGTAGGTGAAGGTGTGCGGCTCCGGCAGGTGCACCCGCGTCTGCTCCTGCAGCCCCAGCGCGTCCAGCGCCGCGAGGGCCGCGCGCTCCGGCCCGGACACGTGCGTGCGCCCGACGAAGACCTCCGGGTCCCACACGTCGTCGTCGAGCGGCGCGATGTTCCAGTCCCCGACGAGGGCCAGCGGCAGGTCCGGGTCCGCCGCGAGCCAGCCCGCCGCCGCGTCCCGCAGCCGAGCCAGCCAGTCGAGCTTGTACGCGTAGTGCGGATCGGTCAGCTCGCGGCCGTTGGGGACGTACAGGCTCCAGACGCGCAGGCCGCCGCAGGTCGCGCCGAGCGCGCGCGCCTCCGCCGCGGGCGGCTCGCCCCACCCGGGCTGGCCGGGGAAGCCGTCGGCCACGTCGTCGAGCCCGACGCGGGACACCAGTGCGACGCCGTTCCACTGGCTCGTGCCCAGCGCGGCCACCCGGTAGCCGCGCTCCTCGAACGCCGCGGCCGGGAACTGCTCGGCCGTGCACTTCGTCTCCTGCAGGGCCAGCACGTCGAGGTCGTGCCGCTCGAGCAGCGCGAGCGCGCGGTCCAGCCGCGCGCGCACGGAGTTGATGTTCCACGTCGCCAGTCGCACGCCCGGCACCGTAGCCCTCAGCGCGGGTCCGTAGGGTGGGCGGCATGGGTACCGCACTCGTCACCGGCGCGAGCGCCGGCCTCGGGCTGGAGTTCGCCTGGCAGCTCGCCACGGCCCGGCACGACCTCGTCCTCGTCGCGCGCGACGCCGAGCGCCTGACCCGGCTCGCGCGGCAGCTCGAGGCGGCCGCCGGGGTGCACGCCGAGGTGCTCGTCGCGGACCTCGCGACGCGGGAGGGGGTCGACCGCGTCGCCGAGCGGCTGCGGTCCGACGAGCGACCGGTCGGCCTGCTGGTCAACAACGCCGGCCACGGGCTGGGCCAGCGGTTCGTCGGGGGCGACCTGGCGAAGGAGGAGCAGGCCCTGGACGTCATGGTGCGCGCCGTCCTCGTGCTGTCGCACGCGGCGGCGGGGGCCATGGTGGCGCGCGGGCGCGGCGCGGTCCTCAACGTCGCGTCCGTGGCGGCGCTGCTGGCCGGCGGCACGTACTCGGCGCACAAGGCCTGGGTCCGCACCTTCACGGAGGGGCTGGCGGTCGAGCTGGCGGGGACCGGCGTGACCGCCACCGCGCTGTGCCCGGGGCTGACGCACACCGAGTTCCACGCGCGGGAGGGGCTCGACGTCAGCTCCCTGCCCGAGGTGGCGTGGCTCGACGCGGAGGACGTGGTGGCGCGGGCGCTCGCGGACGTGCGACGCGGGCTCGTCGTGTCGACGCCGAGCCTGCGGTACCAGGCTCTGTCGGCGGCGCTGCGCGTGACGCCGCGCTGGGTGGTCCGGGCGGTCGGGCGGCGCCGGCTGGGGCTGCGCCGCTAGCCTGCGGGCGTGACGACCTCGACCGCCGCCTCCCCGCGCGAGCAGCTCCGCGCGCTCATCGCCGAGCTCGCCGTGGTGCGCGGCCGCGTGACGCTGTCCTCCGGCCGCGAGGCCGACTACTACGTGGACCTGCGGCGCGTGACGCTGCACCACCGCGCGGCGCCGCTCGTCGGGCACGTGCTGCTGGACCACCTCGAGGAGGTCGGGCTGGGCACCGCGGAGGTCGACGCCGTGGGCGGGCTGACGCTCGGCGCCGACCCCGTGGCCACGGCGCTGCTGCACGCCGCCGCCTCCCGCGGGCAGGACCTGGACGCGTTCGTCGTGCGCAAGGAGGCCAAGGCCCACGGGATGCAGCGCCGCATCGAGGGCCCGGACGTCGCCGGTCGGCGCGTCGTCGTCCTGGAGGACACCTCCACGACGGGCGCGTCCCCCATCGCCGCGGTCGAGGCGGCGCGGGAGGCGGGCGCCGAGGTGCTCGGCGTGGCGGTCGTGGTCGACCGGGCGACGGGTGCCAAGGAGAAGATCGAGGCGCTGGGCGTGCCCTACCACCACCTGTTCGACCTGGCGGACCTCGGCCTGGTGTAGTGCGCCTCAGACGTAGGCGGTGACCTCGGCGATCGACGGGAGGATCTCCGTCGGGCGGATGGGGTAGCGCTCGACGTCCTCGCGCCGGGTGGAGCCGGTCAGGACGAGGAACGTCTGCAGCCCTGCCTCGAGGCCGGCCAGGACGTCGGTGTCCATGCGGTCGCCGACCATCGCGGCCGTCTCGGAGTGCGCGTCGATCCGGTTGAGCGCCGAGCGGATCATCATGGGGTTCGGCTTGCCCACGAAGTACGGCTTGCGGCCCGTGGCGGCGGTGATCATCGCGGCCACGGCGCCGGTCGCCGGCAGGTCGCCGTCGGCGGACGGGCCCGTCACGTCGGGGTTCGTCGCGATGAAGCGGGCGCCGTTCTGGATGAGCCGGATCGCCTGCGTGATGGCCTCGAAGGAGTACGTCCGCGTCTCGCCCAGGACGACGAACTCCGGACGCGCGGCCGTGAGCGTGTAGCCCGCGTCGTACATCGCGGTGGTCAGGCCGGCCTCGCCGACGACGTAGGCGCTGCCGCCGGGCACCTGGTCGGACAGGAACCGCGCGGTCGCCAGCGCCGAGGTCCACAGGGACTCCTCGGGCACGTCGAGGCCGGCCGCCGCGAGCCGCGCCGACAGGTCCCGCGGCGTGAAGATGGAGTTGTTCGTGAGGATGAGGAAGGGCCGTTCCTTCTCCCGCAGCGCCGCGATGAACTCCGCGGCGCCGGGCAGCGCGACGCCCTCGTGCATGAGGACGCCGTCCATGTCGGACAGCCAGGCCGCGACGGGTCGCACGGAGGTCACCGCAGCGTCCCGTCGACGGCCTCGGCGGCCGGGCTGAGCGGGGCCTCGGCCAGCGCGGCGGCCGCGGCGGCGGCCTCCCGGCGCCGGTCGCGGCGGGCGCGCAGGATCTCCACGGCCATCGGCACCAGCGAGGCGAGGACGACGAGGACCAGCAGCGCCTCGATGTTCTCCTTCACGAACGGGATGGTGCCCAGCGCGAAGCCCAGCAGCGTCACGCCCACGCCCCACAGGAGCGCGCCGAGCGCGTTCCACGTGACGAAGTGCCGGTAGGACATCCGCCCGACCCCGGCCGCGACCGGCGCGTAGGTCCGCACGAAGGGCACGAACCGCGCCACGACGATGGTCCGCCCGCCGTACTTCTCGAAGTAGGCGTACGTCTGGTCGATGTACGCGCGCTTGAAGAACCGCGAGTCCGGCCGGTCGAAGACCCTCGGGCCGAGCGTCCGCCCGATGAGGTAGGCGACCTGGTCCCCCGCGAAGGCGGCGACGAACAGCAGCACGCACAGCAGCCAGATGGGGAAGTCGAGCTGCTCCTGCGCCACCAGCGCGCCCGCGGTGAACAGCAGCGAGTCGCCCGGCAGGAACGGGAACAGCAGCCCGGTCTCGATGAAGACCACGGCGACGATGCCGATGATGGCGGCCGTCCCGAAGGAGGAGATGAGGTTCTCGGGGTCGAGGAAGCCGGGCCCGAGGGCGGGGACGGCGGCGCTCGTGAGGCCGGCCAGGGCGGTCGTCAGCATGGTCCCCGAGGGTACGGGCCGGACACGTGCGCGGGGTGTGGACGTGATGGGGATCGCGTGAGGACGTGGGCCACGATGGGCCCGTGACGACGATCGGGACGCCGGGGACGGCGGGGGCCACGCGGGTGCTGCTGCTGGGCGCGGGGGAGCTGGGCAAGGAGGTCGCCCTCGAGCTGCAGCGCCTCGGCGTGGAGGTCGTCGCCGTCGACCGCTACGCCGGGGCGCCGGCCATGCAGGTCGCGCACCGCGCCCGGGTGGTGGACATGCTGGACCCGGTCGCGCTGCGCGCCGTGCTCGACGAGGAGCGCCCCGACGTGGTCGTCCCCGAGATCGAGGCCATCGCCACGGCGGTGCTGGCCGAGGTCGAGGCCGCGGGCGTCCGCGTGGTGCCCACGGCCCGGGCGACGCGCCTGACGATGGACCGCGAGGGCATCCGGCGGCTGGCGGCCGAGACGCTGGGGCTGCCGACCTCGCCCTACCGGTTCGTGGACTCGCCGGAGGGGCTCGCCGACGCCGTGGCGGCCCTGGGGCTGCCGTGCGTGGTCAAGCCGGTCATGTCCTCGTCGGGCAAGGGGCAGTCCGTGGTCCGCACGCCCGACGACCTGGCCGGCGCGTGGGAGGCGGCGCAGTCCGGCGGTCGGGCCGGGGCGGGCGGCGGAGCGGCGGTGCGGGTGATCGTCGAGGGGTTCGTGGAGTTCGACTCCGAGATCACGCTGCTCACGGTGCGGCACGCCGGCGGCACGTCGTTCTGCGACCCCGTCGGGCACGTGCAGGTGGACGGGGACTACCGCGAGTCGTGGCAGCCGGCGGCCCTGCCCGCGGCGGCGCTGGCCGAGGCGCAGCGGGTGGCCGTCGCCGTGACCGACGCGCTCGGGGGCTGGGGGCTCTTCGGCGTCGAGCTGTTCGTCGTGGGGGAGCGGGTGCTCTTCAGCGAGGTGTCACCGCGGCCGCACGACACGGGGCTGGTCACGCTCGTCTCGCAGGACCTGTCGGAGTTCGCGCTGCACGCGCGGGCGGTGCTGGGGCTGCCGGCGGGCGAGGTGCTGCGGCTGGGCGCCGGTGACGGCCAGGGGGCGGCGGCGTCGTGCGCGGTGCTGGCGGAGGGGCACGGGGTCCCGCGGTTCGAGGGGGTCGACGCGGCGCTCGCCGTGCGGACCGCGCAGGTGCGGCTGTTCGGCAAGCCGGTGGTGGCAGGGCACCGCCGCGTGGCGGTCACCCTCGCGCGCGGCGCGGACGTCGACGAGGCCCGGGCGCGGGCGCGCGAGGCGGCCGCGCGCCTCGTCGTGCACCTCGACCCGGCGTGAGCGGCACGGGCGGGGGGACGGACGAGCCTCGGGTCGGCGTCGAGGTCGGCGTCGGGCCCTGGCCCGGGGGCCCGGACGCCTGGCCCGACGACCCGCGCCTCGACCCGGTCCTGCTGGCCGAGGGGGACCGGCGCAACGTCGTCGACCGCTACCGGTACTGGACGGTGGAGGCGGTGGTGGCCGACCTCGACCGGAGCCGGCACCCCTTCCACGTCGCCGTGGAGAACTGGCAGCACGACCTCAACATCGGCTCGGTGGTCCGCACGGCCAACGCGTTCAACGCGGCCGGGGTGCACGTGGTGGGCCGGCGGCGGTGGAACCGCCGCGGCGCCATGGTGACCGACCGCTACCTGCACGTGCACCACCACGCGACGGTGGCCGACCTCCTGTCGTGGGCGCGCACGGGCGAGCCGGGGGGCGCGCCGCTGCCGGTGCTGGGCCTGGACAACGTGCCGGGGTCGGTGCCGCTGGAGGGCCGGGCGCTGCCGCGCGCGTGCGTCCTGCTGCTCGGGCAGGAGTCCGCGGGCCTGTCCGCGGAGGCCGTCGCGGGCGCGGACGCCGTGCTCCGGATCGCGCAGTACGGCTCCACGCGCTCGCTGAACGCGGGCGCGGCCGCCGCGATCGCGATGCACGCCTGGGTCGTGCAGCACGCGGGACCGCCGCCGGCCTAGGCGCCCGGCCGTCGTCGGTGCGGGCTCAGCGGGCGTGCATCTCCCGCTCCTCGCCCGACGACCACTGCGCGACGAGCAGCGTGGCGTCGTCCTGGAGCCGGCCCTCCTGGTGGCGGAGCACGGCGTGCACCACCTGCCGGAGCGTCTCGGGGGCGGGCTCGCCGTTGGCCGCCGACCGCGCGAGCTGGTCGACGAGCCGGTCCACGCCGAAGAAGGTGCCGTCGGGCCCGCGCGCCTCGGTGATCCCGTCGGTGTGCAGGACCAGCCAGTCGTCGGGCTGCAGCCACTCCTCGGCCACCTCCAGCTCCCCGTGGCCCAGCCCGAGGACGATGCGGCGGCCGCCCTCCAGGCGCTTGACCACCTTGCGGTCGCGCATGAGCAGCGGGGCCGGGTGGCCGGCGTTGACGTACCGCAGGCGCCCGCTGGGCAGGTCGAGCTCGGCGAGGACGGCGGTCACGAACGTCTCGCCGTGCCACTGCTCCTGCAGGGCCTCCTCGATCCCCGTGACGGTCTCGTACAGGGTCCGGCCCTCGCGGCGCGCGTTGCGCAGGGCGGCGACCGCGACCGAGACCGCCAGCGTCGCCTGCAGGTCGTGGCCGGCCGCGTCCAGCACCGCCAGGTAGGCCGTCCGGTCCTGCACGGCGTAGTCGAAGGCGTCCGCGGCGACCTCGTAGCAGGGCTCCAGCAGCCCGGACACGACGAGCCCCGGGCAGCCGAAGGTCAGGGGTGGCAGGAGCCCCGACAGCAGCTCGGTGGCCACGGACCGGTGCCGGCGGCGCCCGACGACGTCCAGCGTGTCCCCGTACGGGTTCTTGGCGGCCAGGAGGTGCCCGACGAGGTGCGCGAGCAGCGCGGACCGGTCGCGGACGTCCGGGTCGTCGGGGGAGTCTCCCGCCGCCAGCTCGTACTGGACCACCCCGAACCGGTGCACCCCGTCGAGCAGGGGGAGCCACAGCACGGGCGGCTCGCCGGGTGCGGGCACGGGAGTGACACGGCGGAAGGCCCGCCCGGCGAGCGTGCCGTCGAATCCCACCGGCTCCGCGGGCGGCAGCTCCGTGGTCGGCACGGGCACGAGCAGGCGCTGCTCGAAGTCGGTCACCCACAGCCGAGCCCGCCAGCCGAGCAGCCGCGCCGCGTCGTCGGCCACCCGCGCGACGTCGTCGGGGTGGCGAGGTGGACCTCGTCGAGGAACGTGCGCAGCACCCGCAGGGTGAGGGTGTCGTCGCTCGTCATCCCGCCACCGTAGGGGGGCCGAGGTCGCGCCACCCGCCGGGGCGGCGGGACCTCCGGTGCGCGCTACCCGGCGGAGGCGCCGCGCAGCGCGTCGACCTCGACCTCGACGCCGAGCGGCAGCACGACGACGGCGGCGCGGCGGCCGACGACGACCCGGTGCTCCCCCGCCGCCCGGGCGTGCTGCGCCCGCAGGGCGGCCCCCCGCACGCGCGCCCGTCCCTCGTCGTCCCGGTCCCAGCTCACCCGGACCTCCACGCCCGGCCGGGCGACGAGGCCCCGCACCGCGCCGGCGCGCAGCGCGGCCGGCACCGCGGGCAGCAGCTCGACCTCCCCGCGGTGCGACTGCAGGAGCGCCTCGGCCAGGGCGGCGGTGACGCCGAGGTTGCCGTCGAGCTGGAACGGCGGGTGCGCCGCGAGCAGGTCCGGGTAGAGCCCGCCGCTCGTGCCGCCGCGGTCGGTCGTCATGTCGCGCAGCACGAGGCGCAGGAGACGGTCGACCGCCGCCGGCTGCCGCAGGCGGGCCCGCAGCGCCAGCTTCCACGCCAGCGACCAGCCCGTCGCCTCGTCGCCGCGCTCGTCGAGGAACCGCTCCGCCGCGGCCAGCCACGCCGGAGCCGGGAGCTCCGTGGGGCTGCCGGGGAACAGGTCCACCAGCGGGGACAGGTGCCGGTGGTGCGGGTCGACCTGCTCGTGGTCGCCGGCCCACTCCGCGAGGGCCCCGGACCGGCCGGCGGCGGGCCGGCGCAGCGCGGGCAGGACCGCGCGCGCACGGCGCACGACGGGGTCGTCGTCGGACGTCCCGCGCCGGTCGGCCTCCCGCAGGACGAGCTGCAGGTGGCCGCGCACGAGGTCGAGGTCGACCGCGGACGAGGCGGCGACGGAGGCGACCCGACCGTCGGCGGTGCGCAGGTCGTTCTCCGGCGAGGTGGACGGGTTGGTGCCCCACAGCCCGTCGGCGTCGCGCACCAGCAGGTCCAGGGCGAAGGCGGCCGCCCCGCGCAGCACGTCCGCCATGTCGTCGAGGAGGGCGTCGTCGGGCGCGAAGGAGGCGTGGTCCGCCACGTGCCGCACGAGCCACAACCCCGCCAGGGGCCACGCCGCCCACTTGGGGTCGTGGCGCCCGTGGCCGGTGGGCAGCGTGTACGCCCAGGCGTCGCTGTTGTGGTGGGCCGCCCAGCCGCCGGCGCCGTACAGGCGCCGGGCGGTGCGCGCTCCGGTGACCGCCATCGCCCGGACGAGGTCCAGCAGCGGCTCCTCCGTCTCGGCGAGGTTCGTCGGGCCCGCCGGCCAGTACGCCATCTGGACGTTGATGTTCGTCGTGTAGTTCGAGCTCCACGGCGGCTGCAGCTCCCGGTTCCAGATGCCCTGCAGGGTGGCGGGCAGCGTGCCGGGGCGCGAGGAGCAGATCAGCAGGTAGCGCCCGAGGTGGAAGAGGGTCGCGAGCAGCGTCGGGTCCTGCGCGGGGTCGGCCCCGTCGGGGCCGTTCACGGCCAGCAGCCGCTCCGCGGTGTCGCCGCCGGTGACGGCGTCGTCGAGCGTGAGCTCGGCCCGGCCGTAGAGCGCGTCGTGGTCGTGGAGCTGGGCGCGGCGGACCGCGGGGACCCCGGCCGCCAGCGCGGCGTCGACCCGGTCGCGGGCTGTGGCCGCCGCGTCCCGGGCGTCGCCGCGCGGCGTCTGCAGGGGGCCGGCGGAGGTGGTGGCCGTGGCCAGGACGACGACGAGCCGCGTGGCGCCGGCGACGACGAGGCGGCCGTCGTCGTCGCGCCGCGCGGTGCCGTCGTGCTGCAGGCGGGCGACGAGGGCGCCGCGCAGGGAGGCGCCGGGGCGGTCGTCGTAGCGGACCGGGTCGGGCACGTCGTCGTGCGTCGGCGCCACGTCGGCGGGCAGCTGGAGGTGGAGCACGAGCCCGTCGGCGCCGTCCGTCGCCCCCAGCACGCGCAGCGGGCTGGACACGGACAGGCGCACGTCCTGCGGCGCGCGGGTGGCCACCTCGTGGACGAGCACGCGGTGGGGGGCGCTCACCCAGGTGCGGTGCGCGACGGCGGGGTCGTCGGCGGGTCCCTCGGCGGTCAGGTGCGTGGCGGTGCGCAGGTCGAGGGTCCGTCGCACGGCGGGACCCGGCGTCAGGCTCTCCGGCGCACCCAGCACCTCGACGACGAGGTCGGCGAACGGCAGGTAGGCCTGGCTGTGGCGGTGCTGCAGGGCGCGCAGCGCGTCCGTCGCGGCGACGAGGTCACCGGCGTCGACCAGCGCCCGCGTGCGCGCCAGGACCGCCGCGGCCTCGTCGGGCGTGGGCAGCCCGGGCTCGTCCTGGGACGCGGGGCTGCCGGACCACGCGGTGTCGTCGTTGAGCGCGAGCGTCAGGTGGCGCGCGTCGCCGAGCACCATGGCACCCAGGGACCCGTTGCCGAGGGGGAAGGCCTCCTCGAAGGCCCGCGCGGGGAAGGTGTGGACCAGCACGTGCGGCCCGGCCGGCAGCGGCGGCAGGTCCAGCGGGCTGACGTCGGCGTCGGCGGTCACGGGCAGCACGCTACGACGGCCCGACCGCTGGGCAGGACGTCCCGGTCACCTCCGCACGGGACGTGCCAGACTCGGGGGCAGACCGGTCGGCGGACCGCCGCGCCGGAGCCACCCCCACCACCGACACGCAGGAGATGCCCGCGATGCCCATCGCCACCCCCGAGGTCTACGCCGAGATGATCGACCGCGCCAAGGCCGGCTCGTTCGCCTACCCGGCGGTCAACATCACCTCGTCGCAGACCGTCACGGCCGCCATCCAGGGCTTCGCCGAGGCCGAGTCGGACGGCATCGTCCAGGTCTCCGTGGGCGGTGCCGAGTACGCCTCCGGCTCGACGATCAAGAACCGCGTGTCCGGCTCCCTCGCGCTCGCGGCCTACGCGACCGAGGTGGCGAAGAACTACGGCGTCACGATCGCGCTGCACACCGACCACTGCGTGAAGAAGAACCTGGACTCGTGGGTGCGCCCGCTGCTGGCGCTCGAGGCCGAGCAGGTCAAGCGCGGCGAGAACCCGACGTTCCAGTCGCACATGTTCGACGGCTCGGACATCCCGCTGGACGAGAACCTCGTCATCGCCGCGGAGCTCCTCGAGCTGTCCCAGGCCGCCCGGACCATCCTCGAGATCGAGGTCGGCGTCGTCGGCGGCGAGGAGGACGGCCACGAGGCCGCGATCAACGACAAGCTGTACACGACGGCCGAGGACGGCCTGGCGACGGTCAAGGCCCTCGGCGCCGGTGAGAAGGGCCGCTACCTGACGGCGCTCACCTTCGGCAACGTGCACGGCGTGTACAAGCCGGGTGCGGTCAAGCTGCGCCCGTCGATCCTCGCGGACATCCAGAAGGCCGTCGGCGCCGAGATCGGCAAGGAGAACCCGTTCGACCTCGTCTTCCACGGCGGGTCCGGCTCCACTGCGGAGGAGATCGGCGAGGCCGTCGACAACGGCGTCATCAAGATGAACATCGACACCGACACGCAGTACGCGTTCACGCGTCCGGTCGTCACGCACATGTTCCAGAACTACGACGGCGTGCTGAAGATCGACGGCGAGGTCGGCAACAAGAAGGCCTACGACCCGCGCGCCTGGGGCAAGCTGGCCGAGGCCGGCATGGCGCAGCGCATCGTCGAGGCGTGCCAGCAGCTCCGCTCGGCGGGCCAGAAGATCGGCTGACCACCGCCGCCCGGCTCGACGACGGAAGCCCGGTCCCCCGAGGGGGACCGGGCTTCCGGCGTGCATGCGTCGGGTCAGCCGACGGGCGAGCTCTCCGCGCCGCTGGCCGGCTCGTCGACGACGTCGAGCAGCTCGCCGATCTTCGTGACGTCGAGCAGGAACCGCACCGTCGGCGGGACGCGCAGCAGGCGCACGCGGTGCTTGCTGCGCATGGAGAGGCGCGCGAGGAACGCGACGCCGGAGGAGTCCATGAAGGTGACGTGGTGGGCGTCCACCTCGACGGGGAGGCCGCGCTCCTCCGCCTCGGCCGTGGCCTCGCCCAGCTCGGGGCTGAGGTCCGCGTCGATCTCGCCCGACAGGACGATGACCGTCCGGTCCTGCTCGGTGATGACGTGCACCGACCCCGGCTCACCCACCGTGACGTCCGAGCCGTCCGGTGCGCCGTTCCCCGGCTGCGTGCTGCTGTCTGACATGACGTCCGTTCCGTGGGGCTCTGTGCGGGGCTCTGTGCGGGGCTCTGTGCGGGGCTCTGTGCGGGTGCGTGGCGGTGGTGCCTGCGTGGCAACCTACGGGATCACGGGTGGGGCCGGTCAACACCCGCGGGTGCGGCGTCGGCCTGCGGCGCGACGACGTCCTCCTCGACGGGCGTCCCCCCGGGCGGCGTCCCGTCGTCGGGCGTCTCGGGGCAGCGGTGCTGCGTGTCGAGCCGGAACATGTCGAGCACGCCGCAGATCTCGAGCACGAAGAGGTCCCGCGCCGCGGCGCCGCGCAGCACGGTGGCGGCCCCGCGCCGCCGGCCGCCGTCCGCCAGGGAGATGAGGAACGCGGCTCCGGTGGAGTCGAGGAACGTCACACCGCACATGTCGACGACGAGGAGCTGACGCCGCAGGGACCCGACGCGGGCCGTCACCTCGGGGAACTGGTCGCGCTGGCCGAGGTCGAGGTCTCCGGTGACCGTCAGCGTCGTCGTCGTCGGCGACGTCGAGATCTGGATCACGCGCACGTCCCGGGCTCGGCAGGGCCGGGACGTCAGGGAGGGCCCGGCGCCGGCGGTCGGGCCTCCGGCGCCCGTCAGCGTACGAGCGGCCCCCGGGGTCCGCACGTGCAGGGGCGCCGCCCGGGGCGGCGTCACCCGTGCGCGGTACGGGAGCGGCGTCTCCCGTCCGCAGTACCGTCGCACCCATGAGCCACGACAACCTCCTGGGCGGTCCCGCGCCCACGCTCCTGCCCGCCGAAGGACCTGACGCGACGGCCCGCGCGGCGCTGGCCGCGGGCGACGACGCCCGTGCCGCCGCCCGGACGGCGCCCTCGGCGAGCCTGCCGTGGGCGCTGCTGGCCGAGCAGGCCCTGGCCACGGACGCCGTGGCCGCCTACGCCTTCGCCCGCACCGGCTACCACCGCGGGCTGGACGCCCTGCGCCGCGCAGGCTGGCGCGGCCAGGGCCCGGTGCCCGCCGCCCACGAGCCCAACCAGGGTTTCCTGCGCGCCCTGCTGGCGCTCGCGCAGGCCGCCGAGGCCATCGGCGAGGACGACGAGGCGACCCGTTGCCGGACGTTCCTCGTCGACAGCGGCACGAGCGCGGACGAGGTGATGGCCCTGCGCGGCTGACGGGCCGGGGCCCAGCCGGCGGGGGCCCAGGACGCCGACGGGCCGTTCGGTAGCATGGCTGGGCGCGGGGGCGAGCACGCCCCCGCTGCCCGGGACCAGCGGCGTGACGCCGCCCGCGAGGGCAGGACGCGCAGACGCGAGACCATCCGCAGACCCGGAAGTGGTGAGGACATGCCCGCCGTCGTGGTGCTCGGCGCCCAGTGGGGCGACGAGGGCAAGGGCAAGGCGACCGACCAGCTCGGCGATCGCACCGACTACGTCGTGAAGTTCAACGGCGGCAACAACGCCGGGCACACGGTCGTCATCGGCGGCGAGAAGTACGCCCTGCACCTGCTGCCGTCGGGGATCCTGTCGCCCGGGGTCGTGCCCGTCATCGGCAACGGCGTCGTCATCGACCTCGAGGTGCTGTTCTCCGAGGTCGACGCGCTGGAGGCTCGCGGGGTCGCCACCGACCGGCTCGTCGTGTCGTCGGCCGCGCACGTCATCGCGCCGTACCACCGCACGCTCGACAAGGTCACCGAGCGATTCCTGGGCAAGCGCCGCATCGGCACCACGGGCCGCGGGATCGGCCCGGCCTACGCGGACAAGATCAACCGCGTCGGGGTGCGGATCCAGGACCTGTTCGACGAGAACATCCTGCGGCAGAAGGTCGAGGGCGCCCTCGACCAGAAGAACCACCTGCTGCTCAAGGTCTACAACCGCCGCGCCATCACCGTCGAGGAGACGGTCGAGGACCTGCTGCGGCACGCCGAGCGGCTGCGCCCGCACGTCGCCGACACCCCGCTCCTGCTCAACGGCGCGCTCGACGAGGGGAAGACGCTCGTCTTCGAGGCCGGGCAGGCCACGATGCTCGACATCGACCACGGGACCTACCCGTTCGTGACGTCCTCGTCGGCCACGGCCGGCGGTGCCTGCACGGGGTCGGGGATCGGCCCGACGCGGATCGACCGCGTCGTCGGCGTCGCCAAGGCGTACACCACGCGCGTCGGTGAGGGCCCGTACCCGACCGAGCTGTTCGACGACGACGGCGAGTGGCTGCGCAGCACCGGCGGCGAGTACGGCACGACGACCGGCCGCCCCCGGCGCACGGGCTGGTACGACGCGGTGGTCGCCCGGTACTCCAGCCGGATCAACGGCCTGACGGACCTCGTCGTCACGAAGCTCGACGTCCTCACGGGCCGCGACCGCATCCCCGTGGCGGTCGCGTACGACGTCGACGGCCGCCGCGTCGACGAGATGCCCGACGACCAGTCCGACTTCCACCACGCGAAGCCGGTCTACGAGCACCTCGACGGCTGGAGCGAGGACATCAGCGGCGCCCGCGAGTTCGACGACCTGCCGAAGGCGGCCCAGCGCTACCTCCTCGAGCTCGAGCAGATGTCCGGCACGCGCATCTCCTCGATCGGCGTCGGACCCGGGCGCGAGGCCACGATCGTCCGGCACGAGCTGCTCTAGCGACCAGCCTGGGGGGCGCCCCGCTGCACGACGACCGCCGTCAGGTCGGTGTCCGCCCAGGTGGTGTGCTGCTCGCCGACGACCCACGTCCGGGACGTCGACACGCACCCTCTCGTCCTCGTCGCCCGCGGACGGAGCTCGTGGTCCTGCGCGGACGGCGGGACGGGGGTGTCGGGGGGCCCCGCTAGGCTCCGGCGGCGTGAGGATCCTCGTCGTCGGCACCGGCGCCCGCGAGCACGCGCTCGTCCGCGCGCTGCACCAGGACCCGGCCGTCACGGCCCTGCACGCCGCCCCGGGCAACCCGGGGATCGGCGCGCTGGCCACGCTGCACGCGGTCGACCCGCTCGACGGGGAGGCCGTCGCGGCCCTGGCGGCGCGGCTCGGGGTGGACCTCGTCGTCGTGGGGCCCGAGGCGCCCCTGGTCGCCGGCGTCGCGGACGCGGTGCGCGCCGCCGGGATCGCCGCCTTCGGCCCCTCGGCCGCGGCCGCGCAGCTCGAGGGCTCCAAGGCGTTCGCCAAGGACGTCATGGCGGCCGCCGGCGTCCCCACGGCCGAGGCCCGCGTGGCGCTCGACGAGGCGGAGGTCGCCGCCGCGCTCGACGCGTTCGGCCCGCCCTACGTCGTCAAGGACGACGGGCTCGCGGCCGGCAAGGGCGTCGTCGTCACCGACGACCGCGACGAGGCCCTGGCGCATGCCGCCGCGTGCCTCGCCAAGCCCGGGGGCCGTGTCGTCGTCGAGGAGTACCTCGACGGCCCCGAGATCTCGCTGTTCGTCCTGTCCGACGGGACCGACGTCGTGCCCCTGGTCCCGGCGCAGGACTTCAAGCGCGCGCACGACCAGGACGCCGGCCCGAACACGGGCGGCATGGGCGCCTACTCGCCGCTGCCGTGGGCGCCGGCCACGCTCGTCGACGACGTCGTCCGCGAGGTCGCGCGCCCGACGGTCGCGGAGATGGCCCGCCGCGGCACCCCCTTCTCCGGGGTCCTGTACTGCGGCCTCGCCCTGACGTGGCGGGGGGTGCGCGTCATCGAGTTCAACGCCCGGTTCGGCGACCCCGAGACGCAGGTGGTGCTGGCCCGGCTCGCCACGCCGCTGGCCGGCGTCCTGCAGGCGTCCGCGACGGGCACGCTCGCCGCGCTCCCGCCCCTGGAGTGGCGCGACGAGGCGGCGGTCACCGTGGTCGTCGCCGCGCACGGGTACCCGGGCACGGTCCGGTCCGGGGACGCGATCACGGGGCTCGACGAGGCGGCGGCGGTGCCGGGCGTGCACGTCCTCCACGCCGGCACGGCACAGGCGGACGACGCGACCCTCGTCGCCGCGGGCGGGCGCGTCCTGTCCGTCGTCGGCGTCGGGGTGGACCTGGCCGGTGCGCGGGAGGCCGCCTACGCCGGGGTCGAGAGGGTCGGCCTGCCCGGGTCGCACCACCGGACGGACATCGCGCTGACGGCGGCGGCGTCGCAGGATTGACGGCGGTCGGGCCGCGACGGCGCCCGGCCACGGACGGAGGGGGAGGGTCGTGAGCGGCTCCGAGACGTTGACGTACGGCGGCGGCGAGTGGGGCGGGGACCCCGCGGACGAGCCGAGCCTGACCATCGAGGTGCACGAGAGCGACCTCGCGACCGTGACCTACCGGCCCGCGCCCGAGGGGCTGGGCCGCTTCTACCTCGGCTACCAGCCGCGCGACTACTACGACGACCCGGCGGAGAGCGAGCCGGTGGACCTCGCGGGCGAGGCCGAGGCCTTCGCCGCCTGGGCCGCCGAGGTCGGGCACGACGACGTGCAGCCGGGCGAGGTGCGCGCGCTCCTCGCCGAGGAGGGCGTCGAGGACCCGCAGGACGTCTTCGTCGAGGAGACCGTCGAGCGGCTGCTGCGCCTCGTCGGGCTGCCCGTGCCCGACGCGCTGCACGACGCGGACCTGGGGTGACGGGCGTCGGGGTGCCCGTCGTCGGCGCGCTGCCGGGCTGGCGGCACACCTACTCCGGCAAGGTCCGCGACCTGTACGAGCCGGACGAGGGGGAGGCGGGCCGCGCCCTCGTCGCCGCCCACGGCGACGTCGTGCTCGTCGTGGCCTCGGACCGGGTCTCCGCCTACGACCACGTGCTCAGCCCCGGCATCCCGGACAAGGGCGTCGTCCTGACCCAGCTCAGCCTGTGGTGGTTCGAGCAGCTCGCCGACCTCGTCCCGCACCACGTGCTCCCGGTCCCGGTGCCCGCGGCGGTGGCCGGGCGCGCGATGGTGTGCCGCCGCCTGGACATGGTGCCGGTGGAGTGCGTCGCGCGCGGCTACCTCACCGGGTCCGGGCTGGCGGAGTACCGCGCCTCCGGCTCCGTGACCGGCATCCCGCTGCCGCCGGGCCTGCTCGACGGCTCCCGGCTGCCCGAACCCGTGTTCACCCCGGCGACGAAGGCCGCCGTCGGCGAGCACGACGAGAACGTCCCGTTCGAGACCGTGGCCGCCACCGTCGGCGCGGACCTCGCGGCGCAGCTGCGGGACCTCACGCTCGCGGTCTACACCCGGGCCGAGGGCATCGCGCGGGAGCGCGGGCTCGTCCTGGCCGACACGAAGCTCGAGTTCGGCACGGACCCGGTCACCGGCGCCCTCACGCTGGGCGACGAGGTGCTCACCCCCGACTCCTCGCGGTTCTGGCCGGCAGCGACGTGGGAGCCGGGGCGGGCGCAGGAGAGCGTCGACAAGCAGGTGCTGCGGGACTGGCTGACCTCCCCGGCGTCGGGGTGGGACCGGGCGTCGGACGCGCCCCCGCCGCCCCTGCCGGACGACGTCGTCGCGCGGACCCGGGACAAGTACCTCGAGGCGTTCGAGCGGCTGACGGGTCGTGCGCTCGCGCTGTGACGGAGGCATGGTCGAAGGGGTAGTGGGAGAAGGTTAGGCTTCCCTCACTCTCCGCCCCCTTCGACCTCCCGGGAGCTCCCGTGCGCCACCTGCGCCGCAGCGCGTCCGCCGGCCTCGTCGCCGCCGTCGCCCTCGCCCTCGCCGCCTGCGGCGGCACCGACAACGCCGGCTCGAGCAGCGCCGGCTCCGCCGAGCCGGCCGCATCGTCGAGTGCCGGTGGCGACGCGGCGTTCCCCGTCACCATCGAGGGCGCGCTCGGCCCGACGACGATCGAGGCGAAGCCCGAGCGCGTCGTCACCCTGGGCTGGGGCGCCGACGACATCGCCCTCGGCCTCGGCACGGTGCCCGTCGGCATCGAGGAGGACACGTGGGGCGGCGACGAGGACGGCTACCACCCGTGGTTCCGCGACGCCGTCGAGGAGCAGGGCGCCGAGCTGCCCGAGACCATCGCCATGTACCCGGAGCTCGACGTCGACGCCGTGCTGGCCCTCGAGCCGGACCTCGTCCTGGCGCCGCAGTCGGGCCTCGAGCAGGACGTCTTCGACCAGCTCTCGCAGGTCGTCCCGGTCGTGGCGTACCCCGAGCAGCCGTGGCAGACCCCGATCGAGGAGCAGGTCGAGATCGCCGCGACCGCCCTCGGCGTCCCCGAGCGTGCCCAGGAGCTGCTCGACGAGCGCCAGGCCGCCATCGACGAGGCCGTCGCGGCGCACCCGGAGCTGCAGGGCGTGTCGTTCGCCTACGTCTACGCCGGCACCCAGCCCGGGGCCCTCACCGTGTACATGCCGGGCGACACGCGCGTGGAGTTCCTCACCCAGCTCGGCCTGACCGTCGCCCCGTCCGTGGCGGCGCTGCAGCCCGACGAGGGGACCTTCACCGCGTCGCTCGGCCTGGAGAACGCGGACCGGCTCGCCGACGCCCAGCTGCTCTTCACCTGGTTCAACGACGAGGCCGAGCAGCAGGCCACGGAGGGCCAGGAGCTCTTCGCGCAGATCCCGGCCGTGCAGTCCGGCGCGTACGTGCCCATGCTCGACCGCCAGCTCGGCATGGCCGTCTCCACCGCCACGCCGCTCGGCATCCCGTGGGCCGTCGACGCCTACGTGCCGATGATCACCGCCGCCGCCGAGAAGCTCTGACGCCCGGCACCGCGTGGTCGTGACGGCACCCTCCGCGGGGGCGGCCGGGGCACCCGCCCCGGCCGCCCCCGCGGTGCGCCGCCCGCGGGGGCGTACGGGCCTGCTCGCCGCCGGGCTGCTGGTGGCGGGGGCGGCCCTGGTCCTCGCTGCCGGGCTGAGCATCGCCGTCGGGGCGCGGGGCGTTCCGCTCGCCGCTGTCTGGACGGCGCTCGTCGCGCCCGACGGGTCCTTCGAGGCGACCGTGGTGGCCTCCCGGGTGCCGCGGACCCTGCTGGGCCTGCTCGTCGGCGCCGCGCTGGCCGTCTCCGGCGCGCTCATCCAGGGCCTGACCCGGAACCCGCTCGGCGACCCCGGGCTGCTCGGCGTCAACGCGGGGGCGGCGGCGTCGATCGTCGTCCTCACGGCGGTGGCGGGCGCGGGGGTCGGGCGCACGCCGTGGGCGGCGGTGCCCGGGGCCCTGCTGGCGGCGGTCGTCGTGCAGCTCGTCGGGTCCGGCGGGGCCCGGGCCGGCCGCGGCGGGGCGGGCCCGGTGCGGCTCGTGCTGGCCGGCGCCGCCGTCAGCGCCGTGCTCGGCGCCGTCATCCAGGCGGTCTCGCTCGCGGACCCCACCGTCTTCGACGCCTACCGCGCGTGGGTGCTCGGCTCCCTCGCGGGTCGGGACCCCGCGGTGGTCGGGCAGGTGCTGCCGTTCGTCGCCGCGGGGCTCGTGCTGGCCCTGGCCTTGGCGCGCCCGCTCGACGCCCTCGCGCTCGGCGACGAGGCCGCCACCGCGCTCGGCCTGCGGCCCGGCACCACACGCGTCCTCGGGCTGGTGGCCGCGACGCTGCTCGTCGCCGGGGCCGTCGCCGCGGCGGGTCCGATCGGGTTCGTCGGGCTCGCCGTGCCGCACGTCGTGCGGGGCTTCACCGGCCCCGACCACCGGTGGCTCCTGCCCTACTGCGCCCTGCTCGGGCCGGTGCTCGTCCTGGCCGCCGACGTCGTCGGCCGGGTGGTCGCGCGGCCGGGGGAGCTGGTCGTCGGGGCCGTGACGGCGTTCGTCGGCGCGCCGTTCCTCGTCGCCGCGGTGCGACGCGGTCGGGTGGCGGCATGAGCGCCCTCGCCACGCGCCCGGCCCCGGCCGACGGGCCCGTCCGCCGTCCCGGGCACGCGACGCGGCGCCGGTCCGTCGCGGTCGGGGTGGGTGCCCTGCTCGTCGCCACCGCCGCGGGTCTCGCCGCGCTCACGCTGGGCCGCCTCGGCCTCGCGCTGCCGGAGGTCGCGCAGGTGCTCGGCGGCGGCGGGACGCGCATCCAGCGCTTCGTGGTGCTCTCCGACCGGCTGCCGCGCGTCGCGGTCGGGGCCCTGGCCGGGCTCGCCCTCGGCGTCGCCGGCGCCCTCCTGCAGTCCGTCACCCGCAACCCCCTCGGCAGCCCGGACGTCATCGGCCTCGGCTCGGGGGCGGCCGCCGGCGCCGCGGCGGCGGGACTCGTCTGGCCCGGTGCCGTGCCCGTGCCGGTCGGCGCGCTGATCGGGGCCGGCATCGCCATCACGGCGGTCTTCCTCGGGTCGGGTCGCGGGTTCGCCTCGCCCTTCCGGATGGTCGTCGTCGGGATCGCCGTCGGGGCGATGGCGCTGGCCTTCGTCGAGACCGCCCTGGCGCGCGCGACCCGCGAGGACGCGCTCGAGGTCGCCGCCTGGATCTACGGCTCGCTCGCGGCGCGCGGCTGGGACGACGTCCTGCTCGTCGGTGCGGCCGTGGTGCTGCTGCTGCCCGCCGCCCTGGCGCTCAGCCGCCCGCTCGGCCTGGTGGAGATGGGCGACGAGTCGGCCACCGCCCTCGGCGTCCCCCCGGCGCACGTCCGGACCGCCGGGGTCGTGCTCGCGGTGCTGCTCACCGCGGCGGCGGTGGCCGTCTGCGGGCCCGTGGCGTTCGTCGCGCTGACGGCGCCGCAGGTGGCGCGGCGGCTGACGCGGGCGGCGGGGCCCGGGCTGGCGGCGGCCGGGTGCACCGGCGCGGCGCTGCTCGTCGTCGCCGACCAGGTGGCGCAGCGGGCCGTGCCCGGCACGCCCTACCCGGTCGGCGTGGTGACCGGCGCCCTCGGCGGCGCGTACCTGGCGTACCTGCTGGTGCGGGAGTGGCGGAGGGCCTCGGCATGACGCGGTGGACGGGTGCGACGAACGGCACGACGAGAGGCGCGACGACCGGCACGACGACCGGCACGGCCACGGGTCCGGCGGGGCGAGCCGCACCCCTCGTCGCGGAGCGGCTGACGCTGGCCTACGACGACCGCGTCGTCGTCCACGACCTGACCCTCGAGGTGCCCGCCGGGTCCTTCACCGTCGTCATCGGCCCCAACGGCTGCGGCAAGTCCACGCTGCTCCGGGCGCTGGCGCGGACCCTGCGCCCGCGCGACGGGCACGTGCTGCTGCACGGCCGCCCGATCGCCGAGCAGCGGCCCAAGGAGGTCGCCCGCCGCCTCGCGCTGCTGCCGCAGAGCCCCGTGACCCCCGAGGCGATCACGGTGGCGGACCTCGTCGCGCGCGGGCGCTACCCGCACCAGCGGGTCCTGCGGCCGTGGTCGACGGCCGACGCCGCGGCCGTGGGTGCCGCCATGGCCGCCACGGAGGTGGCCGACCTGGCCGAGCGGCCCGTGGCCGAGCTGTCCGGCGGCCAGCGCCAGCGCGTCTGGCTGGCCATGGCCCTCGCGCAGGAGACCGACCTCCTGCTGCTCGACGAGCCGACCACCTACCTCGACATCGCCCACGCGGTCGAGGTCATGGAGCTGCTCGCCCGCCTGCACGAGGAGGGCCGCACGCTCGTCGCCGTGCTGCACGACCTCAACCAGGCCGCGCGGTACGCGACCCACCTCGTCGCCCTGCGCGACGGCCGCGTCGTCGCCCAGGGACCGCCGGCGGAGGTCGTGACGGAGGCGCTCGTCGAGGACGTGTTCGGGCTGCCCTGCCGGGTGGTGCCGGACCCGGAGACGGGCACGCCGCTGGTCGTTCCGCGTCGGCCGGGTCCCCGGCCGGCAGCGGTCTGAGGCGCGCGCTGCCCGCCGCGCCGACCGCTGCACCCTGGCGGGGTGGGCGGGCTGGACGGATGAGGCGGAGTGGCCGGGCGGGCGGTCAGGCTGCGGCCAGCGCCTCGAACGCCGTGCGCAGCGCGTCGCCCGACAGCCCGGCCCGCAGGCACAGGGCGAGCAGCAGCCGCGCCTTCGCGCCGGTGAGCAGGCCGCCCCACAGCGCGCCCGCGCCGAGCAGGTCGATCTCCCCGCCGGGGTAGCCGTAGGTCCGCCGGAGCGTGGGCCCGACGCCCGCGCGGCTGCAGACGGCGACCGGCCCGTGCGCCAGCGCACCGCGCACGTGCTCCATGGCCACCGCGGCGACGTGGCCGCCACCCATCCCCTCGACCACGACCCCGGCGTAGCCCAGCGCGGCGAGGTGCGGCAGGAGCCGCAGGTCGTCGCCGAGGCCGGTGCCGACCAGCGCGACCGCGGGCCAGCCCCCGGGCGGCGCCGCCAGCAGCGCGTCGGCCGCCGCGAGCCGGGGCACGGGCTGGGCGACGAGCGGCAGGTGCGGGACCCGCTCGTGCACGTGCCCGACGGGACCCCACGGCGCCGACGTGAACGCCGAGGTGTGCGTCGACGACTCCTTGCGCACGTGACGGCCGGCGTGCACGGCGTCGGCGAAGGCGACGAGGACCCCGTGCCCCCGTGCGGCCGGGGACGCGGCCACGTCGACCGCCGCCACGAGGTTGGCCGGTCCGTCCGTGCCCGGGGCCTCCCGGTCCCGCATGGCGCCCGTGACGACGACAGGCAGGTCCCGCGCCGCGCCCAGCACGTCGAGCACGAACGCCGTCTCCTCGAGCGTGTCCGTGCCCTGGGACACGACGACCCCGGCGAACCCGCCGTCGGTGGCGTCCTCGGCCGCCGCACGGACCGCCCGGGCGACGGCCAGGACGTCGTCGAGCAGCAGGGACGGCGAGGGGGCGAGCCGCAGCTCGTGCGGGACGAGCGTGACACCCGCCAGCCAGGGCTCCAGCTCGCGGGCCAGCAGCGCGGCGCCGGAGGTCGGCACGATTCCCGCGTCGGGTGCGCCGCCCGCCGGCCGCGAGGAACCGATGGTGCCGCCCAGCGTGAGGAGCAGGACCCGAGCGCTCACGCGAGCAGCCGTTCGACGTCGGTGGCGGTGCGCAGGGGCAGCCAGTCCTCGCGCGTCGGCGCGGTCGCGGGCACGACGGCGCCCGCCTGCACGTCGGCCGCCACGAGCGGACCGAGCCCCAGGCCCGTGCGCGCCGCGACGTCCGCGACGGGGACGGTGAACGTGCGGAAGGGCCCCAGCGGCGGGGGCTCGTCGGCGGCCTGGGCCCGTGCGCGTCCGGCCCGCAGCTCGTCCTCGTCGAGCGCGGGCTCCTGGTCGAGCACGAACGCGAGGGCGCGCACGCGGTCCCCCTCCGCCCACGCCGCGACCTTCCAGAACAGCAGGGGGATGCCGATGCCGCGGTAGACCGGGTCGTCGTCGGCGAGCACGGGGCCGGTGAGCACGACGAGCCGGCTCCGCTCCGCCCGCGCGTACGCCAGCACGTGGTCCTCGAGGCCGACCCACAGGTCCTCGCCCTGGTTGAAGCGGGACGCCTGCGGGGCGGCGTTGGGGTAGCGGAAGGTGTCGGCGTTGGCGCGCGCGGCCACGGCCGGCGGGCCCCACACCGGGTCCCGGCGGCGCACGAGGTGCCCGCGGTCGAGGTCGTTGCGGGCGTACAGCTCCGGACCCGCCTGCTCGTCCGCCGGCACGCGCTCGTCGAGCCGCCAGTCGTCGCCGCGCGGCACGTCGACCAGGGACGCGCCGTCGACGTCCACGACCGTCGCCGCGGCCAGGCGCCGGACCGGGTCCAGCAGCACGGTGAAGTGCGTGGCCGGCAGCTCCCGCACGCGCTGGGCGGGCACGGGCAGGGGGACGGCCAGCGCGGGTGCGTCCCCGAGGAAGCCGGGGTCGTGGCCGAGGGGCTCGTCGGCGTGCGGGACCACGGGGCCGGACCCGGGCACGGGCCCATCGATGGGCCCGTCGACGGGCCCGTCGACGGGCCCGGTGACGGGAGCGGTGACGGGGACGGGCGTCGGCGTCGCGCCGGGGGAGGAGGTCACGCGTCGCACGCTAGCGACCGGGACCGACACGGGCCCCACGGACCCTCAGGGACCCGCACCGACCCGGTCAGCCGCCGCGCGGCGCGTACATGATCACCGCGACGCCGACGAGGCACACGAGCGCCCCGACGACGTCGAACCGGTCCGGCCGGTACCCGTCGACGACCATCCCCCATACCAGCGACCCCGCGACGAACACCCCGCCGTAGGCGGCGAGGATCCGCCCGAACTGCGCCCCGGGCTGCAGCGTCGCCACGAATCCGTACAGGCCCAGCGCGACGACGCCCGCCCCGATCCACACCCAGCCCCGGTGCTCGCGCACCCCCTGCCACACCAGCCAGGCGCCGCCGATCTCGGCGAGCGCGGCGGCCACGAACAGGGCGACGGAGGCGAGGACGCTCATGCACGCACGGTAGGGGTGCCGCGGCCGGCACCGGCCGGCACCGGCCGGCGACGCCCGGCCGCGGGCACCGTGCCGACCGCGGGCGTCAGTCGACCGTGACGACGACCTTGCCCGCGGCGTGCCCCTCCTCGGAGAGGCGGTGGGCGTCCGCGGTCTGCTCGAGCCCGAACGTCGCGGCGACCGGGACCGTGAGCCGGCCCTCGTCGGCCAGCGCGCCGAGCGCGGCCAGGTCCGCCGCGTCCGGGCGCACCCACACGTAGGCGCCGCCGAGCTGCGTCACGGACCCGTCCGCCACCGACGCCAGCCGCACGCCGGCGGTCCCCACGTCGGACGTCGTCGTCGCGACGCCGCCACCGACGAGGTCGAGCACCGCGTCCACCCCGCCGGGCACCAGCGCGCGCACGGCCTCGACCATCCCGTCGCCGTAGGGCACCGGCTCGCCGCCGAACCCGCGGACGCGCTCGTGGTTGCGCTCGGAGGCCGTGCCGATGACCCGCGCGCCGAAGGCCCGGGCCACCTGGACGGCGAAGGACCCGACGCCACCGGCCGCGTTGTGCACGAGCACGGTGTCGCCCTCGCCGACGCCCAGCCGTCGCAGCGCCTGGTAGGCGGTCAGCCCGGCGAGCGGCAGGCCCCCGGCCTCCGCCCACGACAGGCTCTCCGGCTTGCGCGCCAGCGTGCGCACGGGCGCGGCGACGAGCTCGGCGGTCGTCCCGCCGTGCATGACGTCCTTGCGCACGTAGCCGACGACCTCGTCGCCCACCTGGAACTCGGGGGTGTCGAGGCCGACCTTCTCCACCACGCCCGCGACGTCCCAGCCGGGCACGACCGGGAACACGTGGTCCAGGAGCCCCTGCAGGTGGCCCTGGCGCACCTTCCAGTCGACGGGGTTGACGCCCGCGGCGCGCACGCGGACCAGCACGGAGTCCGGGCCGACGAGGGGGGTGGGCAGGTCGACGGTCTCGAGGACCTCGGGTCCGCCGAAGCGGTGGTAGGCGACAGCTCTCATGCCGGGCGCAACGGACGGCGGGGCCGGTCGTGTTCCCGGCGGGGCTCCACCGCGCGCGCCGGGCCCGTCGGCCGCGCGCCCGTCAGGACAGCCAGGCCGCCGCGCGTCGGGTGTGCCCCGCCTTCGTCGCCGGTGCCATCCGGTCGTAGGCCTGCGTGATGACGCGCGAGCGGGCGTTGCGGCCGAGCACGTCGGCGTGGTCGCGGACGAAGGTCCAGTAGAGCGCGTCCCACTCCGCCGTCCAGGGCCCCGCCGGGATGTCGGACATGCGCCGCAGGTACGCGCTGCCGGACACGTACGGCTTGGTCGTCACCGCTTCCCCGGCGGCGAACTGGCTCATCGCGTACACGTTCGGCACCATCACCCAGTCGTAGGCGTCGACGAACATCTCCATGAACCAGCGGTAGGCGTCGTCGGGGTCGGTGCGCAGCAGCGTCATCGCGTTGCCCAGCACCATGAGCCGCTCGATGTGGTGCGCCCAGCCGTTGTCCAGCACCCGCCGCACCACGAGGTCCACCGGCTCGAGGCCCGTCGTGGCGTCCCACCAGCCCGGCGCGAGCGGACGCGTGTGCCCGAGCCGGTTGCCCGTGCGCAGCCGCCGTCCCCACAGGTGGTAGGTCCCGCGCATGTACTCCCGCCACCCGATGACCTGGCGGACGAACCCCTCGACGGTCGGCAGCGGCACCCCGTCCCGCTCGGCGACCTCCAGCACGCGCTCGACGACGTGCGCCGGGGACACGAGGCCCGTGTTGAGCGACGGCGTCAGCCGCGAGTGGAAGAGCGTGTCGTGGTGCGCGGAGATGGCGTCCTCGTAGGGGCCGAAGAGGCCGAAGCGCTCGTCGAGGAAGACCTCGAACGACTCCGCCGCCTCCTCGTGGCTCGTCGGCCAGGCGAAGGCGTCCGGGTCGCCCGGGGCGTCGGGGAACTCGTCGCGCACCCAGGAGATCGCGGCCTCGACCTCGGAGTGCCGCCGTTCCGCGACCGGCGGCACAGCCGGCACGACGACGTGCGCGGGCAGCGAGCGGCGGTTCTCCTCGTCGAACGACCAGCGGCCGCCGGCGGGCTCGTCGCCGTCCACGAGGACGTCGAGGCGCCGCCGCTGCCAGGCGTAGAAGTGCTGCATGCGCGCGCGGCTGCGGCTGCCGCCGAGCGCGTCGACCAGCTGCCTGCGCGTGGTGAGGAATCCGGGCGACTCCAGCACCTCGTCGGGCCGCAGGCGGTGCCCGGCCTCCTCCAGCGCGGCGGACAGGTCGCGGCCCAGCCAGTCGTCGACGACGTCGACGACGCTCACCCCGGTGGGGCGCAGGCGCCGCAGCAGGGCGACGAGGCCGTCGTGGCTGGACCGGTCCGCGCGGCTCTCGACGACCTCGACGTCGTGCCCGGCGGCGCGCAGCCGCTCGGCGAACCGCCGCATGCCGGCACGGTGCAGCACGAGCTTCTGGGCGTGGAACGCGTACTGGCGGACCAGCAGGTCGTGCTCGACGAGGACGAGGACGGTGCCGCGCGGCACGTCGAGGTGCTCCGCGAACAGCTGGTGGGGGAGCACGAGGCGCACCGGCCGGGCCATGCTGCGACGCTCCCACGGCCCGCCGCCACCCGCCTGCCCGTGGGCCGGACGCCCGTTCAGGGCTGCCACAGCGGCTCGGTACCCTGGGGCATCCCCATCGCCACCCCCACCCGCCGCGCAGCAGGGAGCTCACCCGTGGGACGAGTCGTCGTCGACGTCATGCCGAAGCCGGAGATCCTCGACCCGCAGGGCAAGGCCGTCGCCAACGCCCTGCCGCGCCTCGGCTTCGGGCAGTTCACCTCCGTGCGCCAGGGCAAGCGGTTCGAGCTCGAGGTCGAGGGCCCGGTGACCGCCGAGGTGCTCGACGCCGCCGCGCGCGCCGCCGAGCAGGTGCTGAGCAACCCCGTCATCGAGGACGTCGTGCGGGTCGCCGACATCGAGGCGGACGCCGCCGCGACCACCGCCTCCGCCGGGCTGGCCTGATGGCCACCCGCATCGGGGTCGTCACCTTCCCCGGCACGCTCGACGACCGCGACGCCGCGCGCGCGGTCCGCCTGGCCGGCGGCGAGCCGGTCGCGCTGTGGCACGCCGACGCCGACCTGCACGGGGTCGACGCGGTCGTGCTGCCGGGCGGGTTCTCCTACGGGGACTACCTGCGGGCCGGGGCGATCAGCCGGTTCGCGCCCGTCATGGGCGAGGTCGTCGACGCGGCCGGCAAGGGCCTGCCGGTGCTCGGCATCTGCAACGGCTTCCAGGTCCTCACCGAGGCGCACCTGCTGCCCGGGTCGATGGTGAAGAACGATCACCTGCACTTCGTGTGCCGCGAGCAGGAGCTCGTGGTGGAGAACGCGTCGACCGCCTGGACGCGGGACTTCGCCGACGGCCAGCACATCACCGTGCCGCTGAAGAACCAGGACGGCCAGTACGTCGCCGACGAGCGCACGCTCGACGAGCTCGAGGGCGAGGGCCGCGTCGTGTTCCGCTACGAGGGCGTCAACCCCAACGGCTCGCGCCGCGGCATCGCGGGGATCAGCAACGTCGCCGGCAACGTCGTCGGGCTCATGCCGCACCCCGAGCACGCGGTGGAGGCCGGCTTCGGGCCGGACGGGCCCCGCGGCCCGCGGACCGGCACCGACGGGCTCGGGTTCTTCACGTCCGTCCTGCACGCGCTCGTCGGCTGAGGTGACGACGAGCACGACGAGCACCGGTGCGGGTGCTGGCCGGAGGACGGGTGCAGCCGCCGACGTCCTCGTCGAGGAGGTCCCCTGGGACGACCCGGCGACGGCGCACCTGCGGGCCGAGCAGGAGGCCGAGCTGGCCGCCCGCTACGGCGGCGCGGACCCGGCCGTGGCCGGCGAGGCGGTGCTGCTGACGCTGCGCCTGCTCGTCGCCGGGGAGCCGGTGGGGTGCGTCGCCGTGCGCGACGTCTCCGCCGAGCACGGTCCGGGGACGGGCGAGCTGAAGCGCCTCTACGTCCGCCCGGACCACCGGCGGCGCGGGCTGTCCCGGCTGCTCCTGGCGGCGGCGGAGGCGGGGGCCGCCGCGCGCGGCCTGCACCGGCTGGTGCTGGAGACCGGCACGCGGCAGCCGGAGTTGCTGGCGCTGTACGCGGCGACCGGCTGGACCGCGATCACGCCCTACGGCGAGCACGCGGGTCACCCGATGTCGCGGTGCTTCGCCAAGCGGCTGACGGGCGGGACTGCTGCGACGGTGTGAGTCGGGACCTGGACCCGGGACCTGGGCCTGGTCGGCGCGGCGGCGCGTGGGTACGCTCGTCCCGTGCTGCTGACCCGGGTGTGTTGTCGCTGAGCTGACACCCCCGCGCGCCCGCGGCCACCGACGGCCCTCGCGCGCACCCCCGGTCCAGCGAGGAACACCCCCGATGGCTGAGCTCCTGCTCGCGTCCCGTCCTGCCGCCCCGTCCCTCCCGGTCGCGTCCGTCGCCCGGACGTCCGCGCCCGCCGTCGTGCTCGAGCACGGCCCGGACGTGCCCGACGACGCCGCCCTCGCGCGTCGGGCCGAGGCGCTGCGCGGCACCGCGCCCCGACTCCTGCCCCGTCTCCTGCTCCGGCTGCCCGTCGTGCTCGTGCCCGACGGGCCGGCCGCCGACGAGCGCATCGCCCGTGCCCGCGCCCTGCACGGCACGACCGACGCCATGGTCGGCGTCGGCTGGGCGCGCTCGGCGGCCTGGCTGGTGACGACGCCGTCGCGCCTGCGCGACGAGGTCGCCGCCCGCGTGGCCGCGACCGGCGCGGACGACGTCGTGCTCGCCCTCACCCCGTCGGCGCGCCGGTTGCTGGCGGCCTGACCTCCGGGCCGCAGGGACCCCCGCGGTCAGGCGAGCCGGATGCCGAGGTGCTCGGCGAGCAGCGGGGCCAGGGTCAGCAGGCCGTCGTGCGCCAGGGTCGCACCGCGCAGCCCGGCGACGCCGTCGAGCCGCTCGAGCGCGGCCACGTCCAGCCCCGTGAGGTCGGCCCCGGCCAGTGACGCCCGGTTGAGGTCGAGGCGCCGCACGCGGCAGTCGACGAGGGTCAGCCGGGACGTCTGCGCCCCGGCGAGGTCGAGGTCGTCGACCTGGCACCCCTCGAGCCGCACCGCCTCCAGCCGGGCGTCCCGCAGGTTGACGAAGCCCAGTCGGCACCCGCGCAGCGTCACCCGGTCCCACCGGGACCCGTGCGCGGTCAGCGCCCCCAGCCGCGAGCCCTCCCAGACGGTGTCCCGCCACCCGCCGTCCCTCGCGTGCAGCGCCGTGGCGTGGGAGCGGGTGATGCGGCACGCGGCGAGGTCCGCGCTGTCGAGGACCAGCTCGTCGAGCGTGCAGCCGGTCAGCGTGACGTCGAGCCAGCGCGCCCCGGAGGCGTCCTCGCCGCTCAGGTCCTCGTCCACGAAGCTCTCGTCGTCGAGCAGGTCGTCGGGGACGAGGCGCGCGCTCACGCCGACCAGCCTGGCACGGTCCCGCCCGTCACAGGGGTGCCACGGGGGTGCCACGAGGGTGCCACGGGGGTGCCACGACGGTGACGGTGGCGGGCGCTGGCAGGATCGCGGTATGCGGCACGACCTCGTCCTCACCGGTCCCGGCCTGCGCCTCGTCCCGCTGGAGGAGGACCACGCCGGCCCGTTGGTGGCACTCGTCGACGACGCGCTGTGGGCGGGCATGAGCACGCCGGTGCCGCGGAGCGCCGACGACATGGCGGCCTGGGTGGCCGCCGCCCACCGCGCGCCCGGTCGTCTGGCCTTCGCCGTCGTCGGGGACCAGGGGGAGGTGCGCGGTTCCACGTCGTTCTACGACGTGGACGAGCACGCCCGCCGCCTCGAGATCGGGTCGACCTTCTACGGTCGCGCGTGGTGGGGCGGCCGCACGAACCCCGCGTGCAAGCTCCTGCTCCTGCGGCACGCCTTCGAGGTCATGGGCATGCAGCGGGTGGCGCTGCGTGCCGACGCCCGCAACGCCCGCTCGATCGCGGCGATCCGGCGGCTCGGCGCCCGACCGGAGGGCGTGCTGCGCTCGCACCGCGTCGACCCGACCGGTGCCCGCGCCGACACGGCGTACTTCTCCCTCCTGCCCGACGAGTGGCCGGCGGCCCGGACCGCGCTGGAGCGGCGGCTCGGGCTGACGGGCGACGGTCACCCCAGGCCGTGACGGGCGGCGAGGTAGCGCCCGGTGAGGGAGCCCTCGACGCCCACCAGGTCCGCCGGCGGTCCCGCGTGCACGACCTGCCCGCCCGCGGTCCCGGCGCCCGGCCCCAGGTCGACCACGTGGTCGGCGCGTGAGACGACGTCGAGGTTGTGCTCGATGACGATGACGGTCGACCCCGCGTCGACGAAGCGGTCGAGCAGCGTGATGAGCCGGTCCACGTCGGACATGTGCAGGCCGGTGGTCGGCTCGTCGAGGACGTAGACCGACGCCGGTGAGCCGAGCTCGATCGCGAGCTTGAGCCGCTGCCGCTCGCCGCCGGACAGCGTCGACAGCGGCTGCCCGAGCGTCAGGTAGCCGATGCCCACGTCCTCCATCGCCGCGAGCTGCGTGGCCACCGGCTTCTCCGACCGCTCCGTGAAGAACGCCCGCGCCTCGACGACGGACATCTCCAGGACGTCCGCGATCGACCGGCCGCGCAGCGTGTAGCCGAGGACCTCCTCGGTGTACCGGCGGCCTCCGCAGACCTCGCACGGCGACGTCATCGGCTCGAGGTTGCCCAGGTCGGTGTAGATGACGCCCAGGCCGCCGCACTCGGGGCAGGCGCCCTCGGAGTTGGCGGAGAACAGCGCCGGCTTCACGCCGTTGGCCTTGCCGAACGCCTTCCGGATGTGCTGGAGCATCCCGGTGTAGGTCGCGGAGTTGGACCGGCGGGAGCCGCGGGTCGTCGCCTGGTCCACGACCACCACGTCCGGGTACCGGCGCGGCAGCTCGGCCCGGATGAGCGAGCTCTTGCCCGAGCCGGCCACACCCGTGACGACGGTGAGCACGCCGAGCGGGATCTCCACCGTCACGTCGCGCAGGTTGTGCGTCCGCGCGTGCTCGATGCGCAGGGTGCCCGTGGGGACGCGGACGTCGCGCTTGAGCGGCTGCAGGGAGGTCAGGTGCCGTCCCGTGAGCGTGCCCGAGGCCCGGAGCCCCTCGAGGTCCCCCTCGTAGACGACCGTGCCGCCGGCCGTTCCCGCGCCGGGCCCCACGTCGACCACGTGGTCGGCGATGGCCATGACCTCGGGCTTGTGCTCGACGACGAGGACCGTGTTGCCCTTGTCGCGCAGCGCCACGAGCAGCTCGTTCATGCGGTGGATGTCGTGCGGGTGCAGGCCCACGCTCGGCTCGTCGAACACGTAGGTGAGGTCGGTGAGGGCCGAGCCCAGGTGCCGGACCATCTTCACGCGCTGCGACTCCCCGCCCGACAGCGTCGCACTGGGCCGGCTGAGGCTGAGGTAGCCCAGCCCGATGCGGACGAGGTCGTCGAGGCGGTCCCCGAGGTCGTCGAGCAGCGGCCGGTGCTCGGGGGCGTCGACGCCGCGCACCCAGGCGGCGAGCTCGGACACCTCCGCGTCCGCGCACCAGCCGATGGAGCGCCCCGCGACGAGGCTGCCGCGCGCGGCCGCGTTGAGCCGGGTGCCCTCGCACTCCGTGCACACCCCGCGCGTGGAGATGCGCTCGACCGCGGTGCGGATGTGGGACTGGAGCTGCTCGGGGTTCTTGCTCAGCGCGCTGCGCCGGAGGCGGGGGATCAGCGCCTCGTAGGACAGGGACATGCCGCCGACGTCGATCTTCTCGGCCTTCACCTTGCTGCGGGCCCGGGAGCCGGGGGTCGTCGACTCCTCCGGGCCCCACAGCAGCAGCCGCCGCTGCTCGGGCGTCCAGTCGCGCACCTTGGCGTCGACGTCGAACCAGCCCGACTCCGCGAAGATCTTCCAGAGCCAGGAGTCCGGCGCGAAGCCGGGGAAGTCGATGGCCCCCTCGCGCAGGCTCAGGTCGGGCCGCAGGAGGACGTCCTCGTCGATCGCGGCGACCGTGCCGATGCCCTCGCACACCGGGCACATGCCGCGAGGGTCGTTGAAGGAGAAGGCGATCGGCGTGCCGAGGTTCGGCGTGCCGAGCCGCGCGTAGATGCGGCGCAGCCACGCGTAGGTGTCGGTGGCCGTGCCCACGGTCGACCGCGACGAGCCGCCCATGGGCTGCTGGTCGACCACGATCGAGGCGGTGAGGCCCGTGAGCGAGTCCGCCTCGGGCTGGCGGGACTGCGGCAGGAAGTTCTGGATGAACGCGGTGTGCGTCTCGTTGAGGAGCCGCTGCGACTCGGCGGCGACCGTGTCGAACGCGAGCGAGGACTTGCCGGACCCGGAGACGCCGGTGAACACGGTGATGCGGCGCTTGGGCAGGTCGAGGTCGACGGCGCGCAGGTTGTTCTCGCGGGCGCCGCGGATGCGGATGACGTCGGTGTCGTGCTGGGGGACGTGCGGCGTGGTCACGGCGGCCTCTCGTCGGGCGGTCGACGGGGACGCTAGACCACCCCACCGACACGGGGTCCGGGGACCCTGCCCACCGACTGACCGTCGCGACGACGAGGACTCATCGGCCCCCCTCGGACCCGCCGTCGTCGTGTCCTCGGCGACCCGTCAGCGACCCGTCAGCGATCCGTCAGCGACCGTGGCCGACGAGGCGCCGCACGTGCGGCCGGCGCGGCAGGAGGCCCGCCGTGCAGGCGTCCCCGACGGTCGTCGCCGCGAGGTAGACCAGCAGGAACGCCGGCACGACGCCGTCGGCCGACCCGCCGCCGGACAGCGTCCACGCCGCGGCGACGAGGAGCAGCACCACCGCGAGGTCGGCGGCCGGCCGGGCCGCACCCGCCAGCCGCCGGCGCAGCGCGGCCGCCGCGGTCCCTCCCGCGGCACCGAGCAGCATCGCCAGCAGCAGCGTCGTCCCCATGGCAGGGACGGTACGTGCGGCGCCGGCGCAACCCCTGGGCCCTTCGTCCGCTGAGGACGCCACGTCCGTGGCGACGGGCTCGTCGAGCGGATGTCGGTGGCCCTCCCTAGCGTGGAGGCGACCGATTCCCGAGGAGAGGGGCAGCACCATGGGCGACAGCCCGCGCGAGAAGGTCGTCGAGCTCGTCAAGGACAGCAGGTTCGCGATGCTGACCACGGTCGGGGAGGGCGGCGCGCTCGTCAGCCGGCCCATGGCCGTGCAGGACGTGGAGTTCGACGGCGACCTGTACTTCTTCGCCGACGCCGACAGCCACAAGGTGCACGAGATCCAGGCCGGCAGCCCGGCCAACGCCTCGTTCTCGAACGCCACGTCGTGGCTGTCCATCTCCGGCTCCGCCGAGGTCGTGCGCGACACCGCGAAGGCCAAGGAGCTGTGGGGCCCGTCCGCCGAGGCGTGGTACCCCGACGGCCCCGAGACGCCGAACCTCGTCATCGTCGTGGTGCACGGGCAGACGGCGGAGTACTGGGACAGCCCCGGCGGCCGCATCGCCACCGCGCTCAGCCTCGCCAAGAGCAAGCTCACGGGTGAGCGCTACGACGGCGGCGAGAACGCGACGGTCGCGCTCTGACCGTGGGCGCTCCCGACGACGCGACGCCCGCCGCCCGGGTGGCGACGGGCGTCGCGACCGTCGTCGGCGCAGGGCTGGGCCTGCTCTCGGCCGCCGTCCGCGCGCTCGGGCGCCGGCGGCCGCTGCACCCCGTCGGCAGGGCGCTGCACGGCACCCTGCGGTGGGGGCCGGGCGCGGCCGTGGCAGGGCTGGGCGTCCCGGGTCACGAGCTCGCGGTGGTCGCCCGGCGCTCGCGGTCCGTCGGGCTGCCGGCGCCGCTGCCCGACGTGGACGGCCTCGCCCTGCGGTGGGGACCGGCCGACGCACCGCACGACGTGCTCCTGGCCTCGACCGGCACGGGGCCGCTGTCCCGGTTCGTGCTGACGCTGCGCCGGCCGGGGGTCGAGGGCACCCTCGGGTCGCTCATGCCGTACCGGTCCCGGCTCGGGCCGCTCGTGCTGTTCGCCGCGCCGGAGGGCGCTCCCGGCCGCTGGACGCTGCGCGCCGCCGTCGGCACACAGCCCCTGCACGACGTGGGCGCGTTGACGCTGGACGAGGAGTCGCACGACACCCCCCGCCGCCTGGATCCGGTCCTGCACCCACCGGCCGGCGTCACGACGTACGGCTGGGCGGCCGCCGTCCGCCTGCGCCCCTACCGGGCCGCCCGCGGCGGTCGACCCCTCTGACGGCGCCCCCGTTCGCGGCAGCGGCCGGCGTGCCGTTCCCTGAGACATGACCGATGCCCGCGAGTCGCCCGCCGCCCCGCCCGCCGAGCCGGAGCCGGAGGTCGAGGACGCGTTCGACCGGCTCGTCGACGAGGGCGAGGACAGGTTGGCCCGGCCCTGGTGGCCGCTGGTCAGCACGGGGATCCTCGGCGGGATCGACATCGGGACCGGCGTGCTCGCGTACCTGGTGGTGCTCGCCGCGACCGACGACCACCTGCTGGCGGGGCTCGCGTTCTCCGTGGGGTTCGTCGCGCTCCTGCTGGCGCGCAGCGAGCTGTTCACCGAGAACTTCCTCGTGCCGGTGATCGCGGTCGTCGCGCGCAGGGGCAGCCCGCGGCAGCTGCTGCGCTGTGGGGCGTGACGCTGGTCCTCAACCTCGTCGGCGGGTGGGTCATGACGTGGCTGATCGTCCACGCCCTGCCGACGGTCCGGGCGACGGCCTTCGAGGCGGGTGAGCACATCGGGACCGCGCCGCTGGACCTGACGTCCTTCAGCTCGGCCGTGCTGGCGGGCGCCGTGATCACGCTCATGACGCGCATGCAGCACGCGACGGAGAGCATCGGCGTGAAGGTGGTGCCGGCGATCCTGTTCGGCGCGCTGCTGGCCGGCGCGCAGCTCTTCCACTCCGTCCTGGACTCCCTGCTCATGTTCGCCGCGCTGCAGGTCGGCGCCGACTTCGGCTACCTCGACTGGCTCGCCCGGCTCGGGTGGCTGGTGCTGGGCAACGTCCTGGGTGGCGTGGTGCTCGTGACGGCGATCCGTCTCCTGCGCGTGCAGCACCGGGTGGTCCAGGAGCGGCGCGACCCCGTGGAGGGAGCCTGACGGGTGCGGCTCGTCGGGCGGGACGGGTCCGGGCGGCCGCCGCTCGTCGGCCGCGCGGCGTCATGCCTGCGGGACGATGCGCACCGTCACGTGATGACGACCGCTCCTCGCGTCCCGTCCGTCGACCACCCACCCCTGGGCCCCGCCGTCGCCGTCGGCTGACCGCCGCACCGCCACGGCGACGGTGCTCGGCAGCCGCACGGGGCTGCCGAAGGCGGCGCCCCATGTGAAGGCCGCACCACGGGCGCGGCCGACGAGGGCCAGGGCGCGGGCGGCTGTGTCCATGCCGTGCGCGATGGCTCGCGGCTGGCCCAGGGCGCGGGCCGTCGCGCGTGAGAGGTGGATGGGGTTGGCGTCGCCGGAGACGGCGGCGTAGCGGCGGCCCTCGTCGGCGGGCAGGCGCCACAGGGCCGTGCGGGTACCGGGGTCGCCCGTGCTGTCGGGGGAGGGGGCCTGGTCGTGAGGGACGCTCGCGGGGCCCGGGTCTCGACCGTGGCCGCCGGCCGAGGGGTCGATGCCCTGCCCGCCGCGGGCCAGGTACGTCGAGACGCCCGTCCAGGCGACCTCGCCGGCGACCGACACCTCGGCGACGAGGTCGACCGCCGTGCCCTTGGGGTGCGGCCGCAGGTCCCGGGCCCAGGCGCGGACGTCCAGGGCGTCCCCGACGTCCAGGGGGCGGCGCTGCTCGACGTGGTTGGCGAGGTGGACCAGGCCGAGCAGGGGGAGCGGGAAGTCCGGACGCGCCATGACGGCCATCGCCACGGGGAACGCCAGGACGTGCACGTATCCGGGGGGCAGCGTGTCCGACGCGGGTTCGCCGACGAGGTGCTGGTAGTCGGTGAGCCGACGGGCGTCCGCGCGCACGTCGGTCACGCGCAGGGCGATGGCAGGCAGGGCGGCCTCGGGCAGGGTGGGGGCGCTGCCCGTCGCGGCCCGGCCCCTCGTCGGCAGCCCACGCCCGAGTGCCCGCCGCGCTGCACCCGTGAGTGCCGCCCGGTACAGCGTGCCGAGCGCGGGGACTGACGGCAGGTGCTCCTCCCGCGCCGGTGCGACCAGGGCGGCCCGCGCTCCGACCACGGGCGCGCTCGTCGTCACCGGCCGACCAGGTTCTGCCCGCAGACGCGCAGCGTGCGCCCCTGGATCCCGCCCGCGGCGGGCGACGCGAGGAAGGCGACGGCCTCCGCCACGTCGACGGGCAGCCCGCCCTGCTGCAGCGTGCTCAGCCGCCGCGCGACCTGGCGGGTCACCGGGGGGATGCGGGCCGTCATCTCCGTCTCGATGAAGCCGGGCGCCACCGCGTTGGCCGTCCCGCCGAAGGGCGCCAGCAGGGGCGCCGTGGCCCGGACCATGCCGATGACGCCGGCCTTGGAGGCCGCGTAGTTGGTCTGGCCGCGGTTGCCCGCGATGCCAGAGGTGGAGGCGAGGGCGACGAGGCGGGGTGCGTCGACGAACTCCCCGGACTCGAGCAGGGCCTCGGTGATGCGCAGCTGCGCCTCGACGTTGACGGCCAGCACCGACGACCATCGGTCCGGCGCCATGTTCGCGAGCAGCTTGTCCCGGGTGATCCCGGCGTTGTGCACCATGACGTCCAGGCGGCCGTGGCGGGCCAGGGCGTGCTCGAGGATGCGGGTGCCGGCGTCGGCGGCGGTCACGTCGAGCTGCAGCGCCGTGCCGCGGACGGCGTTGGCGACGCGGGCCAGCTTCTCCCCGGCCGCCGGGACGTCGACGGCCACGACGCGGGCGCCGTCACGGACCAGCGTCTCGACGATCGCGCGGCCGATGCCCTGCGCGGCGCCGGTGACGACGACGACCCGGCCCTCCAGCGGCCGTGCCTCGTCGGCGACGACCGGTCCCGCCGGCACGTCGGCGTCGACCTCGAGGAGCTGCCCGTCCACGTACGCCGACCGCGCCGAGAGGAAGAACCGCAGCGTCGCCAGCACGGACGCCGCCGTGACCGGCACGCCGGCCGCCACGACGACGCCGTTGCCCGTCGCGCCGCCGCGCAGCTCCTTGGCCAGCGACCGCAGGAACCCGTCCACGCCCTGCCGGGCCGCGGCGAGCGCGGGTCCGTCGTCGGGCAGGGCGGGCCGGGACAGCGTGACGACCCGTCCGCCGGGCAGCAGGCCCTTCAGCACGCCGCCCACCACGAGCGCGGGGTCGGCGAGGTCGGACGGACGCGCCACCTCGGTCAGCACGGCGACGACGGCGGCGTACCGCACGCCGTCGTCGGCGTGCCGGTGCACCGCCAGGTCCCAGCCGCCCTCGGCGGGCGGCCCGGCCAGGTGCTGGGCGACGGCGTCGGCGTCCGGGCCGCGCCCCGCGACGAGCACCGGCCCGGCGACGAGCGGCGCCCCCGGCTCGTACCGCCGCAGGACCGGGGGCCGCGGCAGGCCCAGCTTCTTCGCGACGGTCCTCGTCGCCCCGTGGTTGACGAGGTGCAGGTAGGTGTCGGTCATGTCAGGCCGCCTCGAGGAGGGCCGCCAGGCCGAGGCCGCCGGCGGCGCAGACGGACACCAGCGCGCGCACGGGGCGGTCGTCGCCGTCCGCGAGCAGCGCGCGCCGGCGCAGGTGCAGCTCCTTGGCCACGGTGGCGACGATCCGCCCGCCCGTGGCCGCGAAGGGGTGCCCGGCCGCCAGCGACGAGCCGTGCACGTTGAGCCGCTCGGGCTTGACCGACCCGAAGGCGCCGTCCAGCCCCAGCCGCTCGCGCCCGAAGGCGTCGGACTCCCACGCCGTCAGCGTGCACACGACCGTCGCCGCGAACGCCTCGTGGACCTCCACGAGGTCCAGGTCGTCCAGCGTGAGCCCGTTCCGGGCCAGCAGCCGCGGCACCGCGAACACCGGCGCCATGAGCAGCCCGTCCTCGCCGTGCACGAAGTCCACGGCGGCCACCTCGGCGTCGACCACCGCGGCCCACGGGGTCAGCCCGTGCTCCGCCGCCCACGCGGCGCTGCCGAGCAGCACGGTCGAGGCCCCATCGGTCAGCGGTGTGGAGTTGCCGGCCGTCATCGTGGCCTCGCCGGGCAGGTCCTTGCCGAACACCGGCTTCAGCGCCGCCAGCTTCTCGAGGGTCGTGTCGGCACGCAGGTTCCCGTCGCGCGTCAGCCCGCGGTACGGCGTGACGAGGTCGTCGAAGAAGCCGGCGTCCCACGCGGCGGCCAGGCGCTGGTGGCTGCGGACCGCGACCTCGTCCTGCGCGCTCCGGCTGATGCCCCACTGCGCGGTGGTCAGCGCCTGGTGCTCGCCCATCGAGAGACCCGTGCGCGGCTCGGAGGCGCTCGGGGCGTCGGGGACGAGGTGCGCGGGTCGGATCCGCGCGAGGGCCCTGAGCCGTGCCTGCGGCGTGCGGGCGCGCTGCAGCTCGACGAGGGTCCGCCGCAGCCGGTCGTCGACGGCGACGGGGGCGTCCGACGTCGTGTCGACGCCACCGGCGATCGCCGACTCGAGCTGGCCGAGCCGGATCTTGTTGGACAGGGCGACGACGGTCTCCAGGGACGTGGCGCACGCCTGCTGCACGTCGAACGCCGGTGTCGTCGGGTCCAGGGCCGAGCCGAGGACGGCCTCCCGCGTGAGGTTGAAGTCCCGGCTGTGCTTGAGCACGGCACCTGCCGCGACCTCGCCGATGCGCTCGCCCTGCAGCCCGTGCCGCGCGACGAGCCCGTCGAGCGCGGCGGTCAGCAGGTCCTGGTTGGAGGACCGCGCGTAGGCCGTGAAGGCCCGCGCGAACGGCACGCGGTTGCCGCCGAGCACGTAGGCCGGCCGCGCGCCGCCCGGCGTGCCGGCGCCGCCGCTGCTGTCGCCGACCCGGGTGCCGGGGGTGCCGATCGTGGCGGAGGGGGACATGGCGCCTCTTCCTGCATCGTCGTCGATGGTCATGGAACTGGTGCTGTGCGGGTGCTGCTGCACGGCGGCCCTCGTCGGACCGCCGGTCTGTCTACGACCGACAGTACCTGATACCGTCGGTCCCGTGAGCCGCGACGACGAGGTGGTGCTGCGGGCGGTCCCCGGGACGGGGCCGGACCTCGACGAGCCCGACGGCCGCACGACGCGCTGGGCCGAGCACCGCGAGGCCCGCCGGGCGGAGCTGGTCCGGGCAGCGCGTCGCGTCGTGCACAAGCGCGGGCCCGACGTCTCCATGGAGGAGATCGCCGCGGCCGCCGGCACCTCCAAGTCGATCGTGTACCGCTACTTCAACGACAAGACCGGCCTGCAGATCGCGGTCGGGGAGCTCGTCGTCGGGCAGATCGAGGGCGCGATCGAGGCCGTGCTGCGCCTGGCGCCCTCCCCGCGCGAGGGGCTGCGCTCGATGATCGCGGTCTACCTCGACACCATCGAGCAGTCCCCGAACGTGTACGCGTTCGTCACCCGGGGAGGGTCGGTCGAGCTCGGCGGGCCGCTCGGGCACTTCCAGCAGTCCGTCGCGGCGCTCGTCGCCGCTCGGTTCACGCGGCTGGCCCCGGCCGACGACGAGGGCCGCGCCGAGCCCGACGAGGCCGACCGCTGGGCCGCGCAGGCCTGGGCCGCGGGTGTCGTCGGCTACGTCCGCGGTGCGGGCGAGTGGTGGATGGCCCACCGCGCCGACCCCGGCTGCCCCGACCGCACGGCGCTCGCCGACCGCCTGGCCCGCTGGCTCTGGGCCGGCCCCGGCGCCCTGACCCCCGCCCGTCCCGCCGCCGTTCCCTCGACCACCTGACCCCTGCGGCCCTGACCGAGGCCACCACCCTGCCCGCTCCACGACGACGACGACGAGGAGTCCCCGTGACCACCACCGCCCCCCGCCCCACGGCCGGCGCGCCGGCCGCCCACGCCCCGGCCGCACCCGCACCCGGCACCGTGCCCAGCACCGTGCCCAGCACCGTGCCCAGCACCGTGCCCGACACCGGCGACCCCCGCCTCGACCGCGACAGCGCCGTCGACGTCCCGGCGCTGGCCGGGCTGCTGCTCGGCCACTACCCCGAGCTGCGCCGCCAGGCCCGTGCGCTCATGGCCCAGGACCGGTTCCACGGCGTGCCCGGCCTGCCCATGGCCGAGCACCGCACGCGCGTCCTGGAGCAGCTCCGCGCGCTCGCGGCGGAGGGGGACGTGCACCGCGCCTTCCCGACGAGGTTCGGCGGCGCCGACGACCACGGCGGCTCGCTGGCCCGCTTCGAGGAGCTCGTCGTCGGGGACCCGTCGCTGCAGATCAAGGCCGGGGTGCAGTGGGGGCTGTTCGCCTCGGCGATCCTGCACCTGGGGACCGACCGCCACCACGACGCCTGGCTGCCCGACGCCCTGTCGGTGGACGTGCCGGGCGTGTTCGCCATGACGGAGACCGGGCACGGGTCGGACGTCTCGGCGATCGGCACGACGATCACGTTCGACCCGGCCACGGACGAGCTCGTCGTGCACACGCCGTTCCCCGCAGCGCGCAAGGACTACCTCGGCAACGCGGCGGTGCACGGCACGGCGGCCGTCGTCTTCGGGCGGCTGGTCACGGCTCCGCGCGGGGGGCAGCCCGTCGACCACGGCGTGCACGCCGTCTACGTGCCCATCCGGGACCGGGGGACGAACGCGCTGCTGCCCGGCATCGGCTCGGAGGACGACGGGCTCAAGGGTGGGCTCAACGGCATCGACAACGGCCGGCTCTGGTTCGACCACGTCCGCGTCCCGCGGACGAACCTCCTGGACCGCTACGGCCAGGTCGCTCCCGACGGCACGTACTCCTCGCCGATCGCCAGCCCGGGCCGGCGCTTCTTCACCATGCTCGGCACGCTCGTGCAGGGCCGCGTCTCGCTCGACGGGGCCGCCGTCGCCGCCGCCCGCGCCGGCCTGGCCGTCGCGGTGACGTACGGCAACCAGCGCCGCCAGTTCGCCGGGCCCGGGGGCGACGAGGGCGTCCTGCTCGACTACGCCGAGCACCAGCGTCGGCTGCTGCCCCTGCTCGCCGAGACGTACGCGGCGGGCTTCGCCCACGAGGACCTGCTGGCCGCGTTCGACGACGTCTTCTCCGGACGCAACGACACCACCGAGTCCCGCGAGGACCTCGAGACCATGGCGGCCGCGCTGAAGGCCGCCTCGACGTGGTCGGCGCTGCGGACGCTGCAGACCTGCCGGGAGGCGTGCGGCGGTGCCGGCTTCCTGGCGACGAACCGCCTCGTCGGACTGCGCGCGGACCTCGACGTCTACGTGACCTTCGAGGGGGACAACACGGTCCTCCTGCAGCTCGTCGGGAAGCGGCTCCTGGCCGACCACGCGCAGGAGCTGCGGCACCTCGACGCGACGAAGGTCGCGCGCCTCGTCGCGGAGCGCGCCGCGGACGCCGCCCGGTACCGCACCCCGCTGCACCGCGCGCTGCAGACGGTCGCCGACGTCGGCGACCCGCGCCGCAGCGCCGGCCAGCTCCGCGACACGGCCACCCAGCGCGCGCTGCTCGTCGACCGCGTCGAGACGATGGTCGCGGAGGTCGCCACGGCGCTCCGGCCGGCGCGCAAGGCATCTCCGGAGGTCGCGGCGGCGCTGTTCAACGGCCAGCAGCACGCGCTGGTGGAGGCCGCGCGGGCGCACGCGGAGCTCATCCGCTGGGAGTCGTTCACGGCGGCCGTCGAGCGCACCACCGACCCGGGCACGCGGCAGGTGCTCGTCTGGCTGCGCGACCTGTACGGCCTCGGCCTCGTCGAGCAGCACCTGGCCTGGTACCTGCTCAACGGGAGGCTGTCCGCCGGGCGCGCCCGGACCGTCACCTCCTACGTCGACCGCCTGCTCGCGCGGCTGCGGCCGCACGCGCAGGACCTCGTCGACGCCTTCGGCTACGGGCCCGAGCACCTGCGCGCCGAGATCGCGACGGGGGCCGAGGGCCGCCGGCAGGACGAGGCCCGCCGGTGGGCCCGCGCCCGCCGGGCCGCGGCCGACGCCCCCGTCCCCGAGCGCCGGACGGCTCGCCCGGCAGGGTGAACCTCGTCCCCGGGGGACGGAAGACCTGCCCCGGCGCCGCGCGTGCCCCGAAGATGGGGGTCGCCGTCGTGCAGGCACGCGCGCGGCACGACACGGCCGCCCCGCCCGGGCGGGTCGTTCTCGTCAGGGGGACGGATGGGGGACGGACTGCCCTCGCCGCGGGACGGCGCGCCCGTGGGCGCGTTGCTGCACGACGCGAGCGCGGAGTGGACGGGGGACCCCGCCGGGCTGACGGGGGTCATGCTCGAGGCGATGTCCGCCCGCGGGGAGTCCATCTCCGTCGTCCGCCCGGTGCGCGACGTCCGGGGGCGGGTCGTCGACTTCGTCATCGTGGCCGACACGGGGCTGACCGAGCGGCTGTCGGGCCGTCCCTGCATCGGCCGCACCATCCGCGAGCTGTACGAGGCCGGACCCGCCGAGGACTTCGTGCGCCGCAACCGGGAGGTGCTCGAGCGCGGGGAGGTCGAGCCGAGGACTTCCCGCTCGGCCTCGACGCGGCGGGCCTGCGGCTGCCGCCGGACCGGGACGAGCCCGGGGTGGAGGTGCGCCAGGGCGTCCTGCTGCGGATCCCCGTGCGCGACCGGGTCGTCGTCATGTGGCGCGACCTCACCGACGTCCGCGACGCCGAGGCCCGTCGGCAGCACGTCGAGGCCCTGCTGCAGCAGCAGGCGCTCGCGGACCACCTCACGGGCCTGCCGAACCGGCGCTGGTTCACCGCGGCCCTGCGCGACGCCGTCGCCCGCTGCGACGCCTCGGGCACGCCGCTGGCCCTGCTCGTGCTCGACGTCGACGACTTCAAGGAGGTCAACGACACCCACGGTCACGCCGCGGGGGACCTGCTCCTCGTCGACATGGCGGCCCGGCTGTCCGCGGCGCTGACAGGACCGGGTCTGGCGGTGGCGCGGCTCGGGGGCGGCGAGCTGGTCGTCGTCGCCGAGGGGTACGGGCCGGACGACGTGGAGGCCCTGGCCGGGCAGGTCGTCGGGGCGGTCCAGGGCCTGTACCGGCTGGGTGCCCTGACGGTCGAGGTCGCGCTCTCCCTCGGTGTCGCGCTGCGCGAGCCGACGGGGGCGGTGCCCGGGACGGTGCCCGGGAAGGTGCCCGGGAAGGTGCCCGGGAAGGTGCCCGGGAAGGGCGACGGCGGTCCGGACGACGAGCTCGCGGCGAGCCGTGCCGAGGAGCTGCTCGGGCAGGCGGACCTCGCGCTGTACGAGGCCAAGCGCCGCGGCCGCGCGCGCTTCCACGTGTACAGCGCGGAGCTCGGCGAGCCGGTCCAGCGCCGGACGGAGACCGGCACCCAGCTGCGCCGGGCGGCGGACCGTGGCGAGCTGACGCTGCACTGGCAGCCCATCGTGCGGCTGGCCGACGGCGCCACCGTCGCGGCGGAGGCCCTGCTGCGGTGGCAGCACCCCGTGCGGGGGCTGGTCGCGGCCGGGGAGTTCCTGCCGGTGGCGGCCGAGCTCGGGCTGCTCCCGGAGGTGGCCGCGTGGGCGGTCGAAGCCGCTTTCGCGCAGGCCGCGGCCTGGCGGCGTTGCGGCCACGCGCCGCACGTGTACGTCAACCTCGCGGCCTCGCAGCTGGCCTCCGTCGACCTCGGCAGCGAGCTGTCGCGGCTCGCGGCGGCGCACGGCCTGGACCGGCGGGGCGTCTCCCTCGAGCTGTCCGAGGACGTGCTCGGCAGCGACGTGGTGGCGCTGGGGGAGCGGCTGGCGCACCAGCGGGCGAGCGGCTTCTCCATCGCGCTCGACGACTTCGGCGCCGGCAGCACGGCCCTCGCCTGGCTGCGGCACCTGCCCGTCGACGTCCTCAAGCTCGACCGGTCGTTCGTCGCGACCGTCGGGGAGGCCCGCACGCGGACGGTCGTGCGGGCGATCCTCGCGCTGGCGCGCGACCTGGGCGTGCGGACGGTGGCGGAGGGCGTGGAGACGGAGGCGCAGCGCGACTTCTTCGCCGAGGCCGGCTGCGACTACGCGCAGGGGTGGCTCCTGGGCCGGCCCGTGCCCGCCGAGGTGCTGCTGCCCGGGTGACGTCGGCGGGTGGCGCCGGTGAGGCCCTGTCCGCGACCGGCCATCCCGACACGTGGCCCGTCGCTGGCGCGCCGAGCCGCTGACCAGCAGAGTGGCGACGTGGACGCGCTCCCCGAAGACTCCGGGCCGCCGGCCTGGGACCCGGACGAGCCGGCGCTCCTGGCGGCGCTCGTCGCCGGGCTGGCCGCGCAGGGTAGTGACGGCGTCACGGTGCTGCGGCCCGTCGGGCCGCCGGACGCGCCCACGGACTTCCGCGTGGTGGCCGACACGGGCATGACCGCCCGGCTGGCCGGGGTCCCGAGCCTCGGCCGGACGCTGCGCGAGCTCTACCCGCCCGCGTTCGCCGACCGGCTGGTGGCCGTCAACCGCGAGGTGCTCACCACCGGGGGCACGGTGCGCGAGGACGTCGAGCTGGTCGCGGACGCCGACGGCCGCCTGCGCCCTCCCGCCGTGCCCGGGGCGCCCGACGAGGGGTCGTCGGCGACCCGGGTCGCCGAGACGGTCCGCGTCCCGGCCGGCGGCCTCGTCGTCGTCCTGTGGCGGGACGTGACGGACGTGCGCCGGGCGGAGGCCGCCCGGCGCAGCAGCGAGCAGCGGTTCCGCGCCCTCGTCGAGAACGCCGCCGACGCCGTCGTCGTCACGGACGCCGGGGGGACCGTGACGTGGAGCGGCCCGGCCGCCGTGCGGGTGAGCGGCCGCGGCGCCGACGCGCTCGACGGCGTCGCCCTGCCCGCCCTCGCGCTGCCGGAGGACCGCGGGCTGGTCGAGGCGCTGCTGCGCGACGTGGCCGCGGAGCCCACGGGCGGGACCGCCGAGGTGCACGCGCGCGTGCTGCGCGGCCCCGGGCCGGAGGGGGAGGTGCGCTGGCTGCACCTGCTGGCGGCCAACTGGCTCGACGAGCCGGCCGTCGCGGGCCTCGTCGTGCACCTGCGCGACGTCACCGCGCAGCGCGCCGCCGAGGACCAGCTCCACCAGATCGCCCTCGAGGACCCGCTCACCGGCCTGCCCAACCGCCGGTGGTTCCTCGGGGCGCTGCGCGACGCGGTGGCCCGCAGCGCGCGGGACGGCACGTCGTTCGCGCTCGCCGTGCTCGACGTCGACGACTTCAGGGTCGTCAACGACAGCCTCGGTCACGCCGCCGGGGACCTGCTGCTCGTGGAGCTCGCCGCCCGCCTGGCCACGCAGCTGCGGCCAGGTCTCGCGCTGGCGCGGCTCGGGGGCGACGAGTTCGTCGTCGTCGCCGAGGGGCTGCCCGTCACCGCCAGCACGCTCAGGGACGCGTGTGGGAACGCGCACGGGGAGGCGACCGGCGAGGACGACGCCGGCACCCGGCTCGCGGCCCGCGTCGCCGCGGCGGCCGAGGGGCGGTTCCGCGTCGGCTCGGTGGCCACGCGCGTGACGGTGTCGATCGGCGTGGTCACGCACCAGCCCGAGGACCCGGGCGGCGACGACGCGCCGGCGGGCCTCACGGGCGGCCGCCGCGCCGAGGAGCTGCTGGCCCAGGCCGACGCCGCGCTGCACGAGGCCAAGCGCCGCGGCCGGGCCCGCGCCGAGCCGTTCACCGCCGAGCTGGGCGCCCGCGTGCAGCACCGCCTCGACCTGGGCAGCCAGCTCCACCAGGCGCTGGAGCAGGAGGAGCTCGAGCTGTACTGGCAGCCGATCGTCCGGCTGGCCGACCGGCGGACGGTGGCGGCCGAGGCGCTCCTGCGGTGGAACCACCCGCGGCGCGGGGTGGTGGAGGCCGCGCAGTTCCTGCCGCTCGCGGGGGAGGTGGGGCTCATGCCGGCGCTGTCGTCGTGGGCCGTGGACGCCGCCCTCGGCCAGGCGGCACGGTGGCAGGCCGCGGGCGACGGGCCGGACGTGTTCATCAACCTCGCGGCCGTGCAGCTCGCCGTCGCGGAGCTGGACCGCGAGCTCGCCGGGCTGGCCGCCTGGCACGGCGTCGACCCGCACGGCGTGTTCTTCGAGCTGTCCGAGGAGGTGCTCGGCACCGACGTGCCGGGCCTCGGCGACCGGTTGCGGCGCAAGCGCGAGCGCGGGTTCGCCATCGCGCTCGACGACTTCGGCGCCGGCAACACGGCCCTCACGTGGCTGCGGCGGATGCCCGTGGACGTGCTCAAGCTCGACCGGTCCTTCGCGGTGTCCGTCGACGAGAGCCGGACCCGCACGGTCGTGCGGGCGATCCTCGGCCTGGCCCGCGACCTGGGCGTCCGGACGATCGCCGAGGGCGTCGAGACCGAGGAGCAGCTCGCGTTCTTCACCGAGGAGGGGTGCGACGACGCGCAGGGCTACCTGCTGGGCCGGCCCGGGCCGGTCGCGCTGCTGGGCGGGTTCGCGGGCGGGTTCGCGGGCGGCTCGGCGGGTGGCTCAGCGTCCTGACGCACGGACCCGCCGACGGTGCGGCGCGGCTGCCGGCCGTCCTCCTCCAGCCGGGCCAGGACGGCGCTCGCGATGCCCCGGAGCTGCTCGACCTGCTCCTCGTCGAGCACGTCGAAGACGCTGCGCCGCACCTGCGCGACGTGCCCGGGGGCGGCGGCGCGCACGACGTCCCCGCCGGCGTCGGTGAGGGTCACGACCGTGGCCCGGCGGTCGGTGGGGCTCGTCGAGCGCGTCACCGCCCCCCGCGCCTCGAGGCGGGCGACGACGTGCGAGAGCCGCGGCAGCGTCGCGTCGGTGCGGCGGGCCAGGTCCGTCATCTGCAGCGTCGCGCCGTCGGCCTCGGACAGCATCGCCAGGACCATGTACTCGAAGTGCGTGAGCCCGGCGTCGCGCCGCAGCTGGGCGTCGAGCACGGTCGGGAGCCGCTCGACCACCGCGATGAGCGGCAGCCAGGCCGCCAGCTGCGCCTCGCCCAGCCACCGCGTGCCCATGACGGGACCCTACGGCGTCGTCGGCGTCCCGTCAGCGCTGACCAGGGTGGTCACCGTCCCGGCTTCCGGGTCCCACCGGCGCAGCGCCACCAGCCGCAGGACGACGTCGGCGTGCCCCAGCACCGCCAGCGCCCGCCCGACGTCGGCGCGTGGCAGCCGCCGGGCCAGCGTGACGTGCGCCAGCCAGCCGGGGTGCGGCGTGGTGGGGGCCGCGGCCCGCAGCTCGAGCGCCGCCGCGGTGAGCGCGTCGGGCACGTCGACGAGCCGCGCGAGGGTCACCCGCTCCCCGCCCAGCACGACGAGGCCCGCCGCGCGCACCTCCAGCGGCAGGAGGGGCCCGACCAGCGCCGCGGCCCGCGCCAGCAGCGGCTCGTCGAGCGCGGGGGCGGGCAGCAGGGTGACGTGCGGGGCGTTCGTCGCGCCGGTGTGGTCGAGCTGGGACGGCAGGTCCGCGTCGCGCAGGGCCTGCCAGTCGGCGCGGACCGCGGCGTCGCCGGCCCCGTCGGGCAGGAGCTCCAGGGCGTGGAGGCGCGGCACGTCAGCCCTCGCCCTGCTCGACCGGGTTGCAGCCGGCGGCCAGCAGCTCGAGCGTGTCGACCTCGGGCCGCCACGGCTCGAGGTTCCAGGTCGCCTTCGTCGGCGCGCCGAGCTGGTGGCACCAGAGCTGGTCGTGCATCGACGTCGTCCCGGCCTCCGGCTCGCGGGCGACGAGCTGCGCCCACACGCCCTCCGCCGCGGCGGCCCCGCCCACGCGCGCCCAGGCCGAGGGGGTCACGGCCAGGGACCGCCCGCCCTCGCGGTCGCCCCACCGCGCGTCGAGGACGGTGGTCGCGGCGAGCCACAGCGGCAGCTCGGCCGGAGTCGTGCCGGCGGTCGAGGTGGGGCTCGCGGGGAGCATGACCGCGAGGGTGCCGTCGGGACCGGGGACGACGCCCGCCCCGCGGGGCCCGGGGACGGACGTCGTCCCGTCGGCGGCCGGGGCCGTCCCCGGCGCGGCGACGCCCGCGACGAACCCGCCCGCCGCATCGGTGACGACCACCGTCCCGTCGTCCTCCGCGACGAGCGAGCGGTCCGGCGGAGCGGCCAGCCAGGCGACGGGGGACCGGGCCGCCGTCGCCCCGGGGGTGAGCCGGGCCAGCGCCGAGCCGTCCGGGCCCGCCTCGACGACGAGCGTCGTGCCGGGCGCGGGCAGGACCGCCAGCGTCACGTCGCCCGCGGTGAGGGCGGTGCCCCGGGCGCGCACGTCGGCGGCGTCGGCCGGGGCCGCGTGCGCGCTCGGGCCACCGCTCAGGTCACCGCTCGGGCCGCCGGTCGTGCCGTTCGTCGGGCCGGCGGAGGCCGCCGGGCCCGTGCCGGTGCTCGTCGTCCCGGTGCTCGTCGGGCCGTCCGTCCCCGCCGTGCACGCGGCGGCGCCCCCGACGAGGAGCAGCGCGGCCGCCACCAGCGCGACCGGCGCCCGCGAGGGCGTCACCACCGGGTTCCGCGCCGGCGCTCGAGCCGCCGCGCCTCGTAGGGGTCCACGAGCCGGACCCGGCGGTCGACGCCGCGCCGCACGCGCTCCGGACGGGCCAGCGCCCGCGCCAGCACCAGCCCCGCGACGAACCCGCCGACGTGGGCGAAGTAGGCGACGCCGCCCCCGGCGAGGCCGGTGAGCGACGTGAGCCCGGACCAGAACTGCAGGAGGAACCACACGCCGATGAGCAGCCACGCCGGCAGCACGGGCCACACGAACAGCGGCGGCACGATGACGACGATCGTGCGCACCATCCCGCGCGGGAACAGCACGACGTAGGCGGCCAGGACACCGGCGATGGCCCCGCTGGCACCGACGAGCGGCACCGTGCCCGAGGGGTCGACGAGCACCTGCGCGACGCTGCCGGCGACGCCGGCCAGCAGGTAGAAGCTCAGGTACCGGACGTGGCCCAGGGCGTCCTCGACGTTGTCGCCGAACACCCACAGGTACAGCATGTTGCCGCCGAGGTGCAGCCACGAGGCGTGCAGGAAGGTGCAGGTCAGCAGCGTCGGCCACGTCGTCGGGTCGCTCGTGACGAGGGCCGGCACGGCGGCGTACCGCGCGAACGTCAGGGCCTGCTCGAAGGGCGTCGACAGGGCCGTGGAGACGAAGACGGCGACGTTGGTGACGAGCAGGAGGTAGGTGACCCACGGCGTCGTGCGGCGGCGGGAGTTGTCGTCCGCGATGGGGATCACCCGTGAACGGTAGGCGACCGCGGCCCCGCCCGGGCGCCGGCGGTGGCGTCGGCAGTGGCGTCGGCAGTGGCGGATGGGCTCAGGGGCGCGGGGGGCGCTGCCCGCCGCCGGCCGCGACGACCGCGTCCCAGACCTCCTGCACCACCGCGCGGGCGTGCCGCTCGGCGGCGTCCTCGTCGCCGGCCAGGACGGCGGCCGCCGTGGCCTCGTGGTGGTCGAGCGCGTCCGCGACGGGCAGCGCGGGCATGAGGCCGAGCGTCGCGCGGCCCGCCAGCACCTCCGCGACCGGGCCGGTGAGCGCCGCGAGCATCTCGTTGCCGCCGGCCTGCAGGAGCAGGACGTGGAAGGCCACGTCGGCGGCGAGGTACGCCTCGCTGCGGCCCTCGCCCTCCTCGCCCATGAGGCGCAGCCCGGCCGCCAGCTCGGCCAGCCGGGCGCGGTCGGCGGTGCTCGCGTGCCGGGCGGCGAGGCGGGCGGCCGTCGGCTCCACGGCCATGCGCAGCTCCGTCAGGGCGACGAGCTGCCGGTGCCGGCCCGGTCCGGCCAGCCGCCACTGGATGACCTGCGGGTCCAGCGCGTTCCAGCGGTCCTCGGGCAGGACGCGGACGCCGACGCGCTGCCGCGCCTCGACCATCCCGACCGCCTCGAGGACGCGGACCACCTCCCGCACCACCGTGCGGGACACCCCGAGCTCGGCCTCGAGGCCGGCCAGGGTGAGGACCGTGCCGGCGGGCCGTCGGCCGCCCGCGATCTCCTGGCCGAAGCGGTCCAGGACGCCGAGGTGCAGGCCTCCGCGCATGCGTCCCCCTCGGTCTGGTGCGGCTGCCGCCGGTCGTGGGCGGCACCGGCCGGTGGCGGAGTCTAGGCGGGAGGGCCAGGGTCGGGACGGGGTCTCCAACGCAGGAGTCCACCAGCAGGGTTGCTAATAGTCGTACTTTTCTGCGACGGTGGCGCGCCGGGCGACGCCGCCCGGCACGCAGGCCGGATCCCCGGCGCAGGACACGACCCCCTCGATCGACGGAGATCCCCATGGACGACTGGACCCAGACACTGGGCGCGGGACCGCTGCTCGGCATCGCCGCCGCGGCGATCGCGCTGATCCTCGTGCTCGTCATCCGCTTCAAGCTGCACGCGTTCCTCACGCTCATCGTGGTCTCGCTGCTGACGGCGCTGGCCACCGGCATCCCGATCGGCGAGATCGTGAACACCCTCGTCGGGGGCTTCGGCTCCACGCTGGGGACGGTCGCGCTGCTCATCGGGCTGGGCGCGATGCTCGGCAAGCTCGTCGAGCACTCCGGCGGCGCCCGGGTGTTGGCCGAGGCGCTCGTGGCCCGGTTCGGGGAGAAGCGGGCGTCGTTCGCGCTCGGCCTCGCCTCGCTCATCATGGGCTTCCCGATCTTCTTCGACGCCGGGCTCGTCGTCATGCTGCCGATCATCTTCGCGGTGGCGCGGCGCCTGGGCGGCAACAACGTGCTCGCCTACGGCATCCCCGCCGCGGCCGCCTTCTCGGTCATGCACGTGTTCCTGCCGCCGCACCCCGGTCCCGTCGCAGCGACCGAGCTCTACGGCGCCAACCTGGGTGTCGTGCTCATCGTCGGGATCATCCTGGCGTTCCCCGTATGGTACGTCTCCGGCTACATCTGGGGCAAGCGGGTCGGCACCAAGTACGTCCTGCCGGTCCCGGGCTTCTTCGGCGCCGTCGACGACGACCAGCCGACGAACCCGCCGCGGTTCGGCACGGTCATCGCCGTCATGGCCCTGCCGCTCGTCCTCATCTTCATGAACACCGGGCTCGACGCGGCCGCCGCGGCGGGCGCCGTCGACGAGGAGGCCGGCTGGGTCCGCGTCCTGACGCTGCTCGGCACGTCCTCCATCGCGCTGCTCATCTCCGTGCTCGTCGCGATGGTCGTCCTCGGCTCGCGGCGCGGCGTCGAGGGCACCGCGCTGGAGAAGGTCCTCGACTCCTCGCTCGGCCCGGTCTGCTCGGTCATCCTCATCACCGGCGCCGGCGGCATGTTCGGCGGCGTCCTGCGCACGTCGGGCATCGGCGACGCGCTGTCCGACTCGCTGGCCTCCATCGGCCTGCCCGTCATCGTCGCGGCCTACGTCATCTCCGTCATCCTGCGGCTCGCGCAGGGCTCGGCCACGGTCGCCCTGGTCACGGCGGCCGGCCTCATGGCCCCGGCCGTCACCGCCGGGGACTACAACGCGCTCCAGGTCGCCTGCATCACGCTCGCCACGGCGGCCGGCTCGGTCTTCGCCAGCCACGTCAACGACTCGGGCTTCTGGCTCGTGGGGCGCCTCATGGGCATGGACGTCAAGACCACCCTGAAGACGTGGACCGTGCAGCAGACCATCGAGTCCGTGCTGGCCTTCGCGATCATCTCGGTGATCTTCGTCGGGGCGAGCGCGGTCTGATGGCCGCGGGCAGCACGGCCGTGGGCGGCCTGTTCGACGTCACCGGGCGGCTCGCGCTCGTCACCGGGTCGTCGCGCGGCCTCGGCCGGACGATGGCCACCGGACTGGCGGAGGCCGGGGCGCGCGTGGTCCTGCACGGCCGCGACACCGCGGCGCTGGAGGCCGTCGCCGACGACCTCGAGGCGCGCACCGGCACCCGGCCGGCGTCGGTCACCTTCGACGTGACCCACGCCGCCGCGGTGGCCGACGCCGTGGGGGCCCTCGTCGAGCAGCACGGCGTGCCCGACGTGCTGGTCAACAACGCGGGCGTGCAGCGGCGGGCGCCGATCCAGGAGTTCGCCGTCGAGGACTGGGACACCGTCATCTCCTCGAACCTGTCGAGCGCGTTCTACGTCTCACGGCAGGTCGCGCCGGGGATGGTCGCGCGCGGCTCGGGCAAGATCGTCAACATCGCGTCGGTGCAGTCGCGGCTCGCGCGGCAGACCATCGCGCCCTACTCGGCCAGCAAGGGCGGGCTCGCCTCGCTGACGCAGGGCATGGCGGCCGACCTCGCGCGGTTCGGGATCCAGGTCAACGCGATCTCGCCCGGCTACTTCGCCACGGACATGAACGCGGCGCTGTGGCAGGACCCGACCTTCGACGGCTGGGTGAAGCAGCGCACGCCGGCGCAGCGGTGGGGGCGCGTCGAGGAGCTCGTCGGCGCGCTGCTGTTCCTGAGCTCCGACGCCTCGAGCTTCGTCTCGGGGCAGAACCTGTCGGTCGACGGCGGGATGTCCGCGGTCGTGTGACCCGCCGGGCCGGTGCCCCCGGCCCGGCCCCGCTCTCCCGGTACCGCTCGACGAGGAGGTGGCGCCGTGCGCGCCCTGGTGATCCACGGCAAGGACGACCTGCGGGTCGAGGAGGTGCCCACGCCCGAGGCGGGCGAGGGCCAGGTCCGGCTCCGGATGGCGTACGGCGGCATCTGCGGCTCGGACCTGCACTACTGGGCGCACGGCGCCAACGGCGAGTTCGTCGTGCGGGAGCCGCTGGTGCCCGGGCACGAGGTCGTCGGGGTGGTCGAGACCGACCCGGCGGGGGAGCTGGCACCGGGCACGCCCGTGACGCTGCACCCGGCCACGTTCGGCACGTCGCAGCCGGGGGTCGAGGACGCGCCGCACCTGTGGCCGGGCGGTGCGTACCTCGGCAGCGCGTCGACGACCCCGCACACGCAGGGCGGCATGAGCGAGCTCCTCGTCGTGCGGCGGGACCAGGTGCGGGTGCTGCCGGCGGACCTGCCGCTGCGGCGCGCGGCGCTGGCCGAGCCCCTCGCGGTCGCGCTGCACGGCGTGGCGATGGCGGGCCTCGCGCTCGACGGGACACCGGTCGTCGAGGGGGCGCGGGTGCTCGTCTCCGGCTCCGGGCCGATCGGGCTGCTGGCCGTCGCGGCGGCGCTGGCGCGGGGCGCGGCGGAGGTCGTCGCCACCGACGTGCTGACCGGGCCCCTGGAGCGGGCACGGGCGGTGGGCGCGGCGTCGACGCTGCAGGTGGGCGTCGACGAGGTGCCGGCGGGCGCGTTCGACCTCGTGCTCGAGTGCTCCGGCGTGCCGGCGGCGGTCAGCACCGCGCTCGCGGCGGTGCGCCGGCGCGGGACCGTCGTGCAGGTCGGCATGGTGCCGAACGAGCCCCGGCCGGTGAACCTCGCGCCGTTCATCTCCAAGGAGGCGACGGTCCGCGGCTCCTTCCGCTTCCTCGACGAGGTCGACGAGGCCGTGCGCCTCCTGGCCGCCGAGCCCGGCATCGGGTCCGTCGTGACGCACGTGCTGCCCGCCGACGACGCCGTGGTCGCGTTCCGCACCGCCGCCGACTCCACGGTCAGCGGCAAGGTGCTCGTCGACCTGTGGGGCGGGGACCCGGCCGCGGGGGCGGCCGCGTGAGCGGTGGGGCGGGCGCCGCGGACCTCGTCCTCGGCGTCGACCTCGGCACGACGAGCACGAAGGTCGTCGCGTTCGACACCGCCGGCACCCTCGTCGCGAGCGCGTCCCACGGCTACCCGTTGGAGGAGCCGCACCCCGGCCACGCGGTGCAGGACCCCGACCTCATCCTCGCGGCCGTGCACGCGGCGCTGCGGGACGTGGTCATGGAGGTCGGTGCCGAGCGGGTGGCCGCGCTGTCCTTCAGCTCCGCGATGCACAGCGTGCTGGGGCTGTCCCCGACGCTCGAGCCCCTCACCGAGGTGGTCACCTGGGGCGACACCCGCGCCGCGGCCCAGGCCGAGCGGCTGCGGTCGGCGCCGGGCGGGCTCGCCCTGCACCGCCGGACGGGGACCCCTCTGCACCCGATGTCCCCGCTGCCGAAGATCGTCTGGTTCCACGAGCAGGAGCCGAAGCTGTGCGAGCGCGTCGGCTTCTGGGTGGGCATCAAGGAGTACGTGCTGCTGCGGCTGTGCGGGGCGCTCGTCGTCGACCACTCCATCGCCAGCGCGACCGGTCTCATGGAGATGGCGACGCTCGCATGGGACGCCGAGGCGCTGGCGCTCGCGGGGATCACCGCGGAGCAGCTCCCGGAGATCGTCCCGACGACGCACGTGCTGACGGGGCTGACGGAGGCGGGGGCGGCGGCGACGGGGCTGCCGGCGGACACGCGCGTCGTCGTCGGGGCGGCCGACGGGCCGCTGGCGAACCTCGGCGTCGGGGCCGTGCGTCCCGGGGTCGCGGCGTGCTCGCTGGGGACGAGCGGGGCGCTGCGGGTCGTCGTCGACCGCCCGGCCGTCGACCCGCTGGGCGGGGTGTTCTGCTACGCGCTCACGCCGACGCGCTGGGTCGTCGGCGGGGCGATCAACAACGGCGGCGTCGTCATGGGCTGGGCCCGGGACACCCTCGCGCCCGACGCCGACGACGAGACGGAGCTGCTCGCGCTGGCCGAGGGGGTCCCGGTCGGGGCCGGCGGTCTGCTCATGCTGCCGTACCTGCTGAGCGAGCGGGCGCCGCACTGGAGCTCGCTGCCCAAGGGTGTCTTCGTCGGGCTGACGCGGTCCCACGGGCGCGAGCACCTGGTCCGCGCGGCCGTCGAGGGCGTGTGCCTGCAGCTCGCGACCGTGCTGGACGCCATGCGGGCCGCCGGCTTCGAGGTGTCGGAGGTGCGCGCCACCGGCGGGGTCATGCGCAGCGGCCTGTGGCGGCAGACCCTGGCCGACGCGTTCGGCATGGACGTGCAGCTCGCCGAGGGGCAGGAGGGCTCCGGCTTCGGGGCCGCGCTGCTGGGCATGGAGGCGATCGGGCTCGTGGAGAGCATCGACGTCGTGGCGGACATGGTGGAGGTGACGACGACCGTGCGGCCGCGTCCGGCGGCCGCCGCCGTGTACCGGTCACTGCTGCCGGTGTTCACCGGGCTGTACGACGCGCTGGTGCCGACGTTCACGTCCCTGCGGCGGCTCGCGCCGTCGCTGCCGCTGGAGGCCGACGGGTCCTGAGCCGTGCCCGCGTCCGATCTGGACGCGTCACCCTCGTCGGGAACGGTCGGGGCAGGATCACGAGACGTGCGACGAGCGGTGGCGGTGGGGGCGACGGCGATGGTGTTCGTGGGCGGCAGCGCGGCGGTCTCCGGGGTGCTGACGGACGCGCCGCTCGCGACGGCGCAGGCGCTGCGCTACCTCGTGGCGTGCGTGCTGCTGGTCCTCGTCGCGCGGGCCGGCGGGCACGCGCTGCACCGGCCGCGCGGGGCGGAGTGGGCGTGGCTGGCCGGGGTCGCCGGCGCAGGGCTGCTGCTGTTCAACGTGGCGCTCGTGCGCGGGGCCGAGCACGCCGAGCCGGCGGTGTTCGGGGTGGCGGTGGCGGGGGTGCCGCTGGTCCTGGCGATCGCGGGGCCGCTGCAGGAGGGGCGCCGGCCGCGGCGGGCCGTGGTGGTCGCGGCGCTGCTGGTCACCGCGGGCGCGGCGCTGGTGCAGGGGTTCGGGCGCAGCGACCTGACGGGTCTGCTGTGGGCGGTCGTCGTGCTGCTGTGCGAGGTCGGGTTCACCCTGCTGGCCGTCCCCGTGCTGCGGCGGCACGGGCCGTGGGGCGTCTCGGTGCACACGACCTGGATGGCGACCGCGGGCTTCGCGCTGGCCGCGGTCCTGGGGCTCGGCGGCCGCGGGGAGGGTCCCGGCGCGGTGACGCGGCTGGCGGTCGACGACCTGCTCGCGGTGGCGTTCCTGGCGGTGGCCGTCACCGCCGTCGCGTTCGTGCTCTGGTACTCCTGCGTGCGTGCCCTCGGGTCGGCGCGGGCCGGCCTCCTGACCGGCGTCGCCCCGGTCGCGGCGGCCGCCACCGGCATCGCGCTGGGCGGTCCGGTCCCGGCACCGCCGGTGTGGGCGGGCGTGCTCGTCGTCGCCGCGGGCGTCGCCCTCGGCATGCGCGCCGCGGACGCCGACCGGCCGGCGCCCGTGGCCCCGTAAGGTGCGACGCATGTTCGCCATCGTCGTCCGCTTCGACCTGCCCGACGAGGCCGCCGCCGCGCGCTTCGACGCCCTCGTCGCCGAGATCGTCCCCGACATCCACGCGCAGGAGCCCGGCACGCTGGTCTACACGACCCACCGGGTCGACGACGCGCCGCTCTCGCGCCTGTTCTACGAGGTCTACCGCGACCGGGCGGCGCACGCCGCCCACGAGGCCCGCGCGGAGGTCGCCGCGTTCCTCGACGAGGTGCGCACGCTGGTGAGCGCGGTGCGCGTCGAGCACCTCGTGCCGGAGCACGGCGCCGAGGGCATCACCGCAGACGGCCCGGCGTGAGCACCCTCGACGAGGTCGGAGCGCGCGACGGCTGGCGCTGCTGGCTCTGCGACGAGCCGGTGGACCCCGACGCCTCCGTCAACGCCGACCTCGGCCCGAGCGTCGACAGCGGCGGGCTGCCGGCCGCCGGCGGGGGCAAGGCCAAGAAGGGGAAGAAGGCGGCCCCGGCCGTCGAGCGGCTGGCCCACCGCGCCTGCAACACCCGCAAGGGCGCGGTCCGCCCGGTCGTGCCGTGGGGCGCGGACCTGTTCGTCGTCGATCCGGCGCCCATCGTCGAGATCGTCGAGCGGCTGGGCCGCACGGGCGGCCGCGAGGTCGTCGCCCGCTGCCCGTCGCGCTCGGACGCCGACGAGGCCGCCGCCTGGCTGGTCGACCGCGTCTCACGCCTGGCCCCGGACCTGCCGGTCACCGCCGAGGTCACGCCCGGCGGCGGTCAGTTCCTCCTGGCTCTCCGCGCGGTCTGACGCCCCAACCGCGACTCATCGCGCCGCCACCGGCGCCCGGCGGACGTCGGTGGCCGGGAGCCAGGCCGCCCCCGTGTGCCGACGGGCGTCGGCCAGCCGGACGCGCACCCGGCTCGTCGTCCACTCCACCGCGACCGTCCGCACGGTCTCCTCCGGGTCCCGCTCCCACCGCAGCCGCGCCAGCACCGGCACGGGCTGCAGCACGTCGTGGTGCACGCCCGGCGGCACCGGCAGGGCGTTGAGCAGCCGCTGCGCCTTCTCCACGATGTCGGCCGAACCGGGGTTCGGCACGCGGTCGGGCGGGAAGGGGGAGCGGGCGCGCGTCGTCATGGACGCACCCTGGCACCGCCGTCCGACACGTCCTCCGCGAGCCCGAGCTGCGCGAGCAACCAGGCGACGTGCTCATCGTGGATGCCGAGCTCGACCGCCCCCGTAGGTGTGGTGAGCTCGAGCACCGCCAGATTCGGCCAGACCGTCCAGTCCCGCGGGCCGGTCCACCGGCCGGTCCTCCGGGCTGCGAGGACGGGCAGGTCGAGGGGCCCGCCGGCGAGCACCCCGAACCCGGCCTCCGTCAGCCCCAGCCGACCGGGTCCGGGTCGAGCGGTGAGCGTCTGCCACCGCGGATGCAGGCCCCGGTGCGCGCGGCCGCGGTCGCGGACCACGACCTCGGCGTGACCACGACGGACGCGGCGGCGCTGCAGCCGTCGCCGGGCGAGACCGCCGAGCGCCAGGCCGCCGAGGATGCCGAGCGCGCCGATCGCCGAGCTGAGGAAGGCGTCGAGCGGCGGCTCGCCGAACAGGGATCGCAGGCCCGTCCCCATGCCGCTCAGCAGTGCGACGGACACGACGAAGGTGATGACCTCGACCCGCCGACGCCCCGTCCTCGGGCGGAGGCGTGCGCCGATCACCGCGGCCAGCTGAGTCCCTGACGCCGGGCGCGCCGGCGCTCCAGCAGGACGAACGAGACCATGGACACCACCGCGGCCCCGATCAGGGCGAAGAGCCACCAGGGCGGGTCGTCGACGGCGCGCACCGCGAAGCCGGGCAGGGCGAGCACGACGGTGAGCACCAACGCCAGACGCGAGCTCGCCGGCATGTCCTTCCAGCGTGCGTGGTTCTGGTAGGAGGTGGGGTCCTTCGCCGCCGCGCGGCGGTCGTCCTGCTCCACCTCGGCGCGGAACCGCCACATGCCGACCGCCATCACCGCCAGCACCGCGCCGATGAGCACGGTCGCGATCACCAGACCGGTCATCGCCGGTTCCTCCGGGCGTACAGCACGGCGGCGATCACCACGACGACCATCACACCGATGAGTCCCACCGTGGGGGACAGGCTGCCCCCGGCCGTACCGGACATCGTTCGTGCCCTTCCCTCGACGAGCCGGCACGACACCGTGCTGGTCGTCGTCTTCCTACCGTGACGGGCGTCGCAGCGCACTGCGTGAGCTACCCCTCGCCAGCGGCCGCCGACGTGCCGGACAGGCGAGCCAGACCGAGCCAAGAGGACCGCCGCCGCATCGGGCCGGCGTCAGGTGCCGATGTCGCGCCGGTCGAAGCCGAGGGCACCTAGGACGTAGGCCACGAGGGCGAGGCCGTACAGCAGGAGCTGGGGCGACGTGCCCGTGAAGCCGTGCCGCAGCGGCTCCGAGCCGTAGGCCCAGTGGAAGGCGGACACGTCCCGGAGCCAGGGCAGCGCCGCGATGTCGCTGAGCACGACGGCTGCGTGCGGCTGCTGCCCGTCCGAGGAGTCTACGGGGAGTCCCCGGGGGGCGGATGTGCTCGGTGTGCGAACCGGTGTGCTCGTCGTGCACGGGTCGACGTCGGCGCCCTCGTGGGAGCGCACCCACCGTCGGGACCATGAGGCGTTGGCTGCCCGTGGAGGTGTCGACATGACGGTCAACTGGAGCGCGTCGCACGTGGAGGCCGACGTGCGCGCGGAGGCGCTGCGCGAGACGGTCCGCCGGGCGGTCGTGCGCGTGGAGCTGGACCTCCCGCAGCGCCCCGAGCAGGTCCGCGCCGAGCTCTCGCTGACGGACCTGGGGCGGGTCCAGCTGTGCTCGGTCGCCGCGATGCCGACGACGGTGACACGGACGGCGCGCGCGGCACGCGAGGACGAGGAGCCCGCGCTCTTCCTGACGCTGCAGGGCGGGCGGGGCTCGCTGATGGTCCAGCACGGCCGCCACGCGGTCCTGGAGCCGGGGCAGTTCGCGGTGTACACGACGACCTCGCCCTACTCGCTGCTGTTCGACAGGGCGTGCAGGCGCACTTCTTCCGGTTCCCGCTGCGGGACCTCGCGCTCCCGGACGCGGTCGTCCGGAAGGTGTCGGCGCGCACGTTCGACGCCTCGGAGCCCCTGGCCGGGCTGGTCGCCTCGTACCTGCCACGGGTGGCGGTCAGCCCCGAGCTGCGCGACCTGGCGGTCGCGGACTCGCTGGCCCAGCCGACGGTCGAGCTGGTGCGCGCGGCCCTGCTGGCCGGCGCCGGGGAGGACCGGCGGACCAGGGACGCGCTGGAGCCGACCCTGGCGGCGCGGATCCTGGAGCACGTGCGGCGGCACCTGGGCGACCCGGACCTCGGCCCGGCCGGCATCGCGGCCGAACACCACATCTCGGTGCGGCACCTGTACGGGGTGCTGGCGGCCGCCGACGTCAGCCTCGGGAAGTGGATCCGGTCGGCCCGCCTCGAGGCGTGCCGGCGGGACCTCGCCGCGACGGCGGGAGCGGAGGGCCGGACGACCATCGCCGCGGTGGCCCGTCGGTGGGGGTTCGTCGACGCCTCCCACTTCAGCCGGGTCTTCCGCCAGGAGTACGGCATGTCGCCGCGGCAGTGGCGGGAGCTCCGAGCCCGGCGGTGAGGCGCCGAGCAGGGCCGCAGCGGCGCCGGCTGCGGCCCTGCTGCCCTGTCCCGTCGGGGTCAGGTGTGGTGCCCCCCGGCGTGCGGCACCAGCGCGTGGCCGCGACCCCGCGCGATGAGCAGGGCGTTGACGGGCAGGGTGACGACGAACGCGACGGCCAGGGCCACGGCCATGGCACCCCAGAACAGGGCCGTGGTCGGTCCCGCCGTGAGGCCGCCCGGGAGGACCGCGAGGACCAGGTTGTCGACGAGCTCCATCACGCTGATCGAGACCACCTCCGCCGCCGCGGCCACGCGGACGGCTCGTCGCCAGGGCAGTCCCAGGCGTGCGATCCGCACTGTGGCCAGCGCGATGCCGGCCACGAACGCCAGCGCCACGGACAGGGCGATCGTCGCGACCGGCGACCAGCCGGCGCCCTGCCCGATCGCCATGCCGGTCACCTCGCCGATCGTGCAGCCGAGCAGGCAGTGCAGCGTCGCCGAGCGGGCGGCGGTCCAGTCGGGTGCAGGACCCCGGACGGCGGTGCCGGCCACGGCTCAGGCCTCCGCGGCGACGCCGGCGCCAGCGACCAGGTGGGTCCGGACGAACTGCAGGGCGGTGTCGGCGACCTCCCGCCAGCCGTGGTCGATCGTCAGCGAGTGCCCCCGCCCGGCGAGCTCGACGAACTCCGTCGGCGACGGGTTGCGACGCTGCCGGACGAACGCGGCGTGGGCGACCGCGTGCGGGATGGTGTGGTCCTTCTCCCCGGACACGATCAGCAGCGGGCCCCGGTCGGGCGCCGCGACGTCCAGCTTCGTCTCGCTGAAGGGGTTCAGGTTCGCCGCCACGGCCTGGAAGATCGGGACGCCGGCGGCGGCGACGTGGAACTCGTCGTAGAGCGCGCGGGCCTCGTCCTCCTCCAGGGCGTTGGCCCAGCCGTACCGGTACTGCTCGAAGGTGAGGGTGACCGCCCGGTGCAGGTTCGCCGGGTTGCCTACGACCGCGGCGCTGGAGCGCAGCGAGGAGACCGGCACCGGGAGCACCCCGCGGAACGGGGCCGGGACTATCGCCACCGTGGCAGCGCTGACGCCCTGCGCCGCGAGCTTCTGCACGACGAGACCGCCGAAGGAGTGCCCGACCAGCGCGGGGCGTCCCGACAGGGCCGCGACCGCCTCGACGTAGTGGTCGGTGACCTCGCCGACCATCTTGTCCGTGAAGACCTCGGGGTGGGCGCGCGCCTCCTCGACGGTGGCCGGGTCGTCGGGCCACCCGGGCGCGATGGTCGCGTACCCGGCGGCCTCGTAGACGGCGCGCCACCGGTCCCAGCTGCTCGAGAGCAGCCACAGCCCGCGCACCAGCACGATGCACGGCCGCCCGGAGGCGTTGGCGCGGTCGATGTCGTCATGTTCCTGCGCAGTGAGTCCCATGCCGGCGGACCCAGGAACGGCCGCCGACGGGCGGTGGTCCCCCTGTGCGGAGCGGTGTGCCGCTCGTGCACACCGCTCCTGGCAGTGCGTCGTCCTCGCCGACGCGGGGACGGGGGCCGGTCGTCGTCGGCTCCCCGTCCTCACGTGTCCTGCGGTGTCAGCGCGTCGTGGGCACCGCGATGTCGACGACGGCCGGGCGCGTCCCGATCGTGCCCGTGGAGCCCGGGACCACCGCGCCGGTCGTCAGGTCCACGACGGACAGGGTCGCGCGGCCGCGGTCGACGACGGAGACCAGCGCGGTGTTCGACGTGCCGCGCGTGGCGATGTCGAAGCCGACCTCCGCGCCCACGGGGAGCCCGAGCCCGTCGCCGACCGGCACGAGGCCGCCCGCGTTCGGCGGGTCCTGCAGCAGCAGGGCGTCGTCGGCGGCCGAGATGTCGTAGAGCCTGGTGCCGGTGGCCGCGTCGGTGTCGCTGTTCGTGTAGGCCGCCCCGACGACCTGGCGCCCGCCCGGGGTGAGGGCACCGTCGACGAACGTGGTCCCGGTGGCACCCGCGGCGCGGTCGGACAGCAGGATGCGCAGGTTCTGGTCGGCATCGCTCACGACGCGCAGCGCGTCAGCGGCCGGGTTGAGGTCGACCCCGAAGGCCCCGCCGGCCAGCAGGACCTGCGTGCCGTCCAGGCCGAGCAGCGGGGTGGACGAGGGGACCGCACCCGTGCTGTCGTCGATGACGACGAGGCGGCCGGCACCGTCGTCGCCGCGCACGACCCCGACGAGCCCGCCCGTGGCGGGGCGGTAGTCGATGCCGAGCAGCTCGCCCTTCAGGCCGGTCACCTTGACCGTGCTCGTGACGTGCTCGGGCGATCCGGCCAGGAACGTGACGAGCCGGCCGTTCTGTGTCAGGCCGGTCACCTCGATCCCCTCGTGCGCGGCCTGGGCGGGGCCGGCAGCCAGGACCCCGACGAGCAGGGCACCGGCGAGGGACAGGGCGGGGACGGTCGGGCGCATGGCGAACCTCCGGGTCGTGCCGGCCGTCGTCGGCCGGCGGGGGTGCGCAGCAGGTGCTGCCGGCCCTGGTTCGGAGCACCGACCGGGACGGATGGGACGAACGGCGCGCAGGTCGACGAGGTGCCGGGCGTCGCGAGCTAACTCTCCGGGTCGTGCTGGAAGGCGCGGACCTCCTGCGCGCAGCGGCAGGAGGCGGCGATCTTCGCGGCCCACTTCAGCGCCGCGTCGTAGGACGGCAGCTCGAGGACGGTGTAGCCGCCCTCGAGGCGCTGCGTCTGCGGGTAGGTCCCCGGCGTGACGGTGCCGTCGGCAGCGACCATCACGGGCGGGATGCTCTCGTCGATGCCACCGCCGAAGACCCAGACGCCGGCCTCCTTCGCCTCGCGGACCACCGCGTGCGAGGCGTCGACGACCGCTTGGAACTCGCCGTCGGGGATGTCCATCTCTCCGCTCGGGAACGAGATCAGGTACTTCGTCATCGGCGGTGCTCCTCGCGACGGTGTCCGGCGCCACCCATGGTGTCGTCGGGAGCGGCCTTGGTGCCAGGTCAGCGGCCGTCCTCGTCGTGCGGCATGTCGGCGAGCCCGTCCTGCAGCCACGGCACGTGCTCGGCCTCGAGGCCGACCGCCACGAGCCCGTCGTCGTCGGCGAGGAGCAGGGCCCGCGGCCGGGTCGTGACGAGACGGATCGACAGCGGCACGGGGGACGTGTCGGGTGTGATCGACCGGGCGCTCACGGTGAAGGGCAGCGCCGACGGCCCGCCCAGCGGGGAGATGCGGACCGAGCCCCGCTGCCGGCGGAGCTCCGCGCTCTGCCAGGTCGTCGTGAGGCGCGAGTGGCTGCCGTCGGGCGTCCTGACCCAGGCGGCGACGTACCCGTCGACGTCGCGGTGGTGGACCGCCTCCCGGCGCCCCAGCCGTCGCATCACCGTGGCGTAGACGACCATGACCAGGGCGACGGCCACCGCGCTGAGGAGGGCTGCCGTCAGCGGCTCCCCACGGAGCAGGTCGAAGGCCGTCAGGAGCGCGACGACTCCGAGGAGCGGTCCGGCGGCGCGCGGCCACCGCCGACGTCTCATCCCGCCGGTCCTGGCAGGACGGCGCGCACGATCGCCGTGAGGGTGCGTCGCGTCAGGCGGCCTTCTGCCAGGGCCAGCTCGACGAGGTCGTCGAAGACGTGCTGGTCGCGGGCGGCGGCGCGGACAGCGGCGCGCAGGAGCGGTGGGGCGGCGACGAGACGCGCGGCTGCGGCGGTGTCACGGGCGTGCGCGGCCAGGAGGCGACGGAGCTCGCGGCGGTACGGGCGCGCCGGGGCGTGCGGGGACGTCGCGGCGGCGCGGCCCGCGGCGGCGCCGCTCATCAGCGCGTAGGCGATGCCCTCACCGCTGACGGGGTTGACGAGGGCGGCGGCGTCGCCGGCCAGCAGCACGCGGCCCGACGACGGGTGGCGCAGCCGTGCCGGCATGAGGGGGAGGTGGGCGCCCCGCCAGTCGCAGGCGTCGTCGGTCCTGCCCGGGAGGAGGTCGGCGGCGCGGGCGACGAGCTGCGCGCGCCCCGGGGCCGGCACGGGTGCGCCGCGCCGGCCGGAGGCCAGCAGCTCGCCGTAGCCGACGTTGCTCAGGCCGTCGCCACGGTCGAAGGCCCAGGCGTAGGACAGCGAACGGCCCGGGACGAACCGGATGATTTGGCGGCCCTCCTGGCCCGGCGGCGTCGGGGCGTAGGCGCGGACGGCGAGCGCGCGCCGATGGTGCCCCGGCGGCGCCAGCGCTGACCGGATCGCCGAGTGCACCCCGTCCGCCCCGACGACGACCCGCGCGCGGACGGTCTCGTCGAGCACCACGCTCCCCGGGGTCGTGCGGACGGCGCGCACGCGGTGGCGGCGCAGGACCGCCCCGGCGTCGACGGCCGCGGCGACGAGACGGGTGTCGAGCACGCGCCGCGGCACCACCCACGCCGGGCGGGCCATCTCGCGGTCGACGACCGCGTCGCCCGCCTCCAGCCGCAGGTGTGTCACGGTGTGCCGGTCGTCGAGCAGGCCGGTGACCCCGAGGTCGGCGAGGACGTCCAGCGCGTGCGGGGCGATGCCGTCGCCGCACGCCTTGTCGCGCGGGAAGTCCGCACGGTCGAGCAGCAGCACGCGCGCGCCGGGGCGGGCACGCAGAGCGCCCAGCGCGGCGGCGGCCCCCGCCGGGCCCGCCCCGACGACGACGAGGTCCCACACGTCAGCCCCGCACGTCAGCGCAGCGCCACCTGGACGACGTCGTAGTCGACGTCCGGCCCGGGCGGCGTGCCGAAACGGGCGTTGACCGCCCACAGCCGTCCGGCGGCGAAGGCGATGGTCGTGGGCACGCGGAAGTCGGGGTCGGTGAGCACCGGACCGACTGTCCCGGTGCGCAGGTCGGCCGACAGCCGCACCGGCGCGACCTGGTCGAGCTGGTTCTGCACGACGTACAGCGTGCGCCCGCGCAGCTCCAGGCCGTCGCCGTTGACGACCGTCGCGCCGCCGAGGTCCACGGTCGTGGCGGCGCCGGTGGTCGGGTCGACCGAGAACAGCAGGCCCGTGGCGGACTGCACGACGACCAGCCGGCCCTCCGGCGTGGCCACGATGCCGTTGGCGTTGAAGCCGTCGACGTAGACGAGGTCCCCGGTCAGGGGCAGCGTCGTGGCGGCTCCCTCGTCGGGCAGGGCTCCGCCCGCGCCCAGCGGCACGACCGCGAGCTGCGGGACCACCGAGTCCGTGACGTAGACCGTGCCGTCGGTGATGGCGACGTCGTTGAGGAAGCCCGCTCCCGGGAAGGAGTAGAGGGCCAGGAGCTCGCCCGACGAGGCGTCGTACGCACGGACCTCGCCGCTGGCGCCGCCCGCCATCCACAGCCGGTCGCGGCCTGCCTCGTACAGCACGCCCACCGCGGGAGCCCCCGCGCCCTCGACGAGCACCGCGCCCTCACCCGTGCGCAGGTCGCCGCGGTAGAGCGACCCGTCCGCGAGGGAGCCGACGTAGAAGGTCGTGCCGGGGCCGGCGTCGATGCCCTCCGGCTGGAAGCCGAGCGGCAGGGCGACGCGCTGGGGGAACGTCTCCGGCGGCGCGGCGGCCGCGCCGGTCGGGACCGTGGCCACCAGGGCCAGGACGAGGGTGACGAGCAGGGGTCGCACGCGCATGACGGGCCTCTCCATCGACGACAGCTCCGGCGGGCACGAGTGTGGCGGAGGGGTCCGACACGTGCGCGGGCGACGTCGTCGTCGTCCACAGGGACGGACGCGCCGCGGGGCCGTCACCCGCCCGTCGGTAGGCTGCCCCCGTGCCCGGACCCGTCCCCGCCCGCCCCGTCCACCCCGCCGACACGGTCGAGGCGGCCGCCGCCACGCCGGACCTCGCGCAGCCGTACGCCGAGCTCGGCCTCAAGGACGACGAGTACGCGCGCATCCGCGACCTGCTGGGCCGCCGCCCGACGGCCGCCGAGCTGGCGATGTACTCCGTCATGTGGTCCGAGCACTGCTCCTACAAGTCCTCGAAGAACCACCTGCGGCAGTTCGGCGAGAAGACGACGGACGCCATGCGCGAGCACCTGCTCGTCGGCATCGGGGAGAACGCCGGCGTCGTCGACATCGGCGACGGCTGGGCGGTGACGTTCAAGGTCGAGAGCCACAACCACCCCTCGTACGTCGAGCCGTACCAGGGCGCGGCCACGGGCGTCGGCGGGATCGTCCGCGACATCATCTCCATGGGCGCGCGGCCCGTCGCCGTCATGGACCAGCTCCGGTTCGGGGCCGTCGACCACCCCGACACGGCCCGCGTCGTGCACGGCGTCGTCTCGGGAGTGGGCGGCTACGGCAACTCCCTCGGCCTGCCCAACATCGGCGGCGAGCTCGTCTTCGACCCCTGCTACCAGGGCAATCCGCTGGTCAACGCGCTGTGCCTGGGCGTGCTGCGGCACGAGGACATCCACCTGGCCAACGCCTCCGGCGCGGGCAACCAGGTCGTCCTCTTCGGCGCGCGCACGGGCGGCGACGGCATCGGCGGCGCCTCGATCCTCGCCTCCGAGACCTTCGACGACACCAAGCCCTCCAAGCGCCCGTCGGTGCAGGTCGGCGACCCCTTCATGGAGAAGGTCCTCATCGAGTGCTGCCTCGAGCTGTTCGCGGCCGGGGTCGTCGAGGGCATCCAGGACCTCGGTGCGGCCGGCATCTCCTGCGCGACGAGCGAGCTCGCGAGCAACGGCGACGGCGGCATGCACGTCGACCTCGAGAAGGTCCTGCTGCGCGACCCCACGCTGACGGCCGGCGAGATCCTCATGTCGGAGTCGCAGGAGCGCATGATGGCCGTGGTCCGGCCGGACCAGCTCGACGCGTTCCTGGCGATCACCCGGAAGTGGGACGTGGAGACGGCCGTCATCGGCGAGGTCACCGGCACGGGCCGCCTCACCATCGACCACCACGGCCAGCGGATCGTCGACGTCGACCCGCGCTCGGTCGCGCACGAGGGTCCGGTCTACGACCGCCCCTACGCGCGACCCGCCTGGCAGGACGCCCTCGTCGCGGACACGGTCTCCGGCCCGGAGGGCGCCGCCCGCTACGCCCGTCCCTCGTCGCCCGACGAGCTGCGGGCCACGGTCCTGCGCCTGCTCGGGTCGCCCAACCTCGCCTCGCCGGCCTGGGTCACCGACCAGTACGACCGCTTCGTCCAGGGCAACACCGCGCTGGCGATGCCCGACGACGCCGGCGTGGTCCGCGTCGACGAGACGACGGGGCTCGGCGTCGCGCTGGCCACCGACGCCAACGGGCGCTACGCCAAGCTCGACCCGTACACGGGCGCCCAGCTCGCGCTCGCGGAGGCCTACCGCAACGTCGCGACCTCCGGCGCGCGACCCCTCGCGGTCACGGACTGCCTCAACTTCGGCAGTCCCGAGCACCCCGACACGATGTGGCAGCTCGTCGAGGCCATCCGCGGCCTGGCCGACGCCTGCGCCGAGCTCGAGGTGCCGGTCACGGGCGGCAACGTCTCCCTCTACAACGGGACCGGCGAGCCGGGTCGCATCGACTCCGCGATCCACCCGACGCCCGTCGTCGGCGTCCTCGGGGTGATCGACGACGTCGCCGAGGCCGTGCGCTCGGGCTGGACGGCCCCCGGGCAGGCCGTCTACCTGCTGGGCACCACGCGCGACGAGCTCGACGGCTCCGCGTGGGCCGACGTCGTGCACGGGCAGCTCGGTGGGGTGCCGCCGCGCGTGGACCTGCCCGCGGAGCGGCGGCTCGCGCAGGTGCTGGCCCACGCGGCGCGCGACGGCCTCGTGGACGCGGCGCACGACCTGTCGCAGGGCGGGCTCGCGCAGGCGCTCGTCGAGTCCTCGCTGCGGTACGGCGTGGGCGTGCAGGTCGACCTCGCGGGGCTGTGCGCGCGCGACGGGGTCGACCCGTTCGTCGCGCTGTTCTCCGAGTCGACGGCCCGGGTCCTCGTCGCCGTCCCGCGCACCGAGGAGGTGCGCTTCACCGACCTGTGCGGTTCGCGCGGCGTGCCGGCCCTGCGGCTCGGCGAGACGGCCGAGACGTGCTCGGCGGGTGCGGGCACGCCGGTGGGCGCGGGCGACGGGGACCACGAGCACGTGCCGGCGGTCGAGGTGCAGGGGCTGTTCACGGTGCCGCTGGCCGAGGCCCGTGCCGTGTGGGAGGCGCCGCTGCGGGCAGCCTTCGCCTGAGCCGTCGGGGCGGCGGAACCGGTCCTGGCCGGCCGTGGACGCAATCGGCCGGTCGTGGATGCGACTGGCCGGTCGTGGACATGAGCGTTCGTCGCCGGGCCGACGGGCGCGCCCACCCCTAGTCTCGGTCGGGTGCCGACGTCCCGCGTCCGGCTGGCCACGGCGGCCGGTCACGAGCTCCTGGCGGCGTTGGGCGCGCTCCGCGCCGAGGTGGGCCTGCCCGAGCCGACCGGCACCGCGGGATTCAGCGCCGAGGCGCTCGCGCAGGCCGAGGGCGCGGCACGGGACCGCCTGCGGCCGGTGCCCGGGCGGCGCGCGCGGCGGCGGGACCGCACGGACCTGCCCCTGGTGACGATCGACCCGGTCGGCTCCCGCGACCTGGACCAGGCCGTCCACGTGGAGCCGCGCGCGCACGGCTGGCGCGTCCACTACGCCATCGCGGACCTGCCGGCGTTCGTGCGCCCGGGCTCCGCGCTCGACGAGGAGACGCGCGCCCGTGGGCTGACCGCCTACGGCCCCGACGGCCGGGTCCCGCTGCACCCCCGGGTGCTGTCGGAGGGCGCCGCGAGCCTCCTGCCCGGCGAGGACCGGCCGGCCGTGCTCTGGAGCATCGATCTCGACGTCGACGGTGGGCTGACGGAGGCGCTCGTCGAGCCCGTGCTCGTGCGCAGCCGCGCGCGCCTCTCGTACGACGAGGCGCAGGCCGCCCTCGACGCGGGCACCGCGGACGACCTGCTGCTCGCGCTGCGCCGCGTGGGGATGCTGCGGCAGGAGCAGGAGCGCGCCCGCGGTGGCGTCTCCCTCGACGTGCCGGAGCAGGAGGTCGTCGTCGGCGACGACGGGGCCTGGCACCTCCGCTTCCGCGCCCCGCTCCCGGTCGAGGGCTGGAACGCCCAGATCTCCCTGCTGACCGGCACCGCGGCGGCCGACCTCATGCTCGACGCGGGCGTGGGCGTGCTGCGCACCCTGCCGCCGGCCGACGGCCGCGACGTCGCGCGGCTGCGCCGGACCGCGGCGGCGCTCGGCGTGCCGTGGCCGGCGCGCGCGCCCTACGGCGAGGCGCTGCGGGCGGTGGACGCGGCGCAGCCCGCGCACCTCGCGTTCCTGCACGCGGCGACGTCGCTGTTCCGCGGCGCGGCCTACGCGGCCTTCGGCGGCGACGACGGCGCGGCCGCGCCGACGGGGGACGACGCCCGGCACGCGGCCATCGCCGCGCCGTACGCCCACGTCACGGCGCCGCTGCGCCGGCTCGTCGACCGGTACGGCACCGAGGCCTGCCTCGCGGCGTGCGCGGGCGCGCGGCCGCCGGACTGGGTGCGTGCGGCGCTGCCGGGCCTGCCGGCGCTCATGACCGCCGCCGGTCGTCGCGCGTCGGCGTACGACCGGGGCGTGCTGGACCTCGTCGAGGCGGCCGTGCTGGCACCGCAGGTCGGGCGCACCTTCCGCGGCGTGGTGGTGGACGTGGACGACGACGGCCGGCGCGGGCAGGCCGTCCTCCCCGCCCCGGCCGTCCGCGCACCGGTCGTCGCGGACGGGGACGGTGACGCGCTCGACCTGGGAGCGACGCTCGACCTGGTGCTGGCCGAGGCCGACCTGAGGGCGCGCCGCGTGCGCCTGACGGCCGCCGGGACGCCCGCGCAGGCCGGTCGGCTACGCTCCCCAGGCTCGTGACCACGACCGTGGTGACGGGCGACGACCGCGACGAGACCTGAGGGGACGCCCTGCCATGGACGCCACGATGGACGCCACGAACACCCGGGTCCGGGACGCCGCCCGCCGCCAGGTGAGCGACTTCACCGAGCTGGCCGAGCGGGTGCAGTCCGCCGGGCTCATGCGCCGCCGGTACGGCTACTACTGGACGCGGTTCGTCGTGCTGACGGGGCTGCTGGCCGGCCTCGTCGCCGCCGTCGTGCTCATCGGGCACTCCTGGTGGCAGCTCGCGGTCGCCGCCGCGCTGGCCCTGGTGCTCGGTCAGGTCATGTTCCTCGGGCACGACGCCGCGCACCGGCAGATCTTCGCGTCGGGGCGGTGGAACGACTGGGCCAGCCTCGTCATCGCCAACCTCTACGCCGGGATGAGCTACGGCTGGTGGCAGCACAAGCACAGCCGCCACCACGCCAAGCCCAACCAGATCGGCGCCGACCCGGACGTGGAGATCAAGGCGATCCGCTTCCACCACGAGAGCGGCGGCGAGCCCCGCACCCGCCTGGGCGCCTGGCTGCGGGCCCGGCAGGGGTGGCTGTTCTTCCCGCTCCTGCTCCTCGAGGGCATCAGCCTGCACGCCTCGGGGATCAGGACGATCTTCGGCCGCGGGGCCGTCAAGCGCCGCGGGGTCGAGATCGCCTTCGTGACGGTCCGCCTCGGCGCGTACCTCGGCCTCGTCTTCGCGGTCATGCCGGTCGGGCTGGCGCTGGCGTTCCTCGGCGTGCAGCTCGGGCTGTTCGGCGTCTACATGGGCGCCGTCTTCGCGCCCAACCACAAGGGCATGCCGCTGGTGCCGCGTGACGCCCGGATCGACTTCCTGCGCCGGCAGGTCCTCATGAGCCGGAACGTGCGCGGGGGTCGGGTCATGGACCTCGCGATGGGCGGCCTCAACTACCAGGTGGAGCACCACCTCTTCCCGTCGATGGCCCGTCCGCACCTGCGCCGCGTCCAGCCGATGGTGAAGGCGTTCTGCGCCGAGCGGGGTGTCACCTACACCGAGACGACCCTCCTCCAGTCCTGGGGAATCGTCGTGCGGCACCTGAACAAGGTCGGCCTGGCCGCGCGCGACCCGTTCCAGTGCCCCCTCACGCTGGACCTGCGCTCGGCTCGCTGAGGTCGCCGACCGCGTCCGCAGCCGTGGCGCCGCGCGGCCGACGGGATCCGGCGAGGACCGTGCATGCCGCCGTGGCGACCGCCGCCACGAGCACGGCGACGCCTACGACCGCCACGGCCCCGGCGGGTCGCACGACGCTCTGACCCGACAGCGCCTGCAAGGTCAGCACGCCCGTCAGGGCTCCCCAGGTCAGCGCACCCACGACGACGAGCCGCGTCCGCACCCGGAGGTCGCGCAGCGCGGGGACCCGGCGGGCGAGCAGCTCGAGCGCCAGCAGGCCGAGCGGCAGGCCCTGCAGCGCGTGCATCCCGACGAAGTGCGGCACCCGCAGGTCTCCGGCGACGGTGCTCCAGCCCAGAAAGGGCAGGCCCGGCCCGTCGTCGGGTGCGCCGACCGCGTGGGCCCCGACGACGCCCGTGAAGGAGGCCTGCTGCTCGGGCGTCGGCATCGTCATGAGCACCGCGACCGCCATGCCGACCAGCCCCAGCGCGACGGCCGACAGCAGGGCGACCCGGCGGGCGCGGTCGGTGCCCGGCGTCCGCAGCAGGGCGACGCCGACGACGGCCGTCATCAGCCAGACGACCGCGATCGACGCCCCCATGACCGACCACAGCGCCGCGGTCAGCGGGGTGGAGACGTTGAAGTGGCTCGTCGTCCCGGCGGCCGCGGCCCCGACGATGATCACCATCTCGACGACGAGGCCGAGGACCGCGGTCGTCGCCGCGCGGTCGGCCCACCGCCGGCCCCCCGACCCGGGCGGCAGCTGCCCGACGAGCCACGCGAGCGTGGCGGCGTAGAGCGCGATCGACAGCGCGAACTTCGTCGGCTTGGCCCATGCGGCGAGACCGGTGATCTCGCGAGGGTCGACGACGACGAGCACCGCCGTGACCGCGCCGAGGGCGGCCATGCCGACGGCGAGCGCCACGGACGGACGGTGCCAGGCCGCGGGACGCAGCCGCAGGTCCGGCGCCGGCAGCACGGCCGTGGCGGTCCCGCCGCTCATCGACCGGCTCCGGCCGTGCGCAGCTCCACGCCGCGGTCGGACGGGCGGCCGGCGCCCTCGTCGCCCGTCCTGTGGCCCGTCCTGTGGCCCGTCCTGTCGCCCGTCTTGTCGCCCGTCCTGTCGCCCGTCCTGTCGCCCGTCCTGTCGTCGGTGCTGCCGTCCGCGCCCCGGCCCTGCCCCCCGCCCGCGCTCCCCGTGACGATCCCCGACCCGGGCGGTGGATCGCCGCCGTACCGGCGGACCGACGCGTCCTCCTGGGCCATCCGCCGCAGCCCCGCCAGCAGCGTGTCGCCCAGCACGGTCCCGACCACGACGGTCTCGGCGGCACGGGAGCGGTCGCCGTCGGCCTGCACGACGGCCTCGACCGCGTCGAGGTCGGCCTCGGCCACGACCGCGGCCGCCCGCGCGTAGCGCTCGAGGCCGGCGGCGAGGTCGCCGCGGCCGACCCGCGCCCACCCGTCGAGGACCGCCGCGGCCGCCTCGAGCCCCGGGTTGTCGTCGTGCACCCGCCACCCGCGCGCGGTCGTCACCGCACGCACGCGGTCCCGGGCGGCGGCGGACGCCGGGGCCGCGGGCCGCGGCAGGGCGCCCTGCGCGACCCCGAGCACCTCGGCGAGCGGCAGCGCCGTGTCGTCGATGGCGTCGAGCACCCGACGGGCCGCGGCCAGGGAGAGCCCGCCGACGTCGACCAGCGAGCGGATCAGCACGAGACGGGCGACGTGGTCCTCGCCGTACTCCGTGCGGTTGTGACCCGTCCGCTCCGCCGGGGGCAGCAGGCCCTCCCGGACGTAGAACTTGACCAGCGGCGCGCTCACGCCGGTGCGGGTCGAGAGCTCGGAGATGCGCATGCCGATAGCCTGACTATCGATAGTGCTTCTGTCAATGCATTGCGGCGCCGGGGTTACTCCTGCGACCCGTCCCACTGGGCGCCCGCCGCCCGGTGCCACCGCAGCCCCGCCCGGTCCCACCCCGGGGCCAGCCCGACCACCCGGCGCAGGAAGTCGTCGGGGTCGCGCCGGTCCGGCGCCGACCAGGCGACCTCCGCGACCGCGGCGAGCCGGGGCAGGAGCAGCTCGGTGACGTCGTCGAGGGACCGGGTCGTCTCGCTCCACAGCGCGGCCTCGACCCCGAGGACGCGTGCGGGGTCGAGGCCGGGGACGACGGCGAGGGGCTCCCAGTCGTACGCCTGCGCCAGCGGGACGTGCCCGGCCCACTCCAGGCCGAGCCGGGTCGCGGCGTCGTACTTCATGTCGAGGTAGACCCGCGAGGCGGGGGACAGGACGACCCCGGCACCGGACGCGGCGGCGGCCCGCACCGGACCCATGTCCTGGCGCAGGTCCCACACCTGCAGCACGGCGTCCGGACCGAGCCCGGCCGACGCCGCCTCCTGCCAGGCGACCGGGGTGCGGCCCGCGGCGCGGAGCACGTCGGCCGCCGTCCGGACGAGAAGCTCGTACTCGGAGGCGTCCATGGTCAGCACCTCGTCGCCCCCGAGGTGCACGTGCGGCCCCTCCGTGAGCGCGGCGACGTCCGTGAGGACGTCCCGGAGGAACGCGCCCGTGGCCGGCAGGTCGGCGTGCAGGCGGCTGAAGCCGACGCCGATGCCCGTGTAGGCCGTGGCCGGCTCGCCCGACGGCGTCAGCTCGCCCAGCGCATGCAGCGCGGCGTTCACGTGCCCGGGCAGGTCGATCTCCGGCACGAGGCGGACGCCACGCTCGGCGGCCTGGGCGACGAGCCCCCGCCACTCCTCGACGGAGTACCAGCCGCCGGGGTCCCCGTCGACGGCGGTGGGCCCGGACCGCTCGACGAGCGCCGGGCGGGACGGCACCTCCAGCCGCCAGCCCTGGTCGTCCGTCAGGTGCAGGTGCAGGACGTCCAGCTTGAGGTCCTCGAGCGCGTCGAGGACGGCGACGACCCCGGCCACCGGCAGGAAGTGCCGCGCGACGTCGAGCGACAGGCCGCGCCACCCGAACCGGGGCGCGTCGAGCACCTCGACGGGCCGGACCACCCAGGTGTCCCCGTCGCCGTGCCCGTACCGGTGCCCTGTCCCGTGCCCGGCGAGCTGCCGCAGCGTCACGAGCCCGTGCCGCAGGCCGGCCTCGTCGACCGCTCGGAGGTCGACGCCGCCGGCGGTGACCCGCAGGTGGTAGGCGCCCGGCGGCGCGGGCTGCGGGACCGGCGCGGGGAGGTCGGCCGTCAGGGCGAGGCGGACGGGCGCCGGCGCAGGGCCCGGGGGAGGGGTGAGGTCGGCGTTCGCGTCGTCGCCGGGCCGCTGCGCCCGCAGCAGGCGCCGCAGCACGGCCGCGCCGCCCTGCGCCCCCGGTCCGACCTCGACCGGCGACGCCGACGAGACGACGACGAACCCGCCATCGTCCGACTGGTCGTCCGACTGCTCGCCCGCCGAGCCGTCCGGACGCCGCAGGGCGAGCGGCGCGGGCACCACACCGACGGGGACGGGTTCCATGGCGCTCCTCGAGGAGGGGTCTTGACGGCACAATAGTAAGGCAGGTCTACTAACAAACGTGACGACTGCGACGCTCCGGCCCCGCAACAAGCTGCTGCCGGAGCACGCCCGCGTCCAGCACCGGTCGATGGTGCTCCAGCGGCTGTTCCACGGCGGGCCGGCGTCGCGGGCCGACCTCGCCCGCGCCACGGGGCTCACCCGCGTGACGGTCTCCGACCTCGTCGGCTCGCTGCTCACGGAGGGTCTCGTCGCCGAGCTCGGGCCCAGCGCCGGCGGCCGGGTCGGCAAGCCGGCCACCTTGCTGGGCCTGCGGACCGAGGCGTTCCAGATCGTCGCGCTCGACCTCACGGACGACGCCGTCCTGCGCGGCGGCGTCCTCGACCTGGCCGGGCGGGTCGTCGCGCGGGGCAGCCGCGACGCCCGGGATCTGACCGGCCCCGCCGCGCAGGAGGCGGTGCTCGCGCTCGCCGCCGAGCTCGTCGACGCGGCGTCCCGCCCCGTGCTCGGCGTGGGCGTCGCGTCCCCGGGCGTGGTCGACGACGAGGGCCGGGTGCTGCAGGCGCCCAACCGGGGGTGGGTGGACGTGCCCCTGGCGGGGGACCTGCAGGCGGCGCTGGGCGTGCCGGTGCACGTCGCGAACGACGCCAACGCCGCGGCCCTCGGCGAGCTCACCTACGGCGGCGCGGCGGGCGACGGGCTGCTCGTCGTCACGGTCGGCCTCGGCGTGGGGGCCGGCACGGTCCTGGGCGGCGTGCTGGTGCAGGGGGACCGGCACGCCGCGGGGGAGCTGGGCCACGTCACGGCCCTCGACGAGCGGGACACGGCGACCAGCCCCATCGGCGCGCCGCGGCCGTGCGCCTGCGGCCGCACGGGCTGCCTCGAGACGGTCCTGTCGGTGCCGGCGCTGCGCGCGCGCGTCGCCGGTCTCGACGGCACGGCCCGTGCGGAGGCGCTGGCCGCCGTCGGCCGGCGACTCGGCGTCGTGCTGGCACCCGTGCTCAGCGCGCTCGACCTGCAGGAGGTCGTGCTCGCGGGTCCGGCCGACCTGCTGGCGGGACCGCTGCTCGACGCCGCCCTCGCGGCCGTGCAGGACCGCACCATGCCGGTCATCGGCGGCGGGCTCCGCCTGCGGATGACCTCGCTCGGCGAGGACGGCGCCCTGTCCGGGGCCGCCGTGCTCGTGCTGTCCGGCCAGCTCGGGGTCTCCTGACCCCGAGCCGGCCGTCTCCGTCCGATCACCACCACGACCACCGGTGCAGCGGGGTGCTGGCACACCCCGCACCGCGCACCGGTGCCCACCAGGAGGGTCACCGACATGACGATGCTACGAACCCCGGGCCGCCGCGTCCTCGCGGGCGCGGGCGTGCTCGCGCTCCTCGCCCTGACCGCCTGCAGCGGCGACGCGGCCGCCGAGGGCGGCGACGGGTCCACGGGCCGCTCCACCGGCGGCAGCGACGCCGCCGAGATCACGCTCTGGCTCAACGGGACCGACACGCCCCAGGCCCTGCGCGACTACCTGACCGACACGTTCGCGGCCGAGAACCCCGGCTCCACCCTGGTCATCGAGGAGCAGGACTGGAGCGGGCTCGTGCCCCGGCTGCAGACCGCGCTGACCTCGGCGGAGCAGACCCCGGACGTGGTCGAGATCGGCAACACGCAGGCGCCGACCTTCACGTACGCCGGGGCGTTCACGGACCTCACGGACCTGTACGAGGAGGTCGGCGGGGACAAGCTGCTGCCGGGCTTCGTCGAGGCCGGGTCCGTCGACGGTTCGGTGTACGCGCTGCCGTACTACTCCGGCGCGCGCGCCGTGTTCTACCGCAAGGACCACTTCGCGGCGGCCGGCGTGGAGGTCCCGACGACGCTCGCGGAGCTCGGCGACGCCGCGGTGGCGCTCCAGGCGGCCAACCCCGCCGGCGTCGAGAGCTACTCCGGCCTCTGGCTGCCCGGTCAGGACTGGTACAACGGCATCGCCTGGGTCTTCACGCACGGCGGCGACCTGGCGGTCCAGGACGGCGACACGTGGGTCGGCGCCCTGTCCGAGCCCGAGGCCCAGGAGGGCCTGGCCGAGGTGCAGCGCATCTTCGCCGAGGGCACGAAGGCGCCGAAGGATGCGGACTCCGCCGAGCCGTGGGTGCCGTTCAACAACGGCGAGGCCGCCATGTTCTCCGCGCCGACGTGGGCGCGCTGGAGCATCGACCTGCCCGAGTGCAACAAGGGCGTGGCGCCCGACGACGAGTCGGAGGAGGCCACGGCGCTCCTCGCGGAGCAGCAGGCCTGCAACGAGGAGAAGACGGGCGTCTTCCCGCTGCCCGGCCTCGAGCCCGGCACGCCGGCCACGGTCTTCGCGGGTGGCTCCAACATCGCGATCCCGGCGATGAGCCAGCACCAGGAGCTCGCGAAGAGCCTGCTGCGCATCATGTTCGGCGAGGAGTACCAGACGATGCTCGCGGAGAACGGCCTCATCCCCGCCAACAGCGACTACGCCTCGGCCATGGGCGACGACCCCTACGCCACGGCGGCCGTCGACGCCGCGCTCGGGGCCAAGCTCACGCCGGCGGCCGAGAAGTGGGCCGACGTCGAGGGTGACCGGATCCTCGAGGACTTCTTCCAGCAGCTGGCGAGCGGTGCCGACCCGGCGACCGCGGCGGCGCAGGCCGACGACCTCATCACGGCCGCGCTGGGCTGATCCGCCGCCGCACCGCCGCCGCACCGCCACAGCACCGCCACCGCACCGGCGCGCTCAGGGGGGCGCCGGTGCGGCGGACCCCGGCGCCCCCGGCGTGCCATTCGCGACACGCCGGGGGAGCCGCCCGCACCGCCCGGTCCGCCGCACCGACGGACCACCCCCGGCCGCCCGGCCCGACCACGCGCGCACGCCCCGCCGTCGCCCCGCACCCGCCCGTCCCCGCCCGGAGGACCCCGTGTCGCTCACCCGTCCCGACGCCGCGGTGCCCGCACCCGCGGTGCCGCCCACCGGGCCCCCGCTGCCCGTGCCGGCCGCCACCCGGCCGGCCCGTCGTCGCCGCCGCCTGCCGACGCTCGGCCCGCGCCTCCTGCTCGTGCCGGCCCTCGTCGCCATCGCGGTGGGGCTGGGCTACCCGCTCGTGCGGCAGCTCGTCCTGTCGTTCCAGGAGTACGGCCTGGCGCAGCAGTTCGGCCGACCGGCCGAGTGGGTGGGCCTGCAGAACTACCGCACGCTGCTCTCCGACCCCTACGTCTGGACCGTCATCGGCCGCTCCGTGGCGTTCTGCGCGGTCAACGCTGCGGTGACGATGGTGCTGGGCGGCGCGCTCGCGCTCCTGCTGCACCGGGTCGCCCGGCCCGCGCGGCTCGTCCTGCAGATCTCGCTCCTGCTGGCGTGGGGCACCCCCGTGCTGGCGACGACGACGGTCTGGCAGTGGCTGTTCGACTCCCGGTACGGGGTCGTGAACTGGGTGCTCGCGGAGGGCCTCGGGCTCGAGGGGATGCGCGGGCACTCCTGGCTCATCGAGCCGCTGTCCTTCTACCTCGTGGCGACCGTCATCGTCGTGTGGATGTCCGTGCCGTTCGTGACCTTCAGCCTCTACGCGGCGCTGCTCCAGGTGCCGACGGAGACGCTCGAGGCCGCGCAGCTCGACGGCGCGGGCGCGGTGCAGCGGCTGCGGCGCGTGGTCCTGCCCATGATCCGGCCCGTGCTCCAGATCGTCACGCTCCTGCAGGTCATCTGGGACCTGCGCGTGTTCACCCAGGTCCACGTGCTGCAGCGGGCCGGCGCCCCCACCCGGGACACGAACCTGCTCGGCACGTACATCTGGTCCCTGGGAGGGGAGTTCTCCATGGCCGGCGCGATGGCCACGATCATGCTCGTCCTCACCCTCGCCCTCACCGCCGTCTACCTGCGCTCCGTGCTGCGCGAGGAGGAGCTGTGACCCCCCGCCGCGGCGTGCTCGCCGGTCGCCTCTGGGGCGCGGTCGCCGTCGTCGTCGGGCTGCTGTGGGCGTTCCCCATCTACTGGATGGTGAGCAGCGCCTTCCTCCCGACGAACGCCCTGCGCCGCCCCGACCCGACGTTCTTCCCCGTCGACGGGACGCTGTCCAACGTGCGGCGCGTGCTGGCCGACCCGACGTTCCTCGCCTCGTTCCGCGTGTCGCTGGCGGTCACGGCGCTGACGCTCGTCGCCGCGCTGCTGTTCGCGTTCCTCGCGGCGCTGGCCATCAGCCGCTACCGGTTCCGCGGGCGGCGCTCCTTCGTCCTGACGGTGCTCGTCGTGCAGATGATCCCGGCGGAGGCGCTGTTCATCTCGCAGTACCGCACCCTCGACGAGTGGGGCCTGGTGAACCAGGTGACCGGGCTCGCGCTCGTCTACGTCGCCGCGATCCTGCCCTTCACGATCTGGATGCTGCGCGGGTTCGTCGCCGGCGTCCCCGTCGAGCTCGAGGAGGCCGCCATGGTCGACGGGCTCTCCCGCACGGGCGCGTTCTTCCGCATCACGTTCCCGCTGCTGGCCCCGGGCCTCGTGGCGTCGGGGGTGTACGGGTTCCTGCAGGCGTGGAACGAGTACACGCTCGGGCTCGTCGTCATGACGGACCCCGCCCGGCGCACGCTGCCGCTGTGGCTGCAGGGACTCGTCGAGGCCAACCGCGCGACGGACTGGAGGCTCGTCATGGCCGGGTCGGCCGTCATCGCGCTGCCCGTCATCGGGTTCTTCCTGCTCGTGCAGCACCGGTTGACCTCCGGCCTCGTCGCCGGGGCGGTGAAGGGGTGAGCACGTGGACCGCCGGCCTGGACGTCGGGGGCAGCAAGGTGCTGGGGGTGCTCCTCGAGGACGGGCTGCTGCGGCGCACGGTCCGGCTGCCGTCCGTGCCGGGCGTCGACGGGGTCGTCGGGACGGCCGAGGACGCGGTGCGGCAGCTCTGCCGGGAGCAGGGGGTCGAGGTCACCGCGCTGCGGGGCGTCGGCGTCGGGCTGCCGGGGATGGTCGACGTCGTGACGGGGGAGGTGTCGCACGCCGTGAACCTCGGGCTCGCCGGGGCGGTCCCCGTGGCGCGTCCCCTGACGGACCGGCTGGGCGTGCCCGTGGCCCTCGAGAACGACCTCAACGCCGCCGCCCTCGGGGCCGCCACGGTCCTGGGGCTGCACGGCGACCTCGCATTCCTGTCGCTGGGCACGGGCGTGGCCGCCGGGCTGCTGCTCGACGGCCGGCTGCGGCGGGGGCACAGCGGTGCCGCCGGGGAGATCGGGCACCTGCCGTACGACCTCGACGGGGACGTCTGTCCCTGCGGGCAGCGCGGCTGCCTCGAGCTGTACGCCTCGGGCGCGGCGATCGCCGGCGCCTGGCGGGGACCGGCCGGCGTCCCGCCGGCGGCCGCGCTGTTCGACGCCGCCGCCGCCGGTGACGTCGACGCCGTGGCCGTCCGCACGGTCTTCACCGACGCCGTGGCCACCGCCGTGCAGGTCCTCGTGCAGACCTGCGACGTGGAGCACGTCGTCATCGGCGGCGGGGTCGCGCAGCTCGGGTTCCCCCTGCTGGTGGCGGTGCGCCGGTCCCTGGCGGCCCGCACCGCGGGGTCGCCGTTCCTGGCGAGCCTGGCGCTGGCGGACCGCGTCCAGGTGGCGCGGCCCGAGCTGCTCGTCGCACCGATCGGGGCCGCCCTGGCTGCGGCGGTCCCGCCGGACCGGGCGCCCGAGGAGGCCGTCGTGGAGGTGGGGCGCTGATGGAGGTCGTCGTGGCCCCCGCCGCGGAGCTGGCCAGGATCGCCGCCGGCGCCGTCGAGGAGGTGCTGCGGACCCGACCCGCGCCGGTGCTGGGACTGGCGACGGGCTCGTCGCCGCTCGCGCTCTACGACGAGCTGGCCCGCCGGCACGCGGAGAAGGGCCTGTCCTTCGCGCACGCCCGCGGCTTCCTGCTCGACGAGTACGTCGGCCTTCCGCCGGGCCACCCGGAGCGCTACCGCGCGGTCGTCGGCCGCGAGCTGGTGGCGCGCACGGACCTGCCGCCCGACGCGGTTCTCGGCCCCGACGGCGACGCCGAGGACCTGCCGACGGCGTGCGCGGCGTACGAGGCGGCGATCGACGCGGCGGGCGGCATCGACCTGCAGGTGCTCGGCGTCGGGACGGACGGCCACGTCGGGTTCAACGAGCCGGGGTCGTCGCTGGCCTCGCGCACGCGCCTGAAGACGCTGACCGCCCGCACCCGGTCCGACAACGCCCGGTTCTTCGGCGGGGACGCCGAGGACGTGCCGCACCACGTGCTCACGCAGGGCCTCGGGACGATCCTGCGCGCACGGCACGCGGTCCTGCTCGCGACGGGGGAGGCGAAGGCGGCCGCCGTGGCGCAGGTCGTCGAGGGCCCCGTGAGCGCGCGGTGGCCCGGGACCGTCCTGCAGCTGCACCCGCACGCGACGGTCCTCCTCGACGACGCGGCCGCCTCGCGGCTCGAGCTCGTCGAGCACTACCGCGCCACGTGGGCCGGCAAGCCGGCCTGGCAGGGGCTGTAGGACGCGCCGGCCGGGGCGCGGGCGGGCGCCGTCAGGACCGGCCGGCGGCCGGGCCGAACCGCGACAGCACCCACTGCTCGACGAGCTGGGCGAGCGTGTAGAGGACGAGCGAGGCCAGCGTCACGACGACGACGAGCGCCCAGACCTTCGTGTTCTGCGCCCGCCCGACCGCGGACACGACGCCGTAGCCGATGCCGCCGCCCGTGGCGAGCCACTCGGCGATGAGGGCGCCGGTGATGGCACCCGGCACGGAGATGCGCACCGCGGCGAACACCGACGGCAGCGCGGCCGGCAGCTGCACCAGGCGCAGCACGGTCCGCGGCCCTCCGCCCAGCACGGTGACGACGTCCTGGACGCCCGCCGGCGACGAGCGCAGTCCCAGCACGATCGTCACCAGCGCGGGGAAGAGCACGACGATGCCGCCCATGACCGCCACGGACGCGACGCCCCGGCCCACGAGCAGGATGATCACCGGTGCCATCGCGATGAGCGGCACCGACCGGAAGAGCATCGCCACGGGCAGGATCGCGCCCTCCGCCCCGCGGGAGAGCACCATGGCCGCCGCGAGCAGCAGCGCCGCGCCCATCCCGACGACGAAGCCGATGGAGGCGTCGAGGAGCGTCCGCCCCAGCAGGTCGAGCACCTCGGTGCGGTTCGCCACCGCGTCGGCGTCCGTGGCGAGGTACTCCCACACCTGCGCCGGGCCCTTGCCGACGTACGGCGACACGTCGAACGCGGCCAGCAGCCCGGTCCAGGCCAGCAGCACCACCGCTGCCGTGACCAGCGCGTCCACGACCACGCGGGACGTCCGGCGCAGGGCGGGGTGCGCGAGGCGACGGGGCGCCGGCTCGGCCGTGGACGTGGTGGTGGACGGGGCGGGGGGCGCAGCGGTCGACGCGTGCAGCGGCGAGCTGGGCGACGCCGTCACGAGGCACCCCCCGGCGACGCGGCGGTCGTGGCGGCAGCGGCGACGGAGCCGCCCGAGGTGCCCGAGGACCACGGCGTCGCGAACCGCGCCAGCACGGCGAACAGCGCGTACCCGGCGCCGGCGAGCAGCGCGCACGCCAGCGCGATGCCCCACGCCCGCTCCGCGTCCAGCGACTGCCCGGCGTTGACCAGCGCCGGCCCGGCCCCGCGGTCCACGCCGCCGATGTACTCGCCCAGGATGGCCCCGAGCAGGGCCGCCGGCGCCGCGATCTGCAGCGCCCCGAGGACGTGCGGCAGGGCGGCGACGAGCCGGACGCGGACGAGCTGCTGCCACCGGCCGCCCCCGAGGACGGTGACCACGTCGAGCGCGGCCGGGTCGGCGGAGCGAAGGCCGAGCACGGCGCCGACCACGGTGGTGAAGAAGACCGACAGCGCCGCGAGCACCACGGCCGTCCCGGACGGCTGGCCGCTGGGCGGGGGGCCGATGACGATGTAGAGGATGGGCGTGATGGCCACGAGCGGGAGGCAGTAGGACAGCACCGCGAGCTGCAGGACGAGCCGCTCGAGCGCGGGGACCAGCAGCACGAGGGAGGCGAGGGCCAGGGCGACCCCGTTCCCGACGAGGAAGCCGCGCACCGCCTCCTGCACGGTCACGGACAGGTTCGCGACGTAGAACCCGAGGCCGTCGTCGACGAACCCGGCGAGCACGCCCGCCGGCGTCGGCATCGTCGTGCCGGCCAGCACGGTCACGGCCGCGAGCCACCACACCGCGACGAGCCCCAGGACCCCGCCGGCGCCGGGTGCCCACCGCCGGGCGACGGCCGCCGCCCGCGCACCCGCGGTCACGCGCCGCCGCCGAAGAGCAGCTCCGAGGCGTGGTCGTGCAGCGCGTGGAACTCCGGCGTCCGCATCATCCCCGGCGTGCGGGGACGGGGCAGGTCGACCTCGATGACCTCCTTCACCCGGCCGGGCCGCGGGCTCATGACCGCGACCTGGTCGGAGAGGAAGATCGCCTCGGAGATGCCGTGCGTGACCATCAACGTCGTCGCCGGCTTCTCGGTCCAGATGCGCAGGAGCTCGAGGTTCAGCCGCTGGCGGGTCATGTCGTCCAGCGCGCCGAACGGCTCGTCGAGCAGGAGCACCGACGGCTGCACGACGAGCGCCCGCGCGATCGACACGCGCTGCCGCATCCCGCCGGAGAGCTGCGCAGGCTTGGCCGCCTCGAAACCCTCCAGCCCGACGAGCCGCACGAGGTCGGCGACGAGGGCGTCGTCGGGACGGGTCCCCGCGACCTCGAAGGGCAGCCGGATGTTCGCCACCACGCTCCGCCACGGCAGCAGCGCGGCGTCCTGGAACGCGATGCCCAGCGCGTGCTCGCCCCGCAGCTCCAGCGGCGTGCGACCCTCGACGAGCGCCGTGCCGGTGGTCGGGGTCTCGAGCCCGGCGAGGATGCGCAGGATCGTCGACTTGCCGCAGCCCGAGGGGCCGAGCAGCGACAGGAAGCTGCCCTTGTCGGTGAACAGCGTCGTGTCCGCCAGCGCCGTCACCTGTCGCCGGCCGGTGCCGAACGTCTTGCCCAGGCCGTCGAGCCGCACGCCGGTGCCCAGGGAGACGCCGGCCCTCGCGCCGGCCCCGGCCGCCGGCCCGGAGCCGGCCCCGGCCTCGCCCTCGGAGGGCCGGGTCAGGCCCGGGCCCGAGACCGGCCCCGAGACCGGCCCCGAGACCGGCCCCGAGACCGGCCCCGAGACCGGCCCCGAGACCGGCCCCGTCACTGCGCCAGCTCGGGCTGCTCCTCGAGCAGCTCGGTCAGCAGGCTCAGGTCGAACAGGTCGTCCGCCTCGACGTCGATCCCCGCGGCCGCGAGCGTCGCCAGGTTCTGCTCGATCAGGTCGTCGGAGATGGTGAACAGCCCGTTGGCGTCCGTTTCCTCCGTGACGATGAGCGTCTCGGCCTGGATCGTCGCCTGCTGGACCTCCTTGGCGAGGTCCAGGTCCAGGTCCGTGCCGTACTCCTCGACCGCCAGGCGCGCGCCCTCCTCCGGGTCGGCGACCGCGTCCTTCCAGCCACGGATCTCCGCCTCGAGGAACGCCTTCACCTTCTCGGGACTCTCCGCAATCATCTGGTCCGTCGTGACGACGGACTCCGCGACGAACGGCAGGCCGTTGTCGGCGAACAGCAGGTTCGTCACCGTGTGCCCCTCGGACTCCACGGTGATCGCCTCGTTGGTCACGTAGGCGAGGAACCCGTCGACCTCGCCGTTGACCAGCGGCGACGGGTCGTACTCGACCGGCACCTTCGTCACGTCCGCGGGGTCGATGTCGTTGACCGCCAGCAGCGCGTCGAACAGCGCCTCGTTGGGGCCGGCCTGCACGCCGATGCGCTTGCCGACGAGGTCCTCCGGCGTCGCGATGTCGCCCGCGTCGGCCAGCGACAGGATGGTGAAGGGGTTCTTCTGGAAGGTGGTGCCGACGATCTTGAGCGGCGCCTCCTCCTCGGCGACGACCTGCCCGACGGAGACCGCGTTGGACAGCCCGAAGTCCGCCCCGCCCGACAGGACGATCGACTCGGTCGCGCCCGGCCCGGCGTTGAGGGTCACCTCGCTGAACCCGGCGTCGGTGTAGTAGCCCTTGCTGTCCGCGAAGAACTCGCCGGCGAACTCGGCGTTCTTGATCCACGACAGCTGCACGGTCAGCGGCCCGAGGTCGGCCGGCCCCGACGACCCGTCGGCGGCCGGCGCCGCGCCGTCCCCCTCGTCGGACGACGAGCAGGCGGTGAGGGCGAGCGCGAGGACGGCGGCGGCAGCGGCGAGGCGGTGACGGCGGCGGGTCGGGCGGGGGAGGGGCATCGGCACTCCGTCTCGGACGTGCGCGCGCATCGCGCACGGGGGCGGCGGCCACCCCGGCGGCGCACGGGGCGACGCGGGACGGGTGGCGGCAGGACGACGGCGACGGTAGGGGTCGCGCGTGTCGGGCCGGTCTCGGCGTTGTGTCCGGGGTGTCAACGCCGTCCCGGCGCGCGCGCGGCGGCGCCGGGCCGCAGGGTGGTGATGCCGCCCCGGCCGAGGAGGACCATGACCGACACCGCGCACCCGACCGCGACCCCGACGACCACCGCGACGTCCACCGCGACGTCCGGTGATCGCCGACCGCCGGTGCTGCCCCGCGCCACGCCGGTCGAGACCCTGCAGGTGCTGGGCGGGCTCGTGGTGCCGCTGCTGGCACGGGGCGTGATCGTCCGACGGCCGGCGGCCGAGGCGCTCGCGGAGCGGTTCGACGCCGACGCCCGCGCGGTGCGGCTGCTGCAGCGGCTGCGGCACCGGCACGGCGAGGGCCCGCTCCGGCTGCGGCTGCCCGGGCGGCGGATGGTCGTGCTCCTCGCGCCCCAGCACGTGCACCGCGTGCTCGACGGCACCCCGGTGCCGTTCACGGCGGCGACGAAGGAGAAGCGCGCGGCGCTCGGGCACCTCGAGCCGCACAACGTGCTGATCTCCTCCGCCGAGGAGCGCGCCCGGCGCCGGCCGTTCCACGACGCCGTCCTCGACAGCGCCAGCCCGGTGCACCACGCGGCCGGTCCGCTGGTCCGCGCGGTCGTCGACGAGGCGGACGGGCTCCTGGCCGACGCCGCCGCCCGGGGGGAGCTCGACTGGGACGCCTACGTCGCGCACTGGTACCGCGCGGTGCGTCGGCTCGTGCTGGGCGAGGGCGCGGCCGACGACACCGACCTGACCGACGACCTGCGCCGCCTGCGCGCGGCCGGCAACTGGGCGTTCCTGCGGCCGCGCCGCCGGGCGCTGCAGCGCCGGTTCTGGTCGCGCCTGGGGGAGCACCTCGAGCGCGCGGAGCCCGGGAGCCTCGCGGCCCACGCGGCGCGCGTGCCGGTGGAGCCCGGCACGGACGTGGTGCAGCAGGTCGTCCAGTGGCTCTTCGCGTTCGACGCCGCGGCGTGGTCGGGGATCCGCGCGCTGGCGCTGGTCGCGACGCACCCCGCCCACGCCGCCCGCGTGCAGGGGGAGGTGGCCGGCCGCGACCTCGCCGTGCCCCAGGACCTGCCGCTGCTGCGCGCCACGCTGCTGGAGTCGCTGCGGCTGTGGCCGACGACGCCCGCGGTGCTGCGGGAGTCGGTCGAGCGGACGCGGTGGGAGGGCGGCCCCATGCCGGAGGCGACGAGCATCCTCACCTACGCGCCGTTCTTCCACCGCGACGCGGAGCACCTGCCGCAGGCCGACGCCTTCGACCCCCGCCTGTGGGACGAGCGCGCCGGCGGCGCGGTCGCCGGGGAGTGGCCCCTCGTCCCGTTCAGCGCCGGGCCCGCCGCATGCCCCGGGCGCAACCTCGTGCTGGAGACGACGAGCACGTTCCTCGGGCGCCTCGTCCAGGGGCACGACGTCGAGCTGCTCGGGCGGCCGCGCCTGGCGCCGGACGGGCCGCTGCCGGGCTCGCTGGACCCGTTCACGCTGCGGTTCGCGGTGCGACCCCGGGACGTCAGCCGCTGACGGCCGGCCCGCCCGCCGGGTCGACGTCCGGGGCCGTGCGGAGCAGCTCGCGCAGCGCCGCGGCGGGCTGCGGCCGCGCGAGGCGGAAGCCCTGCCCGAGCACCCCGAGGTCCCGCAGCACGTCCTGCTGGCCGGCGGTCTCGATGCCCTCGGCCACGCAGCCGACGCCGAGCTCCCGGGACAGGGTGACCACGGCGCGCACGATCGCCGTCTCGGTGACGTTGTCCGGGATCCCGGCGACGAAGCTGCGGTCGATCTTGAGGGCCGTCACCGGGAACTGCTGCACGTAGCGCAGGGACGCGTACTGCGTGCCGAAGTCGTCGAGCGCGATCCCGACCCCGGCCTCGCGCAGCGCCCGGAGGTTGTCGAGGGTGGTCCCGGAGGCCTCGAGCAGCGCGGACTCGGTCAGCTCGAGGTGCAGGCGGGCGGGCGCCAGGCCCGTCGTCGCGAGCACCCGCAGGACGCGCTCGGCGAAGACGGGCCGGGTCGTCTGCTCGGCAGCGACGTTCACCGCCACCGTGAGGTGCCCGAACCCCAGCGCGTCCCAGCCCACCGCCTCCTCGCACGCGCGCTGCAGCATCTGCTGGCCCAGCGGCACCATGAGGCCGCGCTCGGCGGCCACGTCGAGGAACTGGCCCGGCAGCAGGACGGTGCCGTCGTCGTCGTGCAGGCGGCACAGGGCCTCCGTGCCGACCATCCGCCCGGTCGCGAGGTCGTAGACGGGCTGGAACCACGGCACGACGGCGCCCGTGGCCAGCGCCCGGCGGAGCTGGCGCTCCCGGTGCTCGCGCGCGGCGAGCTCGGCCTGCAGGGCGGCGTCGTGCAGCCGGTGGCGGTTCCGGCCGGTGGCCTTCGCGCGGTAGAGCGCGACGTCGGCCGCGTGCTGCAGGGCGTCCGGTGCCGTGGTGGCGTCGGGCCGGCACACCGCCGCGCCGACCGTGCAGCTGGTCTGCACCGTGCCGCCCGTGAGGATCGCGGGCGCGCCGACGAGGTCGACGAGGCCCTGGGCCAGCCGGGACGCCAGGTCCTCGTCGGCGTCCGGGCACAGGACGGCGAACTCGTCGCCGCCGAGCCGGACGACCACGTCCTGCGGCCGGACGTGCGCCCGCAGCCGGCCCGCCACGAGGACGAGCAGCTCGTCGCCGGCGTGGTGGCCGAGCCGGTCGTTGACGGCCTTGAACTCGTCGAGGTCCAGCACGAGCAGCGCCAGGGGCCGGCCCGTGCGGCGGGCGTCGTCGAGCCCGGACGCCAGCCGCTCGTCGAAGAGCGCGCGGTTCCCGGCGCCGGTCAGCGGGTCGTGCAGGGCGGCGTGCCGCAGCCGCTCCCGGAGCTCGGCGCGGTGCAGCGCGATCGCGGCCTGGTCGACGAGACCGCGGTGGGTCTCCGCCTGCTGCTCGGGGAAGGACCGCATGCGCCGGTGCACCGCCTGGTAGACCCCGGCCACGCGCCCGTCGACGAGGACGGGGTGCGCGACCGCCGACGCGAGGCGCGCGTGCCGGAGGGCCGCCGCCATGGCGGGTCGGTCGGCGACGTCCTCGGGGGCGAGGAGGACGACGGGGCTCGCCGTGGCGAGCGCGAGGGCCGCGGGGACGTCGTCGTCGGGCGTGAGCACGGCGGGCGCCAGGACGTGGGGACCCTCGACCCTGCGCAGGTGCAGCCTCCCGGTGCCCTCGTCGTGCAGCCACACCGCCACCGCCGTGACGGGCGCGACGGCCCGCACGGCCGCGACCAGCGCGGCCGCGACGGCGTCGTGGTCCTCGGCCGCCGCGAAGGCGCTGACGGCCGCGTTGAGCACGCGCAGCTGCCGCCCGGAGGCCTCGGCGGCGGAGCGCGCCCGCACGAGGTCGCGCTCGTAGGAGCGGCGCTCGGAGGCGTCGAACATGGAGCTGCGGACGAGGACGGGCTCGCCCTCGCCGTCGGTGACCACCCGGGTGCTGACGAGGACGGGCAGCGCCTCCCCGTCCGCGCGGCGCAGGTCGAGGGCCATAGCCGGCGCCGCGCCGCCCACCTGCACCAGCGGCAGGAGGTGCGTGTCCGCCCACGCGCGCGAGCCCGGCGTCAGCAGGTCGACCAGCGGCTCCCCGACCACCTGCGCCCGGTCCAGCCCCGTCCACGCGAGGAACGTCGCGTTGACGCGCACGACGCGGCCCGCCAGGTCCGTCGAGACGTACGCGCAGGGCGCGTGCTCGTACAGGTCGTCGAGGTCCTCCTCGACCGGGACGTCACGGGCCGTCACGGGGCGCCCACGGCGCGTGCGCTCACAGCTCGGCCAGGAAGCCCCGCACGGCGGCGACGGTCTGCTCCGGCGCGCTGAGGTGAGGGCAGTGCCCCGTCGTCTCGACCATCGCCAGCCGGCTGCCGACGACGTGCTCGTGCACGTAGCGGCCCACCTCGACCGGGGCGATGGCGTCGCGCGTCGCCTGCACGACGAGGGTCGGCACGCGCACCGCCGCCAGGTCGTCGCGGTTGTCCGACAGGAAGGTCACCTCGGCGAACTGCCGGGCGATCGTCGGCTCCGTCCGGCAGAAGCTCTCGGTCAGCTCGCGGGCGAGCTGCGGGCGGTCGGGGTTGCCCATGACGAGCGGACCCATCGTCCCCGCCCAGCCGAGGTAGTTGCCGGACATCGTCTCGAGCAGGCCGTCGATGTCCGCGCGGCTGAAGCCGCCCGTGTAGCCGGTGGACGGGTCGTCGACGTACCGCGGGGACGGCCCGACGAGCACGAGGGCGCCGATCCGGGTGGTCCGCGCGGCGGCGATGACGGCGATCATCGACGACACGGAGTGCGCCACGACCACCGCGTCCTGCAGGTCGAGGGCCGTGCACAGCTCGACGAGGTCGTCGGCGTAGCCGTCGAGGCTGTCGTACCGCGCCTCGTCGTAGGCGGACAGGTCGGACCCGCCGGCGCCGACGTGGTCGAGCAGGACGACCCGGTGGTCGGCCTCGAAGGCCGGCGCCACGAACCGCCACATGCTCTGGTCGCAGCCGAACCCGTGCGCGAACACCATGGGGCGCGCGGTCACCGGTCCGTGCACGTGCACGTTGTGGCGCGCCAGGACCCGGGCCGCCTCGTCCGGCACCAGCTGCGCGCCCTGCGTCGGCGTCATCGCCCCGCCCTCCCCTCGCGACGGCCCGGTCGGTTGCGTTCCCGGCGGACGTCCGTGGGTCGCAGTGTGCCAGGAGCGGGCGCCGCCGTGGCGGGCGCGGGCCCGCCGGGGCGGGGGAAAATCCCGTGGCCCGGGACCGGCCGGCGCTCCTAGCGTCGCCGTCATGACCCCGCCCCTCCCCGCCGGCGCCGCGACGGCGGTCCCCGACACCGGCGCCTCCTCCGGCACGGGTGCCGCTCCCGGTGTCCACCGCGTCGTGCGGGCCGACCACGGCGCGCTCCTCGTCGTGCCCGACGAGAGGCTCGACGCGCCGCCCCTGCGCGCGGTGCTGGACCGGGACGGGCTGGCCGCGCTCGTCGGCGGCGGACCTGGCGACGGGGCCGACGACGGGGCCGACCACGGGCCCGAGCACGCGGCCGACGGGAGCGAGGCGCCCGCGCGGCTCGTGCCGGCGGTCGGGGACCGCGTGGTCCTCGTCGAGCGGGGCGGCGTCCTCGCGGTCGGCGGCCTGCTGCCGCGTCGGACCGCGCTCGTCCGCGACGGCGCCGACCGGTCCTCGCGGGAGCAGGTGCTCGCCGCCGGCGTGGACGTCGTCCTCGTCGTCGAGCACCTCGACCCCGACCCGGCACCCGGACGCGTGGAGCGGCTGCTGACGCTCGCCTGGCGGTCCGGGGCGAGGCCGGTCGTCGTGCTGACGAAGGCCGACCTCGTGCCCGACCCCGACGGCATGGCGGCGGACGTCGCGCGCGTCGCCGTCGGCGTCGACCTCCACGTGGTGAGCGCCGCGACCGGCACGGGGCTCGGGCCCGTGCGGGCGCTGCTGGGGCCGGGGACGACGGTCGTCCTCGTCGGGCCGTCGGGCGCGGGCAAGTCGACGCTGGTCAACGCGCTGGCGGGGGCCGAGGTGATGACGACGGGCGAGCGCCGGGCCGACGGGCGGGGCCGGCACACGACGACCCACCGCCGGCTCGTCCCGCTGCCGGGCGGCGCGGCCCTCGTGGACACGCCCGGCATCCGGGGCGTGGGCCTCGTCGCCGACGAGGCGTCGCTCGACCGGGCCTTCGCCGACGTGGCGGACCTCGCCGGCGCGTGCCGCTTCCGGGACTGCGCGCACGCGGGCGAGCCCGGGTGCGCGGTGGCGGCCGCCGTGGCGGACGGGGAGCTCGACCCCCGCCGGCTCGAGAGCTGGCGACGTCTGGCGCGGGAGGCGGCGCACCAGGCCCGTCGCGCGGACGCTGCCGCCGCCGCGGCGGAGAAGGCGCGGCTCAAGGCCAGGACCGTCGCGTACCACCGGGCGGTGCGCGGCGGCGGGGGCGTGCAGCGGCCCTGAGCGCGGCGAGCCGTCCGGTGCGCGGACCGCCCGGTGCGCGGACGGTCCGGGGCTCGGGCAGAGTGGGTGCCGTGCCCCCTCGTCGTCGGACCGCTCCCGTCGACGGCCGCGCGGCGCTCGACGTCTGGCGCACCGGCCCCGACGACGTGCCCGTCCCCGCCCGGCGCACCGCGGTCCGCTTCACGCTGGAGGAGCTGGCCGAGGTCGCTCCCGGGAACGCCGTCGAGGTGCGCGTGCCGCCGGACGGCGCCGTCCAGGCCGTCGAGGGCCCGCGGCACACCCGCGGGACGCCGCCCAACGTCGTCGAGACCGACCCGCGCACGTGGCTCGAGCTCGCGACGGGGATCACCTCGTGGGCCGAGGCCGTCGGTGCGGGCCGCGTCCGGGCGTCGGGGGAGCGGGCGGACCTGAGCGCCTGGCTGCCCCTGCAGGCCACGCGTCGACGCCCCTCCTAGGATCGCCGCGTGCCGACCGACCCCGACGACCGTCCCGCCGACCGCCCCGACGACGTCGACGTCACGGCTGCCGACGTCACGGCTGCCGACGCCACGGCTGCCGACGCCACGGCCGCCGACGCCACAGCCGCCGACGCCACGGTCGCCGACGCCGCGGCCGCCGATCCCGACGGCGTGCCGAGCGAGGAGGAGCTGCTGCGCACCGCGCGGCCGGCCCGGGTGCGACGCGCCCCGAAGCTGTCGGCGTTCCTCGTCGCCGGGACCCTGGCCGGCGCGGTGCTCGGGCTCGTCCTCTCCGCGTTCGGCGACGGCGGCGGCGCCGCGGCGGGCAGCGGCTTCATCCCGCTGCTGGAGGGCGACGACGCCGCCCGGACCTACCTCGTGCTCACGGGGGCGGGGCTGGGGCTCCTCGTCGGCATGCTCGTCGCGACGATCGCCGACCGCCGGGCGAGCCGGCCGTCACGTCCCGGGGCGCGGCGGGGCGGCCGTCGGCGCTGAGGCCTCAGCGGGACCGGACCCGGGCACGACCTGGTTCGACCAGGCCAGACCAGGCCCGACCAGGGCCGGACCGCGCGGCCAGGGTCGGAGGTCCTGTGCCACCATGGCGTCGTGGCCCTTCGCGCAGACGGACGTCTGAACCACGAGCTGCTCCCCGGTGAGAAGGGCCCCCAGGACGCGTGCGGCGTCTTCGGGGTCTGGGCGCCGGGGGAGGAGGTCGCCAAGCTCGCCTACTTCGGCATCTACGCGATCCAGCACCGCGGCCAGGAGTCGGCGGGCATCGCCACCTCCGACGGCGAGCACCTGCTGGTCTACAAGGACATGGGCCTGGTCTCGCAGGTCTTCGACGAGACGGCACTCAACGCGCTGCAGGGCCACATCGCGATCGGCCACGCGCGGTACTCGACGACCGGCGGCTCCACGTGGGAGAACGCGCAGCCCACGCTCGGCGCGACCGCCGGCGGCACGGTGGCCCTCGGTCACAACGGCAACCTCACGAACACGGCCGAGCTCGTCGACCTCGTCGCCGAGCGGTACGGCCAGCAGCGCCGCGGGGAGCTCGCGCGCGGCAACACCACCGACACCGCGCTCATCACCGCGCTGCTCGCCGGGGACCCCGACCACACGCTCGAGGCCACGGCGCTCGAGGTCCTGCCGCGGCTGCGCGGCGCGTTCAGCCTCGTGTTCATGGACGAGCACACGCTGTACGCGGCGCGGGACCCGCAGGGGGTGCGGCCGCTCGTGCTGGGCCGGCTCGAGCGCGGCTGGGTGGTCGCCTCCGAGACGCCGGCCCTCGACATCGTCGGCGCGTCCTTCGTCCGCGAGGTGGAGCCGGGCGAGTTCCTGGCGATCGACGGCGACGGGCTGCGGTCGACGCGGTTCGCCCCCGCGGCCCGTGCCGGGTGCGTCTTCGAGTACGTGTACCTGGCCCGCCCCGACACGGCGATCGCGGGCCGGTCCGTGCACGCCGCCCGCGTCGCCATGGGCCGGCGCCTGGCGCAGGAGCACCCCGTCGAGGCGGACCTCGTCATCCCCGTGCCGGAGTCGGGCACGCCGGCGGCCATCGGCTTCGCGACGGAGTCGGGCATCCCCTTCGGCCAGGGCCTGACGAAGAACTCCTACGTCGGCCGCACCTTCATCCAGCCGTCGCAGACCCTGCGTCAGCTCGGCATCCGCCTCAAGCTCAACCCGCTGCGCGACGTCATCCGCGGCAAGCGGCTCGTCGTGGTCGACGACTCCATCGTCCGCGGCAACACGCAGCGCGCGCTGGTCCGGATGCTGCGCGAGGCCGGGGCGGCGGAGGTGCACGTGCGCATCTCGTCGCCGCCCGTGAAGTGGCCGTGCTTCTACGGCATCGACTTCGCCTCCCGCGCCGAGCTCATCGCCAACGGGCTGGCCGTGGCCGAGATCGGTGCCTCGCTGGGCGCCGACTCCCTGGGGTACATCTCCGTCGACGGCATGGTGGCCGCGACGGAGCAGCCTGCGAGCCAGCTCTGCGCCGCGTGCTTCACCGGGGTCTACCCCATCGAGCTGCCGCCCACCGACCGGCTCAGCAAGCACCTGCTGGAGCAGGACGCGCTGCCGCTCGGTGCGCCCGAGGACGGGCTGCTGTCGATCCTGCCGGGCGCCGGTGGCGCGTCGGCGCTGGAGCACCCGTGAGCGCGGGCGCGGCGGCGACGGGCGGCGGGCTGACCTACGCGGCCGCCGGCGTCGACACCGAGGCGGGGGACACCGCCGTCGAGCTGATGAAGGCGGCGGTGCGCGCCACGCACGGGCCGCAGGTGCTGGGCGGCGTCGGCGGTTTCGCAGGGCTCTGGGACGCCTCCGCGCTCACCGCGTACCGCCGCCCGCTGCTGGCGACCTCCACCGACGGCGTCGGGACGAAGGTGGCCATCGCGCAGGCGCTCGACCGCCACGACACCATCGGCTTCGACCTCGTCGGCATGGTCGTCGACGACATCGTCGTCGTGGGCGCCGCGCCGCTGTTCATGACGGACTACATCGCCTGCGGACGGGTGGTCCCCGAGCGCATCGCCGACGTCGTGCGCGGCATCGCGGCCGCGTGCGCGGTGGCCGGCACGGCCCTCGTCGGCGGGGAGACCGCGGAGCACCCCGGCCTCATGGCGCCCGACGAGTACGACGTCGCGGGCGCCGCCACCGGGGTGGTGGAGGCCGACGCGCTGCTGGGCCCGGACCGGGTCCGCGCGGGGGACGTCCTCGTCGCCCTCGGGTCGTCCGGCCTGCACGCCAACGGGTACTCGCTCGTGCGCGCGGTCGTCGCGCGATCCGGCTGGGGCCTCGAGCGGCACGTCGACGAGCTGGGCCGGACGCTGGGCGAGGAGCTGCTGGAGCCGACGCGCGTGTACGCCGCCGACTGCCTCGCGCTCGTCGCCGAGGCAGGCCCGGGCGCCGTCCACGCCTTCAGCCACGTGACCGGCGGCGGCCTGGCGGCCAACGTCGCGCGCGTGCTGCCGACGGGGCTGGTCGCGGACGTCGACCGCGGCGGCTGGGCGGTGCCGGCGGTGTTCTCGCTGGTGCAGGAGCTCGGCGGCGTGCCGTGGAGGGACCTCGAGCGGACGCTCAACCTCGGCGTGGGCATGGTCGCCGTCGTCGCGCCCGAGGCCGCCGACGCCGTCACGGCGCACGCGCGGCGGCTCGGCCTGACGGCGTGGGAGCTCGGCACGGTCCGGGCGCTGACCGACGACGACGCGACCCGGCCCGGGCTCGTCGCCGGGACGAAGGGCGTCGACGGCGGGGCCGTGCTGCTGCACGGGTCCTACCGCTGCTGACGCCCCGGCGCCGGCGCCCTGTCCGTGCTGGTCCCCCGCGCGCAGCCCGTGCCGCGCTGGTCCCGGACGCGCACCGGCCGGCCACCCCTGCGGGCGGCCGGCCGGTGACGGTCAGCGGGTGCGCCGACGGCGGACGACGAGGTCAGCGATCGTCGTCGTCGTCCGACCAGCGGTCCCAGTCCGAGGGGCGATCCGTGGTGTCCACGGCCCCGCGGCTCCGCTCGGGAGCGGGGTCACGGTGGCCGACGGCCCCGAGCTCCTGCTCCAGCGCCCGGTAGTTCGTCTCCGGGCTGTAGTACTTGAGCTCGCGAGCGACCTTGGTCTGCTTCGCCTTCTGACGGCCGCGCCCCATGGCATCGACCCCCTCTTACGTGAGTGTGGGGCGGCTCCGTGTCGTGCACGGGCGGCCCCTGATGCCGGTTCGTTGTGTCGGAGCGACACGCTACATGGTGCGACGCCCTCTCGACCACCGCGGACGAGGAGTGGGACGCCCGCCGCGGTGTGGCCCGCGACACGTCCCCTGCCGCCGGCCCGACGGTGACGTCACGACCGCCGCCTGCGACGTCGTCGCTGGTCGAGGGCCGCGACCGCGCACGCCCCGGCGTCCGGCGCGGGCGGGTGACGGGCATGGCGAGGGGTGGTCGTCGCATGACCCGACGTTCACCTGGACCTGTGGTGCGCCTGATCCGGACCCGTCCAGCACGTGACCCCGGCGATCGCCGGACGTGGGGCATCGGCGTAGATTGTCCGCACTGGGACGATCTCCGTCAGGGGGCGGAGGACGCCATCCGCAGGGGGAGGTCGTCGTCCCGCACGAGGGCCTGGAGGTGTGTCATGGCACTGCAGTCAGAGTCGGAGACGCTGCTGACACCGTCCGAGGTGGCCAGCATGTTCCGCGTCGACCCGAAGACGGTCACGCGCTGGGCCAAGGCGGGCAAGCTCTCCTCGATCCGCACGCTCGGCGGCCACCGCCGCTACCGCGAGTCGGAGGTCCGTCGACTGCTCGACGGCCTGCCCTCGCCGCGGGTCCAGACGAGCTGATCCGGCCCGCAGCGACCCGAGCGCAGGTAGAGGACGCCGCCGCAGCCCACGGGCCACGGCGGCGTCGTCGTGTCAGCGCACCCGTCAGCGCATCCGTCAGCGCATCCGTCAGTGCCGGCGGCGGACCGCGATCGTCACCACGAGCGCGAGGGCGCCGACGACGCCCCCCAGCACCATGCGGGCGCGGTTGCGGTCCTGCGGCGGCGCGTCCGAGCCGACGGCGTCCTGGACGAGCTTGCGGCCGCTCTCGACCGCGCGCGTGGCGTTGGCCTTCGGGTCGAGGCGGTCCGTCAGCTCGTCGACGGTCTCGGCGAGCTGCCGACGCGTGGCGGCCAGCTCCGCCTCGAGCGCGACCGTGCGCGGCGTGGCGAAGGTCCCGTTCTTGTCGCTCATCAGCCGATGGCCTCCTTCACGGCGGTGACGTCCTCGTGGACGTTCTCGGTGGCACGGGTCGGCTTCGGCGGGGACCCCGCGTCCAGCCGCTTCTTGCCGAGCAGGGCGAGCACGGCGACGACGACGGTGAGCACGACGACGACGATCAGCGCGGCAAGCCACAGCGGCAGGAACAGGTCGAGCACGATGACCACGAGCGCCAGCACGGCGATGCCGAGGTAGGCGGCCACCACCGCGGCGCCGATGAGCAGCCCGGCGCCGAGGCCCAGGGACTTCGTCTTCTCGACGAGCTCGGCCTTGGCCAGGTCGATCTCGGCGCGCACGAGGCGCGCCCCCTGCTCGCTGAGGTCGCTGACCAGCTGGCCGAGCGACCGCCCGGTGGTGCCGGCGCTCGTGCCCGCGCTCGTGCCCGCACTCGTGCTCGTGCTCATGGAGGACCCTTCGTCGACGGCAGTGGCCGTGGGGCGCGGGGCCCCACGGGGTGCATCGGCACAGTCTGTCGGTCCGCCGGTCCCGACGCGAGACGAACCCGGACCGGACCCGCTGGTCCCGCGCACGTCACACCGGTGTCGTGGTGCCGGGGGACGCGCGAGGCTCCGGGACGGGGGACGCGACGCGGGCCGCGGTCGTCAGGAGCGCCGGCCCAGCAGGTGGGTCAGGAGGCCGGCGGTCGTCGTGTCGTCGACCGGCACGGACGTGCCGTCCAGCGAGCGGATCGGCACGGACTGCCGACCGCTCGACAGCAGCCAGAGGCCGTCCGCCTCCCGCAGCCGCTCGACGGTGAGCTGCACCTCCGCGGTGGTCAGCCCCTGCGCGGCGAACCACGCGAAGGCGGCCGCCTGCGTCGTCCCGGCGAGGATGCCCTGGTCGGTCGCCGGCGTGACGACCCGGTCGCCGTACCGGGCGACGAGCGTGGACGTCGGCCCCTCGAGGACGAACCCGTCGGATGACACGAGCACGACGTCCTGCGCGCCGCGCCGAGCCGCCTCGCGGTACACCGCCTTGTTGACCGCGTAGCTGAGCGTCTTCGCACCCTGCAGCAGCCACGGCGAGGTCTGCGCGACGTCGTGCCGGTACCCGCGGTCGAGCGTGACGACGTCGACGCCCTCCGTGCGCTCGCGCCGGAAGTCCGCCCCCGGGTCCGTGTAGACCCACGCCGTGACGGCCGGGCGGCCGTGCGCGTCCGTGGCGCCCTCGACCCCGCGGGTGACGACGAGCTTGCACAGCAGCTCCGGCAGGGGCTCGTGCAGCTCGACCGAGCGCAGGACGGCGGTGCGGAGCACGTCGAGGTCGAGTGCGGGCAGGTCGAGCAGCGTTGCGGACCGGGCGAGCCGGACCAGGTGCGGCTCGAGCGCCTGCACCGCGCCCTCGACGACGCCGAAGGACTCGAAGATGCCGTCGCCGCGGGTGACCCCGAGGTCCAGCACGGTCACGTGCGGCGCCGCGGGGTCGACCGCGCGGATGCGGGCGTCGTCGTCGGGCGCGGTCGTGGCAGTCGTGACGCCGGGAGCCGGGGTGCCGGCGGGCGCCCCGCCCAGCGGGGGCAGGGCGTCGACGAGGAGGAGGACGGGCACGGTCACGCTCCCTGGGTGCGGGTGCCGGAGGGGACCTCGACGACGTCGCCGCCGTCGAGCCGGAAGGTGGTGGAGGACTGGGCGTTGGCGATGACCCAGTCGCGGTCGACGTCGAAGCCGAGGCCGGGACCGGTGGGGACCGCCGTGACCCCGTCGCGGGAGACGACGGGCGGCACGACGACGTCCCGTGCGTAGTACTTGCCGGAGCCCGAGACGTCGGACGGCAGCGAGAACCCGGGCAGGCTCGACAGCGCGAGGTTCGCGGCACGTCCGACGCCGAACTCGTGCATGCCGCCGCACCACACGGGCACGTCGTGCTCGCGCGCCAGGTCGTGAGCGGCCAGCGCCGGCGTCAGCCCGCCCATCCGGGAGACCTTGATGTTGAGGATGCTCCCCGCCCGCAGCGCCAGCATGGTGCGCAGGTCGTCGAGCGCCACCACGGACTCGTCGAGGCAGACGGGCGTGTCCATCCGCTCGGCCAGGGCCGCGTGCGAGAGGAAGTCGCGCGGCCCGAAGGGCTGCTCGACCATCGTCAGCCCGTACCGGTCGAGGCCCGCGAGCACCGCGAACGCCTCGTCCGTCGCCGGGTAGGCGCCGTTCGCGTCGACGTGCAGGTCGTGGTCGGGAAAGGCCGCGCGCACGGCCGCCACCGGCTCCGCGTCCCAGCCCGGCGCGATCTTGAGCTTCACGCGGCCGTAGCCGGCGTCGACCTGGAGCTGCACCTGCTCCAGCAGCGCGTCGACCGTCGGCTCGATCCCCAGCGAGACCCCCACGGGCACCTCCGTGCGCGTGCCGCCGAGCGCCGTGGCGAGCGGGACGCCCTGCGCCTGCGCCCAGAGCGTCCAGCACGCGGCGTCGACGCCGGCCTTGGCGAACTCGTGCCCGCGGACCTTGCGCCACGCCTCCGTGGCCTCGCGCGGGTGCTCCCACTCCGCGCGCAGGAGCGCGGGCAGCAGGTGCTCGCGCGCGACGAGCAGCGTCGTGCCGACCGTCTCCGAGGAGTAGAACGGGCCCGACGGGGAGGCGATCTCGCCCCAGCCGACCGTGCCGTCCTCCGCGACGAGCTCGACGAGGACGTGCTGCAGCCAGCTCTTCGCGTGCGAGCTCGTCGTGAAGGCGTGCACCAGGGGCAGGCGCACCACCGTCGCCGTCGCCTCGACGACCCTCATCGCGTCCCCCTCCGGGTGGTGTCCGTCTCGTGCTGCGGGGTGCGCCCCGTGTGCTCGTCGGCCGCGACGTACACGCCCAGGGCACCGCTGATGCGGTCGCGGTCGGCCAGGCGACGGCGGGCACCCTTCGCGCTGGCGGTGGTGAGCGCCCCCAGCAGGTGGACGGTGGCCGCGACGGCGGTGGGGGAGTCGGCCCAGGAGGCGGAGTCGGTGCCGACGACCACCGTGACGGCGGCGTGCCGTGCCAGCGGCGCCCTCTCGTCGTCCGTCACGGCGACGAGCGTGCCACCGCCGGCGACGAACTGCTCCGCGATCCCGAGCGTCGTGCGCCGGTAGCGCCGGAACGAGAAGGCGACGAGCACGTCGGTGTCCCGCACCTCGGTGAGCACGTCGAGTGCGCCGACGATGGTGTCGTCGACGAGCGTCACCTGCGACAGCGCCGCCGACAGGTCCGCGGCCAGCAGCGTCGCGTACGCGAAGGACTTGCCGGCGCCCGTGACGAACCGGCGCCGGGCGCCGACGACGAGGGCCGCCGCGCGCAGCACCTCGCCCGACGCGGTGTGCCGCGCGAGGGTCGCCGCGAGCGTGCGCGACTCCTGCTCGACGAGGCGGGCCTGGAGCACGGCCGCCGAGGCGCGGCCCTGCGCGCGCGCCCCGAAGCGCGCGGACGGGCTGCTGAGCCGTCGGTGCTCGGCGTGCGCGTCGGCCGCGCCCGTCACCGTCCCGCCTCGCAGACGTACACGGCGGTCCCCGCGTCGAGCCGCACGCAGGAGACGGCGGCCAGGCCCTCGTCGAGCAGCCCGGCCAGCGCGTCCTCCACGCGGGCGCCCGTCGCGCGGGCGGCCGCCCGGTCGCCGGAGCCCACCTGGAGCGTCGCCGGGAACGGGACCGCCGCCACGCCCGGCAGCGTCGGGTGCCGCAGGACGCGGCCCCAGTCCGCGGGGCCGCTGGGCTCCCAGGGGGCGGGGGGCGCGGGGCGGTCCGCGGGGTCCTGCCCCGGGTCCCGCTGCAGGTCCCGCGTCAGGTCCCACTCGACGACGAGGCGGTCGGAGTCGCCGTCGGCGTACAGGTCGCGGTGCAGCCAGCGGCCGACGGCGCCGAGCACGTCGAGGTTGAGGTGCGCGTTGCGGGCGTAGAGCGGGTCGAAGGACCACCGCATCGTCGTGAAGCCCCGCTCGAGCGCCGCCAGCCGCTGCGCGTGCTTCAGCCGGCGGCCCAGCCCGAGGCCCTGCGCGTCCGCGGCGACGACGACGGCCTGCGAGTAGAACCAGGCGCGGGAGCCGTCCCACCCGGGGAACCCGTACCCGAAGGCGACGAGGCGGCCGTCCGTCGTCCGGGCGCCGAGCGCCGCGCCCCCGTTGGCGGCGAGGGCCAGGAGCAGGCGGCGGTTGAGGCCGCTCTCGGACCCGTCGTAGCCGAACACCGCCCGGTACAGGTGCGAGGCCTCGTCGAGCTCCGCGGCGGTGCGCAGGTGGTCGACGACGACGTCGGGGGTGCCGACCGGGGACTGGGTCACGCCGCGATCATAGGGAACGTATCTTGCGGTGTCACCATCGTGGGCGGGGATCGGTGCTGCACGCGGACGCCCGTCTGGCGTCCCCGTTCCGAGCGGGACCTGCCGCGTATGCTCGCCGCATGACCGACGACGGCACCGCGTCCGACCGTCCGCTCGAGCGTCCGGGGGACCGTCCGGGCGAGGGCCCTGCCGGGGGTCCGGCCCACGGCGCGAGTGGTGGGTCGCCAGGAGGCCTGCCCGGCCCGCGACCGCCTGCCCGGGGCGCCGTCGCCGCCGTGGACGCCGGGGTCCTCGCGCGGGCGGACGAGGCCGTCGCGCTGCTGCGCGCGCTGGTCCACCTCGAGTCCCCCACGGGCGACGCCACCGCAGTCGGCGAGGTCGTCGCCCTGCTGACCGCGACCGCCGCCACGCTGCCCGGCGCCCGGTGCCGGACCGTGCCGTCCGCCGGCGGCCCGCACCTCGTCGTCGACGTCCCCGGCCACGGGGCCGCGGGTGCGCTGCCGCCCGTGCTGCTGGTCGGCCACGCCGACACCGTGTGGCCCGTCGGGACGCTGGACGGCGACGTCCCCTGGCGTGAGGAGGGGGACGTGCTCGCCGGGCCGGGTGCCTTCGACATGAAGAGCGGGCTCGTCGTGGCCCTCACCGCGCTCGCGGTGCTCGCCGAGGCGGGGCTCGACCGGCGGCCGGCACGGCTCGTCGTCGTCGCCGACGAGGAGGTGGGGTCGTCGACGGGCGCCGCCGTCGTCACGGAGGCGGCGGAGGGCTGCGCCGCGGTGCTGGGGTTCGAGGCGCCGCACGCCGACGGCGCCCTCAAGGACGCGCGCCTGGGCAGCACGCGGGTGCGCCTGGTGGTCACCGGGCGGGAGGCGCACGCGGCCGTCGACCCGGAGAAGGGCGTGAACGCGGTCGACGAGCTCGTCGACCAGCTCCTGGCCGTCCGGCAGCGGCTCGCGGCCGTCGCGACGGAGCATCCCGGGACCCTGCTGGTGAACGCCGGTGGCGTGTCCGGCGGGGGGCGCGCCAATGTGGTGCCCGCCCGGGCCGAGGCGCTGCTGGGGCTGCGGTTCGGGGACGCGGACGTCGAGCGGGAGGTGCTCGGGTACCTCGAGGCGCTCGTGCCGGTGCGCGAGGGGGCCACGGTCGCCGCCGAGGTGCTGTCCCATCGGCCGACGTGGGCGCCCGGGGCCGCGTCGGCGGGGCTGCTCGCGGCGGTGCGCGCGGCGGGCGCGGCGGTCGGGGTGGCGGTGGAGGCGCGGCCGGCGCCGGGAGCCGCGGACACGAACGGCACGGGCGCCCTCGGGCTGCCGACCCTGGACGGCCTCGGCCCGGCCGGCGGCGGCGCGCACGCGGTGACCGAGCACCTGCGGGTGACGTCGCTGCTGGACCGGGTCCGCCTCGTCGCGGTGCTGCTGCACACCCTGTGATGCAGGAGACCCCCCGGGCGTGGCCCGGGGGGTCTCGATGTGGCTCCGACCGGTGTCGATCCGGTGACCTCACGATTTTCAGTCGTGCGCTCTACCAACTGAGCTACAGAGCCGTGGTCACCTGGTCCAGGGGACCGGGTGGTGGAGCGACCCCGACGGGACTTGAACCCGCGACCTCCGCCGTGACAGGGCGGCGCGCTAACCAACTGCGCTACGGGGCCTCGTGGTGAGACCTGGTACTGGTGGTGCTGACCTGCGGAACTGCTGGTGCTGCTCGTACCCCCAACGGGATTCGAACCCGTGCTACCGCCGTGAAAGGGCGGGGTCCTAGGCCGCTAGACGATGAGGGCGGGATCACCGCCCCGCACGACGAGGCGTCGGAACCGGGGATGAGCATACGCACGCCCGGGCCGGATCCCCAAACCGGCCTCCGGCAGCAGGGTGACGGGGGCCGACCACGGCCCGACGACCGGCGTGCGGATGGCGACGACGGGGGAGGATGGGTCGGTGGTGGAGATGTCCGACGAGGAGTTCGACGACGCCGTCCGCGACGGGCTCGACCAGGTGCCGGCGGAGCTCGCGCGGCTGATGGACAACGTCGTGGTGCTCGTGGAGGACGAGCCGCCGGCGGACGCCGAGGACCCGGACCTGCTCGGGCTCTACGAGGGCACGCCCCTCACCGAGCGCGACGGCTGGTGGGCCGCCGGGTCGCTGCCGGACCGCATCACCGTCTTCCGCGGCCCGACCCTGCGGATGTGCGAGGACCGCGACGAGGTCGTCGAGGAGGTGGCGATCACCGTGGTGCACGAGATCGCCCACCACTTCGGCATCGACGACGAGCGGCTGCACGCCCTGGGCTGGGGCTGACGGGTCCCGCGCCGGTCCTGAGGGCAGCCGTGCGGGACGCAGCGGGCGTGCGGGTGCCCGTCGCTACCCTGGTCGCGTGACGACCGTCGCGCCGCCGCCCGGGTGCGGGGACCCCGGACCGCACCCGGTGCCCGACGAGGCGCACGGGCCGGGGACGCACGCGCACACCCAGGGGCGCGGCCACTCCCACGGGCGCGGTCACTGCCACGCGCACGGACCCGGCCACGGATCCGGCCACGCGCACGGCGCGACCGCGGCGCAGGCACACCGCGGGCGGCTCGTCGGCGTGCTCGTCCTCACGCTCGTCGTCATGGTGGCGGAGGTCGTCGGCGGCGTGCTGTCGGGGTCCTTCGCGCTGCTCGCGGACGCGGGGCACATGCTCACGGACTCGGCCGGCGTCGCCCTGGCCCTCTTCGCGACGGCGCTGGCCGCCCGGCCGGCCAGCGCCGCGCGCACGTTCGGCTGGCAGCGGGCGGAGATCCTCGCGGCGCTGGCCAACGGTCTCGTCGTCGCGGTCGTGGGGGTGCTCGTGCTGGTCGGCGGCGTGCGGCGCCTCGTCGAGCCGCAGCCGCTGGACGCGCGGCTCATGCTGGCCTTCGCGGTGGTCGGCCTCGTCGCCAACGCGATCGGGCTGGCCGTGCTGCACCGGGGGCAGCGCGAGTCGCTCAACCTCCGTGGGGCCTACCTGGAGGTGCTGGGCGACCTCGTCGGCTCGGCGGCCGTGGTCGCCGCCGCGCTCGTCGTCGCCGTCACGGGGTTCGTGCGCGCCGACGGCGTCGCGTCGGTCCTCGTCGGGCTGCTGGTGCTGCCGCGGGCCGTCGTGCTGCTGCGGGAGGTCGGCGCGGTGCTGCTGGAGAGCACGCCTCAGGGCGTCGACCTGGAGCAGGTGCGACGCCACATGGCCGGCGTGCCGGGGGTGACGGGCGTGCACGACCTGCACGCGTGGACCATCACGTCGGGCGTACCCGTGCTGTCGGCGCACGTGGAGGTGTCCGACGAGACGTTCCGCTCCGGCCGGGCCGCGCAGGTCCTCGCCGACCTGCGCGGGTGCCTCGTCGGCCACTTCGACGTCGACCACTGCACCTTCCAGCTCGAGCCGCCGGCGACGACGGGCACGGAGCGGCACGCGCACGTGTGACACGCGCACATGTGGCACGCGCACGTGTGGCACGCGCACATCTGAGCGGCCGACGCGGCGGGCCGGCATCGCCCGCCCGTGCAGGCGTCAGTGGTCTGCGCCGGGCGACGGCCCCTCGTCGGGCGTACCGGGGCCGCCGCTGCCCAGGAGCGAGCGCGTGAGCTGCTCGGCGTCCGACAGCAGCTCGTCGAGTGCCTCCGCCAGGTCCGCGTCCTGCACCGGGCGTCCGTCCGTCGCAGCGACGAGCACCGCGCGGCGCAGCAGCTCCTTCGTGAAGGAGGCCGTCACCCCCGCGCTGCGGGCGGCGGCGTCGTCGAGCGCGGCGTCCGAGAGCGGGAGGTCGCGGGCGTACAGGCGCAGGAGCTGCCGCCGCGCCTCGAGGTCCGGCAGCGGCACCTCGACGGCGAGGTCGACGCGGCCCGGCCGCTCGGCCAGCGCCCGCTCGAGCAGGTCGGCGCGGTTCGTCGTGAGCAGGAAGGTGACGTCGGCGTCGCCGTCGAGCCCGTCCATCGCGTCGAGCAGCTGGAAGAGCAGCGGGCGCTCACCCGGCGACATCCCGCGGTCCTCGGCGACGAGGTCGCAGTCCTCGAGCACGACGACCGCGGGCTGCGTCGCCCGCGCGAGCTGGGCGGCGGTCGTGACGTAGGCGAGGGACGCGCCCGACAGCAGGACGACGGTGGTGCCGGGCGCGCTGGCGACGAGGTGCCGGACCGTGTGCGTCTTGCCCGTGCCCGGCGGCCCGTAGAGCAGCACGCCGCGCTTGAGGTGCTGCCCGGCGGCGACGAGCTGCTCGCGCTGCCGGCCGATGCCGATGACGTGCCGACGGATCCGCTCCAGCGCCCCGGGCGGCAGGACGACGTCCGCCTCGCCCACGTCGGGGCGGGCGACGAAGGTGATGCCGCCGTTGCTGTGCGGCTCGAACGGCGAGCCGGAGAACGACACGACCTGCCCGCGCAGGACGCTGCGCTCGAGCATGAGCCGCCGGACCTCGTCGATGAACGCCGGGGCGAGGTCCTCGTCGAGGCACGCGACCTCGAGGGCTGAATCCCTCCCGTACTGCGGCCGGGCTGCGCGCTGCAGGACCGCCAGCGGCTGCCCGCGGAACGTCAGGAGCCGCACGCCGAACGCGATGACCCGGCGGGTGGTGTCCGGACCCGTCGGGAGGTTCACGTGGTCCACCGGACCGGTGCCGTAGAAGCCGTAGCCGCGGGTGAGCAGGTCGCCGAACGACTGGTGGTGCGCCTGGTCCCCGCCGCCGACGCCCACCACGCGCTCGCCGCCGCCGCGCTCAGCCAGCACCTCGAGCGCGATGTCGAGGTCGACGAGGGCGTGCCCGGGGATCTCCTCGCGCACGACGAGCGGCGTCACCGTGGCCGCCGAGCCGAGGTGCTCGCGCACGACCTCGCCGATCTGGGGCCCGTGGTCCTCCGCGGTCGTGCGTTCCTTGGCGACGACCTCGTCGAGGAAGGCGCGGAACGCCCGGACGAAGCCCTTCGTGCCGTCCGCGTCGGCATTCACCTGCTCGTCGGACGCCGGGAGGGACCGGGCGGCGGCAGGGGCGCCCGGGACGGGGGACCAGTCGTCGGGCGGGGAGGCGTCCATGCCCGGAGAGTAGGGGCGCGGGCGGTCCGGCGGGGCCGGTCGGGAGGGCACCGGTGGACGACGAGCCGTCCCCAGCCCCGGCAGCCGCCCCGGCGTCCCCGGCGGCGCGCCCGACGAGGGGCGGCGCGGGGCGCGGCGTGCGAGCGTGGGGGCCGTGCGCGCGGGAGCCGAGCCGGGCGCGGTGAGGGGTGTGCGGTGCAGACGGTCGACGCCGTGGTCATCGGGGCGGGGCCGAACGGCCTCGTCGCCGCGAACGCGCTCGTGGACGCGGGGTGGGACGTCCTCGTGCTCGAGGCGCAGCCCGAGGTGGGCGGTGCCGTGCGGACGGCCGAGGTGCTGGCGCCGGGCTACCGGACGGACCTGTTCAGCGCCTTCTACCCGCTGGCGGCGGCCTCGCCGATCGTGCGGGGGCTGCACCTGGAGGACCACGGGCTGCGCTGGGTGCACGCGCCGGACGTGCTGGCGCACGCGCTGGACGACGGCCGCACGGCCGTGCTGCACCAGGAGGCGAGCGACACGGCGGCCGGCCTCGAGGGCTGGGGGGACGGCGACGGGCAGGCGTGGCTGGACCTCGTCGAGCAGTGGGACCGGGTGCGGGACCCGCTGCTCGACGCGCTGTTCACGCCGATCCCGCCGGTGAAGGCGGTCGCGCGCATCCTCGGCCGCACCGGCGTGGGCGGGGCGCTCGACCTGGCGCGCCTGGCGCTGCTGCCGGTCCGGCGGCTGGCGGACGAGAGCTTCCGGGGTCAGGGCGGCGGGCTGCTGCTGACCGGCAACGCGATGCACGCGGACATCCCGCCGGACGCCGCGGGGTCGGGCCTGTTCGGGTGGCTGCTGGCGATGCTCGGCCAGGACGTCGGCTTCCCCGTGCCCGAGCACGGCGCCGGCAGCCTCGCCGACGCGCTGGCGCGTCGGGTACGCGCGGGCAGCGGCTCGGTGCGGACCGGCGAGCGCGTGGTGCGGGTGCACGTGCGCGGCGGCCGGGCGATCGGCGTCGAGACGGCCGGGGGCGAGCGCATCGCCGCGCGGCGGGCGGTGCTCGCCGACGTGACGGCGCCGTCGCTGTACGGCCGGCTCGTCGAGGACCGGCACCTGCCCGAGCGGCTGAAGCGCGACGTCGCCCGCTTCCAGTGGGACCACCCGACGTTCAAGGTGAACTGGGCGCTCGACCGGCCGATCCCGTGGCGGTCGCCGCAGGCCGCGGGTGCGGGGACGGTGCACCTCGGCGTCGACATGGACGGGTTCGTCGACTACGCGGCCGACCTGTCGACGGGTCGGCCGCCGGAGCGGCCGTTCCTGCTCGTCGGGCAGATGACCACCGCCGACCCGACGCGGTCGCCCGCCGGGACCGAGTCCGTGTGGGCGTACACGCACCTGCCGCACGGGGGCACCTGGGACGCCGCGGCCACCGCGGCTGAGGTGGAGCGCGTGGAGGCGGCGCTCGAGCGGACGGCGCCGGGGTTCGGGGACGCCGTCGTGGCGCGGCACGTGCAGAGCCCCGACGCGCTCGAGGAGCACGACGCCAACCTCGAGAACGGGTCGCTCAACGGCGGCACGGCGTCGCTGCACCAGCAGCTCGTCTTCCGTCCGACGACGGGGCTCGGACGGCCCGAGACGCCGGTGCGTGGGCTGTTCCTGGCCAGCGCGTCGGCGCACCCCGGGGGTGGCGTGCACGGCGCGTGCGGCTGGAACGCCGCGCGAGCCGCGCTGAACCAGCAGGGGCTGCTCGGCGGGGCGCGCGCGGCGCTCGTGCGCACGGCCTGGGAGCGGGTGCTGGACCGGCCCTGAGGCGGGCGGATCACGGGCCCGGCCGGGCGTGTGCCGCCGACGGGTCCGGCCGCGACTCGTGCCGGACGGATCCGTCGGCGGCCGTGTCGTCAGGCGGTGGTCGTGACCGCGTGCGCCACGGCGGGCGCGTGCGACCCGCGCCCGCGCCACGCCTGCACCGCACGGGCGGCGTCCTCCTCGACGAGGTCGGCGTTGAGGCCCGCGCCGGCGGTCTGCCCGGCGGCCGCGGCGACGGCCACCGTGGCGGCGAGGTCGGCGACGTTGCCCGCGGCGACGACACCCGGCACGTCGGTCTGGCCCTGAGGCCCGGTGGGCACGTGCTGCGCGCCCATCGGGTGGTCGACGAGCGTGCCGCCCAGGGACAGGTAGAGGTCGGCCCGGGGCACGAAGCGCGGGGCGACGACCACGGCGTCGGCGGGCAGGGTCCGGTCGTCCGCGAGGACAACGGTGAGGGCGGCGGTCGCTCCCGCGGCGACTACGGGGTCCAGCCGGAGGACCGGGCCGTCGACGACCTCGACGCCCAGGGCGGCGAGCGTCGCGGCGCGCTCGTCGTCGAGGGGCGGCATCGCGTGCCGCACCACGGTGACGTGCGGCGTGAGCTGCCGGAACAGGAGCGCCTGGTGGTACGAGCCGTCCCCCGTGCCGAGCACGACGAGCCGGCGGTCGCGCACCTCCCAGCCGTGGCAGTAGGGGCAGTGCAGGACGCGCGTGCCCCAGTGCTCGCGCAGGCCCGGCACGTCGGGGAGCTCGTCGACGAGGCCGGTGGCCAGGACGATGCGTCGGGCGTGGATGGTCGAGGTCGCGCCGGCAGCGCCGGTCGGGCCGGTCGTGCCGGTCGCGCCGCTCGGGCGGACGACGAGGTCGACGTCGAACCCGTCGCTCAGGTCCTCGCCGCGTCGCCGAGCGCCGCGGACCTCGCCGTCGACGACGGCGACACCGAGGGCGCGCGCCTCGGTGCGACCGGCGGCGACGAGGTCGTGCGGCGCGACGCCCTCCCGGCCGAGCAGGTTGTGCACGCCGTGCGCCGGGGCGTTGCGCTGCTCACCGCCGTCGACGACGAGCACCGAGCGGCGCGAGCGCCCGAGCACCACGGCTGCGGCCAGGCCGGCCGCGCCGCCCCCGACGACGAGCACGTCGACGTCCGCCGGTGCCCCGGCCGGCTCGTCGGGGGCCGTCGCCGCCCAGGCGGTCCGGCTGCCGCGGACGTCGAGGTCGGCGGCGGTGAGGGCGCGCGCGTCCTCGTCGTCGAGCAGGGCGTCGAGGAGGGCCCGTCCGTCGTCGTCGAGGCCGTCGCCCAGCCCCTGGCGCAGCCGGGTCAGCTGGAGGTGCGCCCACGCGAGGAGCTCGTCCGGCGACGCGTCCGTGCGCACCCGGAACCCCGCGGTGACGACCGGGCCGAGCCCGGCTGCGGCGATGTCCGCCGTCCAGTCCGGGTGAGCGTTGTGGTGCTGGGCGTCGGCGGCGGCGTGCAGGTCGCGCTCGAGGACCGCGTGCTGGCCGTGCGACGGGAGGAACCAGGGCCGGTCGTCCATCTCGACGACGACGAGCGTGCCTCCCGGGCGAAGTGCCCCCGCCACCTCCCGCAGCAGCCGGGCCGGGTCGGCGACGTGGTGCAGCGACGACGCCGCCCACACGAGGTCGGCGCCCGCGACCTCCGCGGGCAGGCCGGCGTCGAGGTCGGCGCGGACCGTCCGCACGCGGTCGCCGACCCCCGCCGCGCGCGCCGCGGACTCCAGCCGGTCGAGCATGACCGGCGAGACGTCCACCGCGACGACCTGCGCCTCCGGCAGGGCGCGCGCCAGGGCGAGGGTGCCGGAGCCCGTGCCGGCGCCGAGGTCGACGACCGTGCGGACGGGCCGCCCGCCGGCGGTCGCCCGCGCGACGGACCACGCGACGACCTCGTCGAGCGTGGGGCGCAGCACGCATGCGTCGAGGTCGAGCAGGTCCGCGAGGGTGGCGTCGTCGTGCGCCGTGTGCGGCGTCGGACCCTGGTGGCGGCGCTCGTCGTGCTGGTGCCGGTGCTCGTCGTTCCGGTGCTCGTCGTCCCTGTGCTGGTGCATGGGAGTCACGGTAGGTCGGTCATGCTCTAGCGGCATAGGGTCTTGCTCATGAAGCAAGACGAGCTGGGCACCGAGGACCTCATCCGGCAGCGCCTGCGGAGCCTGCGGGTCTCGCGCGGGCTGTCCCTCGACGCCCTCGGCGCCCGGTGCCACCTCACCCCGTCGACGATCAGCCGCATCGAGACCGGGCACCGGCGGCTCGCGTTCGACCAGCTCGTGCCGCTTGCCCGGGCCCTCGGCACGAGCATCGACGCGCTCGTCGAGCCGGCGGGTGACGACGACGTCGTCATCCGCCCGGAGCCGCAGCACGCCGCCGGGCTCACCACCTGGCTCCTGTCACCGGAACGGGCGCTGCCCGGCATCACCGTCGCGAAGATGCGCATCGGCACCGACCGTCCGCGCGAGCCCGCCGAGCGGCGGGTCCACCCGGGGCGGGAGTGGTTCCTCGTGCTGTCGGGGACCGTGCGTCTCGAGCTCGGGGACCGGGTGCTGCTCGTCCGCGCGGGGGAGGCGGCGTCGTTCTCGACGATGGTGCCGCACGCGGTCCTGGCGCACGAGGGAACGGTCGAGGTGCTGTCGATCTTCGACGTCGACGGCGAGCGGACCCACCTGCACGAGGGGTGACGGGCGAGCGCGAGCCGGACCGGCGGCCCGGCGGCCGGGCGACGTCAGCGCTCGGGGTGCGGGTGCCGACCGACCTCGGGGCTCGGCCGCTCGGCCAGCAGCGCGAGCCGCTTGACCGTCTCGATGTTGCGCCACCGCAGCACGAGGTGCCGCAGCGGCGGCGGCACGAGCCGACCGGGACCGGACGAGGCGTCCTCGGCGAACTCGACACGGCACCGGTCGTCGCCCAGCGGCTCCACGTGCACGACGATGAGCGCCTCGCCGAGCGGCCAGCCCCGCGCCCGGAGCCGGATGCCGTGCTCGGGGTCCCAGCCGCGGCTGACGGTGATGTCGTCGATGACGGCCGGCCACGGACCCACCGAGTGGGCGATGCGGGACCCCTGCTCCGGCCACGACGGGTCGACACCCTCGATGCGCGACGCCCCGACCACCCACGAGGCGTAGCTCCAGCCGTCCGCGAGCACCGCCAGCACGGCCGAGGCGGGTGCGTGCACGACACGGCTGACAGTCTCCATGCCTGCACGCTAGTCGCGCCGGCGGTGCCGTGCCGCCGGTCCGTGCCGTGTCGGTGGGCCGCCGTAGGGTCGGCGCCATGGTCGCCGTCGGGATGGTGCTGCTGCCGCAGGAACGCTGGTCACGCGCGCGGAGGCGCTGGACGGAGCTGGAGGAGCGGGGGTACGACCACGCCTGGACGTACGACCACCTGGCGTGGCGGTCCCTCGTCGACGAGCCCTGGTTCGCGACGGTCCCGCTGCTCGCGGCGGCTGCGGCGGTGACGGAGCGCATCGCGCTCGGCACCTTCGTGGCGTCGCCGAACTTCCGGCACCCCGTCCCGTTCGCCAAGGACGTCATGGGCCTCGACGACGTGTCCGGTGGCCGGTTCCTCCTCGGGATCGGCTCGGGCGGCGAGGGGTTCGACGCCGGCGTGCTCGGACCGGCGCCGACGCGGGGACAGCGCACGCGCCGGTTCGAGGAGTTCGTGGCCGTGCTGGACCGGTTGCTCACGCAGGCCGTGACCGACCACGTCGGCGAGGCGTACGAGGCGCACGGCGCGCGCATGCACCCGGGGACGCTCGCGCGGCCGCGGCCGCCGTTCCTCGTGGCCGCGAACGGGCCGCGGACCATGGCGCTGGCGGCCCGGCTGGGCGAGGGCTGGGTGACCTACGGCCCGGCGCTCGGCCCGGAAGACCTGGACGACGAGCCCGCCGCCGCCCAGGAGCGCTGGTGGGAGGCGCTGGCCGCGCTGTCCGACGACGTCGACCGTGCTGAGGCCACCGCGGGCCGTGCCGCCGCCGGCCGCCCGCCGCTGCGCCGGGTGCTCAGCCTCGACGGCGCCCCGCGGTTCGCCCTGTCGTCGGTCGACCTGGCGGTCGAGGGCGTGGAGCGGGCCGCGGCCCTGGGCTTCACGGACGTGGTCCTGCACTGGCCGCGGGCGGAGGGCGTCTACGCCGGCGACGAGCGCGTCGCGGAGGCGTTCAGCGAGCGCCTGCCGGCGCTGCAGGCGCTCCCGGTCGCCCCACGGCCGGCGGCGCGCGGCTGAGGGCGGTCCAGCTCGGCGCTCCCGGGTGACCTCCGCCGGTTGCCGCCCGCGGTCACGCGCGCAGTGCGCGTGACGGCGGCGACGCGGCATGGCGTCCAGGGGGAGCGGGACGAGCCCGGCCGACGAGCGCCGCGACCGTCCCCAGCGCGAGTGCGCACAGGACGGCGGCCACGGCCACCGGGTACGTGCCCTCGCCGCTGGCCGCGGTGTCCTGCCCGGCGACGCGGACCAGCCAGGGCTGGCGGTCGGCGTACTCCACCTCGACGTGCGCGCCCGTCGAGGTGGTCCCGAGGTCGTCGACGTCGACGTGCCCTGTCTGCACGGTGCCGTCGGCGAGCTCGTAGGAGAGGCGGCACTGCCGCGGCCCGGCGCGGCCTGCGCCGTGGCACGCCTCCACGGTGGCGGTCGTCGTGGTCGCGCCGGCCGCGAAGGCTCGGACGGACCGGGCCGTGTCGTATCCCCAGATGCCGGCGACGACCGCGACGAGCGCGGCCCCCGCCGCCATGCGCCACAGGCCTGCGGCGACGCGCTGCAGCGGCCGCCGGTGATGCGCCGCGAGCTGCCGACTGCCGAGAGCCACGCATCGATCATCGACGACCTCGACGACAGGCAGAGAGCGGCGGGCGGAGCAACCGCGCGGGCTCACCGGCGCGATCGTGGTGAGTGGCGAGGATGCAGGGAGCAGCTCCATCACGCGCCAATACCGCGCACGCGACCCGTTCATCCATCGCATCGCTGCCGTCCACGAAACTGCCAGAGAGCTGTGGATGGCACGACTCAAATGAGGGCTGTGGCCGGCTCGGCGCATTCTTCCCTCTTTCGGGCGAACTTTTCGACGCATGGCCGCGGGGGGTGAGCTACCGGATCCTGCGATGTGGTGCCCGAGCGGCATCTGCGCTGGTCAGCGGCTTGATGCGCGCGCCTTCCCTTGTTCGTCCCGGTCCTGGGCGTTGTTCCCGGCGCGGTGTCGTGTCGGTGGTGCCTGGCATTGTCGTCTTCGTCGTCGAGGCGGTGGAAATTGTCGGGACGGGGGTGAGCGGGATTGAGCGGGGTGATGGGGGTGGGGTCGGCGTTGGCGGCTGTGCAGGTGGCGGTCGATGCGGTGGCGGCGGTGTTGGCGGCGGCGGGGCCGGGTGGTCGGGCGGTGGAGGGGCAGGGCGCGGTCGAGGCGGTGGCCGCGGCGTTGCGGTTGGCGGGGCGGCTGGAGGCGGTGGCGGCGGCGTTGTTGCCGGTGGTGGAGGCTGACGGGTTGTGGGCGGTGGCCGGTGCCCGGTCGTTGGCGGGGTGGGTCGGTGAGGTGGGGCGGGTGCCGCATGCGCGGGCGGCGGCGTTGGTGCGCACCGGGCGGGTCTGGCAGGAGGTGGTGCCGGCCACGGGGCGTGCGGCCGTGGCCGGGGACATCGGCGTGGAGGCGGCGCGGGTGATCGCCTCGGCGGCCACGACACCGGCGCGGGTGGCCGCGTTGCAGGAGGCGGGGTCGGTGGCGGGGGAGGGGTTCTTGCTGGCGCAGGCGCGGGTGCAGCCGGTGGGGTCGTTCCGGCGGTTGGTCTCGCGGTGGTCGGCGGCGGCGGACCCGGAGGCCGATGAGCGGGGGTTCCGGGAGGCGCAGGAGCGGCAGTTCGTGGA
>NZ_FOKA01000014.1 GCF_900111925.1 Cellulomonas marina
GTTTGAGACCATCTACGCGACCGCCTCAGCGGCCTGAGAACCACTCACCCCGAGTGTCAACGAAACCTGCAGCAGTCCCGTCCGCCTCAGCACCCATCAGAGTGTCGATGAAGACGCCGAGCAGCTCACGCAGCAGATCGGGGCTGGCGGTGGCCAGGTGCTCGTGCAAGAAGCGGGCAGGGTCCAGACTGGGTCCAGCGGTCATCGCGGGTCCTTCTCTCGAGTCGACTTGGTAGGTCTCTCGAAGAATCACGCGGTGACCGCCTACACGTCTACGACGACGCCCTCACCAGGGCCGGGCTCGCACACCACTCTGCGGGACGCCACTGGGCCGCGGCCGCTTCGACAGTGTTCGCCGACCTACGCTGGTCTCGGAGCTCAATCCATCGCGCAAGCCCGTACGCTGCGATCCCTCCCACAGCACTGCTCACCGCTGGCCAGAACCAGCTCTCGTCACGCCCAACCGTCAGTCCGACGACTCCTAGCGCGCCGAAGAGACACAATGCCGTGACGTCCCAGGCCCACCTCTTCATCTCGCCTTCTCCTTGCCCCCGGGTCCGGGCTCCTAGTCACTCGGTCATCACCTGCTCATCGGCGGCCGGCGACACGGCGATGAACCTGATCGGTGCACGTCGCGACGGACCGCCACCGTGCGTCCGATCCCTGGCAGGAGCGGACGCACGGTCAGCGGCATGACCGGACGTGGAGGGCGGCCGAGCCAGACGAACGAACCGTGCGGCGACTGCGCCGAGCTGCGTTGAGGCAGCTCGGGAGCAACTCCGCCTCAGCGCCTCTCGCCACGGCTTGACGCCGCAGCCACTACCCAAGCGACGCCCGCTGCCAGAGCGAGCTGGAAGGCGAGCTCAAGAGGGTCGAAGCCCGTGAAGAGTTGGAGGACCGTGAGAACCACGGCGAGATACAGGAAGGTCGCAAGGCCCCATCGCCGACCCTTGGGAGTCACGCCGATGACCCTGCCACGCGGATCGCGGCATGAGCGGATGCCAACCCGAGCCCGGCGGTGGCATCAGCTAGCCGCGCCGTCTCTCGGCTGCGTCGCCTGTCAGACTTGAGCGGTGAGGACGTCGTACCACTTCGACCGTGAGCTGTACGTTGCGCTTCTGGCCGCCCCTGATGGTGAATCCGTCGGAGTTCTCTACTCTTCGGGTCTGGCTTGGCCTCTGTCCGCTTGTGCCGTCGTGGCACTCGCCGCAGCCATCGTCGGTTCATGGGCGAGGGCCCGATCTAGAAGGCGCCGCGTGGCCTTCACGGTCTCGGGGCTCGCCGTCGCTGCCGGGATCGGCCTGCTCGCTGTCTTGGTGAGTTGAACCGCCTAACGTCGGCACATCGGCACGAGTCGACGCGCTGTGGACGGCGATCCGGGCCTCCGACAAGCTGCGCGTGTGGACGTCCGACCAGCGGCATGACCGGACGTGGAGGGCGGCCGAGCCAGACGAACGAACCGTGCGGCGACTGCGCCGAGCTGCGTTGAGGCAGCTCGGGAGCAACTCCGCCTCAGCGCCTCTCGCCACGGCTTGACGCCGCAGCCACTACCCAAGCGACGCCCGCTGCCAGAGCGAGCTGGAAGGCGAGCTCAAGAGGGTCGAAGCCCGTGAAGAGTTGGAGGACCGTGAGAACCACGGCGAGATACAGGAAGGTCGCAAGGCCCCATCGCCGACCCTTGGGAGTCACGCCGATGACCCTGCCACGCGGATCGCGGCATGTCCGGGCGTCCTGCTGGCGGCAGATCCGTGCGTTCAGGGGCCCTCAGACCGGTCGTGCGTCGATCAGCCCCGGCGGGACCGACGGAGGATCCGCCTAACGGCCGCGAGACGACGTGCCCGGGTGTGGCGGCGACGATCGATGCGCTCCTGGCCGCGTCGGCGGCTGATCTCCTCCAGCGGCGAAAGGGTCACCAAGGGCCCCAGCAGGCGACGTGCTGCAGCCGCTTCCTCCAGGTTCAGGCGCGCCACGAGTGCTTGGCCGCTGTCGTGGAACTCGATGACGTCGTCGCCGTCTGCATCGAAGAAGTGAGCATCGATGGACCACGGGGCGTAGCGCAGGGCATCGGCCCACTCCGAGTCGAAAAGGCGGACCGAGACGTGGGTGGCGTTGCGAGAGCGTTGGTCTGCGACGCGTGCCCGCTCAGCGCGGGTGTGCAGGATCGCCCCCGATTCGCGCACGAGCGGCGGTAGGTCGCGTGCGTCACTCACCAGATCAACCTCAGCCGCAGCGAGCCGCGGTCCCAGCACCTGAAGCAACGCAGTTGCTACCTCGCCTAGGACCGCCGGCTGCGCGGCAGCAGCTGGCGATCTTGCGGACCCTGGGCCCGATGGCGCCGACTGGCTCTTCGAGCTTCTGTTGGACGGCACACCCGCGGGCTACCAGCGCTTCGCTGAGGAGTACTACGAGACGGAGCTCGACGCCGATGCTGTGAGCGAAATCTTTGACCTGCGTCCGCTGACGGCCGACCTGGTTGACCGTCTCAACCCGCTGGTCAGGCTCGACGAATTGGCGGACGACCTGGCTGCAATCGACTATCCGCGGGGCGCGTGACAGTACGAGCGCCTTGCCCTCAGCCCCGAAGGCGAGATTTGAGCGGCACGAGAGGAGGTGTCGCAGCGTCTGCTCTGCTCTCCGGTGAGGGGTTCCTTCCGGATCCGCACCACCAACCCTGACGTCCGCTCTTCGGCATGAGCGGGCGTTGGGGCGGCGTGCCTCGTGGCGGCCGCGGGTGCGCCGTGGCCGTGGAGCGCTCGCTGCAGGCGTGGGGGAGACCGCCGGGAGGGGGTGGTCCTCGCGCACCCCCGCGACCTCCGGCTGGTGCTCGTCAGCGCTGCTTCCGGGTCCCGCCGCTGGCGGTGACGGCCGCGGCCGGCGCGGCAGGCGGGCTGCGCGCGCTGCGTCTCGCCATGCCCACGCCGCCGGTCGGTGCGCGCGCACGCGACCCTGGCCCTGCTGGTCGCCTGTGCGCTGGCCGCGCTCGGTCCTTCGACGGCGACGGGCAATGTCCGGCGCCTCCTAGGCTGCCGGGGTGCGTGTGCGAGAGGCGACGGACGACGACCTCCCTGTGCTGCGCGCCATGCTCCTCGAGGCCAACAACTGGACGGGAGAGGAGCGTTTCACCCCGGCCCGGCTGCTCGCCGACCCGCACGCCGGCCGGTACCTCGCGGGCTGGAGACGGCCAGGCGACCTCGGGTTCGTGGCGTCTGACCCCTCGTCGCCCGACGCGCCGGCCCTCGGGTCCATCTGGGCGCGTCCCCTACCCGCGGCCGCCCCGGGGTACGGGTACGTCGCCGACGACGTGCCCGAACTCAGCATGGCGGTCGCCGCGCACGCCCGGGGACGGGGTGTGGGCACGGCGCTGCTGTCCACGTGCGTGGACGCGGGCCGCGCCCGCGGGTGGCGCGCGGTGAGCCTGAGCGTCGAGGACGGGAACGAGGCCGCGCGGCACCTGTACGTGCGGCACGGGTTCGTCACGGTCGGTCGCAACGGCGGCGCCGACACGATGCTCCTCGAGCTCTGAGCCGCCGGCCGCGCGGGCGGTGGTCGACGCCTCGGCGTCAGTCGCCCGCGCCGGCCGCCTCAGGCGGCGACGACCTCCACGGCCTGGCGGGCGATCTCCAGCTCCTCGTTGGTCGGCACGACGAGGACCGTCACGGCGGCGCCGTCGGGGGAGATGACCGTCGGCGCCTTCTTGCGGCCGGCGTTGCGCTCCGGGTCGACCACGATGCCGTAGTGCTCGAGGCCGGCGAGGGCACCCGCACGGACGACCTCGTCGTTCTCGCCGATGCCCGCGGTGAAGACGATCGCATCGACCCGTCCGAGGTGGGCCATGTACTGGCCGACGTACCCGCGGATGCGGTGGTGGTAGACGTCCAGCGCGGTGCGCGCGTCCTCGTCGCCCGCCTCGACCGCCGCGTGCACGTCGCGCATGTCCGTGTGGCCGGCCAGGCCGAGCATGCCCGAGCGGCGGTTGAGCAGGTCGTCGAGCGCCTGGGTGTCGTAGCCGGCGGTCCGCGCCAGGTGCAGGAGGACCGCGGGGTCGATGTCGCCGGTGCGCGTGCCCATGACCAGGCCGGCCAGCGGCGTCATGCCCATGGACGTGTCGATGCACTCGCCCCCGCGCACCGCCGACGCCGAGGCGCCGTTGCCCAGGTGCAGGACGATCGTGTTGAGCTCCGCGACGTCCCGGCCGAGGAACTCCGCGACCGCCCGGCTGACGTACCGGTGCGACGTGCCGTGGGCGCCGTAGCGGCGGATGCGGTGCTCGGCGGCGACCTGCCGGTCGAGGGCGTACGTGTACGCGGCCGGCGGCATCGTCTGGTGGAACGAGGTGTCGAACACCGCGACGTGCGGGACGTCGGGGAAGGCGGTGCGGGCGGCGTGGATGCCGGACAGGTTGGCGGGGTTGTGCAGCGGCGCCAGCGGCGACAGCTCGTCGATCTGCGCGACGACGTCGTCGTCGATCCGCACCGGACCTGTGAACAGGTCGCCGCCCTGGACCACCCGGTGCCCGACGGCCGTGAGCGTGCTCGCGTCGAGCTGCGGCCCGTGCTCGGCGAAGGTGTCCAGCACCAGCCGCATGCCGGCCTCGTGGTCGGCGATGTCGAGCTCCTGCACCACCGGGCCACCGGGGCCCTCGTGCCGGATCCGGCCCGACCCCTGGCCGATGCGCTCGACGAGCCCCGTCGCCTGCGGTCCGTCGGCCTCGGGTGACAGGAGCTGGTACTTGATCGACGACGAGCCGGAGTTCAGGACGAGGACGAGCGACACGGGGGACCTTCCGGAGCGCGGGTGGGGGCGGGGCGGGCGGACGTGAGGTCGGTCAGGCGCCCGCGGCAGCGGGGGATGCCACGGGGTCGGCCTCGGCGGCGGACGCGCGGCGGGCCGCGGCCTGCGCCTGCGCCTGGATGGCGGTGATGGCGACCGTGTTGACGATGTCCTGCACGAGGGCGCCGCGGGACAGGTCGTTGACCGGCTTGTTCAGGCCCTGCAGCACGGGCCCGATGGCGACCGCGCCGGCGGACCGCTGCACGGCCTTGTACGTGTTGTTGCCGGTGTTGAGGTCCGGGAACACGAAGACGGTGGCCCGGCCCGCGACGGAGGAGTCCGGCAGCTTCGTCCTGGCGACCGAGGCGTCCACGGCCGCGTCGTACTGGATCGGCCCCTCGACGGACAGGTCCGGGCGGCGCTCGCGGACCAGCGCGGTGGCCTCGCGGACCTTCTCCACGTCGGCGCCCGAGCCGGACGCGCCCGTCGAGTACGACAGCATCGCGATGCGCGGCTCGACGCCGAACTGCGCGGCCGTCGCCGCCGAGGAGATGGCGATGTCCGCGAGCTGCTCCGCCGTCGGGTCCGGGATGACGGCGCAGTCGCCGTAGACCAGGACGCGGTCCTCGAGGCCCATGAGGAAGACGCTCGAGACGTTCTGGATGCCGGGAGCGGTCTTGATGATCTCGAAGGACGGCTTGATGGTGTGCGCGGTGGTGTGGACGGCGCCGGAGACCATCCCGTCCGCGAGACCCAGGTGGACCATCATCGTGCCGAAGTAGGAGACCGAGGCGACGATCTCCCGCGCCCGCTCGACCGTCATCCCCTTGTGGGCGCGCAGGCGGGTGTACTCCTCGGCGAACCGCTCGAGGAGCTCGGAGGTGTGCGGGTCGATGACGTCGGCGTCGTCGAGCGCGAGACCGAGCTCGGTGGCCCGGGCGCGGATGGCGGCCTCGTCGCCGAGGATCGTCAGCCGCGCGACACCGCGCTGCAGCAGCGTCGAGGCGGCGCGCAGGACGCGGTCGTCGTTGCCCTCCGGCAGCACGATGTGCTGCACGTCCGAACGGGCCCGGTCCAGCAGCGTGTACTCGAACATGAGCGGCGTGACGACGCTGGGGCGGGGCACCTCGAGCGCGGCCAGCAGCGCGCCGCCGTCGACGTGCTGCTCGAAGAGCGCGAGCGCGGTGTCCACCTTGCGCTGCGACTCCTTCGACAGGAAGCCGCGCGTGCTCGCCGCCGCGCTCGCGGAACGGAACGTCCCGCGGTCGGTCAGCAGCACGGGAAGGCGCGTGCCGAGGCCCTCGACGAGGCGCTGCACCGGCGCCGGCGGTTCGAAGCCGCCGTTGAGAATGATCCCGGCCAGGTTGGCGAAGCCCTCGGCCTGGTGAGCCATGAGCAGGCCTAGCAGCACGTCGGACCGGTCGCCCGGGGTGATGACGACGGCCCCGTCGACGAGCCGGTCGAGCAGGTGCTCGATGGACATCGCGCCGACGAGGACGTCGAGCACCTCGCGGTCGAGGAGCTCCTCGTCGCCGGCCAGCACGCGGCCGCCGACCGCGTCCATGAGCTGGCGGACCGTGGGGGCGTCGAGGAGCGGGTGCGTCGGCACCGCCCAGGCGGGCACGCCGAGCGCGGCGGAGACGCCCTCGCGGACGGCGTCGAGCTGCCCGCCCCCCGTGCGCAGCGTGACGACGGACGCCACCTGCGCGTGGTGCTCGGCGAGCGCGCCCGCCGACACCTCGGCGATCTGCTGGATCTCCGCCGGTGTCCGGCCCGCGCCGGACACGACGAGCACGACCGGTGCGCCGAGGTTCGCCGCCACGCGGGAGTTGAACGCGAGCTCGGTCGGCCCGGCGACGTTGGAGTAGTCCGTCCCGACGACGACCACGGCGTCGCAGGCGCGCTCGACCTCGTGGTACCGCGCGACGATCCGGGCCAGCGCCGCCTCCGGGTCCTCGATCATCGCGTCGTAGGTGACCCCGACGCACTGCTCGTAGGACAGGTTGACCCCGTCGTGGTCGAGCAGGAGGTCGAGCACGTGGTCGCGGTCGGCCGAGCGGGCCACGGGCCGGAACACCCCGACCCGCGCGACGCTGCGGCTGAGCAGGTCGACGAGGCCCAGGGCCACGAGCGACTTGCCCGTGTTCCCCTCGGGGGAGGTGACGTAGATGCTGCGGGCCACGGTGGTGTTCTCCTGGCGGGTGGGGGTGGTCGTCGGCCGTGCGGGTCCGGTCCCGCCCGCGCTCGGGTGGAGCGCGGGCGGGACCGGCGGGTCGCTACGGGGTGCTACTCGTTGTCGCCGCCGGTCGACAGGGTGCCGGAGGTGGCGTTCTGCTGCGTGCCGTCGGACAGGTCCTGCGAGTCCGGCCACACCCAGTCGCGGACCTCGGGGATGTCCTCCCCGTGCTCGCGGGTGTACTGCCGGGCGGCGATGCGTGCGTCGACCATGCGCTGGCGCAGGCCGGCCTCGCTCGCGCGCAGCCAGTGCACCTGGTCGATCACGTCGATGACGAGCTTGTACCGGTCGAGGTCGTTGAGCATGACCATGTCGAACGGCGTCGTCGTCGTGCCCTCCTCCTTGTACCCGCGCACGTGGATGTTGCTGTGCCCCGCGCGGCGGTAGGTGAGGCGGTGGATGAGCCACGGGTAGCCGTGGTAGGCGAACACCACGGGCCGGTCGGCGGTGAAGAGGTTGTCGAACTCCCGGTCCGACAGGCCGTGCGGGTGCTCCCGCTCGTCCTGCAGGCGCATGAGGTCGACCACGTTGACCACGCGGACCATGAGGTTCGGCAGCTCGCGCTTGAGGATGTCGGCCGCGGCCAGCACCTCGAGCGTGGGCACGTCGCCGGCGCAGGCGAGGACGACGTCGGGCTCCTTGCCGGGCTGCTCCGTCCCCGCCCAGTCCCAGATGCCCAGACCACGGGTGCAGTGGGCGATGGCGTCGTCCATGTTCAGGATGTTCGCGGTCGGCTGCTTGCCGGCGACGACGACGTTGACGTAGTTGCGGCTGCGCAGGCAGTGGTCGTAGGTGCTCAGCAGCGTGTTGGCGTCGATCGGCAGGTAGACCCGCACGACCTCGGCCTTCTTGTTCACGACGTGGTCGATGAACCCGGGGTCCTGGTGGCTGAAGCCGTTGTGGTCCTGGCGCCACACGTGGCTGGACAGCAGGTAGTTCAGGCTCGCGACCGGCCGGCGCCACGGGATGTCCCGCGTGACCTTCAGCCACTTCGCGTGCTGGTTGAACATGGAGTCGATGATGTGGATGAACGCCTCGTAGCAGTTGAAGATGCCGTGGCGCCCGGTGAGCAGGTAGCCCTCGAGCCAGCCCTGGCACTGGTGCTCCGACAGCATCTCCAGCACGCGGCCGGCGCGGGCGAGGTGCTCGTCGACCTCGTCGCTGTAGAAGTCCGCGTTCCACTGCTTGTCCGTGGCCTCGAAGACGGCCTGGAGGCGGTTCGAGGCGGTCTCGTCTGGCCCGAAGATGCGGAAGTTGTCCGGGTTGAGCCGGATGACGTCGGTGAGCCACTGCCCGAGCACCCGGGGCGCCTCCGCAACGGTGGCCCCCGGGCTCGGGACGTCCACGGCGTACTTGCGGAAGTCCGGCAGGCGCAGGTCCTTGAGCAGCAGCCCGCCGTTGGCGTGCGGGTTGTCGCTCATGCGCAGCACGCCCTCGGGCGCGAGGGCCGCGACGTCCTCCACGACCCGGCCGTCCGCGTCGAACAGCTCCTCCGCCCGGTAGCTCTTCAGCCAGGCGTTGAGGACCTCGAGGTGCTCGGGGGTGTCCCGGGCGTTGGCCAGCGGCACCTGGTGCGCGCGCCACGAGCCCGTCGTCTTCTTGCCGTCGATGTAGTCCGGGCCCGTCCACCCCTTGGGCGTGCGGAAGACGATCATGGGCCACTGCGGCCGGCGCTCGTCGCCCTCCGCGGCGGCCTGCTTGATGGCGGCGATCTCGTCGAGCACCTCGTCGAGCAGCACCGCGAAGCGGCGGTGGATGCTCACGTGGTCTTCGTCGTCGAAGCCGGCGACGAAGACGTGCGGCTTGTGGCCGTAGCCCTCCATGAGGGCGTTCAGCTCCTCGTCGCTGATGCGCGCGAGGACCGTGGGGTTGGCGATCTTGTACCCGTTGAGGTGCAGGATCGGCAGCACGACGCCGTCCTTGGCCGCGTTGACGAACTTGTTCGAGTGCCAGGAGGTGGCCAGGGGGCCCGTCTCGGCCTCGCCGTCGCCGACGACCGCCGCGACCAGCAGGTCCGGGTTGTCGAACGCCGCGCCGTACGCGTGGGACAGGGCGTAGCCGAGCTCGCCGCCCTCGTGGATCGAGCCCGGGGTCTCCGGCGCGACGTGGCTGGGGATGCCGCCCGGGAAGGAGAACTGCTTGACCAGCCGGCGCAGGCCCTCTGCGTCCGGCGTGACGTCCGAGTAGACCTCGGAGTACGTGCCGTCGAGGTAGGCGGCCGCGACCAGGCCGGGGCCGCCGTGGCCGGGACCGGTGATGTAGATCGTCGACTGCTGCCGCTCGATGATCGCGCGGTTGAGGTGCGCGTACAGGAACGTCAGGCCCGGGGTGGTGCCCCAGTGGCCGAGCAGGCGCGGCTTGACGTGGTCCCGCGTCAGCGGCTCGCGCAGCAGCGGGTTGTCGAGCAGGTAGATCTGCCCAACCGACAGGTAGTTCGCGGCCCGCCACCACGCGTCGATCCGGCGCAGCGTGGCCTCGTCGGGTGCGGCGCCGCTTCCGGTCGCCCACGTGGTGGTGGTCCTCTCCACGGTGGTGCTCATTGCGCTCCTCGTGTCGTCGTGCCGGCGCTGCCGGCCCTGCGGGTGCGTGCCGGGTGACAGCGTCCCCCGTGCTCGGGACGCGACCTGGGACGTCCGACCCACGTCGAGGTACGGGCGGTGGGCTGGCCGTCGGTCCCATCCAACCCCGGTCCGGGGGACCCTGCCCAGCGTCGGGCGCGGGGAGGGCGACGACCTGGTCACCGCGTCGCCCGCCGTCTGCCCCTGGGTCGTCGGGACGTCGGAGGGACGTCGGTGGGACGTCGGTGGGACGTCGCCATGCCGTCGTCGTGGCGTCCACCATGACGCCGGCGCGTGGCTGAGGGCGTCCCGGTGCGGGCACCGGTCCGCGCGGCGGGGCGGGGTACCGTGACCGCGTGCTCGACGCGCCGGAGACCCCCGCCGCCGCGCCGGTCCCCGTCCCGTTCTGGCGGGCCGCCGTGCGGCCCCGTTCGGTGCTCCTGCTCCTGCTGCTGCTCGCCGCCGCGGCGGTCTGCGGGCTCCTCGGTGCCTGGCAGCTCGACCGCGCCCAGGTCCGCGGGGCGGCCCAGGAGCGCGAGCGCGTGGGGGCGATCCTCGAGGCCGACCCCGAGCCCCTCGACGACGTCCTACGCCCTGGCGAGACCGTGACCGGCGAGATGGTGGCCCGCAAGGTCGAGGTCGTCGGCACCTACGAGCCCGGCCAGCTCGTCGTCACGGGCCGCGCCCACGACGGCGTCACGGGGGTCCTCGTCCTCACGCCGTTCCGGGTCGCCGAGGGCGCCGGCACGGGCGCGGTGCTCCCCGTCGTCCGCGGCTGGCTGCCCGCGGACGCCGTCGACGACGAGCCTCCGCCCGCCCCGCCGGCCGGCACGGTCACGCTGTCCGCCTACCTGCAGGGCTCGGAGGCGGCTACCGGCACCACCGCGGACGGCCGCACGGAGGCCATCAGCTCGCCCGAGCTGCTGAACATCTGGACCGGCCCGCTCTACTCGGGGTACGGGGTCCTCGTCGACAGCGTGCCCGGGCAGTCCGGCGGCCTCGAGCAGCTCGACCCGCCGACGCGCTTCGGCACGGGCCTCAACGTCCGCAACCTCGCGTACGCCGTCCAGTGGTGGGTCTTCGGCGGCTTCGCGGTCGCGCTCTGGGTACGCCTGGTCCGCGACGACGCACGCGGCCGCGGCCCCGGCACCGACCCGGTCCTCGACGACGCGTGACCGCTGCCCGCGATCAGCACGTCGACCGCTGACGGACGGAGCCGGCGTCGCGGCCGGCGACGGATCCGCAGGGACCTGAGCACGCGGGCAGGGCCCCCCTCGTCTCGATCGCGCACCGGGCCAGGAGTCAGGTGTGCTGAGTCAGGTGTGCTGCCAGGACCGCCAGAGCGCCGCGTATTCCCCGCCGGCGGCGACGAGCTCCTCGTGCGCGCCGATCTCGCTGATCCGGCCGGCGTCCACCACGGCGACGCGGTCGGCGTCGTGCGCGGTGTGCAACCGGTGGGCGATGGCGACGACCGTGCGCCCCTCGAGCACCGCGGACAGCGAGCGCTCGAGGTGCCGAGCCGCGCGTGGGTCCAGCAGCGACGTCGCCTCGTCGAGCACGAGCGTGTGCGGGTCGAGCAGCACGAGGCGTGCCAGGGCCACCTGCTGCGCCTGTGCCGGCGTCAGGACGTGGCCGCCCGAGCCGACCTCGGTGGCCAGGCCCTCCGGCAGCGCCGCCACCCAGTCCCAGGCGTCGACCGCGCGCAGGGCGCTCTCGAGCTCTGCGTCGCTCGCGTGCTCGCGCGCCAGGCGCAGGTTGTCCGCCAGGGCCCCGACGAACACGTGGTGCTCCTGCGTCACGAGCGCGACGTGGCTGCGCAGCTCGTCGAGCGGCAGCTCCACCAGCGGGACGCCGCCGACCGTGACACGGCCGCCGGTGGGCGGGTGGATGCCCGCCAGCATGCGGCCGAGCGTCGACTTGCCCGCGCCCGACGGCCCGACGACCGCCAGACGCTCGCCCACCCGCAGGTCGAGGTCGATGCCGTGCAGGACGTCGTGCCCCTCGCGGTACGCGTACCGGACGCCCGTGGCGACGACGTGCTCGTCGACCGGCCGGCCCGCGCCCGCGACCCGGTCCGTCTCCACCAGCCGCACGCCGACGATCCGCGCGAGCGAGACCGCGGCGACCTGGATCTCGTCGAGCCAGAAGATGAGCTCCCAGACCGGGCCGATGACCTGGAACGTGTAGAGCACGACCGTGGTGACGGCGCCGAGCGTGACCCGCCCCTCCGACGCCAGCCACCCGCCCCACAGCAGCACCGCCGCCGGCGCCAGGACGAACGCGACGTCGACCCCGGGGAACAGCACGGTGCGCAGGAAGAGGGTCCGGCGCTCGGCCGCGAAGGCCTCCCGCAGGTCCTCGTCCATCCGCTGCTCGCGGCGACGGCCGAGGGAGAGCGCGTCGACGGTGCGCGCGCCCTCCACGGTCTCCGTGATCGTCCCGTCGAGCACCGCGTACGCCGCCGACTCCCGCAGGTAGGCCGGCGTCGCGCGGCGCAGGTACCAGCGCGCGACGACGACGAGCAGCGGGACCCCGACGAGCATCGCGGCGGCGACGAGCGGCGCGACGAGGAAGCAGGCACCGAGCGTGAGCACGATGGTGACGACCGCGACGATGACCCGTGGCACCCCGAAGCGGACCGCGTGCTGCAGCTTGTTGACGTCGTTCGTCGTCCGCGCGACGAGGTCACCGGTGCCGGCGCGCTCGACCGTCGACAGCGGCAGCTGCGTGATCGTCCCGACGAACTCCTCGCGCAGCTCGGCGAAGACCTCCTCGCCGAAGACCATCGACCGGCGCTGCGCCGTGCGGATGAGCACGGTCTGCACCAGCACGGCGACGACCCCGACGCCGATGAGCAGGTCGATGCGCGCCGCGGTGGTCCCGGCGACCACCGCGTCGACGAGCCGGCCGAGCAGGTAGGGCCCGGCGAGCCCGGCGACGGCGGCCAGCGTGTGCAGCACGGCGATCGCGACGAGCGGGGTGCGGTGCCGGCGCGCCAGCTCCGCCGCGTACGACCGCACGGCGGCCGCGTCGGCGATGGGCAGGTTCACGAGCGGGCTCCTGTCCCGGAGGCGAGCGAGCGGGTGAGGTGGTCGGCAGGGTCGTCGGCACGGTCGTCGGCACGGTCGTCGGCACGGTCGTCGGCACGGTCGTCGGCACGGTCGTCGGCGCGGCCGTCGGACGCGTCCCCGGCACCCCCCACGACGACGTCCTCCTCGTCGTCCATGCGCCGCCCGACGACGCGCCGGTACGCCGCCCGCGTCCGGGCGTCGCCCACGGTGCCGTCGAGCAGATCCGCGTGCGTCCCGACCGCGACGACACGGCCGCCCTCCACGAACGCGACGGCGTCGACGTGGTCCAGCACGAGCGGGCTGGCGGTGACGACGAGGGTCGTCAGGCCGCGCCGCACGTCGGCGAGCCGCGAGGCGATCCGCGCCTCCGTGTGGGCGTCCACGGCGCTCGTCGGCTCGACGAGGACGAGGATCTCCGGGGCGGTGAGCAGCGCCCGGGCGAGGGCCACGCGCTGGCGCTGCCCGCCGGACAGGGACCGGCCCTTCTCCGGCAGGATGCCGGCGATCCCGTCGGGCACCGAGTCCAGCACGTCGTGCGCGTCGGCGGCCCGGACGGCGTCCATGAGCGCCTCGGTCCCGGCGTCGCCGCGCGCGTCGAGCTCCCCGGACAACGGGCCCGAGAACAGGTGCGGCGAGGCCTCGGCCACGACCACCCGCTCGCGCAGCGGCGCCTTCTCCAGCTCGGAGACGAGCACGCCGCCGAGGCGGACCGGGGTGGCGGCCTCCGCCGCGTCGTCGAACCGGCCGAGCCGCGTCGCGATCGCGGCGGACACGTCCGGGTCGGCCGCGACGAGCGCGACGACCCGACCGGGCTCGAGGACGAGGCCCGACGCCTCGTCGACCAGCGGCACGTGCGGCGGGGGCATCTCGGCGGTGCCGGGACGGGACCCGGTGGCGGGCACGACCCGCAGCACCGCGATCACCTTGCCCGCGCCGACGTGCGCGCGCGTCGTCGCGGCGATCATCTGCGTCGCGTTCTGCACGGGCCAGGACAGGAACGACGCCAGGCCGTACACGGACACCAGCTCGCCGGGGGTCAGCGTGCCATCGAGCGCCATGTGCGCGCCCAGCCAGAGCAGGACGACGACGAAGGCGCCCGGCAGCAGCACCTGCAGCGCGTCGAGCCACGACTGCGTCACCGCCACGTGCTCGCCCCGACGCCGCACCTCCTGCGACTGCGCGCGGTACCGGCCCGTGAAGACGCCCTCGCCGCCGATCCCGCGGAGGATCCGCAGCCCGGACACGGTGTCCGCCCCGAGCGTCGTCAGGCGGCCCGACGCCTCGCGCTGGGACGCCTGCCGGCGCTGCAGCGGACGCACGAGCAGGCCCAGCACGAGCGCCACGGTCGGCAGCCCCAGCACGACGACGAGCCCCAGCGGCACCGACACCCGCAGCACGAAGACCGCCGCCACGGCGTAGGCGACCACGCTGCCGAGGAACCGCGCCGCGGTGGCGTACACCTCACCCACGCGCATCGCGTCGTTGGCCACGGCCGAGACGACCTCACCCGTGGGCAGCTCGGCGGTGATGGCGTGCCCCGAGCGCGCCGCAGTCCGCCCGACGAGCTGGGAGGACGTGAAAGCAGCCCGCAGCCAGTTCGCCACGTCGTAGCGGTGGCCCACCGCGTTGGCGGCCGCCGACACGACCCCGAGCCCCGCGAGCAGCGCGGTCGACGACCACAGCTCCGGCCCGAACCCCTGCGTCAGGCCCTGGTCGATGGCCCGGCCCGTGAGCAGCGGGAGCACCGCCTGGCACGCGAAGCCGACGATGCCGAGCAGCACCGAGACGGTGAGGATGCCCCACTGCCGACCGGCGAGCCACCACAGGTACGTGGCGGGCCCGCGCAGCGGAGGGGTACCGGGGTCCGGCAGGGGGAGGGAGCGCACCCCACGACGGTACGTCCCGGTACCGACACGGTCGAAACGATTTGTGGCGCGACGTCCCGTTCGTCGACGGCCGGTCGACGAGCCCGCCCTCGCGGCGCCCGTCGCACCTGTGGACGGCGACCGACGGCGACGGACCCGTCGCCGGGTCGGGGGATGATGGTCGCCGTCGCCCACCTCCCGGAGGCCCTGCGTGAGCATCCCGTCCCGCCCGAGCGCGCCCGTCACCACCCGCGCCGCCCGCTTCGCGTCCCGCGCCGAGGGCGCCCTGAAGCGCTACCGCGTCATGGCGTGGATCACGGGCGTCATGCTGCTGCTGCTGTGCGTGGAGATGCTGCTGCGCTACGGCGTGGGGATGAGCGAGGAGAGGCTGGGCGTCTTCACGCTGGTGCCGTTCGTGCACGGCTGGATCTACGTCGTCTACCTCGCGACCGTCCTCGACCTGTGGTCGGTCATGCGCTGGCGCTGGTCGCGGCTCATCACGCTCGTCCTGGCCGGCGTCGTGCCGGTGCTGTCCTTCGTCGTCGAGCGCCGGGTGCACGCCGAGGGCGAGGCCCGCCTGGCCGCCGTGCGCGACGCCGCCACGGACCCCGCGCCCGTCGGCGGGACGCTGGACCCGGCGACGGACCGCGCCACCGGCGGCGACGGCCGCCCCACTACCCTGGGCGCGTGACGCAGACCGTTCAGGACCCGGGCCTCCCCGACGGCGTCCCCGACGAGGCGCCCGACCCGGCGCCCGCCGAGGGCCTGTCCGCGACGACCCCCACCGTCGACGCGACGACGGCCCCCGCGCCCGGTCCGACGGACCACCGCCCCGTGCTCGTCGTCGACTTCGGCGCCCAGTACGCGCAGCTCATCGCCCGCCGCGTGCGCGAGGCGAACGTCTACTCCGAGATCGTCCCGCACACGGCCTCCGTCGCGGACGTGCTGGCCAAGGACCCCGCGGCGATCATCCTGTCCGGCGGCCCCTCGTCGGTGTACGAGGCGGGCGCCCCCTTCGTCGACCCGGACCTGTTCACCGCGGGCGTCCCCGTGCTGGGCATCTGCTACGGGTTCCAGGCGATGGCGAAGGCGCTCGGCGGGACCGTGGCGCAGACCGGTCGGCGGGAGTACGGCGGCACGGGCGTCGAGGTCACGGCGGCCGGCACCGTCCTCGAGGGCAGCCCCGAGCAGCAGACGGTGTGGATGAGCCACGGCGACGCGGTGCACGCCGCCCCGGAGGGCTTCGACGTGCTCGCGACCAGCGCCGGCTCGCCCGTGGCCGCGTTCGAGGACCGCGAGCGCCACCTCTACGGCGTCCAGTGGCACCCCGAGGTCCGGCACTCCCCGCTGGGCCAGGCCACGCTCGAGAACTTCCTCTACCGCGGTGCGGGCCTCGCGCCGGACTGGACCGCCGGCAACGTCGTCGCCGAGCAGGTCGAGCGCATCCGCGCCCAGGTCGGCGACGCGCGGGTCATCTGCGGGCTGTCGGGCGGCGTCGACTCCTCGGTGGCCGCCGCGCTGGTGCAGCGCGCCGTGGGGGACCAGCTCACGTGCGTCTTCGTCGACCACGGGCTGCTGCGCGCGGGCGAGGCGGAGCAGGTCGAGCAGGACTTCGTCGCCGCCACGGGCGTGCAGCTCAAGGTCGTCGACGCGCAGGAGCGGTTCCTGTCTGCGCTGGCGGGCGTCACCGACCCGGAGACGAAGCGCAAGATCATCGGCCGCGAGTTCATCCGCGTCTTCGAGGACGCGGCGCGCGAGGTCGTCGCCGAGGCGGGGGAGGAGGGCGGCGAGGTCCGCTTCCTCGTCCAGGGCACGCTCTACCCCGACGTCGTCGAGTCCGGCGGCGGCGAGGGCGCGGCGAACATCAAGAGCCACCACAACGTCGGCGGCCTGCCCGACGACCTGCAGTTCGAGCTCGTCGAGCCGCTGCGGACCCTGTTCAAGGACGAGGTCCGCGCGGTGGGCGTCGAGCTGGGCGTGCCCGACGCGATCGTCTGGCGCCAGCCGTTCCCCGGCCCCGGGCTGGGCATCCGCATCATCGGCGAGGTGACGCACGACCGGCTGGAGATCCTGCGCGCGGCGGATGCGATCGCCCGCGAGGAGCTGACCCGGGCGGGTCTGGACCGCGAGGTCTGGCAGTGCCCGGTGGTGCTCCTCGCGGACGTGCGCAGCGTCGGCGTCCAGGGCGACGGCCGGACGTACGGCCACCCCGTCGTGCTGCGCCCGGTCTCGTCCGAGGACGCCATGACCGCCGACTGGACGCGCGTGCCCTACGAGGTGCTGGCGACGATCTCGACCCGCATCACCAACGAGGTGCCCGAGGTCAACCGTGTCGTCCTGGACGTCACGAGCAAGCCCCCGGGCACCATCGAGTGGGAGTGACCTCCTAGGCGAACAGCTCGACGAGCTTCGCCGTGAACGCCGGCAGGTCGTCGGGGTTGCGCGACGTCAGCAGCGGGAAGCGCGCGGTGTCGACGACGGCCTCGCCGTCCTGCCACGTGCCGCCCGCGTTGCGGATGTCCGTGGCCAGGCTCGGGTAGGACGTGAGCGTCTTGCCCTCGACGAGGCCCGCCTCGACGAGCGTCCACGGCCCGTGGCAGATCGCCGCCACGGGTTTGCCCGCCTCGGCCACGGCCTTGACCAGCGCCACCGCGTCGGCCTCCAGCCGCAGCGTGTCGGCGTTCACCGTCCCGCCGGGGATGACGAGCGCGTCGACGTCGCCCGCCTGCACGTCCGACAGGACCCGGTCGACGGGGTAGCTGCCGCCGGGCTCGAGGTCGTCGTTGACGGTCGAGACCTCGCCCGCCTCGGGGGCGACGAGCACGGCCGTGCCGCCCGCGTCCTGCACGGCCTTCCAGGGTGCCGTCAGCTCCGGCTCCTCGATGCCGCGGGTGCTGGTGAGGAAGACGACGGTCTTCCCGGTCAGAGCGCTCATGGGTGCCCTCTCCTTCGTCTCGGGACCCCACGAGCCTGCGTCGTGCCGTCGGCGTCCGCATCCTGGCACCGCCCCACCGGGTGCCACCGGCCGGGCGCACTAGCCTGGGCCGGTGCGGATCGTCCACGTCTCGGACTGCTTCTCCCCGCGCGTGGGCGGGATCGAGTCGCAGGTGGGGGACCTGTCGGCGCTCCAGGCCGCGCGGGGCGACGAGGTGCACGTGCTCACGGCCACCCTCGGCGAGGGCGGGGAGCGCGGCGGCGTCGTGGACGTCGAGCGCGGCGTGCACGTCCACCGCCTCGGGGCGCGCCTGCCCTTCGACCTGCCCGTCAACCCGGTGCAGGCGAGGCTGCTGCGCGCGGCGCTGGACCGGGTGCGGCCCGACGTCGTGCACGTGCACGCGGGCGTCGTCTCGCCGTTCGCCTGGGACGGGGTCCGGGTCGCGCTGGACCTGGGGCTGCCCACCGCCGTGACGTGGCACTGCATGCTCGACGGCGTCGTACCGCTCCTGCGGCTCGCGCGCGGGACGGTCCGCCGGGCGGGCGAGCGGGCGGCCCTCTCCGCGGTGAGCTCGGTGGCGGCCGGGCGCGTGCGCGAGCTGGTGGACGTGCCGGTGGCGGTCGCGCCCAACGGCATCGACCTCGCGGCGTGGGTGCCCCGTCGGGGCGACGAGCCCGACGCGCCGGGCGTACCCGCCGGGGGCGCCGGACCCGCCGCGGACCGGGACGCACGGCCCCTGCGCCTCGTGACGACGATGCGGCTGGCTCCCCGCAAGCGTGCGGTGCCGCTGGTCCGGCTCGTGGCGTCGGCCGCCGCGGCCCTGCCCCCCGGCGCGCTGCGGCTCGACGTCGTCGGCGACGGCCCGGCGCGACCGCGGGTCGAGGCGGCGGTCGCGGCGGCGGGCGCGCAGGGCTGGGTGCGGCTGCGCGGGCGGCTCACCCGCGCCGAGGTGCGGGCCGTCTACCGCGACGCGGACGTCTACGTGGCGCCCGCCGAGCTCGAGGCGTTCGGCATCGCGGTGCTGGAGGCGCGCGCGGCGGGCCTCGTCGTCGTCGCCCGGGCGGGCACGGGTCCGGCCGAGTTCGTCCAGGACGGCGTGGACGGCCTCCTCGTCGCCGACGACGACGCCATGGCCGCCGCGGTCGTCCGGCTGGCCGGCGACCACGAGCTGCGTGAGCGCCTCCGGCGGCACAACCGCGCGGTCGCGCCGGACTTCGGGTGGGACCGCGTCCTCGCCGCGGTGGACGGCGAGTACGACCGTGCGCGCCGCCGGGCACGCGGACCGGAGGGGGAGCGACCGTGAACGCAGGCACGAGGTCCGGGACGAGGGCGGACGCGCGGGCGCGGACGGGAGCACCGCGCGTGACGGCCACGGCGGCGGCGGTCGCGGGCCTGCTCCTGCTCGCCGGATGCACCGGCGGTGACGATGTCGCGAGCCCGACGGCGGGGGCCACCGGCGCCGGCACCGGCGCTGCGACCTCCACCCCTTCGCCTCCGGCGTCGAGCCCGTCGGCCGCCCCCTCGGCGACGACCCCGCCGCCGACCCCGCTGCCGACCCCGACCGGCGACACGGGCGGCGAACCGGCCGCGGGCGACCGGTGCACCTCGGCCGTCCTGACGGGGTCGCTGGGTGCGGGCGGGGGAGGCGCCGCCGGCTCGGTGACCCCCGACGTCGTCCTCACCAACACGGGCACGGTCCCGTGCACCCTGCAGGGCTGGCCGGGGGTGTCCCTCGTCGGCGGCGGCGACGGGACGCAGATCGGTGCCCCGGCCGTCCTCGACCGCACCTCGGAGCACCCGACGGTGACGCTCGCGCCCGGCGGCACCGCGCTCGCGGCCCTGCGGATCGCCCGGGCCGACGACTACGACGCCGCGGCGTGCGACCCGCAGCCCGCCGACGGCCTGCGCGTCTACCCGCCGGGGGACACGGCGTCGCTGTTCGTGGAGGCCGAGGGCCTCACCGGCTGCGCCGCCGGCGACGTCACGCTCCTGGAGGTCCAGGCGCTGCGTCCCGCGCGCTGAGACGGGAGGGCGACACCTGCGCGGGGACCGGGCACTCCCGGCACCACGGGCAGACCCGGCAGGCCGCGACCCAGCAGCGCCGGCACCTCGTCGGGCGGCACGGGTGGCGACAGGACGTACCCCTGGACCTGGTCGCAGCCGAGCCGGGCGAGGTCCGCCAGGTCGTCGGCGGTCTCGACGCCCTCCGCGACCACGCGCAGCCCCAGCGCGTGCGCGAGGCCCACCGTCGCGGTGACGATCGCGCGGCGGCGCGCGTCGGTCGCCATGCCGCGCACGAAGGAGCGGTCCAGCTTGAGCTCGTCGAGCGGCAGGTCCGCCAGGTAGGACAGCGAGCTGTACCCCGTGCCGAAGTCGTCGATCGCCACCTGCACGCCGTCCGCCCGCAGCTCCGCCAGCACGGCGGCGGCGCGCTCGCGGTGGAGCATGAGCACGTCCTCGGTGATCTCCAGCAGCAGCGCGGCGGGCGGCAGGCCGTGCGCCGCGAGCCTCCGCCGAACCCGGACCGCCAGGTCCGCGTCGAGCACGGACGAGGCCGGCAGGTTGACCGCCACGCGGACGAGGTGGCCCCCGGCCCGCCAGGACGCCGCCTGCCGGACCGCCGCGTCGAGGACGACGGCGGTCAGCTCGCCCAGCAGCCCGGCCTCCTCGGCGAGCGGCAGGAAGTCCGCGGGCGGCAGCAGCCCGCGCGACGGGTGCTGCCAGCGGACGAGCGCCTCGACCCCTTCCACCGCGCCGCTGCGCAGGTCGGCCTTCGGCTGGTAGTGCAGGACGATGCCGTCGTCCGTCAGCGCGGTGCGCAGCTCGTCGAGGGCCACCAGCCGGCCGCGTCCGCCGTCGGCCGCCCGCAGCAGCTCCGCCAGGGTCGGGCCGACGTCCGCGGACGCGGCGGCGCCGGTGCGCACCCGCAGGTGCACCGCGACGCCCTGGTGCTCGAAGGGCTCGACGAGCGCGTCGCGGACCCGTGCGGCCGGCCCGGCGTCGGCGCGCAGGACGGGGTCGGTGGTGGCGCCGCACCCGACGAGGACCGCGAACTCGTCGCCGCCGAGGCGGACCAGGTGCTCGCCGGGGGACAGGCAGCCCTCCAGCCGACGCGCGAGGGCGACGAGCAGGCCGTCCCCGGCCTCGTGCCCCAGCGCGGCGTTCACGTGCGTGAAGCCCTCGACGTCCAGCACCAGGAGCACGGCGGGGCGGTCCAGCGCGGCGTGCAGGTGCTCCAGCCCGCGCCGGTTCGGCAGCCCGGTGAGCGCGTCCGTGACGGCCTCGCGCCGGCGCTCGGCAGCGGTGCGGCGCAGCCCGACGACCGCGCGGTGGGTCCGCACCTGGGCGGCCAGCAGCGCCGCCACGGCGACGACGACGGCCGGTCCGGGCACGTCGTCGCGCACGGTGGCCACCGCGGGCACCGCCGCGGCCGCGAGGACCGCGAGGAGCGGGACGGTGAGCGCGCGGTCGTCGCCGCCGTCGCGGTGCTCGGGGCCGCGCCCGACGGCGGTCGTCGCCCGGGCCGTGGCCTCGACCCGCGCCTGCGCCCCCGTGGCGCGCCGGTGCAGCCAGAGGCTCACCAGCAGCAGGCCGACCGGCCAGCCCAGGTCCAGCAGCGAGCCGACGGCGTAGGTGCCCGCGGCCACCTGCCGCGCGTAGACGACGTCGGCGACCACGAAGACGACGAGCCCGGCGACGGGCGGCACCCAGCCGGCCCCGTCCTCGCGGCGCCGCAGGGTGGCCACGCCCGCGACCGCCCCGATGAGCAGGACGTCGCCGAGCGGGCAGGACAGCAGCGCCAGCGCCGTCAGCGGCGCCAGCCCGTGCAGCCCGTCGACGACGGGCCCCAGCGCGGCGGTCGTGACCGCCGCCGCGCCTAGGGCGCCGACGAGCACGTCGAGCCGGGCGGCGCCGCCGCGCGCGGGACCCGGCCGGCGGGCGGCGAGGACGAGGGCCGCCAGCAGCGGCGGGTACAGGCCGGCGTAGCCCAGGTCGGCCGGGGACGGGAACGGCAGGGCCGCGCCGGCCGTCCACGCCACGAGGTAGTACTGGTTGCCGGCCGCGAACGACGTCATCCCCACCGACGCCAGCACGGCCGCGACCCGGCGCCGCCCGCGCAGCCGCACGGCGGACACCCAGGCCAGGACCGTGGGGGCCCAGACCGCCGCAGCCCCGAGCCACCGGTCGACGAGCGGCGTGGCGAGCCCGCCGTCCACCGCGAGGCCGACCGCGTACAGGACCACCACCGCGACCGCCGCCGCGGGCGCCGCCCCCGGGCGACGCCTCCGCGCAGGTCTGCCGGCCGGCATGCAGGCACCTCCCGGGACGCGGCCGGAGGGGCCGTCGACGCGTCCGACCGCTGCTGGACCGGACCCCTCCTCCTTCGGCCGGGCGGGACGCGGTGTGAGCACTGCTCGCACCGCGTCCCCCGTCCCCCGTCCGCCGACCCGCGCCGCCACGGCCGCGTCTGGCGAGGACACCACGGGCCCCGTCCCGCGGTGCGGGACGGGGCCGGCAGGTCGTGCTCCGGGCGGCGCCGGTCAGGCGGTCGGCGGCGGGGGTGCCGCGCTCACGTCGACGTCCTCCCGCTGCCGCTCGGCGCGCGCCCCGCGCACCCCGGCGAGCACGGAGGCGACGAGGAGGGCCGCACCGGCCGCGGCCAGCAGGACGATGACCGCCAGGCCACCGTCGACCTGCGCGCCGCCGGCCAGGACCAGGACGCCGATCCCCACGGCCGCCACGACCAGCCCCCATACCACCGTCCCGACGCGTGGGCCGCGCGGGACCGCCGGACCGGAGGCGGTCGCGCCGCCGGTCGCGCTCGTGCTCGTCGTGCCCGTGCCCGTCGTGCTCGTGCCCGTGGAGGGGCCGGCCGCGACGTCCCAGGGTGCGTCGTCCGTGCCGCCGCCCGCCGTGCTGCTCGTGCTGCTCGTGCTGCTCATCTCACTCCTCCTCGACCGTCAGGTCGCCCAGCCCGAGCTGGACGACGAGGTGCAGCTGAGCGTCGTCGCCGTCGGCGACACCCGGCGTGCTGGCGCTCAGCGTGGTGCCGGCGCCGTTGCGCTCCTCGATCACCCCGGCCACGTCCCACCGGATGGTGCCGAGGCCGTTCTCGAGGTCGGCGCTGACGTCCGCCCCCTCCGGCACGACGATCTCGACGCCGCCGGCGCCCACGTCCACCGGGACGACCAGCGTTCCGCCCGTGAGCGGGACCTGCGTGAGGTCGAGCCGCACGTCGCCCAGCCCGGCCTCGAGCCCGGCCCGCGCCTGCGACCGCTCGGTCCACGCGATCTGCTGGTCCGCCACCCGCCGGTCCGGCCCGTCCCACGGGCCCGACGACCAGCCGATCGCCGCGGGCACCGCCACCAGGCCGGTCACGATCCCGAGGAACCCGAGCCACCCGGAGCTGCGCCCCTGCAGGCCGCTGACGACGATCCCCGCACCGACGAGCACGAGCGCCCCACCCGCCGCCGTCAGCCCGACCGGCCAGGCCAGCCGCCCGGACCGCTCGACGAGCAGCAGCACCGCCAGGCCGATGATCGACAGGGCGACGACCACGCCCACGACGCCGGCCGCCGGACCACGGCGCGGCGGCCGCGGGGGTCGGGGCGCCCGCGCCGGGGGTGGCGTCCACCCCTGGCCCGGCCCACCCGTCCCCGACCACCCGGCACCCGACCACCCGCCGCCCGACCAACCGCCACCCGGCGACGCGGCGCCGGGCTCAGCACCCGCACCCGTCACGGGGTCGTCGTGCCCCTGGGGTGCGGGCGGGGTGGGACCGGTCGTCGTGCCGGTCGCCGTAGCGGTGGGCGCCGGCGGCACGACGAGCACCGCCGTCCCCGTCGGGCCTGAGCCGGCACCCGCGGCGCCCGGCGCCGGTGGGAAGGGCCCGTACGGACCGGGGGCCGCAGCCCACGCGGCGGGCGGCGGCCCGCCGGGCACCCCGCCCGGCCGGGAGGTGCCGCCCGGCCGGCGCAGCACCGTCACGACCACCCACACGACGAGCCCGACGAACGCCACCCAGCCGATCGCCCGCAGGACGTGGGCGTCGCCGTTGCCCATCCACCACGCGTCCCCCCGGACGAGGCCCGACAGCAGCAGGGCCCCCGCGCCGACCACGGCGACGTCGAACCGCCCCGCGAGCAGCTCCTCGAGGTGGATGCGCCCGTCGGAGCGCTCGGGCAGCAGCAGCCACGCCACCGCGTAGGCGACGAGGCCGAGCCCGCCGAGCAGCACGCTGACGGCCAGCAGGCCGCGCACGAGGAGCGGGTCGATGCCGAAGCGGTCGGCGGTGCCGGCCGCGACGCCGCCGACCCAGCGGTCGTCGGCACGGGTGACGCCGGAGCGGCGCAGGGCCGCGAAGAAGCCGCCCTCGCGGGCGGGCCGGGGTGCGTCGCTGCGCTGCTCCCCGGTGGAGGTCTGCGTGTCCATGGCCACGATCCTGCTCGCGCGGCACCGGCCGGGGCATCGGGGCCCACCCGGACCCGTCCCTGGTCATCGGGCGCCCTGCCCCTGAGTGCTCCCTGGACGTCCCGTGCCCGGACCCCGGCCCCACCCCGATCCGACCCGCGCGCGACCCTGGTGCCGAGCCGTCCACGACCCTGGTCCTGCCCTGGTCCTCCACCGGAGGGACCTCCGGCGCTCCCGTCACGGCCCCGGGACGTGTGACGATCGGGCCGTGAGCCCCGTCGACCCGACCGCAGCGGGAGGCGCGCCCGTGCGTCCCACGGTGCGCCCCTCGGTGCGTCCCCCCGTGCGGCCGCCCCTGCGCCGGCCCGAGCACGGCCGTCGGCTCGCAGGCGTCGCCGCCGGGCTGGCGGTGCACCTCGGCGTCGCGCGCGTCGGCCTGGTCCGGCTGGTTCTCGTGCTGCTCGTGCCCTTCGGCGGCGTCGGGCTCGCGCTCTACCTGTTCTGGTGGCTGTCCGTCCCCGCCGGGGACCCGTGGGCCGCCTCGGCGCCGGTGCGTCCCGGGGTGCTGGTCCGGCTGGCGCGCCGGCCCGCCGCGGGCGTCCCCGTCGCCGTGCGCCGCTGGCCCGTCGGCGACCTCGTCGTCGGGGTGCTCCTCGTCGTCGGGGCGGGGCTGCTGCTCGCGCGCCGGGCCGGGGTGAGCGCCGACGTGTCCTGGCTGCTGCCCACGATCGTCCTGCTCGTCGGCGTCGTGCTCGCCTGGAGCCAGCTCGACGAGCTACAGCGCGGCCGGGCCGCCGGCGGGGACGCGGCGCCGACACCACGGCGGCTGTCGCCGGTCCTGCGGCTCGTCGGCGGCCTGGTGCTCGCGGGCGTCGGCGTGCTGCTGCTCGTCGGGGACGCGACCGGCGGCGGCGTCGAGCCCGGCACCCTCGTGCAGTCCGTGGTCGCGGCCGTGGCCGTGCTCGCCGGCGTCGGTCTCGTCGCCGCGCCGTGGTGGCTGCGGCTGGTGCGGGAGCTGGGCGACGAGCGCGCCGCCCGCGCCCGGGAGTCCGAGCGCGCCGACATCGCCGCCCACCTGCACGACTCGGTCCTGCAGACGCTCGCCCTCATCCGCGCCCGCGCCGACGACCCCACCGAGGTCGCGCGGATGGCCCGCGCGCAGGAGCGCGAGCTGCGCGAGTGGCTGTACGACGACCGCAGCGTGCCCGGCACCTCGCTCGCGGCCGAGCTGCGCGCCGTCGTCGCCGAGGTCGAGGACACGCGGACCGGGCCGGAGGGCCAGGCGGTCGTGGTGGACGCGGTCGTCGTCGGGGACCGCGTGCCGGACGCGCAGACCGCGGCGCTGCTGCAGGCCTCGCGGGAGGCGCTCGTCAACGCCGTCGTCCACGGCCGCCCGCCCGTGTCGCTGTACATGGAGGTGTCGCCGCGCAGCGTCGAGGTGTTCGTGCGCGACCGCGGCGACGGGTTCGACGTCGCCGGCATCCCGGCCGACCGCTTCGGCGTGCGCGAGTCCATCGTCGGCCGCGTCCGCCGGCGCGGCGGGACGGCCACCGTCACGTCCTCGCCCGACCGCGGCACCGAGGTCCACCTGTGCGTCCCGGTCGACGGCGCCGTGCCTGCCGACGTGCCCCCCGCCGCGCCGCCCGACACCTCGCACGACACCTCGCACGACGTGCCCCCCGGCCCGCGGGCCGAGCCCGTGCGACCCGTGGCCCCCGCCGGGGCCCCCGAGCAGGAGGTCCGATGACCGAGACCCGAGCGACCGCGGCGCCCCTCGCGCAGGACGGCGACGGCGTGAGCGTGGTCCTCGTCGACGACCACCACATGTTCCGCGCCGGCGTGCGCGCCTCGCTCGACGACCGGGTGCGGGTCGTGGGGGAGGCGGCGTCCGTCGACGAGGCGGTGGCCGTCGTGAGCGCGCTGCGCCCCGCCGTCGTGCTGCTCGACGTGCACCTGCCCGGCGGGGACGGCGGCGGCGGCGCCGAGGTGCTGCGCCGCTGCGCGCCCCTGCTGGGCACGACCCGCTTCCTGGCGCTGTCCGTCTCGGACGCGGCCGAGGACGTCGTCGCCGTCATCCGCGCCGGGGCGCGCGGGTACGTGACGAAGGCGATCGACGGGCCGGCCCTCGTCGACGCGGTCGTCCGCGTCGCCGGGGACGACGCGGTGTTCTCCCCGCGGCTGGCGGGCTTCGTCCTCGACGCCTTCGGCACCGCGGCGGGCGACGTGGCCACGGGCGACGACGAGCTCGACCGCCTGTCGGCGCGGGAGCGCGAGGTCATGCGGCTCATCGCCCGCGGGTACGCTTATAAGGAGGTCGCCGCCGAGCTGTTCATCTCGGTGAAGACCGTGGAGACCCACGTGTCCGCGGTGCTGCGCAAGCTGCAGCTGTCCAGCCGGCACGAGCTGACCCGGTGGGCCGCGGCCCGCCGGCTGCTGTGAGGGCGAGCCGTGCCGGGCTGGGGTGAGGCGCTCGTCGCCCTCGCGGTGGTCGTCGGGCTCGTCGGGGTCGTCGTGCAGGTGCTGCCCGGCGCCTTCCTCGTCGCCGGGGCGGTCGTGACCTGGGGCGTGCTGGCGGGCGGGCCCTGGGGCTGGACCGCGGTGACGGCAGCGGTGCTGCTCACCGTCGCGGGGCAGGTCGCCAAGTGGGTGCTGGCGGGCCGGCACCTGCAGCGGGCCGGGGTGCCGAACCGCAGCCTGCTGTGGGGCGGGCTGCTCGGCGTCGTCGGGTTCGTCGTCGTGCCCGTCGTCGGGCTCGTCCTGGGCTTCGTGCTCGGCACGTACCTCGCGGAGCTGGCCCGGCTGCGCGAGGGGCCGCCGGCCTGGCGGGCGACGGTCGCCGCGCTGCAGGCGACCGGCCTGACGATCCTCGTCGAGCTCGCGGCGGCGCTGCTGGTGACCGGGGTGTGGGCGCTGGCGGTCTGGCGGACCTGAGCGGTACCGCCCGAGGGGTGGCTAAGGGGTCGCCGGCACCGCGAAGACGACGAGGTTGTCGACGTAGTGCCCCGTGCGCCGGTCGAACACCCCGTCGCACGTGATGAGCCGCAGCTGCGCGTCCGGCGTGGGGCTGTAGACCTCCGCGGTCGGGAAGTCGGCCTTCGGCGCACGCACCGACCGCTCGACGACGAACCGCCGGTCCGTTCCGTCGGACAGCGTGACGACGACCTCGTCGCCCGGGACGAGGCGCGCGAGGTCGACGAACACCGCGGGGCCGTCCGGGCCGTCGACGTGTCCGGCCACGACGGCGGGTCCCACGTCGCCCGGCACGACGCCGCCCGCGTACCACCCGGCGCTGCCCCACGCGACGGGCGGCGTGATCCGCCCGTCTGCGCCGAGCGCGAGGGTCTCGAGGTCCGAGGCGACGCCGATCGCCGGCACGGTGACGCGGACGGGGACCACCCCACGCGCCGCCAGGGGGCTGTCGACGCCGAGGTCGGGGTCCTGGGGGGCGCCCGCCGCGGCCAGCCCGGGGTCGACGACGGTGCCCGTGCCCGTGCCCGTGCTCGTGCCCGTTCCCGTGCCCGGCGACGCCGTCGTCGGGGCGCTCGGGGACGCCGCGGGGACGGGTCCGCCCGCCCCGGGACCGACGGCGTCCGTCGTCGCCCCGCTCCCGCAGCCGGCGACGAGGGCGGCCGCGAGCACGAGCGGCGCGAGCCGCCGCAGCGGCCCCCGCCCCCGCCCGTCCGCCCTCGTCACCGGGACGTCACCGCGCCGCGGTCGCGCGACGGCGCAGCCCGATCACGGCGGCCGACGCCGCGGCGGCCAGGGCGACGCCGCCGAGCGCGAGCACGCCGGCACCGGGACGCGCCGCGTCGTCGTGCGTCGCGAGCCAGCCGGCACCGGTGTCGACGCCCTGCTGGGGGATCGTGCCGGGGGCGGCGGCGTCGAGCACGGGCTTGACGGTCTGGCGGCCCGACGCCTCGTCGAGCACGAGGAGGGTGCTCACCGTCCCGCCGGCGAGGTCGACCGCCGCGGTGCCGCTGGCGTCCCCGCCGAGGGTGAGGTCCCAGCGGCCCGCCGGCACGGTGGCGTAGCCCGTGGCGGCGCCGGTCGTGGCACCCTGCGCGAGGCTGACGCCCGTGCTGGTCGCGACGTCCACGGAGGGAGCCTCGGTGGAGGCCTGCACGACGCGGATCCGGGCCTCGCCGTCCGCCGGCGGCGTGAGGTCGTCCTGGAGGACGGTCGTCCTGAGGTCGGCGTTGCGGCCGTACGCGGCCACGGTGATGGGCGTGCCGGCCACGACGTCGACGGACTGCGACACCACGGGGGTGCCGGCCGGGTCCGCGCCGGCGGGGACCATCGACACGACGTACGTGCCGGCGGGCATGGCGAGGTAGTCCGACACCTGCCCGTAGGCGACGCCGTCGAGCTCGTAGAGCACGTCGCCGCCGGCGAGGGCGGTCAGGCGCACGTCGACGCTCTTCGTGTCGGGCGACAGGTGCGCCACGCGGGCCCAGCCGTCGGCGGGGGCGGCCTGGGCGGAGCCGGCGGCGGCGAGCGCGAGGCCCCCGGCGAGCAGGGCGCCGAGGCCGGCGGCCAGGGCGCGGGCGGCGCGGCGTGGCCGGGTGGTGGGTGCAGGCACGGGGGTCTCCCTCGTCGGTCCCGCCGGGGCGGGGTCGGATGGTGCGGTGTCGGCGGTGCGGGGGTGCGGGGGTGCGGTGGTGCGTCGATCCTCGCCCGGGGGTCAGCCGCCCGCGCGGTCGGCGCCCGTGACGCCGGGCAGGAGGCCGGCGGGCTCGTCGGGCGAGAAGGTCGCGAGGAGCCCGGCGTCGGTGGACCGGACGTCCGCGGTGGCGGTGAGGCCGTCGAGGCCGCGCAGCCATCGGGTGCCGACGGAGTAGCCCGCGCCCGCGGTCGTGCGGGCGCCGCCGACGGCGGTGACGAGCAGCTGCCGGCGCACGTCGCCGGCGCCGCCGTCGGCCGCCTCGCCCTCGACCGCGGGGAAGGCGCCGACGGTCACGTCCGTCGCGGTGAGCTGCACCGCGAGGGCGACGACGATGCGCGCGTCGACCCGCCCGGACTCGAGCAGCCCGCGGGAGTCGCCCTCGAGCACGAGCCGTGGGTTGCGGGCCAGCTCGGCGCCCGCCGTGGCGCGCGCGACGCGGGACCGCTCGGCGGCGGCGGGGTCGGGGGTGGTGCCGCCCGTCGCGTCCGACCCGGCGCCGTCGGCAGCCGGGGGCACCCGCCGCACGACCACCGCGTCGTCGCCGGTGCCGAAGGTGGCCACGCGCACGCCCACGGCGGCGGGGCCGTCGGTGACCCCCGCCGGCACGACGACGACGTCGGCGCGCGCGGCGTCGGCGAGGGGGACGAGCGTCGCCCCCGGCACGCCGGCGCGGGCCAGGTCGGTGCGGACGGCGTCGTCGGCCGCGACGGTCGCGCCGCCCCGGACGGTGGCGAGCACCCACGCCTGCGCGGCCCGCGTCCGCTCACCCGTGGCCGCGTCATCGGCGTCGGGCACCAGCAGGCCCCGCAGCGACGCCCCGGCCAGCGGCACGGCCGCGACGAGGGCCACCGCGACGAGCACGAGCCACGAGCCGCGCAGGTCGCGGGCGGTGTCGTACGTCGTGCGCAGGCTGCGCGCCGCCGCGTCGGTGACGCCCGCGAGGACGAGGGCGAGCAGCGGCAGCGCGAGGGCGAGGGTCGCGGCACCCGTGCCGGCACCGGCCTCGCGGGCCTCCGCGAGGGGGGCGGCGACGAGCGCCGCGACCGCCACGACGCCCAGCAGCGTCAACGCCCAGGGCCGCAGCCGGCGCACCGCCGTCGCGGTGAGGGTGGCCGCCGTTCCGGCCGCGAGCAGCACGGGGTCGAGCGACCACAGGCCGCCGAGCAGGGCCGCGGCGGTCGCGGGGGAGGACGGCAGCACCCCGGGCCGGCTCGGCGCGACGACGAGGACCCCGACGACCGCCACGACCAGGACGAGGCCCGTCGTGGCGACGGCGGCCACGAGGTGCCGCGCCCCCGCGGGCGCGGACCGCACGAGCAGCACCACGACGAGGGGCGCCGCGAGGAGCGGCAGCGGGACGGGCGGCTGCGCGACGAGGGCCGCCACGGCGAGGGCCGCCGGGGCGCCGACCGCGCCGACGAGCGGCCGCCGGGCGGTGGCCAGCAGCAGGGCCGCGACGAGCCACGGCGTGGCCAGCACGTCGCCGTGCACGGTCCGGTGCGCCACGAGCGCGAGCGGCGGCACCGCGAGCAGCAGCCCGGCGCCGGCCGCGGCCGGGCGCGACAGCCCGACCCGGCGGGCCAGCGCGAACAGCAGCACGACGGCGACGAGCGTCGCCGCGAGCGACGCCTCCCGCAGCGCCGTGACGGTGTCGTCGTGCCGGGCCAGCGCACCGGTGAGGGTCGCCCACGCCGCGAGCAGCGGCGTGCCGAGCACGGACCCGGCGGCGCCGGCGACGTCGGCGGTCGGTGCGGACCCCGCGGGGGCGACGAGCGACCACGCCGCCAGCGCGGCCGCTCCCTCGCCGGGCGCCCGGCCGGGGGCCCGGCCGAGCCCGAGCACCCCGACGAGCGCCGCGACCACGACGGTGGGCGCGAGCCAGAGGCCGTCGGCCACGTGCGCGCGGACCCAGGCGTCGGCGGCCTCGAGGGCGCCGGGTGCGGGGTCCTGGGCCGCGTCGAGGTCGTGGTCGCGTCGGTCGTCGGGCCCGTCGAGGGGCCTGCGGAGGGCGGGCTCCGGGCGCGCCAGGACGTCGGTCATCGGGCCACCTCGTGCCGGTCGGCGTCGGTCAGGTCGGGGGTGCGGTCGTCGGGGGTGCGGTCGTCGGCACCGGCCGTGCCGACGCGGGCGGCGCCGGCCTCGTCGAGCAGCCGCAGCAGCTCGGGGACTGAGCCGGCCCGGTCGCCGGCCCGGTCGCCGGTCGCGGTCGCCGGGTCGGCGGCGGCGTCGGCGGGACCGGCGGGGTCCTGCCGGGTGGCGATGTCGGCATCGGCCGCGGGGACGCCGGCGGATCGGGCGTCGTCGTGAGGCGCCGTCGCGGGACGCAGCGCCCGGACCGTGCCGCGCACCGCGGCCAGCGCCGCGGGCACCACCGAGCCGAGCAGCCGCAGCTGCTCGGCGGCCGACGCGGTCCGACCCTGCCCCCGGCGGAGGTCGTGCAGCGCCGCGCCGAGCAGGGCCGTGCGCAGCGCGCCGACGGCGAGCGGGAGCAGCGCCGCGACGAGCACGAGCGCGGGTGCCCCGGTGACGAGGGCGACGACGGGCAGCAGGAAACCGAGCACCACGGCGGCGCCGGGCGCCACCGCGGGACGCCCCACCGTCGCCGGGTGGCCGGTGCGGCGCGTGGCCACGTCGGCGTCGCGCAGGACCGTCACGTGCGCCCCGGCGGCCGCGAGGAGCGCGCCGGCCGGGCCCGCGGCGGGCACGTCGCCCGTGAGCCGGTCGAGCGCCGTCCGGCGCACGACGAGCGCGCCGACGGCCTCGTCGTCGGGCTCGGCCGTCGACGCGGTGCCCGACCGGCGCCGCAGGTGCGCCTCCACGTGGGCGCGCAGGTCGGCGGGGGCGTGGTCGTCGGCCGGGAGCCGCTCGACGAGCACCGCGTCGGCGGCGTCCGCGTCGAGCGCGGCGACGCCGCGGGACAGCAGCGTCGGCGGGACGTCGTCCCCGGGGGCGACGACGGCGAGCACGTCGCCCGCCGCGGCCGCCGTGCCGAGCCGGAGCGCGTCCGGCGCGTCCGCGGCGTCGAGGACGAGGGTGCGCGTGCGCTCGGGCCGGTGCGCGGCGGCCACCGCGTCGCGGCCGGCGGCGTCGTCGGCGGAGAGCACGACGAGCACGTCGACGTCGGCGTGCGTCTGGTCCACGAGGCCCGCCAGGGTGCGGGCGAGGTCGTCGGCGGTGTCGGCACGGTCGGGTGCGCCGCCGGGTCCGGCGGGGCGCGCGACGACGACGCCGACGACGTGGGCCGGCCGCCGAAGGAGGTCGGGCCGGCGCGCCCCGGCCGACGGCATCGTCTCCGCCGCCGTCGGGCCGCCGACGAGCCCGCCCAGGCGCCGCAGCAGGACGACCGTGACGACCGCGGCCACCACGACGAGCAGGGCCCACACCAGCAGCGACCCCGGCGACGCGTCCGGCAGGAGCTGCGCGAGCGCGGGGGTCGGGGCGCGCCCCGCCAGGCCCGGGCTTGGGTCGGGCACGGCGGGCAGCGTCGGCGCCTGCGGGGTCAGCAGGGGCGTCGGCGCGGGGGCGGGGTCGGTCACGGTCGTCAGGGGCGTCACGGCGGGCTCCGGGGTCGTGGGGGCGGTGCCGGTCGGTGCTGGTCGGGTGCTGGTCGGGTGCTGGTCGCTGCGGGCGGCTGCGGCAGGAGGCCGCGGCGGGAGGGGTGGTGCCGGGGCACGGATCACCCGTCCGAGCGACCCTTCTCCCCGTGGTCCGGAGCCGGGCGTCGCCCGGATGGGTCAACGGTCCGACGTGATCGTCGTCACGGCCACCGGCGGCCACCGGCGACCAGGGACGGTCACGGACGGGCGGTGCACAGGTCGTCCTCGTGTCGCCGGGCGTGTCGGTGGGCACGCCTACCCTGGTACCGCCATGACATCCCTGTTCGAGAACCTCACGCTCTTCGGCGGCACGGGCGGTGCGCCCGCCCCGCCGTCGGTCCCCGCGTCCCCGGGCGCGGACCGTCCTGACGGAGCCACGTCCGCCGTCCCGTCCGGCGTCACGGCCGGCACCCCGTCGGGCCTGCCGCGCGTGGTGCCGCCGCGCGGGGGCGACGAGGGGGACGAGGCGCCGCACGGCGGGCTGTCGGCGGTCGAGCAGGACCGGGCGGACGCACTGCTCGTCGGGCTCAACCCGCAGCAGCGCGCGGCGGTGCTGCACCACGGCGGGCCGCTGCTCATCGTCGCGGGCGCCGGCTCGGGCAAGACGCGTGTGCTCACCCACCGCATCGCGCACCTGCTGGCCACGCGCCGCGCGCGGGCGGGCCAGGTGCTCGCCATCACCTTCACCAACAAGGCCGCGGCGGAGATGCGCGAGCGGGTCGAGGCGCTCGTCGGCCCGGCTGCCGGCCGCATGTGGGTCTCGACGTTCCACTCCGCCTGCGTGCGGATCCTGCGCCGGGAGGCGGGCACGCTCGGGCTGCGGTCGAGCTTCTCCATCTACGACGCGGCGGACTCGCAGCGGCTCCTGACGCTCGTCTCGCGCGAGCTCGACCTCGACCCCAAGCGCTACCCGGTCAAGGGCCTGGCCCACCGCATCTCGGCGCTGAAGGACGAGCTCGTCGACGCCGACGAGTTCGCGCGCACGTCCGGCGACGGACGGAGCAACGACGCCGACACGGTCCTGGCGCAGGTCTACACGCGGTACACGGCGCGGCTGCGGCAGGCGCACGCACTGGACTTCGACGACCTCATCATGACCACGGTGCACCTCCTGCAGGCGTTCCCGGCCGTGGCGGAGCACTACCGGCGGCGGTTCCGGCACGTGCTCGTCGACGAGTACCAGGACACGAACCACGCGCAGTACGTGCTGGTCCGCGAGCTCGTCGGCGGCACCGCGGCCGAGGACGCGGCGGTCGCGGCGGGCGAGCAGGCGCCGTCGGTGCCGCCGGGCGAGCTGACGGTCGTCGGCGACGCCGACCAGTCCATCTACGCCTTCCGCGGCGCGAGCATCCGCAACATCATGGAGTTCGAGGCCGACTACCCGGCGGCGACGACGATCCTGCTCGAGCAGAACTACCGCTCCACGCAGACCATCCTGTCCGCCGCCAACGCGGTGATCAGCAAGAACCCCGGCCGCACGCCCAAGCGGCTGTGGACGGACTCCGGCGCCGGCGCGCAGGTCGTCGCGTACGTCGCGGACACCGAGCACGACGAGGCACGGTTCATCGCGGGGGAGATCGACCGCCTCGGGGACACTGACGGCGTGCGCCCGGGCGACGTGGCGATCTTCTACCGCGCCAACGCCCAGTCCCGTGCGCTGGAGGAGGTGCTCGTCCGCGTCGGCCTGCCCTACAAGGTCGTCGGCGGCACCCGGTTCTACGAGCGCCGCGAGATCAAGGACGCGGTCGCCTACCTGCGCGCCGTCGCGAACCCGGACGACGACGTCAACCTGCGGCGCATCCTCAACGTGCCCAAGCGCGGGCTGGGGGAGCGGTCGGAGGCCATGGTCGCGGGCTTCGCCGAGCGTGAGCGGATCTCCTTCGGGGCCGCGCTCGAGCGGCTGGAGGAGGTCCCGGGCCTCGGGACGCGGGCCGTGACCGGGCTGCGCGCCTTCGCCGAGCTCATGGCCGGGCTGCGGGAGGTGGCGGAGGGCTCGGGGCCGGCGGACGTGCTCGGCGCGGTGCTCGACCGCTCGGGGCTGCTGGCCGAGCTGCGCGCGAGCGAGGACCCGCAGGACGCGACGCGCGTGGAGAACCTCGCGGAGCTGCACGCGGTGGCGACCGAGTTCGAGCAGTCGGACCCCGAGGGCGACCTCGCCGACTTCCTCGAGCGGGTGTCCCTCGTCGCCGACTCCGACCAGGTGCCGACGCCCGACGGCGGCGACACCCCCGGCGTGGACCCCGGCGTCATCACGCTCATGACGCTGCACACCGCCAAGGGACTGGAGTTCCCGGTGGTGTTCCTCACTGGCCTCGAGGACGGCACCTTCCCGCACATGCGCTCCCTCACCGATCCCGACCAGCTCGCCGAGGAGCGGCGCCTCGCCTACGTCGGGCTCACGCGAGCCCGCGAGCGGCTGTACATCTCGCGGGCGGCGGTGCGCACCGCCTGGGGCGTGCCGAACGAGTTCCCGCCGAGCCGCTTCCTCGACGAGCTCCCCGAGGAGCTCGTCGACTGGCGGCGGCGCGAGTCCAGCACCTCCCAGCTGCGCGGCGGCTGGGGCTCGGGCGGCGGCGCCGGCGGTCGCCGGTCCGACGGCGGCGGTCGTGCGGCGGCCCCGCGCGAGGAGCGCGCGCCCCTGCCGCGCACCGGCGCGACCTTCGGCTCCGCGACCCCGCGCGCCGACGTGCCGGCGCTCGCGGTGGGGGACCGGGTCACGCACGACTCCTACGGGCTGGGCACGGTCGTCGCCATCGAGGGCGCGGGGCAGAACACGGTGGCGAAGGTCGACTTCGGCTCCGACGGGGTCAAGCGGCTGCTGCTGCGCTTCTCCCCGGTCACCAAGCTCTGAGCGACGAGGGGCCGCCGCGGGCAAGCGCTACCCGCGCGTGCCCGACGTCACGCAGGTCGTCCCATGACCAGGGCCTCTCGAGGTCGAGAGACGTGGGCGGTGCGGGCTACCATCGCTCGCGGCGACGGCACAGAGACGTACGCGCAGGCGACGAGAGGACCCGGCCCCAGTGGACCTGTTCGAGTACCAGGCACGTGACATGTTCGAGCGGCACGGCGTGCCGGTCCTGGGCGGGATCGTGGCCACCACGCCCGACGAGGCCCGCGCCGCCGCGGAGCAGCTGCTCCCGGCCGAGGGCGGCGTCGTCGTCGTCAAGGCGCAGGTGAAGACCGGCGGGCGCGGCAAGGCCGGCGGCGTCAAGCTCGCCCGGTCCGCCGACGAGGCGGCCGAGAAGGCCGCCGAGATCCTCGGCATGGACATCAAGGGCCACACGGTCCACCGCGTGATGATCGCCGCGGGCGCGAAGATCGCGACGGAGTACTACTTCTCCGTCCTGCTCGACCGGGCGGAGCGGCGCTACCTGGCGATGGCCTCCGTCGAGGGCGGCATGGAGATCGAGCAGCTCGCGGTGGAGCGGCCCGAGGCCCTCGCGCGGGTCGCGGTGGACCCGGTCGTCGGCATCGACGCGGCGAAGGCCGCGGAGATCGTCGCCGCCGCCGGCTTCGGCGACGACGTGAAGGACAAGGTGGGCGACGTCATCCAGAAGCTCTGGACGGTGTACGAGGCCGAGGACGCGACGCTCGTCGAGGTCAACCCGCTGGTGCTGACCGAGGACGGCGAGGTGGTCGCGCTCGACGGCAAGGTCTCCCTCGATGAGAACGCGGGCTTCCGGCACGCCGACCACGCCGAGCTCGAGGACGCCGCCGCGGCGGACCCGCTCGAGGCCCGCGCCAAGGCCAAGGACCTCAACTACGTCAAGCTCGACGGCGAGGTCGGGGTCATCGGCAACGGCGCCGGCCTGGTCATGTCGACGCTCGACGTCGTCGCCTACGCCGGCGAGGCGCACGGCGGTGTGAAGCCCGCCAACTTCCTCGACATCGGCGGCGGCGCCTCGGCCGAGGTCATGGCCGCGGGCCTGGACATCATCCTGTCCGACCCGCAGGTGAAGTCCGTCTTCGTCAACGTCTTCGGCGGCATCACGGCCTGCGACGCGGTCGCCAACGGCATCGTCGCGGCGCTGGGGATGCTCGGCGACGAGGCCTCCAAGCCCCTCGTCGTCCGCCTGGACGGCAACAACGTCCTCGAGGGTCGCGCGATCCTCGCCGAGGCGGCGCACCCCCTGGTGACGCTCGCGGACACCATGGACGGCGGCGCCGACGAGGCCGCTCGTCTGGCCCACGCGGCCGCCTGAGACGCCGGACCCGAGAGAACGAGACGAGCAGACCACCCATGGCCATCTTCCTGACCGAGCAGTCCAAGGTCGTCGTGCAGGGCATGACGGGCTCCGAGGGCATGAAGCACACCACCCGCATGCTGGCCTCCGGCACGCAGGTCGTCGGCGGAGTGAACCCGCGCAAGGCCGGCACGTCGGTGCAGTTCCCCTCGCCGTCCGGTGACGTCGACGTGCCCGTCTTCGGCTCCGTCGCCGACGCCATGGCCGCCACGGGCGCCGACGTGTCGGTCATCTTCGTGCCGCCGGCCTTCACGAAGGCCGCCGTCGTCGAGGCGGTGGAGGCGGGCATGCCGCTGGTCGTCATCATCACCGAGGGCGTCCCCGTGGCGGACTCCGCCGAGTTCTTCACGCTGGCCCAGGCCAAGGGCGTGCGGCTCATCGGCCCGAACTGCCCCGGTCTCATCAGCCCCGGCAAGTCCAACGTCGGCATCATCCCGTCGAACATCACGGGCCCGGGCCGCATCGGGCTCGTGTCCAAGTCGGGGACCCTGACCTACCAGATGATGTACGAGCTGCGGGACCTCGGGTTCTCCTCCGCCGTCGGCATCGGCGGGGACCCCATCATCGGCACCACGCACATCGACGCCCTCGCGGCCTTCGAGGCGGACCCCGAGACGGACCTCATCGTCATGATCGGCGAGATCGGCGGAGACGCCGAGGAGCGTGCGGCGGCGTACATCCAGGCGCACGTGACCAAGCCGGTCGTCGGCTACGTGGCCGGCTTCACGGCCCCCGAGGGCAAGACGATGGGCCACGCGGGCGCCATCGTGTCCGGCTCGGCGGGCACCGCGCAGGCCAAGAAGGAGGCCCTCGAGGCCGCCGGCGTCACCGTCGGCAAGACGCCGTCCGAGACCGCCGCGCTGGCCCGTCAGCTCCTCCAGCAGGGCTGAGCCCGCACCGGCGCGGCGCAGACGCGCTCGTCGCCGCCCTGCACGGCCCGCGACCCCGGTGCCCCCGCGGCACCGGGGTCGCGGCGCGCCGGGGCGCCTGCGTCCCGGTCCACCGCACCCCACGGACGATGGGCGGGTGACCGGACTGCTGCCCCGCACGCCCCGCCCGCCCGTCGGCGAGGGGGGCGCGCCGCGGCGCCGGCGCGTGCTCGACGCCGCCCTGCCCGCGGCCCTGCGCGGGGGATCGAGCAGGGCCCCGGGCAGGGGACGTGGCGGGGTACCGCGCGCGGGGTCCCGCCCGGATCCGGTGGGTGGCGCGGCGCCGCTCGTGCTCACCGGGGCCGTCGTCGCCGCGCAGGCCGTGCTGCTCTCGCTGCTGTCCCTCGTGCTGCCGGCCATGGCGGCCTTCGTGGCGACGTCCGCCGACCCGACGAACGAGGGCGTCGGCTGGGGCCGCGCCGCCGGCGTGGGGGCGGCGCTGTGGCTGCTCGGTCACGGCGTCCCCGCGACGGTGGCCGGTGCGCCGGTCACGCTCGTGCCGCTCGGCGTCACGGCCCTCGCCGTGTTCGCCGGGTGGGCCTCCGCGCGCCGGTCCGGGACGCCGCGCGTGCCGGCCTGGGCCGCCGGCGTGGCGACCTACGTCGCCCTGGCCCTCGTCGTCGCGCTCGCCGCCGGCGTGCGGGGCGGTGGGCTGCTCACGGCCGCCGTCGGGGCCGCCGTCGTGGGCGGTCTGGGGACCGGGCTCGGGCTGCTGGCCCGGCCGGAGCGCTCGGGGCTGCCGTGGCGCGTGCGGGCGGGGCTGGCGCGGCTGCCGGGGCCCGTGGCGGTGGGTGCGGCCGCCGGGGCGCTGGTCGCGGCGGTGCTCGTGCTCGCCGCCGTCGTGCTCACCGTCGTCGGGATCGTGGCGGGCACTGCCACCGTGTCGGACGTCGTCGACGCCCTGCGCATGGACGTCGTCGGGGGTGCGGTCCTCGGCGTCGCGCAGCTCGGCTGGCTGCCGGACCTCGTCGTCTGGAACCTCGCGTGGCTGGCGGGGCCGGGGTTCGTCGTGGGGGAGGGCACGCGGTTCGCCGTCGGCGGCACGGTGACCGGGCCCCTGCCGGCGGTGCCGCTGCTGGGCGCGCTGCCGACGACAGACCTCGGCGCGCGCGGCACGCTGCTGTCCGCGGCCCTGCTGCTGGCCGTCGGGGCACTGGCCGGCTGGTACCTCCACCGTCGCCTGGACGTGGTCCGGGCCCGGGACGTCCTCGTGGCGGTCGGCACCACCGCCGCGGTCGCCGGCGTGCTCGTCGCCGGGCTGGTGCGGGCGGCCGCCGGGGGGATCGGGCCCGGGCGCATGGCCGTCGTCGGCGGGTCGTGGTGGGCGGTCGGCGGGTGCGTGGCGCTGGGGGCCCTCGTCGGCGCCGCGCTGCTCGCCCTGCCGGCCGAGCCCCGCGTCCGCTCGGCGGTGCGCGCGGTGTCGGCGAGGACGGCCGCCGCCGTCCGCGACCGCGCACCGGTCGCGGTTCGGCCCTCGACGCCCGACGAGGACGTCGCCCCCCGCGGCGCGGCCGTCACGGAGCCGGTCCCGGTCGTCGACGCCGGTCCGCGCACGGAGGCCGAGGGGTCCGAGCGTCAACGGTGACGGCCGGGCCCCACGCGGGGTCAGGGGGTCGGGGTGCCGCGCAGGCCCATCTCCTCGAGCCGGTCCTGGTAGGCCTGGGTGCACCGCTGCTGCGCGGTGACGGTGACCGCGCGCTCCTGGCAGTCCTGGAGCTGCTGGCGGACCGGCCACAGCAGGAGCGTGGAGGAGGAGGCGACCGTCCAGAGCGTGGCGACGACGACGAGGACCACCGCGCTCGTCGCGAAGGGCGAGCGGGCGGAGCCGCCCTGCGCCCGACCGGTTCGGGCGGCGCGCACGGCGAGCACGATGCTCGCGATCACGAGGAGCACGCCCACCGCCGGCCAGGGCAGGGGCGCCATGGAGGCCAGCAGCCCCGCGAGGAAGATGAACGTGGCGCGCCGCACCTGCCGGGCGACCTGCCGGTGGCGCTCGAGCTCCTCCGGGCCGGGCGGGCGGCGGTCCTGCGGGGCCGGCCCCGGCGCCCCCGTCGGCCGGGCCGTCGCGCCGTGGTGCCCGGCGGTCGGTCCGACGATCGGTCCGGCGGCTCCGCCGGCCGGACGCGCGCCGCGGCCGTCACCCTGCCCGCCGACCTGCCCGCCGACCTGCCCGCCGACCTGCCCGCCGTCGTCACCGCCACCCTGACCACCACCGGCGCCGCCACCCCCGCCGGGACCGGCCGCGGGCGGCCGTCCCGCGGGCGGCGCGCTGCGCGGTCCAGGCGGGGCGTAGGGGTTGCTCACCGGCCCATCATCCCGCAGCCGGAACGGGGTGGACGGTCGGCGCCCGGTGCGGGGACGGTCGCTAGGGTCGGCGTCGTGAGCACAGCACCGTCCCCGCCCGGTCCCGCCCGGGCCCCGCGCCGCGCGTCCGGGCGGCTGGTCGTCCTGGCCTCGGGCGGCGGGAGCACGCTGGCGGCGCTGCTCGCGGCCCACGACGACCCCGCCTTCGGCGCGCGCGTCGTCGGCGTCGTCACGGACCGGGCCGGTGCCGGCGCCCTGGACCACGCCCGGGCCGCCGGGGTCCCGACGGCCGTCGTCGCCCCCGCCGACTTCCCGGACCGGGCCGCGTGGGACGAGGGGCTCGCGCAGGCCGTCGCGGTGTTCACCCCCGACCTGGTCGTGAGCGCGGGGTTCATGCGGATCCTCGGCGCGGGCTTCCTCGCGCGGTTCGGCGGGCGGACGGTCAACAGCCACCCCGCGCTGCTGCCCGCGTTCCCGGGCGCCCACGCGGTGCGCGACGCGCTGCACCACGGCGTGCGGGTCACCGGGTGCACGCTGCACGTGGTCGACGCCGGCGTCGACACCGGCCCCGTCGTCGCCCAGGTCGCGGTCCCCGTGCTCGACGACGACGACGAGGCGACGCTGCACGAGCGCATCAAGGTCGCCGAGCGGGAGCAGCTGGTGGCCACCGTGGGGCGCATCGTGCGGGAGGGCATGCACGTGGACGGCCGGCGGGTCCGCCTCGGCGGGTAGCATCGTCGGCGACCGTGACTGGCGCCGCCCGCAGGGGCGAGGGGTGGAAGCGACCACCGGGGAGCGGTCGGCTGTGCCGATGTCCGCGCACCGTACGCCTGGGTGCCCGGGTCCGTCCCGCGGTACCCGCGTCCGACCCGGAGGTCCCATGTCGCACGTCCTGCCCCCGCTGCCCGCCGTCGCCGACCCGTCGGCTGCGAGCACGCGCCGCCCGCTGCGCCGGGCGCTCGTCTCCGTCTACGACAAGACGGGCCTGGAGGACCTGGCCCGCGCGCTGCACGCCGCCGGCGTCGAGCTCGTGTCCACGGGCTCCACGGCCGGGACCATCGCCGCGGCGGGCGTGCCCGTCACCCGCGTCGAGGACGTGACGGGCTTCCCCGAGTGCCTCGACGGCCGGGTCAAGACGCTGCACCCGCGCGTGCACGCGGGGATCCTCGCCGACACCCGGCGGCCGGAGCACCTGGCGCAGCTCGAGGGGCTCGGCGTGGCGCCGTTCGACCTCGTCGTCGTCAACCTGTACCCGTTCGCGGCGACCGTGGCGTCCGGTGCCACCGCCGACGAGTGCGTCGAGCTCATCGACATCGGCGGGCCGTCGATGGTGCGCGCGGCGGCCAAGAACCACCCGTCGGTGGCCGTCGTCGTCGAGCCCGCGCGCTACGCGCAGGTCGCCGCCGCGGCGCAGGGCGGCGGCTTCACGCTGGCGGAGCGGCGCCGGCTCGCCGCGGCGGCGTTCGCCCACACCGCCGACTACGACGTGACGGTCGCGTCCTGGTTCGCCGCGGAGCACGCGCCCGACGAGACCGCGGAGCGCACGGCGTTCCCCGCCTTCGCCGGGCAGACCTGGACGCGTGGTCACGTGCTGCGCTACGGCGAGAACCCGCACCAGGCCGCCGCGCTGTACCTCGACGAGAACGGCGCCGCGGGCCGCGGCCTGGCCGGCGCGCAGGTGCTGCACGGCAAGGAGATGAGCTTCAACAACTACGTCGACGCGGACGCGGCCTGGCGCGCGGCCCACGACCACGACGCGCCGGCCGTCGCGATCATCAAGCACGCCAACCCCTGCGGCATCGCCGTGGGCGCGGACGTGGCCGACGCGCACGCCAAGGCGCACGCCTGCGACCCGGTGTCGGCGTTCGGCGGCGTCATCGCGACGAACCGCACGCTGACCGCCGCCGCTGCCGAGCAGATCGCCCCCGTCTTCACGGAGGTCGTCGTCGCGCCGGACTTCGAGCCCGCCGCCCTCGAGGTGCTGCAGCGCAAGAAGAACGTCCGCCTGCTGCGCGTGACCCCCCCGGAGGACACGACGCTCGACCAGCGGCACATCACCGGCGGCGCGCTGGTGCAGCGGCTCGACGCCGTCGACGCGCCGGGCGACGACCCCGCGTCGTGGACCCTGGCGACGGGGGAGGCCGCCGACGAGTCGACGCTCGCCGACCTGGTCTTCGCCTGGCGGGCGGTGCGTGCCGTGAAGTCCAACGCGATCCTGCTGGCGCGTGACGGGGCCTCGGTCGGCGTCGGCATGGGCCAGGTGAACCGCGTCGACTCCTGCCGGCTGGCCGTCGAGCGGGCGAACACGGGGGACGTCGAGCGCGCCCGCGGGGCCGTGGCCGCCTCCGACGCGTTCTTCCCCTTCGCGGACGGGGCGCAGGTGCTGATCGACGCCGGGGTGCGGGCGATCGTGCAGCCGGGCGGCTCCGTGCGCGACGAGGAGGTCGTCGCCGCGGCCGCCGCCGCCGGCGTGACGATGTACCTGACGGGCACGCGGCACTTCGCGCACTGACGGCACGGACGCCTGCGGGACGCGCCGCTCAGGCGAGCAGCGCGTCCCGCAGGGGGCGGCCGGGGTCGGCCGCCGCCGCGAGGTCCACCGTGGGGAGGCCTCGGCCCCCGAGCAGGCGTCGGGCCGCCGCCACGTCGCGCGGCCGGTCGACGGTGAGGACGCCGGTGAGGACGCCGGTGAGGACGCCGGTGAGGACGCCCGACGTGCCGGGGCCGGGGGCGCCGGGCGAGGCGTCGGCGGCGACGTACAGAGCCGTCCAGCCGTCGGCGCCCGCCGGGTCGCCGCGCGGCACCACGCGGTCCGTCGGCCCCGGCTGACCCAGCAGCGCGAGCTCGTGGCCGAGCTGCGTCGAGAAGACGTACGGCACGGGATCGGGCGCCTCGGCGGGCGGGTGCGCGTCGTCGTCGCCCGTCAGGTGCGCCAGGACGGCGGCGGCCGCGACGTCCGGCCCGCGCAGGGCCGCGTCCCAGTGCCCGCCGGGCACGAGCCCGTGCCGCGCGGACCGGCGGAGCGCGACGTCGCCGACGGCCCACACGGCGGGCGCCCCTCGCGCCGCCTGACGACCGGGCGTGTCCCCACCGGGTGCGCGCCCGTCGCCCGGCAGGACGCCGCCGACGACCACGCGGTGGTGGGCGTCGACGGGCAGCTCTCCGCGCGGGGTCCGCGGCAGGGCGTCGCCGATCCACGCCGTCGCCGGGCGCGCCCCGACGGCGACGAGCACGGTCGCGCCCGCCACGGTGCTGCCGTCGGCGAGGTCGACGCCCCCGGCGTGCACGGCGACGACCGGCGACCCCAGCAGCAGCCGCACCCCGGCGGCGGCGTACCAGGGCGCCGTCCACGGGCCGACGACGGGACCGAGCGCGGCCGCCGGCGCGGCCCCGGCCTCGATCACGGTCACCTCGAGACCGGCCGCGGCGGCGACCCCGGCCACCTCCGCGCCGATCCACCCCGCCCCGACGACGACGAGCGGGCCGCCCCGGCCGAGCGCCTCACGGAGGCGGCGGGCGTCGTCGAGCGTGTGCAGCGTCAGCGCCGACTCCCAGCCCGGAGGACGGACCGCCACCGAGCCGGTGGCGACGACGAGCGCGTCGGCGGGGGCGTCACCTGCGTCGGTCCGGACGACGACGCCCCCGTCGGGGTCCACGAGGAGCCCCCGGGCGGCACGACCGGTGTCGACGCGGTCGGCGAGGGCGTGCAGGTCGTGTCCCAGCTCGTCGGCGAGCCAGGCGGGCTCGGGGCGGTCGAGCAGGTGCTTGGACAGCGGCGGCCGGTCGTACGGCGCCCACGGCTCCCCGCCCAGCACGTGCACCTGCCCGTCGAAGCCGCGCTCGCGCAGGGCTGCCACGGTGCGCAGGCCCGCGAGTCCCGCCCCGACCACGACGACCCGCCCTCCCGGGCCGGCGGGCGGCACGGGCGGCGGCAGGCGGGACGGCACGACCGGCGAGACTAGCCGGGTGCCGCGGCCGGTGCCCGGCGTGCGGCAGGATCGCCCCGTGACGCCGGCGCACCCCCTGAGCCCCCCGCCCGGGCCGCGCGCCCCCGACCCCGGGGACGCCGGCTCGTCCGACGCGGAGGTGCCTCTCGACGGGGACGGGCGGCCCGTGCCCGACCTGCGCCGCACGTCCCTGCGCGCCGCCGCGGAGGCCGCCGCCGGGCCGTCGCTGCTGTGGGTGGGCGCCGGTGTCGTCGTCGCCGTGCTGGTGGCGGTGCTCGTCGGCACGGCGGCCGGCGCCCAGGTGCTGGCCGGGGTCGCGGCGGCGGGCGGTGCAGCGCGCGCCCTGCTGCCGGCCGCGCGGGAGCCGGTGGCGGTCTCCGTGCGGTCCCGGCGCTTCGACGCGGGGGTGCTCCTCGTCGCCGCGGTGGCGCTGCTGGTGCTCGCCCGGTCGCTGCCGACGGTGCCGGGGCAGCCGGGCTGACCGGGTACGCCGCCCGGAACGCCGTGAGCCCCCGTCCGTGACGGACGGGGGCTCGCGAGCGGTCGGGCGGGAGGGGTCAGCGGTCCTCGACGACGAGGACGTCCTCCGTCGTCACGTACTCGTCCTTCTCCTCGAACAGGCGGTCCTCGACGGGCTGCGCGGCGAACGCGCGGTACACGAGCGCCGCGATCGCGGCGCCGACGAGCGGGGCGACGACGAACAGCCACAGCTGCCCGAACGCCCAGCCCTCGGAGAAGATCGCCGCGGCGAGGGAGCGCGCCGGGTTGAGGCTGCCGTTGGTGACCGGGCCCGTGAGCAGCAGGAGCACGGTGAGGGACAGGCCGACGGCGAACGGGACGTGCGCGGCGTTGGCGCGGCGGTCGGTGGCGCCCAGGATGATGCCGACGAACACCGCCGTGGCGACGGCCTCGACGAGCAGCGCGATCGCCAGCGGGAACGTCACCTGGCCGTTGCTGAGCGTGCTCAGCGGCGAGTGCTCGCCGAACCCGTTGGCCACGGAGGAGAAGAAGGTGCGGGGCGTCCCGGAGCCGCTCTGGTCGACGAGCCCGGGCAGGCCGGACGGGATGGTGAGGAAGACGACCATGGCGGCCACGGCGGCGCCGAGGACCTGGGCGACCCAGTAGGGCAGGACGTCCTTCCAGGGCGTGCGCCCCGCCACGGCCGCGCCGAGGGTGACCGCCGGGTTGAAGTGCCCGCCGGAGACGTGCCCGACGGCGATGATCGCGGCGAGCGCGCCGACGCCGAACCCGAGCGCCACGACGAGGCTGCCGGCGGCGTGCGCGAAGGACGCGTAGAGGCCGATGCCGAGGCCGAGCAGGACGAGGACGAAGCTGCCGAAGGCCTCGGCGCCCGTGCGCGCCAGCAGGCCGGAGCCGGTGCTGACCACCGTGCCGGCGGGCACGACGACGCCGCCGTCGACCAGCTCGTCGTCGGTCGGCTCGTCGCCGTAGGGGTCGAGGAGGTCGTCGCCCGCGGCGGTCGCGCCCGAGGGGGCGCCGGTGCGGTCGCGGTCGTCGGGGCGCGGCGAGGGGGAGCCGGAGGGCTGGGTCATGCGCCCAGCATGCCAGCCTCACCCGTCCGGGTGCCCGAGGGGTGCCCGACGGGTGCCCGACGGGTGCGGCCGGGGTCACGCGGGCACGGGCGGCCCGGGTCTCTCGACGTCGACTAGCCTGGGAGCCGTCCGGGGGACCGGCGTGCGCCGCGAGGACGTGGCCGCGCGCGGGTGCCGAGCACCTGCGGTGCACCGGAGCGACCGGACCAACCAGACCCCCCAGGAGATAGGGACCCGCATGGCGAAGATCAAGGTCGTCGGCCCGGTGGTCGAGCTCGACGGTGACGAGATGACGCGCATCATCTGGCAGTTCATCAAGGACCGGCTCATCCACCCGTACCTCGACGTCGACCTGCGGTACTTCGACCTGTCGATCCAGAACCGCGACGCCACCGACGACCAGGTGACGATCGACGCGGCGCACGCCATCAAGGAGCACGGCGTCGGCGTCAAGTGCGCCACGATCACGCCCGACGAGGCGCGCGTCGAGGAGTTCGGCCTCAAGAAGATGTGGGTCTCGCCCAACGGGACGATCCGCAACATCCTCGGCGGCGTGGTCTTCCGCGAGCCGATCATCATCTCGAACATCCCGCGCCTGGTGCCGGGCTGGAACAAGCCGATCATCATCGGGCGCCACGCCCACGGCGACCAGTACAAGGCGACGAACTTCAAGGTCCCCGGCGCCGGCACGCTGACGCTGACCTACACCCCGGCGGACGGCTCCGAGCCGATCCACCAGGAGGTCGTCACGTACCCGGAGGCGGGCGGCGTGGCCATGGGCATGTACAACTTCAACGAGTCGATCCGCGACTTCGCGCGCGCCTCGTTCGCCTACGGCCTGCAGCGTGGCTACCCGGTCTACCTCTCGACGAAGAACACGATCCTCAAGGCCTACGACGGGGCGTTCAAGGACATCTTCGCCGAGGTGTTCGACGCCGAGTTCAAGGCCGACTTCGACGCCGCGGGCCTGACCTACGAGCACCGCCTCATCGACGACATGGTGGCCGCCGCCATGAAGTGGGAGGGCGGCTACGTCTGGGCCTGCAAGAACTACGACGGCGACGTGCAGTCCGACACCGTCGCGCAGGGCTTCGGCTCGCTCGGCCTCATGACGTCGGTCCTCATGACTCCCGACGGGAAGACCGTGGAGGCGGAGGCCGCGCACGGCACGGTCACGCGTCACTACCGCCAGCACCAGCAGGGCAAGCCCACGTCGACGAACCCGATCGCGTCGATCTTCGCCTGGACCGGCGGCCTCAAGCACCGCGGCAAGCTCGACGGCACTCCGGAGGTCACGCAGTTCGCGGAGACCCTCGAGCAGGTCGTCGTCGAGACGGTCGAGAGCGGCAAGATGACGAAGGACCTCGCCTCCCTCGTCGGGCCGGACCAGGCCTGGCTGACGACGGAGGACTTCCTCGCAGCCCTCGACGAGAACCTCGCCGCGCGCCTGGCCTGACGCAGCCCGGCGCCCCGCGCGCCGGCCCCTCGTCCCGGAGCCCCCGACCGCCCGCGGTCGGGGGCTCCGCCGTGTCCGCCGGACGGGGGACACGGAGGTCACGGCCGGAGACCACCTCCCCGGCGACAGGACGGCTGTTGCGTTCACCCGCTGAAGGCAGCGCTGCCCGAATCGCACCGGTGCCGTCCGTTCTGTGACCGGCGCCACGCGAGCACGCCCCCCTTCGGGCCCAGGCACCGTGACGGGACCGTGATCGTTTCGTGATGACCGCTACCCGTTCGTGGCTTGACTTCGGGTCTCGAAGCCAGCGACAGTTGACCCGCACCGGAGACGCGGTCGTCGACCGGACGGTGGGTGAGCAGGCCTGCGGGGGACGGACCCCGGTCCACAGGAACGCTCTCCGGGGGACAGGCCCGTGCGGGGTCCCCGTTCTCGAGGATGAGAAGGAGCAACATCATGCGACGTCGGTTCGGATTTGCGGCAGCGGGCGCGGTCCTCGCGCTGGGCCTGACCGCGTGCGCCGGCGGTGGCGCCGGTGCGGGCACGGACGAGACCGCCGGTGCCGGCGGCGGTGGCGGCGGCGGTGCCGAGGGTGGCCTCGTCGGCGTCGCGATGCCGACCGAGACCTCGGAGCGCTGGATCAACGACGGCGACGCCGTCAAGTCCCAGCTCGAGGAGGCCGGCTACGAGGTCGACCTGCAGTACGCCGCGGACGACATCCCCACGCAGCAGCAGCAGATCGACCAGATGATCACCAAGGGCGCCGAGCTCCTCATCGTCGCCTCCATCGACGGCACGGCGCTGTCGAGCCAGCTGCAGGCGGCGGCCGACGCGGGCATCCCGGTCATCGCCTACGACCGCCTCATCAACGGCACGGAGAACGTCGACTTCTACGTGACGTTCGACAACGAGAACGTCGGCGTGCAGCAGGCCACGTCGCTCCTCGTGGGCCTCGGCCTCCTGAACCCGGACGGCTCCGACAACCCGGACGCGCCCGCCGGCCCGTTCAACGTCGAGCTCTTCGCGGGCTCGCTGGACGACAACAACGCGCACTTCTTCTGGAAGGGCGCGATGGACACGCTGCAGCCGTACCTCGACGCCGGCACGCTGGTCGTCAAGTCCGGCCAGACGGACATCGAGCAGGCCGCGACGCTGCGCTGGCAGCAGGAGACCGCGCAGAAGCGCATGGAGGACCTGCTGACCTCCTCGTACTCCGACGGCTCCAAGGTCCAGGGCGTGCTCTCGCCCTACGACGGCCTGTCCCGCGGCATCATCACCGCGCTGACCAACGCGGGCTACGGCACCACCATCGCCGAGGGCCTGCCGCCCGTCACCGGCCAGGACGCCGAGATCGCCTCCGTCAAGCTCATCGCGGACGGCACGCAGTTCGCGACGATCTTCAAGGACACCCGCAAGCTCGCCGAGCAGGCCGTCACCTCGGCCGAGGCGTTCCTCGCGGGTGAGGAGCCCGAGGCGAACGACACCGAGACCTACGACAACGGCGTGAAGGTCGTCCCGTCGTACCTGCTCGAGTCGGACATCGTCTACGCCGACAACATCCAGTCCCTGCTCGTCGACTCGGGCTACTGGACCGCCGAGGAGGTCGAGGCCGGTCAGGCCTCCTGACCCTTCCCGACCGACCCACCCACCGCACGGCCGCGGCCGGCCGGACCGGCGTCCCCCAGGGGCGCCGGCCGGCCGGCCCGGGCGGGCCGTGCCCCAGACGAAGGGGGTCGAGGCCGCATGGCGAGCCCGATTCTTCAGATGCAGTCCATCACCAAGACGTTCCCCGGGGTGAAGGCGCTGCAGGACGTCACGCTGAGCGTGCAGCGCGGGGAGATCCACGCGATCTGCGGCGAGAACGGGGCCGGCAAGTCGACCCTCATGAAGGTGCTGTCGGGGGTCTACCCGCACGGCACCTACGACGGCACCATCCTCTTCGAGGGCGAGGAGATGCGGTTCTCCTCCATCAACGACTCGGAGGAGAAGGGCATCGTCATCATCCACCAGGAGCTGGCCCTCGTGCCGTACCTCTCGGTGGCGGAGAACATCTTCCTCGGCAACGAGCAGCGCCGCGGTGCGTTCATCGACTGGAACCACACGAACGCGGAGGCTGCCAAGCTGCTCGCGCGGGTGGGCCTCGACGAGAACCCCACGACGCCGGTCGGCCAGCTCGGCGTCGGCAAGCAGCAGCTCATCGAGATCGCCAAGGCCCTGTCGAAGGAGGTCCGGCTCCTCATCCTCGACGAGCCGACGGCCGCCCTCAACGACGACGACTCCGAGCACCTGCTCGGCCTCCTGCGCCACCTCAAGGAGCAGGGCGTCACGTCGATCATCATCTCCCACAAGCTCAACGAGATCGCCGAGATCGCGGACTCCACGACGATCATCCGCGACGGCCAGTCGATCAAGACGCTCGACATGGTCGCCGACGAGGTCACGCAGGACCGGATCATCAGCCTCATGGTCGGCCGCGACCTCGAGCACCGCTACCCCGAGCACGTCTCGAAGGTCGGGGCGGAGATCCTGCGGATCGAGGACTGGACCGTCCACCACCCCACGCAGCCCGAGCGCGTCATCGTCGACCGGGCGAACCTCGAGGTGAAGGCGGGGGAGATCGTCGGGATCGCCGGCCTCATGGGCGCGGGCCGCACCGAGCTCGCGATGAGCATCTTCGGCCGGTCGTACGGCTCGCGGATCAGCGGGAAGGTCTTCCTGCACGGCAAGGAGATCCAGACGCGCACGGTCAGCGAGGCCATCGCGCACGGCCTGGCGTACACCACCGAGGACCGCAAGCACTACGGCCTCAACCTCATCCAGGACATCAAGACGAACATCGCGGCGGCCAGCCTGCGCAAGTTCGCGTCCGGGGCGGGCTTCGTCAACGGCAACGAGGAGATCAAGGTCGCGGAGGAGTACCGCCGCGACATGAACATCCGCACGCCGAACGTCCTCGCGCAGGTCGGCAAGCTCTCGGGCGGCAACCAGCAGAAGGTCGTCCTGTCGAAGTGGATCCACACGGACCCCGAGGTCCTGATCCTCGACGAGCCCACGCGCGGCATCGACGTCGGCGCCAAGTACGAGATCTACACGATCATCAACCGCCTCGCCGACGCGGGGAAGGCCGTGATCGTCATCTCGTCGGAGCTGCCCGAGCTCTTGGGCATCTGCGACCGGATCTACACGCTGTCGGCCGGCCGCATCACCGGCCAGCTCCCCAAGGAGCAGGCCACCCAGGAGAGCCTCATGGCGCTCATGACCAAGGAGAGGGAGCAGGTCTGATGACCGCCGTCGCCACGCCCCAGCAGACGAAGGGGCCGCAGCAGCCCTCCCCCGTCGCGGGCCTGAAGGAGCTCGTCACGCGCAACATGCGCACGAGCGGCATCTACATCGCGTTCGTCGCGATCGTCGCGCTGTTCGCGGTCCTCACCGGCGGGCTCTCGCTGAGCCCCCGCAACGTCACGAGCCTGGTCCTCCAGTACTCGTACATCCTCATCCTGGCCATCGGCATGGTCATCGTCATCGTCGCCGGGCACATCGACCTGTCCGTCGGGTCGGTGGTGGCGCTCACGGGGGCCATCGCGGCGATCCTGGTGATCCAGGACGGCCGGCCCTGGTGGGTCGGCGCGGTCGCCGCCCTCGCGGTGGGCCTCGCCATCGGCGCCTGGCAGGGGTTCTGGGTGGCCTACGTCGGGGTCCCCGCGTTCATCGTCACGCTCGCCGGGATGCTCCTGTTCCGCGGGCTCACGCTCATCGTGCTCGACAACATCTCGCTGTCGCCGTTCGGCCAGCCGTACACCAACGTGGCCGGCGGGTTCCTCAACGGGCTGCTCGGCGGCAACGGGTTCGACGCGTTCACGCTCATCATCGCGGCCATCGCGGTGGTCGGGTACGCGTACAGCCAGCTGCGCGCCCGCCAGGGCCGGATCCGCTACCAGCAGACCGTCGAGGCGATGCCGCTCTTCGTCGTGAAGATCCTCGCCGTGGCGGCGGTGGTCATGTGGTTCGCCTGGCAGCTGGCGCACGAGCGCGGCCTGCCGATCGTGCTCATCATCCTGGCGGTCCTCATCATCGCCTACTCGGTCGTGACGACCCGGACCGTCTTCGGCCGGCACGTCTACGCCATCGGCGGCAACCTCGCGGCGGCGCAGCTGTCCGGCGTGAAGGTCAAGCGGGTCAACTTCTGGATCTTCGTCAACATGGGCTTCCTCGCGGCGCTGGCCGGCGTGGTGTTCTCGTCGCGGTCCAACGGTGCCCAGCCCGCCGCCGGCCAGATGTTCGAGCTCGACGCCATCGCCGCCTGCTTCATCGGTGGCGCCTCGGTCTCCGGCGGCATCGGCCGCGTCGGCGGGGCCATGGTCGGCGGTCTCATCATGGCCGTCATGAGCAACGGCATGTCGCTCATGGGCGTCAACCAGTCGTGGCAGTCCGTGGTCAAGGGCCTCGTCCTGCTCCTGGCCGTCGCCTACGACATCTACAACAAGCGTCGGGCGTCCGCCGGGCGCTGACCGCCGGCACCGCCTCGTCGTCCCGACCGGCACCTCGACCGGCACCTCGCCACGGCCGGCCGTCCGCACCCGCGGGCGGCCGGCCGTCGCGCACCACCCGTCGCGCACCACCCGTTAACGTCTGCACCCGTGAGGAGGGGGTCGACCGTGTCCGGCTCCCAGTCCTCCCTGCGCGGGGCCAACCGGGCGCTCATCGTCGAGGCCATCCGCCGGTACGGCGGGCTGACTCAGGTGGAGCTCGCCGGGGCGACGCGCCTGTCGGCGGCCACGGTGTCGACGATCGTCAAGGAGCTGCTCGCGGCGGACGTCGTCGAGGTCCGCACGACGACGCGCTCCGGCCGCCGGGCGCAGCTCGTCACCCTGGCCCGTCGCGTCGGGCTGGCGGCGGGGCTGCACATCGGCGACCGGCACATGCGGATCGCGCTGTCGGACTCCTCGCACGAGGTGCTCGTCGAGCAGGTGCTCCCGCTGCCGCACGAGCACCGCGTCGACACGACGCTGGACCGGGCGGCGCTGCTCATCATCGACCTGCTCGAGCGCGTCGGCTCGGGGCTGGAGGACGTCGTCGGCATCGGCATCGGCCTGCCGGCGCCCATCGACGTGGCCACGGGGATGATCTCGGTGCGCGGCATCATGCGCGGCTGGGACGAGGTGCACATCGCCCACGTCATGTCCAAGCGCCTGTCGCGGCCCGTGTTCGTCGAGAACGACGCCAACCTCGGCGCGCTGGCCGAGAGCCGGCTCGGCGCCTCCCGGGACTACCACGACGCGGTCTACGTCCGGGCCTCCTACGGCACGGGTGCCGGCATCGTCCTCGGCGCCACCGTCCACCGCGGGTTCGCCGGCACCGCGGGGGAGATCGGGCACGTCCAGGTGGACCCCGCCGGCAACATCTGCCTGTGCGGCAGCCGCGGGTGCCTGGACACGGTCGTCGGGGCGCGCGCGCTCATCGAGCCCCTGCGCGGCAGCCACGGCAGTCTCACGCTGCGCGACGTCATCGCCCGCACCGTCCAGGGCGACCCCGGATGCACGCGCGTCGTCGCGGACGCCGGGGCGACGATCGGCTACGTCGTCGCCAGCCTCGCGATGGCCGTCAACCCGCAGTGCATCGTCGTGGGCGGTGAGCTCGCCGAGACGGGGGAGGTCCTCATCGGACCCATGCGGGACGCCATCCGCCAGCGCGTGCTGCTCAACCAGATCGCGCCGCTCGAGGTCGTCCCGGCCCAGCTCGGGCCGCGCTCCGAGGTCATGGGCGCGCTGCTGCTCGTGCTGCAGTCCACGGACGTCAGCCGCCACGTCGAGGACGTCGACGTGCTCGCCGCGGGCGAGGTGACGGCGTGACCGGTCACCCCGTCGGGTGCCGCCGACTACCGGACCCGCGACGGCAGGGGCGAGGATCGTCCCCCGTGCAGGGGCAGGGGGACGGGCACGGGGACGAGCGGGTGCGCGAGGAGCAGCACGACGACGTGCAGGACGGCGAGCGGGTGAGGGGACGATGAGCGGCGACGCGCAGGCACGGCCGGCAGGGCAGACGCCGGCGCCGCTGCTGGCGCTGCGGCAGGTGAGCAAGTCCTTCGGGGCGGTGGAGGCGCTCGTCGCCGTCGACCTCGAGGTGCACGCGCACGAGGTCGTCGCGCTCGTCGGCGACAACGGCGCGGGCAAGTCCACGCTGGCCAAGGTCGTGGCGGGCGTGCTCACGCCGGACGCGGGTCTCGTCGAGCTGGACGGGGAGACCGTCCAGGTCCCGACGCCGTCGGCCGCGCACGCGCTCGGCATCGCCACGGTGTTCCAGGACCTCGCGCTGTGCGAGAACCTCGACGTCACCGCCAACCTCTTCCTCGGCCGGGAGCGGATGGCGGGCGGCCTGCTCGCCGAGGGGGAGATGGAGACGCAGACGCGCGCGACCCTCGACGCCCTCAACGCGCGCATCCCGTCCGTGCGGACGCCGCTGGCGCAGCTCTCGGCCGGGCAGCGGCAGTCCGTCGCGATCGCGCGGACGCTCATCGGCTCGCCGCGCCTCGTCGTGCTCGACGAGCCCACCGCCGCCCTGTCCGTCGTGCAGACGGCGGAGGTCCTCATGCACATCGAACGGCTGCGCGACCTGGGCCTGGGCGTCGTGCTCATCAGCCACAACATGAACGACGTGCGGGCCGTCGCCGACCGCATCGTCGTGCTGCGGCACGGCCGCAACAACGGCACCTTCGACGCGGCGTCGGCGAGCTACGAGTCGATCATCGCGGCGATCACCGGGGCCAGCCACGCCGGCGCGCGGGGCTGAGGCGGTGACCGTGGGCGGCGCCGGGCCGGAGGTCGGTGCCGTGCCCGGTGCCGTGCCCGGTGCCGTGCCCGGTGCCGTGCCCGGTGCCGTGCCCGGTGCCGTGCCCGGTGCCGTGGTCGACGCGGCACCCCGTTCGTCGGTGGGCGGGCGGCCGCGCCTCGTCGCCACCGACCTCGACGGCACGCTCCTGCGCAGCGACAGCACGGTCAGCCCCCGGACGGCCGCCGCGCTGGTGGCGCTGGAGGAGAGGGGCGTGCGCGTCGTCATGGTGACCGGGCGGCCGCTGCGGTGGATGGACGACCTGTGGCGGTACGTCGGCGCGCACGGCGTGGCGCTGGTGTCGAACGGTGCGCTGGCGTGGGACGCCCGCGAGGGCCGCGTCCTGGAGGTCGCGGCGCTGCCGGACGACGCGGTGCGGGCCTGCGTCGCGGAGGTCCGTCGCCGGGTGCCGGGCACGACGTTCGCGCTCGAGCGGGTCAGCGGCTTCTCCCGCGAGCCGGGCTTCGGTGGCCGCGGCACCCTCCCCGCCGAGGTGCCGGGTGCGGCGGGGACGCCGGCGGAACGCGCGGGCGGTGCGCTGCGGGTCGCGCCGCTCGAGGCGCTGCTCGACGCGGATGCCGCCGACGGTCCCGACCCGGTGGTGAAGCTGCTGGCCCGGCACTGGGCGCTGGCGCCGGACGACTTCTGGCGGCGGGTGGAGGAGATCGTCGGGACCCGCCTGACGGCGACCCGGTCCGCCACGACGTCGCTGGTCGAGCTCAGCGCCGCCGGCGTGACGAAGGCGTCGGCGATGGCGCGGCTGTGCGCGGACCTCGGCGTGGTGGCGGCGGACGTCGTCGCCTTCGGGGACATGCCCAACGACGTGCCGATGCTGACCTGGGCGGGCCGGTCCTGGGCGATGTCCGGGGCACACCCCGCGGTCGTCGCCGCCGCGGACGCCACGGCCCCGGGCTGCGACGAGGACGGTGTCGCCCGCGTCCTCGAGCAGCTCTTCGCCCTGCCCCACCCCTGACCCCCGCGGCACCGCCGCCGTCCCTGTCGGCGGCCCGCCGAGCACCGCGGGGTGGTCCGTCGGTGCGGCGATCCGTTGTGCCGGTGAACCCGGGACCGGCGTGTCTCCGCCGACACGCGGGCGCCCAGGCCCTTTGCCGCACCGGCGGACCAGCGAGCGCCGGGGGAGTGGCGGCCGGCGGCGGCGCTGTGCCGGGTGCGGCGCCCAGGAGGGGAGGCTGGTTACGGGTCGGTGCGGAGCGCAGTGTTAACACGGGGCGGACGCGGCGTGTCGGGAACGACACGCCGCGTCCCTCTCGGCTCTCCGCACCGACCCGCCGCGCGCTGGTCCCGCGCCGGTGCGAGGAGGGCCGACGGGCATGATCCAGGGCGGGCCGGGGCCCGATCCGCGTCTCCGGGTCGGGCGTCAGCGCGTCAGGGCCGGGGCGGGGAGGGTCAGCGGGGGGTGGCCGTGGTGGTGAGGGCGATGCCCGCCAGGACCACCGCGCCGCCGACGAGCTGCGCGGCCGACAGCGGGTGGCCGAGCAGCGCCGTGGCTGCCGCGGTGAACACGGTGATGAGGTTGAGGTACACCCCGGCGCGCGACGGCGGGACCGTCCGCAGCGCGGTGTTCCACAGCACGTACGACCCCACCGACGGCAGCAGCACGATGAACACCAGCGCCCACATGCCGGCGGCGTCGCCGGGCAGGCGCAGCCCGGCCACCGCGACGACCGGTGCCAGGCCGACCACGACCACCAGCGCCTGTGCCGCCGTGGACGCGACCGGCGGCAGCCGCGGCCCGCGCCGCCCGATGACGGTGTACGCGGTCCACGTCGAGATCGCGCCCAGCATGAGCAGGTCCCCGCCGTTCACGCCGCCGGTCAGGGCGGCGGCCGGCCGGCCGTCGGTGAGCACGACGACGACGCCGACGAACGCCACCGCGACCCCGAGCACGCCGCGCGCGGTGACCCGCTCGCCCAGCAGCGCCACCGCCGCGAGCACGATGAGCGCGGGGTTGACGGCGTTGACGATGGCGGCGTCCAGCGGCGTCGTCAGCCGCAGCGCCGCGTAGAGCAGCAGCGTGTAGCCCGCGAGCCCGGTCGCACCCAGCGCGAGCACCCACGGCCACGCCCGCGCCACGGCCCGCCAGTCGGGCCGCTCCAGCACCTGCGCGACGAGCACCAGCAGCGGCAGGGCCAGCAGCCAGCGCAGCCACACGAGGCTGAGCGGCCGGTCGCTGCCACGGCGGTCGGGCCGACGACGTAGTTGCCGGCCCAGAAGAGCGTGGCGCCCACCAGTGCCGCCACGGCGAGGACCTGCGCCCGGCGGCCACCACCCGTCGACCCGCCGGCGGTGCTGCCCACCGACGTTCCCGCCGACGCGCCCGCCGACGTGGCCGGTGGCCCTCCCGGCCGGGCCGACCCGGTCACCGGAAGACGATCGTGCGGTGCCCGTCCAGGAGCACGCGGTGCTCGGCGTGCCAGCGGACCGCGCGGGCCAGCGCGCGGCGCTCGACGTCCTGCCCGAGCGCGACGAGGGCCTCCACGCCGTGCGTGTGGTCCACGCGCTCGACGTCCTGCTCGATGATCGGCCCCTCGTCGAGGTCGCCGGTGACGTAGTGCGCGGTGGCGCCGATGAGCTTCACACCGCGGTCGTGGGCCTGGTGGTAGGGCTTCGCGCCCTTGAACGACGGCAGGAACGAGTGGTGGATGTTGATGACGCGGCCCGCCAGCGCCCGGCACAGGTCGTCGGACAGGATCTGCATGTACCGCGCGAGCACGACGAGCTCGACGTCCAGCTCCTCCACCAGCGCGAGCAGCCGCGCCTCGGCCTCGGCCCGCGTCGCCGCCGTCACGGGCACGTGGTGGAAGTCGATCCCGTAGAACTGCGCGAGCGGCTCGAGCACGGTGTGGTTGGACACCACGGCGACGAGCTCGACCGGCAGGGCCTCCGAGCGCTGGCGGAAGGCCAGGTCGTTGAGGCAGTGCGCCGCGGTGGACCCCATGACGAGCGTGCGCACGGGCCGCCCGACGACGTCCAGCGTCCACGCCAGGCCGAACTCGCCCTCGAGCGCGCGCAGCCCGGACTCGAGCTCGGCGCGGGGCGCGGCGGCGGTGACCTGGACGCGCATGAAGAACAGCCCGGTGCCGGCGTCGCCGAACTGCTGGGACTCCGTGATGTTGCCGTCCAGCCCGGCGAGCAGCCCGGAGACCGCGTGCACGATGCCGGGCCGGTCGGGGCACGACAGCGTCAGCACCCAGTGGGTGGGGGCACCGGCCGACGCGTCGCCGGGGGCGGACGTGGCGGGCTGATCCGATCGGTGGGACACGGGTGCCGAGAGTAGTGCGCCCCGCCCGGGGGCTGACACGATGGCCGCATGACGGAGGACGCACTCGACATCCGCCCCGTCGGCGGCCAGGACGCGGGGGAGCTGCTCACCCTGCGCCGTGCGGCCTTCGTCACGGAGGCCCAGGTCTACGGCGACCCGAACATCCCGCCGCTGACGCAGACGCTCGACGAGCTGCGCGAGGACCTGCGCGCGGTCGGCGTCATCACGCTCGGGGCGTGGCGCGGGCACCGCCTCGTCGGGTCGATCCGGGTCCTCGTCGAGGGGACGAAGGCCACCCTCGGGCGCTTCGCGGTCGCGCCGGACCTGCAGGGCCAGGGCGTGGGCACGCAGCTGCTGCTCGCGGTCGTGCCCTACCTGTCCGAGGGCGTCGAGGAGATCTGGGTCTTCACGGGCCGCGACTCCGTCCACAACATCGCGATGTACGCCAACCAGGGCTACGAGCGCCAGGAGGACCGTACGGCGGGTGACCTCACCTACGCCTACCTGCGCAAGATCGTCGGGGACGACGCCGACGCCCCCTCCGACCAGCCCGCCTGAGACACCCCTCGTCGCCGGTGCCCGGCGCGGTACCCTGGCGGGGTCGCGACTGGCGCACGGGTGGGTCACCACCGGGGAGCGACGCTGCAGCAGACCACGGGTCGGACGCCTGGGCCCCCGGTCACCCCGCACGGTCAGCTAGTCAGTCCCCCGACGCGACCGGTGTGCGAGGGGTGCCGGACGTGAGCCGGCGGCACCCCGAGGACCGCACCGGGACCGTCACGATCCGCCAGGAGAGCCATGAGCGCCGACCAGATCACCCGCCCGTCGCTGCTCGACCAGAGCATCGGCGAGGTCGACCCCGAGATCGCCGCCGTCCTCGACGGGGAGCTCGCCCGCCAGCAGGACACCCTCGAGATGATCGCCAGCGAGAACTTCGTCCCGCGCGCGGTCCTCGAGGCGCAGGGGTCGGTCCTCACCAACAAGTACGCCGAGGGCTACCCGGGCCGGCGCTACTACGGCGGCTGCGAGCAGGTCGACGTCGCGGAGACCATCGCGATCGACCGCGCGAAGGCGCTGTTCGGCGCCGAGCACGCCAACGTCCAGCCGCACTCCGGCGCCACCGCCAACGCCGCGGTCCTGCACGCGCTCATCCGCGCAGGGGACAAGATCCTCGGCCTCGAGCTGGCCCACGGCGGCCACCTCACGCACGGCATGAAGATCAACTTCTCGGGCCGGCTCTACGACGTCGCCTCCTACGGCGTGGACCCGGACACGTTCCTCGTCGACATGGACAAGGTCCGCGAGGCGGCGCTCGAGCACCGCCCCGACGTCATCATCGGCGGCTGGTCCGCGTACCCCCGCCAGCTCGACTTCGCGGCGTTCCGCTCCATCGCCGACGAGGTGGGCGCCAAGCTCTGGGTCGACATGGCGCACTTCGCCGGCCTCGTCGCCGCCGGGCTGCACCCCTCGCCCGTGCCGCACGCGGACGTCGTGTCCTCCACGGTGCACAAGACGATCGGCGGCCCGCGCTCGGGCTTCATCCTCTCGCGCGAGGAGCACGCGAAGAAGCTCGACTCCGCGGTCTTCCCCGGCCAGCAGGGCGGCCCGCTCATGCACGTCATCGCCGCCAAGGCCGTGGCGTTCAAGATCGCCGGCAGCGAGGCGTTCCGCGACCGCCAGGAGCGCACGCTCGAGGGCGCGCGGATCATCGCCGAGCGCCTGACCGCCCCCGAGGTGGCGCAGGCCGGCGTCTCGGTCCTCACCGGCGGCACGGACGTGCACCTCGTCCTCGTCGACCTGCGGCACTCCGAGCTGGACGGCCAGCAGGCGGAGGACCTCCTCCACGCCGTGGGCATCACCGTGAACCGCAACGCCGTGCCGTTCGACCCGCGCCCCCCGCGCGTCACCTCCGGCCTGCGCATCGGCACGCCGGCACTGGCCACCCGCGGCTTCGACGCCACGGCTTTCGCCGACGTCGCCGACGTCATCGCCACGGCGCTGACCCAGGGCGCGGGGGCCGACGTCGACGCGCTCAAGGCCCGCACGGCCCGGCTGGCGGAGCAGTACCCGCTGTACGCCGGCCTGCGCCAGTACTGAGCGGGCGGCGCCATGACGGCACAGCTGCTGGACGGCACGGCCACGGCCGCGGCGATCAAGGCGGAGCTCACGGAGCGGGTCGCCGCGCTCGCGGCGCGGGGGGTCGTGCCCGGCCTGGGCACCCTGCTCGTGGGCGACGACCCCGGCTCGCGCTGGTACGTCGCCGGCAAGCACAAGGACTGCGCGGAGGTCGGCATCGCCTCGCTGCGCGAGGACCTGCCGGCCGACGCCACGCAGGAGGACATCGAGGCCGCGGTGCGGCGCCTGAACGAGGACCCGGCCTGCACCGGGTTCATCGTCCAGCTCCCGCTGCCCGCGGGGATCGACACCCAGCGCGTCATCGAGCTCGTCGACCCCGCCAAGGACGCGGACGGGCTCCACCCGACGAACCTCGGCCGGCTCGTCCTGCGCGTGGCCGAGGACCTCGACTCACCGCTGCCCTGCACGCCGCACGGCATCGTCGAGCTCGTCGAGCGGCACGGGATCTCCTGGCGCGGGGCCGAGGTCGTCGTGGTCGGGCGGGGGGTCACCGTGGGGCGCTCGATCGGGCTGCTGCTGACCCGCCGGGCGGTCAACGCCACCGTGACGCTGACGCACACCGGCACGCGGGACCTGGCGGGGCTCACGCGCCGGGCCGACGTGGTCGTCGCGGCGGCGGGCGTGCCGGGCATCGTCACCGCGGACATGGTGAAGCCGGGGGCGGTGGTCGTCGACGTGGGCGTGTCGCGCGCGACCGATCCCGGGACCGGGAAGAGCCGGGTCGTCGGGGACGTCGAGCCGGGCGTGCGCGAGGTCGCGGGCTGGGTCTCGCCCAACCCCGGCGGCGTGGGCCCGATGACCCGCGCGATGCTGCTGCGCAACGTCGTCGAGACCGCGGAGCGCGCGGCGCGCTGACGACGGGCGGGGCGTGGGCGATGAGCGGGCGATGAGCGGGCGATGAGCGGGCGATGAGCGGGCGATGAGTCCGTGCCCCGCCCGCGGTCTGCCCCACCAGGACGGGACGCACGGGGCGTCCCGACGACGAGGGGAGCCCGCCATGGGCAAGGTCCGTCCGCACCTGTGGTTCGACCACGAGGCCGAGGAGGCCGCGACGTTCTACGCCGCGACGATCCCCGGGTCGAGGATCACGCACGTCAACCGCGCGCCGGAGGGCGTGCCGGGTGTCGAGGCCGGCGCGGCGTTCGTCGTCGAGCTCGAGCTCGACGGCATGCCGGTCACCTTCCTCAACGGCGGGCCGGGCCACCCGCAGACGGACGCGTTCAGCCTCGTCGTCGACTGCGCGGACCAGGCGGAGGTCGACCACTACTGGGCCGCGCTGACCGCCGACGGCGGTACCGAGGGCCAGTGCGGCTGGTGCCAGGACCGCTTCGGCGTGTGGTGGCAGGTCGTCCCGCGCGGCATGGAGGAGGTGCTCGCGGGCGACGACCCCGAGGGCACCCGGCGGGCGATGGGGGCGATGTTCGGCATGCGCAAGCTGGACGTCGCGGCCCTGTGGGCGGCGTACCGCGGGGAGACGGCCACCGTCTGAGCCGGGCCCGGACGTCGCGGGGTCGTGTCGGTGCCCTGCGGCAGGATGTCCGGGTGCTGACCGTCGCCACCGTGAACGTCAACGGCATCCGTGCCGCCGCCCGCCGGGGCATGGGCCTCTGGCTCGACGAGCGCAAGCCCGACGTGCTGCTCCTCCAGGAGGTGCGCGGGTCCGACGAGGTGCTGACCGAGCACCTGCCGGGGGACTGGCACCTCGTGCACGAGGAGGGCGCGGCGAAGGGGCGGGCCGGCGTCGCGGTGGCGTCGCGGCTGCCCTTCACCGCGGTGCGCGTGGGGCTGGGCACCGACGTCCCCGGGGACGCCGGGCGCTGGGTCGAGGCCGACCTCGAGGCGCCCGGCGGCGCCCTCACCGTCGTCTCGGCGTACCTGCACTCCGCGACCGTCGGGACCCCGTCGCTCGACGAGAAGTACGCCTACCTCGAGGTCGTGACCGTCCGGATGGCGCAGCTGGCCGACGCGACGGCGCTCGTCGGCGGCGACCTCAACATCGCCCATCGGGAGGTGGACCTCAAGAACTGGAAGGGCAACCTGAAGAGCGCGGGCTTCCTGCCCGAGGAGCGCGCGTACCTGGACCGGTGGTTCGACGACCTCGGCTGGCGCGACCTGGGCCGGGACCTCGGCGGGCCGGGGCCGGGGCCGTACACGTGGTGGTCCTGGCGGGGTAAGGCGTACGACAACGACGCCGGGTGGCGGATCGACTACCAGCTCGGCTCGCCGGATCTCGCCCGCCGGGCCGTCCGCGCGCAGGTGGACCGGGCCGCGACCTACGCGGAGCGCTTCTCCGACCACGCCCCGCTCGTCGTGGAGTACGACCTGTAGAGGTCGTGCCCTGACGGGTCAGTAGCGGATCGCGTCGATGACCTTGACGCGGACCGCGACGACGGCCGGGATGAGGCCCGCCAGGGCACCGACGCCCGTCGCGGCCGCCATGCCGACGAGCGCGGCCGACACCGGGAACGGCGGCATCTCCTGGATGGCCCCGCCGAACACGCGGTCCACCGGCACGGACTTGATGATCGCCACGGCGAGCACCACGCCGACCGCTCCGGCGACGACGGTCGCCACGACCGACTCCATGAGCACGCCGAAGAACACCCGCCCCGAGGTGGCGCCGAAGGACCGGCGGATGCCGATCTCGCGGATGCGGTAGCGGACGGTCACGAGCGCGATGTTCACCAGGCCGAGGCCGCCGAGCAGCAGCGCGAAGGCGCCGACCCCGATGCCCACCCAACGGGCGGCGCCGTCGATGTCGAAGGTCTCGCCCCAGCCGCGGTTGTCGCTGACGTCCACCTGCAGGCCCGGCACGGCGGCGGCCATGTCGCGGGAGATCCGGGCGCCCAGCTCGTCGGCCATGTCGGCGGGCACCCACACGGACAGGGTCGGCGGCCCGCCGCCCCAGGCCGGGTTGGCGGTGCCGTACCAGTGCGCGAGCTGGTCGTAGAGGACCATCGCGAACGGCTCGGGGTTCTCGTACCCCTCGTCCATGACGCCGATGACCGTGGCGCGCACCGGGTCCGTGCGGCCCAGCAGGACGGTGGGGTGGTCCGCCACGCGGGCCCCGACGCGGTCGAGGAAGGCCTCGTTGACCACCAGCGTCGGCGCGTAGGCCTGCGCGTCGGCGGCCGTGAACCACCGGCCCTCGGTGATCGGGATGCGCTGCAGGACCCCGGCCGCCGGGTCGACGGCCCGCACGCCGATGTCCTGCACGCCGCTGCCGGGGAAGCGGATGGGCGCGCCCGTCCACAGGTCCCGCGTCGACCAGGTGAGCCCGTAGCGGGCCAGGGTCTCGGCGTAGGCGGCGTCGACGCGGGCGTTGTCCTCCTCGGTCGTGGCGCCGGTCATCGACCACGCGCTCACCATGAGCGTGACCTGCCGGCCGGACTGCCGGTCCGTCTGCTCGGCGAAGGCCTGCTTGAGCATCGCCACCGCCGCGGTGACCCCGGTGATGGCCGTGACGGCCACGGCGACGCCCACGAGGGCGAGCAGCACGCGCAGCCGGTGGATGCGCAGCTCCTGCCACGCCTCGACGACGGTGCTGACGAGGCCGGTCACGGTCCGACCACCGGGCTCGTGACCTCGGTGCGGGCGGCATCCGGTGCCGCTGCCGGCGGCGCGGCGGGCACCGACGGCGCGAGCACCGGCGGCAGGCTGCGCCCGGACGCGTCGTGCGTGCGCTCGGCCAGGTCCACCGGCACGTCGCCGACCCACTCGGTGACGCGCCCCGGCTCGCCGAGGCTCACGGGGACGAGCACGCCGTCGGCCAGCCGGTAGCAGCGCTGGGCGCGCGCGGCCACGGACAGGTCGTGCGTGATGGTGACCAGCGCCGCCCCGGTGTCGGCGGCGACCTCGTCGAGCAGGTCCATGACGCTGGCGCCCGTCTCGACGTCGAGGGCGCCGGTGGGCTCGTCGGCGAGGATGACGCGCGGGCCGCGCACGAGGGCGCGGGCGATGGCGACGCGCTGCTGCTCACCGCCGGACAGCTTCTCCGGCATCGTCTCCAACCGGTCGCCCAGGCCGACGCGCTCGAGCATCGCGGCGGCCAGCGAGGTGCGCCGCCAGAACTGGCGACCCGGCGCGTACATGAGCGGCGCGACGACGTTCTCCAGCGCGGTGCGCCCCGGCAGCAGGTTGAACTGCTGGAAGACGAAGCCGAAGTCGCGCCCGCGCCGCTTCGTCCGGGTGCGCGACGAGAGCCGGCCGATGGGCACGCCGTCCAGCAGGTACTGGCCCTCGGTGGGGGAGTCGAGCAGCCCGAGGATGTTGAGCAGCGTCGACTTGCCGGTGCCGGAGCGCCCGACGACGGACACGTGCTCGCCCGTGTCGACCGCCAGGTCCACGCCGCGCAGGATGTGCAGGCGTCGGTCGTCGGGCAGCAGGACCGAGCGCGTGACGCCGGTCAGCTCCAGGAGCGCGCTCATCCGCCGCACACCGCCGGGTCGTACTGCGACGGGTCGGCGCAGTCGACGGCCGCGTCGGCCACCGGGATGAACTGCAGCACGTGCTCGCCGGGCTCCAGGCCACCCGTGACCTGGACCATCTCGCCGTCGGTGAGCCCGAGGGCGACCTGCCGCAGCTCGCCCTCCGGGGCCGCGTCCGTGACGACCCAGACGTTGCCGTTCTGCACCGAGCCCTGCACGGCGGTCACGGGGACGACGACGCCGTCGGCCTGCCCGTTGGTGATCTCCAGGTCCGCGCCGAGGCCGGCGAACGCGGTGACGCCGGCGGGCACGGCGCACGTGACGGTCCCGGACGCCGTCGTGCCGTCGGGGCTCGTCGCGACGCCCGTGCCGGCGCCGCCGGCGTCCGTGCCGGTCCCGGTGCCGCCGGCCGCGGCGCCGATCCGCATTCCGGTGCAGGTGAACGGCGCGGGCCCGCCCTTGAGCGTGACCTGGGCCTCCGTCGGGGCGTTGACGAGGCGGTACTGCTGCTCGGGCGTGAGCGTGCCCGTGACCGACAGGGTGCCGGGGGTGACGCTCGCGACGACGTCCCCGATGGCGACCTCCTGCCCGACGAGCACCGGCAGCGTGAGGGTCCCGCCGACGGGCACCGTGATCGTCGTCGTCGTGACCTTCGGGGCGCGCTCGGTGACGGTCTGCTCCCCGGTGGTGGGGTCGGTCGTGACGACCGGCTCCTGCGGCGTCTCCGTCCGGATCTGCACGATCCCGGCATCGGGCCCGACGCCGACGCCGTCCGTCGCCAGGAGCTTGGCGACGGTCCCGGCCGCCGTGGACTTCACGGGGACGGCCGGGTCGGCCACGACCGACCCGGCGACCTTCACCGTGTTGACGACGGTCCCGGTGGCGACCTCGACGGTGGGCTCGACGAGCTGGCCGCCGGGGACCAGCGGGTCCTCCGCCGTCTGCAGCTCGGCTCCGCTGAACGCGATGCGCACGAGCGCGACGGCGATGACCGCCCAGATGACCAGGCGCAGGGCGGGGAAGACGATGCGACGGGTGACACCCACGGTGGTGCGCCTCTCGGGTCGGGGGCCGGCTGCCCCCCAGCCGACCACGCGACCCTAGCGGCCGGCATCGTCCCGCAGGAGGAGATTCGGCCCCCGAGTTGCACGACTGTGGTTCACGTGCTGCCGCGGCCCCGCCCCACCGGGGGAGGACGGCGGCACCGTGTCAGCGACCCGCCGGCGTCAGGCCCAGCGAGAGCCCGGCCAGACCACGGCGACGGCCGGCGAGCGCGGTCGCGACCCCGCGCAGCGCCTGCGCCCCCGGGCCGCCGGGGTGCGCCGCGACGACGGGCACGCCGGCGTCGCCGGCCTCCCGCACGGGGACGTCGAGGGGCACCTGCGCCAGCACCGGGACGTCGGTCCCCGTCAGGCGGGACAGCTCGTCGGCGACCTGACGCCCGCCGCCGCTGCCGAAGAGCTCGAGGCGCGTGCCGTCCGGCTGCTCGAGCCAGGACATGTTCTCGACGACGCCGACGACCCGCTGCCGGGTCTGCACGGCGACCGAGCCGGCGCGGGCGGCGACCTCCGCGGCCGCCGGCTGCGGCGTGGTGACCACGACGATCTCGCTCGTCGGGAGGAGCTGCGCCACGGAGATGGCGATGTCGCCGGTGCCGGGCGGCAGGTCGAGCAGCAGCACGTCGAGGTCGCCCCAGAACACGTCCGCGAGGAACTGCTGCAGCGCGCGGTGCAGCATCGGTCCGCGCCACACGACGGGCTGACCCGCGGGCACGAACATCCCGATGGACACGACCTTGACCCCGTGCGCGACGGGCGGCAGCAGCATGTCGTCCACCCGCGTCGGCGCGCGGTCCACGCCCAGCATGCGCGGCAGGCTGAAGCCGTGGATGTCGGCGTCGACGACGCCCACGCGCAGGCCCTCCTGCGCGAGCGCGACCGCGAGGTTCGCCGTCACGGTCGACTTGCCCACCCCGCCCTTGCCGGACGCGATGGCGTAGACCTTCGTCAGCGAGCCGGGCTGCGCGAAGGGGATGACCGGCTCGGCGGTGCCGCCGCGCAGGTGGGCGCGCAGCTCCGCGCGCTGCTCGGGGCTCATGGCACCGAGCGCGACGTCGACGGACGCGACCCCCGCGACGCCGAGCGCGGCGGCGGTCACGTCGCGCGTCAGGGTGTCCTTGAGCGGGCACGCGGCGACGGTGAGGTCCACGCCGACCACGACGTGCGCGCCGTCCGGGCCCGACCCGGCCACCTCGACCGACCGGACCATGCCGAGCTCGGTGATCGGCCGGCGGATCTCGGGGTCCTGCACGGCGCCCAGCGCGGCGCGGACGGCGTCGACGAGGGCGTCCGACGACGGGCCGGCGGAGGGCGTCGTCCCCTGGTCGGGGACGTCGCGGCGGACGTCGCGGCGGACGTCGCGGCGGACGTCGACGGGGTCAGCGGGACGAGGGTCGGGCACGGGTCCCATCGTAGGTGGCGACGGAGGACCCTCCCGTGGGACCCCCGGCCACGTCCTCCGCGGGCGCCGCCGCCGCGCGCGGTGCTTCCTCCGGCACGACGGGGACGGCGGTGGTGGCGGTCCCGGGCTCCTGCCGGCGCCGGCGGCCACGGCCCTTGCGTGCCTCGCCCTTGCGCGCCTCGCCCTTGCGGCCCTCGCCCTTGCGGCCCTCGCCCCTGCTGCGCCCCTCGCCGCGCCCCTCGCCGCGACCGGCGTCCTCGTCGCCCTCCTCGTCGCCCTCGTCGTCCGCGAGGAGGTCCTCGAGCAGGTTGCGCAGCTCGGAGCGGACGAAGTCGCGGGTCGCGACCTCGTTGAGCGCGATGCGCAGCGCCGCCACCTCCCGGGCCAGGAACTCCGTGTCGGCGAGGTTGCGCTCGGCGCGCGTGCGGTCGAGGTCGGCCTGCACCCGGTCGCGGTCCGTCTGACGGTTCTGCGCGAGGAGGATGAGGGGCGCGGCGTAGGAGGCCTGCAGGGACAGCATGAGCGTCAGCGCGGTGAAGCCGTTGGCCGCCCGGTCGAAGCGCAGGTCCTCCGGGGCGAGGGAGTTCCACAGCAGCCAGACGACGCAGAACAGCGTCAGCCAGAGGATGAACGTCGGCGTGCCGAGGAACCGCGCGATGGACTCGGAGACCTTGCCGCTCGTGTCCTGGTCCAGGCGCGGGCGCGGCAGGAGCGGCCGCCGCGTGCTGCGGGGCGTGTCGAGGCGCTCAGCCACGACGCACCGCGCGCACCGGGTAGAAGGTCTCGTCCGTCTCGCGCCAGTCCTCGGGCAGCAGGTGGTCGAGGACGTCGTCGACCGAGACCGCCCCGAGCAGCCGCCGCTCGGCGTCCACGACGGGCAGCGCGAGCAGGTTGTACGTGGCCAGGCGGCGCGTGACGGACTGCAGGTGGGCGTCGGCGGTGACCGTCTCGATGTCGCTGTCGACGATCGTGCCGATGGACTCGTGCGGCGGTTCGCGCAGCATCCGCTGCAGGTGCACCACGCCGATGAACCGCCCCGTCGGCGTCTCGAGCGGCGGGCGCACGACGAAGACCATGGAGGCGAGCGCCGGCGTCAGGTCCTGCCGGCGCACGTGCGCCAGGGCGGCGGCGATGGGCGTCTCCGGGCCGAGGATCACCGGGTCGGTGGTCATGAGGCCGCCGGCGGTGTTGTCCTCGTAGGCCAGGAGGCGGCGCACGTCCTTGGCCTCCTCCGGCTCCATCCGGGCCAGCAGCTGCGCGGCCTGCTCGTCGGGCAGCCCGCCCAGCAGGTCGGCGGCGTCGTCGGGCTCCATCGCCTCGAGGACGTCGGCGGCGCGCTCGACGCCGAGGTCGGCGAGGATCGCGACCTGGTCGTCCTCGCCCAGCTCCTCCAGGACGTCCGCCAGGCGGTCGTTGTCGAGGGCCGCGGCGACCTCCAGGCGGCGGGTGATGCCCAGGTCGTGCAGGCGGTCCGCCAGGTCGGCGGGCTTGAGGTCGCTGAACTGCGCGAGCAGCGACTGCGTGCCCTGGACCGGCGCCCGCCCGCCGAGCCCGCGCACGGCGTGGTGGTCGACGACGAGCGTCTCGCCGCGCCGCCGCAGCAGCCCCGACCCGCCGCCCTGCCGCCGCACCGACAGCCGCCGCACCTCCCAGTCGCCGTTGCGCTGCCGCTCGATGGCGACGTCCTCCACGGTGACCTGCCCCGACCCGTCCACCATGTCGACGGTCCGGTCCAGCAGCTCCCCGACGACGCTCGTCTCGATCGCCCGCTGCTCGAAGCGGCGCATGTTGAGCAGACCGGTGGAGATGACCCGTCCGGGCTCGATGGAGGTCACGCGCGTCAGGGGGAGGAACACGCGGCGCCGTCCCGGCACCTCGACGACGAGGCCGACGGCGCGCGGCGCACGCTTCTCGCGGATGAGGACCACGACGTCGCGCACGCGGCCGACCTGGTCCCCGATGGGGTCGAACACCGCGGTCCCGGCCAGGCGCGCGACGAACACAGGGGTCCCGACGCCGCTCACGCCGTCAGCCTAGACGTCGCCGGCGCGCCCGCCCCGCCTGGGAGCGGGCTGGGCGTCCGCTCCGGGTTCGCTGCGGGTTCCCCCCATCACCAGGACGGGCGGCCCCCGCGCGGGGATGATGGACGCATGTCCCTCTCCGGCAACACCCGCAGCCCCCGCACCCCGACCCTGCCGCAGGGCGAGACGGTCGCGTCGTACGCGACGTACCTCGAGGCGCAGAAGGCGGTGGACCACCTGTCGGACAAGGAGTTCCCGGTCGAGCTCGTGACGATCGTGGGCACCGACCTGCGCATGGTCGAGCGCGTGATGGGCCGGCTGACCTACCCCCGCGTGGCGCTGAGCGGGTTCGCCTCCGGCGCCTGGTTCGGCATCTCGTTCGGCCTGCTCATCGGGCTGCTGGCGGGCGATGGGCTCGGGGTGACCGTGCTGGCCGGCCTGCTCATCGGTGGGGCCTTCGGGCTGCTGTTCGCGGTGGTCGCGTACGCGTTCACCGGCGGCCGGCGGGACTTCACCTCGTCGAGCCAGATCGTCGCCACGACGTACTCCGTGCTGTGCCGGGAGGAGAAGGCGCACCAGGCCCGCCAGCTCCTCGCCGAGGTCGGCGGGGTGCAGTCGGGCTGGGGCCGCCCCCAGTCCGCGCCTGTCGCGCCGCCGGCGCCGCGGCCGCAGGCCGTGCACCAGCCGGTCCAGCAGCCCGTGCACCAGCCCGCGCACCAGCCCGCCCAGCCGCAGCCCGGGCAGCCGCAGGCCGGTCAGCCCTGGGGCGCGCCCCAGCCCCAGCCCCAGCCCCAGCCCCAGCAGCCGCCGCAGCCCCCGCAGGGCTGACCCAGGGCTGACGCAGAGCTGACGCAGCGCCGAGCCGGGCGCCGGCCCCAGGCAGGGGCCGGCGCCCGGCTGCGCCCGGGCCGCGCGCCGCGTCAGCCGAGCAGCCGGGCCATCCACGCCTCGACGTCGTCGGGCTCGCGCGGCAGCGCCGCCGACAGGTTCTCGACGCCGTCCGCCGTGACCAGCACGTCGTCCTCGATCCGCACGCCGATGCCGCGGAACCTCTCGGGCACCAGCAGGTCGTCGGACTTGAAGTACAGGCCGGGTTCGATCGTGAACACCATGCCGGGCCGCAGCTCGGCGTCGAGGTACATCTCCTTGCGGGCCAGCGCGCAGTCGTGCACGTCGAGGCCGAGGTGGTGGCTGGTGCCGTGCACCATCCAGCGGCGGTGGTGCTGGGCGTCCGGGTCGAGCGACTCCTCGGCGGTGCCCGGCAGCAGGCCCCACGCCGCGAGCCGGTCGGCGATGACGCGCATGGCGGCGGCGTGCACGTCGCCGAACCGGACGCCCGGCCGCGCGGCGGCGAAGGCGGCGTCCGCGGCGTCGAGCACCGCCTGGTACACCTGCCGCTGGACGTCGGTGAAGCGCCCGTCGACGGGCAGCGTGCGGGTCACGTCCGCGGTGTAGAGGGAGTCCACCTCCACCCCGGCGTCGACGAGCACGAGCTCGCCCGCACGGACGCTGCCGTCGTTGTCGGTCCAGTGCAGGGTCGTCGCGTGCTCGCCGCCCGCGGCGATGGTCTCGTACCCGACGGCGTTGCCCTCCTGCCGGGCGTGCCCGAGGAAGGTGCCCTCGAGCACCCGCTCGCCGCGCCGGTGCGCCGTGGCGGCCGGTAGCGCGCGCACGATCTTCTCGAAGCCCTCGACCGTGGCGTCGACGGCCCGGCGCAGCTCGGCCACCTCGTGCTCGTCCTTGACGAGCCGGAGCTCGGAGAGGGCCTCCGCGAGGCGGGCGTCCGTCTCGCCCGCCTCCTCCTGGCCCCGGATCTCGGCGACGACGGCGTCGACCGCCGGGTCGACGCCCGTGACGACCCGCAGCCGGACGCCGTCGGGGCCGACGTCCTTGGCGAGGGCGTCGCGCAGCTCGTCGAGGTCCGCGGTCGTGATGCCCGTCAGGGCGGCGACCTCCTCCAGCGTCGGGCGGGCGCCGACCCAGAACTCGCCGGAGCGGGCGTCGGAGAAGAACTCGTCGGTGTCGCGGCCCGCGAGCGGGCGGACGTGGAGGACGGCGCGGTGGCCGCTGCCGGACCCGCTGCCGGACCCGCTGCCGGCGCCCTCCTCGTCGGCGACGGGGTGCAGCACGAGCACGGCGTCCGGCTCCTGCTCGCCGCCGAGCCCGGTGAGGTGGGCGAAGGCCGAGTGCGGGCGGAAGCGGTGGTCGGTGTCGTTGGACCGGACCGTGAGCGTGCCGGCGGGCACGACGAGCCGCTCGCCGGGGAACAGCGCCGCGAGGGCCTCGCGCCGGGCGGCCGCGAAGGGGGCCGCGGGCGAGGGCTCGACCGTGCGCGGCTCCCGCGGCGCCCACCCCGACGTCATGTACGCCGCGAAGGCCGCGGACCGCGGCTTCTGCGAGCGGTTCGACCCCCGGTCCGCCAGCGTCTGGGGGTCGGACGGCTCGGCCGGGGTGGTGGCGTCGGGGACGGCGACGGGGGTCGCGCCGCCACCGGCGGGAGCGGTCGTCCGTGCGGTGGGCTCGAGGGGTTCCGTCATGGCCCCAGTATCCGCGCAGCACCCGCGCGGCGGCCGCGTGGCGACACCCGCGTGGGGACGCCCGCGTGGGGACGCCGGGGCGGGGACGCCCGCGTGGGGACGCCCGCGTGGGGACGCCGGGGCGGGGACGCCCGCGGGCGGCACTACCCTGGGCCCGGTGCGTGCCGACCTCCACACCCACTCGACCGCGTCGGACGGCACGCAGACCCCCGCGGAGGTGGTGCGGGCCGCCGCGGCGGCCGGCCTCGACGTCGTCGCCCTCACGGACCACGACACGACCGCCGGCTGGGACGCCGCCGCCGACGAGGCCCGTCGCTCGGGCGTCGCGCTGGTCCGCGGCACGGAGGTCTCCACGCTGTCGGGCCACGTGAGCGTGCACCTGCTCAGCTACCTGCACGACCCGGAGCACCCCGCGCTCGCGGCGGAGCTCGCCCGGACCCGGGCCGCCCGCGACGGCCGGGCCCGCGCGATGGTGGACCTCCTCTCCCGCGACCTGCCCATCACCTGGGCGGACGTCGAGGCGCAGTCCGTCGGCAACGTCGCCCTCGGCCGGCCGCACATCGCCGACGCGCTCGTCGCCGCCGGGGTGGTGCCCGACCGGGACACCGCCTTCGCGCGGCTGCTCAGCGCCCGCGGGCCCTACTTCGTCCCGCACCACGCGCCGCCCACGGCACGCGCCGTCGCGCTCGTGCGCGCCGCCGGCGGCGTCCCCGTGCTCGCGCACCCGGGCGCCGACGCCCGGGGCCGGGTCATCCCCGACGCCGTGTTCGACGAGCTCGCCGGCGCCGGGCTGGCCGGCGTCGAGGTGCACCACCGCGACCACACCCCGGCCCAGGTCGCGCGGCTGTCCGCGATCGCCGCGCGGCTCGGCCTGCTCGTCACGGGGTCCAGCGACTACCACGGCACGGGCAAGGTCAACCGGCTGGGGGAGCACCTGACGGCCCCGGAGGTCGTCGCCGCCGTCGAGGAGCAGGGAGGGCTGCCGGTGGTCCGGCCGTGACGGGGGCGTTCGACGCCCAGCTGCTGCTGTCCGTCTTCATCACGCTGTTCGTCATCATGGACCCGCCCGGGACCGTGCCGATCTTCCTGGCGCTGACGGGGACGATGACACGGGCCGAGCGCTCGCGGGCCGCCCGGCAGGCGGTGCTCGTGGCGCTGGGCGTCGTCGTCGCCTTCGCCGTGTTCGGGCAGGGCCTGCTGTCCTACATGCACATCTCGCTGGCCGCCCTGCAGGGGTCGGGGGGCCTGCTGCTGCTCGTCGTCGCCATGGAGCTGCTCACGGGCAAGGCGGAGGAGCCGCAGCCGGCGGCGGCCGGGCGCGTCAACGTGGCGCTGGTGCCGCTCGGGACGCCGCTCCTGGCGGGGCCCGGCGCCATCGTCGCGACGATGGTCTTCGTCCAGCAGGCCGAGCAGACGTGGGACTGGGTCGTCATCGCGCTGGGCATCCTCGGCGTGCACCTGTGCCTGTACCTGGCCATGCGGTTCGCCGGCGCGGTGCACCGGGTGCTGGGGGAGTCGGGCACGACCCTCGTGACCCGCATCGCGGGTCTGCTGCTCGCGGCGATCGCCGTGCAGCTCGTCGCCGACGCGGTGCGCGCCTTCGTCACGGAGGGCTGAGGCCGGCACGGGGGACGGTGACGGCGCCGACCCGTCGTGGGTCGGCGCCGTCGCGGTGCGCCCTCGTGGGCGCCGGTCAGGCCTCCGGGGCCGCCGGTGCCGGCTCGCCGGACGCCGGTGCGCCCGCAGCGCCGTCACGGCCGCCGCGGGTGCGCCGGCGGTTGCGGCTCCGGCGGCGGGGGGCGTCGCCCTCCTCGCGCGGCCCGGTCGCGGTCGCGCCGTCGCCCGCCCCGGCCGTCACCCCGGGCGCGTCGAGCGTCGTCGGGCCGTCCGCGGCCGCGTCCCGCGCGCGGCCCTCGCCGCGCCCGGACCGGCCCCGGCCGCCGCCGCGCTCGTCGCGCCCGCGGCCCGCGTCACGCCCGCCCTCGCGCGCGCCTTCCCGCCCGCCCTCACGACGGGGCTCGCGACCGCTCTGGGCGCCGGCCCCGCCGCCGCGCTTGCCGGTCTCGCCCAGGTCCTCGAGCGCCTCGGCCTGCAGGCCGGCGCGGGTGCGCTGCTCCTTCGGCAGGCGCCCCGTGGTGCCCGCGGGGATGTCGAGCTCGGCGTAGACGTGCGGCGAGGAGGAGTAGGTCTCCACGGGCTCGGGGATGCCGAGGCCCAGCGCCTTGTCGATGAGGCCCCAGCGGGGGATGTCGTCCCAGTCGACGAAGGTGACGGCGGTGCCCGTGTGCCCCGCGCGGCCCGTGCGGCCGGTGCGGTGCAGGTAGGTCTTCTCGTCCTCGGGGCACTGGTAGTTCACGACGTGCGTGACGTCCTCGACGTCGATCCCGCGCGCCGCGACGTCCGTGGCGACGAGCACGTCGACCTTGCCGTGGCGGAACGCGCGCAACGCCTGCTCGCGGGCGCCCTGGCCGAGGTCGCCGTGCAGGGCGCCGGCGGCGAACCCGCGCTCGACGAGCTCGTCGGCCACCTTGGCCGCGGTCCGCTTCGTGCGCGCGAAGACGATCGTCAGGCCGCGCTTGCGCGCCTGGAGGATGCGGGCCAGCAGCTCGACCTTGTCCAGCGCGTGCGCCCGGTAGACGACCTGCGCGATGTTCTTGACGGTCTGGCCGTCGTCGTCCGGCGCGGCGGCGCGGATGTGCGTCGGCTGCGTCATGTAGCGGCGGGCCATGGCGACGACCGCGCCGGGCATCGTCGCGGAGAACAGCATCGTGTGCCGGCTGGCCGGAGTGGCGCCCAGGAGCTTCTCGACGTCGGGCAGGAAGCCCAGGTCGAGCATCTCGTCGGCCTCGTCGAGGACGACCTCGACCACGCGGGACAGGTCGAGGTGACGCTGGTTGAGCAGGTCGATCATGCGGCCGGGCGTCCCGACGACGACGTCGGCGCCGCGCTGCAGCGCCTCGATCTGCGGCTCGTAGGCGCGCCCGCCGTAGACCTGCACGACGCGGACGGACCGGCGCGACGAGGCCGTCGCCAGGTCGCCGGCCACCTGGACGGCGAGCTCGCGCGTCGGCACGACGACGAGCGCCTGCGGCTTGCCCGGCGCGGGCAGGCGGTCGTAGCCGTCCTCGCCGGGCGCGACGACGCGGTGCAGCAGCGGGACGCCGAAGCCCAGCGTCTTGCCGGTACCGGTCTTCGCCTGGCCGATGATGTCGTGGCCCGCCAGCGCCACGGGCAGCGTCATGGCCTGGATGGGGAAGGGCCGGGTGATGCCGGCGTCGGCCAGGGCGGCGACGATCTCCGGGCGGACGTCGAAGTCCGCGAAGGAGGCGTCGACCGCCTGCACCGAGCTGTAGGAGGTGAGCGAGGAGCGCGCGTGCGCGTCGGCCTCGGTGGTGACGGTGGCGCTCTCGGGGGTGGCGCTCTCGGGGGTGGCGCTCTCGGGGGTGGGGGTCTCGTCGGGGGTGGGCGCGTCGGCGCCGGTCGTGCTCGTCTGGGTGGTCACGCGTGCTCTCGTCTGCTGAGGGCCTCCGCCGGGCGGGCGCCGACCGCGTCCGCCGGCCGTGGTGGCCGTGCGCGGTCTCGGCGCCGGCCGGGCGGTCGCCACGGCTGGCGGCAGCCGATCGCGGAGGTCGCTCGCGCTGCTCCGCCGGTGGGGCGGGCACGAGGTGGTCCGGGCGGGTGTCCCCACCCCTCGGACCGGTGGAGCTTCGACGGGGGGACGACCGGGCAACCGATAACACGGCCAGCGTAGCCGACGGGACCGCGCACCGGCCTGCGGATGTGGGCGGCGTGACAGCGCCCGCACTACGATGCCCGGATGACGTCGACGCCCCGCCGGCCGGACACCGCCACGTCCCGCGCCGCCACCACGGCCGCGGCCGACCCGGACGCCCGGGCCGCGGGCCGCCCGGGTGCCGGGGCCCCGACGGACGACGGCTGCTCCGCGGCCGACGCGATCGCGCTCCTCGGCCTCGTCGCCGAGCTCGAGCACGAGTCCTTCGCCCGGCTCGCGGCGGACGCTGCGGTCGCCCCCAGCCTCGAACAGAGCCTGCAGCTGTCGCGCCTCGCGGTCGAGGCCGTCGCGCGGCGGGACCGGGTGCTCACGCGGGTCACGGAGCTCGGCGGGGACCCGGTCGACGCGATGCGCCCCTACGAGCACATGCTCGACGACTTCGACGCCCGCACGACGCCGTCCTCGTGGTGGGAGCGCCTGCTCAAGGTGTACGTGGGCTACGGCGTGGCGGACGACTTCTGCCGCCTCGCGGCGGCCGGCCTCGACGAGCGCTCACGTGAGCTGGTCCTCGAGGTGCTGCAGGACGCGTCGCACGCCGAGCTCGCGGTGGCCGAGCTGGACGCCGCCGGGGCCGGCAACGACGTGCTGGCCGCCCGTCTCGCCCTGTGGGGCCGTCGGCTGGTGGGCGAGGCGCTCGGCACCGTGCAGCGGCTCGTCGTCGAGCACCCGACGCTGGCGCGGCTCATCGCCGAGCGGCCCGGTGCCCGCACCGCCACGGGACGCACCGGGCGCGACGCGACGGCGCCCGGCGTGCCGGTCGTCGCGGCGCCTGCGGCCCCGCTCGCGGTGGCGTCCCCGGTGGCCGCCTCGGTGGCTGCCCCGGAGAGCGGGGGCCACGGCCGTCGCTTCGGCCTCCACCGCCGCCGCCCGGCGGCCGTCCCCGTGCCCGCCTCCGTCGACCCGGCCACGGCGGAGGCCACGGCGGGGATCTTCGGGGAGCTGACCGCCGAGCACACGCGCCGCATGACGCGGCTGGGCCTCACGGCCTGAGCGCGCCCGTCCCACACGGCGGCGGCGTGGACGGACGCCAGGAGGGCGACAGGCCCGGCACCGGTGACGTGACGAGGGCCCTGCACGGCGCGCCGTGCAGGGCCCTCCTCGTCGGCCTCCGCGGCCGGAGCAGGGGTCAGATGGAGCCGAAGCCCACGCGCCCCTTGGTCTCCGTGCCGATCTCCACGTAGCCGATCGCGCTCGTCGGGACGATCACGCGCCGTCCCTTGCTGTCGGTGAGCTCGAGCGTCGCGCCGCCGCCGAGCGCCTCGGTGACCGCTGCGGCCACCGCGTCCGCCGACTGGTCGGACTCGAGCACGAGCTCGCGGGGCAGGTTCTGCACACCGATGGTGATGTCCACCGTCATCGTCTCCTCATGATCAGGTCGAGCACGGCGACCCTATCCCGCCACCTGCACGCCCTGCCCGCCGGCCCCGACAGCGCCGGGCAGGGCACCGGCGGTGCTCGCGGGGACCCCCGCGACGGCGCCCGACGGCGCGGGACGCGCGACCCCGAGCACCCCGTCCCAGGACAGCGCCGTGACGAGCTCGACCGCCTCGTCGGGGCCGAGGCCGTCCGGGCTGCGCAACCGGTGCGTGGCCGCCCCCCGGGCCAGGGCGACGAGCGCGACGGAGGCCAGGCGCGCCTGGGCGGGGGTGAGCGACGCCGTCGCCTCCAGGGCCGCCGCCACCCGCTGCGCCACCTGGAGGGAGGCGCTCTCCACCCGCTCGCGGACGCCCGGGTCGTGCCGCACGTCCGACTCGAACAGCAGGCTCGACGACTCGCCGGCCACGTCGACGAAGGCGAAGATCGCGTGCACGACGGCGTGCACGACCTGGCGTCCCCCGTCGGCGGGCACGGGTGCGGGCCCCAGCGCGGTGAGCGCGAGCTCGACCGTGCGCAGCAGCTCCTCGCCGCGCTGGTCGACGACGGCGAGGTACAGGTCGAGCTTCGACGGGAAGTGGCGGTAGAGCACGGGCTTGCCGACGCAGGCGCGATCGGCGATGTCGTCCATCGAGACGTGGTGGTAGCCCTCGCGCGAGAAGAGCTCCTGCGCGACCTGGAGCACCTGCGTGCGGCGCTCGTCGCGCGCGAGGCGCTGACCGCGGATGCGCGGGACCTCGCCGGTGACCGTCGGGACGGGGGCGGCCGCGGTGGCGCCCGTGCTCGTGCCCGGAGTCGTGCCCGTGCTCGTGCTCGTGCCCGGGTCCGTTCCGGTACCCGCGAGCGCGTCCACGGCGCGATGGTACGGCCTGCGTGGGGGCCGGCGGGAGCCTCCGGACGGGCAGTTGATCGGCCCAGCACCTGCGCGTGCGCCGTCGGGTGCGGGTGCGGGTGCGGGTGCGGGTGCGGGTGCGGGTGCGGGTGCGGGTGCGGGTGCGGGTGCGGGTGCGAGCATGGGGTCGTGCTCCGACCCCTCCCCGCCCGTCGGCCCCTGGTGCCCCCACCGGTGGGCGACGGGCCGCGACCGGTCGTGGCGGCGGCCGTCGTCGGGCTGTCCCTCGTCGCGGGCCTCGCTGTGGGGTCGGGCCTCGTCGGCGGGGGCGACGAGGCCCCCCGGACCGCCCGTGCCGTCGCGGCGGCCGACGCCGGCGCGGCGCCCACGACCACCGGTCAGGACGGCGTGCAGGACGGCGTGCAGGACGGCGCGCAGGACGGCGCGCAGGACGAGATCGGATCGGCGCCCGTGACCGCCGCGCCGCTCGTCCAGGAGCCGCTCGTGCAGCCGCCGGACCTCGGCGTGCTCCCCGAGGGTCTCGACGCCGCGGACCTCGCCGCCGGGTTGACCGGCACGGAGGTGCCCGAGGTCGCCACCGGCGCGCTCGAGGTGGTCCCCGGGTCCGGTGCGGCCGGTCCTGACGCCGGTCCGGGCGCGCGCGTCCGAACCGTGAGGGTCGAGGTCGAGGCGGGCCTGGCGGTCGACGGGGCGACCTTCGCGCAGTTCGTCATGCAGACCCTGGCGGACCCACGCTCCTGGGGCGGTGACGGCTCGACGACGTTCGTGCGCACGGACGGCGCCGCCGAGCTGCGCGTGGTGCTGGCCAGCCCCGACCTCACCGATGCGCTGTGCGCGCCGCTCGACACGGGTGGGCAGGTCTCCTGCGGGCGCGCCGGCGCCGCCGTCCTCAACTGGCGGCGGTGGGTGCTGGCCACGCCGGAGTTCGCCGACCGGACCGTCTACCGGCAGTACCTCGTCAACCACGAGGTCGGGCACCTGCTGGGCCACGGTCACCGCACGTGCCCCGGCGCGGGGCAGGTGGCGCCCGTCATGCAGCAGCAGACCCTCGGCGTGGCACCGTGCACCGCCAACGCCTGGCCCTTCCCGGGCTGACCTCCGGGGTGTCCTGAGCGGGGACGTCGTGGTCCCGTCCGCATGGCCGGGGTGCCGGTGCGGGGCGTGTCGGTGGGGTGTGCTGGGATCGTCCGCGTGACAGCGACGGTGGAGGACCGCCCCACGGCGGCGGGGGAGGCGGGCGGCGCGGGGACCGTGCGCGCGCCGGGCGGGACGCGGGCGGTGCGGCTGGTGCGGCTGGTGCGGCCCGCGCTCGCGGACGGGCCCGTCTCCGGGCCCGGGGCGCCCGTCGTGCTCGACCCCGTGCAGCAGGAGGTCGCCGACCGCGTCGTGGCGGGGGTGACGGACGCCGGCGCCGGGCACCTGCTGGTGCTCGGCGCGCCCGGCAGCGGCCGGACGACGGTCCTGCTCGAGGCGGCGGTCGCGGCGGTGGCCGCCGGCCTGCCCGTGGAGGAGCTGCTCGTCCTGGCGGCCACGCGGCGCGCGGCGGCCGACCTGCGGGACCGGCTCGCGGCCCGGCTGCGCGGCACCGCGGGCCGGCCGCTGGTGCAGACCCCCGCCGCCGCGGCGTTCGCCGTGCTGCGTGCGCGGGCCGCCGCGCTCGGCGAGCGCCCGCCGACGCTCGTCAGCGGGCCCGAGCAGGACCTCGTCATCGCCGAGCTGCTGGAGGGGCACGCCGCCGGCGAGGGACGACGCGTGCCCTGGCCGACGGGTGTGCCTGCGGAGCCCGCGGGGGTCCGCGCGTTCCGGGACGAGCTGCGGGACCTGCTCATGCGGGCCGCCGAGCGCGGGCTCGGGCCGGCGGACCTCGCGGCCCTCGGCCGCAGGCTCGGCCGGCCCGAGTGGGAGGCGGCCGCGGCGGTCCACGAGGAGTACCTCGACGTGCTGGAGCTGCGGTCCGGCACACCGGACCTGGGTCCTCGCTTCGACCCCGCGGCCGTCGTGGCGGAGGCGGCGCGGGCTCTCGCGCGCTGGTCGCGGGAGGTGCCCGGCGTGGCGGCCCCCCGTCGCCGCCTCGTCCTCGTCGACGACCACCAGGAGAGCACGGCCGCGACGGCACAGCTGCTCGCGCGGTTCGCGGCGGACGGGGCGCGCGTCGTCCTGGCCGGCGACCCCGACATCGCGGTGCAGACGTTCCGCGGTGCCCTGCCCTCGCTCGTCGGGCGGGCCGCCGTGGCGGGCGGCGCAGCCGGTGAGCTGGGCGCGACGACCCTGGTCCTGCCCCAGGTGTGGCGGCACGGGGCCGCCGTGCGCGCCGTGGTGCAGCGGGTCACCGAGCGGGTGCCCACCGCCGGGGTCGCGGCGCACCGCGCGGCCCCGTCGGCCACGAGCACGGCGACGAGCACGGCGACGAGGTCGACCACGAGTGGGACCGGAGGGGTGGTCCCAGCCGCCGGGACGAGCGCCGGGCCGGCCGCCGACGCGGGCCTCGTGCGGGCGGCGGTGCTCCCCAGCGCGGCGCAGGAGGCCGCCTGGGTGGTGCACGCGCTGCGCGCGGCCCACCACGAGGACGGCGTGCCGTGGCAGGAGATGGCCGTCGTGGCGCCGACGGGGGCCCGGGTCGCGGCCCTGCGGCGCGCGCTGGTCGCGGGTCAGGTGCCGGTGGCCGTGCTGGGCGCGGACGTCCCCCTGCGCGAGGAGCCGGCGGTCCGTCCGCTGCTGGAGGCCACGCGGGTCGCCCTCGGGGCCGATCCCCTCGACGCCGACACCGCCGCGCGCCTGCTGCAGTCGCCGCTCGGCGGCGTCGACGCCGTCGGGCTGCGTCGTCTGCGGCGTGCGCTGCGGGCGGAGGAGCTGGCCGCCGGTGGTGGCCGGTCGAGCGACGCGCTGCTCGTCGAGGCGCTGCTCGAGCCGGGCACGGTGCTGGCGCTGCCGTCCACGGTGACGCGGCCGGTCCTGCGCGTGGCGGCCGTGCTGGCCGCGGGCGCCAGGGAGGCGGCGCGCCCGGACGCGGACGCCCGGACCGTGCTGTGGGCGGTGTGGGAGGCCGCGGGACTGGCCGAGACGTGGCGCGCGGCCGCGCTGGGCGGGGGCGTCGCCGCCGAGCGGGCGGACCGGGACCTGGACGCGGTCGTCGCGCTCTTCCGTGCGGCGGAGACCTTCGTCGAGCGCATGCCGCAGAGCCCGCCCGCGTCCTTCACCGACTGGCTCGTGGCGCAGGACCTGCCCGCGGACTCGCTCGCGGCGCGGGGGCGTCGCGCTGCGGTGTCCGTGCTCACGCCCGCCGGTGCATCGGCACGCGAGTGGGAGGTCGTCGTCGTGGTGGGGGTGCAGGACGGGGTATGGCCCGACCTGCGGCTGCGCGACTCGCTCCTGGGCGCGCAGGCGCTCGTCGACCACCTCGCGGGCCGTGCCACCGCCGCCACCGACCCGGCGGCGGCGCGCGCCGCGGTGCTCGGCGACGAGCTGCGTTCCTTCGCGCTCGCGTGCTCCCGCGCGCGCCGCACCCTGCTCGTGACGGCCGTCAGCGGGCCGGACGACCAGCCGTCCCCGCTCCTGGACCTCGTGCAGCCGCCGGCCCCGGGCGACGACGCCGGGTCCGAGGAGAAGGACGTCCGCGTCACCTCCGCGCCCTCGCCCTGGGACCTGCGCGGGGTCGTCGCACGGCTGCGGCGACGCCTCGAGGAGGCCGCGGCTGCGGGGGCCGAGGACCCCGTCGCGGCCCGTGCGCTCGCGCGGCTGGCCGCCCACGGCGTCGCCGGCGCCGACCCGGCGGGCTGGGCCGGACGGGCGGCCGTCTCCTCCGACGCGCCGCTGTGGGCGCCCGGGGAGCGCGTCCCGGTCTCCCCGAGCCGGCTGGAGACCGCGCACACGTGCGCCCTGCGGTGGGCGCTGGAGAGCGCCGGCGGGACCGCCGGTGACTCCGGGCAGCAGTCGCTCGGGACGCTCGTGCACGCCATCGCGCAGGACCACCCGCGCGGGACGCACGCGGAGCTCGCGGCGGCGCTCGACGCACGGTTCGAGGAGCTCGGGCTCGGCTCGGGCTGGCCGGCGCTGGCGACGCGGCGCAAGGCGGAGCGCATGGTCGAGCGGCTGGCGGCCTACCTGCGGGACGGCGGCACGCCCGTCGCGGTGGAGGCGCCGTTCCGGGTCGAGACCGACCGCGCCGTGGTGCGCGGGACCATCGACCGGGTGGAGCAGCTCGCCGACGGCAGCGTGCGGGTGGTGGACCTCAAGACGGGGTCGGCCGTGCCGACCGCCGCGGAGGCCGCGGTGAATCCGCAGCTCGGCGCCTACCAGCTCGCGCTCGACGCCGGCGCCGTCCCCGACGTGCCGCCCGGTGCCCCGTCCGCGGGGGCCCGCCTCGTCCACCTGGCGCACGGCTCGGCCGCGCCGACGTGCCGGGACCAGCAGCCCTTGGCCGACGCGGAGGACCCCGCCTGGTCCCGTGCCCTCGTCGACGAGGTCGCGGAGCGCATGGCCGCTTCCGCCTTCGACGCCGCCGTCAACCGGCGCTGCGACCGGTGCCCCGTGCGCCGCTCCTGCCCCGCACGCCCCGAGGGTGCGCAGGTGGCCGGGTGACGACCACGACGACGTCCCCCGGCGCGGGGCGCATGCCGGCCGCACCGGGCTTGGTCGCCGACGCCGCCGCGGCGCGCCTGACCGCGCTCGAGGTCGCCGACCTGCTCGGCCAGCACCCGCCGACCCCGGAGCAGCGGCGCGTCATCGAGGCACCGCTCGCCCCGGCGCTCGTCGTGGCGGGTGCCGGCTCGGGGAAGACCGAGACGATGGCCGGTCGCGTCGTCTGGCTGGTCGCGAACGGGTTCGTCGCGCCCGAGGAGGTCCTCGGGCTCACGTTCACGCGCAAGGCCGCGGGAGAGCTCGCGCTGCGCGTGCGCCAGCGGCTGCGCCAGCTGCGCCTGGCGCTGCGGGCCGCGGGGCTGGAGCCGGCCGTGCCCGCCGGCAGCGGGGGCGCGGGCGGCGGCACGGACGGCGGCGGTGCGGGTGGTAGCGGTGCGGGTGGTGGCGGTGCCGTGGGGCTGGCGGACCTCGACCGTCCGGTGGTGTCGACGTACAACGCCTACGCCGCGTCCGTCGTCGCGGACCACGCCGTGCGCCTGGGGCTCGAGCCCACCGCGCGGCTGCTGGGCGAGGCGTCCCAGTGGCAGCTCGCCAGCGAGACCGTCGAGGCGTGGGCGGGCGACCTCGACACCGACCGCGCGACCTCCACGGTGGTCCGCGCGGTGCTCGCGCTGTCCGGGGCGCTCGACGAGCACCTCCTCGACCCGGCCGTCGCGCGGGCGCAGGTGCAGGCGCTGGCGGCGGGCCTCGCCGCGACCCCGCCCACGGCGCCGACCGGCAAGGGCCGGCCGCGGCCCCTGCGCAAGGAGGCGCTCGAGGTGCTCCAGAGCCTCGAGCTGCGGGGCCGGCTGCTCGACCTCGTCGCCGACTACCGCGCCCGCAAGCGACGTGCCGACGCCATCGACCACGGGGACCAGATCGCGCTGGCCGCGCGCCTCGCGGAGTCGTTCGAGCCGGTCGCCGCGGGTGAGCGGGCGCGGTACCGGGTCGTCCTGCTCGACGAGTACCAGGACACGTCCTACGCCCAGGTCCGGCTCCTGCGCGCCCTGTTCGGCGGTGGCCACGCCGTGACCGCCGTCGGCGACCCCCACCAGTCCATCTACGGCTGGCGCGGGGCCAGCGCGGGAGGGCTCGCCCGCTTCCCCGGCGAGTTCCCCGCTCGCGCCTCCGGGGCGACGTCCGCCTCGGACGTCGTCGCGCCGGGAGCCGGGGTACCGGGCGGACGCGTCCCGGGTCCGCTGCGGCCCGCTGACGTGCACCCGCTGTCGACGTCCTGGCGGAACGACCGCGCGGTCCTCGCCGTCGCGAACGCCGTGGCGGAGCCGCTCCGCGCGGGCGTGCGCGGCCTCGACCTGCCGGTGCTCGTCCCACGCCCCGGGGCCGGCGAGGGGCGCGTCCGCGCGCTCGTCGCCGGCACGGTGGAGGAGGAGGCCGCGGCGGTGGCCCGGCACCTGCGCGACCTGCGCGCCGGCACGGGGGCCGGCACAGGGGTCGGCACAGGGAACGGCACGGGTGCCGGAGCGGAGGACGGCAGGGCTCCGGTGACCGCCGCCGTGCTGTGCCGGCGGCGCTCGCAGTTCCCGCTCCTGCGTCGGGCTCTGCTGGACGCGGGGGTCCCTGTGGAGGTCGTGGGGCTCGGCGGGCTCCTCAGCACACCGGAGGTCGTCGACCTCGTCGCGGCGCTGCAGGTCGCCCACGACCCGGCGCGCGGCGACGCCATGGTGCGGCTGCTCACCGGCGCTCACGTGCGCCTGGGCGCGGCCGACCTGCACGCGCTGCACGAGTGGGCGCGCGAGCTGGCGGGCCGGGGCGCACCGGCGGCACCCGCCGCCCTGCCGACGGACACGCCGACGACAGGCCCCGCGCCGACGGGTCCTGCGCCGACCGGCCCGTCGACGACGGGCGCACCGGTCGAGGCGGACGCGGCGGACCTCCGCAGCCTCGTCGACGCGGTCGACGAGCTCCCGCCGCCGCGGTGGACCGGCCCCGGCGGCCGTCGGCTGACGCCCGTCGCCCGGGAGCGGCTCGCCGGGCTCGCCCGGTTGCTGCGAACCCTGCGCCAGCACACCTACCTGACGGTCCCGGAGCTCGTGGCCGAGGCCGAGCGGCTGCTCGGGCTCGACCTGGAGGTGGCCGCCCGGGGCGGCACCACCCCCGGTCTCGCGCGGGCCGCGCTCGACGCCTTCGGCGACGTCGCGGTCGAGTTCACCCGCACCGCCGACCAGGCCACGCTCGGCGCGTTCCTCGCCTGGCTCGAGACGGCCGAGGAGGTGGAGGACGGCCTGGACGCCCCCGTCACGCCGCCGGACCCGCGCGCGGTGCAGCTCGTGACCGTGCACGGGGCCAAGGGCCTGGAGTGGGACGCGGTGGTCGTGGCCGGTCTCCTCGACGGCACGCTGCCGAAGGTCAAGGCGCTCGGTCCGGAGGGGCCGCGCGACTGGGGCTGGGCCCGGGACCCGGGCGCCCTGCCGGCACCGCTGCGGGGCGACCGCGCGGACCTGCCGACGCTCGACGTGGTGGGCGCGGCCGACGCCGCGGAGCTGCACGCGCGGCTCGACGCGTACCGCCAGGAGGCCGGCCTGCACGAGCTGGCGGAGGAGCGGCGGCTCATGTACGTGGCGGTCACCCGGGCGCGCGAGGACCTGCTGCTGACGGCGGCCTGGTGGGGGGACGGGTCGCGGCCGCGTGCGCTGTCGCCGTTCCTCACCGAGCTCCTCGAGGCGCCGGAGCCGCTGGTCGAGCTCGTGCACCGCGCCCCGGAGCCGGAGCCGGACGCGAGCAACCCGCGCGAGGACCTCACCGCCGCCGTCTCCTGGCCGGCCGACCCCTTCGGCGGCAGCCCGCGCCGGGAGGCGGTCGAACGGGCCGCGCAGCAGGTGCTGGTGCAGGCGGACGCCGCGGGCCCGGAGCTCGCCGACCTGACCAGCGGCGACGCAGCCCTCGACGCGCTCATCGGGAGGCTTCTCGACGAGCGGTCCCGCTCGGCCGCACCCGTGGCCGAGGTGGAGCTGCCGCCGCACCTCTCGGCGTCCGCACTGGTGCGCCTCGAGGCCGACGCCGGCCGCTTCGCGAGGGACCTGCGCAGGCCCGTCCCCGTCGAGCCCTCGCCGGCCGCCCGCACCGGGACCGAGTTCCACGCGTGGGTGGAGGCCTACTACGGACGGGCGACGCTCGTCGACGTCGACGACCTTCCCGGGGCCGACGACGACCCGGCCGTCGACGCGGACCAGGCCTCCCTGCGCGCGGCCTTCCTCGCCACGCCCTGGGCCGCCCGCACGCCCCTGGCGGTGGAGGTGGACATCGAGACGAGCGTCGACGGCTACGTGCTGCGCTCCCGTATCGACGCCGTGTTCCCGGACACGGAGCGCCTGCCGGGGACGGAGTCGCAGCACGCGGGGAGCGGCGCGGACCGACGCGTCGTCGTCGTGGACTGGAAGACCGGCCGTCCGCCCACGGACGCCAAGGCGCGCGCCGACCGGGAGCTGCAGCTCGCCGTCTACCGGCTCGCGTGGTCGCGCTGGACCGGGACGCCCGTCGAGGACGTGCGCGCGGCGTTCTGCTACGTCGGGGAGGGGCTCACGGTGTTCCCCGAGCGGCTGCTCGGAGAGGACGAGCTCGTCGCCCTCCTGCGACGGACGGGCGGGGAGCCTGGCGGCGCCGACGACGCGCCGGTCGGCGGCGACGAGGGCGGCGCTACCCGCAGCGCGGCCGGTGGGGCGGTCGGTCCCGGTGCAGGTGCAGGGGTTTCCGACGGGTGAGGAGCCGTCAGCCGGCGACGGGCTCGGCCACCGGCTCGCTCTCGCGGCAGGAGGCGTCGAGGTCGCGCAGCATGGCGACGGCGTCCTGGACCACCGCGTCGTCGCCCGTGCGCACCCCGTGCAGGAGCCACCGCGCCAGGGCCAGCTCGCCCGCCAGCAGCGCACGGTCCTGCAGGTGCGGGTCGCCGAGCTCCGTCCGGCGCAGCAGGTACGCCTCGAGGATGGAGTCGACGGCGTCCGGCGGGGCCGCCACGAGCAGCCAGGACAGGTCGTCGGCGGGGTCGGCGACCTTCGTCTCCGTCCAGCCGACGACCCCGCACACCGCGCCGTCCTGGACGAGCACGTGCTCCTCCGTCAGGTCCCCGTGCACGACCACCGGGCGGAACCGCCACAGCGACACGTCCTCGAGCAGCCGCTCCCACCGGCGCAGCAGGGTGGGCGGCACGTGCCCGGTGCGCGCGGCCTCGTCGACCTCGGCGAGGCGGCGCTCGCGGTAGCCGGCGGCGTCGTAGACCGGCAGGCCCTGCTGCTCGACGACGGCGGTCGGCAGCTCGTGGAGCGCGGCCAGCGCACGGCCGAGGGACGCGGCCAGGCCGGGGCCGGCGGTGAGCGTCTCGAGCCGCAGCGGTGCGCCGGGGAGCTGCCGGTGCACCATCGCGCGGCCGCCCTCGGGCAGCGCGGCGAAGCCGGCCGGCCGGGCGACGGCGAAGGGCAGCCGGCCGCCCTCCACGTGGTCCTCGAGCGCCGCGAGGAGCGCGACCTCGGCCTCCAGCGCAGCACCGGCGGCGGCCGTGCGCGGCGCCCGGACCAGCCAGCGTCCGCGCCGCGCGTCGACCACGACGGCGGCGTCGTCGTCGGAGCCGGAGCCGGCGGGGTGCGCGTCCCAGACGTCCAGCCCCGGCACGGCGGCCGTGGCGAGCGCGGCGAGGACGAGCGGCGAGCGGGTCATGGCACCGAGGGTAGGTGCGGCCCGCCGCGGGGCGCCCCAACCGCCCGGGGCGTGTCCGGCCGCGCACCGGCCGGGCACGGAGGAGGCACCACCTGCCATCGGCGGCGGTCGCGGCGGCGCGCCCGGTGCCCGACCGGTGCGTACGGTGTCGGGCGTGGTCCTCGACGAGCTCCCCCTGTCCCGTGCGACCGTCGACCGCGCCGCCGACCTGCGCACCCGTCCAGGCCTCGTCGCCGACGCGCTGGCCGCGCCCACCACGCGGGTCCTCCTCGTCCGGGACGGCGCCGTGGCCGTCGTGCCCGTCGTCGAGGCGTCCGGGGACGGCGCGGGCGCGGCGGCTCTCGACCTGCGGCCCGCCACGGACGTCCGAGGGAGCGCGGCAGCGGACGGCGCTGCCGCCACCTGGCTGTTCCTGGGCCGTGAGGCGGACGGCACGCTGCACCTGGCCCGCTCGTTCAGCGTCGACGAGCGCCTCGTCGAGCCGGACGAGGTCCACCGCTCCGACGACGGCGTGCACCCCGGACGTGACGAGCGCGCCGCGGACGCGGGCGCCGCCGGGCGAGCCGGTACCGCCGTGGCACCCGCCGTGGCACCCGCGGTGCCGGCAGGAGAGCCGGTGTTCGCACCCCTGCGCGAGGTGGGAGCCCGCCTCGGCTCGCGCGACGCGGGGTTGGCGACGACGGCGGTCGCCCTGACCGCCTGGCACGCCCGGCACCCGCGCTGCCCCCGGTGCGGCGCGGCCACGGAGGTCGTGCAGGCGGGGTGGGCCCGCCGCTGCCCGGTCGACCGCTCGGAGCACTACCCGCGGACCGACCCCGCCGTCATCATGGCGGTCGTCGACGCCGACGACCGGGTGCTGCTCGGCCACTCGGCCGGCTGGCCCGAGGGCCGCTTCTCGACGCTCGCGGGGTTCGTCGAGGCGGGGGAGCCGCCGGAGGCGGCCGTGCGGCGCGAGGTGCTCGAGGAGACCGGCGTGCACGTCGGCGAGGTGGAGTACCGGGGCAGCCAGCCCTGGCCGTTCCCCGCGTCGCTCATGCTGGGCTACCGCGCCCGCGCGACGTCGACGACGGTGGTGCCGGACGGGGTTGAGATGACGCAGGCCCGCTGGTTCAGCCGCGAGGAGCTCGCCGCCGCGGTGCGCAGCGGCGCCGTGGTGCTGCCGGGGCGCTCCTCGATCGCGCACGCGCTCATCGCCGAGTGGTACGGGCAGCCCCTGCCGCCGGCGGACCCGTCCACCGGCGGCTGACCCCGGGCGAGTCGTCGGCCCTGTCGCGTCAGACGGAGGACGCGGGTGGTGGTGCTGGTGCGGCCGGGGCGCCGGCGCGCCGGCCGCGGCCGGCGTGGAGGGGCTGCGGCGTCGCGTCCGGGTGTACGTCCCACAGGCGTCGGGTGAGCGCGGCCCGGAGCCGCGGTTCCAGCACCGTCCCCAGGACGTAGGCCAGGGCGAGCACGACGACGCCCGCACCCACCGCGGCCCCGAGCGGTGGTGCGCCGAGCTCGACGAGGGTCGCCGCGAGCGTCGCACCCCACGCGAGGTGGACGAGGTAGAGCGGGTACGTCATGCCGGCCGCATCCTGCACGAGCCGCGTCGGCCGTGCCGGGAGCACCACCCGCGTCGCCACGGCGAGCACCACGACGGACGCGACGAGCAGGGCTGCCCCGACCGTCGGGGAGCGGGGGACCACGGCATCCGGCGCGATGAGGTCCACGTGGTCGGCGGTGTGCAGGCCGAGCAGGGTCGTCGTCACGAGCACGCCCGGGAGCACGACCAGGGCGCGTGCTCCGAACCGCCACGCGCCCAGCAGGAGGCCGAGGACGAACGCCGGGGCGTACTCGTACTGCAGGGCCACGGTCAGCACCCCCGTGGGCGCACCGGCCTGCCGCGCGGCGAGAGCCACCGCGAGCCAGGCGTAGGCGGCCGCCACGACCCGCGGGACGTCGAGGGGCCGCGCCACGACCATCACCACGGCGAGCAACGCGTAGAACCGCAGCTCGGCCCACAAGGTCCAGAACGGCGGGTCGGCCCAGGGCACGTGGAGGACGTCGCTGAGGAGCAGGGGCGACAGCAGCGCCTCTGCCGGCGTGAGCGACGTCAGGCGTCCGTCGACGACGGCGAGCACGGCGGACACGGTGGCGATCGGCACGAAGAGGGGCAGCAGGCGCACCGCTCGTGCGAACAGGAAGCGCGCCGGTCCGGTCCGGGTGGCGCTGGGCACCATGACGATGCCGCTGATGACGAAGAAGACGGGGACGCCCAGGAAACCGTAGGCGCCGGCGCCCGCGAGCCACCTCGGCACGTCGTCGGCGTCCCACCCGAAGGCCGCGGTGGTGATGCGGCGGTCCGCGAACCAGTGGAAGAGCAGCACCGCCACGGCGGCGAGCAGCCGCATCGCGTCCACCGCAGGCATCCGCGCGCTCGTCGTCATCGGGCCCCCCTCCCGTCGGGCGGTGACAGTACCGCGGGCGACCGGCGGCGGGAGAGGGGCTCCGACGTCAGGCGCCGAGCCTTTGCTTCACCTGCACCAGCGAGGGGTTGGTGAGCGCCGAGCCGTCGGGGAACACGACCGTGGGCACGGTGCGGTTCCCGCCGTTCACCTGCTCGACGAGCGCCGCCGCGTCCGGCACCTGCTCGATGTCGACCTCGGTGTAGGCGATGCCGGCGGAGTCCAGCTGCGTCTTGAGGCGCTTGCAGTACCCGCACCACGTCGTGGAGTACATCGTCACGGCACCCGCCGTGCCCGCCTCGGTACCGGTCGCCGTGCCCGTCGTCCCGCTCGACATCGCTCTCCCTCTCGTCTGCCGTCCGCGGCGCGCGGCCCGGACGGTGGTGGCCGGTGTGGCCGGTCCCTCGCTGAACGCTGCCACGGCCCCCGTGCTTCCCGCCCCCTCGGACACCCCTCCCGACGAGGGGTCGTCCGCGGCGGGTCGCCCCCGTCGTCCGGCCGACGGGTCCACAGCCGTCCGTCGGCGGCCCACCGTGTCCGTGGTCCCTGCGAGACTTGTCGCGATGTCCGCCGACGCCCTCCTCGACGCGCTCGACCCCGACCAGCGCGCCGTCGCCACCGCCCTGACCGGGCCCGTCTGCGTGCTCGCGGGCGCCGGCACCGGGAAGACCCGGGCCATCACCCATCGCATCGCCTATGGCGTGCGGACCGGCACGTACCGCCCGTCGAGCGTGCTGGCGGTGACGTTCACGGCGCGCGCCGCGGGGGAGATGCGGATGCGCCTGCGGGACCTGGGCGCCACGGGTGTGCAGGCGCGGACCTTCCACTCCGCCGCCCTGCGCCAGCTCACCTACTTCTGGCCCAAGGTCGTCGGCGGCGCCCCGCCGCGCCTGCTCGAGCACAAGGCCCCGGCGGTCGCCGACGCGGCGCGGCGGCTCGGCCTGGAGGTGGACCGGGTCGCGGTGCGCGACCTCGCGTCGGAGATCGAGTGGGCGAAGGTCAGCCTCGTCGCGGCCGACGACTACGAGCGGGCCGTGCTCGCGGCCGGTCGAGCGCTGCCCGAGGGGTACGACGCCCGCACGCTCGCCCGGCTGCTCACGGCCTACGAGGACGTGAAGACCGAGCGGCACGTCATGGACTTCGAGGACGTGCTGCTCCTGCTCGGCGCCGTGCTGTCGGAGCGGGCGGACGTGACGGAGCAGGTGCGCGCGCAGTACCGCCACTTCGTGGTGGACGAGTACCAGGACGTCAGCCCTCTCCAGCAGTTCCTCCTCGACCAGTGGCTCGGCGGCCGGCAGGAGCTGTGCGTGGTCGGGGACCCGAGCCAGACCATCTACTCCTTCACGGGCGCGACGCCGCACCACCTGCTGACGTTCGCCCGCACCCACCCCGGGGCCACCGTCGTCCGCCTGGTGCGGGACTACCGCTCCACGCCGCAGGTGGTCGCCCTGGCCAACCGCGTCCTCGCCGTCGGCCGGCGACCGGCCGACGTGCCCCCCCTCGAGCTCGTGGCCCAGCGGCCCGACGGGCCCGCCATCCGCTACGCGGTGCACGAGGACGACGAGTCCGAGGCGCGGGCCGTCGCCACGCGCATCGCCCGGCTCGCCGAGGCGGGCGCACGGCTGAGCGAGATCGCCGTGCTCTACCGGACCAACGCGCAGAGCGAGGTCCTCGAGCAGGCCCTGGCGAGCGCCGGCATCGGGTACGCGGTCCGGGGCGGGGACCGCTTCTTCGCGCGCCGCGAGGTGCGCGACGCGCTCGTACTGCTGCGCGGCGGCGCGCGCAGCGCCGACCCGACCGACCCCATGCCGCAGACGGTCCGCGGCCTGCTGCTCCCGGTCGGCTGGGCCCCGGAGCCGCCGGCGGCCCGCGGTGCGGCGCGCGAGCGGTGGGACCTCATGCAGGCGCTGGTCGCGCTCGCCGACGAGCTCGCGGAGACCGCCGCCCGGGACGGACGGTCCGCGACCGTGCAGGACCTCGTCGCAGAGCTCGACGAGCGCGCCGCCGCCCAGCACGCGCCGACGGTCGAGGGCGTGACCCTGGCCTCGCTGCACGCGGCCAAGGGGCTCGAGTGGGACGTAGTGTTCCTCGTCGGGCTGAGCGACGGGCTCGTGCCGATCTCGCTCGCCGAGGGGGAGGACGCGATCGCGGAGGAGCGGCGGCTGCTCTACGTGGGCGTGACCCGCGCGCGCGAGCGGCTCGAGCTGTCCTGGGCGCGGTCCCGCAACCCGGGGGGCCGCGCGTCCCGCTCGCGCACGCCGTTCCTGGCGGGCATCTGGCCCGACGACGAGCAGCGGCGGGGCCGCACCGCCGGCGGTCGGGGAGGCCGGGAGGGCTCGCGGACGCCGACCAGCGGCCGGCCCGGCGTCGGCGGCGCGGCCCTGTGCAGCGCCTCGGCGGGCCCCGCGCCCGACGCGGCGGTGCTGCGGCGGCTGCACGCCTGGCGGGCCGAGGTGGCGCGGACCACGTCGAAGCCGGCCTTCACCGTGCTCACGGACGCCGTCCTCGAGCAGGTGGCGCGCACGCTGCCGACGACCGTGCGCGAGCTCGCCCTCGTCGACGGGGTGGGCGCGGTCAAGCTGCAGCGCTTCGGGCCCGCGGTGCTGGACGTCGTCGCGGGCCGCGGCCCCGCGGTGGGTCCGCGCGCCTGACGCCGGCTCGGGACCCGGGAGAAGAGCCCGGCCACGTGCCCGGCGAAGAGCTCCCAGAAGGGCCGGGGACGAGCCCGGGGACAAGCCGGCGAGAAGATCCGGGAAAAAGGATTGTGCCCGTCGCCGGGCCGTCCCTAGTCTGGGGACGTCCTTGCTGAGAGGTCGCGCCCACGGGCCCGGCCCGCGCCGAGAGGAGGTGGCTGCTGTGGAGAACATGACCGACCTGGTCGGGGTGACGCCGCGTGGCGCCCACCTCCTCGCGCCCATCGGCGGCGCGTTCCAGGGGACGGGTCTGCCCGTCGTCAGCGGCGGCCGCGCCATCGGCAGCGGCCTCGGTGCCGGTCTCGGTACCGGCGCCCGCACCGGTGCCCCCGTCGGCGGCACCGGCCGGATCCGCACCACCGGTGGGTACGCCCCGGTGACCTGGAAGACCTCGCACCTCGTCGTCGACACGACACCCAGGACCCGCTCCGTCTGACGCCTCGTCGGACAGCCTCCCCAGGCCGCGGATCCCTCGGGTCCGCGGCCTGCTCGTACCCCCGGTGATCCCGGTGGGCAGCGGCCCGGACCTCCGCGCACTGCTCACCAGCACGGACACCAGGAGGACATCGTGCGGCTCTCGACGCTGCTCGACACGGACCAGCGCACCGGCTCCGGCCGGTGGACGGCCCTGGCCGAGGCGCCGGCCCCCCTCGCCCCCCGACCGGCGGCGGGCACCGCCGACCCGGCACCCCGCACCACCACGGCCACGCTCGAGGAGCGGCGGAGCTTCACCTCCGTCGTCGCCGCGCTCGTGCCGTGCCGGTCCAACGACCCCGAGCTCTGGTTCGCCGAGCGGACGGCCGAGGTCGAGCAGGCCAAGGCGCTGTGCCGCGAGTGCCCGCTCGTCGCCGGCTGCCTGGCCGGTGCGGTGGAGCGCCAGGAGCCCTGGGGCGTCTGGGGCGGCCAGGTCTTCGTCGACGGCGTCGTCGTCGCGACGAAGCGGGGCCGCGGCCGGCCGCGCAAGGACGCCTCCGGCGCCGCCTGACGACCGCTCTGGGGTCGCGGGCGTCAGCCGGTCGGCGGCAGGCCCGTGCACCCGCACCGCGTGTGCGGGTGCACGGGTCGCGCCACGCCGAGGAGCCCCGGCAGGGCGACCTCCACCACCGCAGCCCAGCTCGGCGGCCGCCGTCCGTCCACCGCGGCGAGGACGTGCGCGGCGGCGAGCGTCCCGGCGACGCCGCTGAGCAGCAGCGGCTCCTCGGCGGTCGGGCGGGTCCGCGGCGCGTGGTCACCGCCGGCTGCGGACGGGCCGGCACGTCGCCGCAGGCCCAGCCCGTCGGTGAGCGGGAGACCGGGGTCGGGCGGCACCACCTGCGCCGCGACGACGGGCCACGCCGGGTCGTCCGCCGCGCGCGCCAGGTCCAGGCACCGCAGGCACGGGGTGCGCCCCGGCACGACGAAGGGCCCGACGAGCGCGTCCGCCTCCCGCACCACGACCGACAGGTGCGGGACGCCCGCGCCGAGCAGCACGGGCGCGCGGGCCGGGTCGGCAGCGCCGTGCTCCACGACCACCAGGACGTCGGGCCGCCGGTCCGCGGTCGTGCGGACGTCGACCCGCACGTCCGCCAGGGCGCGCGCCGCTGCAGCGACGCGCGGGGAACCCACGTCCGCCCAGCGGTAGGCGCCCGGACCCACGTCCCCGGAGCGCACGGGCCCGGGATCGTCGAGCACCACGGTGCCGACGCCCGCCGCGGCCACCGTCGACGCGACCACCAGCCCGGTGGGGCCCAGCCCCAGCACGCCCACCACCGCGGCCTCGCGCCGGGTCAGGACCTCGGCCGCGCCGCCCCCGCCGCCGGCGAGGCACGCGGCGTCCGCGCAGACGACGGCCGCCCGTGCCGCGCGCGGGTCGGCCCGGCCCTCGTCGAGCACGCCGAGCGCGAGCAGCCCCGGCAGGACCGCGTCCGGGAGGGCGCCGACGCGCCGCGCCCCGGCCGGGCCCGCCGGCAGCTCGCGCTCGCGGTCGAGCGCCACCAGCGCCTCGACCTCGGAGGGCGCGAGCCCGTCGACCCGCACGGCCCACCGCGGGTCCAGGCCCACCTGCACCTCACCCGGACCCCGACGCAGGACACGCAGGCCCGCCCGCAACCGCATCGTCCTGCCGCCCCTCTCGTGCACCGGCCGGCCCCGGCACCGGCGGCCCGGGCGGCACCCTGCCACGACGACCCGCCCCGCAGCCGATCTCCGTCCACAGCCGGCGCCGCAAGACGGGATGGGCGACCGCCGGCACGACGACGGGGTGCCACCGCTGCTGCGGTGGCACCCCGTCGGGTGGTGGTCGGTGTGCTCGGATCCCGGCCCAGATGTGGCCGAGCCGGCCCCGGCGCGGACCGGGTGTCAGGCCTTGCCGAGGATCCGGTTGAGCTTGGTCCCGCACACGGGGCACACGGCCTTGGCCATGCGGCGCCCGGACTCGGAGACGACGACGTCACCCTCGGCCTCGCGCTTCTCCTTGCACTTCACGCAGTAGAACTCGCCCGCGTAGGTCTCCGCCATCACCATCTCCTGTCCTTCAGCCGCCTCGGACCGGCGGCCGGCTCGGGGGCGCGGCACCGGTCGCCGGGCCGCGCGACGCCCACAGTAGACGCACGATCGGGGGACCCGCCGCCGCACGGGGGCCCGGCGCGCCGGGCGGGCCGGGCCGGTGCTCCCGTCCGGCGGGCCGCCGCTCCACTACCGTCACCCCCGTGCGCCACCAGCACGACCTCGACGGCGTCGAGGTCCGCCGCTCCCGCCGTCGCCTGCGGACGGTCTCCGCGTGGCGCGAGCAGGACCGCACGGTGGTCGCCATCCCGGCGCGGTTCAGCCCCGCGCAGGAGCGCGAGTGGGTGCAGCGGATGCTCGCGCGGCTCGCGGCGCAGGAGCGGCGGCGGCGGCCGTCCGACGACGAGCTCGTCGCGCGGGCCGCGGAGCTGTCCGCGCGCTACCTCGGGGGGCGGGCGCGGCCCGCCAGCGTCGCCTGGTCGTCCCAGCAGGGGCGGCGGTGGGGGTCGTGCACGCCCGCCGACCGGTCCATCCGCATCTCCGACCGCGTCCGCGGGATGCCGCGCTGGGTGCTCGACTACGTGCTGCTGCACGAACTGGTGCACCTGCTCCACGCGGGTCACGGGCCCGAGTTCTGGGCGGAGGTGAACCGGTACCCGCGGACCGAGCGGGCGCGCGGCTTCCTCGAGGGCTACTCCTTCGCCCTCGAGCGCGGGGGCCCGGGCGGCGGACCGGACGGCGCACCGGACGACGGACCCGACGACCGCGGGGTCGAGGTCGCGGTCGAGCCCTGACGCCCTGTCCCGGCACGCAGGCCCGTGACCTGGACCTGACGCCCGGGCCCCGGCGCTCAGGCCCCGGTCCCGGCCCCACCGCGCCCGTCCTCGTGCGGGCCGTCGCGGTCGTCCTGCGGCCCCGGCGCCGTGGGGCCTTCGCCGGTGTCCTCGCCGAGGATCTCGGCCAGCACCCGGTCGAGGTCGGCGCCCTCGTCCGTCTGCTCCGCGCGCCGCCCGGCGTACCCGGCCGGGTCGTCGAGGTCCTGCGCCGTCGGCAGTAGGTCGGGGTGAGCCCAGACCGCGTCCCGCCCGGCCGGCCCGCCGTCAGCGGCGATGCGCGCCCAGAGGGCCGCCGCGTCCCGCGACCGCCGCGGCCGCAGCTCCAGCCCGACGAGCGTGGCGAACGTCTGCTCGGCCGGCCCGCCAGCGGCCCGACGGCGCCGCATCATCTCGCGCAGCGGGACCGCGTGCGGCAGGTGCGGCAGGGCCGCCTGCGCCGTCACCTCCTCCACCCAGCCCTCGACGAGCGCCAGCGCCGTCTCCAGGCGCGCGAGCGCGGCGCGCTGGTCCTCGGTCGTCTGCGGCGCGAAGACCCCGCCCGCCAGCGCCGAGCGCAGCGCCTCGGCGTCCGTCGGGTCGATGGCGCGCACCGCCTCCTCGAGGCCCTCGACGTCGATCGAGATGCCGCGCGCGTACGCCTCGACCGTGCCCAGCAGGTGCGCTCGCAACCACGGCACGTGCGTGAACAGCCGGTTCGCCGCCGCCTCGCGCAGCGCCAGGAAGAGGCGCACCTCTTCCGCCGGCGCGTCCAGCCCCTCGGCGAAGGCCTCGACGTTCCGCACGACGAGGGCCGCGCCGGGCGTCTCGAGCAGCGGCAGCCCGATGTCCGTGGTGCCGAACGCCTCGGCCGCCAGCGTCCCGGCCGCGTGCCCGACCTGCATGCCGAACACCGCCGACCCCAGCCGGCGCAGCAGCTCACGGGGGTCGCCCATGGCGCCGAGCCCGGGCAGGCCCGGTATGCCCGGCAGCCCGGGCACCCCCGCCGTCCCGGGCCCGCCCTCGAGCTCGTCGGCGCCCGGCAACGCCTGCCCGAGGGTGTCCGCCAGCGCCAGCGACAGCGACGACGCGACCGGCTCGGTCAACGTCCGCCACGTGGGCAGCGTCGCCTCGACCCACTCCGCGCGGGTCCAGGCGCGCGGCGTGCCCGTGGCGGGCGGCAGGTCGGTCGCGGCGTCGAGCCAGAGCTCGGCGACCCGCAGCGCGTCGAGCGCCTGCCGGGACTGCGTCGGCGTCAGCGAGGGGTCGCCGCCGACGGCCGCCTGCTGGCGCGCCAGGTCGTGGGCGACCTGCCAGTTGACGGGCTCGTCGCCCGACGTGGCGAGCATGCGCTGCACCTGCTGCATGGCGGCGGCCATCGTCTGGGGGTCCGTCGGCATGCCGGACGCGGCGGCCATGGCCTCCGGGTCCAGCCCGCGCTCACGCATCTCGCGCAGGGCGTCGTCGGCGGCGGGGCCGAGCATCTGGCGCAGCATCTGCTCCCACGGCGGCACGCCGCCGTCGGGGGAGGGTCGGTCGGCGCTCATGGGTCCTCCGGGGTCGCGGGCCGGCGGTGGCGCCGGCGGTGCCCACGCTAACGACCGGGGACGGGCGCGGGCTCCCGTCCCCGCGGCACGACGCGATGGTTCGCTGAGGGCGCAGGACCTGTGCGCCGACCTGGGTGCGGGCCGTGCGTCGGCCGGACGGGTGCGCCGCGGTCGCTCCCAGGTCGCTCCCGGCCGGGTGGGCGATGATGCGGCGGTGACAGAGCAGCAGGCCGGGGTGCCCGACGAGCGCGTCGGCGGCCCCGTGGCACCCGGCGACGCCGACCGCAGCACGGAGGGCACCGGCGCGACCGGCACGACCGGCGCCTCCGGCACCGACCCCCGCACGCGCCCGGGCCGACGCGCGCTGACCCTGTCGGTCTCCCTGCTGACGACCGCGGCACTGGCCGCGGCCGGGCTCGTGCTGCCCGTGCCCTACGCCGTCAACAGCCCCGGGCCGACCCTCGACGTGCTCGGCGAGCACGACGGCGAGCCGCTCATCACCATCGAGGGCGCCCCGACCTACGACGCGACGGGCGAGCTGCGGCTGACGACCGTCAGCGCCGTCGGCGGCCCGGGCTACCCGGCCTCGGTGCTCGACGTCGTCGTGGGGTGGGTGCGCCCCGACGTCCTCGTCCAGCCCGCCGAGGACGTCTACGCCCCCGACCTCGGGCGCGACGAGCTCGAGGAGCAGAACCAGGCGCAGATGACGAGCTCCCAGGAGGACGCGACCGTCGCCGCGCTCACCCAGCTCGGCTACGAGGTGCCCGCCGTCCTCACCATCACCGCGGCGGTGGAGGGGTCCGCGGCCGTCGGTCTCGTGCAGGAGGGCGACGTCCTCACGGCCGTCGACGGCGTGCCGCTGCCGGACTACGGGACCCTCGTCGAGCACCTGGACCAGGTCACCCCCGGGGACACCGTCACCCTCACGGTCACGCGCGACGGCGCCCCCGTCGAGGTGCCGGTGGTGACGGGGGAGGCGGACGGCCGCGCGCTCATCGGGGTGTACATCGACCCCGCCTTCGACCTCCCCGTGGACGTGACGATCCGGTCCGAGGACATCGGCGGGCCGTCGGCGGGCACGATGTTCGCGCTCGGGATCATCGACGCCCTCACGCCGGAGGACGAGGCGGACGGCGCGGTCGTCGCGGGCACGGGCACGATCTCCGTCGACGGCCGGGTCGGGCCCATCGGGGGTATCCGGCAGAAGCTCTCCGGGGCGTCGCGCGACGGCGCGTCCTGGTTCCTCGCCCCCGACGCCAACTGCGCCGAGACGGTCGGGCACGTGCCCGACGACCTGCGGGTCGTCGCGGTGGGCACGCTCGAGGAGGCCTACGACGCCGTCGTGGCCATCGGCGCCGGCGACGCGCAGGACCTGCCGACCTGCACGGCGGACGGCCCGTCGGACGCGTCCGCCGCCTGACGCGCCGCGTCGTCCGCCCGGCGCGTCGCGTCCGTCGTCCTCAGTCGAGCGTCGCGCGCAGCGCCTCGACGAGCCCCGGGACGGCGTCGGGCCCCTGCCCGACGGACGCGTCCTCGTCGTCGGACCGCGTGCGCAGCACGCACCACGACGGACCCGCGCGCAGGACGCCGACCGCCATCCGCACGTCCGTCCGCTCGGGGTGCGTGCGCAGCACCTCGAGGGCGGCGGCCGGGTCCGCGGGCAGCGCCTCCTCCACGTGCGGCGGCACGACGAGACGCTCCACGGTCAGCGCGACGCCGTCGACCGCCGGCGGCCAGGCCAGCGCGCCGAGCAGACCCTCCAGGTCGTCGGCGGGCGGCAGCCGCTCCTGTTCGACGGACGTGAGGTGCCAGGGGTTCTCGGCCGCCGCCGCGAGGACGTCCATCGACAGCCGCGGCCCCAGCCCCGGGTCGGAGGCGAGGGCGGCCTGGGTCCGCACGAGCGCGAAGACGCGCACCGGCCCGTCCCACCCGGCGCGGGCGACGTGGACCTCCACCTCCCGCACGGCGTCCGCCAGCGCACGGCGCGCCGCCTCCTCGTCCTGCGGGCCGGTCGCGGGTCGCGTGCTGCCTGTGCTCACGGCGCCAGCATCACACGAGTCTGTGGGAACCTGGCGCCCGGACCAGCCGTTGCGCTGTGCGGACCCGACGCCCGGGGCCGTGCGTCGGGCGGACCCGGTCTCCGCTCCGCCCGACGACGAGGAACCCGCAGCCGTGACCTTCGCCAGTGCACCACCCCCGCGCAGCCCCCAGGGCCCCCGGGCCCCCCGCCCGCCGGCCCGGCGGCGCCCGCACCCCCTCGCCGTCACCGCGGTCGTCGTCGGCCTGCTCGTCGTCGCGCTGCTCACCCTCAGCCAGGTCTGGACCGAGTTCCTCTGGTTCGGCCAGCTCGGCTTCACGCGCGTCCTCGTGACGGAGTGGGTGACGCGCGGGGTCCTGTTCCTGCTCGCCGCCGTCGTCATGGCCGGCGCCGTGGCGGTCAACCTCTCCGTGGGCTACCGCTCCCGCCCGGTCTACGCGCCCTCGACGCAGGAGCAGGCCAGCCTCGACCAGTACCGCGAGGCCATCGAGCCGCTGCGTCGCGTCGTCATGGTGGTCGGGCCCGCGGTCCTGGGCCTGTTCGCCGGGGCCGCCGCGTCCCAGCAGTGGCAGACCGTGCAGCTCGCGATCAACGGTGGCGACGTGGGCACGAGGGACCCGCAGTTCGGCCTCGACGTGGGCTTCTACCTGTTCACGCTGCCGGCCGTGCGGTTCGTCGTGTCGTTCCTGCTGGCCGTGGCGGTGATCGCCGGCATCGCGGGGCTCATCACGCAGTACCTGTACGGCGGCGTGCGCGTCGGCGGGCCTCAGGGCGCGCCCCGCACCACCCGGGCCGCCCGCGCCCAGCTCTGCACGGTCGGCGCGGTCGTGCTGCTGCTCGTCGCGGCCAACTACTTCCTCGACCGCTACTCCCTGCTGACGAAGGAGAGCGGCAACGGCCGCTTCTTCGGCGCCTCCTACACGGACGTCCAGGCGGTCATCCCTGCGCGGGGCATCCTCGCCGGCGCGGGCGTCCTCGTCGCCCTCGTGTTCGTCTACGCCGCCTTCCGCGGCTCGTGGCGCCTGCCGCTCATCGGCGTGGGCATCATGGTGGTCTCCGGCGTCGCGCTGGGCGGGATCTACCCGGCCGTCGTCGAGCGGCTGCAGGTGAGCCCCAACCAGCAGGACGTCGAGGCGCCCTACATCGAGCGCAACATCGCGGCCACGCGCGCCGCCTACGGGCTCGACGCGGTCGACACGCAGACCTACTCCGCGGCGACGACGGCCGAGGCCGGCCAGCTGCGCGAGGACGCCGAGACGGCCGCGCAGATCCGCCTGCTCGACCCGCAGGTCGTCGCGCCGTCGTTCCGCCAGCTCCAGCAGGTGCGCGCGTTCTACGACTTCCCGGAGACGCTCGCGGTCGACAAGTACGAGATCGACGGCGAGAGCCGCGACACCGTCATCGCGGTGCGCGAGCTCAACATCAACGGCCTCAACGACGCGCAGCGCAACTGGACCAACGACGTCACGGTCTACACGCACGGCTTCGGCGTCGTCGCGGCCTCGGGCAACCAGGTCGCCGCGAACGGCGGCCCGTCCTTCTGGGAGGGCGGCCTGCCCACCACGGGGGACATGGGCGAGTACGAGCCGCGCATCTACTTCAGCCCGGAGGCGCCCGCGTACTCCATCGTCGGCGCCCCCGAGGGCCGCGGGGACTGGGAGCTGGACTACCCGGACGACGAGTCCGGCGGTGCGGTGAACACCACCTTCCCGACGGAGGCCGTCTCCGCCGGCCCGAGCGTGGGCAACCTGTGGAACAAGCTGCTGTACGCGCTGAAGTTCGGCGCGACGCAGATCCTCCTGTCCGACCGTGTGACCACCGAGTCGCAGATCATCTACGACCGCGACCCGCGCGAGCGCGTGGAGAAGGTGGCGCCGTTCCTCACGCTCGACGGCCGCGTCTACCCGGCCGTCGTCGACGACAAGGTGGTCTGGATCCTCGACGGCTACACGACGTCGAACCAGTACCCCTACTCGGCGCAGCGCTCGCTCGACGACGCGACGGAGGACGCGCTGACCGGCACGGCCGCCACGGTCCAGGCCCTCGCGCCCGAGCAGGTCAACTACATCCGCAACTCGGTCAAGGTCACCGTCGACGCCTACTCGGGCGACGTGACGCTCTACGCCTGGGACGACACCGACCCGATCCTGCGGGCCTGGCAGCGGGTCTTCCCCTCCGAGGTGCAGCCGCTGTCGGCCATCAGCGGTGAGCTCATGAGCCACATCCGCTACCCCGAGGACCTGTTCAAGGTGCAGCGGGACCTGCTCGGCCAGTACCACGTCACCGAGGCGGACCAGTTCTTCTCCGGCAACGACTTCTGGACCACGCCGGACGACCCGTCGACGGACCGCGAGGTCAACCAGCCGCCGTACTACCTGACCCTGCAGATGCCGGGCCAGGAGCAGCCGACGTTCTCGCTGACGACCTCGTTCATCCCGAGCGGTGCCAACGCGCGCAACGTGCTCACCGGCTACCTCGCGGCGGACTCCGACGCGGGCGACCAGGCGGGCGTCAAGGGGGAGCGGTACGGCACGCTGCGGCTGCTGGAGCTGCCCCGCGACTCCACGGTGCCCGGCCCGGGCCAGGTGGCGAACAACTTCAACACCGACCCCGACGTGTCCACGACGCTGAACATCCTGGCCCAGCGCTCCACGACGGTCGTGCGCGGCAACCTGCTCACCCTGCCCGTGGCGGGCGGTCTGCTCTACGTGCAGCCCGTGTACGTCCAGGCGGCGTCGGGCACCTCGTTCCCGCTGCTCCAGCGCGTGCTCGTGGCGTTCGGCGACGAGATCGGGTTCGCCAGCACGCTCGACGAGGCCCTCGACCAGGTGTTCGGCGGCGACTCGGGCTTCGAGGGCGACGGGACGGGTCAGGGCGAGGCGCCCGACACCGGCTCCGAGGTCCCGGACCCGGGGACCGGCACGGACCCGGGTGACGGCACGGACCCCGGCACCGACCCCGGGACGACCGACCCGGGCACCGGGACGGGTGACCCGGGCTCGACCGCGGACGCCCGCACGCGCCTGGCCGACGCCCTGGCGTCCGCCGACGCGGCCATCCAGGCCGCCCAGGCCGCGCTGACGGCCGGTGACTTCGCCGCCTACGGCGAGGCGCAGGCGCAGCTCGACCAGGCCATCCAGGACGCCATCGCGGCGGAGGCGGAGCTCGACGCGGCCGCCCGCGGCGCGACGACCGACCCCTCGGCGTCGACCTCGCCGTCGCCGGACCCGTCGGCCTCCGCCAGCCCGTGACGACGGCCGGCTGATCACCGACGAGGACCCGGGGCGCACGCCGCCCCGGGTCCTCGCGCGTGTCGGCGGTGCGGGTCGGGCTGCTGGTCAGGAGTCGATTTGGTCCTCGTCCCGAGCTGACGTACTGTTGTCCACGCCGACGCGGGGTGGAGCAGCTCGGTAGCTCGCTGGGCTCATAACCCAGAGGTCGCAGGTTCAAATCCTGCCCCCGCTACAAGTGAAGTACCAGGTCAGAGGCCCTTCCGATCGACAGATCGGGAGGGCCTCTGGCGTTGGTGTCAACGAGATGTCAACGCATGCCGCCGGCGGTACGTACACGCACGGCGGCGAACAGGGCCGAACTCTGCCCGGCTGTGGCGCCGGTGATGGCGCCTTGCCTCGCGGTGCTGGCGGGCCGAATGCCTGCGTCGTGGTCCCCGGCTCTCTCAGGTGGCGCAGAGGCCGTCGCCAAGGTTCCAACACCAGTGCGGGTGGCTCTCGACAATCGCAGGCACGTCCAGCGTCAGCGTCCCTCGTGCCAGTGGAGGGTCGTACGCGACTTCCATGAGCAGAGAGCGGAGAGGGAAGTCTCCGAACACGGCCCGGCAGTGGCCGCAGGTGAAAGCCGTGTATCCCTCCGGGACGGTCAAGTCCCCGGTCGTGGTGTGTGACGGCTGCCGCGTGACCTTCATTGGTTAGGCGCTGAGCGCCGGGAGTTGGGGCGGGGTGACCTCCT
>NZ_FOKA01000024.1 GCF_900111925.1 Cellulomonas marina
CCACCTCGAGGCCGCCCGGGCCGACGTCCTGGCGTTCACGTCCTTCCCCAAGGAGGTCTGGCGCCAGATCTGGTCCAACAACCCCAACGAGAGGCTGAACAGGGAGATCCGCCGGCGCACCGACGTCGTGGGAATCTTCCCCGACCGCACCTCGATCATCCGCCTGCTCGGCGCCGTCCTGGCCGAGCAGCACGACGAATGGGCCGAGGGACGCCGCTACCTCGCACTGGACGTCCTTGGCCGCGCCCGCCTGACCGCCGTCCCCGACCCGCAGGAGGTCACCCCGCCCCAACTCCCGGCGCTCAGCGCCTAACCAATGAAGGTCACGCGGCAGCCGTCACACACCACGACCGGGGACTTGACCGGTGCGGCTGGGACACTGGGGGCAACGACCGCAGCACCGACGAGGAGTCATGCCGTGCCCCAGGGAACTGTCCGCTGGTTCGACGCCGAGCGAGGCTTCGGCTTCCTCGCACCCGAGGACGGGGCCGACGACGTCTTCGTGCACGCCTCCGAGGTGGCCGGGGACGACCGATCCGTCCTGCTGCGCGAGGGTCAGGTCGTCGAGTTCGAGGTCGGCGAGAGCGACCGCGGCCCGCAGGCGCGGCGCGTGCGCGTCATCGGTGACGTCGCCGACGACGCACCGCTCGGCCTGCTCGGCACGGTGTCCTGGTACGAGCCGAGCAAGGGCTACGGCTTCCTCACGCCGGACGGCGGCGGCGCGGAGATCTTCGTGCACAGCTCGGCCATCGTCGGCGGCGGTGTCATCAGCGAGGGCCAGCGGGTGGCGTTCCTCGTCGTCGAGGGGGAGAAGGGGCCGCAGGCGGACCACCTGCTGCCGCTCGGCCCCGGCGCCGCGGGGCCAGGTGCGCCCGGCGGCGTCGACGACGGCGCCGACGGCACGGTGAGCTGGTACGACGTGGACAAGGGCTTCGGCTTCATCGCACCGGTGTCCGGAGGCGACGACGTCTTCGTCCACCAGCGTGCCCTGACCGGCGGGCTGACCGAGCTCGTCGAGGGCGACCGCGTGACGTTCGAGGTCGTCGTGGTCGAGAAGGGCCCCCAGGCCCGCGACGTGCGCCTCGCGGGGGCCCGGCCCCGCGCCGCGCGCCGGCGGGACCGGCCCGCGGCCGCACGACCCGGGCGGAGCGCTCCGGCGCCCCCGCCCGCGGCGGCGAGGGCGTCGTCGCGCGCTTCGACGCCGACCGCGGCTTCGGCTTCATCAGCCCCGACGCCGGCGGCCCGGACCTGTTCGTGCACGTGTCGGTCGTGCGCGACGGCGAGCCGCTCCAGGAGGGCGACCGGGTCCGTTACGCCGTCCGCCAGAGCGACCGGGGCCCCCAGGCGGACCGCGTCGAGCTCCTCTGACGACCCGTCCCGGCGGTCGTCCTGCGGAAACGCGCGGGGCCGGCCGCCGGGCGGCGTCAGGTCCCGGCGTCCGGTCCGGCGGGCTGCGCACGGAGGCCGCCCAGGGTGCGGACCGTGTCGAGGGTGTCGGCCTCGGCGGGGGTCTTGTCGTCGCGGTAACGCAGGACGCGGGCGAAGCGCAGGGCGATGCCGCCGGGGTAGCGGGGGGAGCGCTGGATGCCGTCGATGGCGATCTCGACGACCTGCTCCGGGTGCAGGGTGACCGTCCAGCCGTCGTCGGCGACCTCGAGCTCGCGGAAGCGGCGGGTCTGCCAGGCCAGCATCTCGTCGGTCATGCCCTTGAAGGTCTTGCCGAGCATGACGAAGCCGCCGCTCTCCGGGTCGCGGGCGCCGAGGTGGATGTTCGACAGCAGCTCCGTGCGGCGGCCCGAGCCGCGCTCGACCGCGAGGACCACCAGGTCGAAGGTGTGGCGGGGCTTGACCTTGACCCAGGCGCTGCCGCGGCGGCCCGCCTCGTAGGGGGCCTCGGCGTCCTTGACGATGACGCCCTCCTGGCCCTCGCCGACCCAGCGGGCGAACGACTCCTGCGCCACCTCCGGGTCCGACGTCACCACCCGCTCGACGGCGTACGCCGGGGCCACCGCGTCCAGGACGGCCAGGCGCTCGCGCAGGGGGGCGTCGAGCAGGTCGCGGCCGTCGACGTGCAGGACGTCGAAGAAGAACGGCGTCAGCGTGGTGCCGGCCGCGATCTCGGCGTCGCGGGTGGCGCTGCGCGAGGCCGTCTCCTGGAAGGGGCGCGGGCGGCCGTCGGCGTCGAGGGCCAGGGCCTCCCCGTCGAGGACCACCGAGCGCACGTCGAGGCCGCGCGCGGCGGCGACGATCTCGGGGACGCGTGCGGTGATGTCGTCCAGGCTCCGGGTGACGACCAGGACCTCGTCGCCGTCGCGGTGCACCTGGACCCGGATGCCGTCGAGCTTGGCGTCGACGACGACCTCGCGGCCCTCGAAGCCGGCGACCGCCGCGGCCACGTCGGGGGCCGACGCCGCCAGCATCGGCCGGACCGGGCGGCCGACGGTGAGCCCGAAGCCGGCCAGCGCCGCCTCGGCCGCCTCCGGCGACCCCGCACCCAGAGCCGCGGCCGCGACCGGCTCCGTCGAGCCCGCGAGCATCGCCGCCCGGCGCACGGAGGCAGCCGGGACGCCGGCGGCCTCCGCCACGGCGTCGAGGAGCAGCGCGTCGAGGGCGCCCTGCCGCAGCTCGCCCGTGACGAGCCCGCGCAGCAGGTGCTGCTCGTCGGCGGTGGCGGCGGCGAAGAGGTCGCGAGCCAGCGCCAGGCGCCGGGTCGACGAGCCCGACCCCGACAGGCCGGCCATCTGCTCGAAGACCGCGTCGACGGCGACGACCTCCAGGGACGGCTCGTCGGCCGGCGCCGGCAGCGAGCCGAGCGACCGCCATCCCAGGCCCGTCCGGCGCTGCCGCAGCTCGCCGGCCAGGTAGCGGGCGACGACCGGCACCTCGTCGGGCGCGGTCCGGCCGAGCAGGTCGACGAGCAGCGCCCGCTTGGCCAGGCGCGACCGGGTCGCGGCCAGCGCGCGGGACGTGGCGGCGACGTCGGCGAGCAGCACGGGCTCATCGTGCCGCGCATGCACGCGCCGCGCCGCCCGGGTGGGGCGACGCGGCGCGGCCCTGCGCGTGCTGCTGCTGGGGACCAGCCGTCAGCGCGTGGCGACGAGGAAACCCCCGGCCGGCACGGCGACGACCCCGCGCCCCGTCAGCTCCGCGGAGCGGACCAGGGTGCCCGTGGCGTCGAAGACCTCGACGGTCGACGTCGTGCCCGCCGCGCCGACCGTGGCCGGCAGCGGCGTGCGGCCCGCGGAGACGGCCAGCTCCGTCGCGGCACCGTCGTCGCCCGCCAGGCTCAGGCGCTGCAGGTACGGGCGGACGACGAGGGCGTCGACGACCGTCGTGCCCACGCGGCCGTCGACGGTGACCGTCGTCGCCCCGGGCAGCAGCGGGCGCGTCAGCGGCAGGGGGAGGAGGACGCCCGGGATCGCCGTGATGCCCTGGTCGCCGGCCCGTGTGGTGAGCGTGCCGAGCGGGTAGCGGCCGGCGGTCCAGCGGGACACGGCCGGCGTGCCGGGCTGGGCCAGCAGGACCGGCTCGACCGAGCGCACGCCGTTCCCCGCGGGGACCGGGATCGACGCGGTCCGCCCCGGCGCGAGCTGCACGGCCGAGCCGCCGCTCCACCCGGACTCGCCGGTCCAGGCGTCGTCCGGGGTGAGGACGGTGCCGTCCGTCGTGCCGGACTCCGCCTCCACGCCGGTCAGGCCGTCCCGCAGGGTGACCGTGGCCGCCGCCTGGGCCAGCGCGGAGACGTCCGGGTGCGCGTCGAGGGCCAGCATGGACAGCAGGCCGTGGATGGTGCTCTCGGCGCCGGCGTTGCGGTTGGTGGTGCCGTCGGGCTGGACGCCGTCCGTGGTGACGCCCGTCGCCGGGTCGTACACGGGCACGCCAGCGCGGTTGCTGCCGAAGTACCAGCTCGCCGTGATGCCGGCGAGGCGCCGCAGCCCCTCGGCGCCCGACGCGTCGGCCACCGCCAGCAGGGACTGCAGCCGCGAGTCGACGCCGTAGGCGATCTGCACGCGGTCGATCGGCGTGGGGAGCCAGCCGTTGTCCGGCCCGCCCGCGGTCAGGAGCGTCGGCGTGAACACCGCGCTGTCCGTCACCGCGGGGGCCAGGAGGTCGTCCCGGCCCAGCACCTGCGCGGCCTCGGCCAGGGCCGCGGGCATCTGCGAGGCCCACGCGTGCCACAGCGACCGCGACTGCGTCCACGGCAGCACGGCGCCGTAGGGCCAGGTCCGCCGGTCACCGGCGGCCATCGCCGCGATGCCCTCCGCGAGCTGCGCGAGCGCCGTGCGGGCGTCGGCGTCGTCGGGCACGAGAGCGCTGTACGCCGCGAGGCCGAGCACGGCCTCCGCCGACGCGTCCGCCCCGTCCACGATCAGCCACGCCGGGACCTGCACGCCGTCGGCGAGGTCGTAGGTGCCGTAGGCGCCCAGCGACTCGAGCGCGTCGACGGCGAGCTGCAGCCGGTCCTGCAGGAACGCCGCGAACGCCGGGTCGACGTCGTGGAAGGCGGCGTAGCCCTCATCGAACGCCCAGATGCTGCGCGCCAGCCAGTAGGAGTTGCCGCTGTCCGACGGGTCCGGCAGCTCGACGGGCTCGGGCGGGCCTGCGGCCACGCCGCGCGGGCGGCCCCGGCCGCCAGGGTCGAGACTGGGGGGGTGGCGGACGACGAGCGGTGGGTGGGGCGGCTCCTCGTCGCCACGCCGCGCCTCGAGCACCCGACGTTCCGCCGGACGGTGATCCTGCTGCTGGACCACGCCGACGGCGGCGCCTTCGGCGTGGTCGTCAACCGGCCGCTCGAGGTGGACGTCGCTGCGGTGCTGCCGGCGTGGCAGCCGTGGGTGAGCGCCCCGCGGTACCTGTTCCAGGGCGGGCCGGTCGGGCTGGACTCCGCGCTGGGGGTCGTGGCGGTGCCGTCCGCCCCCGGCGGTCGGACGCCCGTCGGCGTCGACCGGGTCGTGGCCTCCTTCGGGCTGCTGGACCTCGACCTGGAGCCGGCCGACGTCGTGGCGCAGGTGCCCGACCTGCGGATCTTCGCCGGGTACGCCGGCTGGTCGGCGGGGCAGCTCGAGGAGGAGGTGGCCGAGGGCTCGTGGTGGGTCCTCGACGCCCGCCCGGAGGACCCCTTCGCCGCGGACCCGCAGGAGCTCTGGCACCGTGTGCTGCGGCGGCAGCCCTCGGACCTCGCCCTGTACTCGACGTGGCCGGACGACCTCACGCTCAACTGACCCGTGCTGAGGGTTCGGGCCCGTGACGAAGGACTCGGCCGGGGCTCCGCCCGGGCGCGTACCCTGGTCGCAGAGCCCCCGTCCGGGGTCGACGGAGGAGAGAACCATGGCCAGCCAGCGCCCCGCCACGCCCCGCCACCTGCCGAACAGCCCGTTCGCGGCCGCCCGCGCCGCGGCCGCCGCCACCCGCATCGAGCTCGAGCCGGGCGACCGCGTGTCGCACGACCGGCACGGCCTGGGCCGCACGGTGCGCCTCGAGGGCGACCGCAACGCGATCGTCGACTTCGGCGGCGACCTGCGGCGCGTCGCGCTGGACAGCCCGCGGCTCGAGCGCCTCTGACCATGGCGGTCCCCGACCTCCCGCTCGTCGTCGTCACGGGCGCCAGCGGCGCCGTCGGCGGTGGAGTGGCCGCGGCCCTCGCCGCGGGTGCGACCCCGCCCGCCGGCGACGGGTTCGGCGGTCCCGGTGCCGTCCCCGGCGGCGTGGGCGTCCCCGACCTGCGGATGCGCCTCGTCGTGCGCGACCCGCTCCGGGCCCCGCAGCTGGAGCCCGTCGAGGTGGCCGTCGCGTCCTACGGCGACGGGGAGGCGTGCCGCCGCGCGTTCGACGGCGCGGACGTGCTCGTCCTCGTCTCGGCCGGGGAGAGCGTCGACCGGCTCGACCAGCACCGCACCGCGGTCGAGGCGGCGGCCGCCGCCGGGGTCCGGCACGTGGTCTACACCTCCTTCGCGGGGGCCGCGCCGGACGCGACCTTCACGCTGGCGCGCGACCACGCCGCCACGGAGGAGGCCCTGCGCTCGGCCGGGCTCTCGACGACCGTGCTGCGCGACAACCTGTACCTGGACCTGCTGCCGGCCTTCGTCGGCGAGGACGGGACGCTGCGCGGCCCGGCCGGCGACGGGCGCGTGGCCGGCGTCGCCCGCGAGGACGTGGTGCGCTGCGCCGCGACCGTCGTCGGCGACGTGCTGCGCGACCCGGTCGGCGACCGGCACGCGGGCGCGACGTACGAGGTGACGGGTCCGGAGGCGCTCACGCTCGAGGAGGTGGCCGCGGTACTCACCGCCGCGGGCCGCCCGACGCGGTACGTCCCCGAGACGCTGGAGGAGGCCTACGCCTCGCGCGAGCGCTTCGGCGCGCCGGCCTGGCAGGTGGAGGCGTGGGTGTCGACGTACACGGCCATCGCGCACGGGGAGATGGCCGCCGTCTCGCGCGACGTCGAGCGGCTGACCGGCCTGCCGCCGCTGTCCCTGGCGGAGCTGCTGGCACGCTGACCGCTCGGGACGACACGGACGACGGCGGCACCGGAGGACCTGGCGTGGGCGTGCTCTACCTGACGGCGCTGGTGCTGTCCCTCGTCGGGCAGGCGCTGGTCGACCACGGGTACCGGACCTTCTTCTGGCGGGACGCCCGGCGTGCGGCGGTCGTCATGGCGGTCGGGCTTGCCTTCTTCCTGACGTGGGACGTGGCGGGCATCGCCACGGGCATCTTCTTCCGCGGCTCCACGGACCTCATGACGGGTGTGCTGCTGGCGCCCGAGCTGCCGCTCGAGGAGCTCTTCTTCCTGACGCTGCTGTGCTGGTCGACGATGAACGTGTGGGGGCTGATGACGCGTCCCGGGGCGCAGCCCGAGGTGCCGCGGTGACGTACGCCCTGGTCAACACGCCGTTCCTGCTGCTGGCGGCGGTCGTCGTCGTGCTGGCCGAGCGCTCGCGGCGGCGCGACGGCCGCCGGCACCCCGTGCGCGCGACCGCCGTGACGCTGGTGGTGCTGGTGCTGCTCACGGCCGTGTTCGACAACGTGCTCGTCGGGCTGTCGATCGTCGCCTACGACCCGACCCTCATCTCGGGCCTTCGGGTGGGCGTCGCGCCGGTCGAGGACTTCGCGTACACGGTCGCGGCCGTGGCGCTGCTGCCGGCCGTCTGGGAGCTCGCGGGCCGCCGCGGACGGCAGCCGGGCGGCTCCTAGGAGCGCCGGGTGGTGACGTCCGCAGCCCGCGACGAGGACGCCGGCACCAGGACCTGCGGGCGGGGGACCGGGGTGCCGTAGCCGCGCAGCCGCGCACGGAGGCCCGCAGCCAGGAGGCGGGGGTGCAGCAGGACCAGCGGCGGCGCCATGAGGTGGAAGACGGACGCGACCCGCTCCTGGGTGGCGGTGTCGCCGTGGGCGGCGAGGCGGCCCAGCTCCCGCGTCCACCGGCCGAGCAGCGCGGCGACCGGGCCCTCGCGGCCGGCGACCGTGGGGTAGCGCAGGTCCTCGCCCGTGGCGATGGCCCACGGCAGCGCCGTGGTGCGGGCGAAGCGGCGCTGCAGCCGGCGGGCGCTGCGCCGCGGCCGCCACCCGCGGCGGACCTCCGCGCGCAGGGCGGCCGCCTCGAGCGCGGCCACCGCGACCCCCTGGCCGTAGATGGGGTTGAACGCGCACAGCGCGTCCCCGACGACGAGCACCTCGTCGGGCAGGGCGCCCCGGCGCTCCCACGCGTGCCGGCGGTTGGCGGTCCGGCGGTGGACGGCCACGTCGGAGGCCGGCTCCGCGGCGGCCGCGAGCTCGGCGAGCACCGGGTCCTGCAGCGCGGCGAGGCCGGCGAGGAAGGCGTCGGGCTCCCGGCCCGGCCGCTGCTCGCCGACGCCCACCTGCCCGACGAGCCAACGGCCGTCCTCCACGGGCAGCGCCAGCCCGCCGACGGGCCGCCCGGGCGACGCCAGCAGCACGACGCCCGCGGTGGTGACGCGCTCGCGGTCCAGCGCGTAGGCCCGGCTCGCGTAGCCGATCCGGGCGTCGACCTCCTGCGTCCTCGGCTCCGGCAGCCCCAGCGCCGTCAGCCACACGGGCAGCCGCGACGTGCGCCCGGAGGCGTCGACGACGAGGTCGGCGGCCAGGGTCGCGCCGTCGGCGAGGTGCACGTGCCACGCGGCGTCGTCGCCGCGCGCCAGGCCGTCCACGCGGGTCCCGTCGCGCAGGACCACGCCCGGCAGGGCCCGGACGCGGGTGCGCAGCACGTGCTCGACGAGGGGCCGCGTCGCCGAGAGCACCTCGTACTGCCGGCTGCGCGGTGCCCACCCCTGCTCCCCGAGCCACGCGAGCCTCCCGGTGTCGACGGGGACGGCGCCGGCCCGGCGCAGGTCCTCGCGCAGCCCGGGCAGGACCGTCTCGGCGGCGAGCAGGCCGCGGTGCAGCAGCACGTGCGGGTGCCGGTCCTGCGGCGTCCCGGGCCGCGACGCCGGCGCGTCGGGCAGCACGTCCTTCTCGACGAGGGTCGTGCGCCGCCCGTCGCCCGCGACGGCCGCCGCGGCGAGCAGGCCGGCCACGCCGGCGCCGACCACGACGACGCGTGCGGGACCGGCGCCGGGATCCGTCATGGGTGCATGGTCGTCGTGCCGGCCGGTAGCCGGAAGGGCCGGACCCGCCGCCGCTCACGGGCGGCTCTCAGCGTCCGTGGCGGATGTCGGTGCCGTCGGGCAGGCTGACCGCCGTGCCCGACGCGACGACGCCCCCCGCCCCTGCCGGGCTGCTGCAGCGGGTCGCCGGCGTGCCCGACGACGGCGCCGGTCGTTCCGCGGCCCGCCTGCTCGCCGCGCTGCTGGTGTGCGGCGCCGCGGTGCTGCTGTTCGCCGTGCACGTCCGGCCGCTGGCCTACGTGCCGCTCGTCGCCGGGGTGGTCCTGGGCCTGGCGGTCGACCGCGCGCTCGGCAAGGACCTGCTGCTCATCGCGGTGGGGCAGGGGATCGTCAGCACGATCTCGCTGGAAGCCGACCTGTCGGACGCCGGCATCGTGAGGTTCGGCGTCGTGCTGTCGCTGGCGGTGCTGGTGCCCTGGGCGCTGTCGCGCTGGTGGCTGCGCGAGGACGCGATCCGCTTCCCCTGGCGGGTGGGCCGGCCGTGGACGCGGGTCCACTGGGGGTACCTCGTCGGCGTCGTGCTGGCCGGGTACCTGATCCTGCCCTGGTACTTCCTCTCGTCGGGCGTGTGGCGCAACTGGCCCGAGCTCGACGGCGGGCAGGAGATCGCGCGGCTGTTCGTCGGGGTCGCCGCCGTCGGCACGTGGGACGAGCTGTTCTTCGTCTGCACGGTGTTCGCCCTGCTGCGCCGGAACCTGCCGTGGGCCACCGCGAACGTCCTGCAGACGCTCGTGTTCGTCTCGTTCCTCTGGGAGCTCGGCTACCGGGAGTGGGGCCCGGCACTGACGATCCCGTTCGCGCTGGTGCAGGGGCTGACGTTCGTCAAGACGGCGTCACTGACCTACGTGCTGACCGTGCACCTTCTCTTCGACGCGGTCGTCTTCATGGTGCTCGTGCACGCCCAGCACCCGGAGCTCTTCGACGTGTTCCTCACGGCACCGCGCTGAGCGCCGCTGGGTGCCGCTGGGCGCCGCCGAGCGGTGCGCGCCCAGGGGGGACTCAGTCCTCCCGGGAGCGCACCGCGTCCAGCACCGCGGACCCGACGACGAGCCCGCCCAGCCCGGCGGCCGCCGCCCCGAGGGGCCGCAGCCAGTGCCGTCCCCACCGCCCGTGCACGGCCTCGCCGCCCGGCGCGGGCGTGAAGACGTTGCCGGGGTGCGGCTCGACGCGGTCGCGCGAGAGCCCGAGCACGGACATGCCCGGACCCACCCCGCGGTCGTACGCCCACGGGGCCAGCCGGAACGCGGCCGTCAGGACCTTGTTCGCCGGGCCGACGGACCGCTTGCGCACGGGCCGGTCGACGACCCGCACGATCGCGCGCGCGTGCTTCTCCGGCCGGTCCACGGGGGGCGGCGGCCGACCGATCCGCCGGGCGTAGCTGCCGGCCTGCGCGTACACCGGGGTGTCGACGGCGCCGGGGGTGACGAGCGAGACCTCCACGCCGGGCAGCGACCGCGCCTCGGCCTGCAGGGTCCGGGTGAACCCGTGGACGGCCCACTTGCTGGTCACGTAGGAGGACATCCACGGCGTGGCGATGCTGCCCAGCAGGGAGCCGATGACGACGAGGTGCCCGCCGCCGGCGGCCGAGAACCGCGCCATCGCCTCGCGGGCCACGTTCGCGGTACCCAGCAGGTTCGTCGCGATGACCTGGTCGAAGACGTCCGCGGGCACCTCGTGGAAGCGCCCGTAGGCGACGACGGCCGGGGCGTGGACGACCGCGTCGACGTGCCCGTGCGCCGCCCAGGCGGCCTCGAACAGCCGGTGCACGGCCGCGCGGTCGGACACGTCCGTCGGCACGACGAGGACGTCCGGGCCGCCCGTGTCGACCGGGCGGCGACGGGGCCGGCGGGCGCGGCACTCGCGCTCGACCTCGGCCAGCGCCTCCGCGGACCGGGACGCCAGCACCACGGCGTCCCCCCGCGCCGCGAGGCGGTGCGCCGTCGCGCGGCCGATCCCGCTGGAGGCGCCGAGGACGAGGACGACGCGCCGGCGCGCGCGGTCGTGACGGGGAGGTCGGGGCACGCGCCCACCCTGGCCCGGACCGGCCCGGCCCGCACGGCGACCGACCGCGGAGGCCCTCAGGAGCGTCCCCACGACCGACGCGCGCGGGCGGGCCCCGGGGAGCACACTGCGCACACGCGTCCGCAGCGGGGCCGTTCCCGCCGGAAGGGGGCTCACACCTCCGCGGCGGGGCGCTCGACGAGGTACGTGTGCCCGTCGGCGCCCACGACCTTCTCGTAGCGCGTGAGGAGCTCGCCGTCGGGATCGGGGCCGCTCTGCGCGCGTGCCCGAGGAGCCGTCCGGTCGATCTCGGCCGGTCCCAGGTAGGGCAGCAGCAGCTCGGCTGCGCGGTCGTTGGCTTGCTTGAACGAGGGCAGGTGCAGGGTCATGTCGGTCACTCCTGGGCGTCGCTGCTGAACCGAGGAGGGGCACGCGCCCCGCCCGGCAGGGGGAGGCCGGGCGGGACGCGTGTCCGGTGCGCCGGAGGCGGCGGCGGGACCGCTCCCGCCCTCCGATGGTGCGCCCGCCGCCCGAGGTCGGCACGGGGTCGTCGCCCCGCCCGTCTCAGGGCCGGCTCAGCGGTGCGCAAGACCTGCGGGAGGCGGCCGTCGCGACACCCCTGCCGGCCGTCACTAGGGTCGGCGCGACGGTTGGTCGGGGACGGGGTGGGGACGATGGCGAGGTCCGGGGACGCGGTCGAGCTGCACGAGGCGCAGGACCCGCTGGTGCTCGCGCTCGACATCGGGTCGACGGCGACCCGCGGCGGCGTGCACGACGCGAGCGGCCGGCCCGTCGCCGGGCTGCAGCACAAGGTGCCGCACGCCTTCACCGTGGCGCCCGACGGCACGTCCGTCATCGACCCGGATCAGGTCGTCGACGAGGTCGCGCAGGTCCTCGACGCGGTGACCGCCGACAGCCGCCTCGGCACGCGCATCGCCGGCGTCGCCATGGACACGTTCGCCGCGTCCCTCGTCGGGGTCGACCGTGCGGGGCGCCCGCTGACGCCCTGCCTGACGTACGCCGACCAGCGGTCGGCGGGGGAGGTGGCCGCGCTGCGCGACCTGCTCGACGAGCCCGCCGTGCAGCAGCGCACCGGCACGCGCCTGCACACGAGCTACCACGCCCCGCGCCTGCGGTGGCTGGCGGCGACGCAGCCCCGGGTGGTCGCCGGGGCGGCAGCGTGGTGGTCGCTGGGGGAGTACGTGCTGGCGCGGCTCGTCGGGGAGCCCCTGGCGGGGACGTCGACGGTCGCGTGGACGGGACTGCTGGACCGGCGCACCGGTGCGCTCGACGAGGAGCTCCTCGCCGCCGCCGGGGTGCGCGCCGACCAGTTCTCGGCCCCGCGGGACATGGTCGAGCCGGCGCACCCGTCGTCGCCGTCGCGGTGGCCGGCCCTCGCAGGGGCTGCCTGGTTCGGCGTCATCACGGACGGCTACGCCAGCAACGTCGGGGCCGGCGCGACGGACCCGACGGTCGTCGCGGCCGCCACCGCCACGAGCGGCGCCCTGCGCGTGCTGCTCGACGGCCCGGCGGACCCGCTGCCCCCGGGTCTGTGGAACTACCGCGTCGGGACCGGCCGCACGCTGCTCGGCGGTGCCCTCAACGACGTCGGCCGCGCGGTGAGCTGGGCGGAGGCCGTCCTGCGGCTGTCCCCGGAGCCGGGGCGGGTCCTCACGGCGGCACCCTCGTCGGGCACGCCGCTGGTCCTGCCGTACCTCACGGGCGAGCGTGCACCGGGCTGGGTGGGTGAGGCCCGGGCGACGATTACCGGCGTCTCGGCGGCGACGGACGCGGACGCGGTCTTCCGCGGCGTCGTCGAGGGCATGGCGCTGACGTACGCGCGCGTGGCCGACGAGCTCGCGCCCGCCGCGCCGGGCGTGGTCGAGGTGGCGGCGTCGGGCAGCGTCAGCAACGACCTGCCGGAGTGGCTGCAGGTCCTGGCCGACGTGCTCGCCCGTCCGGTCCAGCACGTCACGCGCAAGCGCTCCACGCAGCGCGGCACGGCGCTGCTCGCCCTCGACGTGCTGGCACCCGGCGCGCCCCGTGCGCCGCGCGTGACCGGCGCGACGTTCGAGCCGGTGCCGGCCCACGCGAACCACTACGCCGACCGCCGCGCCCGCTTCGCGGACGTGTACGCCGCGCTGGTGCACCCGTGACCGGCGACCGACCCGCCCGCCGGCGCGCGGGCGGTCAGTCGCCCTTCACGTTGACGATCTGACGCGGGGTGTGCCGGACCTCGACGAGGTCGGCGGCGTCGGCCATGACCTGGTCGATGTCCTTGTACGCCGCCGGGATCTCGTCGATGAAGGCGTCCGTGTCGCGGTACTCGATGCCCGCCATCGCCTCCCGCAGCTGCTCGCGCGTGAACAGGCGGCGGGCGGCGGACCGGGAGTGGTTCCGCCCGGCGCCGTGCGGGCTCGACTCCAGCGAGAGCCGGTCGCCCTTGCCGACCACGACGTAGGAGGCGCTGCCCATCGAGCCGGGGATGAGCCCCGGCTCGCCCGCCCGCGCGCGGATCGCGCCCTTGCGGGACACCCACACCTGCTTCCCGACGTGCGTCTCCTGCTCGGTGAAGTTGTGGTGGCAGTTGACCCGCTCGGCCTCGACGACGGGCTCGCCCATGTGCTCGGCGAGCACGCCGACGACCCGGTCCATCATCTCCTCGCGGTTCGCGGCGGCGAAGTCCTGCGCCCACCGCAGCTGGCGGACGTACGCCCAGAACTCCTCCGTGCCCTCGACGAGGTACGCGAGGTCCGGGTCCGGCAGGTCGATCCACCACCGCCGGCACAGCTCGGCCGCCACGGCGATGTGGTGCTGGGCGATCCTGTTGCCCACGCCGCGGGACCCCGAGTGCAGGAACAGCCAGACGACCCCGGTCTCGTCGACGGACACCTCGATGAAGTGGTTGCCCGAGCCGAGGGAGCCGAGCTGCAGACGCCAGCTGCGTGCCGCCGACGCGGGGTCGAAGCCCGCCGCGGCCGCCGTCTCCTCGAGCGCGGCGACACGGGCCCGTGCGGACGCGGTCAGCGACGCGTTGTGCACGCCCGCGGAGAGCGGCACCGCGGCCTCGATCGCCTCGCGGACACGGACCAGCGGCCCGGCCGCCCGCACCTGCTCCTCGGACCACTGCGTGCGGACCGCGATCATGCCGCAGCCGATGTCGACCCCCACGGCCGCGGGGATGATCGCGCCGAGCGTGGGGATGACCGAGCCGACGGTCGCGCCCTTGCCGATTATCTGGACATCGCCTCTCTACGGGCGTGTCAGAGGGTCCCCGTACGGTGCCCTCGTCCAGGTCGTCGGAGAGAGGTGGGTCCATGCCGGTCGTCGCGCACGAGGAGCCGGGCGGTGGACGTGGGTGGCGACTGGTCGACGACCATGGCGAGCCGGTCACGCTCGTCAACGAGTACCTCTCGTACCTGAGCGACGTCGGTCGGTCACCGAACACGATCCGGGCCTACGCATACGACATGCAGTACCTCCTGCGGTTCCTGGAGAAGGAGAAGTTGCTCTTCCAGGACTTCCGACCCAAGCATTCAGTGACGTTCCTGAAGTACTTGCGAGAGGACGCTAGCAAGGCGGCGCGAGCATCGAAGCGCGAGGAGAAGGCGCCATCCGGCAGGCAGTCTCCCATGCGACTTTCGGACGCCACTGTGGCACGAGTCCTTGCAGCGGTCGCCTCCTTCTACGAGTTCCTCATCGTGTCGGAGCTATACGGTGACGAGCACCCCATGCTTACGACGGAAGGGGGCAAGCCAGTCCGTCCCCGAGCGCTCGGCGCCAACTCACGGCAGGTTCCGATCCGTCGTCGCGTCCGCGTGAAGACACCCGAACGACTTCCCCGACCCATGGCCCGCTCTGACGTCGAAGCGTTCCTCGACTCCCTAACGACGTTGCGTGACCGGGCAATCTTCCTCCTGTGTGTCAACGGAGGACTGCGTCCCGCCGAGGTGTTGACTCTGCGCCTCTCCAACATCCATTACGGTCTCCGACGAGTCTCGATCACTGTGCAGAACCAAGACCCGCGAGGGCTGCGCACCAAATCTCGGGAAGAACGGATCATCGACCTGCACGACGCCGACACCCTCAAGGCCCTCAGTGACTACGTCATGCACGAGCGTCCGACGGGCGCGCCCACTGACCTTGTCTTCTTGGTCGGACGGCAAGGAAGTCGCCGTCTGGAGCCGGTGTCGTACTGGGCGATCAACCGACTGTTCACCCGGCGCCTCACCGCTCTAGGGCTGCGCACCCCATGGACTACACCGCACGCCCTTCGCCACACGCACGCAACCGAGCTTTACGCGCACGGAATGCGCGACATGACCTTGCAGAAGCGGCTGGGTCACAAGAGTCCCCAGTCGACGAAAATCTATACACGCGTTGCTGATCACACCGTCAAGGACGACTACGTCGCGGCACTACAGCACATGAGCGAGCAGGAGAAGCAAGCTTGACCAGCATCACAACGGTTCAGGCCGGGCCGGGAACGTACCCGACAAAGCCACACGTTCCGGTGGACGAGTACAAGGACTACCTCGTCAAGGCCGGCCAGATCAGCAACGGATCACTGCAGCAGTACGCACGTTTCGTGGCCGCATACCCGACGTTCGACGACTGGCTCGCTCAGCCACTGGAGCAGCGTCTGGGGCGCCTGCGAGGGGAGGGCCGCCGACCTTCACACATGACGAACGGGACCTCTTACTCCGGTCGTCAGTACCTCATGTACGCGTCCATGACAGGACGGCTCAAGTTGCCGTGGGACTACCTGATCATGCTCCAACTGCGGGGCTTCGCGCAGATGGCGACGGTGTTGGGCCACGAGTGGCTCCCCGCCCACATGGAGGACGTGATCGAGAAGGCCGTGGCGCAGGGGTGGTCGAAGTCGTCCGCCGGGACCAGCATCTCGTTCCTCCTCCCACGCTTCGTGCTCCGGCACGCCGACCCCCACTACATCAAGGGCCTCACCGCCCTCGACTTCGAGACGTTTCGAGGGGAGGTGCGAGACGTGTACGCCACCGCGAGTCCTGAGTCCAACACGAAGTGGCGGGCTGAAGATCGGCGCATGGGCCGCGGCGCGCTGTCTGCTGCGTTCGGGGCACACGCTATCCACTTCCAGTTGGGCCTCGTGACTGACGGCCCCGTGCGTACCCGCCCAGAGGGGAAGTTGATCGAGTCGGACGTCGCTCCGGGGATCTCCGAAGCGATCGAACGGTGGCTGCAGTACGACAGTGATCGGGGCACGCCCGACAAGACGCTCCGGAACCACGACCTGCACCTTCGTTACTTCACGGCGTTCGTTGCCGAGAACCTGCCCACCCTCCATGACCTGTCCGGCTTGGAGCGTGCCCACATCATCGACTACATCGGCTGGCTCGCTAAGCGGAAGCAACTTAGGGACAAGAGCCTTGCCCTGACACCGGGCACCCGGCGTTCGGCGTTGGGAACGCTGGCCAAGATGCTGCGTGAGGTCGCCGAAAACGACCTTGGTCCGGCGCCGGGTCGGGAACTTATCCACAAGGCGGACTACCCGAAGCCTCAGAAGGCCCTGCCTCGGTTCATCCCCAAGCGGGAGTTGGAGCTGCTGGTGAAGGCGATGGCGGACCTCAAGGACCCGTACCAGCGGTGCTCCCTGCTCGTCGCTCGTTGGAGCGGCGCGCGGTCCGACGAGATCAAGCGGCTGGAACTGGACTGCCTGGACACGTACGCCGACGGCACCTACAGGCTGCGCATCCCCATCGGGAAGACTGGCAAGGAGCGCAGCGTGCCACTCGCGAATGAGGCGGCGTACGCCATCCAGGCCGTGCAGGCACTGCGGGCCAACGACCGTGACGCGGGCAAGATCGACCGCGTCACCAAGAGACGCGTTCGGTACCTCTTCATGTACCAGGGACGCCACCTGTCCAAGTCGTTCCTCTTTGACATCCCCCTGCAGGCGGTGTGCGAGCAGGCGGGCCTGCTGACCGCTGAGGGTGGTCGTCTGGTGACCGCTCACCGGTTCCGCCACACGCTGGGTACCAACCTGGTCGAAGCCGGAGCTCGTTGGCGCACGATCATGGCGATCCTCGGTCACGAGACGTCGGACATGACCCTCACCTACGCCCACATCAGCGACCCAGAGGTCAAGGCGGACTACGAGAAGGTGGTCCTGCTGGGGTCGGCGATCGCGGGGCCGGCTGCGACGAAGATCCGGAACAAGGAGTTGTCCACGCACGAGCTCGACTGGCTGCAGAGCAACTTCTTCAAGTCCGAGATGGAACTCGGTGGCTGCATCCGGTTGCCCGAAGAGGGGCCGTGCGAGTGCGACATGTTCCTGGCGTGCCCGAAGTTCTTCACGACCAAGTCACACGCGCCCCGGCTCCGCCGACGTTGGCACCGCGAGGAGGAACTCATCCACGACGCACGCGAGCGAGGCTGGCCACGGGAGGTCGAACGGCACCGCGCCATCCAGGTCCGCATCGAGAAGCTGCTCGCCGACCTGGGAGAGTCGTTGGAGGGGCCGGACGAAGCTTGTTGAAGCCGTCGTGCCTTCCTACGGGCTCTCGACGCGGCGCTGGCGCGAGGTCATTGACCGCCCGAGTCCTGGAAGGAACCGGCCGACCTCCGCTGTGTAGCGGGCGTATGTAGCCCCGTGCGTGGCGAGCAGGTACGGCTCTTCGACTACGCGCACCTGAAGTTCGACCGCTGCGATCAAGCAGATGGTCGCTCCGACGGTGATGACACTGGGCGACATCAACATCAGGCCGACCAGAGCCGCGCACATGGCGGTGAAGATCGGGTTGCGGACCAAACGGAACAGCCCTGTGGTGACCAGTTCCGTGCGTTCGGTCTGGTCGACGCCAATGCGCCAGGAGGCGCCCATTCCGCTCTGGGCAGCCAGCGTCACCGCGAAGCCAACAACAGCGACCACGACGCCGACCCATCCCAGCGCGGCCGGGACGCCAGGCGGCGGTTCCACCACGCCCAAGGCGGCCAGAGTGAGCCCCGCGGCAGCGAGCAGCAGAGCGGCCACGAACAGGACGCCGCCCCACCATGCAGCCGACCACGGGGAGCCTGAGATGCCGCTGAAGCCGCTTGCGCCGGTCCGGCGACGGTGCGCCCAAGTCCGGACACCGAACGTGGCAACGACACCCACCACGAACATCGTGAAGGCCAAAGTGGCGGCGGAGTCGTGATTCATCGTGATCACACCTTCGTCTTGTGCTGTGCCGCGCAGGCGCTCGCCTGGAGCCGGAGCCTAGTCGACAGTTCAGCGATCCATGTACTCTCGGTTGCATGGAACTGGCGACGGTCACCCACACGGCAGCGCTGACTCGGCTGGGGTACGCACTGTCGGACGACACTCGCGCTCGGATCCTGCTCGCCCTGCGCGAGGCACCTGCGTGTCCGTCAGACTTGGCCGACGCGCTTGGTGTGTCACGGCAGGTGATGTCGAACCAGTTGGCGTGCCTGCGTGGGTGCGGCCTCGTTGACGCCGTCCCCGAAGGGCGACGGACCTGGTATCGCCTGGCCGACCCGCACCTAGCCCCAGCCCTCGGCGACCTGCTGGCCCTAGTGCTGGCCGTAGACCCGTCCTGCTGCTCGTCCGAAGGGTGCACCTGCTCATGACGCTCCCTCTGCTTCCCATCGGCGGATTGGCTCCTGGTCGGCGCGCTACCCTCGAGCGGCGGGTGCGGTGGATCGTGGCCGCGACCATGGCCTACAACGTGATCGAGGCCGTTGTCGCAATCGCCGCCGGCAGAATCGCCTCCTCGGCTGCATTGGTCGGCTTCGGGCTCGACTCGATCGTGGAGGTGCTGTCCGCCGCCGCGGTGGCGTGGCAGTTCGCCAGCCCTGACCCGCACAGCCGGGAGCGGGTGGCGATGCGGGTCATCGCGGTGTCCTTCTTCGCCTTGGCCGCGTTCGTGACCGTGGACGCCATGCGCACATTGCTCGGAGCCAGCGAGCCAGACCACTCCACCGTGGGCATCGTGCTCGCCGCCGTCAGCCTCGTCGTCATGCCGTTCCTGAGCTGGATCGAGCGGCGCACCGGGCGCGAGCTCGGTTCTGCGTCCGCCGTGGCGGACTCCAAGCAGACGTTGCTGTGCACCTACCTGTCCGCGGTGCTGCTCATCGGCCTGGTCCTCAACAGCACGCTCGGGTGGACCTGGGCGGACCCGCTCGCGGCGCTCGTGATCGCCGGTGTCGCGATCAAGGAGGGCCGCGAGGCATGGCGTGGTGACGCGTGCTGCGCATCTGGCGGCGCGCTCCTTTCCAGCGGCGCAAAGGCAGCGGACGACACCTGCGACTGCTGCGAGCACTAACGATTAGTCGAGGCTCGGCCCGGGTTGTCCCAACAGCGTTGGGACAACCCGTCCAACAGCCTGTTGGACGTCTTGGGTCTACCTACTCCAACTGCTGCTCGTGGCGACGTGACAACCAATACTCACGTCGCTTGCTCAGTTGCAGACCGACGTGTGCTTGGTCGGAGTACGTGTACGCGGCTGTCTCGTCAGGAACCGGCGCCAGTGGTGATCCGACCACCGTCAACTCCCACCCATCCGTCGCGCTCGTGTCTGCCGGGTTGATGTGCGAGGAGTGGCGTCCCGCAGAGTGGTGTGCGAGCCCGGCCCTGGTGAGGGCGTCGTCGTAGACGTGTAGGCGGTCACCGCGTGATTCTTCGAGAGACCTA
>NZ_FOKA01000015.1 GCF_900111925.1 Cellulomonas marina
GGGACGCCGTGGCCAAGGACCTGCGCCCGATCTACACCGCCGTCAACGCCGAGCAGGCCGCGGTCCGCCTGCAGGACTTCGCGGACAAGTGGACCGGGAAGTACCCGGCGGCGGTCAAGCTCTGGCGCAACGCCTGGAGCGAGTTCGTGCCGTTCTTGGACTACGACGTCGAGATCCGCACGATCATCTGCACGACCAACGCGATCGAGTCCCTCAACGCCCGCTACCGGCGCGCGGTCCGGGCGCGCGGGCACTTCCCCAACGACGCGGCTGCGCTGAAGTGCCTGTACCTGGTGACGCGGTCACTGGACCCACGGGTAAGGGACGGGCACGATGGGTCATCCGGTGGAAGGCAGCCCTAAACGCCTTCGCCATCACCTTCGAGGGACGCATCAACCCCTCGAGCATCTAGAGAACGCCGGGCCCCGCCCACCGTTCATCTGACACTCCCGCAGGTGTTGCGACCACCGGTTGAATCCGCCCTGCTTGCCGTGGTCCGTCACGATCGTGTAGGGCACGACCGCTGGAAGACCGCCGGCACGTTCCTGATGCACGCCATCGGGCTCTTCTGTCCCTACGAGGAGGTTCGCAGGCACCCCGTGGTAGGGCCAGCCGTGCTGCGCGCCGCTCTGCGGCAAGAGGCATTGGAAGAGCACGTTTGCCACGTCGACGGACTTCGTCGAGACAGGCGTGAGGCGAAGCCCCAGGATGCAGCGCGAGAAGAGGTCCATCGCCACGGTCAGTTGGACCGGGACCCAGCGCCCGGTCACGGGCTCCATGGCAAACACGTCCAGCGAGTTCGTGTCGAGCACCACGTACTCGCCGGGGCGATCGGCGCGCAGTCGCCCGAGCGCCCGGGGTGGCCGCTTGGCAACCGACCGCCGTGCCTTGGCTGATCCGAAGGTGTGGCGTCCTTTGCTCAGCGCCTCCACTCGCCGGTAGGCGGTGGTACGTGCAGGGAGGTCGATGTCGGTGCCGTGAGTTGCGACGACCTGACGGTTCGTCTCATCGATCACAGCGAGGATCGACGGCGTGGATGCGTCCGTGTAGCTCTTCAGGACCGTCATCAAGGTCGCGTCCCACCGAGCGTCGACCTTGCTTGCGTGGCTAGGAGTGGCCCGACGGTCAACGAGGCCATCGATTCGAGCGCGGCGGAAGGCTTCGACCCGCCGACGCATTGTTCGCTCGCTCATGCCGAGCTCCTTGGCCGCCCAGCGGACACGATCGCCGGCCGATCCTTCGCGAGCCAGCGCGCGGGCGATGACGCCCGCCTCCGCTTCGACTTGCGCTCGTGTCCTACCAGGAAGCTGCGACAGCATGACCGAGCCGAGCCTCGACGGGGCGTCGTCGGAACTCGGGGGCCCCTCGTTGAGGGGCATCACATTGCCGATGATCTCGGAAGGAGAGACGCGCGCGATCTCACTGTCGCGCCGCAGGACGACGTCGTGCGCGCTCACGGCGTCGACGTGCCACATGGCGCCGCTCCACCACACCCGGGCTCCCGGAGCGATCTGGACCGTCGCCGGTGCGCTCATGCCGCTGCCTCCACGTGGGAGTCCGCCGTGATCGGACGGCTCATGTCGCAGCGCAGCAGCGACTGCCACAACGCCGCCAGGATCGCGGTCCGTGGGGAGCTCCACGTCGATGTCTGGCGGATGCGCGCCTCCAGGTCCCCGATGCCGCACCCTCCGGCAGGGCAGTGCGTGACGGCTGCGTGGACCGCGTCATCGGGGACGAGCCCGGGCCGACGCGCAGATGCCGCGAGGCGAATGTTGCGCAACACCGTCGCGGGAGCTCCAGACCAGACGGAGTAGTCGATGCCCGCGCAGCGCATGGTGCTCGACGTCCACGACAGCGACGCCTTCACCTCAGGCTCGTCCAGCAGATCAGCCGGCTTCACGTCCACGACCCGCGCCCGTACTGAGTGATCGAGAGCGAGGAAGTCCGGATACCTGACTCGCTGACGTCCGCCGTCCCATCCCACGATGCGGAGCGGCTGTGCGGAGACTCGGACGATCGATGCGTCGAAGTCCGCGAGCCACAGCCAGGCGAGTTCGAGCAAGCTCTCGTAGACGACGTGCCTGCCGTTCGTCGACGACCAGAACAGGCCCGGATAGTTCCGCTGGCCCGCGTACGACGGCGGCAGGCGTACGGGCATCCCCTGGGCCACCGCGCGCAGGTCTACGTCCGCGAGGTCGCTCTCGAGCTCGACGCCCTCGGATGTCAGGTACGCGGCCCGGGCCGCGTGCGGCTCCACGCGCCGAGCATCCCGCGTGGCCAACTCGGTGGGATTCGGACACGCCGTGGCCAACTTCGTGGGATTTGGCCAACTCGGACGGGACCCCACAGCTGCGGCCGCCGTCCGCCGTTCCCGCTTCCGGGAATGAGCCGTACGAGGCAGAGGTTGAGCGTGACAGGCTCAAGAACGGTGACGTCGGGTTGCGCGATCCGCAACCGGTCAGCAGACTTGAGCGCAGCGGGCTCAAGACCTCGGCCCGGGCAGGCTCAGGCACCACAGGGAAGAAGAGGAACAGACATGGCACGAGCAGTCGGCATCGACCTCGGCACCACCAACTCGGTCGTCGCCACCCTCGAGGGCGGCGAGCCGACCGTCATCGCCAACGCCGAGGGCGCCCGCACGACCCCGTCGGTCGTCGCGTTCTCCAAGACGGGCGAGGTGCTCGTCGGCGAGATCGCCAAGCGCCAGGCCGTCACCAACGTCGACCGGACGATCTCGTCGGTCAAGCGGCACATCGGCACGAACTGGTCGCAGTCCGTCGACGACAAGAAGTACACCGCGCAGGAGATCAGCGCCCGCATCCTCGGCAAGCTCAAGCGCGACGCCGAGGCGTACCTGGGCGAGCCGGTGACCGAGGCCGTCATCACGGTCCCCGCGTACTTCAACGACGCCCAGCGCCAGGCGACGAAGGACGCCGGCACCATCGCCGGCCTCAACGTCCTGCGCATCATCAACGAGCCCACCGCGGCCGCCCTCGCCTACGGGCTCGAGCGCGGCAAGGAGGACGAGCTCATCCTCGTCTTCGACCTCGGTGGCGGCACGTTCGACGTCTCCCTGCTCGAGGTGGGCAAGGACGACGACGGGTTCTCGACGATCGAGGTCCGCGCGACCTCCGGCGACAACCACCTCGGGGGCGACGACTGGGACAACCGGATCGTCGAGCACCTGGTGACCGAGGTGAAGAACACCACGGGTGTCGACCTGAGCAAGGACAAGATCGCCCTGCAGCGCCTGCGCGAGGCGGCGGAGCAGGCCAAGAAGGAGCTCTCGTCCGCGACGAGCACCAACATCTCCATGCAGTACCTGAGCATGGGCGAGAACGGCCCGGTCCACCTGGACTCCAAGCTCACGCGCGCGCAGTTCCAGCAGATGACGCAGGACCTGCTCGACCGGACGAAGGCGCCGTTCCAGTCCGTCATCCGTGACGCCGGCATCTCTGTCGGCGACATCGACCACATCGTGCTCGTCGGCGGCTCCACCCGGATGCCCGCGGTGACCGAGGTCGTCAAGGAGCTCACGGGCGGCAAGGAGCCCAACAAGGGCGTCAACCCGGACGAGGTCGTGGCCGTCGGTGCCGCGCTGCAGGCCGGCGTCATGAAGGGCGACCGCAAGGACGTCCTGCTCATCGACGTGACCCCGCTGTCCCTCGGCATCGAGACCAAGGGCGGCGTGATGACCAAGCTCATCGAGCGCAACACGGCCATCCCGACGAAGCGCAGCGAGATCTTCTCCACGGCCGAGGACAACCAGCCGTCCGTCCTCATCCAGGTGTTCCAGGGCGAGCGCGAGTTCGCGCGGGACAACAAGCCGCTGGGCACGTTCGAGCTGACCGGCATCGCGCCGGCGCCGCGTGGCGTGCCGCAGATCGAGGTCACCTTCGACATCGACGCGAACGGCATCGTGCACGTGTCCGCCAAGGACCGCGGCACGGGCAAGGAGCAGTCGATGACGATCACCGGCGGCTCGTCGCTGCCGAAGGACGACATCGAGCGCATGGTCCGCGAGGCCGAGGAGCACGCCGCCGAGGACAAGAAGCGCCGCGAGGAGGCCGAGACGCGCAACTCGGCCGAGCAGCTCGTCTACTCCACGGAGAAGCTGCTCACGGACAACGCGGAGAAGCTCCCGGAGGACGTCACGACCGAGGTGCGCGCCGCGGTCGCCGAGCTCCGCACCGCCCTCGAGGGCACGGACGCCGAGGCCGTCAAGGCCAAGCACTCCGCGCTCCTCACGGTGAGCCAGCGCATCGGCGAGGCGCTCTACGCCTCGGGCCAGTCCGAGGCGCCGACGACGGGCGAGCAGCCGACGGCCTCCGCCGGCGGCCAGGCGGCCGACGACGACGTCGTCGACGCCGAGATCGTCGACGACGAGAGCGAGAAGAAGTGACGTCCGAGGACGCCGGCCGCCCCCAGGGCGGCCGGCCCGAGGGCCGCGGCGAGGACGAGACGCCGCGCTTCACCGACAAGCGACGCATCGACCCCGAGACGTACGAGGTCCGCACGCCCGAGGAGCAGGTCCTCGCCGACGCCGAGGCCATCGCCTCCGGCGCCGAGGAGGAGCTGGGTCGCGAGAGCGAGCAGGTCCAGCGCCTGACCGAGGAGCTGGCCCGGGCCAAGGCCGACCTGTACAACCTCGAGCAGCAGTACTCCTCGTTCGTGAAGCGCTCGCGGACCGAGGCGTCGGCGGCCCACGGCCGTGGCGTCGCGGCGGTCGCCGAGGCCCTGGTCCCCGTGCTCGACGACGTCGAGCTGGCCCGCCAGCACGGCGACCTGTCGGGGCCGTTCGCCTCCATCGCGGAGAAGCTCGAGTCCACGCTCGGACGGTTCGGCGTCGAGCGCTACGGCGCCGTCGGGGAGGTCTTCGACCCCGCCGTGCACGAGGCGCTCATGCACCAGCACTCGACGGAGGTCACCGAGCCCACCGTCCAGATGGTGCTCCAGCCCGGCTACCGCACGGCCGAGCGCATCCTGCGCGCGGCCCGGGTGGCCGTGGCCGACCCCGAGGCCTGACGCCCCGGGTGCCCGACCACCGATCCACCGCCGCCCGCACCCCGGGCGGCAGCCCCCGCGGCGTCCCGGCGCCGCGGGGGCGCCACGCGCACCGGGAGGAGGCGTCGTGACCGGCCAGGACTGGCTTGAGAAGGACTTCTACGCCGCGCTCGGCGTCCCCAAGGACGCCGACGCGGCCGCCATCAAGAAGGCGTACCGCAAGATGGCCCGCCAGCTGCACCCCGACCAGAACCCCGGGGACGCGCAGGCGGAGGCGCGGTTCAAGGACATCGGCGAGGCCTACGCGGTCCTGTCCGACCCCGAGCAGCGCCGGCAGTACGACGGCCTGCGCGCCATGGCGGGCGGCCCGCGGTTCACCGCCGGCGGGCGTCCGGGTGCCGGCGGGAGCGCCGGCTTCGAGGACGTCTTCGGCGGCATGTTCGGCGCGGGCGGTCCCGGCCCCGGCGGCGGGCGGGTGCGCTACTCGACGAACGCGGGCGGCGCCGGCGGGTTCGAGGACCTGCTGGGCGGGCTGTTCGGCGGGGGCGGTGCGGGCTTCGGCGCGCGCGGGCCCCAGCAGGGCCAGGACCTGGCGGCCACGACGACGCTGCCCTTCCGTGCGGCGGCCGAGGGTGCGCCGGTCACGCTGACCGTCGAGGGGCGGACGATCACGGCCCGCGTGCCGGCCGGTGTCCGCGACGGCCAGAAGATCCGCCTGCGCGGCAAGGGCCGCCCGGGCGAGAACGGCGGCCCGGCCGGCGACCTCGTCATCACGGTGAAGGTCGGCGCGCACCCGGTCTTCGCCCTCGACGGGACGAACGTGCGCGTGACCGTGCCGGTGTCCTTCGACGAGGCCGCCCTCGGCGCCCAGGTCGAGGTGCCGACGCTGGACGGCGGGACCGTCCGGGTGAAGGTCCCCGAGGGTACGCCCTCGGGCCGGACGCTGCGGGTCAAGGGCAGGGGCATCACGACCGCGCAGGGCACGGGCGACCTGCTCGTGCAGGTGCAGGTCGTCGTGCCGCAGCGGCTGTCGGGCGCGGCGCGCGACGCCGTGGAGGCGTTCGCGGAGGCGACGGCGGGGGAGGACCCGCGAGCCGACCTGCGGGCGCAGGCGCGCACCTGAGCCGACGCGCCGCACGACGTGAGCGGTGAGGGCGACGGAGGGAGGACGGCACGTGGACGAGAACGCGCGGGTCTTCGTCATCTCGGTCGCGGCCGAGCTGGCTGGCATGCACCCGCAGACGCTGCGTCAGTATGACCGGCTCGGCCTCGTGCAGCCCGGCCGCACGCGCGGGCGCGGCCGGCGGTACTCGCTGCGGGACATCGCCACGCTGCGCGAGGTGCAGCGGCTCTCCCAGGAGGAGGGCATCAACCTCGCGGGCATCAAGCGCATCCTGGCGCTGCAGGGTGAGGTCGAGCGGCTGCAGGCGCAGGTCGACTTCCTGCGGGGCCTGACCGAGTCCGGGCGGCGCGTGTTCACCGCGCACCCGACGGGTGACGTCGTCGCGGTGCGGCGGGGGTCACGGCGGACGAGGTCCGCGACGGACCTGTCGGTCGGCCGGTCCGAGGAGGGCGCCCTCGTGCTGTGGCGCCCGGGTGCGCGCGACCGCTGAGACCCTCTCGCGCCGACGTCGTCGCCGGTCGTCAACAGGGCTGTCCACAGAGGTGTGGACAGCCCTGTTCGTCGTACGGGGCCGACGGCCCTCCGGCTGTGGACGTCGGGTGCGGGTCCGGGGACGGCTTGCGCGGCCGCTGTTGACGCCGCGCACGGCGCTGTCGACGGCGTCCCCGGCGTCTGTGGACGGGCGGTGGGCCGCCTCGTGGGAGCCCAGGTGAGGGGCCGTGTCGGTGCACAGGTCTACGCTGCCGGCGGCGGGCCTCGTGACCGCGAAGCACATCCGTGTAACACCAGACCTAGTGGCTGCTTGCGGATGGCACCACTAGGTGTAGTGTCGACTCGACGAGTTCGGCGGACGCCCGCCGGTCCCGTCCAGCCCCGGTCGGACCCCGTCCGGCCCCCTCGGGACACCACCACGCACGCGGCAGCGGCACACCAGTCATGGGAGCGACGATGACGATCACGGTCTACAGCAAGCCGTCCTGCGTGCAGTGCACGGCGACGTACCGCGCGCTGGACAAGCTGGACGCGGAGTACACCGTGGTGGACATCAGCGAGGACGCCGACGCGCGTGACTACGTCATGTCGCTCGGGCACCTCCAGGCGCCCGTCGTCGTCGTCGACGGCGACCACTGGTCGGGCTACCGCCCCGACCGCATCAAGGCGCTGGCCGAGCGCCTGGCCACCGCCGTCGCCTGACGGCGGCTCCGACCGGACCGGACCGCGGGGAGGGGTGCGTCGTGGCCGCCCTCGTGTACTTCTCCTCCGCGTCCGAGAACACGCACCGCTTCGTCGAGAAGCTGGGCCTGCCGGCGCACCGGATCCCGCTGCGCCGGACCGACCCGCCCCTGCAGGTGGAGGAGCCCTACGTCCTCGTCGTGCCCACGTACGGCGGGGGCAACGAGGGCGGGGCGGTGCCGCGCCAGGTCGTGGCGTTCCTCAACGACCCGCACAACCGGTCGCTCATCCGCGGGGTGATCGCGGCCGGCAACACCAACTTCGGAGCGGCGTACGGGATCGCCGGGGACATCGTGGCCGCCAAGTGCGGCGTGCCCTACCTGTACGCGTTCGAGCTCATGGGAACCAGCGAGGACGTCACCCGCGTCCGTGACGGATTGGGACGATTGTGGCAACGGTCATCACTGACCCCGGCGTGATCGAGACGCCGACGGCGGGCCTGGACTACCACGCCCTCAACGCGATGCTGAACCTGTACGGGCCGTCCGGCGAGATCCAGTTCGACAAGGACCGCGAGGCGGCACGCCAGTACTTCCTGCAGCACGTCAACCAGAACACGGTCTTCTTCCACGACCTCGACGAGAAGCTCGACTACCTCGTCGAGAACAAGTACTACGACCCGGCGGTGCTGGAGCAGTACGACCGGGCGTTCCTGCGCGAGCTGTTCCAGTACGCGTACTCCAAGAAGTTCCGGTTCCAGACGTTCCTCGGCGCGTTCAAGTACTACACCTCGTACACGCTCAAGACGTTCGACGGCAAGCGGTACCTCGAGCGGTTCGAGGACCGCGTGACGATGGTGGCGCTCGCGCTGGCCGAGGGCGACCAGGAGTTCGCGCGCCGCCTCGTCGACGAGATCGTCTCGGGTCGCTTCCAGCCCGCCACGCCGACGTTCCTCAACCTCGGCAAGGCGCAGCGCGGCGAGCCCGTGTCCTGCTTCCTGCTGCGCATCGAGGACAACATGGAGTCCATCGCGCGCGGCATCAACTCCGCCCTGCAGCTGTCCAAGCGCGGCGGCGGCGTCGCCCTGCTGCTGTCGAACATCCGCGAGCACGGCGCGCCCATCAAGCACATCGAGAACCAGTCCAGCGGCGTCATCCCCGTGATGAAGCTGCTCGAGGACTCCTTCTCCTACGCCAACCAGCTCGGCGCCCGCCAGGGTGCCGGTGCGGTGTACCTGCACGCGCACCACCCGGACATCTACCGCTTCCTCGACACGAAGCGCGAGAACGCGGACGAGAAGATCCGCATCAAGACGCTCTCGCTCGGCGTCGTCATCCCGGACATCACGTTCGAGCTGGCCCGCAAGAACGAGCCGATGTACCTGTTCTCCCCGTACGACGTGGAGCGCGTGTACGGCAAGCCGTTCGCGGACGTGAACGTGTCGGAGACCTACCACGAGATGGTCGACGACCCGCGGATCCGCAAGACCAAGATCAACGCGCGCGAGTTCTTCCAGACGCTCGCGGAGCTGCAGTTCGAGTCCGGGTACCCGTACGTGATGTTCGAGGACACGGTCAACCGTGCCAACCCCATCAAGGGCAAGATCACGCACTCGAACCTCTGCTCGGAGATCCTTCAGGTCTCCACGCCGTCGACCTTCAACGAGGACCTGTCCTACGACACGGTGGGCCGGGACATCTCCTGCAACCTCGGCTCGATGAACATCGCGCTGTCCATGGACTCCCCGGACCTCGGCCGCACGGTCGAGACGGCCATCCGCGCCCTGACGGCGGTGTCGGACCAGACGAGCATCGAGTCGGTGCCCTCGGTGAAGAAGGCCAACGCCGGCGGCCACGCCATCGGCCTCGGCCAGATGAACCTGCACGGCTACCTGGCGCGCGAGCGGATCTTCTACGGGTCCGACGAGGGCCTGGACTTCACCAACATCTACTTCATGACGGTCGCGTACCACGCGATCCGCGCCTCGAACCTGCTGGCGCAGGAGCGCGGGCGGGCGTTCGACGGCTTCGAGGACTCGACGTACGCGTCGGGGGAGTACTTCCGCAAGTACGTCGAGAAGGCGTGGGAGCCCCGCACCGAGCGCGTCCGCCGGCTGTTCGACGAGGCGGGTGTGGTCGTCCCGACCCAGCAGGACTGGGCCGCGCTGGCCGAGTCCGTGCGCCTGCACGGCATCTACAACCAGAACCTGCAGGCCGTCCCGCCGACGGGCTCCATCTCGTACATCAACCACTCGACGAGTTCGATCCACCCGATCGCGAGCAAGATCGAGATCCGCAAGGAGGGCAAGATCGGCCGGGTCTACTACCCGGCGCCCTTCATGACGAACGACAACCTGGAGTACTACCAGGACGCGTACGAGATCGGCTACGAGAAGATCATCGACACGTACGCCGAGGCGACGCAGCACGTCGACCAGGGCCTGTCGCTGACGCTCTTCTTCAAGGACACGGCGACGACCCGCGACCTGAACAAGGCGCAGATCTACGCCTGGCGCAAGGGCATCAAGACGATCTACTACATCCGCCTCCGCCAGATGGCCCTCGAGGGCACCGAGGTGGACGGCTGCGTCAGCTGCATGCTGTGAGAAGCCTGTGAACTAGTCGTGCACCGCCCTGCTGCACCACCTGCTGCACCATTCGTGAGAGGTACGGAGACGACATGAGCCCGTCGCCCAAGCTGAAGCTGATCGACCGGGTCTCGGCGATCAACTGGAACCGCGTCGAGGACGAGAAGGACTCCGAGGTCTGGGACCGCCTGACCGGCAACTTCTGGCTGCCCGAGAAGGTCCCGGTCTCGAACGACATCCAGTCGTGGGCCACGTTGACCGACGTCGAGAAGACGATGACGACGCGGGTCTTCACGGGCCTGACGCTGCTGGACACCATCCAGGGCACGGTCGGCGCGGTCAGCCTCATCCCCGACGCGATCACGCCGCACGAGGAGGCCGTCTACACGAACATCGCGTTCATGGAGTCGGTGCACGCCAAGTCGTACTCCTCGATCTTCTCCACGCTCATCAGCACGCGGGAGATCGACGACGCGTTCCGCTGGTCGGAGGAGAACCCGAACCTGCAGCGCAAGGCCGCGATCGTCCTCGACTACTACCGGGGCGACGAGCCGCTCAAGCGCAAGGTCGCCTCGACCATGCTCGAGTCGTTCCTCTTCTACTCGGGCTTCTACGCGCCCATGTACTGGGCCAGCCGGGCCAAGCTCACGAACACGGCCGACCTCATCCGCCTCATCATCCGCGACGAGGCCGTGCACGGGTACTACATCGGCTACAAGTACCAGAAGGGCCTCGAGCAGCTGACGACGGCCGAGCGGCAGGAGCTGAAGGACTACACCTTCGACCTGCTCTTCGAGCTGTACGACAACGAGGTGGAGTACACCCAGGACCTCTACGACGACCTCGGTCTCACCGAGGACGTCAAGAAGTTCCTGCGCTACAACGCCAACAAGGCGCTGATGAACCTCGGGTACGAGGCGCTGTTCCCGCGCGACGAGACCGACGTCAACCCGTCGATCCTCGCCGCGCTGTCCCCGAACGCCGACGAGAACCACGACTTCTTCTCCGGCTCGGGCTCGTCCTACGTCATCGGCAAGGCCGTCGTGACCGAGGACGAGGACTGGGAGTTCTGACCCCGGTGCCGCTCGACGAGGGCCCGGTCGTGGTGCGCCACGGCCGGGCCCTCGTGCCGTCCAAGGGCGGGGAGCGACGGGGCCCTGGTGAGGGCAGCCTTACCTCAACACCCCGCTGACCTGCGGTTTCGTCCGAGCCAGGTCTGGCGCGGCACCGGCGGCAGGGCTACCGTCGGAACGGTCGAGCCCAGCCGGTGGGTCGTCCCGCCGGCCGGGGACCGCCTGCGGAAGGACGCGTCATGAGCACCCTGATGGATCTGCCCGAGGTCGCCACCTGTTCCGTGGCCGGCTGCTCGTACAACACCCACGACCACTGCCATGCCGCCGCGGTGACCATCACCGGGTCGGCGTGCGGCACGTTCATCCCCCTCGGGGTCAAGGGCGGCCTCGACAAGGTCGTCTCGCACGTCGGCGCCTGCCAGCGTGCCGAGTGCACGCACAACGCGAGCCTCGAGTGCACCGCTGACTCCGTGCGCGTCGGCGCCGGCATGAGCACCGCGGACTGCCTCACGTACGCCCCGCGCTGAGCGCGCACGCGCACGACGCGCGAGCGCGCCTCGGACGGCCCTGCAGCCCTCGCTGCGGGGCCGTCGGCATGTCAGGGCTGGCGGGCGTGCCGGCCGAGCAGGCGGACGGCCTCGTCGTGCGTCGCGGGCAGCGGCACCGACCACACGTGCGGCGGGACGCGGACGCCGACGGCCGCCTCGAGCCCCGCGCAGAGCGCCGAGACCGCGTGGTGGGTGCGGTGCACGCGGTCCTCGACGCCGTCGCGGTCGTCGAGGACGGCGAACAGCCCGCCGCCGAGGGTGGCCATCGGATGACCGTGACCGTAGACACGTGCGAGGGCGTCACCGGCCACCGCGGACCGGGCCGCGCGGGCCAGTGGCGGCAGGTCCCCGGCCGCGACGTCGACGAGCACGAGGCAGTGCTCCTCGGTCACCGACCGGCCCCGACGGGCTGCCGTCAGGTACGTCTCCTCCAGGCGGACCGCGAGGTACTCCTGGCGGGGCAGGCCCGTCTCGGGGTCGGTGCTCGCGCCAACCGCCAGGGCGTCGGCCTGGGCGTCGGACCAGGCGACGCAGAACGCGCGGACGACCGCAGGGGGCGTGGCGACCTGCCCGGCGGCGACGAAGAGGCAGGTCAGATCGTCGAGAGCCTCCCCGATGCCGACGCCGTCGTACCCCCGCGCGCGGCCCAGGTCCTCCGCCGCCCCCACCGGGCACGCCCCCGACGAGACCGCCGCCGCCAGCTCCTCGACCTCCGGACCGGACCAGTCGGCGACCCGGCGCCACACCGTGCCGAGGCTCGCCTGACGCCACCGCTCGCGCAGCAGCACGGCGGCTGCATCGCGGGCACGGGTGGTCGTCACGGGGAAGAGAGTGCTCCGTCGCGGCATCGTGACGCCACCTGACACAATTCACCCGTTCCGCTTCGGTTCGATCCTCCGTGTCGTCCCACTATGGGACGCTGTAGCGGAACGGGGGGTACGTGCGTGGACGGGGTGGAGCTCGACGGTGTCCTGAGTGACGCCGAGCTCATCGCTGCGACCCGAACAGGGGACGCGGCGGCCTTCGGCGCGCTCTACGAGCGGCACGCGGGCGCCGCCTGGGTCGTGGCGCGGCAGTACAGCCGGTCCGAGGCCGACGCCGACGACCTGGTGTCGGACGCCTTCGCGGCGGTCTGGAACGCACTGACCAACGGGGCCGGGCCCGAGGCCGCCTTCCGCGCCTACCTCTTCACGGCGGTCCGGAACACGGCGAACACCCGGCGCAAGGCGCAGCTGCGCACCCAGCCGACCGACGACGCCGCGGTGCTCGAGGCGGCGGCGCCGTCGGTGCCCGGCGTCGACGAGGGGGCGATGGCCGGCGCCGAGCGCGGCATGGTCGCCCGCGCCTTCCGGTCGCTGCCCGAGCGGTGGCAGGCCGTCCTGTGGCACACCGAGGTCGAGCGGATGAGCCCCGCGCAGGTCGCGCCGGTGCTCGGGCTGTCCGCGAACGGTGTGGCCGCCCTCGCCTACCGGGCCCGGGAGGGGCTGCGGCAGGCCTACCTGCAGGAGCACCTGCAGGGGGAGACGGACGCGGCGTGCCGGGGGATCGCCGGCAAGCTCGGCGCCTTCGTCCGCGGCGGGCTGGGCAAGCGCGAGAACGCGACGATCGAGGCGCACCTCGAGACGTGCGACCGCTGCCGCGCGCTCGCCCTCGAGCTCGGGGACGTCAGCCACGGCATGCGCGCCGTCGTGGCGCCGCTGGTCCTGGGTGCCCTCGGCGTCGGGGCCCTCGCGCACGTGCTCCCGCTCGGCGGTGGTCTGGCAGCCGGCGTCGCGGCCCTGTCCGGGTCCGCCGCAGGTGCTGCTGGCGCGGGCGGCGCGGCTGCCGCCGGTGCAGGCTCGGCGGGCGCGGGTGGTGCCGGGGCCGCCGGAGGTGCGGGCGCCGGGGCGGGTGCGGGCGGGGCCGGGGCTGCTGGCGGCGCCGGCGCGGCTGGTGCCGGGACGGCTGGCGCCGGTGCCGGAACGGCTGGCGCCGGCGCCGGGACGGCCGGTGCGGGCACGGCAGGTGCGGCTGGTGCCGGTGCGGGGACGGCGGGTGCGGCTGGTGCCGGGACCGCGGGCGCGGGTGCGGCTGGTGCCGGCACGGCGGGTGCGGCTGGTGCCGGCACGGCGGGTGCGGCTGGTGCCGGCACGGCGGGTGCGGCTGGTGCCGGCACGGCGGGTGCGGCTGGTGCCGGCACGGCGGGTGCGGCTGGTGCCGGCACGGCGGGTGCGGCTGGTGCCGGCACGGCGGGTGCGGCTGGTGCCGGCACGGCGGGGGCGGGCGCGGCCGGTGCAGGGACCGCGGGTGCGGGGGTGGCGGGTGCGTCGACCGCCGGTGCCGCGGGGACGGCGGCCGGAGCCGGGACGGCGGGCGCGGCCGGGGCAACGGGCGCCGGTCTCGGAGCAGGTGCGGGCGGTGCCGGGGGCGCCGGCGCCCTCGTCGGGACGGGTGCCGGGGCGTCGAGCGCCGGCATGGGGACCGTGGGCGCCGGTGCGGCGGGCGCGGCGGGTGCGGCGAAGGCCGTGGGCGCTGCCGGGGCGCTCGGTGCGACGGCACAGGCCGGAGCCGGGACGGGTCTGCTCGGGTCGGCGGCCGGCACCGCGGCTGGCACGGCAGCCGGAACCGCAGCCGCCGGTGGTACGGGCGCGGCCGCGGCGGGCGTGACCGCCGGCATGACGGCGGGTGCGACGACGGCAGCAACGACGGCAGCAACGACGGCGGCGACCACCGTCGGTGCTGCGGCGGCCGGGACCACCGCCGCCGGCGCGGCGGCTGCGGCGGGCACGGCGGCGGCGACGGTGGGTGCCGTCGGGGCGACCGCGGCGGCGGGCACGGCCGCCGCCGGGGCGCTGGCTGCCGTGGCGGCCGTGCCGGTGGCCGCCGTGGCGACCGGGGCGCTGACCGTGGTGGTCGGCGCGGTGACGGTCGCCGGCGTCCTGGCGGCGACGGCCCCGACCGAGGCGGCGACCGCGCCGCCCCCGACGGAGATCACGCAGCCGGAGGTGCCGTCCCAGACCGGGGGCGGCGGCATCGGCCCGTTCGACCCCGCTTCCGCGCTGCCTCCGCTCGGCGCGGACCCGGCGGCGCTGCCGGTCGAGGACCCGACGCTGCCGCCCGCCGGAGCGGCCACCTCACCGCTCGCGGGGGCGCCCCAGATCGTCGTCGAGGGGCCGTCGCAGGGCTGGGTCCTCACCGCGGGCGAGCCGGAGCAGAGCGCGACCTTCGTCGTGCGCAACGTCGGGACGCGGTCCGCCACGGACGTCGTGGTGACGATGGCGCTGCCGGACGGCGTGACGCTGGGCGACTTCACGGCGTTCGCCGGCTCCGTCGTGAGCGGGACGTTCGCCCCCTCCGGCGGGCAGGCGTGGACCTGCGAGGGCGCGACCGACGGGCTGCGCTGCTCCCTCGACGAGCTCGTCGCGGGCGGCTCCGCGGTCCTCGTGCTGAGCCTGACCGTCTCCGACGAGGTGCAGGTCGACGCCGGCGTCGTCGACTTCGACGTGCGCGGGGACGGGCTGGCGTCGCAGCGGCCGAGCGTCGCCTTCGGCATCTCCTCGCCGCCGCGGCTCGTCGTCGCCGACGTCGGTCCCGTCCGGCTCGTCAGCGGGCAGCGCGGGACGGTCACGATCGTGCCCGCCAACCGGGGGCGGTCGACGACCTCCGCGGCGGAGCCGGCGGCGGTGCTCGTCCGGGTGCCCGACGGGCTCGTCGTGGACGTGGCGGACGCCGGTGCGTGGACCTGCGGCCCGCCCGCGGCCGCGGGGGACGGCTCGGGCGCGAGCGAGCTGCTGTGCACGCAGGACGTCCTCGCCGGGGGCTTCTCGTCGCCGCTCGTGCTGGGCCTCACGGCCACCCGCGACGCCGCGACCGGGGTGCCGCCGCAGCTGTCCGTGACCGCCTCGGCCGGCGCCCGCAGCACGACGACGACCGTGCCTGTCGTGGTGCAGCCCGCCCCGCAGGTGTCGGTGGCCGTCGCCGCGGACGCGCTGCGCGCGGGTGTCGCCACCGACGTGGCGATCACCGTCCGGAACAGCGGCAGCGTGCCGACCACCGGGGCGTCCGTCCGGCTGGCCGCTCCCGTCGCGCTCGCATGGGCGCGGGTGCCCGACGGGTGGGCGTGCTCGGCCGGCGGTCCCGCCGGGACGGCCGTGACCTGCTCCACCGGCGGCACGTTGGCGCCCGGGGAGGCGGCCGTGCTGGTGGCCTCCCTGACGCCGGAGGTCGGCGTCGTGGGCGACCTGCCCGCCCTCGACGTCCGGGCCGGTGCGGACGGTGCCGCGGGCGCCGCGGGCTCCGCGCCGCTGACCGTGCTCCCGCCCGTCCTCGGCCTCGACGCCTCGGCGCTGGCGGTCCTGCTCGACGACCGCGGGCGCGGCACCGTGACGGTGTCCGGCCGCGTCGGCAGCGGGTCCGCGGCCGCCGGCACGACCGCCGTCCTGACGCTCCCGGCCGGGTTGCGCGCCGCTCCGGGGGCCGGTCCCGACACGCCGGGCTGCACGGCGGGCACGCCGGCCGCCGACGGCACGCAGGACGTGACGTGCGCGGTGGGCACCGTGGCCGCCGGCGGCCGGGTCGAGGCCCTCGTGCACGTCGTGCGCACGGGTGACGCGGGCCCCGTGCGCGCACAGCTGCGGGCGGCGGGCGCCGCACCGGCCGTGGCGAGCGGGACGGGCACCGTCTCCGCCTCCCGGCTGGCGCCGCGGTTCAGCGCCGGGCCGGGCTGGTCGGTGCTGCAGGCGGGCGCGCCGCTGCTCGGCTGCGCTGCGGACGACGCCGTGTGCCGCGAGATCAGCGCGACCGGCGCCTCCGGGGACCGACGCACCAACGACGGCCTGGGCCTGGTCCCGCTGGCCGAGGCGGGCCGGACGCCCTCGTCGAGCACGACGATCGACGTGCCCGCCGGCCGCGAGATCGCCTTCGCCGGCCTGTACTGGTCGGCGGGTGCCGGCCCCGAGGACAAGTTCACGGGGAGCCTGCGGACGGCCTCCCTGCGCGGTCCCTCCGGCGACTGGACGCGCGTGACCGCCGACGAGGCGGACCTGCGGACGGTGCGGGACGAGGCCGGCCGCCGGCTGTACCAGAGCTTCGTCGACGTGACGGAGCTCGTCCGGGCGGGCGGCGGCGGCACGTGGTCGCTGGCCGACGCGGCGCTGTCCGGCATGCGCACCGACCCCTCGCCGTCCTACTACGGCGGCTGGGCGCTCGTCGTCGTGCACGCGGACCCCGACGCGCGCGGCACCGTCACGGTCGAGGACGGCGGCGCGTGGGTCGGGCGCGGCGCGAGCGAGCCGGTGCTCGCCCTCGCGGGGACGCGCGGCGGGGCGGCGCGGGTCGGCGTCGTCGCCTGGGAGGGCGACCGCGGGCGCGGCGACGGGCTGTCGCTGGCCGGGACGCCGCTGGTGCCGCTCGGCCCCGCCGGGCCGGGCTCCGCGCAGGACGTGTTCGACGGCACGGTGCTCGGGCGGCCGGAGCACGACAGTCTCGGCGTCGACGTGCGGACCTTCGCCGACGTCCCGCTCCGGGACGCGACCGCGACGCTCGTCGCGCAGGGCGGGGACGACGGCGTGCTGCTCGGCGTCGTCACCGTCACCACCTGGGGCTGATCCCGGCAGGGACGCGGCAGGTCGGGGCGCCCCGGGCCCGCCGGACGTCCCTCGGCGGACCCCGGCAGCCCCGGCGGCCGTCAGACGATGCCGTACAGCCGGTCGCCGGCGTCGCCGAGGCCCGGCACGATGTAGGCCTTCTCGTTCAGCCGCTCGTCCACGGCGGCCACCACGACCGACACCTCGGCCCGGTCGCCGACGGCCGCCTCCAGCGTCGCCAGCCCCTCCGGCGCGGCCAGCAGGCAGACCACCGTCACCTCGCGGGCGCCGCGGTCGAGCATGTAGTCGATGCTGGCGACGAGCGTCCCGCCGGTGGCCAGCATCGGGTCGAGGAGGAAGACCTGGCGGCCCGAGAGGTCGTCGGGCAGGCGGTTGGCGTAGGTGATCGCCTCGAGCGTCTCCTCGTCGCGCCGCAGCCCGAGGAACCCGACCTCCGCCGTGGGCAGCAGGCGCGTCATCCCGTCGAGCATCCCGAGCCCGGCGCGCAGGATCGGCACGACGATGGGGCTCGGGTCGGCGATGCGGACCCCGGTGGTCGGGGCCACGGGCGTCACGATGTCGGCCGGCTCGACGCGGACGTCCCGCGTGGCCTCGTAGGCCAGGAGCGTCACCAGCTCGTCGACGAGCTGGCGGAAGGTCGGCGAGGACGTCGACGCGTCCCGCAGGACCGTGAGCTTGTGGGCGACGAGCGGGTGGTCCGCGACGTGCAGGCGCATGCGCCCACCCTAGGGCTCCGTCGGGGCGAGGCGGGGCGGGCCGGTGCGGGGCGGCCTGTGCGGGGCGGTGCTGAGCGGTCCCGGTGGCATGCTCGTCGCCGTGACAGTGCCCGTGCCCGTGCCCGTGCCCGCGCCGGACCCCGAGCCCGTGCCCGCCGTCGCCGGAGCCGTCGCGCGCCCGCCGTTCGCCACGGCTGCCGACGAGGCCGCGATGGCGCTGGCCCTCGACGAGGCCCGGGCCGCCCTGGAGACGGGGGACGTGCCGGTCGGCGCGGTCGTCGTCGCGGCGGACGGCACGGTCCTCGGCCGCGGGCGCAACCGGCGGGAGGCCGACGCTGACCCGACCGCCCACGCCGAGGTGCTGGCGCTGCGCGCGGCGGCAGCCGCGGCCGGCGAGTGGCGGCTGGCGGGGTGCTCGCTCGTCGTGACGCTCGAGCCGTGCCTCATGTGCGCGGGCGCGGCGGTCCTGGCGCGCGTGGACCGGGTCGTCCTGGGCGCGTGGGACCCGAAGGCCGGGGCGTGCGGGTCGCAGTGGGACGTCGTGCGGGACCGGCGGCTCAACCACCGGCCGGAGGTCGTCGGCGGGGTGCTCGAGGCGGCGTCCGCGGAGCTGCTGCGCGCGTTCTTCGACGCGCACCGCGGTGCGGGGCCCGAGGAGCCGGACCGCCCGGTCGACGAGGTGCCGGTCGACGAGGTGCCGGTCGACGAGGTGCTGGTCGACGAGGTGCTGGTCGACCGCAGGCCGGGCGGCGCGGGGTAGCGCCACCCGGCCCGGTCACCGGGGGGGTCAGCGCCAGGCGGCGCGCTCGTACTGCACGGGCCAGCCGGTCCGGCTGTCGTCGGTCACGACGGCCGCGTCGCCCGTGTGGGGCAGCGTGCCCAGGCGGACGCCGAGCGTGTGCGCGGCCCGCAGCGCCCACGACGGGTCCTGCAGCGCCGCCCGCCCGACGAGGACCGCGTCCGCCGCGCCCTCCGCCAGCACCTTCTCGGCCTGCTCCGCCGTCGTGATGAGGCCGACGGCGGCGGTGGGCAGGCCGGACCGCTCGCGGATCACCCGCGCGTGCTCGACCTGGTAGCCCGGGCCGACCGGGATGCTCGCCGGCGCGTTGCCGCCGGTCGAGACGTCGACGAGGTCGACGCCGTGGTCGGCCAGCACGCGCACGGTCTCGGCGACCTCGTCGAGCGTCAGCCCGCCCTCCACCCAGTCCGTCGCGGACACGCGCAGCAGCAGCGGCTTGGCGTCGGGCCACGCGTCGCGCACGGCGTCCACCGTCTCGACGACGAGGCGGGCGCGGTTCTCGAGGCTGCCGCCCCACGCGTCCGTGCGGTGGTTGGACAGGGACGAGAGGAACTCGTGCAGCAGGTACCCGTGCGCGGCGTGCAGCTCGACGACGTCGAAGCCGGCCGCGTCGGCGCGCCGGGCCGCGGCGGCGAACGCGGCGGGGACGGCCCGCACCTCGTCGGCGGTCATGGCGGCCGGTGCCGCGTAGCCGGGGAACGGGTCCTCCGACGGGCCCACCGTCGGCCAGCCGCCGGCGGACGCCGGCACGCTGCCGTCGCCCTCGCCGAACGGGCGGTAGGTCGAGGCCTTGCGGCCGGCGTGCGCGAGCTGGACGCCGGACCGGGCGCCGCGGTCGGCGACGAACCGCGTGATTCGCGCCCACGCCTCGACCTGCCGCTCGTCCCACAGGCCCGTGTCCTGCGGGCTGATGCGGCCCTGGGGGACCACGGCCGTGGCCTCGGCGATGACGAGGCCGAAGCCGCCCGCGGCGCGCGCGCCGAGGTGCACGAGGTGCCAGTCGCCGGGCACGCCGTCCGTGGCGGAGTACTGGCACATGGGGGGCAGCAGCACGCGGTTGCGCAGGGTGGTGCCGCGCAGGGTCAGGGGCTCGAACAGCAGGCTCATGCCCGGGCGAACACCGGCCGGGCCCGCACGTGTTCCCGGCCCGGGCGGGAGCGGCGGCCCCGGTGGTCGTCGGGCGTCAGGTCGGCGTCGGCAGCACCGCGTCGAGCCCGGCCAGCGTCTCGCTCGTCCCGGCGTGCAGCGTCACGGTCGCCAGGGCGTCGCCGCGCGTCGCCCCGCGGTTGACGACGACGACGGGCAGCCCTCCGGCCACCGCGTGCCGGACGAACCGCAGCCCCGACTGCACCGCGAGGGACGACCCGGCGACGAGCAGCGCGTCCGAGGCGTCGACGAGCGCGTAGGCGGCGTCCACCCGTGGGCGGGGGACCGTCTCGCCGAAGTAGACGATGTCCGGCTTCAGCATGCCGCCGCAGGGTCCCGGGCCGCCGTCCGGGTCGGGCGCCCAGCAGTCCTGGACGCGGAAGCCCTCCGTCTGCTCGATGACGGCGTCGGCGTCGGGGGCGATCTCCGGGTCGGACGGCGCGACGCGGGCGGCGAAGCCGGGGTTGAGCGCCTCGAGCCGCTCGGCGACCTCGCTGCGCGCGTACCGGGTGCCGCAGCGCAGGCACAGCACCTGGTCGTAGCGGCCGTGCAGGTCGATCACCCGCCGCGACCCGGCCACCTCGTGCAGCGTGTCGACGTTCTGCGTGACGATGCCCGTGACCACGCCGCGCGCCTCGAGGCGGGCCAGGGCGCGGTGCCCGGCGTTCGGCGCTTTGCGGCCCACGTGCTGCCAGCCCACGTGGTTGCGCGCCCAGTAGTGCCGCCGGTAGGCCGGGTCCCCGACGAAGTCCTGGAAGGTCATCGGGTTGCGCGGCGGCGACCCGGGGCCGCGGTAGTCGGGGATGCCCGAGTCGGTGGAGACGCCGGCGCCCGTGAGCACCGCGGTCCGCCGCCCCGTCAGCACCTCGACGACGTCGTCGAACGTGCCCGCGACGGGCGACGGCACGTCCGGCACCGGCCGCCCCGCGCTCGTCCGCACCTGTCGCACCCGACCACCGTACGTCGGCCGCCGGACCCGGACGCGACGAGGGCCGGGACGCGACGAGGGACCGGACGCGACGAGGGCCCGGACGCGACGAGGGGCGGACCCGCGCGCCGTGCGTACGGTCCCGCCCCTCGTCGTCGCGCGGAACACCGGGCGGCCGGTGCCCCGACGGGTCAGGCTCCGGTCAGGACCCGCCGCCCACGTTGTCGAAGGCGCGCTGCGCGGCCTCCTGCGCGTCGGCCAGCGCCTCCTCGGCGGTCTTGTCACCGAGCAGCGTCGCGGTGATGGCGTTGTTCAGCTCGTTCTGGATGTCCTGCCCGGCGGGGGAGGACCCGAACGTCTTGCCGTCGCCGACGACCTCGTAGTAGGTGCCGATGACCTGGTCGAAGTTCGCGTTGCCGCTCTCGCCGACGTACTGCTCGCGGATCGCCTGGTCGGCGGCGGGGGAGCCGGTGAAGAGGCCGGTGTTGATGCCGCCGTTCTCCTCCAGCGTCGCGGCGCGCGCCTCGCCGGCGGCCAGCCAGGCGTCCTGGGACGTCAGGTTGATCATCCACGCGCACGCGGCGTCGGGGTTCTGCGCGCCGGCGGGGATGACGAAGGCGGTGCCGGAGGCGACGGAGAACGGGTTGCCGTCCTTGTCCCGGAAGGGCACGGCCTCGATCTGGATCTGGTCGGCGTACGGGCCGAGGACGTTCGGGTACCACTGCGCGTTCACCTGGGCGCCCACCTGGTCGGTGACGAACTGGTTGTTGTCGCCGAAGGTGTCGAAGGAGTCCGTGAAGCTCTTCACCTGGGCGAACCCGCCCTGGGCGTCGGTGATCTGCTTGAGGTACTCCAGCGCGGCGACGTTCGCCGGGTCGTCCAGCGTGGGCACGCCCGCCTCGTCGTTCAGCCGCCCGCCCTGCCCCAGCACCCACAGGCCGCCCTGGCCGGTGGCGACGGGGTCGAAGCCCAGCGTCGTGGGGACCCCGCCCGACTCCTCGTACATCTTCTCGATCGCGCCCAGCAGGACCTCCGGCTGCGAGGTGTCGATCTCCTCGTTGGTGACCCCCGCGGCGTCCATGACGCGCTTGTTCAGGATGATCGCCGGCGGCTGGTAGAACTGCGGCACCGCCCAGACCTGGTCCTCGAAGGTCACGTCGTCGACGACGGAGGGGTAGTACTGCTCCCGCGGGTCCACGCCGCGCGCCTCGTAGCACTGGTCCAGCGGGACGATGAGGTCCTGCGCGGCGTACGTGGTGACGTAGCGCCGGTCCATCTGCACCACGTCCGGCACGTCGCCGCTGGCGATGCGGGTGGTGAACTTCTGCGCGTCGAAGGCGGTGGCGTCGAGCTGGATGTCCACGTCGGAGAGCTGCTCCTCGGCGTGGTCGAGGCGGGACTGGCCCACGTCGTCCGCGTTCTCGAAGCCCCAGGCGTTCAGCGCTCCGCTGGGCGCGGCGTCGGTGAACTCGGCCGAGCCGCCGCCCCCGCCCCCGCCGCCTTCACCCGCGTCGCCGCCGCCGCAGGCGGTCAGCACGAGGGCGGTCACGGGCAGGAGCACGATCGCGGCGCGTGCGCTCTTCCTCATCAGCGTTCTCCTTCGAACGGTCAGGCGGCCGGCGTCGTCACCGTCACCGGCCGGCCCCGCGGTCGTCGTCGAGGCCGGGAGGGTGGTAACCATCCCACATCGCTCGACGCTAGTGCCCGGTCCTGGGCCCGACAAGACGCTAGCGGTCACGGGTGGGTCACGCCTGTCATGACGTCTTTCGTCCTCGCGACGGGCCCACAGGGGTGGGTACGGTGGGTGTGGCATCGATGCCACACCGAGGGTGCGACGACCGGGCCGACGAGCCCTCGCCGGACCCCTGCGCGGCGGCGACGACGGAGGACGACGAGATGCGCATCCGCGAGGTCCTGCTGCTCCCGCACACCCACCACGACGTCGGCTACACCCACAGTCTTCGTCTCGTCGACGCCGCGCACCTCGAGCAGGTCGGCGTCGTGCTCGACCTCGCCGAGACGGACCTCCCTGCCGGGCACGACCTCCCCGCCCGACCCGGCGCGCCCGACGCGTTCCGCTGGACGTTCGAGGTGGCGCGGCCCGTGCTGCGGTTCGTCGCCGGTGTAGACGAGCGCGACGTGGCGCGGCTGCGGCGCCTGGTCCGGGCGGGTCGCGTCGGCGTGACCGGCGGCTACCTCAACGCCACGACGCTGCCGTCGGCGGCCGAGCTCGACGCCGGCTACGAGGCCCTCGGCACCCTGCGCGCCGCGGGGATCGACGTGCGCACCGAGCAGCACGGCGACGTCAACGGCATCGCGTGGGGCGTGGTCGAGGGCATGCGCCGGGCGGGGCTGACCCGTCTGCTCATGGCCCTCAACCCCGACCACGGACGGCCGCCGCTGCCGCAGCCGTCCGCGTTCTGGTGGGAGGGCGTCTCCGGCGCGCGTGTGCTCGTCTGGCTGTCGACGCACTACGGCGTCGGGGAGGAGTGGGGAATCGTCGACGGGCGCGTGGAGCAGGCGGAGGCGGCGGTGACGGCCTTCGTCGCCGGGCTCGAGGCCCGCGGGGACCACCCCTTCACCACCGCGCTCGTGCACGCGGGCAACGACAACCGGTGGCCCACCGCGCGCTTCACGGACGTCGTGCGGCACTGGAACGCGCGGCACCCGGACGTGCCCATGCGCACCGCGACCGTCGACGAGGCGCTCGACGTGCTCGAGGCCCAGGCGCGGGCGGCGGGCGACGCGGTCCCCGTGCTGCACGGGGAGTGGTCGGACTGGTGGGCGCACGGCCACGGGTCGACCGCGCGGGAGCTGAGCGTCCACCGGGAGGCGCGCACCTTCGCGCTCGCGGCGGGGGCGAGCCACGGGCTGGCGAGGCTGCGGGGCGGCCCGGCGCCCGTGCCGGCGGAGGTCGTCGGCTACCGGCGGCTGCCGTGGCGGCTGCGCGACGCCGCGCACGTGGAGCGGGACCTCGCGCTGGTGGAGGAGGACCTGCTCCTGTTCGACGAGCACACGTGGGGCTCGTGGGAGTCCTTCTCGAAGCCCGCCTCGACGCTGAGCCACTCCGCGTGGACCGCGAAGCAGGCGTTCGTCTACGAGGCGTGGGACCTCGCGCGCGACCTGGCGGTCGAGGGCCTGGGCCGGCTGCTGGCCGCCGCGCCCGCGGAGCCCGGGGACGTCGACGGGGCCCCGGCCGCGCCCGAGGCCGCCGGCGACGCCGCACGGCTCGTCGTCGTCAACCCCGTGGAGCGGGAGCGGACCGCGCCCGTGGAGGTCGAGGTGGCGGGCGCGCGGCGCGTGCGGGCCGTCGTCACGGTCCCGGCGTTCGGCGTCGCGGCGCTGCCCGTGCCCGCCGACCCCGTCGTCGTCGGGCCGGCGCGGGCGGTCGCGCTGGGCTCCTGGCACGCGCAGGTCGACCCCGGCCGCGGCGGGGTCGTGTCGCTGCGGCACGGGCCGACGGGCACGGAGCTCGTCGACGACACCGCGCCCGCCCCGCTCGGCGCGCTCGTCGTCGAGCGGCTGCCGGTGGGGTCCGCGCACCCGTTCCCACGCGAGCCGAAGCGGTTCCGCCCGGAGGACCCCGGACCGGCCTTCGACCGCGTGGTCGTCCCCTGCACCGGCGAGCCCGAGGTGACGCGCGGCGACGGCTGGGCCGCGATCGCCTGGGCGCTCGACCTCGCGGCGGTGGCGCCCGGGCTGCCGGCGGGGCTGCCGCCGACCCGCGTGCGCCTCGTGCTGCACGAGGGCACGGACCTCGTCGACCTCGAGGTCGCCCTGACCAAGCCGCCCGTGACCGGGCCGGAGAGCCTGCACGTCGCGTTCCCGTTCGCGGTGCCCGACGCCGCGTTCCGCTGCGAGACGGCCGGGGCCGTGTTCACCGCGGGCGACGAGCAGCTGCCGGCGACGAGCCGCGACTGGTACTCCGTGCAGCACGCGGTGGGCGTGGTGCCCCGCGCGGGCGCCGGGCCGGCGGTGCTGTGGGGCACGGTCGACGCGCCGCTCGTGCAGCTGGGGCGGATCCGCACGGGGGAATGGGTGGCGGACCTCGACCGGGGCCCGGGCCACCTGTACTCCTGGCTGCTGAACAACCTCCACTTCACGAACTTCCAGGCGACGCAGGACGCCACGCGCGCCTACCGCTACCGGTTCACCGTCGCGGAGGACGGGCTCACGGCAGTGGACGTGGCCGACCACGGACGGGACCTGGCGCTGCCGCTGCAGGCCCGGGCGGTCGACGCCGCGCCGGCCCTCGTCGGGCCGACGGGGCTCGTCGTGGCGCCCGCCGACGAGGTGCACACGGAGCTGCGCCCGCTGCCCGACGGGTCCGTGCGCGTGCGGCTGCGGGCGCCGGGCGACGCGCCCGTCGCGGCGACGGTGCGGTGGGCCGACGGCCCGGCCCACGCGGTGGAGGTGCCGGGTCACGGCCTCGCGGACGTGGTGCTGACCCCACCCCGCTGAGCCGACCGGGTGAACCGCGGCGCCGGCGGGCCGGGCCGTACAACGATCCGCGTCCGGTGGTCGTCCTGGCGTCGAGGTCGGACGGTCCGGCCCGGATCCCCAGGCGCACGACTCGTCCCTGACGATGCAGGGCGACGGCAACCTCGTCCTCACGCTCGACGGACGCCCGTACTGGCAGTCCGGCACCGCCGGGCACCCCGGCGCCTACGCCGTGCTGCAGCGCGACGGCAACGTCGTCGTCTACGACGCCGCGGGGCGCACGCCCCTGTGGCAGTCGGCGACCTCGGTGCCCTCGGGTCACGAGATGCTCCTCGTGCTCGAGGGGGGCGGCTGGCTCGTGCTGTTCGACGACACGGCGAACTTCTCCTCCGTCGTGGTGGAGGGCCGCTACTGCGGCTGCTGAGCACGTCGGCGTCGTAGGGTCCGCGCGCGGAGCGGCGCGCACGTGGGTGGTGGGACGGGCGAGCGGTCGGGAGCAGGGGGACGGGTGCACGCGGGGGACGAGGTGGTGGCCGCGCTCGTGCGCGAGCGCGGCCGCGGGCTGGTGGCGTACGCCTACCTGCTCACGGGCCGCATGGGCGAGGCGGAGGACGTGGTGCAGGACGCGCTCGTCAAGACGGTGGTCCGCGCGCGCGACGGCGTGGACCTCGACCTCGCCGAGGCGTACGTCCGGCGCGCGATCCTCACGACCTTCGTCGACGGGCACCGGCGCCGGCGGCGGTGGCAGGACCTCCTGCCGCGGCTCGGCGCCGGGAGCGACCGGCCCGCCCCGGACGCGGCGGACCGCGTCACCGCCCAGGTGGCGGTCCGCGCCGCGCTGGCCACGCTGCCGCGGCGGGAGCGCGCGTGCGTCGTCCTGCGGTTCTACGAGGACCTGTCCGTGCCGGAGATCGCCGGGGAGCTGGGCGTCAGCGAGGGTGCGGTGAAGCGGTACCTGCACACGGGGACCCGGCGGCTGGAGGAGCAGCTCGGCGCCCTGGCGCCCACGGCCCAGGACGACGACGACGAGAGGAGCCGCGCATGAGCCGCGACCTGGGCCGGGCGCTGCGCGAGCTGGCCGACGACGCGTCCGCGGCCGCAGCACCCCTGCCGGTCGACCGGGTCCTCGCGCGGCGCCGGCGGCGACGGGCCGGGCGGGCCGCCGCCGTGACGGCCGTGACGGGCGTCGCTGTGGGCGCGATGGTCGTCACGGGTCTGGCGTTCGCGGGGCGGCCCAGCACCGTCGCGCCGGCGGACCCGACCCCGACGGCGAGCGCGGCCACGGGGGCGCCGGTGTGCGGTGACGCCGCGCCGACGGCCACGCCCGGGGGTGCGCTCGTCCTCGACGCACCCGGCACCGCGGTCGCCGGGGAGCCCGTCCGGGTGGCGGGCACGCCCGCGTCCGGGACCGGGGTGCCCGCGCCGTCGTCGGTCACGCTCGTGGCGCTGCAGGGGGGCGCCGTGGTCGGGACCGGCGACGCGCGGGGCGCGCTCGGGGCAGCCGGCTCGGGGACGGCGGCGAGGTCCGGGTCGGAGGTCCGGCTCGGTGCCTGCGCCTCGTCAGGGGCGCCGGCCGGGGCCGACCCGCTGCCGGCCGGTCGGTACGACCTCGTGCTCGTGGTGGCGGACCCGGCCGGGACGCTCGTGAGCGCGCCGGTGCCGGTCGAGCTCACGGCGGCGGCTCCCGCGGCGCCGGCCACCACGGCTGCGGCCCCGCCGCCGCCCACCGTCGAGGAGGCGATCGCCGCGCGGCCGCTGCAGGACCCGTTCGTCATGCGCACCGACAGGAGGACCGCGCTGACCTCCGACGCGCCCGCGTCCGGCGACGTGCTCGAGGACGGCGACTTCTTCGCCATGGTGAGGTCCTTCGACGAGGCCGCCGGGACGATCGACGTCGACATCGCGATCCTGTACGCCGGGCAGGACGCCGACGACCGGGCCCGCGCCGCGTCGCCCGGCGCGGACCCGGCCGAGGTGTACGCGCCGAACGGGCTCGAGATCGTGAACGACGTCGAGCGCGTCCGGACGCTGCCGCTCGCGCCCGACGTGGTGGTCACCGGCGTGTGCGAGCCCGGGGGCGGCGGCATGGAGCTCGTCGCGACCTCCCTGCCCGCCCTGGCCGACGGACTCGACGCCGCGGACGGGTGCGGCGAGGGCGGCAGCAGCCGCCTCGGGTCGTCGTGGTTCTGGGTCGACGTGCGCGCCGGGGTCGTCGTCCAGGTCGTCGGCCAGTACACGCCCTGAGGCTGGCGGCCGTGCCCGACGCGCCCGCCTCAGGCGAGGGGCGCGTCGGGCACGGGGGCCGGCTCGCCGTCGCGGCGGTCCGCCGGGTCCGTGACGCCGCCCGAGAGCACCCGCTCGGACAGGCTCAGCGCGCCCGCGTCGTCGGGGACCTCCCCGGGCGGCGCCGCGTCCCGCCGGGCGGCGGCGCGGTCACCGGCGGGGTCGTCGCCGTCCGGTCCCGGCGCCGTGCCCAGCGGCCGCTCGACGAGGTCCACCTCGACGACGTCCCGCGACCGGTCGGCGGGCACGAGCCACGTCCGCACCGCGTACGGCGTCAGGTCCGCCTCGATCGTCCGCCCGACGAGGGGCAGCTCCAGCCGCGCGTGCGCGGTCGTGCCGCGGGTCTCCAGCGCGCGCACGACGAGGTCCGTGCCGCCGGGGCCGTCCGTGGCGTCCTCGGTGCCCTTGAGCGCCGTCACCATGACGGCGCCGCCGCCGTCGGAGGCGAACGAGCGCCGCCGCGGCAGCGGACCGGGGTGGAAGGACTCGAGCTGCGCGCGCACGGACTGGCCGAGCTCCTCGGCCCGGCGGGCGGGGTCGCCCGCGTGCCGGTCCCCGTCGTGCGGGACGAGCTCGTAGGCGAACCGCTGCACGCCCTGGTCCTGGTAGGTGTACACGTCCTCCCCCTGCAGGAGGCGGGGGTCGTGCCAGGCGTAGACGGGGCTGCGGACGGCCGTGACGCCGATGCTCGGCTGCTCCCCGGGGGAGACGTCCCAGCCGTGCTTGTCCCGCATCACGACGGTGAGCCCCGCGGGTCGGCCGTCGAGCGTCCCCGTCAGGTCCACCCAGCCCTGCGCGGGCTCCTCCGCGCCGTCGACGGGACGCTCGACCTCCGCGAACGGGATGCCGAACCGGGCCCGCGGGGACGCCAGCGCGGTGGGGAAGCGGAGCTTGAGCAGGTGCGCGGGCTCGTGCCAGTCCAGGGTGGCGTCCACGCGCAGCACCGCGGAGTCGTGGTCGAGCACGAGCTCCTCGACGAGCGTGGACCCGCCCCAGGCGCGCTCCACGCGGAGCCGGGCCCGCAGGGGGCCGCGCTCACGGACGACGACGCGCGTCGTCGCCATGTCCTCCCCGGGCCAGGCGTACGACACGACCCGGTGCCCCCAGGTGTCGGTGGGGTCGGCGCAGACCTGGGTGTGCGGGGCGCCGGCCGTGCCGGCCACGACGTCCAGGCCCGTCGCCTTGACGAGGTACGAGCGCAGCCAGCCCGTGACGGGGTCGAGCTCGACGCGCACGAGGTCGTTCTCCAGCACGCCCTCGTCGACGTGCAGGGGCTGCGGCGGACCGGCGCTCCACGGGCCGGCGGCCGGCTCCGGCGCGAACCGGACCCGGTGCAGCCGGTAGCCCAGCGCGGGCACCTCGGCGCGGAAGACGAGCGCGCCACGGCCCGTCTGGTTCGTCGTCGCCCGCGACTGCACGGGCTGGGAGACGACGGCGGCGCCCTCGTCGTCGACGACGTGCACCGCGCCGGTGACGGAGCCGTGGTGCAGCTCCACGTCCGCGGACACGGGCCAGGGGTGCGGGTTGAGCACGAGGACGGGCTGCGACGCCTCCTCGAACGGCACGTCGACCTGCCGGGCGAGCACGTTGTGGGCGCGGACGACGACGCGCTTGGCCACCGCCACCGCCGCGCCCAGCTGGTCCCGGGCGTCGTCGTACGCCGACTCGATCGCCGAGCCGGGCAGCACGTCGTGGAACTGGTTGAACAGGACCTGCTTCCACGCGCCCTCGAGCTCGGCGCGCGGGTAGGGCACCTCGTCGTGCACCGCGACGACGGCCGCCCAGCGCTCGGCGGTGAGCAGGGCGTGCTGGGCGCGGCGCTGCCAGGCCTTGATGCCCGAGTGCGCCGAATAGCAGCCCGGCGCGTGGTGCTGCAGGTCGTCGGCGCGCACGGGCAGGGCGTCGAGCGCCTCCGGGCCGCGCGCGAGGACCGTGTCGAGGTAGGTGCGGGGGTCCGACATCCGCAGGCGGCCGAAGGAGCCCATCCGGTCGAACCGGTGGATGGACTCGATGTTCGCGATGGTGGGGCCGCCGCCGTGGTTGCCGACGCCGTAGAGCACCATGACGTCGCCCAGCGAGCGGTCGAGCTGGCCGAGCGACTTGTCGACCTGGAAGTCGACCGGTCCGGGCGCGCTGCCGTACTCGAAGGGGATGCGGTAGGCCAGGACGCGCGAGCCGTCGGGCGCCTGCCACCAGAAGAGCGTCCCGTCGAGGTCGGACTCGTGCGGCCCCGGGCGCAGGAACAGGTAGGAGTCCATGCCCTGGCCGCGCAGCACGGTCGGCAGCGACGCGCTGTGGCCGAAGGGGTCGACGTTCATGCCGACGGTGGCGGGCCGGCCGAAGCGGGACTGCAGCCACCGCTGCCCGACGAGCCCCTGCCGGACGAGGGACTCGCCCATGGGCATGTTGCAGTCCGGCTCGACCCACCAGCCGCCGACGTTCACCCAGCGCCCCTCGGCCACCCGCTGCCGGATGCGCGCGAAGAGGTCGGGGTCGGACTCCTCGACCCACGCGAGCAGCACCACCTGGTCGCACGTGAAGACGAAGTCCGGGTACTCGTCCATCCGCTGGATGGCGGACCAGAAGGTCGCGCGGGCCTCCTGGTAGCCCTCCTGCCACGGCCAGAGCCACACGGGGTCGATGTGGGAGTTGCCGATCATGTGGATGGTCCGGTCCGGCGTCGCGACGGGGCGCGGCGCGTCGCCGAGGTCGGCCGGCTGGCGGCCCGCCGGCGCGTTGGCCACCGGCGCGCTCCGCGGTGCGCCGCCGACCGGCCCGCGCCGGGTCCCATCCCTCGGACGACGGGTGCCGCCCACCGGTCGGTCGTCGGGGCCGGTCATGCCGACGCCACCGCTGCGCTGCCCATGTCGCTCCTCGTGCGTCGCCCTGTGCGCCCTCGCGCGGGACCGGTCCGCTCAGGTGCAATCGTTCCCAGGTTGTGCGGGAGAGCGCAAGTCCGCCGGGCATCAAATGTCCGTCCCTGCACATCAAGCACGACGGTTGTGCGACCGGGGACAACCTGTCCATCGGTCGCGGCCCGGGGGCACCGCCGCCTACGGTGGTGCCACCCTCGGGCAGGAGGGATGCGGGTGCGGTAGGGCGCCGGTACGCGGGCACGGCAGGCGGGGGCGGCGGATGGGCACGGGGCTGGAGCAGGGCGCGGCGCCCTCGACCCCGGCGGCGGAGCTGCCGACCGCGGCGCAGTGGCGGCTCGACTCCCTCGGCGGGCTGAGCGGTCTGCGGGCCGGGCTGCGGTCGGCCATCAACGAGGCCGCGGGGCGCGACGAGGAGGTCCCGCTCGACGACGTGCCGGAGCACCTCGCGCTCGTCGCGACGGAGCTGGCGACGAACGCGCTCGCGCACGCCCTGCCGCCGACGCTCGTGCGGCTGCGGACCGACGGGTCCACCTTCGTTCTCGAGGTGCTCGACCACGACCTCGACGAGGCGCCGGCGATCCCCGACACGCGCGCACCCGGGCAGGGCGGCTACGGGCTGCTGCTGGCGCAGCGCCTCGCCGCCGACGTCGGCTGGTACCGCGAGAGGTCGTCGAAGACGGTGTGGGCGCTGTTCACGCTGCCGGGCGTGACGCCGCCCCTGACGCCGGACGCGACCGACGCGCGGCCCGACGACCCCGCGTGAGCCGCACGTCCTGCACCAGCCGGTAGCCGCCGTCGGGGGTGCGCGCGTCCTCGAGGCGCGCGGCGGCCGCCGCGCGGACGCCGTCGCGCTCGTCCGCGGGTACGAGGTCCCACATGCGCCGCTGCCCGTGCGAGCGGGTCCAGCGCTCCCAGGTCGCCAGGTCGGGCAGGTCGAGCGCCTGCGCGTGGTGCTCCGTGCGGACGTCGACGAGGCCCGCGTCCGCCAGGAGCCCGGCGACGCCGTCGTCGGTCGCGAAGGGACCGCGCGTCCCGGCCGTGCGCGCGTCGAGGAGCCCCTGCGGCAGCCACGGCGTGAAGACGTCGTCGAGCCGCTCCCACGCGGCGTCGCGAGGACCGAACGTCGAGACCGCCAGCGTGCCGCCGGGGCCCAGCAGCGCCGCCCAGCGCCGGACGGCGGCGGCGGGGTCCGGCAGGAAGACCAGGACGAGCGAGGCGACGACGACGTCCGCCGTGCCGGGGGCCACCGGCGGGTCCGTCGCGTCGGCCTGCACCACCCGGACGTGGTGCACCCCCCGGCGCTCGACGTCCCGCGCGGTCGCCGCCACCATCCCGGCCGCCAGGTCGATCCCGAGCACGGTCCCCGTCGGCCCGACGGCCTCCGCGAGCGGTCCGAGCGCCGCCCCGCGCCCCGTGCCGAGGTCGACCGCGTGCTGCCCGGGGCGCGGCGCCGCGAGAGCGACCAGCGCCCGCGCGATGGGCGTGAACCACGGCACGCCGACGGCGTCGTAGGTGCCGGCGACCCGGTCGAAGAGCGCGACCGCCTCGGCGTTGCGGCGGTCCGGCCCGGTGGCGTCCACGCCGCCACTGTCCTCCCCGGCGGGCGTCGGCGGTAGACCCGCCGCGTGGGCTCCGCCACCCCCGGGGCCCAGCGCGCGCGCCCGGTCGCGGCGCCTCCTACGCTCCGTGCGTGCAGATGGTGCGACGCCTCGCGGTGACCCTGGTGGGTGCCGCCCTCCTCCTCCTCGGGCTGGCCATGATGGTGCTGCCCGGCCCGGGCATCCTCGGCATCGTCGCCGGTCTGGCGGTGCTCGCCTCGGAGTACGTGTGGGCGCGGCGGCTGCTCGTGCGCGCGAAGGACAAGGCGGAGGAGGCCCAGCGGGCCGCGGTCGCCTCGCCGGTGCGCACCGGGGCGAGCCTCGTGTTCGCGCTCGGCATGGTCGTCGTCGGCACGCTCATGGTGCTCGTCGAGGACGTCGCGTGGCCCCTGCTCGAGGGCCCGCTCGACACCGTGTGGAGCCCGGTGACGGGCACGATCCTCGTCGTGACGGGTCTGGTGCTGGCGACGACGACCGTCGTCACGCTGCGCTCGGCGCGCGGGACGCCGAGCACGTGGTCGCCCGCCGCACCGGGTACCGGGGCCACCCGGCTCGAGCGGCGCGAGCGGGTCGACCCCGCCTGACGCCTCGGCGCCCGTCCAGCCCAGCCCTCAGGCGCGCGCCAGCCGCAGCGTGACGACCTGGAACGGCCGCATCGTCAGCGCGACCGCCCCCTCGTCCGCCCGGCGGGCCGGGTCTGCGGGGTCCACCGGCTCCAGCGGGGACAGCGCCGCCACGGCAGGCTCGTCGCGCTCGTGCAGGTCCACCACGCGGGCGCCGCTCGTCGGGAAGCCGGGACGCACCACGACCCGGCCGCGGCCGCCCAGGGACTCGTACAGCCGCACGACGACGTCGCCCGAACCGTCGTCGGCCAGCTTCACGGCCTCCACCACCGCGCCGCCGCCCTCGACGACGACGAGCGGCGCCACCGGCGCGGCACCGCGCCGGGTCCGCACCGGCAGGTTCGCGCGGTAGCCCTCGACGACGGCGTCGTCGATGCCGGCGCCGGGCACGAGCGCGTAGCGCAGCACGTGCCGGCCCTGGTCCGTGCCCGGGTCGGGGAACAGGGGCGCGCGCAGCAGCGACAGCCGGACCGTCGTCGCGCCGGGGCCGCGGGCGTCGCCGGGCCCGGGCCGGACGACCTCGTGGCCGTAGGTGGCGGCGTTCACGAGCGCGACCCCGTATCCCGGCTCGCCGACGTGCAGCCACCGGTGGGCGCAGACCTCGAAGCGGGCGGCGTCCCACGAGGTGTTCGTGCGCGCGTCGCGGTGGACATGGCCGAACTGGGTCTCGGCCGTCGAGCGGTCGGCGTGGACGGCCAGCGGGAACGCCGCCTTCAGCAGGTGCTCGCGCTCGTGCCAGTCCACCTCGAGGGTGAGGTCGACGCGGCGCCGCCCGGCCGGCAGCGCCACGGTCTGCACGTACCGGGAGGCGCCGTCGCGCCGCTCGATGACGACGCGCGGACAGGCAGGGTCGGCGGCGTCGAGGCGGACCGACTCGAGGGCGCGCAGCTCGCGCACCCGGTGCCGGTAGTGCTCGTCGACGTCCCACGCGTCGAACCGCACGGGCTGGTCGGGGTGCAGCTGCAGGACGTTGGCGGCCGTGCCCGGGGGCAGGACCTCCCTGCCGGCGACGAGGTCGCGCACTGCGCCGATCGTGCCGTCGCCGTCGACGCGCACTCGCAGCAGGCCGTCGTCGAGCTCGAACCCGCCGTCGTCGAGCGCCCGGACCGCCACGGGGGCGGTGACGGGGTGCGCGGGGGCGGCTCCGAGCGCCGGCACCTCGTCGAGCGCGTGCGGGGCGGCGTTGAAGGCGAGCGGCAGGTCCCCGGTCCCCGCGAGCGCGGTCTGGGCGGCGTCGACCAGGGCCTCGAGCTCCGCGGCCAGGCGCGCGTACGTGGCGCGGGCCTCGGCGTGCACCCAGGCGATGGACGAGCCGGGCAGGATGTCGTGGAACTGCAGCAGGAGGGCGTCCTGCCACGCCCGGTCGAGCGCCGCGTGCGGGTACGGCGCGCCGGTGCGGACGGCCGCGGTGGCGCACCACAGCTCCGCCTCCCGCAGCAGGTGCTCCGTGCGGCGGTTGCCCGCCTTCATCGCGTGCTGGCTCGTGTACGTCCCGCGGTGGAACTCGAGGTACAGCTCCCCGGACCACACGGGGGCGTCGGCGTACTCCTCGCGCGCCGCGGCGAAGAAGGCGGCCGGGCTCTCGATCCGCACGCGCGGAGAGCCCTCGAGGTCCGCGACGCGGCGGGCCACCTCGAGCATCTCGCGCGTCGGCCCGCCGCCGCCGTCGCCGTAGCCGAACGGCAGAAGGCTGCGGGTCGCGCCGCCGTGGTCGGCGAAGGTGCGGACCCCGTGCGCCAGCTCCGCGGCGGACAGCGTCGAGCCGTAGGTCTCGGCCGGCGGGAAGTGCGTGAAGACGCGCGTCCCGTCGATGCCCTCCCACCAGAAGGTGTGGTGCGGGAACCGGTTCGTCGCGTTCCACGACATCTTCTGCGACAGGAAGGCCTCGGCCCCCGCGAGCCGGAACAGCTGCGGCAGGGCGCCGGAGTACCCGAAGGAGTCCGGCAGCCATACCTCGCGCGGCCGCACGCCGAGCTCGCGCTCGAACCACCGGGTGCCCTGCACGAGCTGGCGGACCATCGACTCCCCGCCGGGCAGGTTCGTGTCCGACTCCACCCACATGCCGCCGACCGGGACCCACTGCCCGGTCGCGACCGTGCGGCGGATCCCGTCCATCACGGCCGGATGGTGCTCGGCCATCCACGCGTACTGCTGCGCCGACGAGCACGCGAAGACGAGCTCGGGGTAGTCCTGCGCGAGGGACACGACGTTGGAGAACGTGCGGGCGCACTTGCGCACGGTCTCGCGCACCGGCCACATCCACGCCGAGTCGATGTGCGCGTGGCCGACGGCGGAGACGCGGTGGGCGCTGGCGGTGGCCGGCTGCGCGAGCAGGTCGGCCAGGTGCGCGCGGGCCTTGCCGGCCGTGCCGACGACGTCGGCGACGTCGAGCTCGTCGATCGCGTGCCCGAGACCGCGCTCGAGCGCGGCGCGCCGTGGGTCGTGCTCGGGCAGGGTCGCGGCGAGCCCGTGCAGCACCTGCACGTCGAGCGCGAGGCCGTGGACGTCCTCCTCGAGCACCGCGAGCTCCGCGCGGGCGAGGCGGTACAGCGGCGCCGTCGGGAGGGTCGCGGGGTCGCCGAGGTCGGTGGGCGCCGGCCCGGGGATGTGCGGGTTGGCCGCCGCCTCGACGTAGAGGTCGACCTCCTCGCCGCCCTGGGCCTCGCGGGCGACGAGCACCCAGGCGTTGCGCGGCTCGACGCCCTTGAGCGGGACGCCGTCGGCCGTCCAGACGAGGCCCTCGCACTGGAACCCCGGCCCGCCGTGCGTGAACCCGAGGTCGACGAGGAGCTCGACGCGCCGCCCCGCCATCTCCTGCGGAACCCGGCCGCGCAGGTGGAACCACGAGGTGGACCACGGACGGCCCCGCGGCTCGCCGACGGCGGTCGGCACGAACGGCCGCCGGACCGCCTCGGCGAAGGGCTCGGGCTCGCCCGGCAGGTGCGTGACCGTCACCTGGAGGGGCGTGCGGTGGGACCACGTGGCGGGGACGATCCGCTGCGTCGGGACCCGGGTGGTGCGGGCGGACTGCTCGGTCAGGTTGCGGTGCACGGGGGCGCTCCTCGGGATCGGCCGGCACGCGCCGTCGGTGTTCGACTCCGCACGTCGTCGGCTGCGGCACGCAAACTTCTGCTCGTCGCCGGACACCAGGGGTCGAGGTCGTCGGTCGAGGTCGTCGGTCGAGGTCGTCGGTCGAGGTCGTCGGTCGGGCGTCGGGCACGGCTGGGCACCCCGGGAGAAGCGGTCTAGCGTGCGACGGGTGAGCGACACCGCGGTCGGCCCCCTCCTGCGGGGCGTGGACGTGGTCATCGGGCTCGGCCGGGGCGACCGGCCCACCGCGGTGGCCGTCCGCGGGGTGCTCGACGTGCACTCGTGCCCGACGCTGCGCGAGACCCTGCGCTCGCTGGTGGTCGCGGCCGGTGGCGGCGTGGTCGTCGACGCCACGGAGCTCGAGGTGGCCGACGAGGCGGGGCGCGCGGCGCTCGACGCCGTCGCGCGGCACTGCCGCGAGTTCGGCGGCTCCCTCGTGCTGCCCCACGCGCAGTCCGGGCGGGTCGGGGCACGGCGCGGCGTCCCCGCCGGCTGAGCGCCCCTCTGCCGGGGTCCTACCCCGCGGTCCCGGGCGTCGGGGCGACGACGACGTGCGCGACCAGGTCGTGCAGCAGGGCGAGCTGCTCGGCGCTGGCCCGGTCGTCGACGACGACGGTGTGCACCTCGTCGAGCCCGAGCACCCGCATCGGCGCACGGGCCTCGAGCTTCGAGTGGTCCAGGAGCAGCACGACGCGCGCGGCGATCGCTGCCATCGCGCGCTTGGTGTCCGCGTCCCACGGGTCGGCGGAGAAGACCCCGGCGCGTCCGGCGGCGGTCGCGGACAGCACGGCCACCTCGACCGCCAGGTCACCGAGCGCGGCGCGCGTGAGCGGCCCGGTCAGCGAGCGGGTCTGGCGGTGGTAGGCGCCGCCGAGGGCGATGACGTCGAGGTCCTCGCGCGCCGCGCAGGCGGTGAGGACGGGCAGGGAGTGCGTGACGACGGTGACGCCGGCGGGCAGGGCGCGCGCGAGGGCGGCCACCGTCGTCCCCGCGTCGAGCGCGAGGACCGCGTCGCCGGCGACGAGGGGCACCGCCGCCGCGGCCACCGCCCTCTTCTCCTCGGTCGCCCGTGTGCGGCGCTCGTCGAAGGGCACGCCGGGGACGTCATCGCCCGTGCCCCTGCCGGCCTCGTCGCCGGGCCCGCCCTCGGGGCCGGTCGCCAGGCTCGCGCCGCCGACCACGCGCCGGACGCGGCCCTCCGCCGCGAGCTGCGACAGGTCCCGCCGGATCGTCATCTCCGACACGCCCATGGCCGCCGCCGCGCCGCTGGAGGAGACGTAGCCGCTCTCCGCGAGCTGACGCAAGAGGGCCTCGCGGCGGGCCGGGGCGGCGGAGTAGCGCACGGGCCGTAGTCAACCAGGGCTGTGCCGGGCCGCACACAGGGGCCGCAGTCCGTAGAAAAAGTGCGCGACGTCGCACACAGTTGGGGGGTGCATCCGACGCCGCCACCGACGACGCCGCCACCGACGACGCCGCCACCGACGACGCCGCCACCGACGACGCCGCCACCGACGACGCCTCCACCGACGACGCCGCCATCGACGACGCCGCCCCTGCCGCCGGGGACCCCGCTCGCGCTGGGCCTGGACGTGGGGACGACGAACACGAAGGCGGTGCTCGTCGCGGTGACGGACGACGCACCCGACGACGGGACGGCGTCCGGCGCCCCGGCCCCGGGGCGGCGCGTCGTCGTGCTCGCCGGCGCCGCCGCGTCGACGCCCGACCCGGCCGGGCTCGCGGCAACGCTGCGCGACCTCGTGGACCGCGTGCTCGACGCGGCCGAGGTGCCGGAGGGGCCGCTCCGCGGTCGCCGTGCGGACCCGGACGTGGTGGGCATCGCCTCCATGGCGGAGACCGGCGTGCCGCTGGACGCGGACGACCGGCCCGTCGGCGGGTGGGTGCGGTGGGACGGGCACCGGGCCGGGGCGGCGGCGCCCGTGGGCGGCCTCGCCCTGCGCGTCGGCGCGCCGGCGCTCGCGGCCGCCACCGGCGTGCGGCTCGCGGCGAAGGTGCCCCTCGTCGCCCTCGAGCGGCTGCGGGCGCAGGACCCCGCGCGGTGGGCCGCCCTGCACCGCTGGTCAGGGGTGGCGGACCTCGTCGCCCTGCTCCTCACCGGCGCCCTCGTCACCGACCACACGCTCGCGGGACGCACCGGCGCGTACCTCCTGCCCGGCGCCGACCATGTCCTGCCCGCCGGCTTCGACGCCGCGCTGCTGGCGGAGGTCGGGCTGCGGCCGGAGGCGCTGCCGCGCGTGGCCCGGCCCGGGGAGGTCGCCGGCACCGTGCGAACCGGCGGACCCGTGCCCCGGCTGCGGGCCGGCACGCCCGTCGTCGTCGCCGGGCACGACCACCCGGTCGGGGCGTGGGGTGCCGGCGTGCGCACGCCGGGGACGACGGCCGACTCCCTCGGCACCGCCGAGGCGCTGTGCGCGGTCCTGGCGGCACCCGTCGACCCGCTGGCCGCGGCGGCCGCGGGCATGAGCGCCGTCCGCACGGTCGAGGGGCTCCCGGGCCTCGTCGCCGGCGCGGCCGGCGGGGCCGTCGTGCGGTGGTGGGCGCAGGAGCGCGGCGTGGACCTGAGGACGTCTGGCGTCGCCGCCGCGTCCGACGGCGGTCCGGCCCGTCCGGTGGACGCCGTCGTCCTGCCCTACCCCGCCGGGCGGCAGGGCCCGGCGGGCGACCCCGCCGCGCGCGTGCGGGTCGTCGGCGACCCCGGGCCCGACCTGCCGCGGGCCGTCCTCGAGGGGCTCGCGCTGCACGCCGCGTGGATGCTGCGGGAGCAGGGGCGGCTCGCGGGCGTGCCGGCCGACGAGGTCGTCGTCCTCGGCGGCGCGGGCGCGTCGAACGCCGGCTGGCTCGACGCGAAGGCGCGGCTCACACCGGCCGCGCTGCGCGTCGCCGACGTCGCCGAGCCCGTGGCCGTCGGCGCCGCCCTGCTCGCGCTGCACCGGGCCGGCGTCGGCGGGCCCGTCCCCGCGGTGCCCACGCGCCCGGTGGGCCCGCCCCTGCCCCGCGCCGTGCAGGACGCGGCGCTCGACCGCTTCGTGGCCGTGGCGCAGGCGCCCGTGCCCGACGACGACCCGACGACCGTGCTCGACCGACCGATGGAGGTCCGATGACCACGCCCGCGCCCGGCACCACGCCCGCTCCCGCTCCCGCTCCCACCCTCGACGCCCTGGCCCGCCCCGGCGGCACGCTCGCGATGGTCGCGATGGACCAGCGCGAGAGCCTGCGCACGATGTTCGTGGAGGCGGGGACCGACGTCGACCACGCCGGGATGGTGGCGTTCAAGACGGAGGTGGCCCGTGCGCTGGGCCCGCTCGCCAGCGGCTTCCTCGTCGACCGCGAGCACGAGCCGGGGCGCTTCCGGGACCTGCTGCCCGCGACGTGCGGGCTGGTGCTGGCGGCGGACGCGCTCGAGCAGGAGCCGGGCGGACCGGTCGAGGACACGGGGCTCGACGAGCTCGTCGTCGCCCCCGACGCCGACCTGGCCGGGGCCGTCGCGCTCAAGCTGCTCGTCGTGTGGCGTCGCGACGACCGGCGCGAGGCCCGCGTGGAGCTCGCCCGGCGGTTCGTCGAGGTGGCGGCGCGGCGCGGCGTGCTGTCGGTCCTCGAGCCGGTCGTCCGGGCGACGCCCGAGGAGACGGCCGCCGGGACGTGGGACCTCGACGCGGCGATCCGCGAGGCCGCGCGGGAGCTGTCCCCGCTGCGACCGAGCCTGTACAAGGCGCAGGTGCCGAGCCAGGGCCGGGGGGAGGTCGCGGACCTCGAGCGCGCGTGCGTCGCGCTGGGGGAGGCGGTGATCGGGCCGTGGGTGGTGCTGTCCCAGGGCGTGCGGCACGAGGCCTTCCTCGGCGCGGTCCGGGCGGCGTGCCGTGGCGGCGCGAGCGGCTTCCTCGCGGGGCGGGCGCTGTGGTCGGACGTCGTCGGTCGGCCAGACGTGCCGGCCGCGCTGCGTGCGGTGTCGGTGGCGCGGCTGGAGCGGCTCGTCGAGGTCGTCGACGCGGAGGCGACGCCGTGGGCACGGCGGTGAGCGCGCCGGTCGGCCTGCTCCACACCGTGCCCGCGCTCGCGGCCCGCTTCGACGCGGACCTCGAGCGGGCGCTGCCCGGCACCCCGCGCGTGCACGTCGTCGACGCGGACCTCCTGGCGACCGCCGTCGTGAGCGGCGTCACCCCGGCGGTCCGGTCGGCGATGCGGGCGCACGTGGCGCACCTCGTCGCGCGGGGAGCGGCGGCGGTGCTGGTCACCTGCTCGTCGATCGGCGAGGCCGCGGAGGAGGCGGCCGGGGCGGTCGACGTCCCGGTGGTCCGCGTCGACGCGGCGATGGCGCGCGAGGCGGTCGCCCGCGCATCGGCGCCGGGCGCGCGAGGGCGGGTGGCGGTGCTCGCCACACTGGCCTCGACGCTGGGGCCGACGGGCCGGCTGGTGGAGCGCACGGCGGCCGGCGCCGACCTCGGGTCGGGGGTGGTGGTCGACGCGCGGGTCGTCGCCGGTGCGGCGGAGGCCCGGGCCGCGGGCGACGAGGACCGCGCCGACGCGCTCGTCGCCGCCGCGGTGGGGGAGGCCGCGCAGGAGGCGGACGTCGTCGTCCTCGCGCAGGCGTCGATGGCGGGGGCGGCCGCTCGCGCCCAGGTGGACGTGCCGGTGCTGACGTCGCCCGCCGGCGGGGTCGCGGACCTCGTCGCCGCCGCGCGCCGGGGCGAGGGCTGACCCGTGGCCGCGGGCGTCACCCTCCTCACCTACGCCGACCGGCTCGCCGGCGACCTGGCCGAGGTGCGGGCGCTGCTCGTCGACGGCCCCCTGCGGGGGTTCGCCGGCGTGCACCTGCTGCCGTTCTTCGTCCCCTTCGACGGCGACGACACGGGCTTCGACCCCGTCGACCACGCGACGGTCGACCCGCGGCTCGGCACGTGGGCGGACGTCCGCGCGCTCGCCGACGCGGGGCTCGAGGTGACCGCGGACCTCATCGTCAACCACGTCTCCGCGCGCTCCGCGGAGTTCGTCGACTGGCTGGAGCGCGGGCCGGCCTCCCCGCACGACGGGATGTTCCTCACCTACGGCACGGTGTTCCCCGACGGCGCGCGCGAGGAGGACCTCACCGCCTTCTACCGGCCGCGCCCGGGGCTGCCCTTCACCGCCGTCCGGCGGGCGGACGGCACGCGCCGCCTGGTCTGGACCACGTTCATGCCGAGCCAGGTCGACCTCGACGTGCAGCACCCCGTCGCACGGGCCTACCTGCGCCGGGTGCTGCGCGCGCTCGCGGCCGGCGGCGTGCGGACCGTGCGCATGGACGCCGTCGGCTACGCCGTGAAGACGCCGGGCACCGACTCCTTCATGACGCCGCAGACCCTCGCGTTCGTCGCCGAGGCCGCCGCGCTCGCGCACGACGAGGGCCTGCGCGTGCTGGTGGAGGTGCACGCCCACCACACGCAGCAGCTCGCGGTCGCGCCGCTGGTCGACCTCGTCTACGACTTCGCGCTGCCGCCGCTGCTGCTGCACGCGCTGGGCACCGGGACCGTGGACCGCCTCGACCGCTGGCTGCGGATCCGTCCGGCGAACGCCGTCACCGTGCTCGACACGCACGACGGCATCGGCGTCGTCGACGCGGGGCCGTCCGGCGACCTGCCCGGCCTGCTCGACGAGGAGGAGATGGCCGGGATCTTCGCGCGCGCCGCCGTCGCGACCGGCGGCCGCTCGGCGGCCGCGTCCGTGTGCCGGCGTTCCTGCGGCTGCCGCACCAGGTCAACGCGACGTTCCTCGACGTGCTCGGGGGCGACGAGACCGCGTTCCTGCTGGCCCGGTGCGTGCAGGTGTTCGTGCCCGGGGAGCCGCAGCTCTACTACGTCGGCCTGCTCGGCGGGCACGACGACGTGGCCCTGCACGCGCGCACCGGCCAGGGCCGCGACCTCAACCGGCACCACTGCACGCCGGACGAGGTCGCGGCGGCCCTGACGTCCGACGTCACCCGGGCCCAGCTCGCCCTGGTGGCACTGCGCGCGCATCCGGCCTTCGACGGCACGTTCGGCTGCCGGACCACCGGCCCGTCGGGCCTCGAGCTGAGCTGGCGGTCCGGCCCGCACACGGCGGTGTGCACCGTCGACGGCACCCCGGGCGCCCCGCGCTTCCACGTCGAGGTCACCACCTCCGACGGCACCCCGACGACGTACGCCTCCGTCGCGGACCTGGCCCGCGCCGCTCCGTAGCCGACGCCGTGCTGATCGGTGGACGCGGACCCGGAGAAGATGACAGCGTGAGCATGTGGCATCGATGCCAGACGCTCCGTACCAGATCTGAACGAGGCCCCCGTGCACGTGCAGCCCGGCCCCGGCACCCACCGTGACATCCACCGTGTCACCGCCGCCGCCTACCTCCTCGAGGTGCGCGCCCACCCGCCGCGCGCGGTGCTGGCCGGCACGGACGGGCGCATCTGGGCGCACCTGAGCCTGCTCGCGTCGGTCGACCGGACGGACCTCGTCGACGAGTCGCTCGCCGTCGGGGCCCCGACCGTGCGGCAGCACGTCGTCGCGGCGGCCGCGGGCGGGCCGGGTGACGAGGACGTCGTCGACGTCGAGCTCGTCGTCGCGACGACCGCCTGGGAGCGCACGCGCGTGCGGCTGCGCTGCCACGAGGACCACCTCGTCCTCACGGTGACCGTCGAGGGACGCGGCACGCTCGCCGACGTCCGCCTGCTCGGCGGGCGGGCGGTCCTCGACACCGGTGCGTGCGGGTCCTTCCGGTCTCTGGGGGAGCACCGCTGCGTCTACGTCCCGACCCCGACGGAACCGGTGCAGGTGGTGCGCGCTGCCACCGCGGCCGCGAGCCTCGGGGTCGTCGGGGACGCCACCGCTGGGCGCCTGCACGCCGTGTTCTCCCCGCCGCCGCTGTGCCTCGTCCTCGGGCGCGCGGTGCCGGCCGGACCGACGCAGGTGCCGGTCGCCACGTCTGGGCAGGAGTGGCTGTCGGTCGGCCTCGTCGCCCCCGTCGTCGACCTGCGCCTCACGGAGCTGCGCTACGAGCCGCTCGACGACGGCTTCCACCTCGTCCTCGACCACGACGGGCACACGCACGTCGACGGGACGTGGACGAGCCCCGAGCTGCACCTGCGGCCGGTGCCCGACCCCGTCGCGGCGCTGCGGCAGCACCGCGAGGACCACGTGGTGCGCGGGTGGGCGCCCGCCGGACCCTCGTCGCCCCCGGTGGACTGGTGGTCCGAGCCGCTGTTCTGCGGATGGGGCGCCCAGTGCGCCCGGGCCCCGCTGCCCGGCGCGCCCGCCCTCCACCCGACGACGCTCGACGCCCTCGGCCCGGAGGTGGTCCCGCCCGGGGCTGTCGTCGCGCCGGACCTGGCCCGCCAGGACGTGTACGACGAGCTCCTCGCGCACCTGGCCGCGCACGACGTCGACCCCGGCACGGTCGTCGTCGACGACCGGTGGCAGGCCGCCTACGGCACCGCCGAGCCCGACCCCGACCGGTGGCCCGACCTGCGGGGCTGGGTCGCCGGGCAGCACGCCGCCGGCCGCCGGGTGCTGCTGTGGTGGAAGGCGTGGGACCCCGAGGGGCTGCCCGTCGACGAGTGCGTCACCGACGCCCGCGGCCGGGCCGTCGCCGCCGATCCCTCGTCGCCGGCCTACGCCGCGCGCGTCCGCGCCACCGTCGCCGCGCTGCTCGGCCCCGACGGCGTCGACGCGGACGGCTTCAAGGTCGACTTCACGCAGCGGTCGCCCGCCGGGCACGGTCTGCGCCGCGCCGCCGGCGTCGGGCCCGACGCGCCGTGGGGCGTCGCCGGTCTGCACGCGCTGCTGGCGCTCCTGCACGACGCCGCGAAGGCCGCCAAACCCGACGCCCTGCTCGTCACGCACACCCCGCACCCCGGGTTCGCCGACGTGACCGACATGGTCCGGCTCAACGACGTGCTCGAGCGGGACCCCGCGGGGGCGGTCGCGCCGCTGGCCGACCAGCTCCGCGCGCGCGCCGCGGTCGTCGCCGCGGTGCTGCCGCACCACCTCGTCGACACCGACCAGTGGCCGATGCTCGACCGCGCGCAGTGGCGGGCGTACGTCGCCGCGCAGGCGGGCCTCGGTGTGCACGCGCTCTACTACGCCGAGCGCATCGACCGCTCGGGCGAGCCACTCACGGCGGACGACCTCGCGCTCGTCGCCCGGACCTGGGCGGAGTACCGGGCGTCGCGACGAGCAGCACGACCACCACGAGCAGCGGCTCCCGCCGGTGGTGCCTGGTGAGCGGCGCGGCCGACGTCGCCGTCCTCGGCGCCACCGCCGCCGGCGTCTGCGCGGCCGTCGCGGCGGCGGAGGCGGGCGCGCGCGTCGTCCTCGTCGAGCCGGGCGGTCAGGTCGGCGGGATGACGTCCGGCGGGCTGGGGTACACCGACCTGGGCGACGAGCGCGTCGTCCGCGGGGCGGCCGCCCGCTTCCGCCGGGCCGTCGCCGACCGGTACGGCGTGGCCGTCAGGCGGTGGGCCGGCCCCGAGCCGCACGTGGCCGAGGAGATCCTGCGCTCGTGGCTGGATCACCCCCGCATCGAGGTGCGCCTCGGCGAGCGCCTCGTCGGCGTGCGGCGGCAGGACGGTCGGGTGACGGCGCTGCTCGTCGAGCCGTCCGCGGGCCGCACGGGCACGGGAGCCGAACCCGTCCCGGGCGTCGGGCCGGCCGCGGGCGCGGGACCCTCCGCCCTCGAGGCGGCCGTCGTCGTCGACGCCACCTACGAGGGCGACCTCCTGGCCGCCGCCGGGGTGCCGTCCCGCACCGGCCGCGAGGACCGCGCGCTGCACGGCGAGACCCTCGCCGGGCGTCGCGAGGTCCTGCCCGGGCGGCACGCGATGCCCGCGGGCCTCTCCCCGTTCGTCGACGACCCCGCCGGCCTCGTCCCCGGGCCGGTGCTCGCAGGCGTGCGCGACGTGCCGCTCGCCGAGGTCGGCACCGGGGACGGCGGCGTCATGTCCTACGGCTACCGCGTGTGCCTCACCACCGCCGCCGACCGCCTCGACCTGGCCGACCTCGAGGTGCCGGCGTCGTACGCGAGCGACGGCCCCGCGTGGGAGCTCGGCCGGCGCCTGCTGCACCACTGGGCCCGGACCGGCACCACGCCCACGGCCGGCGAGCTGCTCGGCCTCGAGCCGAACCTGCCCGGCGGCAAGTGCGACGCGAACTCCCTCGGCCCCTTCTCCCTCAGCGTCCTCGACGGGTCCGCGTGGGCCTTCCCGGGCGCCGGGCTCGACGAGCGCGAGGCCCTGCGCGCCCACCACCGCCACCACGCGGCCGGGTTCCTGCGCTGGCTGGCCACGGACCCGCTCGTGCCCGCGTCCGTCCGCCGCGACCTGCGGCGCTGGGGCCTGCCGCACGACGAGTTCGCCGACACCGGGCACCTGCCCCACCAGCTCTACGTCCGCGAGGGGCGGCGCATGGTCGGCGCGCACGTGCTCGCCGAGCACGACCTGCGCGCTCCCGCGCACCAGCACGACACGGTCGCGCACGGCTCCTACCACCTCGACGTCCGGGAGGTGCAGCGCACCTGGCGCTGGCTGCCCGAGCACCCGCGCCCCGTCGCCGAGGTGGTCACCGAGGGCTACTACAGCGTGGCCGTCCCGCCGTACCCCATCCCCTACCGGGCGCTCGTGCCCCGGGCCCAGGACGCGACGAACCTCGTCGTGCCCATGTGCCTGTCCGCCTCGCACGTCGCGTTCTCGTCGGTCCGCATGGAGCCGCAGTACCAGATGCTCGGCGAGGCCGCGGGGGTGGCCGCCGCGCTGGCGGCCGCCGACGGCCGGGACGTGCAGGCCGTGGACGTCGTCGCGCTGCAGGCGGCGCTGGCCGGGCGGGGGCGGGCCGCGTGAGCGCCGTCGTCGAGGTCGCGCCCGGGGTCTTCCGCGTCGACGACACGTGCGCGGTCTACGTGGTGCGCGCCCAGGCCCCGGACGACGAGGGCCGCCGGACGGGCGTCGCCATCGACTTCGGCTCCGGCGACGTGCTGGACGCGCTGCCGGCGATGGGCGTCGACGTCCTCACCGACGTGCTGCTGACCCACCACCACCGCGACCAGGCCCAGGGCCTGCCGCGCGCGGTGGCCGCCGGCGTGCGCGTCCACGTCCCGCCGGTGGAGCGCGAGCTCGTCGAGGACGTGGGGGAGATGTGGCGCACCCGCACGGTCGTCAACGACTACGACCTGCGTCAGGACCGGTTCTCCCTGCTGGAGCCCGTGCCGGTCGACGACGTCGTCGCCGAGTACCGCACCCGCACGTACGGCGCCGTGGACGTGCGGACGCTGCCCACGCCCGGGCACACCGTCGGGTCGGTGACGTACCTCGTCGAGCGCGGGGGCCGGCGCCTGGCCTTCACGGGCGACCTGGTCCACTCGCCGGGCAAGGTGTGGTCGCTGGCCGCCACGCAGTGGAGCTACACGGAGAACGAGGGGCCGGCCATGACGGTCCTGTCCTGCTACCTGCTCATGGCCGAGCACCTGGACCTCCTGCTGCCGTCGCACGGCGAGCCGATGGACGACCCGCAGCACGCGCTGGGCCTGCTGGCCACGCGGATGCGCGCCTACGTCGACTCGCGCCGCCCCCAGCCGTGGGACCTGCGCACGCGCCTCACCGAGCCCTACGCCCGCATCACCGACCACCTGCTCATCAACCTCTCCAGCCTCTCGACGAGCTACGTGCTGGTGAGCGACGACGGCCCCGCCCTCGTCATCGACTACGGCTACGACATGACGACGGGCATCCCGTCGGGCGGCGGGCGCGCGTCCCGGCGGCCGTGGCTGGCGTCGCTGCCGGCGCTGCGGGAGCAGTTCGGCGTCACGGAGATCGAGGTCGCGCTGCCGACGCACTACCACGACGACCACGTGGCCGGCCTGAACCTGCTGCGCGACGTGGAGGGCACGCAGGTGTGGGCGCCGGCCAACGTCGCACCGGTGCTCGAGGCGCCGATGGTCCACGACCTGCCGTGCCAGTGGTACGACCCCGTGCCGGTGGACCGCGTGCTGCCGCTGGGGGAGTCCTTCCGCTGGCGCGAGCACGAGATCACGGTGCACGACCTGCCCGGCCACACGCTCCACCACGCGGGGTACGAGCTGCACGTGGACGGCGTGACGGTGCTGGTCACGGGGGACCTCGAGGACGGCATGGGCATCCCGGGCGTCCGGCGCGAGGTGCTCAACTACCAGTACCGCAACCTCTTCCGGGTCGACGACTACCGCGCGAGCGCCGCCCTGATCCGCCGCGTCGCGCCGGGCGTCGTGGTGACCGGGCACTGGGAGCCCCGCTGGGTCGACGAGGCGTGGCTGGACATGGTGGCCGACGCGGGCGAGGAGGTCGCCCGGCTGCACCGCGAGCTCCTGCCGCTGGACGCGCTCGACCTGCCGGCCGACTCCCAGCTCGTGCGGCTGACGCCCTACCTCTCCCGGGCGAGCGCGGGTGCGCCCGTCCGGTTCACCGCGGCCGTGCACAACCCGTTCGACCAGGTGAGCGCCGCCCGGGTGGTCCCGGTGCTGCCACTAGGCTGGCGCGCACCCCGGGGGGAGGTCGTCGTCGACGTCCCGGCCCGGGGGCGGTGCGACGTCGTCCTCGAGGTCGTCCCGGCGGGACCGCCGGCCCGTCGGCAGCGGCTCGCCGTCGACGTCACCCTCGGGTCGCTGCGGCTCGGCCAGCACGCGGAGGCCCTCGTCGACGTCGTCGCGGGCCCCGCCGAGGACCAGGACTGAGAGGCCCGGACATGGAACGCCTCACCGTCGCGCCCGACGCGCCGGACCTGCCGGCCCTGCCGCCCGGCCGCCGGGCCACCATCAAGGACGTCGCCGAGGGCGCCGCGGTCTCCCGCTCCACCGCCTCGCGCGCGCTGACCGGTCGCGGCTACGTCGCGCCGGGCGTGCGCGAGCGCGTCCGGCGCACCGCGCAGGCGCTCGGCTACGTCCCCGACGCCGGGGCCCGGAACCTGCGCCAGCAGGTGAGCCGGTCCGTCGGCGTGCTGGTCTCCGACCTGCGCAACTCCTTCTACGCGGACCTCGCGGCCGGCGTCGGCCAGCAGTCCCGGCGGCGCGGCTACGCGATGATGTTGAGCGACGACAACGGCTCGCCGGAGCGCGAGCTCGAGGCGGCGGAGGCCTTCGTCGCCCTGCGGGTGGCCGGCGTCATCCTCACACCGCTGTCCGCCGAGGTGTCGGAGTACCTGCACCGGCACCGCGTGCCCGTCGTGGAGGTGGACCGTCAGTTCTGCCCCGGCCGCTGCGACGCCGTCGTCGTCGACAACCGCGGCGCCGCGCGGCGGGTGACCGAGGGGCTGCTGGCGCAGGGGCACGTGCGCATCGCGCTGCTCATCGACGAGGCCGACTGGACGACGGGCCGCGACCGCGCGGCGGGCTTCGCGGGCGCGGTCGACGACGCGGGCCGGCCCGTGGAGGCGTTCGTGGTGCGCGCGGGCTGGCACGTGGAGGAGGCGCGCGAGCGGGTGCGCGCGCTGCTGGAGGGGCCGTCCGCGCCCACCGCGCTGTTCGCCGCGAACAACGTCCTGGCGGAGGGGGCGTGGCGCGCCGCGCAGGACCTCGGCCGCCGCATCCCCGAGGACCTCAGCCTCGTCTCGTTCGACGACGCCGCCTGGATGAGCATGGTCGGTCCGGGCGTGACGGCCGTCGCGCAGGACGTCGTGGCGCTGGGCGAGGCGGCCGTCTCCGCGCTGTTCGAGCGCATCGACCAGGCCGACGCGCCGGCCCGCACCGTCATGCTCGCCGCCCGGGTGGCCGAGCGGGGGTCCACGGCGCCGCCGCCGGCGTCGTGACGGCGACGACCGGGCGTCGCCGTCACGACGGGCTCAGCCCTTGCGGCCCTGCGTCGCGACGCCCTCGATGAAGTAGCGCTGCCCGAAGGCGAACAGCGCCAGCATCGGCAGCGTCACCAGCAGCGAGGCGACCATGACGAACTGGTAGTCGCCCTGCCCGCCGGCCGTCGGGCTGTAGCGCGTCATCGCGTACGCGATGCCCAGCGGCGCGGTGAAGTCGCTCGGCTGACCGGCGTTGAGGTAGATGAGCGCGGCCTGCAGGTTGTTCCACGACGCCTGGAACTCGAAGAGCAGGACGATGATGAACGAGGGGATCGACAGCGGCATCGCGATCTTCCAGAACAGCCGCCAGTAGGAGGCGCCGTCGATGCGCGCCGCCTCGAACAGCTCGCGCGGCAGGCCGAGGAAGAACTGCCGCTGCAGGAAGATGTAGAAGGCCGAGCCGAAGAGGTTCGCGCCGAACAGCGGCACCCACGTGCCGAGGAACCCGAGCTCCTTCCAGATGAGGTAGATCGGGATCATCGTCACCGCGCCGGGCAGCATCATCGTCGCCAGCACGAGGCCGAAGAGGATGTTGCGCCCCGGGAAGCGGAAGTAGGCGAACCCGAAGGCGACCAGCGAGCTCGACACAGCCACCGTCACCGCCGCGAGCACCGCGATGAGGACGCTGTTGACCATCCAGCTCGTGACGGGCAGCTCGTCGAAGACCTGGACGTAGTTGCTCCAGTTGAACGTCTCCGGCCACAGCCTGTTGTCGAAGACCTGCCCGCGGCCCTTGAGGCTCGCGGCCAGCAGCCAGACGAACGGGTAGAGGAAGAGCAGGGAGAACAGGCCGAGCAGGACGTAGACGACGACCTGGCCCGCGCGGCGACGTGAGGCCGACCCGCGGGTGCGGTCCCGGGCCGTCCGGCCGCGCGTGTCCTTCGTGGTGCCCGGGACGGGCTGGAGCGGGGTGGTGCTGCCGATGACGGCCATCAGTCCCTGTCCCCCTCGTAGTAGACGAAGCGGTTGCCGAACTTCATCTGGATGAACGTGATGATCATGATGATGACGAACAGCAGCCAGGCCATCGCCGCCGCGAAGCCGAAGTTGAACTGCCGGAACGCCTGCTGGAACAGGTAGATCGCGTAGAACAGCGACGCCTCGGGGGAGGCGTTGGACTGGTCGCGCCAGAACAGCAGGTACGCCTGGTCGAAGATCTGGAACGCGGCGATGGTGAGGATGATGACGTTGAAGAACATCGCGGAGGAGATCATCGGCAGCGTGATGGACCGGAACTTGCGCCACGTGCCGGCGCCGTCGAGCTCGGCCACCTCGTAGAGCTCGCGCGGCACGTTCTTCAGCGCCGCCAGGAAGATGACCATCGTGCCGGACACGCCCCACAGCGTCATGAGGACGATGGACGGCTTGACCCAGTCGGGGTCGACGAGCCACTGCGGCCCCCGGATGCCGATGAGCCCCAGCCCCTGGTTGATCGCGCCGGTGTTGCCGTTGAGCAGCAGGAAGAACACCGCCGCGGTGGCGACGGCCGGGGTCATCTTCGGCAGGTAGTACAGCGTCCGGAAGAAGCCCGCGCCCTTCGTCGCCCGGTTCAGCAGGGACGCGAGGAACAGCGCGAAGGCGATCTCCAGCGGCACGGCCAGCACCGCGTAGAACAACGTGTTGGCCAGCGACGTCGCGACCCGCGGGTCGGTGAACAGGTTCTCGTAGTTCTGCGTGCCGATCGGCGTGGCGACGTTCGTCGCGAGGTTGTAGCGGCTGAAGGAGATGACGAGGCTGTAGATCATCGCCCCGGCGGTGAAGACGAGGAACCCGACGATCCACGGCGAGATGAACAGGTAGCCCGCCATCGCCTCGCGGCGGTCGTACTGCCCGTGGCGCCCCCAGCGCCCCTTGCGACGGCCGCGCTCCGGGAGCGGTGCCGCCCGCGTCGCGCCGGCCGCCACCCGCCCTCGGTCCGTCGCCGACGTCGTGGTGGCGTCGGCCTTCAGCTCGGTCATCGGGCCTCCTCGCACGGGTCACCGCGTCCAGCGGGCCCGGGATGGTGGCCCGGTCGACGCCGACGTGTGGCATCGTTGCCACGCTGCTCGCGACTGTACGTCGCAGCACGGACCGTAGCAACGCTCACCGATCCCGTCGCGGTGTCGACGGGCAGGTCGCGCACGGGTCCCACAGGTCCGATTCGGCCCGGCGTCGCCGAGCGGGTAGCATCGCGCGCCGAGGTAGCGTGTCCGAGCGGCCTAAGGAGCACGCCTCGAAAGCGTGTGTGGGTGAAAGTCCACCGTGGGTTCAAATCCCACCGCTACCGCCACCGACGCCCCGCCCGGGTCCCCCGGGCGGGGCGTCTCGCTGTACGGGATCCTGCCTGCTGCCGTGACTAGAGAGCGAGCGGCTCGAGGATGCGTCCGAGGTCGTTGCGGCCGGTCACCATGACCCGGTAGTCGTCAACTACTCGATGCCCGAACACCGGTACGCCCGCTGCACTCAGCCACTTCGCTGCCGGCTCCGAGCACCACCCGAAGACGAGCAGACCGTGACGGGCCACGGCCGCGTCGGCGAAGAGTGGATAGAGAGATCTGGCGTTCGCCCTCGCGATGCACGCGGGCGGGTGTCTGCTCGGTCAGCGGATCGAGAACCGACCACAGCGTTCCTTCGTGGTCCCACCTCGTCTCCAGGCCTAGGAGGTTGAGGGCGACTTCGACGGCGGCGTCTGCAGTATCCCTGCCGTTGTCAGCCGTCAGCAGCGACGGCGCGCTCATACTCCTGGAAGCCGCGATCGCCCCGAGGCAGGCGCTCGTCAGCGCCTCGATCTGAGCCGGACGGAGCCGTCGTAGGCGATAGGCATCGAGGTAGTCGCAGGCGTCGAGATGCCAGGTCGCGTCATCGGACTCCCAGAAGGTGAGAGTGTGGTCCTCCGTCGACACCAGGACTGCGGCACTCGCCCGTGAGGGCAAGAGCCTCGTCTTCGGCCCACCAGGAACACCTTTCTCGACGAAGCCGCTACCCGCGGCCACCGCCTCCACTGCCACGCCGGCTTGGAGAAGCGAGTCGGCCAACTGGACGGCTAGCGAAGTCGTCTCCTCGCCCCACTTCAGGGGCGACGAGAGGGGTGTCCCGTGAGCGCAGTGCTCCCACATGTCGATGGCGCTCGAGGCAATAATCTCGTCGTCCGTCGAAAGCGGCCAGACAGTGTGCACGAGCCGAGTGGTCGTCGCGCCGGCGATGATCACTCCCACGACGTCGCCAGACCTGCCGATGCCGCACACGACGCGACGGTCCGCGTCCGGGACCTCGATTCGAGCCCTCACGCCATCCGCGAGGTTGACCAGAGGTGTCAGTCCCGGTCGGGCCTTCGTGATAGCCGCTGCGATGCTGCTGGCACGGAGGTTGTAGTGCATCAACTGTATCTCGCCGTAGCTCGGGAAGTTCACGTGTCGTGTCCTCGGTGTCCGTCGGCCGTCTCGGGTGTCCGTGCTCAAGCAGCGAGGCGAGGGGCCATCGACTCCATCTGGTCCATGACCAAGCGGATCGCCGTCGGCTGCTTGTCCGGGGGGTAGTCGTACTTCATGAGCAGGCGCTTGATCGACGAGCGGAGCTTCGCCTTCACGTCGTCCCGCACCGTCCAGTCGGTCTTGACGTCCCGGCGCATGATGGCGACCAGGTCGCGGGCGATGGCCGCCAGGACCTCGTCGCCCTGCGCCTCGACGGCGGACTCGTTGGTCGCCACGGCGTCGTAGAAGGCGAGCTCGTCGCTGTCGAGCGGCGGCTGGAAGTCCGCGCCCCGGTTCTTCTCGTGGGCAACCTCACGGGCCAGTTCGATCATCGCGGCGATCACCTCCGCACTCGTGAGCTGCTGGTTCGTGTACCGGCGCATGAGTTCGAGGAGTCGCTCGCTGAAGGCCCGTTGGCGGACCAGGTTGTGCCGCGTCGCGCCGCGGCTCTCGGACTCGATGAGCGCGCGCAGCGCCTCGACGGCGAGCTGGGGGTTCTCGGCCTCGCGGGCACGGGCGAGGAAGTCCTCGTCGAGGGCGCTGAGGTCGGGGTGCGGCATGCCGGCGGCGTCGAAGATGTCGAGGACCTCGCCGGACACGACGGCACCGGCGACCAGCGCGTTGAGGACGCGCTGCACCTCCTCGGGGATGGCCTCGCCGCGCGCCTGGCGGTCCTCGGCGTCGAACTTCGCCATCCAGACGCGGACCTCCTCGAAGAACTGCGCCTGCGGACGGACGGCGGCGAGCTCGTCGGACTGGCCCGCGATCGCCCACGCCCGCGACAGCCTGCCCGCCTCGACGCGGTAGCGGACGGCGACGGTCTCGGCCGGGGCGTCGTCACCCGCCGTCTCCTCGGGTTTGACCTGCCGGAGGTGGTTCACCGCGCCGAAGACCGCCTGCACGTAGGCCCGCGGGCCGGACCGCGCCAGCGCCGCCTCCCACTCGTACCCCTCGAGCAGCGCCCCGATCCGGCCGAGCAGCTCGTGCACCAGGGCGACGGCGTCCTCGACGCTCCTGCCGACGGGCCGCGTCTCCTGGTCGGTCGGCGAGTACTCCGCCAGTGCCTTCGCCAGGTTGTCGGCGAGCGGCGCGTAGGCCACGAGGAGCCCGTCCTGCTTTCCGCGGAAGGTGCGGTTGACCCGCGCGAGCGTCTGCATGAGCAGGGCGCCGCGCAGCGGCCGGTCCAGGTAGAGCGTGTGGAGCGGCGGCGAGTCGTAGCCCGTCAGCATCATGTCCTTGACGATGACGAGCTCGAGCGGGTCGTCCGGGTCCTTGAGGCGCTGCTTCACCACGGCGTTGTCGGAATCCCGCCGCACGTGGTCCACGACGGGCGGGACGTCGGACGCGGTCCCGGAGTAGACGACCTTGATGACGCCGGCGTCGAGATCCGCCGAGTGCCACTCCGGGCGCAGGGCGACGATCGCGTCGTACAGGCGGGCGCAGATCTCGCGCGTCGCGCCGACGATCATCGCCTTGCCGTGCACCTGCGGCCGGTCGGCCGTGCTCAGCGCCGCGGCCATCGCGGCCCTCCGGGTCTCCCAGTGGGCGACGACGTCCGCGGCCAGCGCCTTGAGGCGGGCGGGGGCGCCGTATACCGCATTGACGACGGCGACGGACCGCTCGATGCGGTCGCGCTCGATGTCGTCCAGGCCTGCCGTCGCCTCGTCGGCCGCCGCGTCGATGAGGTCCTCGGTGACGTCGTCGGCGAGCGTCACCTTGACCAGCCGCGACTCGAAGTACACGGGCACGGTGGCGCCGTCCTTGACGGCCCGCGTCAGGTCGTAGACGTCGATGTAGTCGCCGAACACCTCCTGCGTGTTCCGGTCGGCGAAGGAGATCGGCGTGCCGGTGAAGGCGATGAGCGTGGCGTGCGGCAGGGCGTCCCGCAGGTGCCGGGCGTAGCCGTCGAGGTCGTCGTAGTGGCTGCGGTGCGCCTCGTCGACCACGACGACGATGTTGTGCCGGTCGGACAGAAGCGGATGCCCCGTCCCCGCCTCCCGCTCCGCGAGGGTCCTTCCGAACTTCTGCAGGGTCGTGAAGTAGATGCCGCCCGAGCTCCGGCCCGAGAGCTCGGTGCGCAGCTCGGCACGTCGGGTCACCTGCACCGGCTTCTCCGGCAGCAGGAGGCTCCGGTCGAAGCCCCGGAAGAGCTGCCCGTCGAGCTCGGTCCGGTCGGTGACGACGACGATCGTCGGGTTCGCCAGGCGCGGGTGGCGCAGCACGAGGTTGGTGTAGAGCTCCATCTCCATGGACTTGCCCGACCCCTGCGTGTGCCAGACGACGCCCGCGCGCCTGTGGCTGGCGACCGCCTGCACGGTCGACCCGACGGCCTTCGTGACGGCGAAGTACTGGTGCGGCTTGGCGATGCGCTTGGTGAGGCCGTCGTCGCCCTCGTCGAACGCCACGAACCCGGTCATGAGCTGCAGGAAGCGCAGCTGGTTGAAGACCCCGAACAGGAGCAGGTCCAGCGCGGTGGTCCCGTCGGCCGTCGCGGCCGGGTCGTGGGGGACGCCCTCGTCGTCGACGTTCCAGGGGGAGAAGTGATGCAGCGGGGTGAAGGGGGTGCCGTAGCGCGCGGCGATGCCGTCCGTCGCCACGACGAGGACGCAGGACCGGAACGCCAGCGGGAACTCGCGCAGGTACGTCTGCAGCTGGGCGTGCGCGGCGGCGACGTCGGCCCCCGCCGACCCGGCGCGCTTGAGCTCGATGATCGCGACCGGCAGCCCGTTGAGGTAGAGCACCACGTCGAAGCGGCGCTCGCGGTCCCCGCGCACGATCGTGACCTGGTTGACCGCCAACCAGTCGTTCTCGGCGGGCTCGGTGCTGACCAGCCGGATCGTCGGCGTCTGCTCCTGGCCGTCGCCGTCGATGTAGGTGATGCCCCGGTACCCCTCGGTGAGGTAGCCGTGCACGCGGTGGTTCTCCGTCACCGCGTCCTGCGAGCGGGGCGCCAGGATCTCCGCCGCGGCCTGCTCCAGGTACTCGTGCGGGACCGTCGGGTTGAGCGACCGCAGCGCGGCCCGCAGCCGTGCCGGGATGGCCAGCTCGTCCCAGCTCTCGCGCTCCCCGGAGCCAGGCGCGATGGCCGCGCCGGGCAGCGGGCGCCACATGAGCTCCCCGAGGTCCTCGAGCGCGAGCTGCTCCCACTCGTCCTCGGACATCGTGCCGGTCATCTGTCCTCCTCGGTGCGGCACGAAACCCATGCCTCGTGCCGGTGTCGAGCGGAAGCCATAGGTTTCCCGCGGGAAACCTATGGCAGTCGATCCATGATGGGCGGCTCCGCGGGGTTCATCAGAGGCTCGGGACCTGCTGTGCCGGCCATCGTCCTGCTCTGGCGGTACTCCAGAGCTTGCGGCACGGCTTCGTACTGCAGCACGTCGCCGGCCAGGTCGCGCAGGTGGACGAGCGCCTCGTCCGGCGTCGCGTAGAAGAACTCGCGACGCAGGTTCACGCGATTGACGCGGCGGTCCGCGAGGCGCTGGTGCATCTGGTACTCGATGCCCACCGCGTCGTCGGCGAAGAACAGCGCGTGCACGTCGAAGCCGAACGGCACGGACGCGTCCCCGAGCTCCCGGACGCGGTCGAGCGGGTCCAGGCGTCGCGTCATCCCGACCTTGATCATCGACTCACCGAAGGCACCGATGTTCGAGATGACGTAGACGTAGCCGGCCCGCTGGTTGGCCTCCCGGTAGTCCACCTCGTCCATGGCCCGGTCGACGTCGGCGAGCTGCGCCTCGAGCCGCGAGATGGCCCCCGCGTCACCCGTGGCTCGCACGGCTGCCAGCGCGTTGAGGTAGTGCTCGCGCTCCTTGGCCAGCTTCTCCCGCTCACGCGCGATGTCGGCCTCGACCTTGCGCTGCTCACGCAGCGCCTCCCGCGCGGCGCGCTCGGCCTCCTTCTCGGCAGCAACCTTCGCCACGTAGTCGGCGGTCAGCTCCAGCTCCTGGATGCGCAGCCGGTGGTACGCCGGGGCGATGCGGATGCTCATCGACCTGCCAAGCTTCTCGATAGCGGTCGCGGTCTTCTCCAGCCGCTCGACGGATCGAACCAGCGCGTGCGGCTTCAGGCCGCGGACGAGGGCGTCCGCTTCGCCGTTGTACGCACGCAGCATGAGATTCGACGTCTGGCTCACCATCCGGCGGCCCTCCGCTGCCGAACCGTTCACCGTCCAGCCCGTCGCTGCCTCGATGGCGCCGCCGTCCTTGAGGCCCATCTGCTTTATACGAGCCCGCAGCGAACCGAGGCGCTCCTTGTAGGCCTCTGCGTTGGCCAAGGGGTGCTGGTAGACGTACAGGCCCACTTCCTGCAGCAGGGCCGTCTCCTCCAGCTCGACGACCCGGGCGCGCAGCTCCGAGATCTCAGCCGAGAGTGCCGTGCGCTCGGCCTCGAGCCGCGCCGCCTCGGCCTCGTGCTGGCGCCGCACGTCCGCGAGCTCGCGGTCGAGCGCGTTGCGTGCCTGCTTGTGCGCGACGACGTCGTTGTCCAGCCGATCCTGCGCCGCCCGGCGCTCCTCCTCGAGGGTGACGGCATCGAGCGCACCGACGCGCGCCAGCTCGGCACGCAGGACGTCGGCCTCCCCAGCCAGCTCCCGAGCCTTCCGCCGGGCACCGAACAGAGGGACTGCGCGCCTGGTCGCCTCTGAGAGTGCGGGTGAGGCGTCGGCGACGAGGTGCGGTGCTGGCACAGTTGTCGGCGGAGCGGGCAGGGCCGGCGTCGGCACGTTGACCGGGAGCCAGAACTGCCAGCCATCCGGAGCTGGGGGCCACTCGGGCGGGGGTTGCCAGCCCTCCGGCGGGTACCACCCCGGCGGCGGTGTCGGCCACGTGGGCGGCGAGTTCCAGCCGTACTGCGTCGTCATGCTTGCTCCTCTGCGCGCGTGCTCGTGCTGGCCGGTGCTCTTGCGATCGAAGCGTCAGCCGGTCCGTCCGCTGGTCCAGAACGGATCGGCGGCCCAACCCTCGAACATGCCCATGCCCTGCAACGGCACCTCGGGGTGCTCGCGCACCAGCTCGACGAGCCTGCTGGACCAGCTGCTGCCCGGGGAGACCGTGGAGAGGACGCTCTGGATCGCGACCAGGGCGGGGTAGAGGCGCTGCGCGCGCTCCGGATGCGCCGACAGCTCGTCCCGGTCGTGCAGCCAGGCGACGTCCCGCGCCGCGGGCAGCTTCGGGTAGACGCCGAGGCCGACGTTCCACAGCCGGCCGTGGTGCGCGCAGACGTTCCGCACCCGCGTGAAGGTCCGCAACCACGACGCCAGCAGCGGCTCCTTGATCCCGAGACCCGCGGCGACGGCTGTGCGGTGCGCGCGCTCGCGGAGGTTGCGGACGACGCGCTCGAGCTGGCCGATCGTGAGGAGCTCGACCATGACCCACGACGGGGGCAGTTCCGGCTCGCCGTAGTGGGTGAGGTAGTGCTCCAGCGCTGAGGGGTGCACCACGACGTCGCTCGGCGTCTCCGCGCGCCTGCCGCTCTGGTCGTCGCACTGCCGGCGCACGGCGGCGAGCAACCCCTCGTGCTCTTTGGTTGCTGAGAACCACTGCGGCTCGACGTACCAGTGCGGCCCGCCGATCAGCGCCATCGTGTCCGTGAGGTTGGCCCGCACGGCCACCTCGACGCGCTCCAACCCGTCCATGACGAGCAGGCGAAGCCGCCGGTCGAAGACGTAGAGCCGCAGGACGTCGTCGAACGAGGTCCCCGGCCTCAGCGTGTGGTCACCCTGCCGTACCTGGAACGGGATCAAGTAGGGCGAGAGCCGGTAGTACCCGATGGCCTGCAGGTAGCGGAGGGCGCGGTCCTGATCGGGGACGACCAGGCCGCGGGAGCGCAGCCGCTCGACGAGCAGGTCGTGCGTCAGCGCCGGCTTGGTGTAGCGACTCGTGCCACGAGGGCGCGGCGCGCGGTTCACCATAGAAAAATCCCCCTAGTGCGCATCGTGGAGAGGCGAGGGGGATCTGGTTCCCGGCACGCTACCACGCTCGCTACTCGTCTGCGGCCCGTTCCAGCCCTCGTCCACCGTCCGGCGTAGCGGCGAGCCACACAGCACCGGGCGTAGCGCGGTGCGTGGCGGCCGATCCGCCGGCACAGCAGTCGATTCGGAGACGCGAACCTGGGGCGCGATCGGCCTGGTCATCGATCAGAGCGCCTCTGTCATCACGCGCTCGGCGTCGCGGACGCGCAGGCGGCCGGACATGAGCGCGGGGAGGAGGACGTCGCGTGTGGCCGCGAGGCACTGACTCTCGGCGGACGCGGCGTGCGCGCGGGCGACGACAGCATCGATCTCTGCGACCACCCTCGCAGGCAGCGTGGCTGGGTCCCCGATCTGCGCCGACAGGACGTCGCCCGACTTCACGCGCTGATGGCTGCCCGACGTGCCGGCAACCTGCGACTGCAACGAGTCGCTGAACCGAGGTTGCGCGAGCAGCGACCACAGCAGCGCGGTCGAGCACGAGGTCGGCGCAAGGACCACGAACTCGGTGGAGGCGAGAGCCGACGTGTCGCCGACCTTTGGCACTTCCCATATGCGGGGGATGCGCGGGTTCAGTTTCGACACGAGCACCGCGGGGCTCGTGATCCTGAACTTGCCACTCTTGATCGTCTTTGGATCCACCAACTCTGGCCCTCCTCCCGCGTCGAAGCCAGGGAGGCTGTAGAGGCGCACGGCGTCGGCCGCTAGCGACACAGGGTCCACCATGGTGCGAGTCGTGACCGCTACCGCGTCGAGTGTGACGGTGGTGGTGGTCCGCGAGGCGAGAAGCTGTGCCGTGGCGTGGGCGGCCCTCATGAGACGAACGTTCGCAGCCAGCTTGTCGTCGAGGGCGCCGAGCACCTCGGCGATCGCCCGCTGCTCGGTCAGGGGGGGTAATCGAACGACGGTTGATTCGATCCTTCTAGGTGAGGTGTGTAGGATCTTCGATCCTGTCGCGGTCAGAACGAGTTGCCTGTTGAAGAGCGACGTGCGCGCATACTGAAAAAGAAAATCTCGATCAACTTCGTCCGGACGATCGATGACGACGCGGCCGATACGCTGATTGTGCAGGTAGGTTTCGGCATCGTCCGGGACCAAACCCGGGATGCCGAGAATCTCGCCGCCCTCGGTCTGGCAGGTCATAACAAGCAGCAGATCGCCCGGCGAGAGTCGGAAGGATGACGGATAGTCGCCGCGATATCGATTGATGCGGGACGAGTGTAATCGCAACCCGCCAGAATAGTCAAAGTTCCCGATCGCGGTCACGATCGGATACCCGGCTTCGTCCGTGTATTCCAAGCTCTTGAATGGCCAACCGTGCTCGATGTGGCACACGGTTCCTAGCGTCGTTGATCGCCACTCAGGCATGTACGCGCTCCACCTGCTCGCGCACGACCTGCTCCAGTCGGGCGGACTCGTCGAAGGCGGCGAGCAGCTCGGTGCGGAGGCGGTCGATCTTCGCCTCCAGGGGTTCGGCGTCCTCATCGGCGGCTGCCGCGCCGACGTAGCGGCCCGGGGTCAGGGCGTAGCCGGCCTCCTTGATCTCAGACACCGGCGCCGAGCGGCAGAATCCCGGCACGTCGTCGTACGTCAGGTCCGCCGCCTGGGCGGACGGGGTGCCGCGCCACGCGTGGAACGTGTCGGCGATGCGGGCGATGTCCTCGTCGGACAGGGCGCGCTCGGCGCGGTCGACCATGTGGCCCAGCTCGCGGGCGTCGATGAAGAGCACCTCGCCGCGCCGGTCCGTCGCGCCCCTCGGGCCGGCAGACTTGTCGGTCGCGAAGAACCACAGGCAGACCGGGATGCCGGTGGAGCGGAACAGCTGCGTCGGCAGGGCGACCATGCAGGTCACCAGGTCGGCCTCGACGAGTCGGGCGCGGATCTCGCCTTCGCCGCCGCTCGTCGTCGACATCGAGCCGTTGGCCATGACGACACCGGCCGAGCCACCGGGTGCCAGCTTGGACAGGATGTGCTGGATCCAGGCGTAGTTGGCGTTGCCGGCCGGCGGGACGCCGTAGACCCAGCGCGGGTCGTCCTCGTTGCGGGCCCAGTCCTTGATGTTGAAGGGTGGGTTGGCCAGCACGTAGTCCATGCGCACGTCGGGGTGCTGGTCGCGGGCGAAGGTGTCGCCCCAGCGCGACGCCAGGTTGGCGTTGAGGCCGTGGACGGCGAGGTTCATCTTGGCCATGCGCCAGGTGCGCTCGTTGGCCTCCTGCCCGTAGACGGCGATGGCCTGCGTGTCGGCGTCGTGCCGCTCGAGGAACTTCTCGGTCTGCACGAACATGCCACCCGACCCGCAGCACGGGTCGTACACGCGCCCGGCGTACGGCTCGAGCACCTCGACGAGCACGCGGACCACCCCCGGGGGCGTGTAGAACTCGCCGCCGCGCTTGCCCTCCGCGGCGGCGAACTTGCCGAGGAAGTACTCGTAGACCTCGCCTAGCAGGTCGCGGGCGCGGGTCGCGCCGTTGCCGCGGAAGCGGGTGTCGTTGAACAGGTCGACGAGCTCGCCGAGGCGCCGCTGGTCGACGCTGTCGCGGTTGAAGATGCGCGGCAGGGTGCCGGCGAGGCTCGGGTTCGCGCCCATGACGTGCGACATCGCGCCGTCGATGAGCTCGCCGATCGGCTGGAACGGCTGACCGGCCGACGCCGCGATGCCCTTGGCGTGCTCGGCCAGGTAGCCCCAGCGGGCGGTGGCCGGCACCCAGAAGACGCCGTGACCGGTGTACTCGTCGACGTCGTCGAGCAGGCTCTCGATCTGGTCCTCGCGGAAGCCCTCGGCGGCCAGGTCGGTGCGGATCTGCTCGCGGCGCTCGTCGAACGCGTCCGAGACGTACTTGAGGAAGACCAGACCGAGGATGACGTCCTTGTACTGCGACGCGTCCATGGAACCGCGCAGCTTGTCCGCGGCCTTCCAGAGCGTGTCCTTGAGCTCCTTCATCGTCATCGGTGCGGACGGGTCGGGACGCCGGGAGCGGGGTGGCATACGGGTCAGCCTTCCATCGGGGAGGTGTCAGTGGTGAGCAGGTGGACCGAGCCCGTCGTCGTCGCCTCGACGAGGCGTGCGGTCAGGGCGTCGATGGTGCGCAGCCGTGCCGCGGTGGCGGCGCGGGTGGCGGCGAGGTCGGCCAGGGCGGCGGCCACGGCCGCGGCCTGGCCCGTCGGGAGGAGGGGGACCGGCCAGTCCTGCCAGCGGTGCCCGCGGGTGGCGCCGGCAATGGCGTGCGCGAGCACGTGCGGAACGAGGCCGGGCGGGGCGTCGTCCGTCAGGCGCAGGGCGCGCACGGGCGCGGCCAGGACGGTCAGCCCCTCGGGCTCGACGATCGCGGCCGGCCGCGGCGCGGTGCAGAAGACGACGTCACCGGCTTCGGTCATCCGGCTGCGGGGGTAGGAGCGGGCCAGCACCAGGCGGTCGACGGCCGTGCGTGCTCCGACCTCCGCCGGCGTCGTGAGCGAGGTCGCGGTCCGCACGACGATCCCGGGGTGGTCGCCGAGGTCGTCGGCCTCCATGCGGGTGCCGCGGACAAGGCGCACGTGACCGCGAGCCAGGAGCGTGCCGAGGGTGACCACGGCGGGTCCGCCCTGCGCTCCTGGGACCGGTGCCCACGCGGGCTGGTGACGCTCGTCGGCGGCGAGCTGCGCGAGCAGAGCGGCGAGCTCGTGGGCCTGGGCGGCGGGGTCGCTGCGGGGACGGGCGACGACCGGACGCGCCGTGACGAGGGCGCCGGAAGTGGCGAGGACGTCCCGCGTCGGCACCAGGCGCGTGAAGCGGAACGCGTGCCCCCGTGCGCCCGTCCCGGTCGGGTCGGCGGCAACGAGGTCCGTGACCAGGTCCTCGGCCGCCGCGGCGTCGAGGTGCGTCCCCGGGAGGTCGGCGATCGCAGTGCGGTGGTCGGGGGCTCGGACGTCGGACGGACCCGGTCCAAGGAGCCACAGGCCCAGCCGCTGGTTCGGCTGCGTCGGGCGCAACCGGGCCGGCAGGCGCACGACCGCGCGGACCCGGCCGGAGCGCAGGAGGGTCGCACGCGCCGACTGCAGCGCGCGAGGGAGGCGGTCGCACAGGACGGCGGCCGGCGCCAGCACGACCGCCCGCGCCTCACGCGGCAGGGTCGACTCCAGCGCGGCGAGCGCGTCGACCAGCTCGGCCACCCGGGCGTCGGGCCTCGTCGTGCTCGGCAGCAGGACCAGGCTCGTCGCGCCGGGGGGAGGGGCGACGAGGCCGTCGTCGTCCACGGTCGCGTCCGTCAGCAGCCAGCCGTCGAGCACCAGCAGGCGGCGGGCGTGGCGGGCGGCGGGGGAGTCGTCGGGCGGGAGGGCCACCGTCCGGTCGTCGCGCAGCCGGCTGCTCAGGGGCAGGAGGAGGTCGCTCTCGCCGAACGGCGCCGCGAGGACGGGCGTGTCGTCGGGATCGAGCAGGTCCACGACCAGGCGCGCGACGAGGTCGAGGACGGCCGGGGACGGGCTGTGCGCCGTCACGTCGTCCAGCCCGAGCCGGCGGTGCGACGCCACCAGGGCGTGGGCCGCCGCCGGGGCGGTGTAACGGGCGGTCGTCAGCGCGTCGGCGTGCGCGGCCCACTGCGGCAGGTCGTCGCATAGCGCGCGGAGCTCGCGGTACAGCAGCCGGTCGTCCGGGTCGACCTCGTCGGCGAGGTCGAGCAGGTCCGCGGTGCTCCGCGCGCCGAGTGCGGCGCCGACCGTCGACCGCAGCGTCAGCAGGGCGAGGAGGCCCGTGACGTCGGTGCCCCGGCGCTCGTCGGGCAGGAGGTCGAGCGCCGCATCACCTGCGGCGTCCTGCCGCACCTCGGGGTTGTTGCCACGCCTCGTGCTCTCGAGCCACGCGACGACCTCGTCGAGCGCGAACACGTCGCGCCCCTGGCGACGGCCGGCGGGGGAGGGGAAAGGCATCGAGCCGTCGGCGTGCCTGGTGCGCCACACGGACACCACGGGCCTGCGCACGCGGGCAAGGTGCGCGACGTCCGCGATGGTCACCAGCTGCTGCAGGTCCGGCATCCGCTCACCTCCTTGATGGCGCGGCGACGATAGCGCTGCATGGTGCTCGTCAGTGTCGTAGGACCGATAAGGGGGTCTATCAACCATCCTCTGACAACGGCAGTCCACTTGCACCACGCTTCCTTCGTGATCGAGAGCCGAGAGATCGAGGAGCGCGCCATGACCCAGCACCACAACGCACCGTCCTCGCCGGAGAGCGGCGGACGTGCGCCCTCCCGCCGCCGCGGGCGGCGGTGGCTCTGGCCGGCAGCAGCGGTCCTCTGCCTCGTCGTCGGGATCAGCATCGGTGGAGGCGACGCCGGGGTCAGCGCCAGCCGATACGACGCGGTCGTCGCCGAACGTGACGACCTCGAGGACCAGCTCGCCGTGGCGACCGCCGCCGTGCAGGACGCGCAGGGTGCGACGGCCGACGAGCAGGGCGCGCTGGGCGAGCGGTCCGCGGAGCTGGATGCCCGTGAGGCCGCGCTCCACGCGCGGGAGGACGCCGTCGTCCAGATCGAGCAGACTGTCGCCGCCTCGCAGATCGGCATCGGCACCTGGACCGTCGGCGTCGATTTGGAGCCCGGGACCTATCGCACGGCGGAGCCCGTGACGAGCACCTGCTACTGGGGCATCTACCGCTCGGGGACGAACGGCGAGGACATCCTGCAGAACGACATCGTCAACGGCGGCCACCCGACGGTCACGCTCGCGGAGGGCCAGGACTTCGAGAACGGGTGCGGCACCTTCGTCAAGCAGTGACCTGATCCGCGTGCGGCCTGCCGCAGGGGGGCGGGCCGCACGCTCAGGAATCACCCGGTCGAGCCCCGCATCGGAACCGTCTCTCGCGGTTACCGTCCCACTGTCCCTCCGACGAGAGCAGGAACTATGAGCCAGACCCCCGACGACAAGGCCGTCGTCCAGAAGATCCTCGACCAGATCATCGGATGGGGAGTAGACGGGCTCGGCCCCATCAAGGGCGCGCAGCAGATCGCGGACGAGCACCTCGCCACGCACGGCGACGCAGAGGTAGCGATCCGACGCATCATCGCGACCCACACACGCATCGTTGCCGCGACCGGCTTCGCGTCAGGGTTCGGCGGGATCACGGTCGCGGCTGTCACGATCCCCGCCGACGTCACGGCCTTCTACGTCAACGCCGCGCGGTGCGCGGCTGCCGTGGCCGCTCTCCGGGGGTACGACATCAACTCCGACGAAGTCCGATCCGTCGTCCTTCTCACGCTCCTTGGCTCAGCGGGTGCGTCGATCGTGGCCGACCTCGGGGTGCAACTCGGTACCAAAGCGGCGATCGCGGCTCTGAAGAAGTTGCCCGGCAAGGTCCTGATCGAAATCAACAAGGCCGTCGGATTCCGACTCCTCACTAAGTTCGGCACCCGGGGTGTGATCAACCTCGCTCGCTTCATCCCGCTCGTCGGCGCGGGTGTCGGAGCCGGCGTCAACGTCACGGCCATGAGGGGGGTTGGTATCTACGCCCGCATCAACTTCCCTGTCCTGACGTCGTCGCGCTCTGGCGCCGAGCCGCCTGTACCGCCCGAGGACGGAGTCATGGCCTAGGTGAGACCGTCGACACGAGATCTCGCCGCAGTGCGAGCCTGACCAGCCCGCCGGCGTGCGCCGCGATCGTCGGGCGGCCGATGCCGTAGCCCTGGGCGAGGTCGCAGCCGGAGGCGCGGACGGCGGCCAGCTCCGCCTCCGTCTCCACTCCCTCGGCGATGGTGACGAGCCCGAAGGCACGGGCGAGGGCGACGACCGCGTCCAGCACCTCCCGGCCCTGGGGCGTGACCGCGGCGCGCACGAAGAGCATGTCGATCTTGACCGTGTCGACGGGCAGGGCACCGAGCCGGGACAGGGAGGAGTACCCCGTCCCGAAGTCGTCGACGGCGATCCGGCAGCCGAGCGCGCCCAGCCGCCCCACCTCCCGCGCCGCCGGCCCCTCGTCCTGCGCCAGCGCGGTCTCCGTGACCTCGACCGCCAGGCGGTCGCCGCGCAGGCCGTGCCGGCGCAGGGCGGCCTCGACCCGCCCCGCCAGGCCCTCGTCGGCGAGCTCCGACGCCGCGACGTTGACGCCGACGCGGATGCGCTCGGGCACCGGTCCCGCGGCGACCCAGCCCGCCAGGTCGGCGCACGCCCGCTCCAGCACCGCGTCGGTCAGGCGCCGCGACAGCCCCGCCGCCTCGGCCGCGGGCACGAAGACCGTCGGCGGCACCGGCCCCACGCCGGGGCGGTCCCACCGCGCCAGCGCCTCGAACGCCATGAGCGCACCGTCCGCGACGCGCACGATGGGCTGGTACGCCAGCTCGACCTGGCCCTCGTCGAGCGCCACGACGAGGGCCGCGCGGAGCTCGAGGTCCGCCGACGTCGACTGCCGGAGCGCCGGGCTGAAGACCTCGACGCCGTTCTTGCCGTGCTGCTTCACCGCGTACATCGCGACGTCCGCCGCGCGCAGCAGCTCCGTCGTCGTGGGCGTGGCCTCGTCGCCGGTGAGCAGGGCGACGCCCACGCTGGCGCCGAGGGCGAGGCGCCGGCCGCCGACGCAGAACGGCGCGGCGAGGGACTCGCGCACGCGCTGGGCCGTGCGGACGGCGTCGCGGGCGGCGGACCCGAGGAGCAGGACGGCGAACTCGTCGCCGCCCAGCCGCACGGGGGTCGCGTCGCCCCGGTGCGGGGCGAGCACCGCGCGGAGGCGTCCGGCGACGTCGACGAGCACCTCGTCGCCTGCGGCGTGGCCCAGCGAGTCGTTGACGTCCTTGAAGTCGTCGAGGTCGAGGAAGACCACGGCCAGGGCGCGTCCGTCGGTCCCGTGCGCCTCCAGGGCGGCCGCCAGGCGCTCGCGCAGGCGCTCGCGGTTGGCGAGTCCGGTGAGGGCGTCGTGCCACGCCTGCTCCCGCAGCCGGGCCTCCGTCGCGGCCAGGCGGCGGACGAGGGCGCGGTTCTCGGCGAGGGTCAGGCTCTGCCGCAGCAGGACCAGGACGACGACGACGCCGGCGGTCACGGCCTCGGGGAGGGGCACCGTGCCGCGCCACTCCTGGACCGCGAGGGTCACCGCGGCGGGCCCGATGAGGACGTAGGGCGTGTACAGGACGGTCGACCGCGTCGTGCTGACGGTGTGGCGCGTGCTCGTGCCGTCGTACACGACGGTCGCCAGCGCCAGCAGGGCGAACCCGGGCGCCGCCCCGAGCGCGGGGGCCCCGACGAGCCCTGCGACGCCGGCCGCCCCGACGAGGAGGATGCCCGCGGCCGTCAGGGCGGGCATGAGGCGCCGGTCCGGCGGCATCTCGCTCAGCGCCACGCCGGCGCACATCGACGCCGCGGCGACGGTCCCGAAGGCGGCCCCCAGGAGCGCCGGCAGACCAGGGATCCCGTGGTCCGGCGTCGGCCACACCCCGCCGAGCACGGCCGCCCAGGCGACGACGAACACGCTGGCCGCCCCGACGACGCCGTCGACCGCCAGGCGCACCCGCGTGAGCGTGCTGCTCGCGTGCGAGGCGAGCCACCACGCCGCCGCGTGACCGACGGGGAAGGCGACCGCGCCGACGGCGGCCAGGGCGGCCGGCCACCCGGCGGCCGCCACGACCGGGACGAGCAGCCACGCCGCGCTCGCGACCGCGTTGGCCTGCCAGGCGCTGCGGCTGCGCGGCCCACCGGCGCGGCGGGACGCCACGAGCGCGGCGAGCACCGCGACGACGGCGGCGCCGGCGTCGAGGGCGAGCCCGGCCGGCCCGGCGCCGACGCGCCAGCGCAGCAGGCACAGGCAGACGAGGGCCACGGCCGCAGCCGCCACCCCCGCCACCGGTCCCCGGCGCCACCGCCGTCCCGTACCGCGCACCCGTCGCACCCCCTGCGACCACCTATCGACCGCCGGGCCGCCGGGACTTGAGGGGAGGGGCGGGCGCCACCACGACCGCGTGCCGGGATCGCCCGGTCGGGCGATCCCGGCACGCCATCCGGCACGCGAGACCGGGCAGGGCGTCAGGCCCTCGGGGGATCGGCGCACAGGAGGCCGCCGAGCCGGCGCCACCCCGGGCGCGGCAGGATGGGCGTGTGCCCGCTCCGGAGGTCCTGCGGCTGGCCGGGACGACGGCACTGCTGCTGCTCGTGGCGGTGGCCGCGGCGATCGGGGCCCGTACGGGCGGTGTCCGCGACCTCGTCGTGGCGGTGGTGCGCGGGGCGGCGCAGCTCGCGCTCGTCGCGGCGGTCATCGGCTGGGTGTTCCGCCACCCGGGTGCGGTGGCGCCGTACCTGCTCGTCATGGTGGTCGTCGCGACGGCCACCGCCACGCGGCGCATCGGGCACGGTCGCACCCTGGCGCCGCACGTCGCGGCGGCGGTGGTGTCGGGTGCCGCGGTGGTGGTGGTCGTCGCCGTGGGCACCGGCGAGGTGCCGCTGGACGCCCCGACGCTGCTGCCCTACGCGGCGCAGGTGATCGGCGGTGCGATGGTCGCCGCGGCGCTGGCGGGGCAGCGGCTGCGCGACGACGTCCGCGACCGGTGGGACGAGGTCGAGGGCTGGCTGGCGCTGGGGGCGCAGCCCGGGCAGGCGGTGGCCCCGCTCGCCCGCCGGGCCGCGGCGCGCGCGCTCGTGCCCGCCGTCGACCAGACCCGCAGCGCCGGCCTCGTCACCCTGCCGGGCGCGTTCGTCGGGCTGCTGCTCGGCGGCGCGAGCCCGTGGCAGGCGGCGGAGCTGCAGGTGCTCGTCCTCGCCGGGATGCTCGCGGCCGAGGCGGTGTCCGCCGCCGTCCTCGTCCGCCTCGCGGGGCCGGTCCTGGCCGCCGCACGCCCTCGGCCTGGAGCGCCCTGACGGTCCAGGCCCGGTACGACGGTGCCGACCGGAGCTCAGATGTCGGCGACCGTCGCGCGGTACTCAGGGCTGGCGAGGATCCCCGCGATGATGCGCTCGCTGCGTTCGCCGGCCTGGATCGCGCGGACCCAACCCGCCGCTCCGGCGGGGTCGGCCGGTCGGTGCAGGTACTCGCGGTAGTACCCGTCCACGACGTCGGTGAGGTGCTCGGTGGAGTAGAGGAAGCCCCGTGCGACCTCGGACCGGTCGGCGCGGGCCGTCACGGCGGTCCACCACTGCACCTCGTCGGCCCGCGCGGGACGACCCAGGACGTCCTCGTAGAGGGCGCGGACCCAGCTGGCGTCCGTGCCGCCGGCGCGCAGGTGGTACTCGGGTGCGGCGATGAAGCCGGACTCCATCTGCTGGATGGGCATGCCGGACCGCATGGCCCGGAGCCACCCTGCCGTACCGGGGTCGTCGGGCTCGCGGCCGAGGTAGTGCCCGTACGCCTGACGGACGAGCCGGGTCCGGAACTCGTCGGAGGCGGTCAGGCCGTCGGCCACCGCGCTCGGCGTCATCCCGCCGAGCAGCGCGTGGACCCAGCCGTCGAGGCCCGCCTCGTCGGCGTCCCGGCGGAAGATGGCGAGGTACACGGCGCGCACGTAGGCACGGGCGCGGGAGTCGGCGGTCGCGACGACCGCTGCGCGCACGGCGAGCGAGGTCCCGTCGGTGAGCGCCGCCTCCACCGTCAGGTAGCCGGGCGGGCCCACCTGCCAGCCCGTCGTCGGGACCTCCAGCCGGGCGCCGTCGGGCGACGTCCGCGGCCCCGTGCCGAGGGTGGTCTCCGACGACCCGCCGCCCACGTTCCAGCCCTGCACCAGCAGCGGCGCTCGGAGGCGAGTGGTCCACGTCCCGGGCGGGGCCACGAGGACGGCGTCCGTCCCGTACGGCACGTCGGGCACCCGGAGCGCCGCGCTGTCCCGGACCACGTCGGGAGCCGGGAGCGCCCGGTCCACCACGGCGGGCGCCGTCGCCGCCTCGAGCACGACGTCGACGACGAGATCGACCGTCCACGACCCCGTCGCGTCGGCGAGCCGGACGTCGACCTGGACGCTGCTCGGCGTCGGCGTCCCGTACCGGGCGAGGTCCGCCAGCGCGGCGGGGAGGTCGACGACGACGGTCCAGTCCTCCCGACGCGCCCCCTCGAGGGTGGGGTGCTGACCCCCGAGCACGCGGACCTGACCGGGGGCCGGCCCGGCCACCGGCAGGGTGTGCAGGTCCTCGGGCAGCGCGAACTGCACCGTCGCGGAGCGCGGCGCCCGGAGTGCGCGGCCGCCGGCCGTCGTCCACCGCCGTTCGGCACGGCGTCCCACCAGGGTGCTGCCGACGACCGCCGGTGTGGTGGCGACGACGTCGGCTGACGTCCCCGCGACGGCGGGCGGGCCGGCCCCGTCGGGCTCGGCGCTCGCCGGCAGCGCCGCCACGGGCGCGACGAGGGCGAGCACGCCGAGGACGGCGAGAGCGACGGGCGCGAGGCGCAGGCGGGGTGGCACGGTCGACCCATCGGGTGCGAGACGTGCGACGTGACCCGTCGGCAAGGGACTGCCTCCTCTGGTCCTGTGCCAGCCTGGGCGCGTGACCAGCACATCGCCCGCCCCGGACCCGCACGCCCGCACCAGCGCCACCGTGCCGAACCTGCGCGACGTCGGCGGTCGCACGACGGCGGGGGGCGGCGCGGTCCCTACCGGTCTGCTGTTCCGGTCGGGCGAGCTCGCGGACCCCGGCGTGGCCGCCGACGAGGCCGTGGCGGCGCTGCGGCTGGCGGTCGTCGTCGACCTGCGGACGGCCGCCGAGGTGGCGCAGCGCCCGGACCACGTGCCCGCCGGCGTCGCCCGCACGCATCTCGACGTGCTGGCGGACCAGCCGGGCGACGCGGCCGCGCAGATCGCGCACCTCCTGGGCGCCCCGGGCGCCGCACCCGCCGAGCCGGTCGTCCTCGACGCCGCCGCGCACATGCGCGAGACCTACCGCGACCTCGTCCTGTCCGGCTCGGCGCGCCGGGGCTACGCGGCGTTCCTGCGGACGCTGCTCGGCGCGGACGGGCGGCCGGTGCTGGTGCACTGCACCGCCGGCAAGGACCGCACGGGGTGGGCGGTGACGCTCGTGCTCGAGCTCGCGGGCGTCGACGAGGCCGGCGTGCTCGAGGAGTACCTGGCGGTGCGGCCCGCCGTCGCGACGATGTTCGCGCCTCTGCTGGAGCGCGTGGCGGCGGCCGGGCTCGACCCGGCGCTCGTCGCCCCCATGGTCGAGGTGCGCGAGGAGTACCTGGACACGGCGCGTGCCGTGCGCGCCGAGCGGTACGGCACGGCGGACGGGTACCTCACCGAGGGGCTCGGGCTGTCCGACGACGAGGTCGCCGCGCTGCGGGCGCTCCTGCGCGGCTGACCCCCGACGCGCCGACGGCGCCGGCCCCCGCGGGGACCGGCGCCGTCGTGGTGCGGCAGCGACCGGGGCGTCAGCCCTTGACCGCGCCGGCGGTGAGGCCGCGGACGAAGAACCGCTGCATCGTGAGGAAGATGAGGATCGGCACGATCATCGACAGGAAGCCGCCCGCGGTGACGAGCTGCCACCCCTGGCCCTGCTGCCCGATGAGGCTGTTCACCGCGATCGTGATGGGCGCGTTCTCCCCCGACCCGAGGAACACGAGGGCGACGAGCAGGTCGTTCCAGACCCAGAGGAACTGGAAGATCGCGAAGGACGCCAGCGCCGGCACCGACATCGGCAGGATGAGCCGCCAGAACGTGGAGAAGTGGCTGGCCCCGTCGATCTTCGCCGACTCGATGACCTCCCGCGGCAGCGTGGCCATGTAGTTGCGCAGGATGTAGACCGCCAACGACATGCCGAACCCGATGTGCGCGAGCCACGCGGCGGGGAACGTGCCGTTGATGCCGAGCTCCCCGTACAGGCGCAGCAGCGGCACGAAGGCGACGAAGTTCGGCACCACCAGCAGGCTGATGATGACGAAGAACAGCACGTCCCGGCCCGGGAATTCCATGAACGCGAAGGCGTAGGCGGCGAACGCGGCGATGAGGATCGGGATGATCGTCGCCGGCAGCGCGATGGCGAAGCTGTTCGTGAACGCCCGCGCCAGGTTCGCCTGGTCGAGCACCTGGGCGTAGTTGTCGAGCGTGAACGCGCCCCACGTCGACGGGTCGAGGAAGACCGTCCACCAGCCGCTGCTGTTGGCCGCGTCCCGCGTGCGGAACGAGGTGATGAGCAGCCCGAGGACGGGGACGAACCACGCGAGGGCCAGCACCAGCACCGCGAGCTTGGCGAGCGGGTTGGCGCGCCCCTGCTCGTCGCCGCCCTTCGAGCGGCGCTGCCGGCGGGCGGTTCCGCCGCGCCGGACCTGGTCGGGCAGCCGCGGGGGGACCTGCACGGTCGTGCTCATCGGGTCGCTCCTTCGCTGCGGGCGTGGCGGATCTGGAACACGAGCACGGGCAGGATCGCCACGAGCAGCATGACGACGATCGCCGCGGCGTGGCCGTTGTTGAAGTTCGTGAACAGCTCGTTGAAGAACTGGGTGCCGATGATGTTCGTGTTGTAGTTGCCGTTCGTCATCACGTAGACGATGTCGAAGATCTTCATGACGCCGATGAGGACCGTGATGTAGACGGTGATGACGGTGCCCCAGATCTGCGGCACCACGACGCGGAAGAACACCTGCACCTCGCTCGCGCCGTCGATGCGCGCCGCCTCCAGGGTGTCGCCCGGGACGCCCTTGATGGCCGCCGACAGCAGGACCATGGAGAAGCCGACCTGCGCCCACAGGAAGATCACCATGAGCAGGAAGCTGTTGAGCCGGCCCTGGGACAGCTGCAGCCAGGCCACCGGCGTGCCGCCGAAGGCGGTCACGACGCCGTTGAGCAGGCCGACCTGGTCCTGGGTGGGCGGGTTGGCGGCGTACATGAGCCGCCAGATGGTGCCGGCGCCGACGGCGCTGATGGCCATCGGCAGGAAGAAGATCGTCTTGGCGCTCTTCTCGGCCCGTGGTCGGAACCGGTCGGTGAGCACCGCGATGAGCAGGCCGGCGATGATCGTGATGACGGGTGCGAAGGCGATCCACAGCAGCGTGTTGAGCAGGGTGCTGCGGAACGCGTTGCTGCTCAGCAGGTTCGTGTAGTTGTCGAGCCCGACGAACTGCGTCGAGCTCGCGTTGGCGAAGCTGTACACGATGGTCTGGACCGTCGGGTAGATGAGGTACAGCCCGATCGCGGCGAACGCGGGCAGGATGTACAGGTACGGCTTGACGCGGTGCTCCCACTTCCCGGGGAGCAGCTCCGCGATCTTGTTGAGGACGTAGTACAGGACCAGCGCGCCACCGATGCCGTAGATCACGGTGAGCAGGGCGTTGATGATCTTGATGGTCACAGGGCGCCTCCCTTCGGACGTGGGGACGGACGGACGCCGGGACCCGGCGCGGCGGCGTCTGCGTGCGCGCTCCGGGCCCCGGCGGGTGCCGTCAGCTGGTGGGCCAGCTCTGGTCGATGTTGGTCAGCGTGGTGTCGAGGTCCTGCTGCCCGCTGATCCAGGACGTCATGTCCCGCCAGAACGAGCCGGACCCGACCGCGCCCGGCATGGAGTCGGAGCCGTCGAAGGCGAACGCCGTCGCGTCGTAGGCGACCTGCGCGATGTCCGCGACCGTCTGCGAGGGGTAGTTGCTCGGGTCGAAGTCGGTGCGGGGGGAGATGAACGACCCGGCCTGCGCCGCCTCGGCGCCGAAGCCCTCGGAGCTCATGTACTCGATGACCTGCTTCGCCGCGTCGGACTCGACGAGCATCGCGGCGAGGTCGCCACCGCCCTCGACCGGGTTGTCGCCGCCGGCCTCGGCCGGCGGGAACCCGAAGACGCCGACGCGGTTGTCGATGTCGGCCAGCACGTCGTCGGGGAAGAAGCCCGAGGCGGCGATGAAGTTGCCCTGCTTGTACATCATGCAGCCGGGGGGCGTCTCGAACATGGGGTTGCCGGCGGTGCCGAAGTTGTTCGAGGCGATGGACTGGCGCCCGCCGAGCACGTTGCCCTCGGTGAAGGCGATCTGCTCGAAGGTCGCGGCGGCCTGCCGGACGAGGTCGGAGTCGAACTTGATCTCGTTCGTCAGCCACTGGTTGTACTGCTCGACCCCGCCGTACTTGAGCACGAGCTCCTCCATCCAGTCCGTGGCGGGCCAGCCCGTGGCCGTGCCGGACTCGATGCCCAGGCACCAGGGGGCGGTGCCGGACTCGCGGATGGTGTCGGTGAGGGCCAGCAGGTCGTCGATGGACTCCGGCGCGGTGTAGCCGGCCTCCTCGAACGGGCCCTTGGGGTAGAACACGAGGCTCTTGACGTTCATGGAGACCAGCAGGCCGTAGAGGCTGCCGTCGCGGGTGCCCACGTCGAGGGTCCCGGCGGTGTAGACCTCCTCGAGCGCCGGCACGTCGACGACGTCGTCGAGCGGCAGCACCGAGCCGCGGTCGACGAGGTCCATCAGCACGCCGGGCTGCGGGAACATCGCGATGTCGGGCAGGTCGTTGCCCTGCACGCGCGTGTTGATGAGCTGGTTGAAGTTGTCCGAGGGCGACCACTCGATGGTGATGCCGTTCTCCTCGGCCCACGGGTCCACGGACGCCTGGAAGTTCTCGAGCTGGGCGCCGGTGAAGCCGAGCATGATCTCGACGGTGTTGTCGCCGCCGTCACCGCCGGCGTTCCCCCCGCCACCGCCGCCACCGCCGCCGTCCCCCTCGGACGCGAGGCATCCGGTCGTCAGGGCGGCGACGGCCAGGACCGTCGTCGTGGCCAGGAAGGGTGTGCGGAACCGCATCGTGCATCTCCGATCGTCGCTGAGGAGATCCCGTCGGGCGCTGCGTCGCGCGGGACGGGTCCGTGCTCGTGGTGGTGCCGGCTCGGTGGGCTGCCCGCCGCGGCGCGCGTCCCTGCGCGCCGGCCTGCGACTACACCGATTTAGTCCCACCCTCGCGCGCCTGGTCAGGCGCGTCAAGCCGGCGCTATATCGTTTTGGTAACGCCGGCAGGCTCGGCGGTACCCTCGCCCCATGGGGGGAGCAGGTCTGCCACCGGCGGCGGGCACGACGAGGGGCCGCACGACGCTCGACGACGTCGCGCGCAGCGCCGGCGTCTCGCGCACCACGGTCTCCTTCGTGCTCAACGACCGCCCCAACTCGGGCATCCCGGAGGGCACGCGCGCGCGGGTGCTCGAGGCGGCCGCCTCCCTGGGGTACCGTCCCAACCGCCTCGCCCGGAACCTGCGGCTGCAGCGCACGGGCTCCTTGGGCCTGTACGTCCCCGACGAGAACCTCGACGCGCACTTCCCCGTGGGGCTGGCCTACCTCCAGCCGCTGCTGCACGCGGCGGAGGAACGGGGGTGCCAGGTCGTCACGTTCACGGGCGGCACCGACCCCGTGGGCCGCTACGCCGACCTCGTCGCGGCGCACGCCGTCGACGGCTTCGTGCTCACGGACTCCGCCGTCGACGACCCCCGCGCGCGCTACCTCGACTCGGTGGGCATGCCCTTCTCCTCCATCGGCCGCACGTCGGGAGCGCTCCCACAGCGGTGGGTCGACATCGACAACGCCGCGGCCATCGGCCTCGCCGTCGACCACCTCGTCGCCCTGGGGCACCGCCGCATCGCCTACCTCGGGCCGGGTCGGTCGCACTACTGGTGGGCGGAGCGCGTCGACGGCTTCCGCGCGGCGATGGCGCGCCACGGCCTGCCCGTCCCGCCGGGCTGGGTGGCCTCCGGGGACGACGACGAGCTGCAGGCGGTCGCGACGCACCTGCTGGCACGGCCGGACCGGCCGACCGCGGTCGTGACGCCGGGCGACGCGGCGACCGTGCCGGTCTACCGGGCCTGCGCGCGCGCCGGCCTGGTGGTCGGCCCCGACCTGTCGGTGACGGGGTTCGACCCGCTCCTGTGGATGCTCGACCCGGCCCTCACCACGCTCACCGTCGACCACGACCTCATGGCCCGCACCGCGGTGGACGCCTGCCTGCGCGCGGTGGAGGGTCTGCCGGACGCGACCGCCGGGACCTACGTCGAGGTTCACCTGCGTCCGGGCAGCAGCACGGCGCCCCTGCCGGTGCCCTGACGCGCGCCGACCGCGTGGCCGTCCGCGTGGCCGTCAGGCCGGGTCGGGCCGGAACCGGTAGCCCGTGCCCTGCTCCGTCAGCAGGTAGCGCGGCGCGGACGGCTCGGGCTCGAGCTTCTTGCGCAGCTGCGACAGGTACAGCCGCAGGTACCCCGCGCTCGTCTGGTGCTGGGTGCCCCAGATCTCGGTGAGGATCGTCTGCCGGGTGACGAGCCGGCCGGGGTTGCGGACGAGGATCTCCAGGACCTGCCACTCCGTCGGCGTCAGGTGCACCGCGCCGACGCCCGCCCGCGTCACGAGCCGCAGCGCCAGGTCGACCGTGACGTCGCCGAACGTCACCACGGGGGCGTCGCCCTCGGCCGGTGCCGAGCGGCGGGCCAGCGCGCGCAGGCGGGCCAGGAGCTCGTCGAGGTCGAAGGGCTTGATGACGTAGTCGTCGGCCCCGGCGTCGAGGGCCTCCACCTTGTCGTCCGACCCGGCGCGCCCGGACACGACGAGGACCGGCGCCTGCGTCCACCCCCGCAGGGACCGGATGAGCCCGAGCCCGTCGAGCCGCGGCATGCCCAGGTCGACGAGGTAGAGGTCGGGGCGCTGGGCCGCTGCCTGCGCGAGGGCGTCGGCGCCGTCCGTCGCGGTGAGGACGGTGTACCCGCGGGCGCGCAGCGTGATCCGCAGGGCGCGCAGGATCTGCGGGTCGTCGTCGGCGACGAGGATCTTCACGCGCGCGTCCCCCTCCCGTCGGCGGTCCGGTCGGCGGTCCGGTCGCCGGTCCGGTCGGCGTGCTCGCCGGCCGGGTCCTCGCGGTGGTCGTCGGTTGGTCCGCGCACGTGGCCGGGCGCCACCGGCAGCGCGACGACCATCGTCAGCCCGCCCCCCGGCGTGCTCTCGGGGGTCAGCGTGCCACCCATGCCCTCCGTGAACCCGCGCGACAGGGCCAGGCCGAGCCCGAGCCCCGTCGTGTTGTCCGTGTCGCCGAGCCGCTGGAAGGGCACGAACATCTCCGCGCGCCGCGCCGGGTCGACCCCCGGCCCGTGGTCGACCACGCGGATCTCGACGCGGTCGGCGAAGGCGCTCGTCGTCAGGCGGGGGCGGGGACGGTCCCGGCTGACGGCGACGGCGTTGGCGAGCACGTTGACGACGACGCGCCGCAGCAGCGCCGGGTCGGCGAGCGCGGGCGGCAGGTCCGGGTCCAGGTCGAGGTCGACGTCGTCGGGGCCCAGCCGCAGCTCGTCGAGGGCGGGGAGGACGACCCCCTCGACGTCCGTGGGGGCGAGGGAGACGCCGAGCGCGCCGGCCTGCACCCGGCTGACGTCGAGCAGGTCGGTGAGCAGGGACGACAGGTCCCTCAGGCTCTCGTGCGCGGTGGCCAGCAGCTCGTCGCGGTCCTGGGCCGACCACTCGACGTCGCGCGAGCGCAGGCCGGTGAGGGCCGTCGTCGCGGCGGCGAGCGGACGGCGGACGTCGTGGCCCACGGCGGACAGCAGCGCCGTGCGGACCTGGTCCGTCTCGAGCAGCGGCGCGACCTCCCGCGCGGCCGCGGTGAGCCGCTCGTGCTCGAGGGCGGCGGCGGCCTGGGCGACGACGACCGGCAGCAGGCGGCTCGCGGACCGGTCCAGCGGCGGCCCCCACAGCTCGAGCGCGGCGTCGTCGCCGACGGGGACGACGACCGGCACGTCGTCGCTCACGGCGCCGGGACCCGTGCCCGCCGGCACCTGCCCCTCCTCCGCCCGCGTCGTGCCGCCGGTCCGCAGCCGCACGGCGGAGAGCCTGAAGGCCTCGCGCGTCCGGGCGACGAGGGCGCCCAGCGCGTCCTGCCCCCGCAGCACCCCGCCGGCCACGGCCAGCAGGAGCTCGGACTCCGCGGCGGCGCGCTGGGCCATCCGGCTGCGCCGCGCGGCCTGGTCCACGACGAGGCTGACGAGGGCACCGTTGACGACGTAGAGCCCGAGCGCGACGGCCTGGGCGGGCTCGGCGACGGTGACCGTGCCGACCGGCTCGACGAACACGTAGTTGAGGGTCAGCCCCGACATGAGTGCGGTGAACAGCGCCGGCCACAGCCCGCCGACCAGCGCGATCACCACGACGAGGACCTGGTAGGCCAGCACGTCCCCCGCGAGCGACCCCTCGTCGCGCGCCCCGGCCAGCGCCCACGTGAGCGCCGGCCCGCCGACCAGCGCGAGGACGAACCCGACGAGCCGCCGCCGCAGCGTCAGCGCCCCCGTGAGCCGGGGGAGCGCCAGCCCCGCGTGCGCGGCGGCGTGTTTGACGGTGGCGGGCGGCCCCTCAGGCCGGGGACCACTCCTCTGCGAGGAGGCCCATGAGCACCTCGTCGTGGAAGCGCCCGTCGTGCAGCACGGCGGCGCGGCGCACGCCCTCGCGGACGAAGCCGGCCTTCTCGTAGGCGGCGAGCGCCCGGTCGTTGAACGCCCACGCCTGCAGCTCGACCTTGTGCGCGCCCATCTCCGCGAAGGCGTACCGCACCGCGACGCGCACCGCGTCCGTGCCGATGCCGTGGCTGACGTGCTCGGCGCCCATGACGACGCCGAGGGTGACGATCCGCGTCGGCAGCTCGAGCCCGCTGAGCGTCACGTGCCCCGCCAGCCTGTCGTCGTCCGTCACCACGCTGAACCCGACGGACGCGGGGCTCTCGTTGGCGCTCCACGTACGGAACTGCGCCACCGTCGCGGCGGTAGGACGCGGCCGGTACGGACCGGTCTGCAGGACCGCGAAGTCGGGGGCGGTCCAGAACGCGACGAGGGCCGGCAGGTCCTCCTCCGCCGTCGGCCGCAGGGTCACCTGCTCGCCGCGCAGCAGCCTGCGGCCGTAGGCCATCGCGTCGTCCATCGACCAGGGACCGGCAGGGGTGCTCACCCCGCGATCCTCGTCGCGCCACGTCCCGCCCGCGCGTCGGGTGCCGGACGCCCGGCAGCAGGGCCGAACGGGTGGTCCGGGTCGTCCCGCATTGTCCGGATCGCTCGCTGCCGACGAGCATCGGCGGATGCCCGTCGATCGCGACCCCGCCGACTCGCCTGCCGTGACCGCCCTGCGCGGCGCCGGCGCCCGTGCGCACGCCCTCGCGGCACCCGCCCTCGTCGGGCTGCTCGGCGGTCAGGACGTCGCGCTCGAGCGCGAGCGGCTGCGCCGGCGCCGGGTGGTGCGCCTGCTGCTCGCCGTGGTCGCGGCCGAGGCGTGGGTGGTCAGCCGCCAGCTCACCGGCCGGCCGGTGCTGCCCGCGCTGCCGACGATCGACCCGCTGGTGGCCGTGCCGGTCCTGTTCTTCGTCGCCCTGCTGGGCGTCCTCGTCCTCACCCAGGTCGGCACGTCCCGCTCGCCGCACGTGGTGTACCGCCCGGACCAGGTGGACGTCCGGCTCGACGACGTCATCGGCATCGACCCGGTCGTCGAGGACGTCCGGCGCTCGCTCGACCTGTTCCACGCCCACCGGCAGTTCGCGGCGGAGATGGGCGGGACGCCGCGGCGGGGGCTGCTCTTCGAGGGGCCGCCCGGCACCGGCAAGACGCTGACGGCCAAGGCGATGGCGGCCGAGGCCGGGGTGCCGTTCCTGTTCGTGTCGGCCACGTCGTTCCAGTCCATGTACTACGGCGCCACCGCGAAGAAGATCCGCGCGTACTTCCGGGCCCTGCGTCGCACCGCGCGGGCCGAGGGCGGGGCGATCGGCTTCATCGAGGAGATCGACGCGATCGCCATGGCGCGCGGCGGCCTGCTCGCGTCCGCGACGGGCACCTCCCGCGGGGCGGTCGTCGCCCGCGCCATCAGCGAGGGCACGGGCGGCGTGGTCAACGAGCTGCTCGTCCAGCTCCAGTCGTTCGACGAGCCGACCGGCGCGGACCGCGTCGCCAACGCCGCCCTGGGCGTGCTCAACCGGTTCCTGCCGTCCCACCGGCGCGTGCCGCTCCGTCGACCGCCGCGCGTGCCGGTGCTGCTCATCGCGGCGACGAACCGCGCCGACCACCTCGACCCGGCGCTGCTGCGCCCCGGCCGCTTCGACCGGCGCCTCACCTTCGACCCGCCGGACGCTGCGGGGCGGCGCGCGCTCGTCGACCACTTCCTGGCCCGGCGGGCGCACGACGCGACGCTCGACGACCCCCGCGCGCGCGACCGCGTCGCGGCGGCCACGAACGGCTGGACGCCGGTCATGGTCGAGCACCTGCTCGACGAGGCGCTCGTCGCCGCCCTGCGCCGCGGCGCCCGCGCGATGTCGGCGGCCGACGTCGAGTCCGCCCGCCTGACGGAGCTCGTCGGCCTCGGCCAGCCCGTCGGGTACACGCTCGCGGAGCAGCGGCTCATCGCCACCCACGAGGCCGGGCACGCCGCGGTCGCCTGGCTCGTCGCCCCCAACCGCACGCTCGAGGTCCTCACCATCGTCAAGCGCGGACGCGCCCTCGGCCTGCTCGCGCACGACGACTGCGAGGAGGTGTGGACGCGCTCGCGGACGGACCTGCGCGCGCTCGTTGAGATCGCGATGGGCGGCTGGGTGGCCGAGGAGCTGTTCTTCGGCGAGACGACGACGGGGCCGGCCTCCGACCTCGCGGCGGCCACGCGGACCGCCGCGGAGATGGTCGGCGCCGCCGGGATGGCGGGCACGCTCGTCTCCTTCGCCGCGACCGGGCAGGACCTCGTGCCGGCCGTGCTCGCCGACCCGCAGGCGCGCGAGCAGCTCGAGACCGTCCTGCAGGACGCCCGCACCGCCGTGCGCCGGCTGCTGGCCGAGCACCGCCACCTCGTCGAGGCGCTGCGCGACGCCCTGCTGGACCGGCACGAGCTCGTCGGGCGCGAGATCACGGACGTGCTGCGCGCCGCGGAGGACGCCCACGGCGACCTGCGGGTGCCGCACCTGCGCTGACGCCGGGACGTATCAGGACGGCCGCCGCCCGCTCCTGGGGGTCGTGAGCCGGTGGCGCAGGGCCGCCGGCACGACGGCCACGCAGGTGGCGGCGAGGAGCACGTCATGGACGGCAAGTTCGTGTTCGGCGGCGAGGGCGCGAAGATCCCGGGGACGGACCTGGGCCTGTCCTTCACCCTGTTCAAGGTGTTCCTGCGCCCGACGGGCGGCACGTGGCGCGGCTACACCACGGCGTCGAACGAGGGCCTGCTCGGGGCGGCGTTCATCGAGTCGCCGGTCGTGGAGTTCGTCATGACGGACCTCGAGGACGAGCTGCCCTTCGAGGACCTGCACGCCGCGCCGGTCGACGTGACCATCGACAGCACGCCCTTCGTCGGCAGCGGGGGCACCGCGAGCCTCACGCTGAAGCGGCGCAGCAACGACGGCGTGCCCGAGAAGTCCCTGACCTTCTTCTCCGACGAGTGCGACGGCGCGTCCGCCGCCGTCGGCGCGATCCACTTCCGGGCGACGCTGCTGCAGCTGCCCGAGGAGGAGTGGGACCCGAGCGGGACGTCGTACGTCCCCTGGTGACGGCGCCGACGGCGGCGGGGCGGCCGGCACCTGGCAGGCTGGCCGCATGCAGCTGCGCATCTTCACCGAGCCCCAGCAGGGCGCGACGTACGACGACCTCCTCGCGGTGGCCCGGGCCACCGAGGACCTCGGCTTCGACGCGTTCTTCCGCTCCGACCACTACCTGACGATGGGCGGCGACGGCCTGCCCGGCCCGACGGACGCGTGGACGACGCTCGCCGGTCTGGCGCGCGACACCTCCCGCATCCGGCTCGGCACGCTCGTCTCCTCCGCCACGTTCCGGCACCCCGGGGTGCTGGCGATCCAGGTGGCGCAGGTGGACCAGATGTCGGGCGGGCGCGTCGAGCTGGGGCTCGGTGCGGGCTGGTTCGCCGCCGAGCACGCGGCGTACGGCATCCCGTTCCCCGAGAAGCGCTTCGGCCTGCTCACGGAGCAGCTCGAGCTCGTCACCGGCCTGTGGGGCACGCCGATCGGGGAGCGCTACTCCTTCCACGGCGCGCACTACACGCTCGAGGACTCCCCGGCGCTGCCCAAGCCGGTGCAGACCTCACCGCTCGACCCGTCCCGCGCGGGCGTGCCGGTCATCGTCGGCGGCCTGGGCCCGCGGCGGACGCCGGCGCTCGCGGCGCGGTTCGCGGCCGAGTTCAACCTGTCCTTCCCGGAGCTCGGCGTCGTCGAGGAGAAGCTGCGGACCGTCCGGGCGGCGTGCGAGGAGATCGGCCGCGACCCGGGCACGCTCGTCGAGTCGATCGCGCTCGTCCTGTGCGTGGGGTCCGACGAGGCCGAGTTCACGCGCCGGGCCGCCGCGATCGGCCGGGAGCCCGACGAGCTGCGCGAGCACGGCCTGGCCGGCACGCCGGCCGAGGTCGTCGACCGGCTGGCCGGCCTGCGCGAGCAGGGGATCAGCCGGGCGTACCTGCAGGTGCTGGACCTGACGGACCGGGAGCACCTGGAGCTCGTCGCCGCGGAGGTGGCGCCGCACCTGCGGTGAGGGCGCCGGGGCCGCGCGCCCGGTGCACGTCCGCGACGAGCTCGAGAGCTGTCTCCGCCGTCAGCCACACGAGGGCGACGTTGCGCGCGGCGAGCACGAGGGTGCCGGCCACCGCGCCCTGCGTGATGGACGTGTAGACCCACGGGAAGACGACCTGCGTGGCCGCGGCGGTGCCCAGCAGCACCGCCGCGGTCCGCCCCCACCGCGGCAGGCCCACGGTCAGCGCCACCGCGACGGGTGCCGCGAGCCAGCCCACGTACTGCGGCGACCCGACCTTGTTCGTCACGATGAGCAGCAGGGTGAGCAGCATCGACCCGCGCAGGACGAACGCCAGCCGCACGCGCGCGTGGGCGAAGGCGTCCCCGCTCCGCCGCCGGGCCCGCACGAGCAGGGCGGCGGCCGCGGCCACCGCCACGGCCATGAGGACGCCGAGCGCGCCCGCCGCCGCCTCCGCCCCTCCACCCTCGAGCTGCCACGTGACCAGGCCCTGGTCCATGTACCGGTGCACCGCGTCGGTGACGAGGCCGGCGAGCACCCAGGGCGTCGCGCCGACGGCCTCGAGCTGCAGGCCGCGGCCGTCCTGCGCGGACAGGAACGTCGCGACCCGCGGCAGCCCGCCGCCCGCCGCGACCGCCCCGACGACGACGGCGCACGCCGCGAGCGCCGGCAGCACCACCTGCCGCACGGGCCGCCGGACGGTGAGCACGAGCGGGAGCAGCAGCGCCCCCGGCGTCACCTTCACCCAGGCGCCGGCGGTGAGCAGCGCCGACGCCGCCCCGGGTGCCCGGGCGGCCCCGACGAGCGCCAGCACGGTGAGCGGGGCGACGACCGCGTCGAGCCGCCCCATCGCCACGGGCCCGAGCAGCGCGAGGAACGCGACCCACCACCAGGCGCCACGAAGGCCGGTCGCGCGACGACGCCCCACGCGCAGCAGCGCCAGCACGGCCAGGGCGTCGAGCGCGGTCACCATCAGCGACCACGCGAGCCCGTAGCCCGGCCCGTCGCCCGTCCCGCCGAGCGCGGCGACGAGCATCGGCACCAGCGCGCCCGCGGGGTACACCCACGGGTCGTCGAGCACGGGCCACGCGCCGCCGGCCAGCCCGGTGCCGACCCAGTAGCGGTAGAGGGAGAGGTCCCAGAAGGCCCGGTCGGGCACGAGGACGACGCCGAGCAGCAGCAGCCAGCCGTGCACGAGGCCGAACGCCGCCCACAGGGCGCGCCGCGAGCCGAGGAGGGCGGCCACCCGTCAGGCGGTCGGCGCGGGGGTGGGGGCCGGCGTCGGCCCGACGAGGGCCTGCTCGAGCGGCACGCAGCCCTCGGGCCCGACGAGCGGCACGGCCGGGTCGAGCACGATCGTCGCCGGGTCGGCCAGCGCCTCGAACTCCCGCCCGAGGGCGAGGTCGACGGTGCCGTCGGCGCGGGCGTCGAGCACCATGGACTCGCCGTCGAGCTGGGCGGCGAGGGTGTAGGCGGCCGCGGAGCCGGCGGCGCCGTAGGTGATGCGAGCCGCGTTGGTCACCGTGTCGGAGTTGCCGGTCGTCGCGACGACGAACCCGCGCGCCGTCAGCTCCTGCGCGGTCGTGGCGGCCAGGCCGGTGCGGCCCGTGCCGTTGTAGACGTTGACGGTCACCTGACCGTAGGGCACCGGCAGCGCGCCGGCCGGCGGGCAGTACACCGCGGCGACCGCGGAGGCCGAGGGGGTGGGCGTCGAGAAGGGCCGGTCGAGCCAGCCGAGGGTCACGGTGCCCGTGTAGACCGCCGCCGAGCCGAGCCCCGCGACCGCCAGCGCGGCGACCAGGACGCCGAAGATGGCCGCCTGCCGCTCGTGCATGTGCCGGCGGCGCAGCTGGCGCGCGCGCTCGGGGGTGCTCACCCGACCACCAGGACGCGCGCGTGCAGGACGGGCCGCTGCTGCAGCGCCGCCCGCACCGCCCGGTGCAGGCCGTCCTCGAGGTACAGGACGCCCCCGTACTGCACGACGTGCGCGAACAGGTCGCCGTAGAAGGTCGAGTCCTCCGAGAGCAGGGCGTCGAGGTCGAGCGTGCGCTTCGTGGTGACGAGCTCGTCGAGCCGCACCTGGCGGGGCGGGACGGCCGCCCACTGCTTGACCGTCTCCAGGCCGTGGTCCGGGTACGGGCGCCCGTCGCCCACCGCCTTGAAGATCACGGGCCGAGTGTAGGGAACGCCCCGGGCGCGCGGGACCGGTTCGTCCGGCCGCCGCCCCCTCTGCACACGATCACCACCGATCGTGACCGGCCCGTGACCTGCCCGTCCTCGGTCCTCCGCCCGTCGCGCCGGGGCGGCGTACGGTCGCCCACGGTCGCCGCCGCAGCGGGTGGTCTGGGTGCTGGCACCTCACTCGGACGGCTCCGCTCCCGATGGGTCGGGCGTGACCGACGTCCTGACCACCGGCCCCGACGCCGCGACCGCGATGGCCGGCGCCGCGCAGCTCGACGCGTGGTCCGCCGGCGCCGTCACGGCGGGCGACCACGAGCTCGTCGCGGTCCTGCGTGCCGCCGACCCGGACGCGGCGGTGCTGCGCGCCCGCGCGGACGTCCTGTCCGGACGCCCCGGGGCGGCGCGGGCGGCGCTGCGCGGGGCGGGCCACGCCGTCGCGGTGCCGCCGGCCGACTGGGCCGGGCTCGTCGACCTCGCCGCCGTGGCCGCGCTCGGCACGGACGCCTCGGCGCTCCCGCGGCTGCTGGCCGCGGGCTCGTCCCTGCACGGGCAGGCGGCCCGCGAGTGGGTGTGGCTGGTGGGTGCCGCCGCGGAGCAGCGGGCCGAGCACGAGCTGGCGGACCAGGCGTGGCGGGCCCTCGTGCGCGAGCACGGCGTGCGGTCGACGCCCGTCCTCGTGCGGCTCCTCGTCGCCGTGCTGTCCGCGCGGCCGGCGGGGGACGTCGCGGGTGTCGCCGAGGCCGCTCGCGTGGCGGCGGAGGTCGTCGCCGAGACGGACCTGACCGTCGCCGAGCGCGTCCGGATGGTGGCCGAGGGGGCCGCCCGGCTGTCCGCGCGGGACGACGCGCCCGGTGCGGCCCTGCTCGTCGCCGCGACCGCGCGTCGTGTGCCGGACCGCGCCGCCTGGGCGGCCGTCGTCGCCCGCTGGGTGCCGGCCACGCCGTGGACCCTCGTGCTGGGGCCGCTGGCCGGGCCCCTCCTCGGGCACAGGGACGCCGACGAGCGGGCGCTCGGACGCCTGCGCCCCGGCACCCGCGGCCCGCGCCTGCCGGTGGCCGACCCGGTGGGCCTGCTCGCGGGCGACGACGACGCCGCGCTCGTGTGCACCTGCTGGGAGCGGTCCGTCCTCGACGGGGTGTCCGCGCAGGCCTACGCCGCACGTCACCTGCGGCCCGCCCGGGTCGTGCTCGGCCCCGCCGTGGAGGGGGCGGCCGCGCTGGCGGGGCTCGTCGTGCGGGCGGTGCGGTGCCCGGTCACGGCGCGGGTCTGGCTGGCCGTGGCCCGCGACGGCGAGCCCGTCCGTCTCCTGCTCGACGGCCCGCCGTCCGAGCCGCTGCCCGCGGCGCCGTCGAGCGCGCCGGCGGCCCCCGCCGCCGTCCCGACCCCGCACGCGGCGTCCGACGACGCGACGGGGCGCCCGACCCGTCCGGCACCCGCCGGGACGGACGGCGGGACGCTGCCCGGCGGCTACCTCTGACCTCCAGCTCGCACGACGACGGGCGGTGGGCACCCCCCTGTGGCGCCCACCGCCCGTCGTCGTCAGCCGTGGGTCAGGACACCAGCCCCATCACGAGCTGGACCCAGAACACGCCCAGCACCGCGAACGCCACCACGCCGAGGGCGACCTGCCACCACCGGTTGCGCAGGCGGCCCATGAAGTCGGCACGCGTCGCCATGAACACCAGCAGGAAGCACAGCACCGGCGCGGTGAGGACCGTGAGGGACTGCGCGATGACGATGAGCTGCACGGGCGAGGCCTGGAAGACGGCCGTGACGGCCAGCCCGACCGCGAGGATCGTGCCCGAGAAGGTCCGCGCGGCCTTCGTGCCGGCCGACGCGCCGTGCCCGAAGGCGTCCGACAGCATCGTCCCGCCGGCGGTGGCGTTGGCGGTCATGGCGGAGAACGCCGCGGCGAAGAAGCCGAGCGAGAAGATCCACGTCCCGACCGGGCCCGCGAGCGGCTCGAACACCGAGGAGAGCTGCCCGATGGTGGTCGCGCCCGGGCTGGTCGGCCACGCGGCGACCTACGGCGTCGACGACGGCGTCGCGGCCGGCGAGCGCCTGTTCGCGCTGCCGCCCGACCGGCGGCCGACCGCCGTCTTCGCCGCCAACGACAACCTGGCCGTCGGGGTCATGTCGGCGGCGCACCGCGCCGGCCTCGTGCCGGGGCAGGACGTGGCCGTCGTCGGCTACAACGACATCCCGCTCGCCCGGCGCATGCCCGTGCCGCTGTCGTCGGTGCTCGTGCCCTACGACCTCATCGCGAGCACGGCGCTGGACATGCTGGTCGGCGGGGCCACGCCGCGCATCGAGCGGACGATGCCGACGCTCCTGCCGCGCGCCTCGTCGGGCGGACCGGTGGGGGCCCCCGGCGCCTGAGGGCCCCCGCCCGGCCGGGTCACCCGGCGCCGCTCAGGACGGGCGCGGCGCGTGCCGGTCGAGGAACTCGTACACCTCCGTGGTGTCCACGCCCGGGAAGACGCCGACCGGCAGGGCGGCCAGCAGGGAGGAGTGCGGGCGGGCGCTGGGCCACGCCCGGTCCGACCACCGGGCGGCGAGCTCGTCGGGCGGGGTGCGGCAGCACGTGGGATCCGGGCAGCGCGAGGCCGAGCGCTCCGGGGTCTCCCGGCCGCGGAACCACCGCACGTGCGCGAACGGCACGCCGACGCTCACGGAGAACGCGCCCTGCGACGACGGCTGCACGCGCGAGGTGCACCAGAACGTGCCCGATGACGTGTCGGTGTACTGGTAGTACGGGCTGAAGCGGTCCTCGCGGGTGAACACCACGCGTGCGGTCCACTGCCGGCAGACGGGCTGGCCCTCGATCGCCCCCAAGGGGTCGCTGGGGAACCGCACGCCGTCGTTCTCGTAGGCCTTGTGCAGCGTGCCGCCCTCGTGGACCTTCATGAAGTGCACCGGGATGTCCAGGTGCCGGGTCGCGAGGTTGGTGAACCGGTGCGCGGCGGTCTCGTACGGCACCGCGAAGGCGTCGCGCAGGTCCTCCACGGACACCCGGCGTTCGGCCTTCTGCTCCTTCAGCAGCCGGACCGCATCCGCCTCGGGGAGCATGAGCGCGGCCGCCATGTAGTTGGCCTCCACGCGCTGGCGGAGGAAGTCGGCGTAGCCGTCGGGCTCGCCGTGCCCGAGCACGTGGCTGGCGAGGGCCTGGAGCAGCGGCGACCGCGAGTCCGAGGTGCCGAGGCCGTGCTGCGGCAGGTAGATGCGCCCGTGCGCGAGGTCGGTGACCGTCCGCGTCGAGTGCGGCAGGTCGCTCACGTGGTGCAGCGTGAAGCCCAGGTGCGCGGCGATGTCCGCGGTCGCGCGCTGGCTCAGCGGGCCGCCCTCATGGCCGACGGCCGCCAGCAGTCGACGGGCGTGCTCCTCCAGCTCCGGGAAGTGGTTGTCGCGGGCCCGCATCTGGCGGCGCAGCTCCGCGTTCGCGCGCCGCGCCTCCTCCGGCGTGGCCGCGCGCTGGGTCAGCAGCCGCTTCACGTGCGCCTGCAGGGCGACGAGGGCCTCGAGCGCGTCCGACGGCACGGAACGGCCGATCTTCACGGGCGGGACGCCGAGCGAGGACAGCAGCGGGCCCCGCTGGGCGCGCTCGAGCTCGACCTCCAGGGCCGCCCGGCGGCTCGGCGGCTCCGTGCGCAGCAGCTCGGCGAGCGGGACGCCGAGGGCCTCCGCGATGGTCTGCAGCAGGGACAGCTTCGGCTCGCGGTGGCCGTTCTCGAGCATCGACACCTGCGACGGGGCGCGCCCGATGGCGGTCCCGAGGTCCTCGAGCGTCATGCCGCGCGCGGTCCGCAGGTGCCGCACCCGGCGGCCCAGCACGAGGGTGTCGAGGCTGGTGGGCGCCCCGGCGCGCTCGTCGGGCGCCGGGCCGGCCGCGGGCGGGGAGGACGGGTCCGGGCGGCCCCGCGTCGGGACCGTGAGACGGCCGGGCGCGGCCGGCGCGGGGGGCGGCACGTGCGTCGCGGGGCGTGCGACGCGGGTGGCGCGGGCGGTGGTGGTCGGGGCTCCAGCGGGGGGCTGCGCAGGGGCGGGCCGGGTCGTGGTGGGCACGGGGCCGGGCATGCGCGTCGTCGTCGTCGGCATGGCGCAACGCTGGCAGCGGCCACCCCTTCTGTCGAGGAGAAGAAGGGCTGATCTTCCGCGGCCGAGGCCGGGGAAGAACCGCGCAACCGCAGCCAGTCTTGCTCGTGCCGGCACCGACGCCGGTGCAGGACACGACCACCCGGCCAGGCCGGGGCAGCCGATGGAGGCACCCGATGAGCACGCAGACCGGTGACCGGACCCAGACCGCGCTCGAGCTGGCGGCGCAGTGGGACACCGACCCCCGCTGGGCCGGCATCAGCCGCGCCCACACCGCGGAGGACGTCGTCGCGCTGCGCGGGTCGGTCGGCGAGGAGCACACGCTGGCCCGCCGCGGGGCCGAGCGCCTGTGGGAGCTGCTGCACAGCCGCACGCACGTGCCGGCCCTCGGGGCGCTGACCGGCAACCAGGCGGTGCAGCAGGTCAAGGCCGGGCTCGAGGCGATCTACCTGTCCGGCTGGCAGGTCGCCGCCGACGCCAACTCGTCGGGCCAGACCTACCCCGACCAGTCCCTGTACCCCGTGAACTCCGTGCCGGCCGTCGTGCGCCGGATCAACAACGCGCTGCTGCGCGCCGACCAGATCGACGTCGCGGAGAACGGCCGCCCGACGCGCGAGTGGATGGCGCCGGTCGTGGCGGACGCGGAGGCCGGCTTCGGCGGACCGCTCAACGCCTACGAGCTCATGCACGCGATGATCGCCGCCGGCGCGGCGGGGGTGCACTGGGAGGACCAGCTCTCGTCGGAGAAGAAGTGCGGGCACCTGGGCGGCAAGGTGCTGGTCCCCACGTCGCAGCACGTGCGCACGCTCAACGCGGCGCGGCTGGCGGCGGACGTCGCCGGCGTGCCGACGGTCGTCATCGCCCGGACCGACGCGCTCGGCGCGGACCTGCTCACCAGCGACGTCGACCCGCGCGACGCCGAGTTCTGCACGGGGGAGCGCACGGTCGAGGGCTTCTACCGCGTGCGGCCGGGGCTCGACGCGGTGGTGTCCCGCGCCATGGCCTACGCCGAGGTCGCGGACCTGCTGTGGGTCGAGACGGCCACGCCGGACGTCGCGCTCGCGGTCGAGTTCGCCGAGCGCATCCACGAGCGGTTCCCCGGCAAGCTCCTCGCGTACAACTGCTCGCCGTCGTTCAACTGGCGGGCGGCGCTCGACGACGCGCAGATCGCGCGGTTCCAGCGGGAGCTCGCGGGCCACGGGTACGCCTTCCAGTTCATCACCCTGGCCGGCTTCCACGCCCTCAACCACTCGATGTTCGACCTGGCCCACGGCTACGCCCGCGAGGGCATGACCGCGTACGTCGCGCTCCAGGAGGCCGAGTTCGCCTCCGAGGCCCGCGGCTACACCGCCACGCGCCACCAGCGGGAGGTCGGCACGGGCTACTTCGACCGCGTCGCCACCGCCCTCAACCCCGCCAGCGCCACCCTCGCGCTCGCCGGCTCCACCGAGACGGCCCAGTTCACCCACTGACCCGCCGTCCGCGTCGACCACCCGACGCGCCCCCGACACGTGCACCGCCGCACCTCTCCAGGAGCCCCGCCATGACCACCACCACGCCCCGCCTGTCCCCCGACCCGACCCTGAGCGGCACCGGCACCGCCTCCCGGACGCGCACCCGCCTGCCCGCACCCGTCGGCATCGCCGTCGTCGGCCCGGCCCTGCCCGACACGCCGCGGATCCTCACCGACGAGGCGCTGTCGTTCCTCGGGGACCTGCACGCCCGCTTCGCCGCGACGCGGCACGAGCTCCTCACGGCCCGGCAGCGCCGCCGCGACGCGGTCTCCAACGGCGAGGACCTGCGGTTCCTGCCGCTCACGGCCCACATCCGCGCCGACCGCACGTGGCGCGTCGCCGGCCCCGGCCCCGGCCTGGAGGACCGCCGCGTGGAGATCACCGGCCCCACCGACCGCAAGATGACCGTCAACGCGCTGAACTCGGGCGCGCAGGTGTGGCTCGCCGACCACGAGGACGCCATGAGCCCCACCTGGGCCAACGTCCTCACCGGCCAGGGCAACCTCTACGACGCGATCCGGGGCCAGGTGGACTTCACGAGCCCGGAGGGCAAGGAGTACCGCGTCGGGGCGACGACGCCGACGATCGTCTTCCGCCCGCGCGGCTGGCACCTGACGGAGAAGCACCTCGTCGTCACCGACCGCGGCGGCCAGGAGTGCGCGGCCTCCGCGAGCCTCGTCGACGCCGGGCTGTACCTCTTCCACAACGCGCGGGAGCTCGTCGAGCGAGGCCGGGGGCCGTACCTCTACCTGCCGAAGATCGAGAGCCACCGCGAGGCGCGGCTGTGGGACGACGTCTTCCGGTTCACCGAGGCCTACCTCGGCCTGCGGCACGGCACCATCCGCGCGACCGTCCTCATCGAGACCATCACGGCGGCGTTCGAGATGGAGGAGATCCTCTACGAGCTGCGCGACCACTGCGCGGGGCTTAACGCCGGCCGCTGGGACTACCTGTTCAGCATCATCAAGACGTTCCGCGACCGCGGGTCCCGCTTCACGCTGCCCGACCGCTCCCGCGTGACGATGACGGTGCCGTTCATGAAGGCGTACTCCGAGCTGCTCGTCGCCACGTGCCACCGTCGCGGGGCCCAGGCCATCGGCGGCATGAGCGCCTTCATCCCCAACCGGCGCGACCCGGAGGTCACCGCGCGGGCGCTGGCGCAGGTGCGCGCGGACAAGGAGCGGGAGGCCGGGCAGGGCTTCGACGGGACGTGGGTCGCGCACCCGGACCTCGTGCCCGTGGCGCGCGCGGTGTTCGACGGGGCGCTCGGCGGCCGCACGGACCAGCGGCACCGCCTGCGCGAGGACGTCGACGTCAGCGCCCGCGACCTGCTCGACGTGCGCGGCGCCGGGGGCGGCGAGCCGGGCGCGGTGACCGACGCCGGGCTGCGCGCCAACATCAGCGTCGGCGTGCGGTACCTCGAGGCGTGGCTGCGCGGGCTGGGCGCGGTCGCCATCGACGACCTCATGGAGGACGCGGCGACCGCCGAGATCTCGCGGTCGCAGGTGTGGCAGTGGCTGCACGCCGGCGTCGTGACGGCCGAGGGGAGCCGGATCACGCGCACGCACGTGGAGAAGGTCCTCACCGACGTGGTGTCCGGCCTCCCGCGCGGCGCCGGCGACCGCGTCGAGGAGGCGGCGGACCTCTTCCGCGAGGTCGCGCTGGGGGAGGAGTTCCCGACCTTCCTCACCGTCCCCGCCTACGCGCAGCACCTGGTGACGCGCGCCTAGGGCGGGTGCGTCGGTCGCGTGCCGGGCCCGGTGTGGTGCCCAGCACGTGATATGCGGTTGGCCCGGGGCCGGCCGTGACGGCATCATCGGCGTCATGCGCACGCCGATCGCCGCCGTCATGGCCGGCCTCCGTGCGCCCGCGACGACGGGGGCCTATCGCGCCACGGCCCGCCGCACGCGCTGTCATCGGTCTCGCTGAGCACCCGCAGACCCCCGCAGCCCGTCGTCCCCGCCGCCCTCGCGGCACCCCTCGCCCCGCCCCGGAGCCCGCCATGAGCAGCACCCCCGTCCCCCGGCCCACCGGTACCCCCGTGCCGTCGCCCCGCCGGGTCGCGCCCGCGGTCCTGCCCGACGACGCCCGCCTGCGCCGCGTGGCCCCCGCGGCCGGAGGCGAGCGCGCGGTGTCCGTCGTCCTCGACGTCCCGGAGGGCGCGGGCTACCCGCAGGACCACGAGCTCGTCGAGCTGGGCGAGGTGCTGCGCGAGATGGCGCAGGAGCTGGCGCCGTGGGTCCGCGGTGCGCGCGTCTCGCTCACCCGGAGGGCCTCGTGACCGGCGACCCGCTCGTCGGCCTGGCGGTCGTCGTGGCCGTGCTGGCGCTGGCGACGGTGGCCGGGGTCGTGCGGGCGCGGCGCTCGGGCCGGGTGCGCGCGGTCGTCGGCGCGGACGCGCTCGCCGCCCACGAGGTCGGCGGGCTCGGTCGCCGCGCCACGGTCGTGCAGTTCTCGTCCGTCGCGTGCTCCCCGTGCCGCGCCACCCGCGTCCTGCTCGCCCCGCTGGACGACGAGGACGTGCGCGTCGTGGAGCTGGACGCCGAGGAGCACCTGGCGCTCACGCGGCGGCTGTCCGTGCTGCGCACCCCGACCGTCCTCGTCCTCGACGCCGCCGGCCGCGTGGTGCACCGGGTGTCCGGGGTGCCGCGCCTGCCGGAGCTGCGGGCGGGCCTCGACGCGCTGCGGGTGGCGGCGTGAGCGCCCCCGGCGGGATCGACCCCCGCGGTCCGCGGTTCGTCGCCGCGCTGACCGCCGTCGTCCTGGCCGTCGTGCTCGTCACGGGCTGGGCCTGGCTGCTGGCCCTGCAGACGCTCGTCTTCGCCGTCGGCGCGCTGGCCGGGATCACCCGCACGCCGTACTCCTGGCTGTTCCGGCGGGTGGTGCGGCCGCGGCTCGCGCCGCCGGAGGAGCTCGAGGACCCGCGGCCCCCGCGCTTCGCGCAGGGCGTCGGCCTGGTGTTCGCGGTCGTCGGGCTCGCGGGCCTGCTGCTCGGCGCGCCCGTCGTCGGACTCGTCGCCGTCGGCTGCGCGCTCGCGGCCGCCTTCCTCAACGCCGCCTTCGGCCTGTGCCTGGGCTGCGAGCTGTACACTTTGCTGAACCGCCTGCGGCGGCCGAAGGCTCCGCTCAACAAGCTGCCAAAGACGGTTGACTAGCAGTACGTGTTGGAGGCTTCCTCGGCGAGCTCACTCAGAATGCGTGCTGCGGAGCGACTCCACGTCTCCAAACGCGCCTCTGTGCGGCGCAGATCGCGTAACGCAACCCAGCCGACATCACCGCTGGAGGCATCTGCACTGAACTTTGGCCGTTGATCGAACTGCCATTCAATCAAGAGCCCAACATGCACACGATCGACCGCCGAATCGCTGTGCAAAATCACTCCGCGAGGAATAATTTTTGCGGGCGCAAGCAGCCCTAGCTCCTCGCCGACCTCTCTCTGTGCTGCTGCCCCGATGGTGGCGCCAGGGTCCAGCAGGCCGGCGGAATCGAGCTTAGCGTCGACGAGCCCGACGTGACCGCCCCAACCAATAGAAATTCTGCCGTGCAGACGACCTTCGTTGCCGGACGCCAAACGCGTGTATGCCAACACCTCGTCCCCGAACCGCATGGCGACATAAGGGATTACCTGCCGGATTGACGGATCCACCTCCGCCTTTATGCGACTAACGAAGCTGTAAGCGTCCCGATCGGCCGCCGACAACCCCTCCTCTGTAAGAGTTGCAAACAGCAACTCAGCCGCGCCGTTCGGTACGACGAGAACATGTTCGTCCCGACTCACTGCGTCACCCCTTTACGACCCAGAAGCCGTCGTCGATACTTCTAACATTGGACTCCAGCCGTGCTGAACCGACGGTCACTGGATCCGTCCGAGGGTTTAGCGAATCTACGATCACCACGGAAGTGTCACTATAGGCGCGTATCGTCGCCACATGCAACGCGTGCCCTGGCTGTCCAAAAAGGCTTAACCAATCTACCCCGACGCCGACGGTGTATTTGGATTTGCGAAACAATGCATACTGACCCTCAAAATCAAATAGTGGAACCTGACTGAAACGAACGTGTTCAAAGTCGAACGTGTGACCGAATAGGATCCGAAGTTGGGGAAGGCGTGGACCGATCGCTTCTGGTCGCACCCCTGACTCTTCGGCGTTTGGCGCCGTCGGAAGACTAAAGGGATTCGGCTCACCCCGCGGTACTTGTGTCCCCAACGTGCGAGCTAACAGAGCCGGGTCTGGCGTCTTGAGTCCGAGCCGAGAGGCCGAAGTCGACAAGAACGCGGCAACGCAACAGTAGTCAGGCCAGTCGAGGTCGCTTTTGGCAGTCATCTCAGGTTCGTGGGCGTCGCGGGATCGTGGGACCGTTCGCATCTTGGTATCGCCCGTCGTAAGGTGCCGAATTGTCAGAACTGCATCGCCATAGCGAGAGGCGTCCGATATCGGCCCCAGGTTTGATAGCTACAGTCAGCGGTCCAGAATTTACTACCTCGAAGGTGATTCGGCCGGTGTAGCCGGGATCGACCTGCGGATCGTTCTGGTGAATCGACACAAAAAGTCGCGCAAGAGTGCCTTTAGTGTGCACCGTGCCGAAGTAGCCGAGTGGGATTGTGTAACGGTGCTGGCTGCACGCGAGCACAGCAGCGCCGGGCTCGAGGGTCAGGATTGATCTGGAAATGTCCTGTTCGACGTAGTGGCTGTCGAAGTCGACGTCGTCAAGACCTATCGTAACGCCAGACGAATTTGGCCACGACACAGAGTCGCCAAGCTGCACACGAATCGACGTCACATCGTACAAGGCAGCGGCCGCAATTTGCTTCTGGTTCATGAGTGTCTGGAGGTTTTCGCCAACGATCAACATGATGGTGGTCCTATACGGTCGATCTAGTTTGCCAACAGGTTGACCAGGAGCGTGGTTGCTGCGCTTATGGCCGCCGCCCAAAGTGGTACGGGGATAGAGGAAAGTCTCCTCAGGACTCGCTGACGAGTCGTCGCGGGCCGATTTGGAGCGGGCACGCTGTCGCGCAACTCTTCGGAGCCTCTGACCGTGCGGTTCGTCTCGAGAAAGAGAACGGCGGCAAGTGCCTGTCCACGCTTGATGACTCGACGTTCATTCGAGGAATTTATGATCAGCAACCACAATCGTCCGCGCCATCTTGGATCGATCTTCGCCTGTAAAGGATAGACGCCTTGTGCTTGGAAAAGCGTGCCTTTCGGCAAGATGAGACCGAAGAGGTTATTGGGCAAGCCAATCTCTTCAGCCGATTCGACGATCACGCTAGACCGAGGAGGAATGGTTAATTCATCCCCATCGATCGAGTAGAAGCGTGGCGGCTGTTCGCTGAGGTCGTCGGCCCAGCGGTTGCCGAAAGTGAGATTCAGTTCGAACTCTTCCGCTGCGACCTTGTTTCTATCGCCCGATGCGTGCCGCACGGCAAGGATGAGACTCTCCGGCGACATCCGCGCTGCATCGAAGTCGACAGTCGAATCAGTGATGCGGTGTGGGATCGCCACTATGGTCACGCGAAGACTATAGCCGACGATGGCGGGCGCGAGCCCTGCTGCTAGCGGCTCGGAGTAGGGGCGATACAGGGACGTTGACGGACGCAAAAGACAGGCGCCGCGGAACCGCGCTACTGCGATCGGCTCGCAATGCGGTTTCGAATGGATCCGTTCCGCGCATCATGGCACCACTTGTGAGCGTGGCAAGGGGGTCCGGCGCGACCCTCGTCACCGCCATGTGCAACGTGACTCGCTCATGCCAGCTTGGCCGACGCGTACTCAAGACGCCGCCGGGACCGCCTGCAATATGGGCTGACGGCGCCGGTGAAGGCGGTCGTCGCACGACTGGGCTCGGCACGGAAGCAGAGCTGGTGCTTCTCGTTGGCCGGCGCGCCTGCTTTGGTGGTTCTTCGGACATCCGGTGGGGGTGACGGCTCGCCGGTGAGTCAGGTGCAGGGGTGAGGGGGTCGAGGTCCCCGAGGATCAGCAGCGACCAAGCAAACCGTCCCTGCGGAGACCTCGACCGTGTCCAACGCTACGGCGTGCTCGAGCGCGCCTTCTACCGACCCCTGTTCGCGATGTGACGTGCTGCTGGGCCTGGACGTCGTTCAGGTCGAGGCCGTCGAACGATCACCGACGTTGCTGACGGTGACGGTCTCTTCCCCGCCCGGTCTGATGGGGTGCCCGCGGTGCGGCGTCGTCGCCGTCGGCCGGGGCCGCAAGATCCGGGTGCTGCACGACGTGCCGGGCGAGGTGCCCGTCGTGCTGCGGTGGCGGCAGCGGACCTGGCGGTGCCCGGACCCCGGCTGCCCGGTCGGGTCGTTCACCGAGCAGCTGCCCGACCTGGTCCCCGCCCGCGGGTCGCTGACGTGCCGGGCGGTGACCTGGGCCATCGCCCAGCTGCGCCGCGAGCACGCCTGCGTGTCGGGTCTGGCGCGCCGGCTCGCGGTGGCGTGGAAGACGTTGTGGCGCGCGGTCCGGCCGCGGCTGCAGGCCCGGGCCGAGGACCCGGCACGGTTCACCGGCGTCACCTCTCTGGGCGTCGACGAGCACATCTGGCATCACGGCGACACCCGCCGACGTGGGCCCAAGGAGCTCACCGGGATGGTCGACCTGACCCGCCATCAGGACGAACACGGACGGTGGCGGGTCCGTGCCCGCCTGCTGGACCTGGTCCCGGGCCGGTCCAAGAAGGCCTACGCCGACTGGCTCACCGACCGCGGAGCCACCTTCCGCGACGGGGTCCAGGTCGCCGCGCTAGACCCCTTCGGCGGCTACAAGGCCGCCCTGGACGCCGAGCTCGCCGACGCGGTCGCCGTGCTGGACGCGTTTCACGTCGTCAAGCTCGGCACCCAGGTCGTCGACGAAGTCCGCCGCCGCGTCCAGCAGGCCACGACCGGGCACCGCGGCCGCAAGGGCGACCCCCTGTACGGCATCCAGACCCTCCTGCGCGCCGGCGCCGAGAACCTGACCGACAAGCAGCTGCACCGCCTCGAGGTCGCGATCACCGCCGATGACGCCCACGAGGAGGTCTACATCGCCTGGCGGTGCGCCCAGGACCTGCGCGCGGCCTACCGCACCAAGGACACCGCCGAGGGACGGCGCCGCGCCGAGAAGATCCTGGCCTCGTTCCACACCTGCCCCATCGCCGAGGTCGCCCGCCTGGGACGGACCCTGCGCCGCTGGCAACAAGCGTTTCTGGCCTACTTCACCACCGACCGCGCCAACAACGGCGGCACCGAAGCCGTGAACGGCATCATCGAACTCCACCGCCGCATCGCCCGCGGCTACCGCAACCGCGACAACTACCGACTCCGCATGCTCCTCGCCGCCGGCGGCCTCAACGCCTGAACCCCACCAGATGTCCGAAGAGCC
>NZ_FOKA01000010.1 GCF_900111925.1 Cellulomonas marina
CGTGACGGTGAGGACGACGGGCTACCGGACGTCGAGCGGTTCGGGGTGGCCGAGCTGGTCGGGGGTGGGGCCGTGCCGGCCTCGGTGCTGGCGCGCCTGGCGTGCGACAGCGTGGTCTCGCGCATCGTGTTCGGGCCGCGCTCGGAGGTCGTGGACGTGGGTCGCTCCCAGCGGACGTTCACCGGGCCGCGTCGCCGGGCGGTCGTGGCTCGTGACGGGCGGTGCCGGTTCCCCGGGTGCGACGCCCCACCCGCGCTGTGCGAGGTGCACCACGTGCGGCACTGGGCCCGCGACGGCGGCGACACCGACGCCGGCAAGGGGGTCCTGCTGTGCTGGCACCACCACGCCCGCGTGCACGCCCTCGGGATCGAGATCACCCGCCGCGGCAGCCGGTGGCACTTCACCGACCGACACGGCCGACCCCTGCCCGGCGCGGACGTCGCTGGCGTGCAGGACGTGATGGACGACGACGGCGACGACCTCTGCCCGACCGGGACGGACGGCTCGCCATGAGGAGCACGCCGCCGACTCGGACGGCAACCGATGAGGCGCAGGCCGCCGACTCGGAGGGCTTTCGAGGAGTCGCAGGTTGCCGACCTGGGGGCTTCTCGAGCAGGCGCACTCCGCGGACTCCGTCGGCTCTCCCGGAGGCACGCGTCGCCGACTCGGACGGCTGGCCGTGCTCGTGCTCAGTGCGCCTGGCGCGCCTCCCAGGCGCTGCGGACCATGTCGTCGAGCGAGTGGCGCATCGTCCAGCCGAGGTCCCGGGCCGCGGCCTCCCCGGAGGCGACGATCCGGGCGGGGTCGCCCGGCCGTCGGGGAGCCTCGTCGGGCGTGAAGTCGATGCCGGTGACCCGGGCCATCGCGTCCATGATCTGCCGCACCGAGACACCGTCGCCGGAGCCGAGGTTGTAGACGCGCTGCAGGGTGCCGCCGTCGGCGAGGGTGCGGGCCGCGGCGACGTGGGCGTCGGCCAGGTCGGCGACGTGGATGTAGTCGCGCACGCATGTGCCGTCCGGCGTGGCGTAGTCCGTGCCGTTGATGCGCGGGGTGCGTCCCGCGGCCAGCGCCTCGAGCACCAGCGGGAAGAGGTTGTGGGGGCTCGTGTCGTACAGGTCGGTGGTCGCCGACCCCACGACGTTGAAGTAGCGCAGCGAGGTGTGGCGCAGACCGGCCGCGCGGCCCTGGTCGCGGAGCAGCCACTCCCCGATGAGCTTGGACTCGCCGTAGGGGGACTCCGGGGCCGTCGGCGTCTCCTCCGTCACGAGGTCGACGTCCGGCGTCCCGTACGTCGCCGCCGAGGACGAGAACACGATGTTCTGCACCCCCTGCGCGGCCATGGCCTCGAGGAGGTGCGCCGTCCCGGTGACGTTCTGCTCGTAGGTGTGCAGCGGTCGGTCGACGGAGACGCCGGCGTACTTGAACCCCGCCAGGTGCACCACGCCGACCACGTCGTGCTCGGCCAGCGTCCGCGCGACGAGGTCGGTGTCGAGGATCGAGCCCTCCACGAGCGGCACCTCGTCGGGCACGAAGCCGCGGTGCCCGCTCGACAGGTCGTCGAGCACGACCGTCGGGAGGCCCACCAGCCCGAACGCCCCGACCACGTGCGACCCGATGTACCCCGCCCCGCCCGTCACCATCCACGTCACGGGCCGTGAGTCTAGGTGCGACGGGCCGCCCAGCGGGCGGCTTCGCGCGCGGAGGGGCGGACGTCGCCGCGCGGATACGGACGGCGCCCGAGCGGGTGGTCGCTGGGGATGCGTGCGCGGACGGGCGCCGGGGCGGGCGCGAGCGAGGCGGGTGGTGTCGAGGGCCGCGGTCGCGGTCGCGAAGAGCAGCACAGCGCTGAGAGCGCGCTGATGCCGTCGTCCACACCAGCAGGTCGGAATGCGCGCGCACGGACCTCGGGTACGCCAGGGTCGGGAGGGGCACCCGGTTCCGGCCAAGGGACGGGTCGCGCGATCAGTAGGGTGGTGGACCGACCCGGAGGTGGACATGGAGCCGCACCGCACCGACGAGGACGTCAGCGTGCGCTCCGAGGCGAGCCGTCCCGGGCGTGGGCGAGCGGGTGGACCTGCGCGTCACGACCTGCTCTTCCCCGACGAGGGAGCGGTCCGAGGGCCCGCGCACGCGCCCTCGCCGCAGGACCCGGACGTCGTGGCGCTCGCGCAGGACGTCGGTGCGGCGATGCGCGCGGTCGAGGAGGTGCTGCGGGACGTCACGCACCGCCGGACGACGGAGGCCGCAGGCACGGCCGCCGAGTACACCGCCCTGTGGCAGGACCTGAGCCGGCAGGTCGGCGGCAAGATGCTGCGCCCGCACCTGACGGTGGCGGCGTACCTCGGGCTCGGCGGCACGGACGTCGCCGCCGTCGCGCACGTGGCCGCGGCGCAGGAGGTCCTCCACACGGCGATGCTCGTGCACGACGACCTCCTCGACCACGACGAGGTCCGTCGCGGCGTGCCCAACGTCGCCGGGTCGGCCCGGGCGCGGCTCGTGGCCGATGGCGCCGCGGGGCGCCGCCTCGAGGACCAGGTGGTCGCCTCGGGGCTGCTGGGCGGGGACCTGGCCATCGCGCAGGCGTTCGCGCTCGTCGCGGCCGCGCCGGTCGACCCGGCCGTGCGGCTGGTGCTCGTGCAGCAGCTCGCGGACGGCATCGCCACGACCGTCGCCGGCGAGCTGCTCGACGTGCGCTCCGCGCTGCACGCGCCCGCCGACGTCGACACCCTCGCGGTCGCCCACCTGAAGACTGCCGTGTACACCTTCGGTGTCCCGCTCGGTGCCGGTGCGGTCCTGGCGGGTGCGGACGACGCCACCGTCGCGTCCCTGCGGCAGGTGGGCGAGGCGCTCGGGGTCGCCTTCCAGCTCGTGGACGACGACCTCGGCGTCTTCGGCGACCCCGCCACGACGGGCAAGTCGGTGCTGTCGGACCTCCGCGAGGGCAAGCGCACGCAGCTCCTCCGGGCGGCCTACGCGGCCGCGAGCCCCCAGCAGCGCGACGTGCTGGACGCGCTCGTCGGGCACGCCGACCTCGACGAGTCCGGGGCCGCCGCCGTGCGCGCCGTGCTCGAGCAGACGGGTGCCCGCGCCGCGACCCTCGACCTGGCGCGCACGCTCGCCACGCGGGCGCACGACCTGGCCGTCACCACCGTGCCGCCGCCCCTGGCCGGCTACCTCGGCGGGCTGGTGGAGGACCTCGTCGGGCGGGGGGCGGAGACGGACGGGCGCAGCGTCCCCGGACGGGCCGCGGAGGGGCGTGGTGCTGGTGCCTGACGGGCTCGCGCTCTACGACGCCACCGCCGCGCGCGCCAGCCGCGACGTGCTGGCGGCCTACTCGACGTCCTTCGGCCTCGGGACGCGGTTGCTGGGCGCCCGCGCCCGGCGGGACATCGAGGCGGTGTACGCCCTGGTCCGGCTCGCCGACGAGGTCGTCGACACGTACCGCGGTCCGGTGGCGGCGGCCGAGCTCGACGAGCTCGAGGAGCAGACGCGCCGCGCGCTGGGCACGGGCTTCTCGACGAACCTCGTCGTGCACGCGTTCGCCCGCACGGCCCGGCGCACCGGGATCGACCGGGGCGAGATCGACCCGTTCTTCGCGTCCATGCGGGCGGACCTCTCCGTGCACGAGCACGACCGGTCCAGCTACGAGCAGTACGTCTACGGCTCCGCCGAGGTCGTCGGTGTCATGTGCCTCAAGGTCTTCCTGGCCGCGGACCGTCCCGACGGGGCGGGCAGGCCGCCCGCGCCGGACGCGGCCACCGTCGACGGCGCCCGGGCGCTGGGTGCGGCGTTCCAGAAGATCAACTTCCTGCGCGACCTGGGTGCCGACTCGGGCGACCTCGGTCGTGCGTACTTCCCCGGCCTGGACCCCCGCGCGCTGACGCCTGCGCAGGTGCGCGACGTGCTGGCCGAGATCGGCGACGACGTGGCGCGGGCGCGCGCGGCGATGCCCCGCCTGCCCCTCCGGGCGCGCTGCGCGGTCGCGGCGACGCTGGCCCTGTACGACGGCCTGCTCGTCCGGCTCGCTCGCACCGACCCCGCGGAGCTGGCCCGGCGGCGGGTGCGCGTGCCCGACCCGCAGAAGCTGCTGCTCGTGGGGCGGGCGGTGGCCACGACCCTGGCGGAGGACCGCCGACGCGGTGGTCGCGGCCAGGCGGCGGCGGGATCGTCGCGGCGGCCGTCGTCGTCGCCGCCGTCCACGACGAGGGCGCGCAGCCCGCGCGGCGATGCCGCGGCCCCGACGCCCACCGCCGACATGACCAGCACGCGTGGCGCCGTGACGACCAGCGCGACCAGCACGAGCGGCACCGGCACCGCGACCAGCGCGAGCGGTACCGGCAGCGCGACCAGCACGACCAGCACGAGCACGACGGAGGCGGGACGAGGGTGAGCGGCGCAGGACGGGTGGTCGTCGTCGGCGGGGGGATCGGCGGCCTGACGACCGCCGCGCTGCTCGCGCGCGGCGGGGCGCGGGTGACGCTCCTCGAGCGGTCGGCACGCGTGGGCGGACGCGCCGGCACGCTGGAGCAGGACGGGTTCCGGTTCGACACGGGCCCCTCCTGGTACCTCATGCCCGAGGCGTTCGATCACGCGTTCGCGCTGCTCGGGGAGCGCGTCGAGGACCACCTCGACCTCGTCGAGCTCGACCCGGCGTACCGCGTGTTCCCGGAGCCGGAGCTGCCGGGGGAGGTGTCGCAGCCGCTCGACGTCTCCGCCGAGCCGGAGAAGAACTGGGCGACCTTCGAGGCGCTGGAGCCGGGCGCGGGGGAGGCGGTCCGCCGCTACGTCGAGGGCTCCACGCTCGCGTACCGGACGGCCCTCGACCACTTCCTCTACACGACCTTCGAGCGTCCCGATCGCGCGCTCGGGCGGGACGTGCTGGCCCGCCTCGGGACGCTGGGCGGCCTGCTCACCGAGACGATGGCCGACCGCATCGCCGGGACCGTCCAGCACCCCGTGCTCCGGCAGGTGCTGGGCTACCACGGCGTCTTCCTCGGCTCGTCGCCGTACCGGCTGCCCGCGCTGTACTCGCTCATGAGCCACCTCGACCTGGCGGACAAGGTCCGCTACGCCCAGGGCGGCATGTACACGCTCATCGAGGCCCTCGAGCGGCTCGCCCGCCGGGAGGGCGTCGACCTCCGCACGGGCGTTGAGGTGACGACGATCGAGGTCGACGACGCGCTGCCCTCGCTGCGCCGCCCCCGCCGGACGGGCCGGGTGCGGGGCGTACGCCTCGCCGACGGCTCCGTGCTGCCGGCCGACGTCGTCGTCTCCGCCGCCGACCGGCACCACACGGAGACCGAGCTCCTCGAGGAGCGCCACGCCGACCTGCCGCCCGCGGCCTGGGACCAGCATGGCCCCGGCATCTCCGCGCTGCTCGTCATGGTCGGCGTCCGTGGCGAGCTGCCGCAGCTGCCCCACCACTCCCTGTTCTTCACCGCCGACTGGCCCGCCAACTTCGCCGCGATCCTCGGTGACGACGCCGTCTCCGATCCGGCGACCCTGCACGTGCCCGAGACCGCCTCGCTCTACGTCTCCCGCACCACCGCCACCGACCCGTCCGCCGCTCCGCCCGGCCACGAGAACCTCTTCGTCCTCGTGCCGTTCCCGGCCGACCCGTCCCTGGGCGCCGATCCGGCGTCGCGGGAGCGGATGGAGGCGGCCGCGGACCGGGCGCTGGACCAGGTGGCGGCCTGGGCCGGGATCAGCGACCTGCGGCAGCGCGTGGTGACGCGGCGGGTCGTCACGCCCGCCGACTTCGCCCGCGACCTGCACGCGTGGCGCGGGACCGCCCTCGGCATGGAGCACACCCTGCGGCAGAGCGCGCTCTTCCGTCCCGGCAACGCCTCCCGGCACGTCGACGGCCTGCTGCACGTCGGTGGCGGGACCGTCCCGGGGGTCGGGCTGCCGATGTGCCTCATCAGCGCCGAGCTGGTCGTCAAGCGGCTGCTGGGCGAGACCTCGGCCGCGCCGCTGCCCGCGCCGCTGCGGCCGGGCTACCTCGCGGCCTCGCTGCCCCGGGGCCTGTGGCAGCGGCTGACGGTGGCGTCTTGAGGGCGGTGCGGTGCGTGGTGCCGGTCGTCCGCGTGCTGCGTGCGGGATGAGCGCCCGGTGACCGCGCGACGCGCTGCCATCAGTCCCGACGAGCCGGGTCGCCGCCGGAGGCTGTCCTCGTGGGGCCGCGGTGAGCTCAGCGACGGGGCAGCGGTGAGCGCCGGCGTGACGGCCCGCGCGACGGGGCAGCGGTGAGCGCCGGCGTGACGGCCCGGGCGACGGGGCAGCGGTGAGCGCCGGCGTGACGGCCCGGGCGACGGGGCAGCGGTGAGCGCCGGCGTGACGGCCCGGGCGACGAAGGACGGCACGAGGGCGCTCGTGCGGGAGGTGCTGGTCGCCTCGCGGCCGTTCTCGTGGGTGAACACGGCCTACCCGTTCGCGGCCGGGTACCTGCTGGCGACCGACGGACGCGTCGACGCGACCTTCGTCGTCGGGACGCTGTTCTTCCTCGTGCCCTACAACCTGCTCATGTACGGCATCAACGACGTCTTCGACTACGCCAGCGACCTTGCGAACCCGCGCAAGGGCGGGATCGAGGGCGGCCTCGTCGACCCGGCACGCGCCGCAGCGGTGCACCGGCGGATCCTGTGGTCCTGCGCCGCCGCGGTGCTGCCCTTCGTCGCCTACCTGCTCGCCGTCGGATCGGCGGCCGCCGGTGCGACGCTCGCGCTTGTCCTCTTCCTCGTCGTCGCCTACTCGGCGCCGGTCCTCCGCTTCAAGGAGCGGCCGGTCCTGGACTCGCTGACGTCGGCGATGCACTTCGTCGGGCCGCTGCTGTACGCGCTGGTGCTGGTAGGGGCCGACCTGACGGCGCGCACGACCTGGCCCGCGCTCGTCGCCTTCGTCCTGTGGGGCATGGCGTCGCACGCCTTCGGGGCCGTGCAGGACGTCCGGGCCGACCGGGAGGGCGGGATCGCCTCGGTGGCGACCGTGCTGGGCGCGCACCCGACGGTCGTCGGAGCGACGCTCGCGTACGTCGCCTCGGCCGCCGTCCTGCTGGTGCTGCCCTGGCCGGGGGTCCTGGCCGCCGGGCTGCCGCTCCTCTACGCGGCCAGCACCGCCCGGTTCTGGTCCGTCCGCGACGACGACTGCGAGCGTGCCAACCACGGCTGGCGGACGTTCCTGTGGCTGAACCTCGTCGCGGGTGCCCTGGTGACCATGCTGCTCCTCGCCGCAGCGGTCGAGAGGCCGGGCACGGACGTCGCGGGAGCCGGGACGGATGCGCCCACGACCGGCCCGGTCTCCACAGCCTGACGCGGACGCCCGGGCAGGCCGCACGGCACGCGCGCACGGCACGCGCGCACGGCCACGCGGCGGGCTGCCCTGCCGTGCGGTCGCGCTGCCGGGGCCTCCGGGCCCGGTCGTCAGCCCGCAGCGGGCTCCGGCACCGCTGCGAGGACGCCGCGCTCGTGGGCCAGCAGCACGAGCTTGCGCTCGGCACCGCCGGCGTACCCGCGCGGTGCGCCGTCGGCACCGACCACCCGGTGGCACGGCACGACGATGCTCAAGGGGTTGCGGCCGTTGGCGAGCCCGACGGCGCGCATCGCGGTCGGCCGCCCGATCTCCGCCGCCAGGCGCGTGTAGGACCACGTCTCGCCGTAGGGGATGCGCGTCAGCGCCGCCCACACCGCCTCCTGGAAGGGCGTGCCCGTGGCGGCGGTGGGCAGGTCGAACGTGCGGCGCGTCCCGGCGAAGAACGCGGCCAGCTGCTCCGCGGCGGCGACGAGCACCGCCGGCGCGTCCTCGTCGTCGGCCGTGACGAGAGGGCCGAACCAGGAGGCGTCCGGGGCGTGCCGGTGGTCGCCCATGTACACGCCGGTGAGGTGATCGGCGGCCGGACCCTCGTCGCCGGAGACGAGCGTGATCGGTCCGAGCGGGGAGTCGACGACGAGGTGGCTCATGCCGCGGGGTCCTCCTTCGTGAGCGGTGCTGCGGTCGGTGGCAAGGGTGGGGCCGCGATCGGTGCCACGTGCGGTGCCGCGATCGGTGCCGTGGTCGGTGCGTAGTCGGTGCCGCGATCGGCGGCGCGTTCGGTGGCGTGGTCGGTTCGGTGGTCGGCGCTGCGGTGGGTGCCGTGCTCGGTGCCGTGCTCGGTGCCGTGCTCGGTGCCGTGCTCGGTGCCGTGCTCGGTGCCGTGCTCGGTGCCGTGCTCGGTGTCGTGGTGGGCCGCGGGGACGGGCGGGACGTCGGCCGCCTGCACGGGGGCTCGGCCGTGAGCGCGTGCCGGCCGGGCGTCCCAGGGCGCGGTGCGGCGTCCCCCGGCAGGGCGTTGACGGCGTGGGGCGCCAGCGCCCACAGGTGCTGCACGGCGTAGGACCGCCACGGCGACCAGGCCCGCGACCAGATCTCGAGCGCGCGCGGCGTGTCCGGGACGCCCATCGACCGCCCGGCCGCGCGGACGCCGAGGTCGCCGACGAGGAACGCGTCGGGGTCGCCGAGGGCCCGCATGGCGATCGTGCCGATCGTCCACGGGCCGATGCCGGGCAGCGCCGCGAGCGACGCCTCGGCCGCGTGCGCGTCGGCGCCGGCGTCCAGCACGACCGCGCCCTCGGCGAGCGCGCCCGCGAGGGCCAGCACGGTCCGTCGTCGGCTCGCGGGGACGCGGAGGGCGTCGTCGAGCACCTCGGCGGGCGCCGCGAGGACCTGCTCGGCGGTGGGGAAGAGGTGGGTCAGCCCGCCGTCGGGGTCCGGCACGGGGGTGCCGAGCGCGGCGACGAGCCGGGCCGCGTGGGTGCGCGCGGCGGCGGTCGAGACCTGCTGCCCCAGGACCGCCCGCAGCGCCATCTGCTCGGGGTCGAGGTGGTGCGGCACCCGGCGGCCCGGCACGGCGGCGACGAGCGGTGCGAGCGCCGGGTCGCGGGAGAGCGCCGCGTCGACGGCCTCCGGGTCCGCGTCGAGGTCCAGCAGGCGACGCGTCCGGGCGACGACGGCCGCCAGGTCCCGCAGGTCCGCGAGCCGGACGGTCACCGGGAAGGCACCGTCGACCGGCCGGCGCACGGCCACGACGCCCCACGCGTGCGGCAGACGGACGGTCGAGCGGTAGGCGCCGTCACGCCACTCCTCCACCCCGGGCACACCGGTGGCGACGAGGTGGCCGAGCAGGTTCGACGGCTCGAGCGGGGCGCGGAACGGCAGCCGCAGCGACAGGGTCGTCGTGCCGCCGTCCGCGAGCCCTCCGACCCCGCTGCCGACCCCGCTGCCGACCCCGCTGCCGCTCGCAGGCCCCACGGCCGACCCGCCGACGCGGGCCGCCGCGCGCAGGGCGGACGGGGTCGCCCCGTAGGTGCGCGCGACGACGTCGTTGAAGCTGCGCACCGACGCGAACCCGGCGGCGAAGGCGACCTCCGTCAGCGGCAGGTCCGTCCCCTCGACGAGGGCCCGCGCGGTCCGCGCCCGCCGTGCCCGGGCGAGCGCGTGCGGCCCGGCGCCCAGCTCGGCCAGCAGCAGCCGCTCGAGCTGCCGAACGCTGTAGCCCACGGCCGCGGCCAGCGCCGGCACGCCGGCCCGGTCGACCAGTCCGTCCTCGACGAGCCGCACCGCCCGAGCCGCCGTGTCCGTGCGCACGTCCCACTCCGGCGACCCGGGCGCCGCGTCCGGCCGGCAGCGCCTGCACGCCCGGAAGCCCGCCGCCTGGGCGGCGGCCGCGGTCGGCAGGAACCGCGAGTGCTCCGGACGCGGGGTGCGCGCCGGGCACGACGGCCGGCAGTAGATGCCCGTCGACGTCACGGCGTGCACGAACCGCCCGTCGAACCGCGGGTCGCGGCTCCGGACGGCCTCCCGCCGCGCTGCGTCGTCCATCTGCACCCCGCGATCCTCCCCCGCCCGCCCGCGCGGGGGCCAGCAGGATCACGACACGGCGGTGGGGAGCTGCCTCAGCCCCCGACGACCGTCCCCGCGGCGACGGTCCCCGGCGCACCCTCGGCCGGGACCGACGCCGCCCCGCGCGCGACGACGCCGTCCTCGAAGGTCCAGTCGCCCCGCACCGTGAACGACGACGCCTCCCGCAGCGACGGCGCCCCCGCCGGGAAACGCGCCTCGAACGCCCCGACCGTCTTGTAGACCTTGCTGTCCAGGTCGACGAGCGGCGCCTTCTCCACGGCGAGCCGCAGGGTCCGGTCCTCGCCGAGGTCGTACGCGTCGGAGCGGACGAGGAGCAGGTCGTTCGTCGTCTTCACCGGCAGGAAGCGCTCGCGGCCGACCGCGATCGCCGTCGCACCCTCGAACACCTCGATGGCGGCCCCCATCGCCGTCTCGATCTGGAACACCGCCGGCGACGAGGCGTCCGTCGGGTCGACCGTCTTCGTGTTCCGGATGAGCGGCAGGCCGAGCACGGCGCCCCGCTCCCCGAGGGCCGCCGCGATCTGCTCGAGGTCGAACCAGAGGTTGTTCGTGTGGAAGTACGGGTGGCGGTGCTCGTCGGTGAAGAAGTCCATCTCCTCGTCGGCGGTCTGCGCCGTGTCCCGCAGGATGAGGCGGCCGTCGGTCTTGCGCACGGCGAGGTGGCCGCCCTTGCGGTCCGCCGCCGTCCGACGGCACACCTCCGCGGCGTAGGGCGCGCCCGAGGCGGCGAACCACCCGGCGATGCGCGGGTCCGGTGCGGCGCCGAGGTTGTCGGAGTTGGACACCGACGCGTAGCGGAAGCCCGCGTCGAGGAGCTGCGGCAGCACGCCGGACGCGAGGAGCGCCGTGTACAGGTCGCCGTGGCCGGGAGGGCACCACTCGAGCGTGGGGTCGGCCGGCCAGGAGACGGGCGTGAGGTCGTCGACGCGGAGCTTGGGCTCCTGGTTCTGCAGGAAGTCCAGCGGCAGCCCGTCCACCTCGAGGCCCTCGTGCCGGGCCAGCGCGGCGAGGGTGTCCTCGCGCGTCCGGAACGAGTTCATGAGCACCAGCGGCAGGCGGACGCCGTGCGCGGCGCGGGCCTGCTGCACCTGCTCGACGATGAGGTCGAGGAAGGACCGGCCGTCGCGGACGCCCAGCAGCGACTTGGCGCGGTCCATGCCCATCGAGGTGCCCAGGCCGCCGTTGAGCTTGATGACGGCCGTGCGGGACAGGGCCTCGCGGGCGGCGTCCGCCGGGACGTCGAGGTCGGCGAGCTGCGGGGGGTCGAGCAGCGGCTCGATGGTGTCCTCGCGGATGAGGCCCGTCGCCCCGGCCTCGAGCTCGCGGTAGTAGTGGGTGAAGACGTCGATCGCGGTGGGCGCGACCCCCGCCGCCGTCATCTTCTCCTGCGCCTGCCTCAGTCCCTCGTCGCTCATGGCGCCGATCGTAGGGGGGAGCACCGACGCGGGTGAGGCGTCAGGACACGCGGCGTGCGGGACCGGATGCGACGGCGACGAGGAACTCCGGCGCGGCGAACCGCTGCTCGGCGAACGCCGCGGCGACGGCCTCCGCCACGGCCGGCGACGAGCCGGCCTCCACCAGTGCGATCGCCGACCCGCCGAACCCGCCGCCCGTCATGCGCGCACCGAGGGCGCCGGCCGCCCGGGCGGCCGCGACGGCGACGTCGAGCTCGGGGCACGTGACCTCGTAGTCCACGCGCAGCGACTCGTGGGAGGCGTCCATGAGGTGGCCCACCTGGCGCACCTGGCCCGCGCGGACCTCCGCGGCGAAGTCCTCGACGCGCGCGATCTCCGTCACGACGTGCCGCACGCGCCTGCGCTGCTCCTCGTCGCCCAGGGCGGCGAGCGCCGCAGGCAGGTCCGTCACCTCCCGGAGCGTGCCGACGCCGAGGACGCGGGCCGCCGCCTCGCAGGTCGCCCGGCGGGCGGCGTACTGCCCGTCGTTGAGGCTGTGCGGGGCCTTCGTGTCGATGACGAGCAGCTCCAGCCCGGCACCGGCCAGGTCGAACGGCACCTGCGTCACGGAGTCGTCGCGCGTGTCGAGCAGGAGCGCGTGGCCCTGCTGGCTGCGCAGGCTGGCGGCCTGGTCCATGCCGCCGGTGGCGGCTCCGGCCACCTCGTTCTCGGTGCGGATGCACGCGGTGACGAGGCGGCTGCGGCCGGCGTCGTCGCCGCCCTGCCCGAGCCCGTACGCCTCGTCCAGCGCCACCGCGACGGAGCACTCGAGGGCCGCGGACGACGACAGCCCGGCGCCCAGCGGCACGCAGGAGGCGACGGCCGCGTCGAACCCGCCGACGGCGAGGCCGTCCTCCGCCAGCGCCCACGCCACCCCGGCGGCGTACGTCACCCAGCCCTCCACCGTCCCGGGCGCCACGTCCGCCACGCGCCCGCGCCAGGGGCGCTCGGGCGCGAGGTCCGACACGAGCCCGGCACCGCCGTCGTCCCGCCGCGCGAGCGCGACGAACGTCCGGTGCGGCAGGGCGATCGGCAGGCAGAGCCCGCCGTTGTAGTCCGTGTGCTCACCGATGAGGTTGACCCGCCCCGGCGCGGCCCACACGCCCTCGGGCTCGCGGCCGTAGGTGCGGCGGAAGAGCTCGGCCGCGCGCGCGGCGCCCTCCTCGTCCGACCATGCCTCGGCCCAGCGGACGGGGCGGTCGGGATGCGCGACGGTGCTCACGGTCCCGCAGCCTATCGGCGCGCGGATGGGCCCACGCCCGCGCTACCGCCCCTTGCGTAGCCGGCGACCTGGCCCGTGCGGAGGCTGCCGGATGCGGAGTGTGGGCGATCGGCGGCATCCTCGTCGGCCGGTCCGCCCAGCGGATGTGCCCGGTCCCGCTGCGTGGGAGGACCCGCCCGGGAGGTTGCGGCGCCGCGCGACCGCCCCGCACGGTGGAGGGGCCCGAGGGGATCCGGCGGCACGTCAGCGCGCGTCGGACCCGCACCTCGACACCGAGAGGAGCACGCCCGTGCTCACCCTGACCGACAACGCCCGCACCGCCGTCCGCGACCTCACGCAGAGCGCGGGGCTGCCGTCCTCCGGCGGCCTGCGGATCGCGGAGTCCGACGCCGGCACCGGCGCCTTCGAGCTCGCGCTCGTCCCGGAGGCCGTTCCCGGCGACGACGTCGTCGGCGACGCGGAGGCCACCGTCTTCCTGTCGCCCGTCTCGTCGGAGACGCTGGCCGACCTGCAGCTCGACACCGACCCGGCCGCCGGTGGCGCCGGGTTCGTGCTGGCGCCGCAGGCCTGACGCCGCGCGCCCGAGGAACGCCACCGCCCCCCCCGGGGCACGACGAGGGCCGGTACCCGCTCGGGGTGCCGGCCCTCGTCGCGTCCGCCGTCGCGTCCGCAGTCGCCTCCGGCAGTCGCGTCGGGGCAGTTGCCTCGGGGCAGGTGCCTCGGGCCGGGCGCGGAGGGGTGGGCGTGGAGGGGTGGGAATGCGCCGGTCCTCCACAGCCTTGGCGCGGACGGGTCCCGTAGCGGGCGGTGCTCCGGCATCCTGGGGCCGCGGCGTCGTCCGGCGCCGTTCCCAGCATCGCCCGCCCGCGGGCCCGACGAGGGAGGCGACCCTGACCGCCCAGCCCACCACCGCCCTCCCGGCGCGGCCGGGCCCGCAGGCGCGGGTGACCGTCCCCGTGCCGTACGTCGCCCAGCCGCTGCGACGGTTCCTCGCCACGGAGTCGGGGAGCGCCTCGCTCCTGCTCGCCGCCACCGTGCTCGCGCTGGTCTGGGCCAACCTGCCCGGCGGCAGCTACGACGCCTTCTGGCACACCGAGGCGGGCGTCGTCGTGGGCGACGGCGGCCTGACGATGTCCCTGCAGCACTGGGTCAACGACGGGCTCATGGCGCTGTTCTTCCTCGCCGTCGGGCTGGAGATCAGCCGCGAGGTCACCGTGGGGGAGCTGCGGGACCCGCGGGCGGTCGTCGTGCCGGCGCTCGGGGCGCTCGGCGGGCTGGCGCTGCCCGCGCTGCTGTACCTGCTGGTCAACCCCACGGGGCCGGCGGCGGCCGGCTGGGGCATCCCGATGTCGACGGACACGGCGTTCCTCGTCGGCGTCCTCGCGCTGTTCGGGCCGCGGTGCCCGGACCAGCTGCGGCTGTTCCTGCTGACGCTCGCGATCGTCGACGACATCGGCGCCGTCGCGGTCATGGCGATCTTCTACACCGACGAGGTGTCGGTCCCGGCGCTCGTCGCGTGCGGCGTGCTCGTCGCCGTGCTGGCGGGGATGCGCTGGGCGCGGGTGTGGCAGCTGCCGCCCTACGTGCTCGTCGGGCTCGCGCTGTGGGGCGCGGTGCTCGCCTCGGGGGTGCACCCGACGCTGGCGGGGGTGCTCGTCGGGGTCCTGGTGCCCGCCGCGCGCGTCGACCCGTCGCAGCGCGAGCGGCTGCGCCTGTACGGGCGCGCGCTCGCGGAGCACGCCTCACCGCAGCGCGCCCGCCTGGCGACGACCGCCGTGCGCGCGACGATCCCCGCCAACGACCGGCTGCAGGCGGCCCTGCACCCGGTCAGCGCGTTCGTCGTCGTGCCCCTGTTCGGGCTGGCGAACGCCGGGGTCGAGCTGACGGGGCCGGTGCTGCGCGCGGCGGCGACGAGCCCCGTGACCCTCGGCATCGTGCTCGCGCTCGTCGTCGGGAACGCCATAGGCATCTCCGTGGCGGCGGGGGTCGCGCTGCGCACCGGGATGGGGCACCTGTCGGGGACGCTGCGCTACGGGCACCTCGTCGGCGGCGCGATGCTGGCGGGCATCGGGTTCACCATCTCCCTGTTCATCACCGACCTCGCCTTCGACGACCCCGTGCTGCGCGACGAGGCGAAGATCGGCGTCCTGGCGGGGTCGCTGCTCGCGGCGGTGCTCGGCTCCCTCGTCCTGCGCTACCTCGGGGAGCGGCTGCCGCTGTGCACGGTGGACGACGGCGGGAACGGGCTGCCGGACCTGCCGTCCGGGCCGTGGGAGGACCCGACGACGACCCGGTAGCCGAAGGCCACCGAGGACGGAGTCCCGACGCTGTCAGCGGTGCAGGCCCAGCGCCGCGCGCAGCTCGGCCAGCTCGACGCGGCCCCGGTAGATCCGGCCGTCGACCAGCAGCGTCGGGGTGCCGCGCACGCCGTGGCCGCCTCCGGAGCGGTAGTCGGCCTCGACCGCCCCCCGGTGCACCTGCACGGCGGCGCCCGTGACGGGTCCCGTGATGCCGAGGTCGGCGGCGTACGCCTCCAGGTCCGGGTCGGTGAGCCGGTCCTGGTGCCGGAAGAGCACGTCGTGCAGGTCCCAGAAGCGGTCGCCCGCCGCCTCGGTGGCCAGCGCCGCCGTCAGCGCGAAGGGGTGCTTGGTGAAGAGCGGGAAGTGGCGGAAGACGAGGCGCACGGCTCCGTCGGACTCGTCGACGAGCCGCGTCAGCACCGGTGCCGCCGCCGCGCAGTAGGGGCACTCGAGGTCGCCGTACTCGACGACGGTGATGGGGGCGGCGACATCGCCGCGCACGTGCCGGTCGAGGTCCGGTGCGCCGGCGGTGCCGCCCGGCGGCGTCTGCGTCTGGGTCACGGCCAGAGGGTCGCACGCGGCAGGGCCGCCCGGACAGAGCCCGGACAGAGCACCGGCCGGCCACCCTGGGGGTGGCCGGCCGGCGGCGTCCGTGCGAGGTGCACGTCCTGCGAGGTGCTGGTCGTGCGAGGTGCTGGTCGTGCGAGGTGCTGGTCGTGCGAGGTGCGCGGTCAGCGGGGGCGCTTGGCCGTCACCTTCGACAGCAGCTCCTTGGCCTTGCGCTGGTTCTGCGGCTTGGCCATCTCGCGCTGCACGATGCGGGCGGCCTGCAGCGCGGCCCCGCTCTTGAGCGCCTTGCCCAGGAATCCCATGGTCGGTCCCTCCGTCGCGTGGGCGGTGGTGGCGGCCCGTCGCTCGACGAGCACGGGCGCACCGCCGCGCGGGCCGGCGGCCCGCGGCCCGACGCTACGACGCCGACGGCTGCCGCGCGACCCCACCTGCGCCCCCCCGGTGACGCCGTCGACCCGGGACAGGGCCGGGAATGCCGTGCGATGCCGAGCCGTTCGACGCGGCATGAGCCTCCCGACGACGCAGACCCCCACCGACGTCACGCTGCGGGTCGACGTCTGGTCCGACGTCGTGTGCCCGTGGTGCTGGATCGGGCGGCGCCGCTTCGAGGAGGCCGTGACACGCTGGCAGCAGGACGCCGGGCCCGGCGCGTCCATCGACGTCACCTACCACTCCTTCCAGCTCGCCCCCGACACGCCCGTCGACTTCGCGGGCACGTCCACCGACTTCCTGGCGGCGCACAAGGGCCTGCCGCTCGAGCAGGTGCGGGCGATGCAGGACCAGGTCACGCAGATCGCGGCATCGGTGGGGCTCGAGTACCACCTCGACCGGGCGCAGCACACGACGACCCTGCCGGCGCACGAGGTCCTGCACCTCGCCGCGGACCGCGGTCGCCAGGGCGAGGTGCTCGAGCGGCTCTTCCGCGCGCACTTCACCGAGGGACGGCACGTGGGGCGCACGGGCGACCTCGTGGCGCTGGCCGCGGAGGCGGGGCTCGACGCCGACGAGGTCCGCGCGGCGCTGGCCGACCACCGGTACGCGGCCGCCGTGCAGGACGACCTGGCGCTCGCGCGGGAGCTCGGCATCTCCGGCGTGCCGTTCACCGTCGTCGACGGGCGGTACGGCGTCTCCGGCGCCCAGGACCCGGCGGTGTTCATCGGGGCGCTCCAGCGGGCCGCCGCGGACCGCGCTGCCGCCGACGTCGCGGACGGCGACCGGTGAGCGCGCCGCGGCCGGCGCTCGTGGGGCTCGTCCTCCTCGGCGACGACGACGCCGCGGTGTGCGGGGCCGACGGATGCGTCCCCGCAGGTGCCGACCGGACGGACGGTGACGGGGTCGGACGCGGAGCCGGGGACGAGGCCGAGGACCGTGCCGGCGACCGGCACCGGGTCGACGGGCAGGGCCCGGCCCCCGAGCAGGGCCGGGCCCCCGAGCAGGGCAGCCCTCTCCGCGCCGGGGTGGGCGCGGGAGGTTAGGTTCGTGCCGTGACCTCCCTGACGACCGAGGCCGTCGAGCTGCCGGGTGTCCGGCCCGCGGACCCGCCCACCGAGATGCTGCCGGGGAGGCTGTGGCACGGCGGCATCCCGGTCGACTACGACTGGGCGCGCGCGACGGGCATCACGGCCGTGATCGACGTGGCCGACCCCGACGCGCACCCACCCGCCGGCGCCACCGACGGCCTGCTCTACGTGAAGTCCCCGCTCGTCGACGGCGAGGACCTCCCGGACGCCGGGCTCGTGCTGCGGCTGGCCTCGCTCGTCGCCGGGCTCATGGCCGACGGGCACCAGGTGCTCGTCCACTGCACCTTCGGCCGGAACCGGTCGGGCCTGCTCGTGTCCCTCGTCGTGCGGGAGGCGCTGGGCCTGCCGGGCGACGAGGCGCTCGCGTACGTGCAGCAGCGCCGCGAGGGCACCGTCAACAACACGGCGTTCGCGGCGTGGCTGCGCGGGCTGCCCGCGCCCGAGGACCGGCCGGAGCCGGTGGACGTGGCGCGCCCGGGCGACTGACGGTTGCACCGGCGCCGCACCGGCGTCGCACCGGCGTCGCACCGGCGTCGCCCCGAGGAGCCCCGGGGGACGAGCCCGCGACGGACCCGGGCACCGGGTGCCGGCGGTGACCCGACGTCAGAGCGGGGTGCGCCACTCCGCGACGGCGTCGTCGAGCCAGGCGAGCGACCCGTCGCCCTGGCGGCGGCAGTCCCAGAGCCGGAAACCGACGCCGCCGAGCGCCGCGATCCGGTCCAGGACGATGCGGCCGTCCCAGCCGCGCACGTCGTGCCCGTACTCGCGGCAGAACGCGAGGTAGGTCTCCGGGTCGAGCTCGCCCGTGTCCGCCCGCCGCGCCGCGCTGCCCAGGTCGTACTCCCGCAGGGCGCGGGCCGCGAAGTCGAGGTCGATGAGCACCGGCCGACGGCCGTGCCGCAGCAGGTTCATGGGCGAGACGTCGCCGTGGACGGCCCCGACCCCCAGCGGCGAGTCGAGCCGTGCGAGCTCGGCCAGCAGCGTGTCGCGCGCCGCGAGCAGGACGGCCGCCGCCTCGTCGGGCAGGTCCGCGACCTGCGGGGCGAGGCGCCGCAGCGGCTGCCACGCGGGCAGGTCGGCGTCGGCGTGCGCGGCGTGGAAGCGCTGGAGCAGCCGACCCGTCCGGGCCCAGTCCACGGGGCCGGTGCTGGTCAGCCACGGCTGCACGGTCACGACGCCCCACGACGTGATGACGGGACCGGCGGTCGGCAGGAGGGCCGTGCGCGACCCGGCCAGGGCGGCGGCCGTCCGGCTCAGGTGGGTCGGGTCCGTGCCCGGCGGGTAGACCTTGACGGCCTCGTCGCCGCAGCGCAGGACGACCGTCGTCAGGGCGCTGACCACCTGCACGTCGGGGCTGATGCCCGGCAGGGCCAGGCGCGCCTCGTCGAGCGCGAGCAGCGCCTCGGTCACGCCCCACGGACCGGTGGGCAGCGGCAGCGGGTCGGGCGTCGCCAGCCAGGCGGCGGGGGCGGCCGACGCCCCGGGGCGGTGCGGCGCGCGGTCGGCCGCGTAGCCCGGAGCCGTGTCCCGAGCCGTGTCCGACGGGGTGTCCGAGGAGGCGCCCAGGACCGGGCCCAGCGCGGGCTCGAGCGTCGGGTCGGGCAGGGGTGCGAAGAGCGACACAGGGTCTCCCAGGACGTCCGTGGTGAGCGGGGGTTGCCACCACGCGACGTCGACGGCGGGGACCGCGACCGGGTTGGGCCTGGAGCGTACATCGGCACCGGCTCGGCCCGTATTGACCCGTTCGGGTGACCTTTCTCGCAGCCGCTCGGCTCTCAGCGGGCCGAGGGGTGGGCCCCCTCCGCGCGCACCGCACCCCGCCGCTTCGTCGACGTGACGGGGTCGGTGATGTCCTCGAGCGACTGCCGCTCGGCGTTGATCCCGATGAACCAGGCGACGAGCCCGCCGATGAGCATGAGCCCGGCGCCGAGGAAGTACCCCGCGGTGAGCGGCCCGCGCTCCGACCCGTCCCCGACGAGGCTCGCGTACACCCCGGCGGCCACCGCGCCGGAGAGCTGGGCGATGCAGAAGAAGAAGGCGATGGCCTGCCCGCGCAGCTCCAGCGGGAAGATCTCGCTGACCGTGAGGTAGGCGGACGAGGCCCCGGCGGAGGCGAAGAAGAAGCAGACGCACCACAGCACGGTCTGGGTCACCGCGGTGAGAGCGCCGGCGCTGAACAGCACCGCGGCCAGCGCCAGCACGACCGCCGAGATGCCGTACGTCAGCAGGATCATCTTGCGCCGGCCCCACACGTCGAACAGGTGCCCCAGCAGCAGCGGCCCCAGCAGGTTCCCGAACGCGAACGGGATGAAGTAGAGCGGGACGCTCTCGGACGGCACGTCGAAGTGGAACTTCAGCACCAGTGCGTAGGAGAAGAAGATCGCGTTGTAGAGGAACGACTGCGTGATCATCATCGTCGCGCCGAGGACCGCCCGGCGCGGGTACTCGCGGAACATGATCCGCGCGACGCGGGCGATCGGGATCGACTTCTCGCCGACGACCTCGATGGCCTTGCTCTCGTCGACCGGGGGCAGCTTCCCGCCCTGGTGCTCCACCGTCTCCTCGATGCCCGTGATCGTCCGCTCGGCCTCGTCGGCGTACCCGTGCGTGAGCTGCCAGCGGGGGGACTCGGGGATGTGCCGGCGGACGTAGATGATGACGAGGCCGAGCACCGGGCCGAGGAAGAAGCACAGGCGCCAGCCCCAGAAGATGGGGACGAGGTCCGGGTTGAGCAGCACGAGCGCTCCGAGGGAGCCGATGAGCGCGCCGCCCCAGTACGTGCCGTTGACGGCGATGTCGACGCGGCCGCGGTAGTGCGCCGGGATGAGCTCGTCGATCGCGGAGTTGATGGCCGTGTACTCGCCGCCGATGCCCATGCCGGCGATGAAGCGGAACGCCATGAAGGACCAGAGGTCCCAGGAGAGACCGGCCAGCCCGCTGCCGACGAGGTAGATCGTCAGCGTGAGGATGAACAGCCGCCGCCGCCCGAGCCGATCGGTCATGCGCCCGAAGACGAGCGCCCCGACGACCTGCCCGACGAGGTACACGGACGGGAGCAGGCCGACCTGCGCCGCCGGGATGCCCAGCCCGCTCTCGGGCTCGGTGATGATGGAGCCGACGTCGGCGACGAGCTGGACCTCCAGCCCGTCGAGGATCCACGACACCCCGAGCCCGACGACGACCATCCAGTGGAACCGCGTCCACGGGAGCCGGTCGAGCCGTGCCGGGATGAGGCTGCGGACCGCCTCGGGCTGCGCCCCCTGGTCCTGCGTCGTCGCACTCATGACCGCTCCCTCGCGCCCCGGCCGGGACCCCTGTGCCCACGGCCTGACGGGGGGCGCTAGGACCGGTCTGTGAGCCCTGCAACAGGTGGGGCGGCGGCGACGGCGGGGGACCGCCCCTCGCGGCGGCCGTCACGGCTCCCGTCGTGGCTCCCGTGGTGGCGCCCGTGGTCGCCGCGCGGCGGGCGGCCCGGCCACCAGAACCGGTCGCCGAGCCAGACGGCCAGCGCCGGCACCAGCACGGTCCGCACCAGCAGGGTGTCGAGCAGGACGCCGATGCCGATGACCGTGCCGATCTGCGCCAGGACCACGAGCGGCAGGACGCCGAGGACCGCGAAGACCGCAGCCAGCAGGACGCCCGCGCTCGTGATGACCCCGCCGGTCGCGGTGAGCGCCCGCAGCACGCCCGTCCGCGTCCCGTGGTGGGCGGCCTCCTCCCGGGCGCGGGTGACGAGGAAGATGTTGTAGTCCACGCCCAGCGCGACGAGGAACAGGAAGCTCAGCAGCGGCACCTGCACGTCGAGCGCGTCCTGGCCCAGAAGCCCGGAGAAGACCCACCAGGACAGCCCGAGGCTGGCGACGAAGGTGCCGACGACCGTGGCGACGAGGAGCACGGGCGCCAGCAGCGATCGCAGCAGCCCCACGAGCACGAGCAGGACGAGCGCCAGCACCACCGGCACGATGACGGTCAGGTCCCGCACGGCGCCGGCGCGCTCGTCGACGGACTGCGCGTCCGAGCCGCCGACGTCGGTGGCGGGCACGTCGGCCAGCGCCTCGCGCAGCGCCACGACGGTGTCGCGGGCCTCGGCCGAGCCCGGGGCGGCGGCGAGCACCGCGTCGAGCCGGACGAGGTCGTCCGTGCGGCCGGCCTCGCCGACCGCGTCGACCCCGGCCACGCCGGCGGCCAGCGTCTCGACGGTCGCCGCCTGGGCGGGCGTCGTGATGATGATCGCCGGGTCCGACGCGCCGGCCGGGAAGGACTCCCCGAGCCGCTCGGCGGCGGAGATCGCCTCGGGCGTCCGCGTGAACTGGTCCGCGTCCGACAGGCCGGTGCGGATGCCGAGCGCGCCGGACGACAGGGCGGCCAGCAGCGCGACGGTGGCCACGGCGAGGGTGGCGGGACGGCGGCCGACGAGCCCGCCCACGCGCGACCAGACCGTGCGGCGCTCGGTCGTCGCCGCGTCCCCGACCCGCGGCACCAGCGGCCAGAAGATGAACCGCCCGAACAGCACCAGCAGCGCCGGCAGCACGACGAGGCCGGCGAACGCCGCCAGCACGATGCCCACCGCGCTGGCCAGGCCGAGCGCGCGCGTGCCGGGCGTGAGCGAGAGGAGGAGGGCGAGGGCGGCCAGGACGACGGTCGACGAGGAGGCCAGCACGGCCTCCGCGGTCCGTCGCAGCGCGTGCCGCATGGCCCTGAACCGGTCGGCCTCGCGCCGCAGCTCGTCGCGGTAGCGGGAGATGAGCAGGAGCGCGTAGTCGGTGCCCGCGCCGAAGACGAGGACCGACAGGATCCCCGTGGTGGACTCGTCGAGCGGCAGGCCGGCCGCGTCGAGGACACCGGCCGCGGTGATCGACGCGAGGCGGTCCGTGATCCCCACCGTGAGCAGCGGGACCACCCACAGCCCGGGGCTGCGGTAGGTGACGACGAGCAGGACGGCGACGACGAGCGCGGTGGCCCCCAGCAGCCGGAAGTCGGCGCCCTCGAAGACCTCGGCCAGGTCGGCCTGGATGCCGGCCGGGCCCGTGAGCTGCGCGGTGACACCGTCCGGGAGGCCGTCGCGGGCCGTCGCGCGCAGCTCGGCCACCTCCTCGGACAGCGTCGAGGCCGACGTCGCGGGCAGGGCCAGCGTGACGATCGCGGCCGACCCGTCCTCGCTGGGGATCAGCGGGGAGGCCTGCGCCCCTTCGACGACGCCGGTCAGCGCGCCGACCCGCTCGCCGACGGCGGCCAGGTCGTCGGGCGTGAGCGTCCCGGAGTCGGCGGTGAACAGCACGACGGCGGCGGAGGTGTCGGCGGTCGGCAGGCTCTCCTGGCGCAGGGTCGCGGACGTGCTCTCGGCCCCGCGGGGGAGCTGGGCGTCCGGGTACTGCGCGGACGTGCTGCCTGTGTCGGCGCCGGTGGCGAAGCCGAACGCCGCGAGGAGGGTGGCGACGACCACCACGAGCAGCGACGCCCGACGCCCCACGATGGTGCGCACGATCCGGTCCATGTGACGATCTCCTCGGTACGCTCAGCGGGTATGTCATCAGGTGAGCAATCTCCTGAACGAGATGGAGGGTAGGGCGAGTGGCGGACGGGACGCAATCGCTCGAGGACCGCATGCGGGGGTCGGAGGTGCTGCAGGAGCTGCGGCGCATGATCGGCGTCGCCGGTGCCGTCGGTCCGGCGGTCGCCGCGCGCGCCGGGCTGTCGTCCTCGGAGCTCGAGGCCCTCGAGCACCTCATGGCCGAGCCCCTGGGCCCGGTCGAGATCGCGAAGCGGCTGCACGTGACGTCGGCGGCCTCGTCCGGCATCGTCGACCGGCTGGAGCGCCGGGGCCACGTGGTCCGCGAGCCCCACCCCGACGACCGCCGGCGGACCCGCGTCGTCGTCACCCCCAGCGGACGCGCGGAGGTCGTGGCGCACCTCGTGCCCATGTTCACCGGCCTCGCCGAGGCCGAGGAGGCCCTGTCCGCGCACGACCGGGAGGTCGTCGCGGCGTTCCTGCGACGCGCGACGGACGCGATCACCGCGCTCCTGTAGGCCTCGCGTGCCACGGTGTGCCCGTGAGCGATCCGCTGCAGCTGTTCCCGGGCCGCGTCTTCGTCTCGACGGTGCTCGAGGCCCTGGTCACGAAGACGACGCTGTCCGGCGCCATGGCGCGCCGCTACCTCCAGCGTGCCGCCATGGCGGGGTTCCTCATCGGGATCTTCTACGTCACGCACTACGCCGTGGTCGCGGCGTTCGACGCCGTCGCGGTCGGCGGGGGAGCGGCGGGGGACCCGACGACGCTGCGCCCGATCGGCCGGCTCGTCGGGGCGGTCGTCTTCGGATTCGCCCTCGTCTTCATCTACTGGTCGCGCTCGGAGCTGCTGACCTCGAACATGATGATCGTCTCCGTCGGCGCCTACCACCGGCGCACCGGCTGGGGGCACGCGCTGCGGCTGCTCGGCCTGTGCTACCTGGGCAACGCGCTGGGCGGGCTCGTCGTCGCCGCGCTGCTGCGGGTGTCCACGCTCACGGACGGCCCGGTCCTGGCCGAGATGGTCGCGGCCGTGGAGCACAAGCTGGCGTACGCCACCGACGGGCCGGGCGGCTGGGCCGACCTGCTCGTGCGCGCGGCGCTGTGCAACTTCTGCATCAACATCGCGATGCTCCTGGTCTACAACGGTCTCATCAAGGACGACCTGACGAAGGCGGTCGTCATGATCGCCTCGGTGTTCGTCTTCGCCTTCCTCGGGCTGGAGCACTCGGTGGCCAACACGGTCCTGTTCGCCATCGTCGGGCTCGAGCAGGGGATCGCGGTCGGGCCGGCCCTGGGCAACGTCGGCCTGGCGCTGCTCGGCAACTACGTCGGCGGCGGGCTCCTCGTCGGGTTCTTCTACGCCTACGTCAACGACGACCGCCGGTGGCTCGCGGGCCGCCCCGACCGGCAGCAGCAGGGGCCGGGCGGGGCCTGACCGCCAGCGGCAGCCGACGAGGTCCGAGCGCCGGGGCGCGGTCCCCGCAGGCCGGCGGACCTCGTCGTCCGTCGGCCCGGCGGGCGCCGCCCTCCGCGCCGGCGGCGGGGCGACGCGCCGGCGGGAGGTCCGGGCGGGCGCCGTTGCCCGTCCGGTCGTCCCCCACTGTGCCACCGGCCGACGGGCGTGGTGCCCGTCACGGGCGGATCGTTGCCGGACCGAGACCTGGCAGCGGGGTGGGAGCGTTCCCGCCGACGTCCCGGCCGCGGCCTCGCCCCGCGAGGGGCCGTCGAGGGGAGGACGCGCAGGTGGGAGGCGCTGTGACACGTCCGGGTGATCTTCGTGACCGAGGGCCCTGACAGGGGTCACCACCCTGGCCGCGCGAACCGCCGGACGCCACCCTGGGCCCCGCTCCCGGACCCGGGAGGCACTGTCCCCCGTCCGGGTGAAGGACCTCCTGTGAACGCTCGTCTCCCTGGTGGCCGCCCCGCGCGCCGCTGGACCCCTCGCGCCCGTGCGGCCGTCGTGCTCCTCCTGGCCGCGCTCGCGGCGCTCCTGCCGGTCGCGGTCCCCGGACCGACGGGCGGGGCGCCGGTCGGGACGGCCGCCGCGGCCACCGTCCCGGCGGGGTACGTGGAGCAGGTCGCGTTCCGCGGCCTCGTGCAGCCGACGGTCGTGCGGTTCGCGCCCGACGGCCGGGTCTTCGTCGCCGAGAAGCGCGGGACCGTCGTCATGTTCGACGGGCCGGGCGACACCACGCCGACGCGCGTCGCCGACCTGCGCACGGAGGTGCACAACTTCTGGGACCGCGGACTGCTGGGGCTGGCCGTCGACCCGGCCTTCCCGACGCGGCCGTACCTGTACGTCACCTACACCTTCGACGGCCCGGTCGGCGGTACGGCGCCGCGCTGGGGGACGCCCGGCGCCGACAGCGACCCGTGCCCCTCCCCGCCCGGTGCGACGGCGGACGGCTGCGTCGTCAGCGGCAAGCTCGCGCGGCTGACCCTCTCCGGCACCACGACGACGAGGACCGACCTCGTCCACGACTGGTGCCAGCAGTACCCGAGCCACTCGATGGGCGACGTGACGATCGGTCGCGACGGGGCCCTGTACGTCTCCGGGGGCGACGGTGCCAGCTTCACCTTCACCGACTACGGCCAGGACGGGTCGCCGACCAACCCGTGCGGGGACCCGGGCGGCGCGACCGGTGCGGTGCTGGCCCCGCCGACGGCCGAGGGCGGGTCGTTGCGGGCGCAGGACGTGCGCACGACCGCCGACCCCACCGGGCTGTCCGGGTCCGTCGTCCGTGTCTCCCCGGACACGGGCCTGGCGATGCCCGACAACCCGGGCCGCGCCGCCACCGACGCCAACGCCCGGCGCATCGTCGCCCACGGCCTGCGCAACCCGCTGCGGAGCGTGGTCCGGCCGGGCACGGACGAGCTCTGGATCGCCGACGTGGGCGCCAACACGTGGGAGGAGGTGAACCGCGTCGTGGCGCCGAAGGCCGCCGTGACGAACCTCGGCTGGCCCTGCTACGAGGGCGACGCGCGCCAGCCCCGGTTCGACGCCGCCGACCTGCGGCTCTGCGAGGGCCTCTACACCCAGCCCGACGCCGACACGACGCCGTACCTGCGCTACCAGCACGGGGTGCGGCTGTCCGCCGCCGACACCTGCGACGCCGCGGGCGGCTCGTCGATCTCGGGGCTGGCCTTCGCCTCGTCGACCGGGCCCTACCCGGACGCGCTGGACGGCGCGCTGTTCGTCTCCGACTACTCGCGGGCGTGCATCTGGGTGGTGCCGCGTGGTGCCGACGGCCTGCCCGACCGCACACAGGTGCGGCCCTTCGTCACCGCCGCCGCCGGGCCCGTGCAGCTCGAGGTGTCGCCGGCCGGGGTGCTGCACTACGTCGACCTCGTCGGGGGCACGATCCGCCGGGTGGTGCCCGACCCCAGCACGACGGGCTGCCCCGCCAGCTCCTTCCGCGCGGAGTACTTCGCGAACCGCACCCTCACCGGCGTGCCCGCGGTGACGGCCTGCGAGGCGGCGCCGCTGCGGCACGACTGGGCGTACGGCGCCCCGGCGGGGCTGCCGACGGACGGCTTCTCGGGGCGCTGGACGGGCACGGTCGACGTGCCCACCGCCGGCTCCTACCGCTTCACGGCGACGGCCGACGACGGCGTGCGGGTGCGGGTGGACGGCGTGGTCGTCGTCGACCGGTGGGTGACGCAGTCCGCGACGACCGTCACGGGCACGCGGGCGCTCACGGCGGGCCCGCACCAGGTCCAGGTCGAGTGGTTCGACGCCACCGGGAAGGCGAGCCTCGCCGTCGGGTGGGCGCCGGTGGACGCGCCGCCCGTGCCGACGGTGACGACGCCGTCGGCGACCTCGACGTGGCAGGTGGGCCAGACCGTGACGTTCAGCGGCGGCGCCCGCGACCCGGAGCAGGGCGCGCTGCCCGCGTCCGCCCTGCGCTGGGAGCTCGTGCTGCAGCACTGCCCCGACGCCTGCCACGCGCACCCCGTGCAGAGCTGGACGGGGACCGCGTCCGGGAGCTTCGTCGCACCGGACCACGAGTACCCCGCGCACCTCGAGCTGCGGCTGACGGCCACGGACGCGGCGGGGAACGCCGCCACGACGGTCCGGCGCCTGGAGCCGCGGACGACCGCGCTGACGGTGACGACGCAGCCGCCCGGGCTGCAGGTCACGGTCGGCGAGCGGACCGGCCCCTCGCCGCTGACGACGACGGTCCTGCTCGGCGGCACGACGAGCGTCACCACCCCGAGCCCGCAGACGCTGGCCGGGCTGGGCCGGACGTTCACCTCCTGGTCGGACGGGGGCGCGCGCACGCACGGCGTCGTCGCGACCGCCGCGACGCAGACCCTCACCGCGACCTTCGCGCCGGCGGCGGCGTGCCCCGCCGGTCAGTACCGGGCGGAGTACTTCGCGAACCGGTCCCTCAGCGGGGCGCCCGTCTCCGTGTCCTGCGAGGCGGCACCCCTGGCGCACGACTGGGGCGCGGGCTCACCGCCCGGCGTCGGGCCCGACGAGTTCTCCGCGCGCTGGGCGGGGACCTTCGGCGTCGCGACGGCGGGCACGTACCGGTTCACCGTGACCGCCGACGACGGCGTGCGCCTGTGGGTCGACGACGTGCTGCTCCTCGACCGCTGGTACACGCACGCCGTGCAGACCTTCACGGCGTCGCGGACGCTGACCGCCGGCTCGCACCGGGTCCGGGTCGAGTGGTTCGACGGGACCCGCAACGCCGTGGCTCAGGTGTCCTGGGCGCTGCGGTAGCGCTCGTCGGGCCTGGCGCACCACCGGGTCCGGGCTCCGGCGTGCGGGCTCCGAGGTCCGGGCTCCGAGGTCCGGGCGCCGAGGTCGGGGTGCCGGGCCGGGCCGGCGTCAGGCGTGCACGAGGACGAACTCGGGGTCGACCTTCGGCACGCGGACGCGGGCGGGCAGCGGGGGGAGGCGGCGCTCGACGACGAGGAGCGCGGCGCCGAGCATCGCCACGAGCACCCCGACCCCGGCGACGAGGGCCGCGACGCCGAAGGCGACGACCGAGGTGAACAGGGAGGCCCGCAGGAAGGAGGCGTCCATGGCGACGGCGCGCAGCGGGTCCTCGCGGTCCAGCTCCGCGTAGGTGCGTCCGCCGGTGGCGTCGAGCGCGTGCCCGGCGATGACGTCGGCCTCGACCCAGGCGGTCCAGGGGGTGGTGACCGGCCTTCCGGCGAGGGTGGCGGCGTCGGCGGAGACGGTGACGTCCTCCGCGGCGAGCGTCGAGGCGACCCCGGCCCACGTGAGGACGCCGGCGAGGACGAGCAGGGCGCCGGCGACGACGGCGATCACCGCGACGACGCGGGCGGTCCCGCGGCGGCGCGGGACCGCGGCGAGCCCGGCGGTGGAGGTGGTGCTGGAGGTCGTGCTGGTGCGGGGCGCGGCGGTGGGGGCCGCGGCGGTGGGGGTCATGCCTCCAGCGTCAGGGCCCCGGGGACGGCACGCCTGGGACCTTCGTCGCCGGCGGGAACGGGCCCTGGTCGGAGCCGGGGGCCGGCGGCGGCTCGTCGTCGAGGACGGGCCCGGCCGCGACGACCTGATCCCGGCCCTGCCGCTTGGCGCGGTAGAGCGCCTCGTCGGCGGCGCGGTAGAGGGAGCCGAAGGAGGCCCGGTGCGGGGCGGCGCACGCGTAGCCGACGCTGACGGACAGGGGCCAGCGCCCCACGTGGGGCAGCTCGGTGGCCGTGACGGCCGCGTGCACGGCGACGGCGCGGGCGTCGACGGTCCCCGGCGTGCCGCGCACGAGGACGGCGAGCTCGTCGCCGCCGAGGCGCGCGACGACGTCGGACGGCCCGACGACGCCGCGGACCACGTCCGCGAGGTGCACGAGCGCGGCGTCGCCGACGGGGTGCCCGAAGGTGTCGTTGAGCGTCTTGAAGTGGTCGAGGTCGAGGACGAGGAGCCCGACGACGAGCCTGCCCGCGGGGTCGTCGGCGCGGAGCGTGGCCAGCGTCCGCGCGGCGGCGTCCTCCAGGCCGCGCCGGCTGGCCAGTCCCGTCAGCGGGTCGAGCGAGGCCAGCGCGTCGAGCCGGGCGACGAGCCCGTCCTGCCGCGCGTTGGACAGCACGAGGACGCCCGCCACGGTGACGAGGCCGCACGTGACCACCAGCAGGTCCTGCAGAGCCGGCCCGACCGGCTGCAGCGTGAGCACGACGGCCGCGTCCGCCACCACGCACTCCGCCGTGACGAGAGCGGCCACCCGGCGCCGGAACTGCGACGCCGCGAACACCGCCGGGTAGGCGAAGCCCAGCTGCCCGGAGACCGACACGTCGCGGGCCGTGATCGACATGACGGCGACGGCGAGCGGCTGCAGGGCGGCCAGCGCGAGCCAGACCGGCGCCGGCACGCGGTCGGCCCGGCGCGCGGCCACCCACGCGCACACCCCCAGCGGCGCTGTGCTGAGCAGGGCCGTGGCTGCGGACACCGCCGTGCTGTCCGGCCGCCCGGTCAGCCACGCCACGACCTCCCAGCCGACCGTCGCCGTCAGCCCGAGCACCGCCGCGAGCAGCAGCACGCGGCCCGCCCCGGCGGGGTCGCGGGGCGCCCAGGGGCTCTGCGGGTCACGGGTCACATCCTCGGGGAGGGGTACGACAGGTCGCCGTCGCCACCGTCACCCGACGGGTGCGGACAGGGGGTTGCGGGCCGGGCAGGTGGCTCGGGAAGGGACCTCGGTCCCAGGGGGACCGGCGGACCGGGCGTCGGCATGCACCCTCATCGCGCGGCGGTGGCGGCCGATGAGGGGGACGAGGCCGGACCACACCTGCGGGTGGGTGAGCGGTGCCGTCGGGGCGTCCGCACCCGGGGCGACCTGTCGCCGCGGTACCGGGACGCCTCAGCGCAGGACGACCTCGTCGGGCAGGACGTGCGCGACGATGTACGGCTCGGCCCCGTCGGGCGTCACGAGGGCCGCGCGGACCCGGGCCGGGACGGCGTGCCCGTCCGCGTGGCGGTAGCGCTTGCGCAGGTCGTGGACGTCGGTGCAGCCGGCCCGCAGCTCGTCGAGGTTGCGTCGGTCCGTCTCCCGGTCCTCCTCGACCGTGAGCGCGTCGACGGTGGTGCGCAGGACGTCGTCCGGCGTCAGGCCGACGAGGTCGGCGTACGCGGCGTTGACGCGCAGGAACCGGCCCTCGAGGGTGGTCATCGCCATGCCGGTCGGGGCCTGGTCGAAGGCCGTGCGGAACAGCTCCTCGCTGTCCGCGAGCCGGCGCTGCGCCCGGGCGGTGTCGGTCACGTCCCGCGCGACGCTCAGCGTCTCCAGCGGCTCGCCCGTCGGGGCGCGCCGGGTCTGCGTCGAGAGCTGCAGCCACCGCGGTTCCCCGGCGGCCGTGGCGACGCGGTACCGGGCGGTGCCCTCCGGCAGGCCGCCGGCGGGCGCCTGTGATGCAGCCTGCGATCCCGCCTGCGTGCCCGTCTGCGTGCCTGCCTGCATCCCCGTCTCCGGGTCCGGCGTGAGGTGCTCCTGGACCGGGGTCCCGACGAGGTCGCCCGGCGAGCGGTCGAGCAGGCGCCGCGCGGCCGCCGAGGCGAAGCGCACCTCGCCGTCGGGGCCCGTGACGAGGACGAGCTCGTCGAGCCCCGCGAGCGGGAAGGCGGGCCGGCGCGCGGACAGCGGTCGGTCCCGCAGCGGCCGGGCGGCCCACGCGGCGCCCAGCGCGGGGTCGTCGGCGTCCCGGGCGCGGGCGAAGAACCAGCCCTGCGCGCGGTCGCACCCCAGGGCGACGAGCTGCCGCGCCTGGTCGGCGGTCTCGACACCCTCGGCGCACACCGACAGGCCCATCGCGTGCGCGCCGTCGACCACGAGCCGGGCGAGCACCGCGTCCCGCAGGTCCGTCGTGAGGTTCCGGACGAAGGCACGGTCGACCTTGACGACGTCGGCGGGGAGCTGGCGCAGCAGCGTGAGCGAGGAGTAGCCCGTGCCGAAGTCGTCGAGCGCCACGGTCACGCCGAGCGCCCGCAGCTCCTGCAGGCGGGCGACCGTCGCCGGCAGGTCCCCGATGACCGCCGTCTCGGTGATCTCCAGGCACAGGCTCCCCGGGGCCAGCCCCGTGGCGCGCAACGTGGCGGCGACGTGGGCGACGAAGCCGGCGTCGTCGAGCTCGGCGGGGGAGACGTTGACGCTGACGGAGAACGGGCGGGCCGGGTCGGCCAGTCGCGCGGCGGCCTCGCACGCGCGGCGCAGCACCAGCCGGCCGAGCGCGACGATCTGCCCGCTGCGCTCGGCCGCTGCGACGAACCGGGTGGGCGGGACGCTGCCCAGCTCGGCGTCGTGCCAGCGCGCGAGCGCCTCCACCCCCACGGCGGCCGTCGTCGCGAGCTCGACGAAGGGCTGGAAGTGGACGTCGAGGCCGCCGTCGCGCAGCGCACGGTGGAGCCGGTCCTGCAGGCGCTGCTCGACGCGCTGGTCCTGCCTCTGGTCCGGGCGCGGATCGGGCAGGCGGTCCGCGGACGACCCGCTGCGCGCCCCCGTCGGGGCGCCAGGGTCCTCGCCCGGGTGCACGGCCTCGCCTCCAGCGCGCAGCCCCGGACGGTCGGTGCGCGGCGCTGGCCACCAGGCGGTGGGGCGCGTGTCGTGGGCTACGGAGCGCCAATAAAGCACATCACTCGTCCGGGTGAGTGCTCGGCGTCCGCACCCGGCCGTGCAGGCCGCGGATTTTTCACCCGCGCGCGCGGACGCGGCCGGCGCCGCGCGGTGTGCCGGCCGCGCCGCGCGGCGTCGTCCGCTACCCCTCCAGCGCCTGCGCCAGGAAGGCGGCCGCCTGTGCGACGGCGGCCTGCGCCGCCTGCGTGTCGTGCATCGCGTCCAGCATGACGAAGTCGTGGATCGTCGCCGCGTACGTCACGTGCGTCACCGGCACCCCGGCGGTGCGGAGCAGGTCCGCGTACCCGAGGCCGTCGTCGAGCAGCACGTCGTGCGCGGCGTAGACGACGAGCGCCGGCGGGAGGCCCGTGAGCTGCTCCGCCGTGGCGCGCAGGGGGGAGACGTCGATCCGTGCGCGGTCCTCCTCGCTCGTCGTGTACTGGTCCCAGAACCAGAACATGCCCGTGCGGGACAGCCAGTAGCCGTCGGCGTAGCGCAGGTAGGACGGCGTGTCGAAGCCCGCGTCCGTGACGGGGTAGTAGAGCACCTGCGCGACGAACGACACGTCCCCGCGCTCCTTGGCCATGAGCGTCAGGGCGATCGCCATGTTGCCGCCCACCGAGTCCCCGGCGACGGCCATGCGCGATGCGTCGAGGCCCACCTCGACGCCCGCGGTCATGACCCATCGGGCCGTCGCGTAGGACTGCTCGTTCGCCACGGGGTAGCGCGCCTCGGGAGAGCGGTCGTACTCGGGGAACACGACGGCGGCGCCCGTGCGGACGACGAGGTCGCGGACCAGCCGGTCGTGCGTGTGCGCGTCGCCGAAGACCCAGCCGGCGCCGTGCGTGTAGAGGATGACCGGCAGGGTGCCGGTCGCGCCCGGGGGGCGGACGACGCGGACGCGGACGGTGCCGGTGGGGCCGCCCTCGACGGTGAGCCAGGTCTCGTCGACGGGCGGCCTGCCCTCCTGCGAGTCCTGCACCGCGTCGACGGTCGTACGGCCCTCCTCCGGGGTCATCTCGTACAGGTAGGGCGGGTTCGCGGTGGCCTCGGCGAAGGCGAGCGCGGCGGGCTCGAGCGACAGGCCGTGCGGGTTGGCAGCCACGGCGGTTCCTCTCGGGATGGGTGGGCGCGGCGGTGGTGAGGTGCTGGGCGGTGGCGAGGTGCGGTGGCGAGGTGCGGTGGCGAGGTGCGGTGGCGAGGTACGGATGGTCGGCGTCGAGCGGTGGAGCTCAGCCGCCGACGGCGGCGAGGGCCGTGCGGATCAGGTCGACGACGGCCTGCGGGTTCTGGTGCATGACGAGGTGCGGGGCCCCGGCGACCTCGACGACCTCGAGGCCCGCGCGCTGGTACCCGAAGCGCTCGACGTCGGGGTTGATGGTCCGGTCGGCCGCGGAGACGAGGCCCCAGCCGGGCTTCGTCCGCCACGCGGCCACCGTCGCTGCCTCGCCGAACGCCAGCGCCGAGAGCGGCCGCTGCCCGACCGCGAGCACCTGGGCGGTCGCGGGGTCGACCCCGGCGGCGAACACCTCGGGGAAGGCGTCCACGCGCACGGACACGTCCGTCCCCTCCGTGCCGTCGGGCAGGGGGTACTGCTGGTACACGAGGTTCGCCGCGAGGTCCGAGTCGGGGAAGCCGCCCTGGAGCTGGCCGAGGCTCTCCCCCTCGACGAGGGCGTAGCCGGCGAGGTACACGAGCCCGACGACGGCGTCCGCGTCCCCGGCCTGCGTGATGACCGCACCGCCGTACGAGTGCCCGACGAGCAGCACTTGGCCGCCGACCTGCTCGACGAAGCGGCGGAGAGCGGCGGCGTCGCCGAGGAGGCTGCGGTTGGCCACGGGCGGCACCCGCACGTCGAGGCCCTCGTCGAGCAGCAGGCGTGTGACGGGGGCGAAGCTCGCGGAGTCGGCGAAGGCGCCGTGGACGAGGACGACGGTCGTGGGCATGGCGGTCTCCCTGCTGGTCGGTGCGGGCGGGTGCTGGTGGCCTGCTGGGCGTGCTGCTGGTGCCGGTCTGCCGCGGCCCGTCCGACCGGGCCCCGGGGGTCCTGCAGTCGGGCGACGAGGGGGCGGGGCACCAGGAAGACGTCAGGAAGAACCGCAGGAGGAAGGGGTCCGTCGTGCCGGCTCCCACCGCGATCGGCGAGCTGGTCCGGCGCGAGCGGCTCGCCCGGGACCTGACGCTCGAGGCGCTGGCGGAGCGCTCGGGGGTCAGCGACCGCGCGATCGGGGACATCGAGCGCGGCGTGAGCGCCGTCCCCCAGCGCCGGACCGTGCTGGCGCTCGCGGACGGGCTCGAGCTGCGGCCGGCGGAGCGGGAGAGATTCGTCGAGGCGGTGCGGCGCGCGCGGTCCGACGAGGAGGGCCCGACGGTCGAGTCGGCCCGGCCGCACCGTCCCGACGACTTCACGGGGCGCGCGGAGGAGCTCGCGGTCCTCGTCGACCTGCTGCGGGGCACGGGCACGGGTGCGGCTACGGGTGCAGCCACGGGTGCGGGGACGGGCGCCGGGAGGACGGTGGTGCTCAGCGGCCCTCCGGGGGCGGGCAAGACCTCGCTCGCCCTCGAGGCGGTGCGCCGGGCCTTCCCGGACCTGCCGGCGCCCCTCTTCGTCAACCTCGCCGGCGCGACGACGCGTCCGCTCACGCCGCTGGGGGTGCTGCAGGTCCTCCTGCGGCAGGTGCCGGGGGCGCCCGAGGTCCCTGCGGGGTTCGACGCGGCGCTGGCCGGCTGGGCCGACGTCGCGCGGTCCGCCCCCCGCGTCCTGGTCCTCGACGACGCCGCGACGGAGTCGCAGGTCCGCGTCGTGCTGGCCGCCGGGGGCGACGCCCGGGTGGTCGCCACGTCGCGGCGGAGCCTGGCGGGCCTCGAGGGGGTGCGGCACCTGCGGGTCGGGCCGCTGCCGCGTGCCGGGAGCACCGCGTTCCTCCGCACCGCGATCCCCGAGCGCCAGGGCGCGGCGTCGGACCTCGACGCGCTCGCCGAGCTCTGCGGCGACCTCCCGCTCGCGCTGCGGATCGTCGCCGGGCGCGTCGCGGCGCAGCCCGCGCGGGACGCCGCCCACATGATCAGCCGCCTGCGGTCCGACGACCGGCGGCTCCGGCTCCTGACGGCCGGGGACCTGGAGGTCGAGCGGGCCTTCGCGACGTCCTACGCCCTCCTGGACGAGGAGCAGCAGCGGGACTTCCGCGACCTGGCGCTGCTGCCGGCCGCGTCGTTCTCGGCGGCGGCTGCCGCCGCGGTGCGGGGCCGGGACGAGGAGGACGCCGCCGACGGGCTCGAGGAGCTGGTCCACCTCGGCCTGCTCGAGCCCCTCGACCGCGCCCGGTACCGGCTGCACGACCTGCTGCGGCTCTTCGCCCGGGCGCGCCTGCACGAGCACCCGGAGGAGGAGCGCGCCGGCGCGGAGACGCTCGCGCGCTGGTACGTCACGACCGCTGCCCGCGCGGGGAGCCACGTCGCCGGACCCGGCCTCCCCGCCCCGAGGAGCGGTCCGCCGCCGCAGCTGGAGCTCTCGCCGTCGTCGGCGGACGCGTGGCTCCAGGAGGAGGCGGACGGGTGGCTCGCCGCGCTCCGGACCGTCGCGACCGTCGAGGACCCCCGCGTCCTGCTGGACGACCTCGCGCGGATCCTGCCGTTCTCGAACCGGTACACGGCCTGGAGCGGCTGGCCCGAGGTGCACGCGATCGCGGTCGCCGCGGCCCTGGCGGCCGGGGACCACCACGCCGAGGCCGAGATACGCACCGGCATCGCCTGGACGATGGTCAACGTCACCTTCGACTACCGCGAGGCACGCCGGACGGCACGTGCGGCGATCGCCGCGGCGGAGAAGGTGCGAGCGGTCGCGGTGCAGGCCCGTGCCCTCCTCCAGCTGGGCGTCGCCGAGATGCGGCTCGGGTCGGCGGAAGCCTGCGAGGCGAGCCTGCGGCGGGCCGTCGCGCTCTACGCCACCGTCGACGATCCCGCCGGGTTCCTCGACGCACGCGTCCTGCTCGCGCGCTTCGTCCTGCTCGCGGACCCCGCCCGTGCCGTGGGGGAGCTCCGCTCGGTCCTCGACGAGCTGCCCCGCCTCGACGAGGTGCCCGCCGTCTCCGCGGACGACCGCTACTTCCTCCGCCAGTCGGTGATGCTCACCCTGGCCCGGTCGCTGACGGCGGCGGGTCGCTGGCGGGAGGCCGTACCCCTGGTCTCCGACGCGCTCGCGCTGGTGCGCGAGCAGGCCGGCGCCGGCGAGGAGCTCGCCCGGGGGCTCGCCGAGCGGGCCCGTGCCCTCCACGCGGGCGGCGAGCACGCCGCCGCCCTCGTCGACTACCGCGCCGCGCTGGACGCGGCCGGCCGGCACCGCCCCCAGTTCTGGGCCGACGAGATCGAGGCCGCCATCCGCGCGATCGAGGAGACGTAGGTCGTCGGGCGGCGGTCGTCGTGCTGGGTCCCGTGATCGGAACCACGGGGGTGGCGATCGCCGCCCTGGCGACGGTCGAGCACGGTCCGCGCGTCGTGAAGGACCGATGCGACGACGCGCACGTGGTGACGACCGTCGCGGGCAGGAGCGGGTGACCCGTCGCAGCGGTAGGTGACGTCGAGCGACGTGCTGGTGGGCCCCGTGGGGATCGAACCCACAACCCGCGGATTAAAAGTCGCTTGTGGCGGGGGGCGGGGTGGCTGGTTAGAGGGGCGAAAGCGGGGCTGACCTGCGGTGACGTCTTTCGACGGTTCTCATCGGTTGGGGCCGATTCTCGGGACGTTGCGGACTAGATGCGGACCGGACGGCGGCCAGCTTGCCTGCAAGACGGTCAGGGGACTGATCTGTCGAGCGATGCAACACCTCGATCTAGGAGTATGCCGTCGTCTGGTTGATGAACCCGTCGTCGATTAGGTGGTCCCCGTCCCACCACCAGCGATGGACCCGGGATGCGTCTGGGTGGCGTTCGACGTTCGGTGGCTGCCACCCCGCGACATCGACTACCACCGCATCGAGTTGGGGCCACACGGCGATGCCGTCTCGACCGTGCCGGGGGAGAAGCCGCCACTCGCGCTCATGGGTCCAGTCGGAGCGGGAGGTGGTGATGTCGATCCGCTGAGCGAGGGCCCCGCGACCCGGCGCACGCTTCTCCAGCGCCTGTTGTACCTGAGGCAGATCAGCGTAGTCAGCGTAGAAGACAGGCCTGGCTCCAGCGCCCCACATCCCATCCCGGTGCAGTACGACTGCCCAGGGCTCGAGCGGACCTCGTGTGTTGAGGCCCGTGCGAAAAGCTGACTCCAAGTCTGCCGGCGAGATGTCCGACATGCAGGTGACAGGCGTGCTGCCTGTCCCGGGGACCGGGAACGCGCGCAGGAGGCCATCTCCAAGGATCTGCGCGAGCCGCTGCTCAGCACTTAGGCCCCGTACGGCATCGGGGAGGCGCACGTCACCGCGAGCACGACCTACGAAGTGGACGAGCTGGGGAACCGGCCGATCGTCGGGGTGGAAGACGCGCGGAATCACGCTCCGATCATGCTGTACGAGCGAAGCGACTCGCCGCCCACAGAGGAACGGAGCTCATGCCTCCTTGCGGGCCTTGTCGGGAGTTCAGTCGAAGTCCTCAAGCACTCAGCCTCCTGAGCGCGACGACGCCAAGCGACCGCGGATCTCGGCCTGAATTACCTCGGCGAGATGCTCGGGGATGATGGAGTCCGCGTTCTCCGTCTTCAGCCAGTAGGCGCCCGTCAAGTGCCCGTAGTCGTTGAAGTCGACTCTCGCCGTCCAGGTAGAGAGCCCGCTGTTCGACCTCACGCGAACGGCGCAGGTCATGCCGTCGATATGAACGCTCTCGAGTCGCGGGAGGCCACGTGCGGCGGTCTCGGCGATGTGAGCGAACTCCTGCTCTGTGATGCCGTCGTCGAAGGAGAGTGGCGAGCCGACGCGGCGCTGGTGCTCCCTGGCGGCCTTGCGGGACCCCCGAACCGCCGCGCCCACCACAGCGGCTCCGCCGACCCAAAGCACCTTCTCGAGGAAGCCCACGACCCCTCCAATTGGCGACTTGCTCACGAGCGGCCCAGGTGACCCCTGAGTCGGAACACGGCGGGCTGTAGAGCGTGCCCATGGTCAGAAGGATGGCGTAGCCCGCCGACGCCGAAGCGCTGGACGCGGCGCGCGCGGGTGAATCGCGGCGCGGCCGGCCACGGCCTCGCCTCACTCTGGCAGACTCCCCAACGGCGGAGAGGGGCAAACCGACGTGGACGTGTTCTCGATCAGGGAAGACCTGATCAGGGACTATCGCGCCTTCACGTCTGGCACGGTCCCCGTTCGCGATCGTCGCATCGCGGCACACGTCAACGAGCTGCTCGATACCGGCGCCCAGTGGCCAGACCCGTGGCTCAGCCTCAACCCGGCGTTCGCCTCCGGCGGCACGGTCGCCGATCTCGTCGCCGAGGGGCTTCTCCATCCCGAGACCGAGCGCATCTTCCGAGCCAAGCAGGGTCCGGATGACGCTGGCCGCACCTCTCTCGACCTGTACCGCCACCAGCGGGACGCGATCGAAGCGGCGCGGAGCGGCCAGTCGTACGTCCTGACGACAGGCACCGGCTCGGGTAAGTCACTCGCCTACATCGTCCCGATCGTCGACAGCGTCCTGCGCGAGCGTGACGCCACGCCGAACCCGACGCCGGGCGTGAAGGCGATCGTCGTCTACCCGATGAACGCCTTGGCCAACTCCCAGACCCTCGAGCTGCAGAAGTACCTGACGTTCGGGTACGCGGAGGGCCGAGGCCCGGTGACGTTCGCGCGCTACACGGGCCAGGAGTCCGACGAGCGGCGCCGGGAGATCCTGGCGAACCCGCCGGACATCCTGCTCACCAACTACGTGATGCTCGAGCTGGTGCTGACCCGTCCCGAGGAGCGCAGCCACCTCATCCGCGCGGCCAAGGGGTTGCGGTTCCTGGTGCTCGACGAGCTGCACACCTATCGAGGCCGGCAGGGCGCCGACGTGGCGATGCTGGTGAGGCGGCTGCGGGACGCCTGCGCGAGCGATTCGCTGCAGGTGGTGGGAACGTCGGCGACGATGGCGTCGGGCCCCAGCGTCCCGGACCAGAAGGCCGCCGTCGCGGACGTCGCGAGCCGGCTCTTCGGCGCCGACGTCGCCGCAGACCGGGTGATCGGCGAGACCCTCACCCGTGCCACGACCGGCCCGACGCCCGACGCCGCCGCCCTGGCCCGCGCCGTCGAGCAGCGCGTCCAGAGGGCATCGTTGTCCTACGCCGGGCTCGCGGCCGACCCGCTCGCCGTGTGGGTCGAGACCACCTTCGGCCTGGCTGATGATCCGTCGACCGGCCGGATCGTCCGCCGCGAGCCGACCACGGTCACGGCCGCGGCCGCCCTGCTGGCGGAGACGACCGGCCACTCCCCGGAGGTCACGGCCGAAGCGATCCGGGCCACGCTGCTCGCCGGTTCCGCCGTCCGCCATTTGACCACCGACCGGCCACTCTTCGCGTTCCGTCTGCACCAGTTCCTGTCCAAGGGCGACACCGTGTACGTCTCCCTCGAGGACGAGGACCGTCGCTACATCACCAGCACCTACCAGCTCCGGGTTCCGGGCCATCCCGAGAAGGCCCTGCTGCCGCTCGGGTTCTGCCGCGAGTGCGGCCAGGAGTACCTCGTCGTCGCCCGGACGTCTGGGCCGGATCCGACCTACCTGCCGCGCCAGGATGCTGATGCTTCGGGCGGCGATGCGGTCACTGGCTACCTCTACGTCTCGAGCGACCTGCCCTGGCCGTCGGACCCGGCGCTGATTCCCGACCGCGTCCCGGACCACTGGCTCCAGGTCGCTCCCGACGGGCACTCCGAGGTGGTGCCGACTCGCCAGAAGTACCTGCCTTCCGAGGTGTGGGTGGCTCCCGACGGCACCCAGGCGCAGCGCGGCGAGGGGCTGCGGGCCTGGTTCATCTCGACGCCCTTCACGTTCTGCCAGCGATGCGGCGTCTCGTACGAGCAGGTCAGGGGCAACGACTACGCCAAGCTGGCGACGCTCGACCGGGAAGGTCGCTCCTCAGCGATGACCGTGGTCGCAGCGAGCGTCGTCAGGACCCTGAAGCAGCTCCCGCCCGGTGACCTGTCTCCCGCGGCACGCAAGCTGCTGACGTTCGTGGACAACCGCCAGGATGCGTCTCTGCAGGCGGGCCACTTCAACGACTTCGTGCAGGTCACCTCGCTCCGCGGTGCCCTGCACACGGCGGCCCTCGCCCATCCGGAAGGCCTCACCCACGACGCTGTCGCCCAGCACGTGGCCGATGCGCTCGGCCTCGTTCCAGCCGACTACGCCCAGAACCCGGACGCCAAGTTCTCCGCGCGCGACGAGGCGGCCCGGGCGCTGCGCGCGGTGATCGAGTACCGCATCTACGCCGACCTCCAGCGCGGATGGCGGATCACCATGCCCAACCTGGAGCAGACCGGCCTGCTCCGGGTGGACTACCAGGACCTGACCGAGGTCGCCGCTGACCAGGCGCTCTGGGACGGCGTCCGGGTCCCTCAGCTCCGCGACGCCCCAGCCGGGATCCGCGCCGAGCTCGCCCGCATCCTGCTCGACGAGATGCGGCGCGTGCTCGCGATCGACGTGGAGTGCCTGACCCCCACGGGCTTCGAGCGGGTCCAGCGGGTCTCCGGCCAGCATCTCACCGGGCCGTGGGCGCTCGCCGAGAGCGAGCAGATGGTCGCCACCGGCACCGTCTACCCGCGCACGGCGACGCCCCGCAAGGGCTGGGGCGACCTGTTCCTGTCCGGGAGATCCGCCTTCGGCCGGTACCTCAAGCGCGCGACCACGCTGGGTCCCACCCTGACCACCGACGACGCACAGGCCGTGATCGAGGACCTGCTGCGAGTCCTCTGCGACGACGGCGGACTCCTGGCCCGCGCGGCGGTCGAGGACGGCGTGCCGGGCTACCGGGTCAAGGCATCGGCAATCCGCTGGCACGCCGGGGACGGCAGCAAGGGCGCGGAGGACCCCCTGCGGCGGGCGACCACGAGCGACCAGGCCGTACGGGTCAACCCGTTCTTCCGCGACCTGTACACCCAGGTCGCCGCAGGGCTGCGCGGCCTGAACGCCAAGGAGCACACCGCCCAGGTCCCCGGTGAGCTCCGCGAGGAGCGCGAGGCGGCCTTCCGCGAGGGCACCCTTCCGCTGCTCTTCTGCTCCCCGACGATGGAGCTTGGCGTCGACATCAGCTCGCTCAACGCGGTCGGCCTGCGCAACGTGCCTCCCACCCCGGCCAACTACGCCCAGCGCTCCGGCCGGGCCGGTCGCTCCGGCCAGCCGGCACTCGTCGTGACCTACTGCGCGACCGGCAACGCCCACGACACGTACTACTTCCGCCACTCGCGCGAGATGGTCGCCGGGTCCGTCGCCCCACCCCGCCTGGACCTCACCAACGAGGACCTGATCCGCTCGCACGTCAACGCGATCTGGCTGGCGGAAACCGACCAGTCGATGCGCTCGCGGATCACCGATCTGGTCGACGCCGCGGGCGACCGCCCGAGCCTGACGATCCTGCCGGAGATCTGGCTGGCCCTGACCGAGCCCGACGCCGCCCGCAAAGCCACCCGCCGCGCCGAGGGGGTGCTCGCCGAGCTGCGCGCCACCTGGGCAGCGGCACGCGACGAGGTGCCCTGGTGGTACGACGGCTGGGTCGCCGACCAGGTGCAGCGCGCCGCGGTCGGCCTCGACCAGGCGCTGGACCGGTGGCGGTCGCTGTACCTGACGGCACTCGCCGAGTTCACCGAGCAGAACAAGCTGGCGATTGCCCCTCACGCACAGCGCCGCGACCGCGAAGCAGCCGGCCGCCGCGCGTGGGAGGCGAGGAACCAGCTCGCCCTGCTGCGTAACGAGGACTCCGAGAAGGGCCAGACCGACTTCTACACGTACCGGTACCTCGCCTCCGAAGGATTCCTCCCCGGCTACTCCTTCCCTCGCCTCCCGCTCGCCGCGTACATCCCCGGAGGGCGCGGCCTGCGCGACGGGGACTACCTGCAGCGCCCCCGATTCCTGGCGATCAGCGAGTTCGGCCCCGGAGCGCTGATCTACCACGAGGGCGCTCGCTACGAGGTGGAGCGGGTGCAGGTCCCGCAGGCCACCACTCCCGGCGGCGCCACTCCCACCGAAGAGGCGCGCCGCTGCACCGCCTGCGGCTACCACCACGCACCGACCGTCGGCACCGACGTGTGCGACTCCTGCGGCGCTGAGCTGGGCGGACGAACCTATGGCCTGCTCCGGCTGCAGACGGTCTTCACGCGGCGCCGCGAGCGGATCAGCAGCGACGAGGAGGAACGTCGGCGCGCCGGCTACGAGCTCGAGGCGTCCTACCGGTTCACCGACCACGGCGATCGGCCTGGCCGGGTTGACGCTGTTGCGGCAGCGGCCGACGGGAGCGCCGTCCTTGCGCTGGCCTACGGCGACAGCGCGACGATCCGGGTCACGAACGTCGGCCGTCGCCGGCGTAAGGACCCGGACGTCCGCGGCTACTTCCTGGACACCCTGACCGGCCGGTGGGCCACTCAGAAGGACGCCGTCGACGCCACCCCGGACGCGGACGGACTCGTCGACGTCGAGGATGTGAAGTCCCACGTCCAGCGGGTCATCCCGTACGTCGAGGACCGCCGCAACATCCTGGTGCTGCGACTGGACGCCCCGGTCGACCGCTCCACAGCCGTCACCCTGCGCTACGCACTCGAACGCGCCGCAGAGCAGACCTTCCAGCTCGAGGACTCCGAGCTGGAGAGCCAGGATCTACCGGACCCCGACGGCCGCGGCCGCATGCTGCTGATGGAGGCGGCCGAGGGTGGGGCCGGCGTCTTGCGGCGGCTGGTCGCCGAGCCCGGCGCGCTCGCCCGCGTCGCCACCCGCGCGCTTGAGATCGTGCACATCGACCCGACCATGGGAGCCGACCTCGGCGGCAGCCGGGGCCCGGGTGGGGAGCGCTGCGAGCTGGCCTGCTACGAGTGCCTGCTGTCGTACAACAACCAGCACGAGCATTCCTCGATCGACCGGCACTCCGTCGTCGACCTGCTGCGACGCTTGGCCACCGCGACCGTCACGGCGGGCGCCGGTGGCCGGTCGCGCGCGGAACAGCGCGCGGCCCTCAATGCGCTCTCCGACTCCGGTCTGGAGCGCCACTTCGTCGACTGGCTCGACGCCCGCGCATACCGCCTTCCCGACCGTGCCCAGGTGCTGGTCGCCGACGCGACGGCCCGCCCAGACCTGGTGTTCGACCTGCCCACCGGCCCTGTGGCCGTGTTCGTCGACGGCCCGGACCACGACGCCGCGGCACAGCGAGAGCGGGACGCAGCCGCCCACGAACGCCTGGAGGACCTCGGCTGGATGGTGGTGCGCGTCCGGCACGACGACGACTGGGCGGCCGTCGTCGCGCGGTACCCCTCCGTCTTCGGCACCCCGATGGCGTGAGTCATGAGCGACCCGAGCACGACGCAACGCGAGCAGAGAGCAGGCAGAGCCCGATGACCACGACGACCTACGCGGCCGGTGCGCTCGTCCGTGCCCGCGGCCGGGAGTGGGTGGTCCTGCCTGACTCGACCGAGGACTTCCTGGTCCTGCGCCCGCTGGGCGGCGGAAACGACGACGTCGCGGGCGTGCACACCGCGCTCGAGACCGTCGAGCCGGCCACCTACCCGCTGCCGTCCGCCGACGACCTCGGGGACGCGGCGAGCGCGGGCCTGCTGCGCACCGCGCTGCGGCTCGGCTTCCGTTCCTCGGCCGGCCCGTTCCGCTCGCTGGCACAGATCGCCGTCGAGCCGCGCGCCTACCAGCTGGTTCCGCTGCTGATGGCGCTGCGCCAGGAGACCGTGCGGCTGCTGATCGCCGACGACGTCGGCATCGGCAAGACCGTGGAGGCCGGCCTGGTGGCCGCCGAGCTCCTCGCCCAGGGCGACGCACGCCGGCTCGCAGTGCTGTGCAGCCCCGCCTTGGCCGAGCAGTGGCAGCGCGAGCTCGCCGAGAAGTTCGCGATCGACGCCGAGCTGGTGCTCACCTCGACGGTCCGCCGCCTGGAGCGCGACCTGATGATGAACGAGTCCCTGTTCGACAGATACCCGTACGTCGTGGTCTCCACCGACTTCATCAAGTCCGACGCGCACCGGAGCGAGTTCCTCAACCACTGCCCGGACCTGGTGATCGTCGACGAGGCGCACACCGCTGTCTCCGACGACGCAGTAGGGACCCGTCAGCGCCACCGCCGTCACGAGCTGCTGCGCGACCTCGCTCGGGACCCGCGGCGGCACCTTCTCCTGGTCACCGCGACCCCGCACTCGGGCAAGGAGGAGGGCTTCCGCAACCTGCTCGAGCTGCTCGATCCCGAGCTGGCGACCCTCGACCTGGAGCAGACGCGGGGGCGGGAGCGCCTGGCGCGGCACTTCGTGCAGCGCCGCCGTGGCGACATCCGCCGCTACCTGGACGAGGACACCCAGTTCCCCTCCGACCGCGAGAGCCGAGAGGTCGCCTACAGCCTCACCCCCGAGTACCGGCGCCTGTTCGCCCAGGTCCTCGACTACGCCCGCGAGCAGGTCCGTGACGCGTCCGACGGCGGCCTCCACCAGCGCGTGCGCTGGTGGAGCGTCCTCGCCCTGCTCAGGGCGCTCGCGTCCTCCCCGGCTGCGGCGGCCGCAACGCTGCGCCAGCGCGCGGCTACCGCCGAGGCGGCCGACGAGGCCGAGGCCGACGCTCTCGGCCGGTCGGCTGTGCTGGACTCGGCGGACGACGAGGCGATCGAGGGCATCGATGTGACCCCCGGCGCCGATGACGTCGACCCCGACAACACGGACGACGCGGTGCCCAGCTCCCGCCGCGCCCGCCTGCGCGCCATGGCCAAGGCAGCCGACGCCCTGCACGGCCCCGCGGCGGACGCCAAGCTCGCCCGAGCGGTCGCCGAGGTCAAGGCGCTGCTCGCGGACGGCTACGACCCCATCGTGTTCTGCCGGTTCATCGACACCGCCGAGTACGTCGCCGCGCACCTGACCAAGGCCCTGGCGGGCACCGCCGAGGTGGCCGCCGTGACCGGAACGCTGCCGCCGGCCGAGCGGCAGCAGCGGATCGCTGACCTCGCGTCCACCGCGGCGCGGCACGTCCTCGTCGCCACCGACTGCCTCTCCGAGGGCGTGAACCTTCAGGACGCGTTCCAGGCGGTCATGCACTACGACCTGGCCTGGAACCCCACCCGGCACGAGCAGCGGGAGGGTCGCGTCGACCGTTTCGGCCAGACCGCCCCCACCGTCCGCGCGGTCACCCTCTACGGCGTGGACAACTCCATCGACGGCATCGTGCTCGACGTGCTGATCCGCCGACACCGCGCGATCAGCAAGGCCACAGGCGTGATCGTGCCGGTCCCGGCCGAGTCGGACTCCGTGCTCGAGGCCCTGATGGAGGGCCTGGTGCTCCGCGGGGTGGACCACCAGCAGGGCGAGCTCGACCTCGGCCTGCGCCAGGCCGACGAGCGCCTAGACCTGGCGTGGCGCTCGGCAGCCGAAGCCGAGCGCACCTCACGCACCAAGTACGCCCAGGGCTCCATCCACCCGGACGAGGTCGCTGGCGAGGTCACCCAGGTCCGCGCCGCCCTGGGCAGCCACGGAGCGATCCGCCCGTTCGTCGAGGACACGCTCCGCGCTCTCGGCTCGACCCTGACGCCCACCGCCGACGGCTTCGCCGCGACGACGGCCTCCCTAGTCGCTGGGGTGCGGGATGCGCTTCCCCCCGGTCACGCCGAACCGCTGCCGTTCCACCACCAGCTTCCCGCTCCGCGCCGACATGCCGTGCTCACGCGCACCGACCCAGCCGTGGCTGCGCTCGCCGGCTACGTCCTGGACACCGCGCTGGACGGCAAGACCGACGCCGGCCTGCGTCCTGCCCGCCGAGCCGGGATCCTGCGCACCGGTGCCGTGGCGGCCCGCACGACGATGCTGCTGGTCCGCTATCGCTTCCACCTCGACGTCCCCACCCGCGAGGGCACCCGCGCCCTGGTCGCCGAGGACGCCGAACTGGTCGCTTTCCGCGGCACCCCGGAGGACCCGACGTGGCTCGACGCCGGCGAGGTCGCCGGTCTCGTGGCCGCCCGCCCCGAGGGCAACATCCCCGCCGACCAGGCCACCGACATGGTCGCCCGCGCACTGGAGAAGGTCGGCCTGCTCACCGACCACCTGGGCGCCCGCGCCGACGCCCGCGCCGGCGAGCTGCTCGAGAGCCACCGCCGGGTCCGCGCCGGTGCCGGCGCCGCCCGCGCCGGCCTGCGTGTGCGAGCGCAGAAGCCCGTCGACGTGCTCGGCGTCTACGTCTACCTCCCCACCGTCTCTGGCGGTGCCCGGTGAGCCCCGCAGGCCAGTTGACCTCCGTGCGCACGGTCGGTGCGCTCCTCCCGGCTGACGTCCTCGGCCGCGTCGCCGCGGGCGACCAGGACCTCGGCGGGCTCCGCTCGGCCGACTACCACCTCGGGGCGGGGGAGACCCCACGCGAGGCGGCGAACCGGGCCTGGGCCTACCTGCTCAGCGTGTGGCCCTCGTTCCGGGAGGCCTTGGCCGCGCTGCACGCGGGCGACCCCGCGGTGCGGCTGACCCGGGAGCGGTGGCTGCTGCTGCTGTTCCGTGAGCTCGGGTACGGCCGGCTACAGACCACCCCCGCGGGCGGGTTGAACGCAGGCGAGAAGTCCTATCCGGTGTCCCACGAATGGGGTCCCCTGCCGATCCACCTCCTCGGCTGGGGCGTGGACCTGGATCGACGCACGAAGGGTGTGCCCGGGGCGGCGGAGCGCGCGCCGCACGCCATGGTCCAGGAGCTCTGCAACCGGTCTGAGGACCACCTGTGGGCGGTCGTGTCCAACGGTCAGGTCCTTCGCCTGCTCCGCGACTCGACGTCGTTGTCCACCGTCTCGTTCGTCGAGTTCGACCTGGAGGCGATCTTCGACGGCGAGCTCTTCGCCGACTTCGTCGTCCTGTTCCTGCTGCTGCACCAGTCGCGGGTCGAGGTTCCCGAGGGCGGCGCCCCGGCTGACTGCTGGCTGGAGCGCTGGCGCTCCTCGGCGATCGCGCAGGGCACCCGGGCCATGGCTCTCCTGCGCGACGGGGTGCAGCGAGCGATCGAGCACCTGGGCACCGGGTTCCTGCGTGCCCCGGCGAACACCGCGCTGCGAGACGGCCTGGCCGATGGCTCCCTTGCCCTGGCGGACATGCACCAGGGCTTGCTGCGCCTGGTGTACCGGCTGCTGTTCCTGTTCGTCGCGGAGGACCGCGACGCACTCCTCGACCCGGACGCCGCTCCGGTGGCCAAGGCGCGCTACCGGGACTACTACTCCACCGCACGGCTGCGGCGCCTCGCGCTCAAGCGCCGCGGCACCGCGCACACGGACCTCTGGCGTGCCCAGCGCCTGGTGATCGCCAAGCTCGGCGACGAGGCGGGGTGCCCCGAGCTCGGCCTGCCCGGCATCGGCGGGCTCTTCGATGACCAGGGTGCCGAGGTGTTCGCGGACGCCGACCTGCCGAACGACGCGCTGCTCGCCGCAGTGCGTGACCTGGCGGTGGTCAGGCCAGCCGGACAGCCGCAGCGCCTGGTGGACTACAAGAACCTGGGCGCGGAGGAGCTCGGCTCGATCTACGAGTCGCTGCTGGAGCTGGTCCCTCGGCATGACCCGGTGCACCAGACGTTCGCCCTGGTCACCCTGGCCGGGAACGACCGCAAGACCACCGGCTCCTACTACACCCCGTCAGCGCTGATCGACCTGCTCCTGGACGAGACCCTGGACCCATTGCTGGATGACACCGAGCGGGCCGCAGACCCCGAGGCGACGCTGCTCGCGATGACGGTCTGCGACCCTGCATGTGGGTCCGGGCACTTCCTGGTCGCTGCCGCCCGGCGGATCGCCGAGCGCCTCGCCGTCGTCCGCTCCGGGGAGAGCGACCCGACGCCCACACACCTACGCGCCGCCCTCCACGACGTGGTCGACCGGTGCATCTACGGGGTGGACCTCAACCCGCTGGCCGCCGAGCTGGCCAAGGTCTCGCTGTGGTTGGAGGCGATGCAGCCCGGGCGACCCTTGTCCTTCCTGGACGCGCACGTCAAGGTCGGCAACGCCCTGCTCGGAACGACACCCGAACTCATCGCCGCAGGCATTCCGGACGACGCGTTCGTCGCGCTGGGCGACGACGACAAACCCACCACCACCGCGTGGAAGCGCCGAAACAAGGTCGAGCGCGACGCCCGCGCGGCGGCCCAGGACGAGCTCGACCTGTTCGGCGACGCTCCGACACCGACCGTGCCGCCTGCGCCAAGCACCACAGCCGTTCCCGGGGCGCGCCTGGCCGACGTGCATGCCCTCGCCCGCCGCTACGCCGCGTGGCAGCAGTCACCCGAGCTGGCACGCGAACGCCTGCTCGCGGACGCTTGGTGCGCCGCCTTCGTCCAGCACAAGCGCCCCGGCGCCCCGGCCATCACGACCGGCACCCTCGATGCCGTCCGCGACGGCACCATCCCCGCGGCGACCGCCGCGGCCGTGCACAGCCATGCCGTCGCCCACCGGTTCTTCCACTGGCACCTGGAGTTCCCCGAGGTCGCGGGCGCCGGTGGGTTCACCGCCATGGTCGGCAACCCGCCGTGGGAGACGGTGCAGATGTCCGAGAAGGAGTTCTTCGCCGCTCGCGCACCGGAGATCACAACAGCCGCCAACGCAGCGGCGCGCAAGAAGGCGATCGCGCGCCTCGCCGAGACCGACCCGACCCTGCTCGCGGCATTCGATCACGCCGCGCGAGACGCCGCCGGCCAGACTCAGTTCATCCGTGCGAGCGGTCGCTACCCGTTGTGCGCAAGGGGGAAGATCAACACCTACTCGATCTTCGCCGAGCTGTTCAGGTCGTCCATCGCCCGTGACGGACGGATGGGCATCATCACACCCACCGGCCTGGCCACCGACGCGACCACATCGGCGTTCTTCGCGGACACGGTGGCGACCAAGCGGCTCGCCGCGTTCTACGACTTCGAGAACGAAGCGAGGATCTTCCCCGGCGTGCACCACGCGTTCCGGTTCGCCGTGACGTGCCTCACCGGTGGGCGGCCAGTCGAGCATTCGCGCCTCTCGTTCCTCACCCGGCACGTGCGTGACGCCGTGACCACGCGGTTCGCGCTCGCGCCCGAAGAGATCCTGCTGCTCAACCCCAACACCGGCACCCTGCCGATGTTCCGCACCCGCCGCGATGCCGAGATCACCCTCGGCATCTACCGACGTCACCCTGTGCTCGTGAACGACGCGACCCCGGCGAACCCCTGGGGCGTCTCCTTCCGGCAGGGGCTGTTCAACATGGCAGCCGACTCCGGGCTGTTCCGCACCGCCGACCAGCTCGAGGCCGATGGCGCTGAGTTCGACGGCTGGGCGTACGTCCGCGGCGGGCACCGCTGGCTGCCGCTGTACGAGGGCAAGATGCTGAGCCACTATGACCACCGCTACTCCACCTACGAGGGCGCGACGCAGGCCCAACTGAACGTCGGCACCCTGCCCCGCATCTCGGACATCGTCCACGACCAGCCCGACCGCGAGGCACTCGGCCGGTACTGGGTCAGCGAGGCGGAGGTGCTCGACGCGATCGACGAGCGATGGGATCGCGACTGGTTCCTCGGCTGGCGCGACATCACCGGCCAGGAGAAGTGGCGCACGTTTGTGCCGAGCGTCCTGCCCCGCGCCGCCGTCGGCAACAAGTTCCCGTTGACGCTCGGCGCGGACCCGAGGCTCGCGCCGCTCCTGCACGTACTCCAGTCGACGTTCGCCTTCGACTACGTCGCTCGGCAGAAGCTGAGCGGGACCGGCATGACCTTCTTCATCGTCAAGCAGCTCGCGTGCCCCACGCCCGCCTCGTTCGCCGTCCCGCTTCTCGGGGTCGTCGGTACCGCGCTTGCCGACTGGATTCGACCGCGCCTCCTCGAGCTCACCTACACGTCATACCGCATCGGCTCCTATGCCACTGATGTCCTAGGCCTGCCGCCCGGCGCGGACCCCGGCCCGCCGTTCCGCTGGCTGCCAGAGCGCCGTGAGCAGCTCCGCGTGGAGCTCGACGCCGCGATGTTCCGCCTGTACGGCCTGGCCCGTGACGAGGTCGAGCACGTCATGGACTCGTTCTTCGTCGTCCGCAAGTACGAGGAGCGCGACCACGGCGAGTTCCGCACCAAGCGCCTCATCCTCGCCGCCTACGACGCCATGGCCGCCGCCGCGTCGGCCGGCACCACCTACGTCACCCCGCTCGACCCCCCGCCCGGCCAGGGCCCCCGCCATCCTGCAGAGAGGCACCGAGATGAGCAGCAGCACTGAGCCGACCGATGACCTCGCCCGCGCCGTTGAGTCGGAGGGGGAGTCCGCCGTCGGCCGAGTCAACATCGCCGTCTTCGGCGCGACCGGTGCAGGCAAGTCGTCGCTGCTCAACGCGGTCTTCGGCGCCGACGTCGCGCCGACGGGTGTCGGCAGCCCGGTCACTCCGGGCACCGCTCGCTACGTCAACCGGACCGGCACCCTCGCGATCTACGACGGCGCGGGTTTCGAGCTCGGTCAGGGCAACCTCGCCAAGGACCTGCTCGACCGCATCAAGAAGAACCGTCGCCTCGGCAAGGACCTCATCCACATCGCCTGGTACTGCGTGAACTCCGCGACCGCGCGGCTCGAACCGTCGCAAGCCGACGCGATCCGCAAGGTCGCGGAGCTCGAGATTCCGGTGGTGCTCGTCCTCACCAAAGTGGACGCGAAGGAGGGCGCGGCCGACCCGGCCGCCGTCGAACTGGCTGACGCGATCGCGGCAATGGGCCTCCCGATCGTCGGTGGCCGGCCGATCCTGACGGCGTCAATCGCGAACGAGTTCGTCGGCACGGAGCGCCATGGCCTGGAGGACCTCCTCGCCGCGACCTATCGCGTCGTGCCCGAGGCTCAGCGAGTCGCCGTGGCCGCCGCGCAGAAGGTCGACCTCGACATCAAGGCTAGGTACGCCCGGTCCTGGATAGCCGGTGCCGTCGCCTTCGCGGGAGGTGTCGGGGCTACGCCGATTCCCCTCGCCGATGCTGCGGTCCTGGTCCCAGCACAGGCCGCGTTGATGGCGAAGATCTCAGCCATCTACGACATCCCCAAGGAGCAGGCCGCCGCGCTCGTGGGCGCGGCGACCAGTGCGGCCGGCGCCGGCGGCCGGATGGCCGTGGGCAGCTTGATGAAACTGATCCCCGGCGTCGGGAACCTCATCTCTGGCGGGGTCGCCGCGACGATCACCGGCGCCATCGGGGAGAGCTGGCGGGCGGTGTCCGAGCGAGTCTTCACTGGCAAGCTGGAGCTCGCAGACGCGGACCAGATGGCCGCGCTGGTGAAGCAGTTCCTGTCCCACCTGAGCACCGCGGACTCGAAGGCTGGCAGCCCGGACGGAGTGGCTCCAACGGCCCCGTGAGCGTGCAAGCGGGCGGGCTCAAGGTGGCGTCTCGAATCGCCTCAGCCCGTTAGGCAACACCGCAGGCCGGGACGTCGGCGGTCGCTGACAGACTTCGATCACCTTGCAGAGGAGGAACGACATGACGGAGCCTCCAGTCGCCGAGCGTGCCGCGTCGGTGCGCCACGCGCTGCTCTTCCAGACCACGCTCGCGCTCCTGGCGGAGTCGGCTGAGCCGCGGAAGGCCGCCGATGTCGTTGCCGCGGTGCGGGCACGTGTGCCGTTCACCGATCACGAGGCAACCCTCACCGCCAGCGGGAAGTTGCGCGGGGACACGGCCATCCGGTTCGACTCAAGCTGGGCGCGCATCGGGGGCTGGCTGCTCAAGGGCCACGACGGGTGGGAGATCACCGATCGCGGGCGCGCCGGCCTTGCCGAGTACCCCAACGCCGAGCCGCTCTACCGGGCGATGCTCGAGGACTACGAACGCGAGTTCGCCGAACGCAAGGCTGCGCAGGCTCAAGACGCCGCGAGTGCGAAGCAGGCTCGACTGGAGGCGGCTCTTGAACTCGTGGAGGCCGGCTCGTGGACGACCTACGGCGACCTGGCCGAGGTCGCGGGACTGTCGGCCCAGACCGTGGGATCGTTCGTGGCACAGAGCGAGTCGCCCAACGGGTTCAGGGTCCTCTCAGCGAATGGCAAGGTCTCCGAGGGCTTCCGGTGGGCGGACCCTGACCGGAGAGACGACCCGCGGGCGCTCCTGGCGGAGGAGGGCGTCGAGTTCGACCAGGAAGACCGCGCCTCCCAGGCTCAGCGACTGACCGCCTACGAACTGGTCCAGCTTCTCGACGGCGAGAGTGGCGAAGCACCCCGGCGCGCGTGGCTCATCCGGGGTGGCAACGTGAACGGCAAGAACCTCATCCCACAGTGGCTGAGCCTCGGCTGGTGCTCCATTGCAGCGAGCCAGATCCGACCGCTGGACCTGCCCCTGACCCGCCGCCAGATCGCCGAGATAGTCGAGATCGACTACGCGCAGAAGTCGTACAACACCCGCAACGAGAAGGTCACCGAGGTCGATCTCTTCCTGAACCGGGTGCAGCCGGGTGACCTCGTGCTCACCAACGACGGGGCGCGGTTCTACCTCGGGGAGATCACAGGCGCTGCCACCTCGGTGGCGAGCACGGACGACCGGTCCAATCTCCGACGGCCCGTGACGTGGCTCAACCCGGAGTCCCCTGTTGACCTGGTCGACCTGCCGTCCGGTGTCAAGCCGCTGCTCTCCTCGCAGCAGCCGATCGTCGACCTCACGAGCGACGTCGCAGCCCTCAGGGCGCTCGTCGTGACCGACGAACCGGCGCAGGAGGCGGCCAAGGAGAAGGCGACGCCCGAGCTACGACTGGCGCCCGCGACGGACGGGCTGGCCGCGCGCCTGTTGGTCTCACGAGTGTGGCTCCAGGACTGCATCGATCTCCTCGCCGACCGGCGACAGATGATCTTCTACGGCCCTCCTGGGACCGGGAAGACGTACCTCGCGCAGGAGATCGCCGCACACCTGACGGACGAGCCGAACGTCAAGCTGGTCCAGTTCCACCCGTCATACAGCTACGAGGACTTCTTCGAGGGGTACCGGCCCGCGCCGTCGCCCGACGGTAGCGGTACTGTGGGATTCGCTCTCGTCCCGGGTCCGTTCCGCCGTCTCGTCGACGCGGCCCGGGAGAACCCGGCCACCGCCTACGTCCTGATCATCGATGAGATCAACCGGGCCAACCTGGCGAAGGTGTTCGGCGAGCTGTACTTCCTGCTGGAGTACCGCGACCGGTCCATCGACCTGCTCTACTCCACAGGCACGGAGGCCGGCTTCACGATGCCGTCCAACGTGTTCGTCATCGGCACGATGAACACGGCGGATCGCTCGATCGCTCTGGTCGATGCGGCCATGCGGCGGCGGTTCGCGTTCAAGGCTCTCCACCCGAGCACCGAGCCCACCCGGAGCATGCTCGACAAGTGGCTCGCGGCACAGGGGCTGCCGGACAGGAACGCTCGCGTGCTGGACCGCCTCAACGAGCTCATCAAGGACGAGGACTTCAAGATCGGCCCGTCGTACTTCATGCGGGACAGCGTGTACTCCGACGGTGGGCTGAGGCTCATGTGGGAGACCTCGATCCTGCCCCTTCTCGAGGAGCACCACTTCGGCGAGGGCATCGACGTGGCGAAGGAGTACGGCCTGGACCGGATCCTCAAGCGCGCCACGAGCGGCATGGACGACGAGCCGGCGAAGCCGACCGGGGAGAACGACGAAGGGCCCGATGCGCCGAGCGAGATCACGAACGCCGAGTAGCACGTGCGCATCGAGCTCAGGGAGACGGGAACCGCGGTCGAGGTTCGGCTGAGCACCGCTCAGGGCCTGGCCCTTCGCGGGTCGGAGCTCGTCTCCGCTGTGCCGTCGACGACTCCGGGATGGTGGCTCGTCGGGCCCGCCAGCAAGGTCGGCGTCGCGCGAGTGGGGGACGTCGAGCTCTGGGTTGAGCCCAAGGTCTCGATCCGGCGGCTGTTCTTCCTGCTCGGCTACGCGCGCGATGGGCGTGGATGGCGCGAGGAAGACCTGCATCTCCAGGAGGACGCGGACCTCCTCGTGGCCGTGGCGACCGCGTTCGCTCGCCAGGCCGAACGAGCGACCCAACAGGGCTTGATCCAGGGCTACCGGGTCGAGGAGACCGCGTCGGCGGTCCTGCGGGGACGCGTCCGGACGGCTGAGCAGCTGAAGAAGCGCTTCGGCCTCGCCGTGCCGCTCGAGGTCCGCTACGACGAGTACGGCGTCGACATCGCGGAGAACCAGCTGCTGCGCGGAGCGGCCGAAGTGCTGCTTCGGCTCCGCGGTGTGGACGCCTTGACCCGCAGGTCACTGCTCCGGCTTGTGCGGGCCGCGGTAGACGTCACGCCGATCCGCCGCGGGTTGCCGCTTCCTTCCTGGCAACCGTCGAGACTCAACGCCCGCTACCACCTCGCGCTTCAACTGGCCGAGCTCGTGCTCCAAGGAGCCTCGGTCGAGCAAGCCCCGGGGCCCTATGGCGTCAGCGGCTTCATGGTCGACATGGCGAAGCTCTTCGAGGACTTCCTCACCGTCGCACTGGGCGAAGCGCTTGTTCGCCGCGGTGGCGTGTGCAGACCTCAGGAGAAGTGGCGCCTGGACGAAGCCGACGCGATCGAGATGAAGCCCGATCTCGTCTGGTACGCCGCGGGTCAGAGCGGCCCCACGGCCGTCATCGACGCCAAGTACAAGGCCGAGAAGCCCAGCGGCTTCCCCAACGCCGACCTCTACCAGATGCTCGCCTACTGCTCCGTGACGGGCCTCGACCGCGGGCACCTCGTGTATGCGAAGGGCAACGAGGTCGCGCAGAGTCACGACGTTCGACGCGCGGGTATCCGCCTCGTGCAGCACACGCTCGACCTGGACCAGGAACCGGCGGCCCTGCTGGACCAGGTCGACCAGCTGGCCGACAGAATCGCCGCCCCGATCCTCCGGAGCCTCGGGGCGGCGCGGTAGCGGCTCAGCAACCGATGTCGACGTCGAGAGCCGACGTGATGACTCGTCGGATGTCCCCACCCGCGGGCGGTCGAGTCTGCGGCACGATGTGGATGTGACCGACGGTGACGGGAGCGGCGTGGAGGTACCGGGCACCCAGGCGGCCCCATTCACGGTTGGACGACTCAGGGCCGAGCTCGTCGGCTGGCCCGACGAGACACCCGTCGCCGTCCTCGCCCAGCGTTCGTTCGACGGGTCCTCATGGGCGTCGCTGGACGTCATCGCCGCGGGTTCGGGTTCCATTGACAGCCTTGACGGGGCCGGTTCGGGCTCGGTGTTCCCGCTCGTCGCGGCACTCCCCGGCGTTGAGGCGGGTGACGGTCGAGCTCCCTGGCGTCACGTGGCAACCGTTCACGTGCTCGGGACTCCGGCGAGCTACTCGACGGCCGCAGAGAAGCCCTGGCGCGAGGCCGTGAGGAACGCGGTGGCAGGAGCGGTTTCGACACCTGGGTCAGGCGCCTTCGCAGTGCGACTGGACTTCAGAACCGCTCGGCCGCAGCGTAGGGGCGAGTCGTGGGACCTCGACAATCTGGCGAAATGCACGATCGACGCGCTCGAGGGCGCGCTCGGCGCGCGCACATGGAAGGGGCCGCGTCAGGTTGCTGACCACCTCGTCGTCCACCTCCAAGCGACGAAGCGTGAGGTCGTCGGTGACGAGTCCACGGGCGCCACGATCGAGGTCTGGTCGCGGGAGTCCGGCGACTCCTGAGCCGTAGGGGCAGCGCATCTGGGGATGGCGCCGTTCGCGGGCCCTACCGGAGCAGCGTCTCCGCCGTGCGGATCACGCGGGCCGCCGCGCGACGCTTGCGTCCGGACCGCTCGTGGTGACGCACGCCTTCCCGGCGCGTGTGGCGTCGGGCAGCAAGAACCAGACCCGGAGGGACGGCGTCGACGAGCACGGAGGAGCGATCAGTGAACTTGACGAGGGCGTAGCTGCCGGGCGGCAGGCTCGCGTCAGCGAGCCAGAGGTCGATGACAGCGCCGGTGCGAACGTCGACCGCGTCGGCGCGCTGCCCGGCGGCGGTGGACCACACAGTGCGAAGGATGCAGAGCAGCGCGTGATGCGGAAGACCGGAGAGGACGCGGAGTTCCTGGACGCGAACGAAGGCGCGACGATCGCCAGCCGGCTGGATCGCAGCGCGCGTCGCCGACGTCGCGAGCCACACGAGTGATGCGATGACCGCTGCCAGCCAGCCGAGCGATAGTGCGCGGTCGGTACCGAGCCGACGGACTTCGTTCTGGAGCACGACGGGGGCGACGACCACAACCAGCTGCACCGCGAGGGGCGTAGCCACCGCTCGCGCCCATCGCGCCCCCTCGCGAAGGATCAGCCTGGTCATCGCGTCACCGTCCCACCGCGCTCGGACGTTCGAGGCCTGGCGTCGGCGGAGCAGGGCGACGTTGTCAGTGGCGTCCGCGAGAGTGGTGTACCGGTAGCCCGGTGAGCGTGTCGTCATAGACGAGCGCGGTCACCGCGTGACCCTTCGAGTGAACCTCTCACAGCACCCTCGAAGTGGAGCAACACGATGACCGCACCGTCGAGTATCGACCCTGCCCGCGTTCTGCACGAGCACCTCGCCCAGGCCTCACCCGATCTCTTGCGCGAGCTGCTTGGCACCTTCATCGACGCCTTGCTGTCGGCCGAGGCGGACGCGGTGTGCGGGGCCGGGTGGGGCGAGGTGTCCGACCAGCGGGTCAACCGCCGCAACGGCTACCGCCACCGCGACCTGGACACCCGGGTCGGCACGATCGACGTCGCGGTGCCGAAGCTGCGCACCGGGTCCTACTTCCCCGAGTGGCTGCTGACCCGCCGCCGGCGCGCCGAGCAGGCCCTGACCAGCGTGGTGGCGACCTGCTACCTGCTCGGGGTCAGCACCCGCCGGATGGACAAGCTCGTGCAGTCCCTGGGCATCACCAGCCTGTCGCGGTCGCAGGTGTCCGAGATGGCCAAGGACCTCGACGGCCAGGTGGAGGCGTTCCGCACCCGCCCGTTGGACGCCGGCCCGTACACGTTCGTCGCCGCCGACGCGTTGACGATGAAGGTCCGCGAGGCCGGGCGGGTGGTCAACGCCGTGGTGCTGGTCGCGACCGGCGTCAACGGGGACGGGCACCGGGAGGTCCTCGGGGTGCAGGTCACCACGTCCGAAACGGCCGCAGCGTGGTTGACGTTCTTCAAGGACCTGGTCGCCCGCGGCCTGGGCGGGGTCCGGTTGGTGACCTCCGACGCGCACTCCGGGCTGGTCGCCGCGATCGGTGCGACCCTGCCCGGGGCGACCTGGCAACGGTGCCGCACCCACTACGCCGCGAACCTGATGTCCACCTGCCCGAAGTCCTCGTGGCCGGCGGTGAAGGCGATGCTGCACAGCGTGTACGACCAGCCCGACGCGGCCTCGGTGCACGCCCAGTACGACAAGCTCCTGGACTCCGTGGCGGCCCGGCTGCCCGACGTCCACGACCACCTGGACGCCGCCCGCGCCGACGTCCTGGCGTTCACCGGCTTCCCGCGGGACCTGTGGCGACAGGTCTGGTCGAACAACCCCAACGAGCGGCTCAACCGCGAGATCCGCCGCCGCACCGACGTCGTCGGGATCTTCCCGGACCGCGGCTCGGTCATCCGGCTCGTCGGGGCGGTGCTAGCCGAGCAGCACGACGAATGGGCCGAAGGACGCCGCTACCTCGGCCTGGACATCCTCGCCCGCGCACGCCTGACCGCCGTCCCCGGCACCGTTGTCGAGGAGGTGACCACCGACCAATTCCAGGCACTGACCGCCTGAACACGACCTCGAGGATCACGCCGAACCGCTACACCACTCCCCAGGACTTGACCGACGCCGGAGGCGTGCGGTGCGCGCCGCCGGGGCTCCCTGGGTCGATCCTGCCGACGCGAGGAGGCGCACCTTGAACGACGCGGCCACGACACCGGCCCCCACGCTGCGCGACCGCGCGCTGGCCTACGCGGCCGCCGGTATCGCCGTCTTCCCGTGTGTGCCCGGCGGCAAGACACCGCTGACGGCGAACGGCTTTTACGACGCGACGACCGACGCCGACCGCATCCACCGGTGGTGGTCGATGCGCCCGTCCGCGAACATCGCCACCCCGACGGGGGCTCCTGGCTTCGACGTGCTCGACGTCGACGTCCGTCCCGACGGCAACGGCTGGCACGCGTTCCACCGCGCCCAGGCCGCCGGGCTGGTCGACGGCTGGGTACGGGCCGTCCTGACGCCGTCGGGCGGCCTGCACCTGCACTACCCCGGCACCGACCAGCACAACGGCAGCCTCCGCGGGTTGCATGTCGACTTCCGGGCGACCGGCGGGTACGTCCTGCTGCCGCCGTCGTTCGGCCAGACCAAGGCCTACTCCCGCGACTACCAGTTGATCGCCACGCGGCCGGGGCCCGGCCGCCCGCTGGACTGGAGCGCCGTCGTCGATCTCCTCACCCCGGTCACCGTGCGTGGTGGCCTCCGTCAGGGCATCGCCCGTCAGCGCGAGGGTGGCGACCCGACGCCGGCACTCGCCGCGCACGTGGCGCGGCAGCCCGAGGGCAACCGCGACAACGCCCTGTTCTGGGCCGCGTGCCGAGCGGCCGAGGCCGGCGTGCAGGACTTCGAGCCGCTCGTCACGGCCGCCGTCAGCGCCGGTCTCAGCGAGCGCGAGGCGGCGCGCACCGTCCTTAGCGCCCAACGCACGGTCGGCGAGGCCGCCCGACCGGCGTCGGAAGCTCGCCCCGTACCCGCCGCCCCCGCCCGGCTCTGAGGAGACCGCCATGCCGCGCTCGCGTACCAGTGCCGCCGCGACGACGTCGCGCGGGAGGGTGGCTGGCGTCGCTCCACCGACCGTCGAGCGGCTGTGGACCATCGGGGAGGTCTCGGCGTTCCTCGGCATCCCGATCGCGACGCTCCACCAGTGGCGCTACCTCGGCACCGGACCGGATGCCTACCGCGTCGGCAAGCATCTGCGCTACAGCCCGGTCGCCGTGCAGGCCTGGCTCGAGAGCGAGTGCCGGCGTGAGGTGAGTGCCTGACCGTGGCCGGGAACGTCAAGAAGCGTCCGGACGGGATGTGGCGCGCCAGGTACCGCGACGCAACCGGCAAAGAGCGAGCCCGCCACTTCGCCCGCAAGACCGACGCCGAACGCTGGCTCGCTGCGCAGGCGTCGTCCATCGCCCGGGGCGACTGGGTGGACCCCGCCAAGGCGCGGGTCACCGTGCAGGAGTGGTCGCAGGTCTGGCTGGCGACCAAGGCGCACCTGCGGCCCCGCACGCGGGAGAAGTACGAGAGCGCCCTGCGCGTGTGGGTCCTCCCGAGGTGGGGTCGGGTCGCGCTCGCCGACATCACCCACGCCGATCTCGTCCGGTGGGTCGCGGACATCCAGGCCAACCGCAGCCCGGCGCACACGCGGCACACGCTCATCGTGATGTCGCAGATGCTCAAGCTCGCGGTGCGGGACGGGCGGCTCAGCAGGAACGTCGCGGACGGCGTCCCGAAGCCGCGGCTGACGCGGCCGGTCCAGCGGTTCCTGAGCAACGAGGAGGTCGCCCGACTCGCAGCGGAGCTGCCCGAGCCGTACGACTTGCTGGTCGTCCTGCTCGCGTTCACCGGCCTGCGGTTCGGCGAGGCTGCGGGGCTCCAGGTGGGCGACGTCGACCTTGGGCGCGGCCGCGTCACCGTCAACTGGAGCGTCACGGAGCTGGCGCGCGGGGGACTGCACCGCGACGCCCCGAAGACGTACCGGCGCCGCGCCGTCCCCATCCCGGCCTTCCTCGTCGACCGCCTGCGCGCGTACGTGGCGGGGAAGCCCGCCGACGCGCCGCTGTTCACCGCGAGCAAGGGCGGCACGCTGAGGAACTCGAACTTCCGGCACTACTTCTTCGATCCCGCCGTCCAGCGCGCTGGCCTCGCGCCGCTCACGCCGCACAACCTGAGGGACACCGCCGCGAGCCTGGCCGTAGCGTCGGGGGCGAACGTGAAGGCGGTCCAGCGAATGCTCGGGCATGCGTCGGCGTCGATGACGTTGGACGTGTACTCGGGGCTGTTCGACGCCGAGCTCGACGACGTTGCGGAGCGGATGACCGCCGCCGCGACCGAGGCGCTCGGTGCCTGGGGCCGGAGCAGTGAGGACATCGAACCGGCGGTTCCCGAAGCGAGTCGGAAGCGTCACGCACCGGGGGGGACCTGATCGAATCGAGGGGGCGCGATCGCATGGCGGGCCCCGCTGGCGCTCTTCTGATCAGCACGGACGCGTTCGTCGACCCGCGGACTAGCGCCGTGGAGGCTGCCGCGATGGTGGGGCCGGCCGCGACCGTCGAGCCACCTGGTCCTGCGACGGTCTCACCTCTGGGTGCAGCTTCGGCGTCGGGGGGCGGCCGACGCCGAAGCTGCACTGTCGCGCGACACCGGTTGCGCCTAGCGAAGAGCGTGGCGAAGGCATATCCGTCGGTTTCCGGCCGGCCCACGGATACCCGCGGGCCGGGCCGAAGACCCTCAGAGCTTCGCGGTGAGCTTGTTCATGGCGTCCACCATGTTCACGCGGTAGTCCTCGTGGACCGTGACGCGGTGACCGAGGACGGAGCGCTTGCCGGACTTCAGCGCGTAGAGCGGCGTTCCCTGCGCGAACGCCACGACCCCCGTGGTCTGGAAGTCGCGGATGTTCACCACCCCGCTCGTGACGTCGTCGAAGGTGAAGATCTCAGGGTTGCTGCTAATCAGCTTGTTCACGTCGTCGTCGATCGAGCGCAGGACGGCCGCGTAGGCAGAGGCCGAGCCCATGTACTGCGTGATGCGGTTCTTCGCGATGAGGTGGACCTTGGGGAGTTCCCGCTCCTCCGCCATCAGACGGGTCGCGAAGGCGTAGGCCTGATAGATGTCGGACGGCAGCTTGAGGCCGTAGACGAGCGAGAACGCGTTCTGGATCGCCCGGCGCGAGGAGTCGTCCGCCATGACCGGCAACACGAGCCGGTCCACGGCCGACAACGCGATCTGCGTGTAGATCGAGAAGCTCGGGTTGCAGTCGATGAAGATCGTGTCGTAGTCATCCCTGATGACGGCGAGCAGGTCGCGCAACCAGTCGACGACGGCGACCCAGGCGTTGGTGCCGGGAATCTGGTTGTTCGCCAGGGTCGAGATCGCGTTCGACTGCAGCTCCAGGAGCGGATCACCGCAGATGAGATCGACGTTGGTCGGGATATCGGCGTTGAAGCTCGCGGGAGTTGTGATGAAGTCCTGCGCATTGAGCGCGGGCGGTGAGTAGGGCGCCGGCAGGCGCAACTGAAAGTAGCCACCAATGGTGGCCCGCACGGTCTCGCCCTGACGCTGGAGCAGGCGGGTGCTCCCGTCGTTGGCGAGCCCCCCGAGGAACAGTTCGGAGAGGTTCGCCTGAGGACAGACATCGATCGCGAGGACGCGTTCGTCGGGGTGGTTGTTGGCGTAGAAGCAGATCGACTGGAAGCACAGGCTCGTCTTGCCTGTCCCGCCCTTGTTGTTCCAGAACGCGTAGGTGGTCATCCGGGACTCTCCTCTGTCGCCCGCGGACATCGGCATGTCCGTTTGGGACAGCATACCGTCCCGCACGGACGCCGATGTGGACTTTGGTCCCCAGATGCCGACGCAGCGGCAGCAAGCCGCGTGGGCGCGGCGTCCGCGGCGTGCGCGGCGTGCGCGGCCGCCTAGGTGCCGCGAACCGGCCAGACCGGAGGTGCTGCCGCGCCGAGATGCTCGGAGGCGAACGTCGGCGCGTGTATCGCTTCGGGCAGTGCGGACTAGATGCGGACTAGCGCCTCGGATGACGGTCGATCGGGGCCTCCTCCAGGCGCCCGCACAAGGCCTTTGACCTGCACAAACACCCTGGTGGGCCCCGTGGGGATCGAACCCACAACCCGCGGATTAAAAGTCCGCTGCTCTGCCGGTTGAGCTAGAGGCCCCGGGCCGCGGCGCGGGTGCCGCGCCCGGCGGCCGGGACGCCAGGCGCGCGGCCGCCCGGTCGCCGACCCGGGGGGAGCGTACCGCCGCGGCTCGGCGGTCAGGTGGTCGACCGACCGGTGCGGTCGCCCTACGGTGCGTGACATGTCATGTGTTGCATGACGACGTGGAGCGGACGACCTGGAGGACCGGTGCCCGAGCGGTTGGACGCCCTCATGCGTGCGTACCTGCTGGACGTGTTCGCCGAGCGCGACCCGGCGCGGCGGGTCGCCGCGATCGCCCGCACCTGCACGGAGGACGTCGTCTTCGTCGACGCCGAGGGCGTCGTCGAGGGCCACGAGGCGCTCAGCGCGAAGGCGCAGTCCATCCTCGACGGCGCCGAGGGGCTGGAGTTCCGGCCGGTCGACGGGCCGCGGCAGGTGCAGGACCTCGGGTACCTCGCCTGGGAGCTCGGCCCTCCCGGCGGCCCCGCCGTCGTCTCCGGTGCCGACATGGGGTTCGTGCGGGACGGGCGCCTGGCGAAGGTCTACACGGTCCTCTTCACCTGACCGTCGTCGCCGAGGTCGAGGCCTGTGCGGGGATGATCGGTGCGTGCACGACGTCGCGCCGCAGTCGCCCTACGCGTTCCTGTCCGAGGAGGAGACGCGCGCCTGGTACGCCTACATGAAGGTGCACCTGCGGCTGCGGTACGAGATGAACCGGCAGCTCGGCGCCGACCACGGGCTGTCGCTGGCGGACTACGACGTCCTCGTCGCTCTCGTCAGCCAGGACCCCGAGCCCATGACCGTCTCCGACGTCGCCGTGCGCATCGGGGCGGAGCGCAGCCGCGTGTCCCACCAGGTGCGGCGGATGGCCGGGCGCGGTCTCGTCGCGCTGGCCGGGAGCCCCGACGACCGGCGCGCGACCACGGTGGCCCTCACCGAGGAGGGGCGCGCCTCCCTGGCCGCCGCGACGCCGGGACACGTCGCGCTCGTGCGGTCGGTGTTCCTCGACGCCCTCTCCGGCGACCAGCTGCAGGAGCTCGCCGTGGCCATGGAGGGCGTCTACGAGTCGCTCATCGAGCGTGGCACGCTGCCCCGTCCGCGGGACCACCCCTGAGCGCGCGGCTGCGGCGCGGCTGACGCGCGCGTCCCGCCTACGGCAGCACCGCCAGGACGGCGGCGACGACGAGCAGCACCACCGCGGCGGCCACCTCCGCCACCGCCGCCCGCGGGCGGGGGACCCGTGCGTCGCCCTGCACGGCCTCGATCGTCATCCAGGCCGGCTCCTGCGGGTCGTAGCGCACGTCGACCGGCTGCCCGACGAGGTACCGGGACCCGGGCGGCGGCAGGCGCGGCGGCCCCTCCAAGCGCTCGCCGCCGACGTGGTAGCGGACGGTCGGGACGACGCGGCCCTCGGCGGCGTCGACGGCGACGACCTCGCCCGACGCCGTCCGTGCCCGGGCGACGCGCGCCCTCGTCGCCGACGCACGGCGCACGGCGCGCAGGCCGACGACGAGGAGGACGGCCGCCGCCGCCACGAGCACGAGCTGCAGGACGGCGGTCGTGGTCACGGGTCCATGGTGCTGCCACCGCGGCCGCAGGCCCCGTCCGGGCGCGCCGGGCGGGGCCTGCGGGTGGGGGTCACGGGAAGCCGTGCCCCGGACGTGCTCGGGACGGACGTCGGCGCCGGGTCACCAGCGGACGACGTCCAGGTGGATGCCGTAGAAGGCGGTCGAGGGGACCGTGACGACCACGGGGCTCGTCGTCCGCGTCCACTTGTGGGTGAAGGAGCCCGGCTGCAGGTAGCGCGTCGGCGCCTGGGCCAGCGGCTGGATCTTCACGTCGTCCTTGGCCCCCGAGAGCGCGAAGCCCGGGTGCAGGGTGATCGTGATGGTCGTGGTCCTCCCGTCGGCGGACCGGACCATCGTGATGTCGCCCGCGTCGTGCTTCTGGCCGGCGACGAGGTCGACCGTGCTGGTCGAGAACGCGGTGTACATGAACCAGTTGCTCGTCCCGGGCCAGCGGGTGCCGGCGCCGGTCGCCGTCTCGGCGTACACCGGCGTCGAGCAGTCGACCCGCACGGACGCCTGGGCGGTGAGCCGGGTGTCGTACCCGGTCAGCGTCGCGGTGTTGGTCTCCGTGCGGGAGCTGGCGCCGTTGACGTAGTCGGCGCTGTCGCCGGAGCAGAGGAACGTCTCCGGGACCGACAGCGTGGTGTCGTCTGTGATCGTCGTCGAGGTCCCCAGCCGCGGGTCCGCGAGGGTCACCGACTGGTCACCGGAGCGGTCAGCGGTGAAGGCCACGGGCGCCGTGGCGGTGACGGGGGCGCTGCCGGCCCCGGTGACCGTCGCCGTGTTGAGCGTGGCGGTGGCCCCGCCCGGGGAGGCGGTGTAGGTGCACGTGACGCTGTCGTGCGCCGGCACCGTGGTGGCGGGGCAGTCCACCTGACCCGGTGTCCCGTCGTCGAGCAGGTCGGCGACGGTGAACGGCACGTCGACGCCCGAGGGGTTGGACACCGCGACCTCGCCGGTGACGGACCAGCCGGAGGCCGTGTCGGTGCGGTCGGCGACGACGGTCCACGTGGAGGTGCCGGCGACCTGGCCGCGGAGCCCCGTGTGGCTGGGGTCGTCGACCTGCTTGGTCAGCGACCAGGACGTGACCAGGTCGTAGCTGCCCGCCGCGCTCTTCGTCGCCGTCAGCGCTGCCAGCGTGCAGCGGATGACGACGGAGGCGTCGTCCTCCAGCGCCACGCCGTCACCCGTGAGCGTGGCAGTGTTCGTCTCGGTCCGCTCGTGCACCCCGCCGGTGTAGGCGCCGGGGTCGTCGGGGCAGTCGAACGTCTCGGGCATCGGCACCTCGGCCGATGCCGTCAGCGGGACCTCGAGGCCGAGCCGCTCGTCGCGGAGCGTCGTGCCCTCGGTGCCGGTCAGGTGCTGCACCCAGTCGAGGCCGACCTGCGCGGTGGCCCCCGGAACGCCGTCGGTGCCGGAGACGACGACCGCGTTGTTCGTCGCCGCGGCGCGCGAGGTCGGCGAGGCGGTGTAGGTGCACACGAGGGTCCCGTCGACCGTCGTGCGCGCCGGGACGGCGGCCGCGGGGCACGTGACGTCGGCGACCGTGCCGTCGTCGAGCGTGTCGGTGACGGTCACCGCGACGGGGACCGCGTTGGGGTTGCGGACGGTGATCGACCCGGTGACCAGGAAGCCGCTCTCCGTCGCGGTCTTCACCACGCCCAGCCCCCAGGTCGCCGTGCCGGCGCTCCCGCCGGCCGCACCCTCGAGGAGGGTGGGCTCCGCGTCCTTCGTCAGCGACCAGGTGACGTCCCGGTCGTAGGAGGCGACCGCGGTCTTCGTCGCCGTGAGCGCGTCGCGCACGACCGGGGGCTCGCCCCAGCAGAACGACACGTGGCTGATCTGGTACCGGCCGTCGCCGTAGCCCGTCACGCCCAGCCCGGCGTCCGACGAGCGCCCGTCCGGCCGGTAGTCGTAGAGCGCGCCGCCGACCGGGCCGCCCTTGACGAAGACCGCGGCGAGCGGCACGGTCGAGGTGAAGCCGAGCAGCGTCTTCGCGGAGTTCACGCCCGTGATGGTCACGGGGCCGAAGGAGGCCGCGTCGCTGATGGCGGCGGTGGGCTCGACCTTGATCTCGTACGCGTCGGCGTCGCCGAGCAGCGCGCGGCACGTGGAGTTGCCCTGGACCACGGTGACCGTGGCACCCGTCGCGCTCGCGGCGACGGCCGGCAGCAGCAGGGACCCGAGCAGGGCGACGAGGCCGAGCAGGGCGGTGCCGGTGCGGCGCGTGCGCGTGGGCGCGTGGGCTCGTCGTCGGGTGCGGTCGACCCCGTGCGGACGCCGTGGGAGGCGCCCAGCGGGGAGCAGGTGGCCGGGGAGTCGTCTCGCTGTCATGGTGCCTCGCCCTCGGGCAGGCCGCGTCGTCCTCGACGCGGGACCGGTGGTGCTCCGACGGGCAGACGATCGTCCCCGGTCGTGACCACGACAAGGTCCTCGGATCACCCGTGCGTGGGGATTCCTGCACGCTCACGCCGCGACGCCCCCACGGGCCCGCCCGCGGGCGCTACGGTGCGCGCACGGCAGGTGCAGGGACCCGTCGTACCGACCCCAGCCCACCGTCGGCCGGGCGACCAGCGGCACCGACGCCGTCCGGACGCCCCTGCGCCGACCCTCTCGACGAGAGGCGCGCGCCATGCCCACCGCGCCCGGCGTGCTCGTCGCCCACGGCGACGGCGTCCTGCTCGCACGCCTCTGCGCGGCCCTGCCGCCCGAGGTGCGCCTCGTCGGCAGGGCCCGGTCGGTGGCCGGCCTGCCCCTCGCGGTGCGCCGGACGGGCGCGGCCGTCGTCGTCGTCGGGGACCGGACCCTCGGGGACGTGACCGCGGCGGTCCGCCTGCTGGTCGACGACGGCTGCCGCGTGCTGGTCGTCGCGGACCGGCCCGAGGACCCCCGGTGCGCCGACCTCCTGCTCGCCGGCGCGCAGGGGGTGCTCGCACGCGACGCACTGACGGCCCTGCCGCAGCACCTGCGCGCCGTGCTCGACGGGGAGGCGGCCCTCTCGCGCCACCTGGTGACGGTGCTGCTCGACGAGTACCGCCGTCGCGAGCGCGCCCGCACGGACCGGGCCGGTGCACGGGCGGTGCTGACGAACCGCGAGGCGGAGATCCTCGAGCTGCTGCGCCGTGGGCACCGCACCGGCGAGATCGCGGAACGGCTCGTCGTCACGCCGGCCACCGTCCGCAGCCACATCGCCTCGGCGGCGCGCAAGCTCCACGTGCGCACCCGGCAGGAGGCGCTCCTGGCCGTCGACCGCGGGCCTGCCGACCGCGTCGGCTGACACCGGAGGAGGCGGTTGCGGCACGGCCGCGACGACGGTTCCCCCGGTGCCGCCTGCGGGTGACGGCGGGTGACATGCGTGGGCCCGCCAGGTGACCCCGGCGGCGCGTCCTGACGCCGGGCCGGTCGGGGGTCGATGGACCGGCCGTGAGGGGGAACCGAGGGGTCACGGTCGCGGCGCTGGCCGTCGGCGCGGGCTTCGCCGTCCTCGTGCTCCTGCGGCCCCTGCCGGTGGCGGCGGGCACGCTCACCTCCTACCTCGTGCAGTGCACGACCGTGCTGGTGGCGGCGGTGCTCATGGCGGTGAAGGCGCGCGGGTCGGCCGGCGGGCTGCGGCGGGCGCGGCTGCTCATCAGCGTGTCGTTGCTGCTCGCGACGGCCGGGGGGGTCGCCGTGCTGGTGCTGCGGGCGACCGGGGCGGCGGTGCCGATCCCGTCACCGGCCGACGCGCTGCACTTCCTCTTCGTGCCGGTGTGCGTGGCGGGGCTGCTGTCCTACCCCGTGCGCGACGACGTGCCGGGATCGCGCACGCAGCTCGTGCTCGACGGGCTCGTCGCCACGACGGCGCTGTGGTTCGTCACGTGGACGGCCGCGCTGGCGCCGGCGCACGTGGGCGCCGGTCTGCCGCCCACCACGGCCGCCACGATCCTCGCCTACCCCGCCTCGGACGCCTTCCTCGTCGCCGTGGCGGCGGGCGCCCTGCGGCGCGTCGCCGTCGAGGCCCGCCGCGAGGTCGGCCTGGCCGTCGCCGGCCTGCTGCTCTACGTGACCAGCGACGTCGCCTACACCGTCCTCGCCGCGCAGGGCCGCTACACCGCCTACAGCTGGGTCGGGGCGCTGGCCGAGGCCGGGCTCCTGCTGCTCGTCGTCGCGTTCGTCGGTAGCTGCTCCGGCGGGCGGTTGTCCCGGACGTGGGTGCGGGCCGCGGCGACGGTGCCGTGGTGCGGCGTCGCCGGTGCGCTGGTCTTCGCGGCAGCCGCCGCAGTGCTCGGGCACGACCTCGGCGGCATGTCGCTGGGGCTGCTCGTCGCGCTCATGGTGGCGCTGTGCCTGCGGCAGCTCGTCGCCACGCGGGACCGCGAGCTCGTCGCCCGGCGCCTGCGCGAGAGCCAGGCGCGGCTCGAGCACGACGCCCGGCACGACCACCTCACCGGGCTCGGCAACCTGGCGCACGCGCGGCGCGCGCTCGAGGTGGCGTGCGCGGCGGCCGACGACGGCACGATCGTGCTCCTGCTCGACCTCGACGGGTTCAAGCAGGTGAACGACAGCTTCGGGCACTCGACCGGGGACGCGCTGCTCGTCGCCGTGGCGGAGCGCCTGCGCGGAGCGGCACGGCCGGCGGACACCGTCTGCCGCACGGGCGGCGACGAGTTCCTCGTCGCCCTCACCGCGACCGGCGAGGAGGCCGCCCGGGCGGTGGCCGAGCACCTCCTGGCCGCGCTCGCCCGCCCGGTGGAGATCGGGGCCAGGACGGTCGTGCTCGGGGCGAGCATCGGTCTCGCCCCCGTCCGGGCCGGCCGGACGCCCGACGACGTGCTGCGCGACGCCGACCTGGCGATGTACCAGGCCAAGGCCGCCGGACGGGGGTCGGCGGTCGTCTTCCAGCCGTGGATGCACGAGCGGTCGCAGCGCGAGCTGTCCGTCACCACGGCGCTGCGGCGGGCGCTGCGCGAGGGCGGCCTCGAGCTCGACTACCAGCCGCTGGTGCGGCTGGAGACGGGCGAGGTCACCGGCGTCGAGGCGCTGCTGCGGTGGCGGCCGGCGGACGGACCGCCGATCCCTCCCGACGAGTTCATCGGCCTCGCCGAGGCGGCCGGCCTCATGCCCGAGGTCGACGCGTGGGTGCTCGACCGCGCGTGCGCCGACCTGGCGGCGTGGCGGGCGGCGGGCGTGCCGCTCGCGCGCACGAGCGTCAACGTCTCGCGCCGCAGCCTGACCCCGGCGCTCCCGACGACCGTGCTGGCGGCCCTGGCGCGGCACGGGCTGCGCGGGGAGGACCTCTGCGTCGAGGTGACCGAGACGTCCGTGGCGCCCGACCCCGCCGCGGCGGCCACGGTGCTCCTGCAGCTCCGCGCGGTCGGCGTGCGCATCGCGCTCGACGACTTCGGCATCGGGCAGTCCTCCCTGTCGGAGCTGGCGACGCTGCCCGTCGACGTCGTCAAGCTCGACCGCTCGTTCCTCGCCCACGCCGGCGAGCGCGACGGCGACGCGCTGGTGACGTCCGTCGTCGCGCTGTGCACCGCGCTGGGGCTGGACGTCGTCGCCGAGGGCATCGAGGACCGCGCGACGGCCGCGCGGCTCGCGGCGGCGGGGTGCGCGTACGGCCAGGGGTTCGCCCTCGGGCGGCCGCAGCGGCCCGAGCAGGTGGTGGGCGTGATCGTGACCGGGGTCGGCGGCGTGCGCGGCAACGCGCTGACGGTGCCGCGCTGACGGTCCCGCGGTGACGGGTGCTGCGAGCGGTCCCCGTCAGAGCCCGTCGGCGACGTCCGCGAGCGCCGCGACCAGGACCTGCGGGGCCGACACCATCGGCCAGTGCCCGGTCGGCAGGTCGACGTACGTGACGTCCCGCGCGCGGGCCAGCTCCGGGACGTCCCCGGACGCCACCCAGGCGCGGGCGTCGTCGGGCGAGAACTCGGGGCACACCAGGACGACGGGGACGTCGTACCGGCGCTCGTCCGCCAGACGCACGACGCCCTGGGCCACGGCGCCCGGCACGGGGATGGCCCGGGCGGCCAGCGCGTCCCGCGCCGCCTCGTCGAGGTCGGCGGAGTCGGGGCCCTCGAAGGCAGCCCAACCGGGGAAGGGCATGGCACCCTCGACGAGGGGGAAGAAGTCGGCGTAGGCGGCGCCGTCGGCGCTCGGGAAGCCGCCGACCAGCACGGTCGCCCGGACGGCGGACGGCCGGGCATCCGCCGCCAGCCACGCCAGGCTCGCGGCGGCGGAGTGCCCGACGACCACGGGCCGGTCGGCAGCGTCGACGGCGTCGAGCACGGCCTGCCGCTGGTCGTCGAGCGTGGCGTCAGTGCGCCCGTCGCCCTGCCCGGGCAGCGCGACGGCGATGCCGCGGTGCCCGCGGGCGGCCAGCCCGGCGACCACGTCGTCCCACACGGAGGGGTCCAGCCACAGCCCGGCGACGAGGAGGAGGTCCACGCCGTCACGCTAGTCCGCAGGTGCAGCGCCGCGGGAGGCCTCGCGCTCGTGGCCTCGTCGCCCGGACGGCGGAGCCGCCGCCCGAACGGGATCCGAGGTCGCCCACCTGCCGCGCCCCTCGCGTTCACGCGCGTCGTCCCGGGCGCCGACAACCCTGCTGAGCACCGGGGCAGGCCCGGTCGAGGAGGGGACGGACGATGGCGGCACGGCGCTGGCGGGCGGTCGCACCGGTGGTGGCAGGAGCTCTGGCGTTCACGGGGCTCGGCACGGCGGTGCGCGTCCTGCAGGCGCCGCCCGCCCTCGCGGTGTTCGACGGGCACTACGGGCCCGGGGACGGCTCGCACGTGCTCCTCGTGCGGCTCGACGAGGCGCAGGCAGCGGCGGCCACCTCTGCCGCGGGGTCGGTGGCGGAGACGCCCGTGGATGCCGCGACGACCGCCGCGACCGGCGACCCGATCGCGGCGACGGGAGAGGCCGGTCGATCGACGGGCGAGCCGTCGGCGCGGCCACCCCTCGACGCGACGTTGCTGGCGGAAGCCCAGCGCGTCCTCGGGCCCGGCGGCGTGCTCGAGATGAACGGCGGCACGGGCTTCTACGTCACGGCGGCGGGAGCCATGGCGGTGTCCGTCGGCGGCGACGGGCAGGCGCTCCCCGGCTCGCCCACCCCGTCCCCGACGACGGCCGCGACACCGACGACGGGCACGACGACCTCCGGCACGTCGGTGCCCGCCACGTCGGCCGAGCTCGTCGAGGCGTTGGAGGCCGTGGACGGCGTCGTCGCCGCGCAGGACTCCGGGTTCGGCGACGGCTCGCTCCTCGTCACGACCACGCTGACGCCCGACCGGCTGGCCGCCGTGCCGGGCGTCGGCGACGTCGAGACGTCCTCGACCGCCCACGTCTCGGCGCTGGACCCGCGCGACGACCCGTACTACGCCGCCTACGGCTGGCACCTGGAGAACACGGGCAGCAACGCGTACGGGCAGACGGCCAGACCCGACGCGGACGTGGACGCGCCTCCGCTGTGGCCGGCGCTGCGCGGCGCCGGCACGGTCGTCGCCGTCCTCGACACGGGCTACGACACCGACCACGAGGACCTGGGCCCCGCCGCGCTGTGGACGAACCCCGACGACCCCTCCTGCGACACCACGCGGGACGCGGATGGCAACGGGCTCGCGGGCGACTGCCACGGCTGGAACTTCTACGCCGGCTCGGCGGCGATCGACCAGGGACCGGGAGCGGGGGACCACGGCACCCAGGTCGCGAGCGTCGTCGCTGCTCAGGCCAACGGCCGCGGGACCGTCGGGATCGCGCCGGAGACGCGCATCATGCCGCTGGTCATCGGTGCGGGCAGCACGGTGGACTTCGGGCTCGCCGCGAAGGCCATCCGGTACGCGGTCGACCAGGGCGCCGACGTGGTCAACTGCAGCTTCGGCGGCGTCCCGACCGGCAGCTTCATGACGGCGCTCGTGGACGCCGTCGCCTACGCCGAGCGTCGTGGCGTGCTCGTCGTGGCGGCCGCCGGCAACGACCGCGCGGACCGCGAGGTCGCGCCGACGTGGCCCGCCAGCTCGCCGAGCCCGACGGTCATCACCGTGGGTGCCACCACCGCGACCGACGTGCGGTCCGACTTCTCCGCGTGGGGTGCGGCCACCGTCGACCTGTCGGCCCCGGGCACGCTCCTCGTCGTCGCGTCCCCGTCCGGCGGGTACGTGGCGGCGTCGGGCACCTCCTTCTCGGCGCCGCTCGTCGCCGGTGCGGTCGCCCTCTACCGTGCCGCGCACCCGGACTGGACCGCGGCCCGGGTCAAGGAGCAGCTGCTGGCGGACGTCGACCGGGTGCCGGCGCTGGCGGGGCTGTCGGTGACGGGCGGGCGGCTGAGCCTGACCGCGCTCGCCGCGTCGCTGCCGACGACCGCCGCACCCTCGACCGCGGTCCGGTTCGGGGCCATGACCGCCACGACGACCGCCGCCGGACAGACCGTCATGGCTACGCCGCAGGTCGCCGTGACGACGAACGCCGGTGCCGGCGGCTACGAGGTGACCTTCGGGCTCGGCATGGCCGACGCCGGTGCGGTGTGGGCGGTGGCGGGGCAGGAGGTCACCCTCGACGGGCGGATGCGCACCACCGACGACGCCGGGACCGTGAGCTTCCCGCTCACGTCCGGTCCGACCGGTCTGGGCGCCGTGACGCTCGCGCCGCAGCTCCCCCTGTACGACGGGCGCTACGCCCTGACCGTCCAGGTGACCAAGGACGGAACCGCGCTGGCGCGGCCGGTGGCCGCACCCCTCGTGGTGGCGGTCGCCTCGAGCCCGACGAGCCCGACGAACCCGACCACGCCCCCCACGACCACGCCCCCCACGACCACGCCCGGTACGACCACGCCCGGTACGACCACGCCCGGTGCGACATCGCCTGGCGCGACGTCGCCCGCGCCGACGACGCCCGGTCCGACGACCCCGCGTACCGCGCCGGCGCCGACGACACCCGGTTCCCAGCCGGTACCGGGTGGCACCACACCGCCCGGAGCGGGACCTGTCTCGCCTGGTCCGGGCGTGACGACGCCGGGCGCCACGGCACCTGCGTCGCCGCCGGCCACCTCGCCGGCGACCCCGCCCGCCACCGCACCGGGCACGCCACCCGTCGCGCCCGGTACCGTGCCGTCGACCCCGCCGGCCGGATCAGCACCCGGGCCGGACTCCGTCACCTACCCGTCCGTCGGCGACTTCGCGGTCACCGCGATGACGCCGCGGCACGTGTCGACGGCCGGCGGCCAGACCGTCCAGCTCACCGGAACGGGCCTGCAGGGCGCGGCGGTGCGCGTGGGCGCGACCGGGAACGCCCGGGTGGTGGCGGCGACGAGCACGACGCTCGTGTTCGTCGCGCCGGCCCTCGTCGCCGGGACGTACGACGTGACCGTGCACGCGACCGGTCGGACGAGCGTGCTGTCCCCGGGGCTGACCTACGTGGTGCCGGGCACGACGCCCGGCACGACGCCACCGCCGACCACCGCCCCGGCTGCCCCTGGGACGCCGCCGGCGACGACCCCGGGCACCACGCCCGGCACGTCTCCGGGCACGTCTCCGGGCACGTCTCCGGGCACATCTCCGGGTACCTCGCCGGGTACCTCGCCGACGACGGCGCCGACCACGCCACCTTCCTCGTCGGCCACCCCGCCCGCGGACCGGCGCACCGGGCCGTACGGGCAGCGGCTCGTGCGCTCCAGCACCTTCGCGCCGCTGACCACGCTGTGGGCGACTCCGTGCACCTCGACCTGCACGGGCCGCCAGCTCTGACGGCGTAGGAGATGACGAGAGCGCCCTCAAGGCGCTCGAGGCGCTCGAGGCGCTCGAGGCCCCGGCCGGGTGCCGGACTCAGCGGTCGGCGGTGGTCCGTCGGTGCGGCGTCCAGCGGTACCAGAGGCCGGAGGGCGGCGTGTCGGCCACGACACGCCGCTCGGTCCGGCGTCTGCCGCAGCGAGCGACCACCGTCGGGGCTGTTGCTCCGTGGAAGGCGTCCGTGCGACGGCTCGAGACCGCCGCGTGGCGGGTCGGTGCGGAGCGACGGCACCGGAGCGTCTCCCGGCGGTGTCTCGCGCTGGACACGTCGTCCACGCCCCGCTCTCCGCACCAGGCCGCCACGGACGACAGCCGGTGCGCAGACCTCACCCACGACGGCCCTCGCGACGCGGTACCGATCGATGTGGTCGGGCCAGGCGTCACCACGCCCGGCGGCGTCGAGGATCCGAGGGACGAAAGCGCCGTCGGCGCGGCTCCGAGGTCGTCGGGCGGCGCCGCGCGTCGCCGTACGGGAGGTGCAGGACATCTGACGACGACGAGGACCTCGCGCGTCAGCCGGTGAGGTGGGCGGTGCGCTCGACGACGGTCCTGGTCGGGAGGTCGGCGCTCGTGGTGGCGGTGCCCTGGACGTCGAGCCACGTGCTGGTGCCGGCGACGCGGTAGCGGCCGGTCCAGGTCGTCGTGCAGCGGACGGTCGCGGGGCCGGCGGTGGTGAAGGTGTGGGTGACGTCGGCGTGCGGCCAGGTGTGCCCAGGGCTGGTGGTGGTCAGGGGCGCGGTGCCGTCGCCGAAGGCCCAGGTCCACGAGGTCGGGGTCGCCTGCACCTCGACGGTCCGGCCGAGCAGCGTGGTGGTGAGCGTCGCGGGTGCGGGGTCGACGGTGAGGACCAGGGGCATGTTGACCAGCACGTCGCCCGTGGCGGGCTGGGTCGCGGCGGTGGGTGCGGGCAGCGGCAGTCGTCGGAAGTCGGCCTCGGTCAGCACGGGCACCGCGGCCGCGTCGGCCCGGCAGAGCCAGCCGTTGTCGAGCGTCCACCGCCCGGTGGAGCCGGCGGGGCGGGACCAGGACGGCGGCACGACGGTCTCGTCGTCCGCGCAGGGCAGTGCCTGCGCCTGACGGCCTGGCGGGCACTGGGTCGGCTGGTCGAGCAGCGTTGCGCCCGCGCCGTAGCAGAGACCGCCGGGGTGCGTCTCGCGTTCCTGACTAGGGCTGGTCGCGACCGGATGCTGTCCGCCGCGCGCCGCTCGCCCTCCCCACACGTCGATTGACTCGCGTGCGGCTTTGCCGAAGACGTCCGAATCAACCGACGTCACTAGCAGCATTAGCACAACGCCCGTGAACACAGCACGACTCACGCGCCGCCGTCCTTTGGCGTGTACTCGAGCACGATCCACCGCCCGTCGACGACGTGGAGCACCGTGTCGACGCTCCCGACGTTGCTTTCGCCGGTGTCGACCTCGCGACCTTCTCCGTCCAGCGTGCGCCACGGCTGCTGCTCGATCTCGAGGTGCACGAGCGCCAGGCCGTCCTGGTTGACTCCCACGAGTTCGGCGCTCTCAACGACGAGTTGTGCCCCCTCGGTGGTGGTGCCGTCCTGCAGCATGGTGTCCATGACGGAGGCGCAGAAGACGCACTCCGGGTCGCTCATGGCGCGCCACTCGGTCAGGTCGCGGGACGCCGCGACGTAGCCGTACAGCTCGGTGAAGTACACGGCCGCGTCGACGGCGCCCTGCTCGGAGGGATCGGCGGGAGGCGCCGTGGGGGGCGCCGGAACCGCCGGCGGTGCCGCACCGGTCGGCGCCGCGGACACCTCGGCGGTCGGCGAGCCTGACGGGACCGTCGCGGCGACCGTTGCTGCCGGCGCCGTCGTCGTCGAGCAGCCCACCAGCACCGGCAGCGCCGCGAGCGCGCACCAGAGCCGCGTGCTGCGGCGGAGGACCCCCATACCGCCGGAGGTTACCGACGCTCCCCGACCCACTCGCTGCGCCCTGTGGACGAATCACCCGGACGGCCCAGAACGGTCACCGCCACGCACTCCGAGGGGCTGTCACCGAGGTCGTGGCCGCCATCGCCGGAGTTTGCGCCCGCTCGTCGTGCCTCAGGTGCGCCGGCGCGGCGCCGTGCCGCCACCGCGCAGGAGCTCCAGCAGCCCACGCAGCAAGGCCACCCGCAGGACCAGCGTGCCGACCGTCAGCAGCAGCGCCAGGGCGGCCCCGCCGAGAGCGATGACGACCAGCACCACCGCGAGGATCAGCACGCCGTCCATGCCGTGCATCGTAGGACCGCGGCCGCGGAGCGGGTGTCCGGGTCACCGCGCCCGGTACGAAGGTTCTCCGACCTGCCGCGAGATACCACGACACGCCGGTGGACGCCCCGCATCCATGGCATCTCGGCGGAGGGTGCCGAGAGCCACCGGCCGACCGGCTGTCCCCCCCCGCGCGTCGTCAGGAGGCGAGGCCGGACGTCCCGCGCCAGAACGCGTCGAGGACCGCTGCCGTGGACGGGGCGTCGTCCTCGTTCGGGCAATGGCCCGTGCCCGGCACGACGACGACCGGGGCGCCGAGCCGCGCCGCCATGGCGCGCTGCCACTCCTGGGGCCACGCGTCGTCGTGCTCGCCGAAGACGACGGCGGCCGGGACGCCCGTGGCTGCGAGCTCCTCGGTCCGGTCGGTGAGGTCCGCGAGGTGGTCGATGGCGGCCAGGAGCTGGTCGTGGTGCGTCAGCTCGGCGCGCAGGCGCAGGAAGGCGTCGAACGGCGGCAGGTCGTCGTCGGGCAGGTGCGCACGCTGCGGGTTCGTCAGCCGCCAGAGGTCGACGTGCGGGTTGGCCAGCAGCATCTCGCGCTCCTCCGCCTTGCGGCCCTCCCAGCCGTGCGGGCCCGAGCACAGCAGCGTGACCGTGGCGAACAGCTCGGGGTGCGCGACCACCGCGGCTCGCGCGACGAGCCCGCCGAAACTGTGCCCGACGAGGTGCACCTGCGTCGCGCCGGTGCCCGATGCCGCCAGCACTGCCCGTGCGACCTCCGCGACGTCGTCGGCCAGGAGGTCCATCCCGTACCCGTCCTCGCCGTCCGGGCCGGTGGAGTCGCCCTGACCGCGCTGGGAGTACGTCCACGCGTCCCAGCCCAGCCGTGCGAGCTCCGGCAGCAGGAGGCGGTGGTCCTCCTTGGTCCCCGTGTAGCCCGGGACGACGAGCACGACGCCGGCGGGCGGGCCGTCCGGAGCGTGGTGCAGCGCCGTCAGCGGGCCGACGCCCGCGGCGACGACGACGGCCTGCGTCCTGGGGTCGAGCGGCAGGTCGCCGAGCGGCATGCCTGGTAGGACGGCGGCAGGTCCGGCGGGGGGTGCGGCGTCGGACGTGGGGGAGAGGGCGTCGGGCACGTGCCGACCCTAGATCAGCGCGTCGAGCGTCTCGCCGGCCAGGACGTGCTCGATCGCCATCGTGCTGGCGCCGAGCACGCCGGCGCGGCCACCCGTGCGGCTCGTGACGATGCGCAGGTGCTGCGTCGCCAGGGGCAGCGACCGCCGGTAGACCACCTCGCGGATGCCGGCCAGCAGGTGCTCGCCGGCCTCGGCCAGGCTGCCGCCGATGACGATGACCGACGGGTTGAGCATGCTCACGCACACGGCGAGCACCGACCCCAGCCGGCGCCCCGCCTCGCGGACGGCAGCGGTGGCCGTGAGGTCGCCCGCGCGGACCAGGGCGACGGCCTCCGTGCTCGTCGACGCCGCCAGGCCGTGCGCGGCCAGCTCGGCCGCCACGGCGCGGCCGCTGGCGACCGCCTCGAGGCACCCCGTGTTGCCGCAGCGGCACACGACCGCCGGACCGCCGGGCACGGCGACGTGCCCCAGGTCCCCCGCGGCGCCCTGCGCACCCCGCCGGATGCCGCCGTCGCTGATGATGCCGGCGCCGATGCCCGTGGCCACCTTGACGAACAGCAGGTGGTCGACGTCGCGGAACTCCGCAGCGTGCTCGCCCAGCGCCATGACGTTCACGTCGTTGTCGACGAGCACGGGCACGGGCACGGGTGCCGGACCCAGCAGCTCCTGCAGCCGTCCGGCCACGTCGGCGCCGTCCCACCCCGGCATGATCGGCGGGTTCGTCGGACGGCCCGTCTCGTGGTCCACGGGACCGGGCAGGCCGACCCCGACGCCGACGAGCTCGGACGCGGACCGGCCGGTGCGGGCCAGCAGGTCGTGGGCGACCCGCGCGACCAGGTCCAGCACGACCTCGGGGCCCTCGGCGATGGCGACGACCTCGAGGTGCTCGGCCAGGACCGTCGCGGCCAGGTCGGTGACGGCGACACGCGCGTGCGTCGCCCCCAGGTCGACCGCGAGGACGACGCGCGCCGCCGGGTTGAACGCGAAGGTGGCCGGCGGCCGCCCGCCGGTGGAGGCCGCCTCGCCCGTCGGCGCGACGAGACCGGAGGAGAGCAGCTGGTCGACGCGCATCGCGACGGTCGAGCGGGCCTGGCCGGACAGGGTGGCGAGCTCGGCGCGCGTGCGGGGTCGGCCGTCGCGCAGCAGCTGCAGCGTGGCGCTGAGGTCGCCGGCCCGCGGCGCGCTGGTGGCCATGGGCGCAGTCAAGCACATCCGCCGATCGCGGCAGCGCTTCTCGTCGAGCGGGTAGCAACTTTTGCTTGACGTCTGGCAGAACCTCTGCCACGGTCCTCGCATGGTCGACGACGACGGCCGGGGCGCCGAGGCCCCGGGACGCACCGCGCCCCCCACGACGGGTGAGCCGGTCCTCCTGCGGATGCGGGACATCGCCAAGCACTTCGCCGGCGTGAAGGCGCTCGACGGGGTGGACCTCGAGGTCCGTGCCGGCGAGGTGCACTGCCTCCTGGGGCAGAACGGCGCCGGCAAGTCCACGCTCATCAAGGTCCTCGCCGGCGCCCACCGGCCCACGCGCGGCACCGTCGAGTGGCAGGGGCAGGAGGTCACGCTCGCGTCGCCCGTGGCCGCGCTGGCTACCGGTGTCGCCACCATGTACCAGGAGCTCGACGTCGTCGACGGCCTGACGGTCGCGGAGAACATCTGGCTCGGCCACGAGCTCGCCCGGGGCGGGATCACCCGGCGCCGGGAGCTGCACGCCCGGACCCGGGACATCCTGCGGCGGCTCGGTCACGGGGACATCCCGCCGGGCCGCGAGGTCGGGCACCTGTCGGCCGCCGGCAAGCAGGTCGTCAGCATGGGTCGCGCCCTGTCGCACGAGGCGAAGCTCATCGTCATGGACGAGCCCTCGGCGGTCCTGGACTCCGAGGAGGTCGCCAACCTCTTCCGCGTGGTCCGCGAGCTGACGGCTGCCGGCGTCGCGGTCGTCTACATCTCCCACCGGCTCGAGGAGATCCGCCAGATCGGTGACCGCATCACGGTCCTCAAGGACGGGCGGACCGTCGCGACCGGCCTGCCCGTCGCCACGACCCCCACGTCCGAGCTCATCCGGCTCATGACCGGCCGCGCCGTGGAGCAGGTGTTCCCGCCGCGCCGGAGCGTCGCCCCCGACGTCGCGCCGCTGCTCGAGGTCGAGGGCCTCGGGCTGCGCGGCGTCTTCTCCGACGTCTCCTTCTCCGTCCGGCCGGGGGAGGTCGTCGGGCTCGCGGGCCTCGTCGGGTCTGGCCGCTCCGAGATCCTCGAGACGGTCTACGGCGCGCGGAGGGCGACCGCCGGACGGGTCCGCGTGGGTGGCAAGGAGCTCCGTCCGGGCTCGGTCCCCGCGGCGGTCGCGAGCGGCATCGGCCTCGCGCCGGAGGAGCGCAAGAGCCAGGGTCTGCTGCTCGACGAGCCCATCTACCGCAACGTCACCCTGTCGACGTTCGGCCGCTTCGCCACGGGTCCGGTGCTCGACGAGCGTGCCGAGCGGCGCACCGCCCGCGAGCAGATCGACGCCCTCGAGCTGCGTCCGGCCGACCCGGACCGGGTCACCCGGACGCTGTCCGGCGGCAACCAGCAGAAGATCATGCTCGCCCGCTGGCTCGTGCACGGCTGCGAGGTCCTGCTGCTCGACGAGCCCACCCGCGGCGTCGACGTCGGCGCGCGCGCCGAGATCTACGCCCTCGTCGACGCCCTCGCCGCCCGCGGCGCCGCGGTCGTCGTCGTGTCCAGCGAGATCGACGAGGTGCTCGGCCTGGCCGACCGCGTCCTCGTCGTGGCGGAGGGCCGCGTCCTGCACAGCGGCCCCGCCGACCAGATCGACGAGCACCGCGTGCTCGACCTCGTCATGGAAGGAAGTGCCGCGTGAGCGAGTCCTCGTCCCTGCCGCCCTCGCTGGCGACGGCCGGCAGCGTCCCGCCCGACCCCGACCGCCCGACCCCGCTGCAGCGCGGCGGGGCGACGACCGGCGCTGCGCCCGCCACGCGCTCGCGCAACCCGCTCGCCGGTGGCGCCGGCCGCATGGTCGGGCTGGTCATCGCCCTGGTCGTGCTCTGCGCCGTCGGCGCGCTCACCGGGGGCGAGCGGTTCGCCAGCCTCGACAACGCGATGACGATCCTGCGGCAGGCCGCGATCTACGGCGTGCTGGCCGTCGGGATGACCTTCGTCATCACCGGTGGCGGGATCGACCTGTCGGTCGGGTCCGTGCTGGGCCTGGCCTCGATCTGGGCGAGCACCGTCGCGACCCAGACGATGGCGGAGAGCAGCGGCTGGTTCGTCATGGTCTTCACGGCCCTGGCCGTCGGGGCCGTGTGCGGGCTGGTCAACGGCGTCCTCATCGCCTACGGCCGGGTCGTGGCGTTCATCGCGACGCTCGCGATGCTCGTCGGTGCCCGCGGGCTGGCGGAGATCATCGCGAACCGGCAGACGCAGATCGTCGAGGTGGACGGCTTCCTCGACGTGTTCCGGTCCAGCATCCTCGGCATCTCGGTGTCCATCTGGATCTTCGCCGCCGTGGCGGTCGCGGGCTGGTTCCTGCTCAACCGCACGACGTTCGGTCGCCGAACCCTGGCCGTCGGCGGCAACCCCGAGGCCGCCCGGCTCGCGGGCATCCGGGTCAAGCGGCACACGATGTACCTCTACGTCCTGGCCGGCGTCACCGCGGGCATCGCGGCCGTGCTCATGCTCGCCCGGACGACGTCGGGCTCCTCGACGCACGGCTCGCTCTACGAGCTGGACGCCATCGCGGCCGTCGTCGTCGGCGGGACCCTGCTGGCCGGGGGCCGCGGCACGATCGTCGGGACCGTCCTGGGCGTCCTCATCTTCACGACCCTCACGAACGTGTTCGTCATCAACAACCTCTCGACGTCGGCACAGTCCGTCGCGAAGGGCCTGATCATCGTCGTCGCCGTGCTGCTGCAGCAGCAGTTCGCGGCCCGCGCCCGGCGCACCTGACGCTCCGCCGCCGCGCCCTCCGCCGGCGTCCCCTGCTCGTCGTCCTCGGACGTCGACCCGCCCGTCGCACCCGCTCGTCGTACCCGCACACCCTGTCAAGGAGGACACTCATGTCTGCTCGCACCCCGCTCCGCCGCCGCTGGTTCACCACGGCCGGCGCCCTCGCCGCCGGCGCGCTGCTCGTCGCCGGCTGCACGTCCAACACGCCGGTCGAGGAGGACGAGGGCTCGGCCGCCGCCGCGCCCGCCCCCGTCGCCGCGACGGGCAACGACGAGACCGGCGACACGGTCGTCATCGGGTTCTCGGCCCCCGCCGCCGACCACGGCTGGATGGGCGCCATCACGGCCGCCGCCCGCGCCGAGGCCGAGCGCTACGAGGACGTCGAGCTCCGCGTCGCCGAGGGCACCAACGACGTCAACCTCCAGATCAGCCAGGTCGAGCAGTTCATCAACGACGGCGTCGACGCGATCGTGCTCCTGCCCTTCGACGGCGCCGCGCTCACCGAGGTCGCGACGCAGGCGATGGAGGCCGGCATCACGGTCATCAACGTCGACCGCGAGTTCTCCAGCCCGTTCGCGGCCCGCGCCACCGTGCTGGGCGACAACTACGGCATGGGCGTCTCCGCCGGCACGTACATCTGCGAGCAGCTCGGCGACCAGCCCGACGCCGTCGTCGCCGAGATCGCGGGCATCGACTCGCTGCCGCTGACGCAGGACCGCAGCCAGGGCTTCGCCGACGCGCTGGAGGACTGCGGGCTCGAGGTGAGCAACCGCGTCGCCGCCGACTTCACCGTCCAGGGCGGCCAGGCCGCCGCGGCGAACCTGCTGCAGGCGGCGCCGCAGATCGACGCCCTCTGGAACCACGACGACGACCAGGGCGTGGGCGTGATGGCCGCCATCGAGGAGGCGGGCCGCGACGAGTTCATCATGGTCGGCGGCGCCGGCTCGCAGCAGGTGATGGAGGCCATCCAGGCGGGCGACTCCGTCCTCAAGGCGACGGTCGTGTACCCCTCGACGCAGGCCGCCGACGGCATCCGGCTGGCCCGCCTCGCGGTCCAGGGCAAGGCTCTGGGTGACCTCGTCGAGGTCGAGATCCCGCGGACGATCCAGCTCTACGCGCCCGTCGTGACGGCGGAGAACGTCGACAAGTACCTGCCGACCGCGTTCGAGTCCTGACGTGCCGCAGGAGCGGCCGCACGCACGAGGGGAGCAGGGATGAGCGAGACCGGGCCGGGGACGACCCTCGGCGTCGGGATGGTGGGCCACGCCTTCATGGGGGCCGCCCACTCCCAGGCGTGGCGCGTGGCGCCGCGGTTCTTCGACCTGCCGCTGACGCCGCGGATGGTCGTCGTCGCGGGGCGGCGGGCCGAGGCCACGCGCGCCGCGGCCGAGCGGCTGGGCTGGGACGGGTGGGAGACGGACTGGCGCAAGCTGCTCGTCCGCGACGACGTGCAGCTCGTCGACGTCTGCACGCCGGGCGACACCCACGCCGAGATCGCCATCGCGGCGCTCGAGGCAGGCAAGCACGTCCTGTGCGAGAAGCCGCTGGCCAACACGGTGGCGGAGGCCGAGCAGATGGCGGCCGCCGCCCGACGGGCCGCCGAGCACGGGGTCCTGGCGATGGTCGGGTTCACCTACCGCCGCGTGCCGGCGGTGGCCCTGGCACGGCAGCTCGTCGCCGAAGGGCGGATCGGGGCCGTGCGGCAGGTGCGTGCGCAGTACCTGCAGGACTGGCTGGCCGACCCGTCGTCGCCGCTGTCGTGGCGGCTCGACAAGCAGAAGGCCGGATCGGGCGCGCTGGGCGACATCGGCGCGCACGCCGTCGACCTCGCGCAGTTCATCACGGGCGAGCGGCTCACCGGCGTCAGCGCCCTGCTGGAGACGTTCGTCCACGAGCGGCCGGTGGCGGCCGAGGGCGGGTCGGCGCTGCACGGGGTCGGCGGCCAGGGCACGGGGCCGGTGACCGTCGACGACGCCGCCGTGTTCCTCGCCCGGCTCGACGGCGGCGGCATCGCCACCTTCGAAGCCACGCGCATGGCGTGGGGCCGCAAGAACGCGATCCGGCTGGAGATCAACGGCACCGCGGGTTCGATCGCCTTCGACTTCGAGGACATGAACGTGCTGCACCTGTACGAGGCGTCCGACGAGGGCCGCACGGCCGGGTTCCGGCGCATCTACGTCACCGAGCCCGACCACCCGTACGTCGGCGCGTGGTGGCCGGCGGGGCACGGGCTCGGGTACGAGCACGGGTTCGTGCACCAGGCGGTCGACCTCGTGCGGGCGCTCGCGGACGGGACGCAGCCGGAGCCGTCGTTCGACGACGGCCTGCAGGTGCAGCGGGTGCTGGACGCCGTGGAGCGCAGCGCGGCGGCCGGCAGCACGTGGACCGCCATCGAGGACGACGCGTCGGGCACGCCCGACGGGGACAGGAGCGAGTGACGTGGCACGACCGGTGACGCTGTTCACGGGGCAGTGGGCGGACCTGCCGTTCGAGGAGGTCTGCCGGCTGGCCTCGGGGTGGGGCTACGACGGGCTCGAGGTGGCCTGCTGGGGGGACCACCTCGACGTCTGGCGGGGGGCTGAGGACGACGCGTACATCCAGGGCAAGCTCGACGTCCTGGAGAAGCACGGCCTGCAGCTCTTCGCGATCTCCAACCACCTCAAAGGTCAGGCGGTCTGCGACGACCCCATCGACCAGCGGCACCGGGACATGCTCCCGGACGTCGTGTGGGGCGACGGTGACCCCGAGGGCGTCCGGCAGCGGGCGGCCGAGGAGATGAAGCTGACCGCCCGCACGGCGGCGCGGCTCGGCGTGAAGACGGTCGTCGGCTTCACGGGCTCGTCGATCTGGAAGTACGTGGCGATGTTCCCGCCTGCCTCGGAGGAGCTCGTCGCCGCGGGGTACCGGGACTTCGCCGACCGCTGGAACCCCATCCTCGACGTGTTCGACGAGGTCGGGGTCCGGTTCGCCCACGAGGTCCACCCGAGCGAGATCGCCTACGACTACTGGACGACCGTCGCCGCGCTGGAGGCCATCGGGCACCGGGAGGCGTTCGGCCTCAACTGGGACCCCAGCCACTTCGTGTGGCAGGACCTCGACCCGGTCGGGTTCCTCTGGGACTTCAAGGACCGGATCTACCACGTGGACTGCAAGGACGCGAAGCGCCGGGTTGGCAACGGCCGCAACGGCCGGATGGGCTCGCACCTGCCCTGGGCGGACCCGCGGCGCGGCTGGGACTTCGTCTCCACCGGCCACGGCGACGTGCCGTGGGAGGACTGCTTCCGGATGCTCAACACCATCGGGTACGACGGCCCCATCTCCGTGGAGTGGGAGGACGCCGGCATGGACCGGCTCGTCGGGGCACCGGAGGCCCTGGCCTTCGTCCGGCGGCTGGCCTTCGACCCGCCCACCGCGTCCTTCGACGCGGCGTTCAGCACCCGCTGACCGTCCCGGTCCGGCCGGCCGTGCCCCGCACGCGCCGGCCGGCCCGGGCTGCACGACCGCACCATCGCACGACGCACCACCGTGTTCTGGGCCGCCGACGCCGGCGTCGACGTCGCGGCGCTGATCGAGGAGCACGGCGACCGCATCGAGCTGCTGCACATCAAGGACGGCGACCTCAACGGTGACGCCCGCGGCATCCCGTCCGACGTCGGCGAGGGCGAGATCGACTGGGCGCCGATCCTGCAGGCGGCTCAAGGCAAGGTGAAGCTGTACGTGGTCGAGCGCGACGGGGCCCCGGCCGACGCCGAGTTCGCCCGCGACAGCCTCGAGTTCCTCACCTGCTTCACCTACTGATGGCCGTGACGCCGCACCGGCCCGCACGTGAGTGGCGGGCCGGTGCGGCGTACGGAGGACCGGAGGTCCGGGCACCGGCGTGTCGGCGAGGACACGCCGGTGCGGGGTGAGCACGCCGCACCGGCGGACCACTTGATCGGGTGACGCCGGGAGCCGATGGGACGTGGTGGGTCCGACCGGCCCACGCACCACCCGAATCCCGGGCACCACCGTGCCCCGTCCAGGAACGAGCTCGTCCCGTGCACGACGTCATCGCCACCGCCGGCCTCCTCGCCTCGATCACCGGTCTGGTGGGCGGGCTCCCGCACGCCCGGCACGTCTGGCGTCACCGGCGGGAGCCGTCCGCGCTCCAGGGCATCTCCCTGGCCTCGTTCGCCGTCGCGCTCGTCGGCAACGTCATGTGGACCGTGTACGGGGTCGGCATCGGCTCCTTCTGGGTCGCGGCGCCCTGTGCCGTCAACGGGCCGATCGCGGTGCTGACGCTCGTCGTCGTGGGCCGGTCGAAGCGCAGGGTGCGGCCGATGGAGGGGGTCGAGGGCGCGTCGGCCTCTACCACCGCAGCCCCGGCGACCCTGCCGCAGGCACGGGTGGTGGCGCTGGCGCACCGGTCGACCGGACGCCTGGTCGCGCAGCGGCCGGCTGCGGACGTCCACGGGCTCCCCGCCCACGTGCGCGCGGCCGGCTGAGGCAGCCGCACCAGGACTGCGCAGCCGACGTCAGCCACCGGCGGCTCCCCGCAGGACGCGGGCGGACAGCGCGTCGGCCGGGCCGGGGCGGCCGAGCAGGTAGCCCTGCACGTGCCGGGCGCCGAGGCGGCGCGCGGCGGCGAGCGTCGCCTCGTCCTCCACCCCCTCCAGCACCACCGGGCTGCCGAGGCTGCGCCCGAGCAGGAGCACCGCGGACACCACGGCCGACGCCTCCGGCCGCTCGACGAGCGCCGCGGTGATGGACCGGTCGACCTTGAGCGTCGCGCGCGGCAGGTCCATGACGCGGCCCAGCGACGACCAGCCGGCACCGAGGTCGTCGATGGCCAGCCCGCACCCGAGCGCCTCGAGCCCCCGCAGGGTCGCGCGCGCGTGCTCCTGGAGCAGGCCCGACTCGGTGACCTCCACGGTGAGCCGCGCGGGGTCGAGGTCCCGGCGGCCGAGGGCGCCGGCGACCGCCTCGAGGAGGCCGGGGTCCGCCAGTTCGCCGGCGGAGGCGTTGACGAACACCCGCGGCACGGTCCCGGGACCGAGCTCGGCGTCCCAGGCGGCGAGCTGGCGGCACGCCTCGTCGAGCACCCACCGCCCGATCCCGACGAGGAGCCCGTGCTGCTCGGCGAGGTCGACGAACCGTGCCGCCGCCAGCAGCCCGGCGCTCGGGTGGTGCCAGCGCAGGAGGGCCTCCACGGCCCAGACCGCCGCCTCGCCGTCGCCCGTCGACCACGCGCCGCCGCGTCGTCCGGCCACGCCGTCGGTCACTCCGTCCGATCGACTGTCCGGGGCGAGCACGAGGACGGGCTGGTAGTGCAGCTCCAGCCGGCCGTCGGTCAGGGCGGCCCGCAGGTCGGCGGCGGAGACGACCACCGGGTCGGGCGGTGCCGACGCGGTCGGTGCCGACGTGGTCGGGGAGGCGGCAGCGGTGGGCCCGACGGCCGCCGGGGCGGTCGCGACCGCCAGGCCCGAGGGCGGCGTCGCGGCCGGGGCGGCGGAGTCGTCGACCTCGACGAGGCCGCGGCCGCCACGCTTGGCGGCGTACATGGCGGAGTCGGCCCGCGCGAGCAGCACCTTGGCGGGCGTCGCCCCGGCGACGGACAGCGCGACCCCGGTGCTGACGCTCGGGTCGAGCCGGCGTCCGGCGACCTGCACGGGCTCGCCCAGCCGCGTGCTGATCCGCCGTGCCGCCTCCGCGGCGCCCGCGACCCCGTCGACGTCCTCGAGCAGGACGACGAACTCGTCGCCGCCGACGCGGGCCACCGTGTCCGTGGTGCGCAGCAGCGCGGAAACCCGTGCGGCGACGGCCCGCAGGAGCTCGTCACCCGCGGCGTGCCCCCACGTGTCGTTCACCGGCTTGAGGTCGTCCACGTCGAGGAAGAGCACGGCGACCGTCGCCCGGGTGCGCTCGGCCCGCGCCAGCGCTGCGGCGAGCCGCTCCTCGAGCACCCACCGCAGCGGCAGGTCCGTCAGCGGGTCGTGCATGGCCCGGTGCGCCAGCTCCTCGCGCGCGCGCCGGGCGTCGTCCCGGTCCGCGGCGACGACGAGGTACGAGGTCGCCAGACGCGCGAGCCGGGTGACCCGCAGCAGCTCGGGCTCCGTCAGGGCCCGGGCCTCGTGCCGGTACAGGTCCAGCACGCCCCAGCACCGGCCGCGGCCGAGCAGCGGCACGCTGGTGACCGCCTGCACGCCGAGCTGCTCCGCCCGGTGCTGCCACCGCGGCCACCGGCCCTGCGTCGTCAGGTGCGCGACGTCGACCGTGCGGCGGGTCAGCTCGGCCTCGAGGCACGGCCCCTCCTGGAGCTCCTCCTGCAGCCGCGCGAGCGCGTCCGCGTCGCCCGCATGGGCGAAGACGAGCCGGACCAGCCCGTCGGCGCCGGGCACCATCACACCTGCGGCGTCGACCCCGACGAGCACGCGCGCGGCGTCGGCGAGGCGCTCGAGCACCTGCCGGGTGTCGAGGTCGTCGACGACGGCCGTGCTGAACTCGTCGAGCACGCGGACCAGGTCGTCCTGCTCCGCCATCGTGGCTCCTCGCGCCGCGCGTCGGACCGGGTGCTCGGCCGACGGCGCCCCAGCATCTCGCGGGTGCGGTCAGCGCACCACCTCGACGCGCGCGACGCGGGCGGCGCCCACGAGCTCGAGCCTCAGGTCGACCGGACCGGCCGGCAGTGCCTCGTCGGGCACCGGGACCTCGACCCACCGCCACGCGTACGCCGCCTCGCGCCGGTCGGCGGGGGTGGCGCCGTCCCCGGCCTCCGGTACCGCCACCGGGGGGCCGAGCGGCCGCCACGCACCGGTCCCCGTGGGCCGGAGGGCGAGGGCCACCGTCGGCGCGGACCAGCCCGGCAGCGCCCGCGGTGCGACCTCCAGCCGCAGCGCGCGGGCCCCCGCCAGGTCGAGCCGGTCGTGGCGGACCCACCCCCGGTGGGCGGAGGGCAGCACCTCGACGCACGACCCTGCCGCCCGGCTGCGGTCGGACGTGACGGCGCCGGCGTACGCGTGGAAGGCGTGCGCCTCCAGCACGTCCGGCCTGCGGACGGGGGCCGGCGGCCCGGTGACGACGAGGTCCGCGTTCGCCGCGTCGTCGTGCGCGGACCGGCCGACGGTCAGGCGGTAGGTGCCCGGCTGCACGCGGAACGCACCCGGCGTGCCGACGACCGGGCTGCCCGGGGCCGGCGTCGCGCCCACGTCCCACACCGCCAGCGTGCCGAGCGGCACCCCGAGGTCGACCGTCCGCGTCTCGCCCGGCGCGAGCGCCACCCGCGTCCACGCGGCGAGGCGCCGGAGGGGGGCGGGCACGGGCAGCGCGGGCGCCTGCACGTGGACGGCGACGAGCTCGTCGACGGGACGCCCGCCGGCGTTGTGCAGCGTCACCGAGGCGACGACCGCCGCCTCCGGCCGCGGGGTTTCCGGCCGGGCGGCAGGGGTGTGCACGGTGGTGGGCTCGGGGGCCTCGACCGTCGGCGCCGACAACGTCAGCCCGACGTGCTCGACCCGGGTGTACGACAGCCCGTGCCCGAAGGCGTACAGCGGCTCGGCGGCCCCCCACCGGTAGGTCTGCCCGTTCCCGACGACGTCGTGGTCGAGCAGGTCGCCGGCGTCCTCCGCCCGCCGCCACCAGGTCTGCGCCAGGCGCCCGGTGGGCTCGCGGTCCCCGGACAGCACGTCGACGAGCCCGTGGCCCAGCTCCTGCCCGGCGTGGCAGGTCCAGACGACCGCGTCGGCGGCGGCGGCCTCGTCGCCCACCGCGTACGGGTAGCTCGACACGACGGCCAGCACGGCCGCGCGGGCGTGCGCCCTCGCCGTCCGCCACAGCTCGCGCGACGCCGGCGGCAGCTCCAGGCCGGGCCGGTCCTCCGTCTCCCGGCCGGCCACGTGCGGGTCGTTGCCGACCGCGACGACGACGACGTCGGCGCCCGCGCAGACCTCGGCGACGTGCGCCGTGCCCGCGCGCACCACGTGCCGCGCGAACCGCTCGGCGGTCCGCTCCGACGCCTCGGCGACGAGCAGCCCCGACCCGTGCTGGACGCGCAGCCACCGCCCGCTGCCCACGTGCTGCAGCGAGACCGTGCCGTCGTCGTGGGTGCGCACCCGGAACGTCTCCTGCGCCACCCACCCGCCGACCCGGTCCGCGTCCGCCCGCAGGGTCCACGAGGCCCCGGAGACCAGCCGGCCCGAGGCGGCGCTGCGCAGCGTGACGACGTCGTCGCCCCAGTCGGTGACGTCCAGCCACGTGGCCTCGTCGGGCGCCACGGCGGAGGCGACGAGGGCTGTGTCGCGCGGGTCGAGCGCGAGGTAGCGGTCGTGCACCAGCGAGCGCAGGGCGACGCGGTCGGCCCCGTCCGCGATCCGCACGTCGGCGTCGGGGTACCGCTCGGCCAGCGCGCCCGCGACCGTCGACAGGTACGGCGGCGTGCCCGAGTACCAGTCGTGGACGACGTGGTCCGCGAACGGCCCGACGACCGCGACGACGGCCGGGGCGCGCAGCGGCAGCACACCGCCGTCGTCGGCGAGCACGACGACCCCCCGCCCCGCCGCCTCCCGGGCGAGCACCCGGTGCTCGGGCGTGTCGATCGCGTCCGCGCCGACGCCGTACGGGTCGGCGCCCGCCAGCTCGCCGGTCCGCTCCCGCAGGAGCAGGACGCGGAGCACGGCGCGGTCGACGTCGGCCTCGGTGACGAGCCCGGCCGCCAGCGCCGCCGTGATCCGCTCGACCGTCGGCGCGCTGTCCGCGCTGTTGTCGGTGAAGGAGTCGACGCCGGCGCGCAGGGCGGCGGCGTGCGAGGTGACGTGGTCGTCGTGGTACCGCTCGCCGTCGACGAGGTTCGACGGCGCCTGCGCGTCGGAGACCACCGCGACCTCGTGCGGCGCCCACGTGCGCAGCTCGTCGAGCAGCTCGCGCGCGACGTGGTTCGGCCGGCCGTTGACGAGGTTGTACGAGGGCATGACGGCGCCGACGACCCCGGCGGCCAGCGGGCCGGTGAAGGACGGCAGCTCGTGCTCGCGCAGGGCCTGCGGCGGCAGGTGCGAGCTCGTCACCGCGCGGTCGGTCTCGTTGCTGTAGGCGAGGTAGTGCTTGAGCGTCGGCACCGTGGCCCAGACCGTCGGGTCGGTGCCGCGCAGCCCCCGGCAGTACCCGGTGGCCAGCACGGCGGTGAGGTCCGCGTCCTCGGAGTACCCCTCCTCGCCGCGCCCCCACAGCGGGTGCCGCAGCGTGTTGACCACCGGCGCCCACACGTTGAGGCTCACCGTCGGGTCCTGCGCGCGCTTGGCGCGGACCTCCGTGGCCACGGCGGCGCCGACCCGCTCGAGCAGGTCCGGGTCCCACGTGGCGGCCAGCCCGACCGGCTGCGGGAACACCGTCGCGGTGCCGAGCCAGGACACGCCGTGCAAGGCCTCGGTGCCGGTGCGGAACGCGGCGAGCCCGAGCCGGGGGACGGCGGGCGCGTGCTGGTGGAGGAACGTCACCTTCTCGGCGAGGGTCATCGCGGCCAGGGCGCCGGCGGCGTCCGTGGGGCGCGCCTCGGCGGTGGCGGAGCCGGTGACGGACCCGGTGGTGGAGTCGTGGGCGGGTGGGGGGGACGCAGCGGGTGCTGCGAGGAGGGCGCGGCTGGCCGGGGCGGGACGGGGGCACCGAGGCCCCCTCGACCGAGGGAGACGCGCGATGACGACGTCCGGGACCACCCAGCACCTCCGGGGCCGCGTGCGGCGCCGGCGCACGGCGACGGCCCTCCTCGCGGCGGGCGCCACGGCGGCGCTGGCCGCGTGCGGGGGCGGCGGCCCGGCCCCCGCCGCGCAGGACGCCAGCAGCGCGGGCCTCGTGGCCGGCGACCAGCTGCCGACCTACACGGCGATCGACCTCGTCGAGCCGGACTTCCCGGGCGTCGACGGCTCCACGCCGGGCTTCCTGTCCGTCCCGGACCCGCTGGTCCAGGCCTTCGACGAGCCGCCGGGTGCGGGCGGCAGCTACACGGCCATGACGCCGCTGTGGGGGACCATCCCGCCCACGGAGGGCAACGCGTACTTCGACGCGGTCAACGCGGCCATGGGCACGGACATCACGTTCCAGATCAGCGACGGCAACACCTACGGCGACAAGCTGGCGGCCGTCCTCGCCTCGCCCGACGACCTGGCCGACTGGGTGACCATCCCGAGCTGGAACGTGCCGCCGCGGTTCGGCCAGGCGGTGGAGACGATCTTCCAGGACCTCGCGCCGTACCTCGCGGGGGACGCCGTCGAGGACTACCCGTACCTCGCCAACATCCCCACGGAGGCCTGGCAGGCCTGCGCCTGGAACGGCCGGCTCTACGGCCTGCCGTTCCCGCAGGAGCTCGGCGTCACGGACTACGCGTTCTACCGCTCCGACCTGCTGCCGGACGCGCAGATGCCGACGACGGCCGACGAGATGATCGACTTCGTCGAGGAGAACACGAAGGACGGCCACTGGGGCACCAACGACCTGTGGACCACGGCCACCGTGATGTTCGGCGTCCCGCCGGAGTGGGTCGTCGGCGACGACGGGACGCTCGTGCACCGGGTGGAGACGCCGCAGTACCGCGCCGCCCTGGAGTGGATGGCCGAGCTCTACGCGTCCGGCGCCGTGCACCCCGACGCCGTGGCGGACAACCAGGGCGACGCCGCGCAGCGGTTCGAGAGCGGCCAGGTCCTCGTCAACTCCGGCGGCGTCGGCTGGTGGCACGAGGCGCTGACCCGCAACCGCGCCGTCGACCCCTCCTTCGACATGCGCCCGTTCCCGGTCATCGCCGCGGACGGCGGCACGCCGACGGTCTACAAGTCCCGCGGCGCCGCGATGTGCTCCTACCTGAAGAAGGCCGACGACGCGACGATCACCGAGCTGCTCGGGGCGGCCAACTTCCTCGCCTCGCCGTTCGGCACCGCCGAGTACCAGCTCATCAACTACGGGGTGGAGGGCACGCACTACACGCTCGACGAGGCCGGCCTGCCCGTGCCGACCGCGCAGGCCCAGACCGAGGTGCAGCCCTCCTACATCTTCCTCGTCGACCCGCCGGTGGTGAACGCCAAGGTCTCGCTGCCCGACTACGTCGAGGCGTTCAGCGAGTGGACGGCCACCAACGCGGCGTACGTCGTCGAGCCGCCGTTCTACGGCATGAACATCACCGAGCCCGCGCAGTTCGCCTCGCTCGACACGCCCTTCGTCGACCTCGAGAAGAGCATCGCCCGCGGCCGCGCCGACCTGTCCGACCTGGACGCCGCCGTCGAGACGTGGCGCTCGTCGGGCGGCGAGGAGCTGCGGGCGTTCTACCAGGAGATCTACGACGCCCAGCAGGAGGGCGGCGCCTCCGGCACCGACGCAGGCACCGACTCCGGCACCGACGCAGGCACCGACTCCGGCACCGACTCCGGCACCGACTCCGGCACCGACTCCGGGACCGACGAGTCGTGACCGCCACGTCCACGTCCCCCGTCCCCGGCCCGACGGCCTCGCCGTCGGGCCGGGGGCTCCGGCGGGCACCGCTCGCCGGCGGCCGGCAGGTCCGCCGGCGCGGCGGGGCCACGGCAGCCCTGCCCGAGGGCGTCCCGGTCAACCGCGTGTCGCTGCGGGCCCGCCTGCGCCGGGACCGCGCGCTGCTGCTCATGACCCTGCCGGCGGTGCTGCTGCTGGCGGTCTTCGCCTACGTCCCGATGCTCGGCAACGTCATCGCCTGGCAGGACTACTCGCCGTACGTGGGGATCGGCAGCAGCCCCTTCGTCGGCTGGGCCAACTTCGAGCGGGTCATGACGAACCCCGCCTTCCTCGAGGCCGTGGGCAACACCCTGGCCATCACGGCCTTCCAGCTCGTCTTCTACTTCCCGGTGCCGATCGTGCTGGCGCTCCTGCTCAACAGCGTGGTCACGCCCGCCCTGCGCACGACGATCCAGTCCGTCGTCTACCTGCCGCACTTCTTCTCGTGGGTGCTGGTCGTGACGATCTTCCAGCAGATCCTCGGCGGCGCCGGCCTGCTCAACCGGGTGCTGGCGGACCGGGGCTTCACCGGGTTCGACCTCATGACGAGCCCCGACGCGTTCCTCGTCCTCATCACCGCGCAGGCGGTCTGGAAGGACGCCGGCTGGGGGATCATCATCTTCCTCGCGGCGCTGTCGACGGTGAACCCCGAGCAGTACGAGGCGGCGGCGATGGACGGCGCCGGCCCGTGGCGGCGCATCTGGCACGTCACGCTGCCGGCCATCCGGCCCACGATCATCCTGCTGCTCATCCTGCGCCTGGGCGACGCCCTCACCGTCGGGTTCGAGCAGCTCATCCTCCAGCGCGGTGCCGTCGGCCCCGGCGTCTCGGAGGTCATCGACACGTTCGTCTACTACCAGGGCGTCATCAACGGCGACTGGGCGTTCGCCGCGGCCGCCGGCCTGGTGAAGGGCGTCGTGTCCCTCCTTCTCGTGCTCGGGGCCAACAAGCTCGCGCACGTCTTCGGCGAGGACGGGGTGTACCGGAAGTCATGAGCATCCAGCAGGACGCGACCCGAGCCCCCCTGGGGCTGCCGGGCGCCGCCGCCACCCCCGTCCCCGACCCCCGCCCGGCGCCGCGGCGCCGCCCCCGGCGGTCCCGCCACCGCAACGCCTGGGAGGGCCGCCCGACGGTCCTCGGTCAGGGCCTCAAGGGCGCCGTGCTGGCGGGCGTCGTGCTGGCCGTGCTCTTCCCGCTCTACACGGTGGTGCTGACGTCGCTCTCGACGACGGCCGACGTCAACCGCTCCGGCGGCATGGTGACGGTCCCCGGGCAGCTCACCCTGGCCGCCTACCAGCAGATCCTCTCCGGCGGCATCGTCACGCGGGCGGCCCTGGTGAGCATCGGCGTCACCACCGTCGGCACCGTGCTCTCGACGACGGTGTCGGTGCTCGCCGCCTACGGCCTCTCGCGCCCCGGCTCGGTGCTGCACCGGCCGATCCTGTTCGTCTTCCTCATCACGATGTTCTTCGGCGCGGGGATGATCCCGACGTACCTGCTCGTCAGCGAGCTGGGCCTCATCAACTCGTACTGGTCGCTGATCCTCCCCGGGGCCGTGTCGGCCTTCAACGTGCTCATCCTGCGGTCGTTCTTCATGAGCATCGACCCCGCCATCACGGAGGCCGCCCGCATCGACGGCGCCGGCGACTGGCGCATCCTCGGCCGGATCGTCATGCCGATGTCCCGGGCCGTGACCGCCGTCGTCGCCCTGTTCTACGGCGTGGGGTACTTCAACGCGTTCTTCAACGCGATGCTCTACATCAACGACAACGTGAAGTGGCCCCTGCAGCTCGTCCTGCGCTCCTACGTCCTGCAGGGCGTCACGCTGCCCGGCAGCGGCACCGGCCAGGTCGACGTCGCCACGGGCGCCGTGACGGGCCTGCCGGTGAAGATGGCCATCATGGTGCTGGCGATCGTGCCGATCCTCCTGGTCTACCCGCTCATCCAGCGCCACTTCACCAAGGGCGTCATCTTCGGCGCGGTCAAGGGGTGAGCCGGCAGCGCGGCGGCCCCGCGGTCCTGCTCGGGGCGTCGGCGCCGCTCTTCGGCGGGGACTGGAACCCCGAGCAGTGGGACCGGGCCACGTGGGACGAGGACGTCGCGCTCATGCGCCGCGCCGGCGTCACCCTGGTCACGGTGGGGGTGTTCTCCTGGTCGCGCCTCGAGCCCCGGCCGGGCGAGTACGACCTGGACTGGCTCGTGGAGGTCCTCGACCTCCTGCACGGTGCCGGCATCCGCGCGGACCTGGCCACCCCGACGGCCTCGCCGCCGCCGTGGCTCGGGCACCGCTGGCCCGAGACGCTGCCGGTCACGGCCGAGGGCGTGCGGCTGACGTACGGGTCCCGCAACCAGTTCGCCCCCTCCTCGCCGGTCTACCGGGAGCACGCGCTCGCGGTGACGCGGGCCGTCGTCGAGCGGTGCGCCGGCCACCCCGCCGTCGCGATGTGGCACGTCGGCAACGAGCTGGGGCAGGTCGACCACTCCGACGTCGCCGCCGTCGCCTTCCGCCGCTGGCTGGCGGACCGGTACGGGTCCGTCGACGCGCTGAACGCGGCGTGGGCGACGAGCGTGTGGTCCCAGGGCTACACCTCCTTCGACGAGGTGCTGCCGCCGCGCGCCGCGCCGTACCACCGCAACCCCAGCCAGGAGCTCGACTTCCGCCGCTTCACCTCCGACGAGCTGCGCGACCTGCTGCGCCTGCAGACGGCCGTCATCCGCGAGCACGACGCCCACCGGCCCGTCACGACGAACCTCATGGGCTTCTTCCCGGGGGCGGACTACGCCACCTGGGCCGACGACGTCGACGTCGTGTCCGACGACGCCTACCCCGACCCGGCCGACCCCCGCGCGCCGGCCGACGCGGCGCTCACGCAGCACCTCGTCCGGTCCCTGGCCGGCGGGGACCCGTGGCTGCTCATGGAGTCGGCCGTCTCGGCGGTGAGCTGGCGCCCGCACAACCTCACGAGGTCCCCGGCCCGCAGCCGGCTCGGGTCGCTGCAGGCGGTGGCGCACGGCGCCGACGGGGTGCTGTTCTTCCAGTGGCGGCAGGCCCGGTCGGGACCCGAGCGGTTCCACTCCGCGCTGCTGCCCGTGGCCGGGCCGGACACCGCCGTGCACGCGGGGGCCCGGCGGCTCGGCGCCGACCTGGCCCGGCTCGGTCCCGTGGTCGGGACGCGGACGGACGCGCCCGTCGCGCTGCTGTGGGACTGGCCGTCCTGGTGGGCGGGCACCGCGCAGGCCCTGCCGACGGACCGCCTCGACCCGCTCGCGACGCTGCGCGCCTGGCACCGGGTGCTGTGGGACGCGCGCGTGACGGTGGACGTCGTGCCGCCCGGCGCGGACCTCACGGGCTACCGCGCGGTGCTGGCCCCCTCGCTGCACGTGCTGGCGCCGGGGCCCGCGGAGGCGCTCGACGCGTACGTCCGCGGCGGCGGCGTGCTCGCGGTGGGGCCCTTCAGCGGGGTCGCCGACGAGCACGGCCACCTGCACGTCGGGCGGGCGCCCGTGCTGCTGCGCGACGTGCTCGGCGCCTCGTCGGAGGAGTGGGTGCCGCTGCCTGACGAGGGGCTGCCCGCGCGGTGGACGGACGCCATCGCCGGCGCCGCCCGCGTGCACACCTTCGTCGAGCACGCCCGGGCGGAGGGCGCCAACCCCGTCCTCGTCCTCGACGGCGGGCCGGGTCTCGAGCACCTGGCCGGCGCACTGGCGGTCGGCCGGCACGCCGGCACCCCCGCGACCGGCGACGGCACCGCCTGGTACGTCGGCGCCGTCCTCGGCGAGGGCGACCTGCGCCGCGTGCTCACCGCGGTCCTCGCGGACGCGGGGGTCGCCGACCCCCTGCCCGGCGTCCCGGCCGGTCTCGAGGTCGCCCGTCGTGGCGACGTGCTCGTCGCCCTCAACCACACCGGTGCGCCGGTGCCCCTGCCCGGCGCCGGCCTGGCCGCCGCCCTCGACCTGCCCCCCGGCACCCCGCTCGTGGACCTGCTCTCCGCGCGGCGGCTCCCGACCACCCCCGACGACGCCCCGACCGTCCTGGCGGAGCACGACGTCCTCGTCCTGATGGAGGCACGATGAAGTTCACCGACGGCTACTGGCAGCTGCGGCCGGGGGTCGAGCTGCTGCGCCCCCTGGACGTCGACGAGGTGCTCCGCGACGGCGACGACCTCGTCGTGCACGCGCCCACGGCGCGGATCGGCACCCGCGGCGACACGCTCAACCGCCCGTCGATCACGGTGCGGTTCTCCTCGCCCATGCCCGACGTCGTCGGCGTGCGGATCTCCCACCACCTCGGCGGGGTGGACCGGGAGCCGCGGGTCGCCCTGGCCACCGAGCCGCAGACGGTCGGGATCGAGCTGCCGGAGGCCCTCGGCAAGGGCCCGGCGACGCTGACCGCCGGGCGCCTGACGGCCCGCGTCGCCACCGACGGGCCGTGGGGCGTGGAGTTCCTCGACGAGCACGGCCGGCTCCTGACGTCCTCCACCGACCGCAGCGTCGGCGTGCTCACCACGCCGGAGGGCCGGTTCGTCCGCGAGCAGCTGACCATGGGCGTCGCCGAGACGATCTACGGCCTGGGGGAGCGCTTCGGCACCTTCGCCAAGAACGGCCAGAGCGTCGACGTGTGGAACGAGGACGGCGGCACGGCCTCCGAGCAGGCCTACAAGAACGTCCCCTTCTACCTCTCCGACGCCGGCTACGGGCTGTTCGTCGCCCACCAGACCCGCGTCTCCTACGAGATCGGCACGGAGGTCGTCTCCCGCGCGCAGGTCAGCGTGCCGGGCGAGGAGCTGCAGTACTACGTCGTGCACGGCGCGACGCCGAAGGAGATCCTCGAGCGCTACACCGCGCTGACCGGTCGGCCCGCGCGGCTGCCCGCGTGGAGCTACGGCCTGTGGCTGTCGACGTCCTTCACGACGAGCTACGACGAGGCGACGGTGACGTCCTTCGTCGACGGCATGGCCGAGCGGGACCTGCCGCTGTCGGTCTTCCACTTCGACTGCTTCTGGATGCGGCAGTTCCACTGGACCGACTTCGTGTGGGACCCGGCGATGTTCCCGGACCCGGCCGGGATGCTCGCGCGCCTCAAGGCCAAGGGCCTGCGGATCTGCGTGTGGATCAACCCGTACGTCGCCCAGCGCTCGCGGCTGTTCGAGGAGGGGCGCCGGCTCGGGCACCTCGTGCTGCGGCCCGACGGGTCCGTCTGGCAGTGGGACATGTGGCAGGCCGGCATGGCCCTGGTCGACTTCACGAAGCCGGAGGCGGTGGCCTGGTACCAGGGCTACCTGCGGGACCTGCTGGCGGACGGCGTCGACTGCTTCAAGACGGACTTCGGCGAGCGGATCCCCACCGACGTCGTCTGGCACGACGGCAGCGACCCGCAGGCCATGCACAACCACTACGCGCTGCTCTACAACGAGGCGGTCTTCGACCTGCTGCGGCGCGAGCGCGGCGAGGGCGAGGCGGTGCTGTTCGCCCGCTCCGCCACGGCCGGGTCGCAGCGGCTGCCCGTGCACTGGGGTGGGGACTGCGAGTCGACCTTCGTCGCCATGGCGGAGTCGCTGCGCGGCGGGCTCTCGCTCGGGATGAGCGGCTTCGGGTTCTGGTCGCACGACATCGGCGGGTTCGAGGGCACGCCCGACGCGGCGGTGTTCAAGCGGTGGGTCGCCTTCGGGCTGCTGTCGTCGCACTCGCGGCTGCACGGGTCCAGCTCGTACCGCGTCCCGTGGGCGTTCGACGACGAGGCCGTCGACGTGACGCGGGCCTTCACACGGCTCAAGCTGCGCCTGCTGCCCTACCTCGGCGGCGCCGCGGAGGAGGCGACGACCACGGGCGTGCCGGTCATGCGCGCGATGGCGCTGGAGTTCCCCCGCGACCGGGCGGTGGCGGGGCTGGGGACGCAGTACGTGCTGGGCGGCTCGCTCGTCGTCGCCCCCGTGTTCTCGGCGTCCGGCGACGTCGACGTGTACCTGCCGGGGCCGGCCGCGGGCGAGGTCGGCCCGTGGACGCACCTGCTCTCGGGGGAGCGCGTGCCGGGCGGGTCGTGGCGGCACGAGCGGCACGGGTTCGACTCGCTGCCGCTGTACGTGCGGCCGGGGACCGTCCTGCCGCTCGGCGCCGTGGAGGACACGCCGGAGTACGCGTGGGCCGAGGGCGTCACGCTGCGCCTGTTCGCCCTGCCCGACGGGTACGACGCCGTCACGGCGGTGCCCGGCGGGACGGGGGCGCCCGCGCGGTTCCACGTGCGCCGCACCGGGGGCCGCGTCGTCGTGCGGTCCGACGACGCGCCGGGTGCCTGGCACGTCGAGGCCGACGGGGCGACCGTCTCCGTCGACGGGCCGGACGAGGTCGTCCTCACGCTGCCCGACGCGTGACGGCGGCTCCGGAGGGCGCGGCCGTCAGCGGCGCGACGGCGGTCGGCGGCGCGGGGGTCGTCGCCGACCCCGAGGCCTGGCGGTCGGCGACGAACCCCGTGCTGCCCGGGATGCACCCGGACCCGTCCGTGTGCCGGGTCGACGGTCCGGACGGCACCTGGTTCTACGTCGTGACCTCCACCTTCGAGCTCGTGCCGGGGTTGCCGGTGCACCGCTCGCGGGACCTGGTGCACTGGGAGCCCGTGGGGCACGTGCTCACCGGCGCCCTGTCCTACGACGGGGTGGGGGACTCGGGCGGGCTGTACGCGCCGACGATCCGCCACGACGGCGCGCGGTTCCTCGTCGTGTGCACGCACCTGGGCGGGCCGGACGGCGGCAGCGGCACCTTCGTGACCACGGCGGTCGACCCGGCCGGGCCGTGGACGCCCCCCGTGTGGTGGGAGGGTGTCGACGGCGTCGACCCCTCGCTGCTGCTCGACGACGACGGCCGGGTCTGGGCGCACGGCGCCCGCGGCGCCCGCAGGCCCGCCTGGCCGGACCAGGGCGAGGTCTGGGTGCGCGAGGTGGACCCGGCGACCCTGCGGCTGCACGGGCCGGAGCACGTCGTCTGGCGCGGCGCCGCGGTCGGCGCCACCTGGACGGAGGGGCCCCACCTGTACCGGCACGGGGAGCACGTCGTGCTGCTGGCGGCGGAGGGCGGCACCGAGCGGCACCACGCCGTCGTCGCGGCGCGGGCGTCCTCGCCGCTCGGACCCTACGAGGCGTGCCCCGACAACCCGGTGCTCACGCACCGGGCGTTGGGGCCGGGTGCCGCGGTGGTGAACGTCGGGCACGCCGACCTCGTCGAGGCCCCCGACGGGTCCTGGTGGGCCCTCGTGCTGGCCTCGCGCCTCGTGGGCGGCGCTGACCTCCTCGGGCGCGAGACGTTCCTCGTACCCGTGACGTGGCACGACGGGTGGCCGGTGCTCGCGCCCGGCGTCGGGACGCTCGTGCCCGAGCCCGGCGGACCGGGGGGCGTGCGGCGGCAGGACGACGGGCAGGAGGACGGGCAGGACGAGGCATGGGTGGCGGTCCGGCGGCTGCCGGGCGCCGTCGCCGACCTCGGGGGAGGGCACCGCGGCGGCACCGTGCGGCTGCGCGCGGGCGCGGGGCTCGAGGCGGCCCTGCCGGCGTTCGTCGGACGCCGGCTCACCTCGCCGTGGGCGCGGCTCACGCTCGGGCTGCCGGAGCGCGACGCGGGCGTCCCGGCGGACGACGAGGTCGGGCTCGCGCTGCGGCTCTCGTCGCGGCAGTGGGTGACGGCGGGGGTGCGCGACGGGCGGCTGGTGGTGACCTCGTGCCGGGACGGCGTGCCGGAGGCGGTGGCGGACGTCGTGGCGGGGGTGGCGGTCGGCGGCGGCGGCACGGTCGTGGTCGCGCTCGAGGGCGCGCGGGCGGAGGTCGCCTGGTCGCCGGGCGGGCGGGGGGCCGGGACCGAGGGGGACGGGCCCGCCGGCGCCGGTGCCACCCTCGTGCCCGTCGCCGCGCTCGACGTGCGGCACCTGTCCCCTTCGCACGCCGGGGGGTTCGTCGGGGTGGTGTACGGCCCCTACGCCACCGGCACCGGGACGCACCTCGTCGGGCCGCTGCACGAGCGCACGCCTCACCCGGCCGCCGGGAGATCCGCGGGGTAGCAGCCGCGCCCGGCCGTCGGCCGGGCCCTGCTCAGCGCCAGCCCAGGGCCGGCGCCACGTGCACGAGCAGGCTCTCCAGCAGGTGGGCGTTGTACTCCACGCCGAGCTGGTTGGGCACGGTGACGAGGAGGGTGTCCGCCGCGGCGACCGCCTCGTCCTCCGCCAGCTCCCGCGCGAGCACGTCCGGCTCGGCGGCGTAGCTGCGACCGAAGATCGCCGGGTTCGGCCCGTCGATGTACCCGACCTGGTCGCGGTCCTGACCGCCGCGCCCGAAGAGGGCGCGGTCCCGGTCGTCGGTGATCGCCACGATGCTGCGGCTGACGGACACCCGCGGGGTGCGCTCGTGGCCCGCCTCGGCCCAGGCCTTGCGGAACGCCTCGATCTGGTGTGCCTGCTGGACGTGGAACGGCTCGTCCGACTCGGCGTCCTTGAGCGTCGAGCTCATGAGGTTCATGCCCTGCTGCGCCGCCCACACCGCGGTGGCGTCGGAGCCGGCGCCCCACCAGATCCGCTCGCGCAGCCCCTCCGCGTAGGGCTCGAGCCGCAGGAGCCCGGGCGGGTTGGGGAACATCGGCCGCGGGGCCGGCTGCGCGAAGCCCTCGCCCTCGAGCACCCGCAGCAGGACCTCGGTGCGCTCGCGGGCCATGTCGGCGGAGGTCTGCCCCTCGCGTGGCGCGTAGCCGAAGTAGCGGAAGCCGTCGACGACCTGCTCGGGCGACCCCCGGCTCACGCCGAGCTGCAGCCGCCCGCCCGCGATGAGGTCCGCCGCACCGGCGTCCTCCGCCATGTACAGCGGGTTCTCGTACCGCATGTCGATGACGCCGGTGCCGAGCTCGATCCGGCTCGTCCGCGCGCCGGCGGCCGCGAGCAGCGGGAAGGGCGAGGCGAGCTGGCGCGCGAAGTGGTGGACGCGGAAGTACGCGCCGTCGGCGCCCAGCTCCTCCGCTGCCTCGGCGAGCTCGATGGACTGCAGCAGCACGTCGGCGGCCGACCGGGTCTGCGAGGACGGGGACGGCGTCCAGTGGCCGAAGGAGAGGAACCCGATGCTCTTCACACCGTGCCGAACGCGGGGGCGGGCGGGTGGCATTCCGTCGCCGCTCCGCGCCCCCCGGACGGATGGCGTGTCGGACCCGGCGGGCAGGATGCGCGGCATGCCCGACTACCTGGCCCACGTGACGGTCCCCGACGTGCCCGACTCCGACACCCGCGACGGGATGCGTGACGCGCTCGGCGCGCTGCGTGACGACGCCCCGCCGGCGTTCGACGTCCCGCGCGCGGTGGTGTTCGAGGTGCGGGGCGAGGCGACGGACCTCGGGAGCGCGGTGCGCGAGGCGCGCGCCCATGCGCTCGAGGTCCTCGACGAGCTGCCGCACGAGGTCGAGGTGGTGCCGCTGGGCTGACCTCGTCTCCCGGCCGCCACGGCACGTTCACCCGCAGGTGTCATCACGGTCACCCGGCGGTCCCACGGCATTCCTAGCGTGGCGGCGTCACCCGGAACCCCCACCCGACCTGGAGCGACGATGACGCTGACCTCACCCGGACTGCGCCGGATGCTGCCGATGACCGGCCACACCATGGGCAGCCGGTCCGCGGCGACCTGCCACTACAAGTGCGGTGACGCCTGCCTGCGTGACGTCTCGAGCACCTCGACCGCGCCGCACTTCCAGGCGGTGGCGGAGACGGCGCTGTCCCGCCGTGCCGTGCTCGCGGGCATGGGGCTCGTGGCGGCCGTGGCCTCGGTGGGCTCGGCGGTGCTGCGCCCCGAGCGGGCGGCCGCTGCGGCGCGCACCGCCGCGTGGGCGCAGGTGTCGGACACCTTCGGCTTCGCGCCCGTGGCGCCGGTCGAGCGGACCGTCGACGCCTTCACCGTGCCCGACGGCTTCGACTGGCACCCGATCATCCGCTGGGGCGACCCCGTGGTCGCCGGCGCGCCGGCGTTCGACCTCGACGACCAGAGCGCCGAGGCCCAGGAGCAGCAGTTCGGCTACAACAACGACTACCTGGCGATCCTCCCGCAGGGCGACGGCACGGCCCTGCTCGTGGCCAACCACGAGTACACGAACGAGAACCTCATGGTCCCCGGCTTCGTTGACGAGGAGTCGCTCACGGTCGAGCAGCTGCGGACCTCCATCGCCGCGCACGGCATGTCCGTGGTGCAGGTGGAGCGCCGTGGCGACGACCCGCGCTGGTACCCCGTCGCGTCCCCGTTCGGCCGCAGGTTCAGCGCGCTGAGCACGCGGTTCCGTCTCACCGGTCCGGTCGTCGGCCACGAGCTCGTGCGCACGAGCACCAACCCGCGTGGCACGTCCGTCATCGGCACGCTGAACAACTGCGCCGGCGGCCACACCCCGTGGGGCACGGTCCTGTCGGGCGAGGAGAACGTCGACCAGTACTTCCGGGGGGACCCGGCCGCCGCCGACCCGCGCAACAACGAGATGTACGGCCTCGTCGGAGACGACGGCGAGGCGGGCACCGGCCGCTACTGGTGGAAGGTCGACCCGCGCTTCGACATGGCGCAGGAGCCGAACGAGTTCAACCGGTTCGGCTGGGTCGTCGAGATCGACCCGACGGACCCGTCCTCGGTCCCGCTCAAGCACACGGCCCTCGGCCGGTTCAAGCACGAGGGCGCGACGGTCGCCGTCGCGGCCGACCGCCGCCTCGTCGTCTACATGGGCGACGACCAGGCCAACCAGCACCTCTACAAGTTCGTCTCGAAGGGCAAGCTCGGCGGCAGCCTGCGCAACGGCTCCTTCCTGCTGCAGCAGGGGGACCTGTACGTCGCGCGGTTCTCGGCCGAGGGCGACCCGGCGGCCGACTACGACGGCACCGGCGAGTGGATCCCGCTGACCAAGGGCGGCCGCTCGATGGTCCCGGGGATGTCCCTCGAGGAGGTGCTGGTGTTCACGCGCCTCGCCGCGGCGGCGGTCGGCGCCACGCCGATGGACCGGCCCGAGGACGTGGAGCGCAGCCCCGTCAACGGCAAGGTGTACATGGCCTGCACCAACAGCTCCTCGCGGCAGGCTCCGGGCGTGGCGAACCCGCGCTCGAAGAACCGCTGGGGCCACGTCGTCGAGATCACCGAGGCCGGGGACGACGCCGGCGCGACGACCTTCACCTGGGCCCTGCCGCTGGTCTGCGGCGACCCCACGGACCCGTCGACGTACTTCGCCGGCTACCCGGCCGACCAGGTCTCGCCGATCTCCTGCCCGGACAACGTCACCTTCGACTCCGCCGGCGGCCTGTGGATCTCCACGGACGGCCAGCCGGGCTCGATCGGCCTCAACGACGCGCTGCACTACGTGCCCGTGGACGGCCCCGAGCGCGGGCACGTCCAGCAGTTCCTCGCCGTCCCGACCGGTGCCGAGACCTGCGGCCCCTGGGTCGACGTCGAGGACGGCTCGGTGTTCGTCGCCGTGCAGCACCCCGGGGAGACGGAGGGCGCCGCGGTCGACGTGCCGACCTCGACGTTCCCCTACGACGGGTCGTCGAGCCGCACGCCGCGCCCCAGCGTCGTGCAGGTGTACCGCACCACCGCCGGGGCGATGCCGCAGGGCTGACCCCCGCTCCCACGCGCCGGCCGGTGCCGTCCTCACGGGCGGCACCGGCCGGTGCGGCGGGCTGCACTCCGCCCGCCTGCTGCTCGCGTCCGTCGACTTCGCCGAGATCGAGGCGCTGCAGGTCGCGGGGGAGTGGGACCGGGCCGGTGACGTGCTCGCGGACGTCGCCCGAGGGCTGGTCGCGGGCGGCGCGGAGCTCCTGCTGCTGTGCACGAACACGATGCACCTCGTCGCCGACCAGGTGCAGGCCGCGGTCCCGGTGCCGCTGCTGCACGTCGCGGACGTCACCGCGGCGGCGGTGCGCCGTGAGGGCGTGGCGACCGTCGGGCTGCTGGGCACGGCCTTCACGATGGAGCAGGCCTTCTACCGGGACCGGCTCGAGGGGCACGGCCTGCGCGTGCTGGTGCCGGATGCCGAGGACCGCGCCGAGGTGCACCGCGTCATCTACGACGAGCTGTGCCGCGGCGTGGTCCGCGAGGAGTCGCGGCAGGCCTACCGGGAGGTCATCGCCCGTCTGGTCGCCGCAGGTGCGCAGGGTGTCGTCCTGGGCTGCACGGAGATCGAGCTCCTCGTCGGCGCGACCGACAGCCCGGTCCCGGTCTTCCCGACGACGCGCCTGCACGTCGAGGCGGCCCTCGACGTAGCGCTCGATCGAGCGCTCGACGGGACGCCCGAGACGGCGCCGGCCGCCGACGTGGCGCCCGCCCCGGAGGCGCCGCCCTCCTGAGGTCCTCGGCGAGGTGACGGGCCGCGCTACGCCGAGGTACCGCTGCGGCCCCCGGAGCCACGGCGTGTCGTGGCGCCTCGACGCGCCCGCAGCACCACGTCCTCGGTGTGGTGGCTGCCGGCTCCCGTGGAGAGGTCCCGGGGGCGGCGCTCGTCGACCTCGACCTCCCAGCCGTCGCCGAGCAGCCGGGCGACGTCTGCGGGCAGGACGTACTCGGCCAGGTCGAAGCCGGCCGTGCGGGCGGCGTCGTCGTCGACCGCGTGGTGGACGACGAGGAGCATGCCGCCGGGGGCGACTGCCGCGAGCAGCGCGCGCTCGGCGGCGTCGTCGTCGGGGGACGTGCGCCGCAGCGCGGGGTACTGCGCCGAGACGAGGTCGAAGGCCCCGGACGGGAAGCGCGCGTCGAGGAGCCCGGCGTGGAGCCAGGTGACCGCGACGCCCGCCTGCTCCGCGTGCCGCGCGGCGCGGTCGAGCGCCACACGGGACACGTCGAGGGCGGTCACGTCCCACCCGCGCCCGGCCAGCCACACCGCGTCGGCCCCCTCCCCGCACCCGACATCCAGGGCGCGGCCCGGCGTCAGGTCGGCGACCTCGGCGACGAGGGCGCCGTTGGGCGTGCCGCTCCAGAGCTTCTCCGCCTCCGCGTAGCGCCCGTCCCACTCGGCCGCCGTCGCGGGATCCAGCTCTGCAGGGGGGAGGTGCGCCATGGGCAGCAGGATCACGGTCGCCGGCCGTCGGTGTCACGGGCCCTTGCCGACCGGGCAAGAACGCGGGTGGCCGTCGTCGCGCTGACGGGGCCGTCCACCGGAGCCCGCCCGGTTGCGGCGGCGGGCGCGCGTGCGAGGGTGGGCGGACGCCGCCGCCCTGCAGCCCCCGGGGCCGGGTCGGCGCCGGCGAGGGGACCCGCATGCGCGCGATGACCTACCGCGGTCCGTACAAGATCCGGGTCGAGGAGAAGGACCGCCCACGGATCGAGCACCCGCGCGACGCGATCGTCCGCGTCACGCTGGCGACGATCTGCGGCTCCGACCTGCACCTGTACCACGGCCTCATGCCCGACACGCGGATCGGCCACACGTTCGGCCACGAGTTCGTCGGGATCGTCGACGAGGTCGGGCCCGCGGTCGAGAACCTGCAGGTCGGCGACCGGGTGCTCGTGCCGTTCAACGTGTACTGCGGCACCTGCTTCTTCTGCGCGCGCGGCCTGTACTCCAACTGCCACAACGTGAACCCCAACGCGACGGCCGTCGGCGGCATCTACGGCTACTCGCACACGACGGGCGGGTACGACGGCGGCCAGGCCGAGTACGTGCGCGTGCCCTTCGCGGACGTCGGCCCGACGCTCATCCCCGAGTGGATGTCCGACCGGGACGCCGTGCCGCTGACCGACGCCGTGTCCACGGGGTACTTCGGCGCGCAGCTCGCGGACGTCGTGGAGGGCGACGTCGTCGTCGTGCTGGGGGCGGGGCCCGTCGGGCTGACGGCGGCGCGGTCCTCCTGGCTCATGGGCGCGGGGCGCGTGATCGTCGTCGACCACCTCGACTACCGGCTGGAGAAGGCGCGCACCTGGGCCTACGCCGAGACGGTGAACTTCTCGCAGGTCAAGGACGTCGTGCTGACGCTCAAGCGCATGACGGACGGCCTCGGGGCGGACGCGGTGATCGACGCCGTCGGGGCCGAGGCCGACGGCAACCTGCTGCAGCACGTCACGGCCGCGAAGCTCAAGCTGCAGGGCGGCTCCCCGATCGCGCTCAACTGGGCCATCGACGCGGTGCGCAAGGGCGGCACGGTGTCGGTCATGGGTGCCTACGGGCCGATGTTCAGCGCCGTGAAGTTCGGCGACGCCATGAACAAGGGCCTCACGCTGCGGATGAACCAGACGCCGGTCAAGCGCCAGCTGCCGCGCCTGTTCGAGCACGTGCGCAACGGCTTCATCACGCCGAGCGACCTGCTCACCCACACCTTCCCGCTCGACGACATCGCCGAGGCGTACCACGTGTTCGCCACGAAGCTCGACGGCTGCGTGAAGCCGGCGATCGTGCCCGGCGGCGGGCAGTGACGCCCGCAGTGACGCCCGTCGGTCACCGCGAGGTGCCACCCCGCGACGACGCGCCGACGACGAGCTGACGAGGAGACGACCATGCCCTACACCGCCCGCAAGCCCCCGCTGCCCGAGACCCCTGAGCAGCTCCGCGCCCGCATCCCCGGCTGGGGCGTGGACCTGGACCCGCGCGACCGGCCCGCGTTCCCCCGCGAGGTGCCCGACGAGGCCGTCATCGCGGCCGACGCCCTCCCCGAGGCGCAGCCGGAGGACCGGCCACGCGAGCGCTCGATCGAGCACATGCGTCTGACGCCCGTGTTCGGGACGGCTCAGCCGCTGCACGGCGTGTCGGGGGCGGTGCGCCGGCTCGCCTACGCGCGGTTCTCCGAGGCCCGGGCCGCGCACTGGCTGCTGCTCCTGGCCGGGGACCGCATCGAGTCGGCCGGGGCGCACGTCACCGCCCTGCTGCAGGGGAAGCCCGACGACCTCCTGCGTGAGACGGGCGTGCTCGGCGAGGTGGGGGCGCACCCCGTGCGGTCGCGGACCGGTGAGCACCGCGCGGACCTGGCGCACGCGCCGCTCGACCCGCTCGTCGTGGTGGGGCCGTGGCTGGTCCCCGCGGCGCTCGCCGTCCTGGGGGTGCGGGCGGTCCTGCGGCGCGCACGGCGGTGACCGGCGGCGCGCCCGACTCCGACGCGACCGACGTCGTGGCCGACGCCGAGGCGACCGACGTCGCGCCCGACACCGACGTGACCGCCGACGACGTCATCGCCGACCTGACCGCCGACGAGGTCGTCGCCGACGTGCTCGTGGTCGACGCGGCGAACGTCGTCGGTGCCCGGGCCGACGGCTGGTGGCGCGACCGGGCGGGCGCTGCCGCGCGGCTCGTCGCGGCGCTCGCCGTGCTGCCGGAGCGGCCCGCGCGGGTCGTCGTGGTGCTCGAGGGACGGGCGCGGGACGCGGTGACCGAGGCCGCCGAGGCCGCCGGCGTCGAGGTGGTCCGTGCCGCGCGCGACGGCGACGACGCCGTGGTCGACGCCGTGCGGTCACGGGTGCGACCGGGCGTCGACGTGCTCGTCGTGACGTCGGACCGCGAGCTGCGGGCACGGGTGGAGGCGGAGGGCGCGCGGGCACGGGGCGCGGGGTGGCTCCAGGGGCAAATCGACGCGGTGCACCGCCCCGGCCGGACACCGCGCGTTTGATCGACATTCACGCATAACCTATTGACGTTCGATAGGTGTCTGCGCCAGGGTCGGTGCATGACCGTCGCTCCGAGCGGCCCCACCGGGCGTCTCGCGCCGCCGATGCGCGCCACGTCCGGCCCCACGCACGACCTCATGCACGGCCTCACGCATGGCTTCACGACCGGGCTGACGACCGGGCCGGTCTCGTGCCCGCGCTGACCGACGCGGTCACCGCGCTCGCGGGCACGCCGTGGGCCCTCCTGGTGCTCTACGTGCTCACGGTCGTCGACGGGGTGCTGCCGCCGCTGCCGAGCGAGGCCGCGGTGCTGGCCCTCGCGGCGCTCGCCGCGGGCGGGCCGGCGCTCGACGTGCTCCTCGTCGGCGGCGTGGCCGCGCTGGGCGCCTTCACCGGGGACCAGGTGGCCTACACGATCGGCGCGCGGCTGCCCGTGCGGCGGTCCCGGCTGCTGCGGTCCTGGCTGCGGCGTTCCCCGCGGCTGCGGCGCTCGCTGCGCCGCGCGGGCGTGGCGCTGCGGCAGCGAGGGGCGGCGGTGGTGCTCCCGGCGCGGTTCGTGCCCGGCGCGCGGGTCGCGGTGGCGCTCGCGGCCGGCGCGACGGGCATGTCCCGGCGGCGGTTCTGCGCGATCACCGCGGTCGGTGCGGTGGCCTGGGCGACGCTCATGGTGAGCATCGGAGCGGGGGCGGGTCACCTGCTCGACGACCGGCACCCGTTCCTCGTCGTCGCGGCCGGGGTGGTCGGTGGGCTGCTCGTCGGCGCGGTGCTCGACCGGGTGCTCCAGGCGGCGTCCCGCCTCGCGGGACGGCTCGCGGCGCGGCGGGCGGGGCGACGAGGTGCGTCAGCCGGGCCGCGGCGCGGTGCCGACGGAGGACGGGAGCGGCTCGCGCAGGCCGCTGGCGCGCCGGACGGGCTGCTCGACGGCGCGACGCACCGCCTCCTCGCCGCCGATGACGCGCACGTGCTCGCGCGCGCGGGTGATGGCGGTGTAGAGCAGCTCGCGGGTCAGCAGCGGTGAGGCCGCCGGCGGCAGCAGCACGGTGACGCGGGCGAACTGGCTGCCCTGGCCGCGGTGCACGGTCATGGCGTGCACGGGCTGCACGGCCGGGAGCCGGTAGGGCCGCACGAGGACGGGGGCGGCCGGGTCCCCGAACGCGACGACGGTCCCGCCGGACCCGTCGTCGAGGACGACGCCCGTATCGCCGTTGGACAGCGCCGCGACCGGGTCGTTCTCCGTCACGAGCAGCGGCGTGCCGGGGGGCCACGCACACGGTGCCCGCCCACGCCACGACGGCTCGGCCTCCGCCAACCAGTGCTCGACCACCGCCGCCCACCAGGCGACGCCCGCCGGCCCCTGCCGGTGGGCCAGCAGGAGCCGGTGCCGTGCCAGCGCCGTCAGCGCGCCGGCCGCGTCGGCCGTCCGGGCGGCCTCCGTCAGCGCCCGGCCGGCCGCGAGCACGTCGGCCCGCAGCCCGCCGAGGTCCTCGGCGGCCGGCCGCGGACCCGCCGGCTCGACGAGCTCTCGCGACGCACCACCGGCGCGGAGCAGGGCCACCGCGGTGTCGGCGTCCCCGCGGCGGACCGCCTCCGCGAGCTCGGCCAGCTCCGTCCCGAACCGGTGCACGCGCTCGAGGCGCACCACGCCGGCCGGCAGCGCCGCGACGAGGTCCGCCAGCACCGCGCCGGCCTCGACGCTGCTGAGCTGGTCCGGGTCCCCGACGAGCACGACGTGTGCGCCGGGCCGGACCGCCGCCAGGAGCCGCGCCATCAGCGTGAGCGACACCATCGAGGACTCGTCCACGACGACGAGGTCGTGCGGGAGCCGGCGGCCGGCGTCGTGCCGGAACCGCGTGGTCGTCCCCGGCAGGGGTCCGAGCAGCCGGTGCAGGGTCGTGGCGCGCACCGGCCCGACCGCCGCGCGGTCGGCGGGGTCCAGGCCGCGCAGCTCTGCCTCGACGGACTCCTGCAGGCGGGCGGCCGCCTTGCCGGTCGGGGCGGCGAGCGCCACGCGCAGGGGGCCGCCCGTGCGGGTCGAGGCCAGGGCCGCGACGAGGCGTGCCACCGTCGTGGTCTTGCCCGTGCCGGGACCGCCCGTCAGCACCGTCAGGGGCAGGCGGGCCGCCGTGCGAACGGCGTCGCGCTGGCGCTCGTCGTCGGCCCGGGGGAAGAGCCGGAGGACGGCGCCCTCGACGGCGGCCCCGTCGTGGGCGGACGCGGACGGGGAGGCGGCCACGACGCGGCCGGCCGTGAGCGTGCGGACGGTCAGCTCGTCGCGCCAGTAGCGGTCGAGGTAGACGCGGCCGTCGACCCACCGCACCGGACGGTCGGCGGGTCCCTCCGGACCGTCGGCGACGAGGCGGCTGCGGCGCACGGCGGCGTGCCAGCCGTCGGGCCCGGCGAGATCGGGCCACGGCAGCGGGACGGCACCCCCCGACGCGGCACTCCCCGACGCGGCACTCCCCGACGCGGCACTCCCCGACGCGGCACCCTCCGTCGCGATGTCCTCGTCGACCGGCAGGGCGGCGACCTCGTCGAGCCGGACGCAGACCGAGCCGCCCCGCACGGCGCGCACCGCCAGGGCCACCGCGAGCAGCACACGCTCGTCGGCCTCCGCGACGACGGCGGCGAGCCGCCGCGCGACGTGGACGTCCGCGGCGACGAGCAGCCCGGCGGCGACGAAGGGGGCGAGCAGCCCCTCGGCCCGCCACGGCACCGACCCGGGGAGCGCGAGGCCGGACGTGCCGTTCTCGGCAGCCATCGGGGTCAGCGGCGTCCCGTGCGCGGTGGTGCCCGTCATGGCTGCCGTCCGTCGAGGAGGTCGGACAGGGCGACCACGAGCGCTGCGGGCGGTCGCCACGCCATCACGCCGCACGGCGCACCGCCGAGGACGGGGGTGGCGGGACCCGCCATGCCGCGCACGAAGAGGTAGAGCCCCCCGCCGAGGTGCTGCTCGGGGTCGTAGCCGCGCAGCCGCCACCGCAGGTACCGGTGCAGCGCCGCCGAGTAGAGCAGCAGCTGCAGCGGGTAGTGCGCGTCGAGCATGGCCGCCACCATCGCCTCCGGGCGGTAGTGCCACGTCGTCAGCGACTCCCCGGCGGTCCCCAGCCGGTTCGTCTTGTAGTCGACCACCAGGTACCGGTGCCCACCCGGCACCGACCGTCCGCCCTCGTGGTCGTCGACCGGCACGCGCAGTACCGCGTCGATGCTCCCCGTCAGGTATCCGGACAGGCGGCCGGCGGCCAGTGCGCGGTCCTCGAGCCGCTCGGCGTACCCGGCGAAGGGGTCGTCGGGGGGCAGGTGCGTCCGCAGCAGCGCCGCGAGGTCGCCGACCCGGGCGGGCGTGCGCACGGCCCCGTGGCCACCGACGGCGACGTCGCCGCCCGCCAGGGGCAGCTCGAAGTCCAGCTCGGCCAGGCGGTCGCCCGGCGCGACATCGGCCAGGGTGCGACCGTCCGCGAGCGCTCCGAGCGGGGTGCGCAGCACCGGCAGCAGCGCGGCAGCGAGCACCTCGGGCGTGACGCCGGCCGCCGCCGCGGTGCCCGCCTCGGTGCAGCGGGTCGTCAGCTCCGCGTCCAGGTCCGCCGCTGCGGTGTCGACCGTCTCGAGGACCTCGTGCACGAGGGTGCCGAAGCCGGTCCCGCCGGGCAGGTCCGCGAGCGGGGACGGCAGGGCTCCGGCGGCCGCGGCCGCGGTCGCGTCCGCGAGGTCCGCGAAGGGGTCGAGGGGCAGCGCCGGGGCGTCCTCCGGCTCGTCGATCACGACGCTCGTCTCGGGCTCGGAGGTGACCCCCGCGCCGCCCGGCCGTCCCACGAGGCCTGCGCCGCCATCTACGCCCGTGCCCGCTGCCGTCCCCGCTCCCGTGCCCGACCTGGAGCCGACCGCGCCACCGGGGCCCGGCGGGTGGGCCGCGTCGTGGGCGGCGGCCGTGAGCGCCGAGTAGGACGTGCGGCGCCAGCCCGTGTCCGGCACGCGGTCGAGCACGGCGACGTCGAGGTCCGCACGGACCACGGGCGGCGGCTCCCAGCGCTCGACCTCCGGCGGTCCCGCGACGAGCTCCAGGGCCAGGGCCGCGCCGGCGGCGACCACGTGCTCGCGTAGCCGCACGGTGGCGACGTCGTCGGTCATGGCGCGCACCAGGTCCGCGGGCCGGCCGTCGGCGTCCCGCCCGCCGAGCAGCAGCCGGGTCAGCGGCGCCCGGCCGGAGTTCCGGCTGGGCGCCCACCAGAGCACGAGCTGGCTGGCGGCCCGCGTCATGGCGACGTACGCCAGGCGCAGCCCCTCGCCCGACTCGTCCTCGGCGGCGGCCGCGCGGGCCTCGTCGTAGCCCGGGCTGCCCTTGCCGCCGACGTGCAGCACGCGGGCGTCGTCCCGGTGCAGGGTGAGGGTCTCCGGGTTGTCGGGCGTCCACCGGTCCCAGAGGTAGGGCACCAGGACCACCGGGAACTGCAGCCCCTTGGCGGCGTGCACGGTGATGACCTGCACCGCCGCGGCATCGGTCTCCAGGCGTCGGCTGCGCTCCTCCGCGTAGTCCGTCGCCGCCTCGGCGATGCGTTCGCGCAGCCACTCCAGGAGCGACGAGGGGCCCATGCCCTGCCCGGTCGCCGCCGCGTGCAGGGCCTCGCCGACGTGCCGCAGGTCCGTCAGGCGCCGCTCGCCGTCCGGCAGCGCGACGAGGCGCTCGCGCACGCCGGCGGCCGCGGTGGCCTCGACCAGCGCGGCGACGCCGTGGTCGGCGAGCAGCCGCGCCCAGCCGCGCACGCGGTCGTCGAGCCGGTCCCGGGCGGTGCCGTCGGCCCCGGCCAGATCGGTCGCGGACCAGCCGACGAAGGGACCGAGCGCCACCGCCGCCGTCAGGCCGCGGACCCCGGGACGGGCCAGCGCGGACAGCAGCACGAGCCAGTCCTGCGCGGCCGGCGTCCCGAAGACGCTGGTCAGCATGGAGGTGACCGCCGGCACGCCGGCCTCGACGAGCGCCGCCTGCGCGGACAGCGCGTCGGCGTTGCGGCGCGCGAGCACGGCGACGTCGCCGGGGCGCAGCGGGCGTCGGGTCCCGTCGGCCCCGACGACCGTCGTGGTCCGCAGCCGCCGCACCACCTCCGCCGCGACGTCCGCGTGCACGAGCGCACGCACCGCGCCGACGGCCGCGTCCTTGACCCCGGTGGTCCCCAGCGCGGCGCGGGTGACCTGCCGGACGACGACGGCAGGCCCGCCCTCGAGCCGCCGGCCGGTCCGTCCTGCCTCGACGGGGTGCACGACGATCCGCGGGTCGCCCAGCGCCGTGCCGCGCAGCAGCGGCGCGAGCCCGGCGAGCACGTCGGGGTCAGCGCGCCAGTTGCGGCCCAGGGTCGACGTCGACGCCTCCGCCCGCGCCCGGAGGTAGGTCACGACGTCGGCGCCCCGGAAGGCGTAGATGGCCTGCTTGGGGTCGCCGATGAGCACGAGCGTGCGCGAGCCGTGGAACGCGGTGCGCAGGATCTCCCACTGGACGGGGTCCGTGTCCTGGAACTCGTCCACCATGACGACGCGGTAGCGCGCGCGCACCCGCTCGGCGGCGGCGGGCCCGGTGGCCGGGTCGGCCAGCGCGTCACGGAGCAGGACGAGCAGGTCGTCGTAGTCGAGGACCCGGGCGCCGCGCTTGCGCCGCGTCATCTCGCGCCGCGCCGCGAGCGCCAGACGCACGGCGTCCCCGGCGCGCGTGCCGGGGTCGGCGTCGGCGGGCTCGACGGTCGCGCCGTGGTCGCTGACGGCCTCGTGCGCGACGCTCCGGGCCAGCGTGACCGTCAGCGTCGGGTCGGAGGTGCCGACGTACTTGCGCAGGTAGAGGTCGTCCACCACCTCCGCCTCGAGCGCGGCGACGTCCGGCAGCAGCGTCGCGTCCCGATCCACGTCGCCGACCGTGCCCAGCGTCGCGAGCATCTCCTGGCAGAAGCCGTGTGTCGTGGTGATCGTGGCGGCGTCGAACGCCGACAGCGCGTCCGCCAGGCGCTCGCCGCGGCGGTGCCGCTCGTCGTCGTCGACCGCGGCCAGGTGCCGCACCACGTCGTCCGACGAGGTGCGGGCGTCGGAGCCGCGCAGCGCGGCCTCCACCTCCAGCAGCCGGTCCCGGACGCGCTCGCGCAGCTCGGACGTGGCCAGCCGTCCGAAGGTCACCAGCAGCAGCTCCGGCAGGGTCGCCACACCCTCCGCGACGTAGCGCGCCGCGAGGGAGGCGATGGTGGTGGTCTTGCCCGTGCCGGCGCTCGCCTCGAGCACGACCGTGCCCGTGGGCAGCGGTCCGCAGACGTCGAAGACCGGCGGGGCGACGGCCGTCGTCGCACCGGTCGCCGGAGGTACGGGTGACGCCGCCTCGGGGGCCACCCCGCTCACCGCGGCACCACCTGCTCGTGCGCCAGGAGGTCCTCCCACAGCGCGACGGACAGGGCGCCGAACCGCGTGGGGTGCCCCGGGGCGCGCGCGGCCTCGGCAGGCGTCGGACGCGGGGCGAGGACGTCGTCGGCCGACATGCCGGCGCCCCACACCTGCACGTGGTAGCCGTCGGTCAGGTCGAAGCCGCCGGCGCCGCGGGCGGCGTCCTCGGGCGTGCCCAGCTCGGCACGCGCCGCAGCCTCCGCGTCGTCGGCGGTGGCCGCCGGACCGGTGAGGGCGCGGGCGTAGGCGCAGGACGCGGCGAGCGGGAGCGGCAGCACCTCGCGGCGGGCCGCGTCGTGCAGCACGACGAGGTCGGCCAGCAGCCGGGCGGCCCGGTCCGGTGCCGGCGCGGCGAGGAGGGCCGCGCGGTTCGCCGACCCGCTACCGGGGCCGCGGCCGATGGTCGTGGCGCTGAAGGTCCGGCCGGGCAGCGCCGCTGTCAGTGCGAGCAGGCCCAGCCACGCGCGCAGGCGGTGCTTGGCGGCGAGCCGCGACAGCACGACCCGGACCAGCACGTCCCCGCGGACGCCGTCGACCGTCCCCGTCAGCCGGCGACCGGTGACCACCTGGCCGTCAGGTCCGGGGTGCGGCGGCAGGGTGAGGGCCACGTCGAGGGCCACGGGGTCCGCCGCCAGCGCGTCGCCGGCGGCGTCGAGCACGCCCTGGACCCGCTGCCGAACCGTCCCCATGACCGTGCCGCCCAGCTCGCCGGGCGGCACGTGCCCCCGCCGGCGCTCGGCTGCGACCGCGGCGTCGAGCCCGGTCCCGGCCAGCACGGTCGCCAGCACGCGGTTCCCCACGTCCCACATCGCGAGGCCGTCCAGCTCGAGGGGCAGCCGGTCCTCCAGCGGCGGCTCGTCGCGCGGCGGCACGACGCCCAGCCGCCCGCGCACCAGGGCGCGGACCGGGTGCTCGAGCACGACGACGAGGTCGTCGAGGTCGACGTCGGGCACCCCGCTGCTGACCGTGGCGGTGGTGGCGGTGGTGGCGGTGGTGGCGGTGCCGGACGTCGGGGCGGCGTCCGCGCCGGCCGGGCCGAGGGGGGCCGGGAGGAACGGGGCGGCGGCCGTGCGCGGCTCCCGGGCCCGGCGGGCCGCGGCCAGGTCGACCGCATCGAAGCTGAAGGGGCCTGGCCGCCCCAGCGCGCCGTCGACGAAGTTGCGCTCGTCGACGGTCTGCAGCGGGTGCCGGACCACCCGCGCCCGGGCGTCGCGCCCGTCCGTGGACGCCACCGCGTCGTCGAGCGCGTCCAGGAGCTCGCCCACCGGGACGGCCGGCGGACGGCGGGCACCCGTGCGCTCGTCCGCACCGGCGTGGACCACGACGAGGTGGTCGGTGGCGCTGAGCACGGCGTCGAGGAAGAGCTGGCGGTCCTCCTGGCGCCGGTCCCGCTCGCCCACCAGGGGTCGCCGCGCCAGCACGTCGTCGCCGTCGGGGCCGCCGCCGCGGGGGAACGCGCCGTCGTCCATGCCGAGCAGCGCGACCACGCGGTGGGGGACGGCGCGCATGGGCGCGAGGCTGCACACGGTCAGCGCCCCGGTCCGGAAGCCGGAGCGGGTGGGCCGGGCGCGCAGGCGTGGCTCGAGGGCGGCGGCGACGTCCGGCAGGCGCAGCTCGGGGTCGCCACCGTCGGCGGACGTGCGGCGCAGGTCCGCCAGGACGCGCTCCGCCTCGACCGACTGCCACCGGTCGGCCGGCGCCACGTCGGTGAGGAGCGCGAGCGCGTCCGTCAACGCGTCGCACCACGCCGTCGCGGGACGCGTGCCGTCGAGGGACGCGAGCACGGCCGACAGGCGGTCGACGAGCTCCGTCAGCCGGCCCACGAGGTCCACGTCCGTGCTGCCCACGTCGTCGACGGGCAGGGCGTGCTCCACGTACCGGCCGTCCTCCTCCGCCATCGCCACGCCCAGCGCCAGCCGGTCCAGCGCGGCGGACCAGGTGCCCTGGGCGACGCGGCCGAGGCCGTAGCGCGCGCGCCGACCCGTGTCCTCCCCCCACCGCACCCCGGTCTCGACCGCCCACGCCCGCACCCGGTCGAGGTCGGCGTCGTCGAGGTCGAAGCGGCGCCGGACCGGTGGCTGCCCCGCCAGGTCGACGACCGCCGACGCGGTGACGCGGGACGCGGCGAGCTCCAGGAGGGTCGCGAGCACGACGAGCACGGGGTTGGCACGGGCGGGTGCACGGTCCGCGATCCGCACCCGCAGCGTGCGCCCGGGGTGGTCCGCTGCGACAGCGGACGAGCCGCCCGGACCGTCCACCGCGGCCTCGCCCGTCGCGACCGGGCCCAGCACGGCCTCGACGAGCGGCGCGAACGCCTCGACGTCCGGGCACAGCACGACGACGTCGCGCGGCTCGAGCGTGGGGTCGTCCGCCAGCAGTCCCACGAGGACCTCGCGCAGCACCTCGACCTGGCGCGCGCGGCCGTGGCACGCATGGACCTGGACGGTCCGGTCCTCGGCCGCAGCCACGTGCACGGGCCCGCCCCGACGGTCCTCCGCCAGGCGGGTCTGCAGCGCGCCGAGGACGGTCGTGGGCCGCGGCCGTGCGGGCAGGAGCTCCACGTGGTCCGGCCCGGCTGCCAGGACCCGGGCGCCGAGCTCGACCGCGTCGCCGGCCGTGGCGGTCAGCAGCCGGTGCCGGGCGACCCGTGGCAGCGCGGCCCGGGCCAACGGCGGCCGCAGGTCCAGGTCCGCCAGCCGCTGCCACAGCGCCAGGGACGGCTGCGGCAGCCACAGGTGCACCTCCCGGTGGGCGGCGAGCGCCCCGAGCACCCGCAGCCCCTGCGCGGGCAGCGCGGTGGCGCCGAGCACGGACACGCGGGCCGGCAGGTCCACCAGGCCCGGGTCGGCGACCAGCGCCGCGACGGCGTCGTCGAGCCGCTCCGCCGGGGCCGGGACCCCCAGGCGCTCGCGGACCGCGCGCCAGAGGCGGGCCTGCCAGGCGAGGTCGGGTGCGAGCGGCGCGCCCGTGCCGTCCTCGTCGTCGCCCGCCGCCCACGCGACGACCATGGCCGGGCGTTCCTCGTCGTACCGGACGAGGAGGCGCGCCAGGTGCTGCGCGAGCGGGAGCCGCCGGCCGCGACGGACGTCGTCGTCGGGCGTGCCGAGGTGGCGCACCACGGGGGCGAGCCACGGCTCCTCGGCCCTCTCGTCCAGCACGGCCAGCACCGTCCACGCCAGCGCGGACCGGGACCACGGGTCGCGCTCGCCGTCCGGGTGGCCCACGACCGCGGCGAGGGCGTCCGCCACGAGCCGCCGCGGGGGGTCGAAGCGCACGTTGGCGCAGATCCCGTCGCCACCTCCCTCGCCGTCGGACCCGAGGCGCCGCGCCAGGCGCTGCGCCACCCACCGTTCCACGCCCCGCGTCGGCACGGCCACGACGTCGGGGACGAACGGGTCCGCGGGCACGTCCGCCAGCACGGCACCCAGCGCGTCGACCAGCACGTCGAACCGCTCGGCCACGTGCACCCGCAGAGCACCCCTGCGGACGCCGACGCCTGCGCCCCCACCTGCGGCGTCGCCGGCTGCCCCTGTCATGCCGGCGATGCTAGGCCAGGGGTCCGACACGACCGCCGGTCGCGCCGTCCCCTGTGGACGCCCGCGGTCAGGACCGGACCAGCGGCAGGCCCGGCGTCACGGGACGATGTGCCCCGCCGTCCGGAACAGCTCGTACCACTCCGCCCGCGTCAGCGGCAGGTCCGACCCCAGCGCCGCGTCCGTCACGCGCTGCGGCGTCGTCGTCCCGAGCACCACCTGCATCTGCGCGGGGTGCCGGGTGATCCAGGCCGTCGCGACGGCGATGGGCGGCACGTCGTACCGCGCCGCCAGCCGGTCGATGACCGCGTTGAGCTCGGCGTAGTCGGGGTTGCCGAGCAGCACGCCGGTGAAGAACCCGGCCTGGAACGGGGACCACGCCTGCACCGTGATGTCGTGCAGGCGGCAGTAGTCGACGATCCCGCCGCCGTCGCGGACCACGGACTGGTCCTCGGCCAGCATGTTCGCGGCCACGCCCTGCGCGACGAGCGGCGCGTGCGTGATGGACAGCTGGAGCTGGTTGGCGACGATCGGCTGCGTCACGTGCTTCTTCAGCAGGTCGATCTGCCGCGGCGTGTGGTTGGAGACGCCGAACGCGCGCACCTTCCCGGCGGCGTGCAGCTCGTCGAACGCGCGCGCCACCTCCTCCGGCTCGACGAGGGCGTCGGGCCGGTGCAGCAGCAGGATGTCGATCCGGTCGGTCCGCAGGGCGCGCAGCGACCCCTCGACCGAGGACGTGATGTGCTCGTAGGAGAAGTCGAAGTAGCCCTCGTCCTTCACGATGCCGCACTTGGTCTGGATGGTCAGCGCGTCGCGCTCCGACGGCGTCAGCGCCATGGCCTCCGCGAACCGCTCCTCGCAGCCGTGCAGCGTGCTGCCGTAGATGTCGGCGTGGTCCACGAAGTCGATGCCCGCGTCGCGGGCGGCGTGCACGAGGGCGCGCACCTCGTCGTCGGTCTTGTCCTGGATGCGCATGAGCCCGAGGACGACGTTCGGGGCGCTGATGTCGGTACCGGGCAGGGTGAGGGTCTTCACACCGACGAGGATGGACCCATGACGGCGACCGTGCAGGCGAAGGGTGTGGGGGCGGGCTTCGGGGACCGGGAGCTGTTCACGGGGGTCGAGCTCGTCGTCGCGCCCGGGGACGTGGTGGGTCTCGTCGGGCCGAACGGGGCCGGCAAGAGCACGCTGCTGCAGGTCCTGGCCGGCCGTCGCGCGCCGGACGCGGGGACCGTGAGCGTCTCCCCGCCCGACGCGCGGCTGGGGTACCTCGCGCAGGAGGTGGAACGGCTGCCCGACGAGACCGTGCGCGCCCACCTCGAGCGGCGCACCGGCGTGGCCGCCGCGCAGGCGGCGATGGACGCGGCGGCCGACGCGCTGGGCGCCGGCGAGGCCGGCGCCGACGACCGCTACGCCACCGCCCTCGAGGACTGGCTGGCCCTCGGCGGCGCGGACCTCGACACGCGGCTGGGGCAGGTCGCGGAGGAGATCGGGCTGGGCGTCGACCTCGACGCGGCGATGACGTCCCTGTCCGGCGGGCAGGCGGCGCGCGTGGGCCTGGCCGCGCTCCTGCTGTCCCGCTACGACCTCTACCTGCTCGACGAGCCGACGAACGACCTCGACGCCGCCGGGCTGGACCTGCTCGAGGACTTCGTCGCCAGGTCCGAGGCGCCCGTCGTCGTCGTCAGCCACGACCGCGAGTTCCTCAGCCGGACCGTGACGAGCGTCGTCGAGATCGACCGCAGCCTCCAGCGCGTCCTCGTCTACGGCGGCAGCTACGACGCCTACCTCGAGGAGCGCTCGACGGCCCGACGCCGCGCCCGCGAGGCGTACGAGGAGTACGCCGGCCGACGCGACGCCCTGGCTGCCCGCGCCCGCATGCAGCGCGCGTGGATGGAGAAGGGCGTGCGCAACGCCCGCCGCAAGGCCACCGACAACGACAAGCACGTGAAGGCGTTCCGCGGGCAGACCTCGGAGAAGCAGGCGGCGAAGGCCCGGCAGAGCGACCGCGCGCTGGAGCGCCTGGAGGTGGTGGAGGAGCCGCGCAAGGAGTGGCAGCTGCAGATGTCGATCGCCGCGGCGCCGCGGGCCGGTGCCGTCGTGGCCACCGCGCGGGCGGCGGTCGTCGAGCGCGGCGGCTTCCGGCTCGGGCCGGTGGACCTGCAGCTCGACTGGCAGGACCGCGTCGCGGTGACCGGTCCCAACGGTGCCGGCAAGTCCACCCTGCTCGGCCTGCTGCTGGGCCGCGTGCGTCCGACGAGCGGGGACGCCGGCCTCGGCCCGGCGGTGCTCGTCGGGGAGGTGGACCAGGCGCGCGCGCTGTTCGAGGGCGACGAGCCGCTCGCCGACGCCTTCGCCCGCCAGGTGCCGGACTGGACGGGCGCGGACGTGCGCACGCTGCTGGCGAAGTTCGGGCTCGGGCGCCACCACGTGCCGCGGCCCGCGTCGTCGCTGTCGCCGGGGGAGCGCACACGGGCGGCGCTGGCGCTGCTGCAGGCCCGGGGCGTGAACCTCCTCGTGCTCGACGAGCCCACGAACCACCTGGACCTGCCCGCGATCGAGCAGCTCGAGGCCGCCCTGGAGGCCTTCGACGGCACGCTGCTGCTCGTCACGCACGACCGGCGGATGCTCGAGACGGTGCGGCTGACGCGGCGGCTGCACGTGGAGGACGGGGTGGTCGAGGAGGTCGCCGCGGGGTGAAGGGGTGACGCCGGGGCGTGCGACGCTGTCGTCCATGGCCTTCTTCCGCCGCCGCGACCGCGTCCGGGCCGACCTCGTCGAGGGCTTCGCCGTCACCGAAGCGGTCGCGCTGCAGACGGCGCTGGTCGGCGCGCTGCGGCCGGCGGAACGGGCGTCCGGCGCGGCCGTCCCCGCCGAGCTCGTGCTCGAGGCCGGGCTGGACGGGCGGGTCGTCGTCGTGTGGCGCAACGCCGTCGTGGGCTTCGTCCCGCCGGCGCGCGAGCGGGAGCTGGCCGTGCGGGTGGCGGGGGCGGGCCGCGCCCTGCTGACGGTCGCCGGGGCGGTGCACCGGGACGGCCCCTCCGGTCCGTGGCGGGTGTGGGCGGGGCCGGTCCCGCCGGCGGGCTTCCCGCGGCCCGCGCCCGACGAGGACCGCCTCGCCCCGCCGCCCCGGCGCGTGCTCGGCATCCCGCTCACCGACGGGCCGTAGGGCCACCGCGGCCGACCGGCGGCAGCAGCGCCGCGGCGGGGCTGGTGCGATGTCGGTGGCCGGGTAGAACATGTGTTCGTGAGGACGACGAGAGGCGACCGGCCGGCAGGCGGAGCAGCGCCGCCCGCGACCGGCGACACCGCGGGCGACACCGGGGAGGTGCGCCGGCGCGCGGCGATCCTGCACGCCGACCTCGACGCCTTCTACGCCTCCGTCGAGCAGCGGGACGACCGGCACCTGCGCGGGCTGCCCGTGGCCGTCGGCGGCGCGGCCGGTGGCGGCGTCGTGCTCGCCGCGTCCTACGAGGCGAAGCGACGCGGCGTGCGGACGGCGATGGGTGGGCGGCAGGCGCTCGCCATGTGCCCGGACCTCGTCTTCGTCCGGCCGCGCTTCGACGCCTACGTCGAGGCGAGCCGGGCGGTCTTCGCGGTGTTCCGGGACACGACGCCGCAGGTGCAGGCCGTGTCCATCGACGAGGCGTTCCTGGACGTCGCGGGTCTGCACCGGATCGACGTGCCGCCCGTGGACATCGCCGCGCGCGTGCGCCGGCGGGTGGCGCAGGAGGTGGGGCTGCCCATCACGGTCGGGGTGGCCCGCACGCCGTTCCTGGCGAAGGTCGCCAGCCGGGTGGCCAAGCCCGACGGGCTGCTGCTGGTCGACCCCGACGGGGAGGACGCGTTCCTGCACCCGCTCCCGGTCGAGGTGCTGTGGGGGGTGGGCGAGGTGACGGCGGCGAAGCTGCACGCCCACGGGCTGCGCACCGCGGGGGAGGTGGCCGCCCTGCCGGTGGGCGTGCTCGTCGGGCTGCTCGGGCCCGCAGCGGGTGCGCACCTCCATGCCGTCGTGCACGGCCGCACGCCGGTCCGGGTCGTCACGGACCGGGCGCGCGGGTCGATCGGCGCCCAGCGGGCGATCGGCCGCGGCCCGCACGAGGACGCCTTCGTCCGGGCGGCGCTGCAGGGCCTCGTGGACCGCGTCTGCCGGCGGCTGCGGGCGGCGCGGTCGACGGCGCGCACCGTCGTGCTGCGGCTGCGGTTCGGCGACTACACGAAGGCGACGCGCTCCCGATCGCTGCCGCAGGCCACGGCGTCGACGGCCGACGTGGCGGCGGCCGCGCTGCGCCTGCTCGACGAGGCCGGGCCGCTGGTCCGCGAGCGCGGGATCACGCTCGTCGGGGTCGCGCTGACCGGCCTCGGCTCCGACGCGTACCTGCAGCCGGCGCTGGCGCTCGACGGGCCGGACCGGACGGGCGTCGACGCGGCCCTGGACGCCGTGGCCGAGCGGTTCGGGTCCGGGACGGTCCTGCGCGGCAGCCTGCTGCGGCGGGGGGAGGGCTTCGAGGCCCCCCTGCCCGACGAGGGGCCGCCACGCGCGAGCCCGCCACGCGCGAGCCCGCCACGCGTGGCCCCGCCGGACGCGACCCCGCCGCGCGGGACCCCGCGACACCGTCCCGAGATGTGACCGTGACCGCGCCGCCTTACTGTCGAAGGCGATCCCCGTCCCCAACGCCCGAGGCGTCCCCGTGAACCCCCTGCGTCGTCGCGCCACAGGTGCACAGCCCACCACCCCTCGACCCGACGGCGGGACCGGTGAGACCGGAGGCCGCACGGTCACGGACCGGTCGCTCGCGGCACCGACGGGGGCCGCGACCGCGCCCTCGTCGGGGACCGGCGGCCGCGGCTCGACCGCGATCGGGCGTCCGTCGCCGTGGCAGGACACCCTCGGACGGGCCGGGGTCCGGTCGCTGCAGCTCCTCGCCGTCCTGGCGCTCGTCGTCGTCGTCGCCTTCGCGATCAGCCGGTTGACGCTCGTCGTCATCCCCGTGCTGCTGGCCCTGGTGCTCGCGGCGGCGATCCACCCGCTCGTCGCGCGCTTCGAGAAGGTGATGCCCGACATCGTGGCCACCTGGCTGGCGCTGCTGCTGCTCGCGGCGCTGCTGACGGGGATCATGGGCGCGGTCGTCGTGGCCGTGCTGCGCCAGTGGGACGAGCTGTCGGACTCGGCGGTCGAGGGTGCGCAGCAGCTCGTCGACTCCCTGTCCGGGCTGCCGTTCGACATCAGCAGCCAGCAGATCGAGGACCTGCGCGACTCCGCGACGGCGTTCCTCACCTCGAGCGCGTTCGGCACGGGCGCGATCGCGGGGGTCTCGGCCACCGCGAACTTCGTCACCGGCCTGGTCTTCATGCTCGTCGTGCTGTTCTTCTTCCTCAAGGACGGGCCGCGCATCTGGTCGTTCTTGCTGCGGCCCTTCGAGGGCGAGCCGTACCTGCGGGCCCGCCGCGTGGGCACGCGGACCGTGCACACGCTGGGCGGGTACATCCGCGGAACGGCGATCGTCGCGGCGGTCGACGCGGTCGGCATCGGTGTCGGCCTGCTCATCCTCGGGGTGCCGCTGGCGATCCCGCTGGCCGTGCTGGTGTTCCTGCTCGCGTTCATCCCGCTCGTCGGCGCGACCCTGGCGGGCGTGCTCGCCGCGCTCGTCGCACTGGTCACCAACGGCCCGACGGACGCGCTCATCGTCATCGCGATCGTCGTCGGGGTGAACCAGATCGAGGGCAACTTCCTCCAGCCCGTGGTCATGGCGCGCTCGCTGGCGCTGCACCCGCTGGTCATCCTCATCGCGCTGACCGTGGGCACGGTGCTCGTCGGGATCACCGGGGCGGTGCTGGCGGTGCCGATCGCGGCCTCCGTCTGGGGCGCGCTGCAGGTGTGGAACGGCCCGCACGAGCCGGCCCATCCCGTGGCGCGCAAGGAGCGGCCGCCCGTGGAGGGGCAGGTCGCGGAGGGGCAGGTCGAGGCCTCGAAGCCCTGACGTCAGGGGCCGCGCCGGCCGGCGCGCAGGAGCACGACCGCCACGAGCGGCCACAGCGCCTGCGCGCCGGCCACCGCGCGTTCGGACAGCCCGACGAGGTCGCCGGCGCCGGGGACGAGCGCCTGCAGCTCGACGACGAACCACACCAACAGCCCGACGAGCACCACGGCGGCGACCGCTCCCACCCGCGGCGCCAGCGGACCGCGGCCGCCAGGCCGGACCGCCGCCGCCGGCCACACCGCCAGCGCGACGAAGGCGACGCCGGCCGCGAGGCCGTGGGGCCGGGGCGCGGCGTCCACGGGCAGGGCCCCCACCACGGCGGTCGCCACGCCGCCCAGTGCGTGCAGGGCCCGGGCGGCCCGCGGCAGGGGGCGCAGCGCCAGCGCGGTGGCGACGTGCGCGACGCCCGTCACCACGAGACCGGTCGTCATGACCCAGGGTGCCGTGGCGGTCGTGGCGGCCAGCGCGCTGATCGTCTCGCGCACGGGGTCGAACGAGGGTTGGAGGGCCGCCGCCGCGAGCCACCCGCCGACCATCGCGACGGGCGCGAGCACGGCCGGCACGGGTGCCCAGCGCGGCAGGGCAGGGGTGTCGTCGGGCGAGGCGCTCACCGCGCGACCGTACCGGCGCGTCGCCGCCCGTCCCGTCGCGCCGCAGCGGGTCGAACGGCAGCGACTCGCGGACCGGCCGAGCCGGGGCCGCGCCGACGCCCGCACCGGCGCGCCGGAGGCCCACCATGCGTCACGGTGACGTCGAGGTGAACAGCGGGTGACGGGTGCGGAGGACGTCGCCCCCCGGTGCCACACTCTCCCGGGCGGCGCACCGCCCGAGGACCTGCGGGACGGGTCCGGCACCACCGGGCGGCCCGCCGCCCCGCCAGAGGGAGCACGACCACCATGGCCGGCCAGGGCACCACGACGACGACCGACCCCCTGCGCAGGGCCGACGACGCGCCGCCGCCGCGCACCCTCGTCGACGTCCTCGTCGCCACGGCCGAGCGCCACCCGGACGTCGTCGCGGTCGACGACGGCGACGAGACGCTCACCTACGCCGCGCTGCTGCGCGCGGTCCGCGCCCAGGCGGCCCGCCTGGCCGCCGCCGGGGTGCGCCCCGGGGACCGGGTCGGCGTGCGCGCGCCGTCCGGCACCGTCGGGCTGTACGTCGCCGTGCTCGCGGTCCTCGCGGCCGGCGCCGCCTACGTCCCCGTCGACGCCGACGACCCCGAGGAGCGCGCGCGGCTCGTCTTCGACGAGGCCGGCGTCGTGCTCGTCGTCGGGGACGCCGGGGCGCTGACCCGCGCGGACGGGACGCCGGTGCCGACCGGGGACGCCACCGCCGCGGCCCCGGCAGCCGGTCGCCCCGCGCTCGACGACGACGCCTGGATCATCTTCACCTCCGGCTCGACGGGGCGGCCGAAGGGCGTGGCCGTCACCCACCGCAGCGCCGCCGCGTTCGTCGACGCCGAGGCGCGGCTGTTCCTCCAGGACGCCCCGCTGGGGCCAGGCGACCGCGTCCTGGCCGGGCTGTCCGTGGCCTTCGACGCCTCCTGCGAGGAGATGTGGCTGGCGTGGCGGCACGGCGCGACGCTGGTGCCGGCGCCCCGGGCGCTCGTGCGGGCGGGGCTCGAGCTGGGGCCGTGGCTGGCCGAGCGCGAGATCACCGCCGTCTCCACCGTGCCGACGCTGGCGGGGCTCTGGCCGGCCGAGGCACTGACCGGTGTGCGGCTGCTGATCTTCGGCGGGGAGGCCGTGCCGCCGGAGCTGGCGGCCCGGCTGACCGCCCCCGGGCGCGAGGTCTGGAACACCTACGGCCCCACGGAGGCCACGGTCGTCGCGTGCGCGGCGCTGCTCGAGCCCGACGAGCCCGTGCGCATCGGGCGGCCGCTGGACGGGTGGGACCTCGCGGTCGTCGGCCCCGACGGCGCGGAGGTGGCGCCGGGCACGACCGGGGAGCTCGTCATCGGCGGCGTCGGCGTCGCGCGGTACCTCGACCCGGCGCTCGACGCCGTCCGCTTCGCGCCGCACCCCGTGCTCGGCACGGGCCGGGCCTACCGCACGGGCGACCTCGTGCGCGACGACGGGATCGGCCTGCTCTTCGTCGGGCGCGCCGACGACCAGGTCAAGGTCAACGGCCACCGCATCGAGCTGGCCGAGGTCGACACCGCCCTGCAGGCGCTGCCGGGCGTGGCCGGCGGTGCCGCGGCGGTGCGCCGCTCGTCGGCCGGTGCCGCGGTGCTGGTCGGCTACCTCGTCGCCGCGCCCGGGGTGCGGCTGGACACCACGGCGCTGCTGCCGCTGCTGCGCGCGGTGCTGCCGGGGTCGATGGTGCCGCTGCTCGCCGTGGTCGACGACCTGCCCACGCGCACCTCCGGCAAGGTCGACCGCGACGCCCTGCCCTGGCCCCTGCCCGGGACGGCCACGGGCGGCGCTGACGGCGCGGCCGACCTGGTCGGCACGGCGGCCTTCGTCGCGGACGGCTGGGAGGGTGTCATCGGGGTGCGCCCGGCCAGCGCCGACGACGACTTCTTCGCGGTCGGCGGCAGCTCCCTGACCGCCGCGCAGCTCGTCTCCGCGCTGCGCGCCCGCTACCCGATGGTGACCGTCGCCGAGGTCTACGACCACCCGACGGTCGGGGAGCTGGCCGACCACCTCGACCGGCGCTGGCCCGCAGCGGCCGGCGGCGGGGAGGGAGCCGACGCCGCCGGTGCCCGCCTGCGCCGCGTCACGCCCGTGCCCGCCGCCGCGCAGGGGCTGCAGCTCCTGGCGCTGCTGCCGCTGCGCACGCTCGTCGGGCTGCGGTGGCTGACGGCGCTCGCGGCGGTGTGCCTGGTGCTCGGCGGGCCGCTGGACGTGGCGTGGGCACCCGACGTGGCGTGGTGGTGGGTGGCGCTCGGGTGGCTGCTGACCGTGAGCCCGCTCGGGCGGCTCGGGGTGTCGGCGCTCGGCGCGCGGGCGCTGCTCGTCGGCGTCGGGCCGGGGACCTACCCGCGCGGGGGGTCGGTGCACCTGCGGCTGTGGGCCGCCGAGCGTCTCGTCGAGGGCTTCGGCGCGGTCACGCCCTCGAGCGCGGCGTTCGTCGGGCTGTACGCGCGGGCGCTGGGCGCGCGGGTCGGGCCGGACGTGGACCTGCACTCCCTGCCGCCCGTCACGGGGCTGCTCACGCTCGGGCGCGGGTGCGCCGTCGAGCCGGAGGTGGACCTGTCCGGGCACTGGGTGGACGGGGACGTCCTGCACGTCGGGCGCGTCGTCGTCGGGCCGGGCGCGACCGTCGGGGCGCGGACCGTGCTGCTGCCCGGCGCGCACGTGGGCGCGGGCACCGACGTCGCGGCGGGCTCGGCGGTGCACGGCCGCACCGGCGACGACGCCTACTGGATGGGCTCGCCCGCGCGGCGCGTGCGCGAGGCCCGCCACCCCTGGCCCGACGAGCGCCCCGACGGGCTGGCCCGCCTGCGTTGGACGGCCGCCTACGCCGTGACGGGGACGCTCGTCGCCGGGGTGCCGGTGCTGGCGGGCGCGGCGGGCCTGGCCGTGGTGCTCGCGGCCGTGCGCGGCGCGGCCACGGCGGCGGAGGCCGTCGGCCCGGCGCTCCTCGGCGCGGTCGCCGGCACCGCGGTCGCGCTCGTCGTCGACGCGCTGCTCGTCGCCGTCACCGTGCGGACCCTGGGCCGCGGCCTGGCCGAGGGCGCGCACCCCGTGCGGTCGGCGGTCGGCCTGCGGGCCTGGGCCGTGCAGCGGCTCACGGACGCGGCTCGCACGCACCTGTTCCCGCTCTACTCCTCGGTCCTGACGCCGGCGTGGCTGCGGTTGCTCGGCGCGAGCGTGGGCCGCGGCACCGAGATCTCCACGGTGGTGGGCCTGCCGTCGATGATGCGCGTGCGCGACGGCGCCTTCCTCGCCGACGACACCATGGTGGCGCCCTACGAGCTCGGCGGGGGCTGGGTGCGGCTCGCGCCCGCGAAGGTCGGCCGGCGCGCCTTCCTCGGCAACTCCGGCATGACGGCACCGGGGCGGACGGTGCCGAAGAACGGGCTGGTCGCGGTGCTGTCGGCCGCCCCGCGCCGCACCCGGGCCGGGTCGAGCTACCTCGGCAGCCCGCCGGTGCTGCTCCCGCGGGCCGCGGTGCTCGAGGACGACGCGCGCACCTACGACCCGCCGGCCCGGCTGCGCCGCGCGCGGGCCGCGGTGGAGGCGGCCCGGCTCGTGCCCGCCCTGTCGGCCGGCGTGCTGGCCGTGGGCGTGCTGCTCGGGCTCGGTGCCCTCGTCGTCGCCGCGGGGTGGGGCGTCGCGGCGCTGCTGTCCGGGGCCGTGCTGCTCGCGGCGGGCGTGGTGGCCGCCGCCGTCACGGCCGTGGCGAAGCGGCTCCTCGTCGGGCGGTTCGACGCGCGGGACCACCCGCTGTGGAGCGCCGCGGTGTGGCGGGGGGAGCTGGCGGACACCTTCACGGAGGTGCTGGCGGCCCGGTTCTTCGCCGAGGCGGTGACGGGCACGTTCGCGCTCGTCGTGTGGCTGCGGGCCATGGGCGCCCGCATCGGCCGGGGCGTGTGGTGCCAGACGTACTGGCTGCCCGAGGCGGACCTCGTCACCCTCGGCGACGGCGCGACCGTCGGCCCGGGCTGCGTCGTGCAGACGCACCTGTTCCACGACCGCGTCATGAGCCTGGGTCCGGTCCGCCTCGACGCCGGCGCCACGCTCGGCCCGCACGGGGTCGTCCTGCCGGCGGCGCGCGTGGGCGAGGCCGCCACGGTCGGACCGGCGTCGCTCGTCCTGCGCGGCGAGCACGTGCCCGCCGGGACGCGCTGGGTCGGCAACCCCGTCGCCCCGTGGCAGGCTGCCGGGTCGTGACGCCACCCGCCCGCGGCGCCGCGCCCGGTGCGCGGCCCACCGACCCCTACGACCCGACGGGCGACCCCGACCTGCACGTCGAGCACTACGACCTCGACCTCACGTACAAGGTCGCGCGCAACCGGCTCGGCGGCACGGCCGTGCTGCACCTGCGCCCGCTCGTCGCCACCCGCGAGGTGCACCTGGAGCTGGCGGGCCTCGTCGTGCAGGAGGTCGCGGTGGAGGGAGCCCGCCTCGCCCGGCACCGGCACCGGGGGCGGGCGCTGACGCTGCGGCTGGCCGACGAGGTGCCGGCCGGCGCGCCCCTCGTCGTCACCGTCCGCTACGCGGGCACGCCGGGCCCGGTGCCGAGCCCGTTCGGGCCGGTGGGGTGGGAGGAGCTGACGGACGGCGCCCTCGTCGCCAGCCAGCCGCACGGCGCCGCCTCCTGGTTCCCGTGCAACGACCGCCCGGGGGACCGCGCGACGTTCCGCACGCGCCTGACCGTCGACGACCCGTACCGCGTGGCCGCACCGGGCCGGCTCACGGGCCGGCGCGCGCGGGCCGGCGCGACGACGTGGGTCTTCGAGGAGACCGCGCCCACCGCGACGTACCTGGCCACCGTGCAGGTGGGGCGGTACGCGGAGCTGGCGCTGGCGGACGCGCCGGTCCCGCAGCGCGCGCTCGTGCCGCCCGCGCACCTGCCGGCGGCGCGGCGGGCGCTGGCGCGGCACGGGGACATGCTCGACGCGCTCGCCGACGTCTTCGGCCCGTACCCCTTCGACGGGTACACGCTCGTGGTGGCGGACGACGTCCTGGAGATCCCCGTCGAGGCGCAGGGCATGTCCGTGTTCGGCACCAACCACCTCGGCGGCACGAGCGACGACGAGCGGCTCGTCGCGCACGAGCTGGCGCACCAGTGGGTGGGCAACGGCGTGGGGATCAGCACGTGGCAGCACCTGTGGCTGAACGAGGGGTTCGCCTGCTACGCGGAGTGGCTGTGGTCGGAGGCGTCGGGCGGGCCGGACGTGGGCACGCTCGCGGGACGCTGGCGGGCGCGGCTGGCGGCGCGGCCGCAGGACCTCGTGCTGTCGGACCCCGGGCCGGAGCGGGTGTTCGACGACCGCGTCTACAAGCGCGGCGCGCTCACGGTGCACGCGCTGCGGCTCGTGCTGGGGGAGCGGTGCTGGCGGGAGACGGTGCGGGCGTGGGTCGCCGAGCACGTCGGCGGGCCGACCGTGACGGACGCGGACTTCCGCGCGCACGTGGCGCGGTTCGCACACGGGCAGGGCGGCGAGGACCTGGCCGCGCGGGTGGCGGACCTGCTGCGCCGGTGGCTCGACGAGGAGCCGCTGCCGGAGCTGCCGGGGTCGTCGGACCGCGTGGCCTGAGGGCGGCGCGGTCAGGGATGACGGGGCTGTCGCAGCCGGACGGGCGGCCACCCGCGAGGGTGACCGCCCGTCCGTCCCGTCAGGGCCTGCCGGCCCGGTGCCGTCAGGCCGGGGCCCACCGCCACTGCTGCGTGGTGTCGCCGGGCGCGCAGGCGGCCAGCGCCAGGCTCCACGACGACGCGGACGTCGCGAGGCACAGGCTCGGGTCCGTGCCGACGGCGAGGGTGCCGTCGGCCCCGGCGACCCAGCGCTGGTCGGCGCCGCCGGTGCAGTCCTGCAGCACGACGCCGGCACCCGCGGTCGGCGACGCGGGGGCTGCGCACATGTCGCCGTAGACCCGCAGCTCGCCGGCGGCGTTCACGTCGAAGGACTGGTTGCCGCCGCCGTTGCAGTTCCACAGGCCGAGGGTCGTGCCGACCGCGGTGGAGGCGCCGGGGACGTCGAGGCAGATCTCGCTGCCGCCCGTGCTGTGGTGCACGCTGACGACCGGACCGCCGGGGGGCGCCGGCGGCAGGTCGTTCAGCACCTCGTCCTTGCGCAGGCCCCAGCCCCACCGGATCTGCTCGAGGCCGGACGTGTTGGTCACCTGCAGGCCGCCGTCGGGGGCGACCTCGGTGAGCGTGTAGGAGTCGCCCGTGCGCAGACCGGGCCAGTAGACGAGGCCCATGCCCTGGTCGCGGGCGACCTCCGTCAGCGCGCCCAGGTACGCCGTCGAGACGTTGCCGCTGTGGTTGGCGTAGTTCAGGCCGGTCGTCATGGGCGAGCCGGCCTCGGTCACGAGGGTGCGCCAGCCGACGTCCCCGAGCCGGGGGAGGAGGTTGGCCTTCCACTCCTCCTCGGTCGTGTGGTCCGCCCAGAAGCCGTAGAAGTGCAGCGACAGCAAGGTGCCGTCCAGCTCGGGGGCGGCGCCCACACCGGTCACGTCGTCGTTGTAGCCCGTGCCGGAGACGATGACGCGCTGGCGGGGGACGTCGGCGTGGTCGTCGAGCCACGTCGACGTGAGGTCCACCCACGAGTCCAGCGAGTACCCGAAGGGCTCGTTCATGATCTCGAAGTAGACCTTCGGGTTCTTGCCGTACGCGGCCACGACGGTGTCCCACATGGCGTCGAACGCGGCCGGGTCGTCGACGCGCCCGTCCTTGGCGTCGTCGGCCTCCCAGTAGCTGAGGACGACCTTGAACCCGTGCCGCGTCGCGGCGTCGATCGCGGCGCGGTAGGAGTCCCACCACGCGGTGCCGACGCTCGAGGGGTTGATGGGGAGCCGGACGGTGTTCGCACCGACCTCGTGGCGGAACTCGAGGACGGTCGACGAGGCCTTGGCGTACGTCGTGCGGTAGTCGTCGGCGGTGCTGAGGCCGGACGGGACGACCTCGTCGTCCGCGTAGTTGTCGCGGGGGTCGGCCCAGTTCACGCCGCGGAACTCGGCGGTGCCGGCGGGGCCGACCGCGGGCGACGCGGTGGCCGGTGCCTGGCCGAGACCGAGCACGAGGAGGGCGGCCGCCGCGAGGGCGGCCGTGCGGGTGGTGGATCTCATGAGGGCTCCGGTCCTGGGGCGCTGCACTGCGCCGCCGTCGGTCCGCGGCCGGAGACGTCGGGTGTCGCGGGCCGGTGGTCGCCGCCACCGTGGCATGCCGCGCCGAGGCGCCGCAAGACGTTCGGCTAAGGGTTGTTCTTAAGCGCCGAGCGCCCGTTGGTCCGTCGGGTCCGCCGCGACGGCGAGGAGGGTCGCGCCGTCGCGCACGACCACCGTCGGCCGCCGGCGGGGGCGCCACCACGGGCGTGCGACGGCGACGGCGGCCACGACACCTGCGCCGAGCCGGCTGGGCACGGGCGACGTGCCGCCCTCCCGGGGCGCCGGCAGCGCGAGGTCCACGACGTCCACGACCCGCCGTTGGTGCCGGACGCGGCGGGGACGGCCGCCACGCCCGAGGACGGCGATGCCGCGCGGGTCGGTGCGGAGGCCGGCACCGGTGGCCTTCAGCACCGCCTCCTTGCGCGCCCAGGCCGTCGTGAGGAGCGCGTGGCGCGTCGCGGCCGGTACCCGGACCAGGCGACGCCGGTCCCGAGGTCCCAGCGCGACGTCCGCGAACGGCGCCGTGCTGCCCGGGCCGGTGCCCTCCGGGCCGGTGGCGACGACGTCGACGCCGATGTCGTCGACGCGCCGCGGCCGGTGCCCGCGCCCGTCCGCCTGCAGCACCGCGACCGCGACGAGCGGGCCGGACCGCGTCACGGACACCTCCACGCCGCGCGGGTGCACGACCCGGACGCGGCCGTGCGCGCCGCCGCACGTCGGGCACCGCGCGGCCAGCACGACGGACTCCGGCGGGACGCCTGCCCGCTCGGCGACGGCGAGCCGCAGGAGGGCCCTTCCGGTGGTGAAGGCGTTCGCGGCCCGCACCGGCAGGGCGGCGCGACGGGCACGCTCGTCGTCGTCCAACAGCTCGACGAGCGCTGCTCCTGCGGCCGGCGGCGCCACCCACACGTGGACCACCCGGCTCGACGCCGTCGCCACCGTCCCGCGCCCGGCCGCCGTCGCGCCGGGCCCCGGGTCCTGCCCCGGTCGGGGCGCCACCGCACGCGTCACCGGAGGATCGTCGCGCACGACGACCGGCGACGAGGTCGACACGGACGGGTGACGTGTGTGGAGGTTGTCGCGACAACTTCGGCAGCCCGCATCCCGCCGTGGCCCGTCCTGCGGGCCCCACGACGAACCGGAGGACCCCGTGCACCTTCCCGTTCCCGTCCGTGACCTCGTCCTGCTCCTCGCCCGCGTGGCGGTCGGCGTCGTGTTCGTCGCGCACGGACTCCAGAAGCTCGTGACCAACGGCATCGACGGGACGGCCGGCTTCTTCTCGTCGGTCGGCGTGCCGGCCGCGGAGGTGGCGGCGTGGGTGTCCGCGGTGGTCGAGCTGGTCGGGGGCGCCCTCCTCGTGGTCGGGCTGGCGGTGCCGGTGGCCGGCCTGCTGCTCGCGCTCCAGATGCTCGGGGCGTACGTGTTCGTCCACGCCGGCAACGGCCTGTTCGTCGACGACGGCGGGTTCGAGCTGGTCCTGGTGCTCGCCGCCGCGAGCCTGCTGCTGGCCGCCGTCGGTGGCGGACGCTGGTCCCTCGACGCCGCGCTGCTCGGCCGTCGGCGGGGACGGGACCGCGCCCTCGTCGGCTGACGTCGCGTCAGCGGACCCTGGCGGGCAGCACGACCTCGTCGCCGGGGCTCGCAGGCCGGGGCAGCACCGGCGCCACGACCGCCGGGGCCACGACCGCGGGGGCACGCTCGAGGTCGGCCGCGGGGCCAGGGCGGCCGAAGTACCACCCCTGGCCGAGGTCCACGCCGAGCGCCCGGAGGGCCACGACGTCGTCGAAGGTCTCGACGCCCTCCGCCACCACCGTCGTCCCGCTCCCGTGCGCGAACTGCACGAGCGCCGTGACCAGCGTCGACAGCACGTCGTCGGTCGCGACCCCGGCCACGATGCTGCGGTCGAGCTTGATGACGTCCGGGCGGCACAGCACGATGTGCCGCAACGAGGAGAACCCGGCCCCGACGTCGTCGATGGCCAGGCGCAGCCCCGCAGCCCGCGGTCCGGCCAGCGCGGCGTGCAGCGCGTCGTAGTCCTCGACCGGGTCGTGCTCGCTGAGCTCGAGCAGCACCCGTCGCGCGGGCAGGCGCGCCAGCAGGGCGGCGCAGCCCGGGGTGAGCAGCGTCTGCGGCGAGACGTTCATGGCGACGTAGCCCTGCACCCCGTCGAGGTGCGCCACCGCGCGCTCGAGCGCGAGCAGCTCGAGCTCGTCGCCGAGCCCGTGGGCGTGCGCCTCGGCGAAGACGAGGTCCGGTGTCCGCCCCCACTCCGCCGGGAAGCGCGAGAGCGCCTCGGCGCCGACGCGCACACCGTCGGCCAGTGCCACGATCGGCTGCAGCACGACGGTCGGCCCGCCCGCGGCCATGACGGGCTGGATCCGCCCGACGACGTCCGCCCGCTCCGCGGCCGCCACCACCTCCGGCTCGACGACGACGGCCGCCGCCGACGCCAGCACCTCCAGCAGGGCGCGGTCGCGCTCGCCGAGCCCCTTGTCGGTGGTGAGGCCGGCCGCGCAGAACGTGCCGTAGAAGGTCCCGTCGCTCAACGTGACCGGCACGGACACGTAGCTGCGCAGCCGGGGGAAGCGCGTGGCGGGCAGCGTCATGGCCAGCGGGTGCTGCCGCAGGTCCGGCATGACCGGGGGGAGCCTGCCGTCGCGGATGGCCTGGCACAGCGACGTCGCCTGCACCGCCTGGTGCCCCTCCTGGAAGATGAAGGGGACGGTCGAGTCGACCACCTGCAGGTGCTGCGTCGTGCCGTCCATGCGGCTGAGGAACGCGATGCTCAGCCCGAGGGCGTCCTTCGCGGTCCGCAGGAGCCCGGCCACCTGCTCCTCCGCGGCGCTGCGCTGCCGACGGCCCATGGCGTGCTCCCCTCGCGGTCGTCCCCGCGGCGCAGGGCACCCCCGCCGCATCGTCACGCGGCGGGTGCGGCTGAGCGCCGGCGGTCGCGGTCACCCCACCGGCCCAGACCGACGGCGGGCGACGAGCACCGGTGCGGGCCCGGCGCCGCGGCGCTCGGGACCGCCGGTGCCGCGGCGCTCGGCACCGGCCGGCGCCGCGGCGCTCGGGACCGGCCGGTGCCGCCCGGGGCGGATCAGGAAGAAGGCGTCAGAGGCGGCGGGTGTCGTACCGGTGGCCGTGCTCGCGCAGGCGGCCGACGAGCACCGTCCCGAGCGCGGTCGCCGGCGTCAGGGACCCCGCCCGGTCCGGCAGGCGCGCCTCGTCGAGCGCCAGCGCCAGGGCCGTCTGCCCGAGCATGACGGCGGTCGCCGCGTACCCCGGGTCGCCGTGCCCGGCGACGCGGCCGGCGTACGTGCTGCCGTCCTGCGTCGTCGCCAGCAGGTGGTGCCGGAACCAGCCCGCGGTGCGCGTGGCCTCGTCGGGACCGTCGCCGGGAGCGGGGAGGAGGCGGTCGACGAGCGGCCGGATCGGGGGCAGCGACAGCGCGCCCACGAGCGCCCCGAGGCCGAGCGTCACGCCCACCGCCCCCGCGGCTCCGGCGAACCCGCGACCGGTGTCCATCCGCTCCGCGTAGCGCAGGCCGCGGCCGTACGCCCAGCCCGTCAGCGCGTTCGACCGGCGGACGACCCGCGTGTTGAAGGACGCCATGAGGAACGGCGCCGTCCACCGCCCCCGCCGCAGCCCGGGGCGGGCGTGGTCCGGCGGCTGGGCGACGGGCGGCTCCGCGGCCCGGTCGGGGGACAGCGCGTAGGGGTCGCGGGTGAGCCGGGCGGCGGCCGGGTTCGCGCGGGAGGCGTCGAGCACGCCCCGCATCGACGCCACGGTCCCGCCGGAGAACCCGCCCTTCGCGGCGACGAGCACGGTCACGTCGGTGAGGCCGCTCGCACCGTCGGCGCGGGCGGCCTCGTGCAGCAGCAGCACCGACAGGTCCGAGGGGACCGAGTCCCAGCCGCACGCGTGGACGAGCCGCGCACCGGTCGTGCGGGCGACCGCGTCGGTGGCGTCGGCCGCGGCCCGGACGAAGGGCGCCTCGCCCGTGAGGTCGGCGTAGTGCGTGCCCGCGGCGGCGCACGCGGCGACGACGGGCAGCCCGTGACGGGCGTAGGGGCCCACGGTCGTCACCAGCACGCGCGTCGCGCGCGCCAGCCGCGCGAGCGCCGCGTCGTCGCCGACGTCGACGACGAGCGCCGGCCAGTCCTGCGCGGGCGGCGGCAGGGTCCCGCGGACCTGTGCCAGGCGCTCCGCCGACCGCCCGGCGAGCGCGACCCGGAGCCCGGGTGGCGCGTGCCGGGCGACGTGCGCGGCGACGAGCCGCCCGACGAACCCGGAGGCGCCCAGCAGGACGAGGTCGTGGTCGCGCGCGTCGTCGCCCATGCCGCCCGACCGTAGCGGCGGGCCGCCCGCGCCGCCGCCCCTCCGCCGGTCGCGCCGCATCCCGGCGTAGGCGGCAGGATGCGGCGCATGAGCGACACCGGGACCACCCCGCCGGCAGCACCCGCCGACGTACGCCCGTCCACCGGGGGCCCGTCCGGCGGAGGGGCGTCGTCGGAGGACACCGTGCTCGTGGTCGGGGCGGGCATCTCCGGGCTCGCCGCGGCCCGCGCGCTGGCCGCGGCCGGGGTGCCGGTACGCGTCGTGGACCGCGGGCGGGCACCCGGGGGACGCATGGGCGGGCGGCGGCTCGAGGGCCGGCCCGTGGACCTGGGCGCGTCGTACCTGACGGCGGAGCCGGGGTCCGCCTTCGACGCCGTGGTGCAGGACTGGGTGGGTCGCGGGATGGCGCACCCGTGGACGGACACGTTCGCCGTGGCGGGCCCGGAGGGTCTGCGCAGCACGACGAGCGGCCCCGTCCGGTACGGCGCCGCGGGTGGGCTGCGGTCGCTCGTCGCGGACCTGGCCACCGGCGTCGCGGTCGAGGCCGGCCGGACGGTCCGCACGGTCGAGCCGGGTGGCACAGCGGGTGGCACGGCGGGTGGCACGGCGGGTGGCACGGCGGGTGGCACGGCGGGTGGCACGGCAGGTGGAGTGGCGGGTGGCGCGGCCGGCGCAGCGAGGGGTGGCGCGACCGGCGCGGCGGCCGACGGCGAGCCGTACCGCGCCGTGGTGCTCGCGATGCCCGACGCGCAGGCGCGGCGTCTGCTCCCCGCCGGCTCGTCCGCCGCCGAGGCGCTGGACGCCCGGCCCGCGTGGGAGCCCGTGGTCGCCGTGGCGCTGGGTTTCGACCGGCGCGCATGGCCCGCGGACCTGCACGGGGCGTTCGTGCACGACAGCGACGTGCTGTCCTTCGTCGCCGACGACGGCGACCGCCGCGGCGACGGCGCGCCCGTGCTCGTCGCCCACACCACCGCGGAGCTCGCGGCCGCCCACCTCGACGACCCGCAGGGAGCGGTCGGTCCGGTCGTGCGTGCGCTGACCGCGATGCTCGGGCTGCCGGACCCCGCCTGGACGCACGCCCACCGCTGGACCTTCGCGCGTCCCGCGGAGCCCACCGATGCGCCCTTCCTGCACGCCGACGGGGTGGGGCTGTGCGGGGACGGCTGGGCCGCCCGCCCGTCGGTGCAGGGCGCCTGGATCTCCGGGGACGCCCTGGGCCGGGCGTTCGCCTGCTAGGGTGACACCCGTAGTCGCTGTGAATCGCACGTCATGACCGCTGCGGACTCGCCGGACATGGCCGAGCCTCGCGCTTCACGCCCTCAGCTGGGGTGGCGGACGACGACCCACCGTGATCACCGGTCTCGGTCGTCGGGATCGTCCTCACCCAGAAGGAGGCCATCATGGCCACAGGTACCGTGAAGTGGTTCAACGCCGAGAAGGGCTTCGGCTTCATCAGCCCGGACGGCGGCGGCCCCGACGTCTTCGCGCACTACTCGGCCATCGCGGCGGACGGCTACCGTTCGCTCGACGAGGGCCAGAAGGTGCAGTTCGACGTGACGCAGGGCCCCAAGGGCCCGCAGGCCGCGAACATCACGCCGGCCTGATCCTCGCAATCACCGGCTGATGCACCTCTGACGGCGCCCCTCGGGCGCCGACCAGGCATCCGGAACCCCCGACGACCCTCGGTCGTCGGGGGTTCTGCCGTTCCCGGAGCCGCTGGGTAACGGCGCGGGTCGCCCCGGGTCCGGGGACACCGCAGCCCCCCGGTCGGGGCGACCGGGGGGCTGCGGGCAGAGCGGGGAGGGCTCAGACGGGGCGGTAGGACTGCACCATCGGGCACTCGAAGGGGTTGCGCGCGGCCAGGCCGACGCGGTTCAGGTACCGCACGACGATGCGGTAGGACTCGACGAGGCCCGTCTCGGTGTACGGCACGCCGTGCTCGGCGCAGTGCGCCTTGACGATCTCGGCGGCGCGCTTGAGGTGCGGGCGGGGCATGCTCGGGAAGAGGTGGTGCTCGACCTGGTAGTTCAGCCCACCCATGAGCGACCGGATGCCGGCGCCGCCGCGGATGTTGCGGGACGTGAGCACCTGCTTGGACAGGAAGTCCAGCCGGCTGCCCTCGGGGACGATCGGCATGCCCTTGTGGTTCGGCGCGAAGGACGCGCCCATGTACACGCCGAACACCGCGAGCTGCACGCCGAGGAACGCGAACGCCATGCCGACGGGCAGCAGCCACAGGACGAGCGCGAGGTAGAGCGCCAGCCGACCCGCGAGCAGCGCCAGCTCGAACGTCCGGCTGCGGCTGCGCTCGGCGGCCCACAGCGAGCGGATCGAGACGACGTGCAGGTTGAGGCCCTCGAGCAGCAGCAGCGGGAAGAAGGCCCAGCCCTGCACCTTCGTCAGGTGCCGCAGCGGCCCGCGGACCTGCGCGGCGTCCTCGGCGCGGAAGACGACGGTGTCCGGGGAGATGTCCGGGTCCTTGCCGACCTGGTTCGGGTTGGCGTGGTGACGGCTGTGCTTCGACATCCACCAGGTGTGGCTGATCCCGACGACGCCGTTGGCCAGCGCGCGGCCCAGGCGGTCGTTCGCCCGGCCCGACGTGAGCACCTGGCGGTGCGACGCCTCGTGCGCGACGAACGCGACCTGCGTCAGCACGACGCCCAGCCCCGCGGCGACGAGGAGCTGGAACCACGAGTGCCCGAGGAGCACCGACCCGACGACGAGCCCGACGAGGGCCGCGCCCAGGAGCACCAGCAGGCGCACGTAGAAGCCGCGCGTCCTGGTCAGCAGCCCGGCGTCGCGGACGGCCTGCGAGAGGGCGGCGTACGAGCCCGTGGCGGCGGCCTGCGCGCGGCCGGAGCGGGTGGTGGCGGGCCCGCCTGCGGGCACGGGGGTGGACAGGGCCGTCATCGGCGCCTCCGTCGGTCGGTCGACTTCCCAGCCGGGGGGGTGAGCGGTCGCTCGACGTACGGATGTCCCCAGGGTACGTCCGCCGCCTGTGGGCGCGCCTGGTGGGAGACGGAGGTCACCGCCGCCTGTGCGCCGGGCCCCGCCCGCGGGGGAGGATGGCCGCCGTGACCCTCGACGTGAGTGCCGAGCCCGTGCGCCGCCTGCGGTGCGCCCTGTTCGTCGACTTCGACAACGTGTACATCGGCCTGCAGCGGCTGGACCCCGCGGCGGCCGAGTCCTTCGCGGGGTCACCCGGCCACTGGCTCGAGGCCCTGACCGCGGGCAGCGACGCCGACGGCGACTTCGAGCGGCGGTTCCTCGTCCGCTCCTGCTACCTCAACCCGTCGGCGTTCTCGCAGTTCCGCCCGAACTTCACACGGGCCGGGTTCAGCGTGGTCGACTGCCCGTCGCTGACCCAGCAGGGCAAGAGCAGCGCCGACATCAACCTCGTCCTCGACGCCGTGGACGCGCTCGCCGCCGGCACGCGGTACGACGAGTTCGTCATCCTGTCCTCCGACGCCGACTTCACGCCCCTGGCTCTGCGGTGCCGCGCCTCCGACCGCCGCGTCACCATCGTGACCGCAGGCCCGGCCGCCAGCGCGTACCGCGCGGTCGCGGACACGGTCATCACCGCCGACGAGCTGCTCGGGCTCCTGCTGCGCACGGACGACGACCTCCTGGCCGCCGCCCCGCCGCTCGTCCCCGCGGTGCCCGTCACGGGCAGCGCGGGCCGGGGCCAGCGCGGGTCCGGGCGCGGCGGGTCAGGGCGGTCCGCCGCGGCGGGGGCGCCGACCGGGGGTCCGAGCAGCCCCGCCGCCGGCGCACCGGCCGGCGCTGTCGGGCCCGCGGAGCGTCGGGGCGACGAGCCCGGGCCCGAGGACCCGACGACCGCGGCGGGTGCCGGCACGGCCGGTCGGGGCGGGCGGGCGTCCGACGAGCGCACCCCGGAGGCGCGTGGGTCCGACGAGCGGACCCCCGACGAGCGCACCTCCGACGAACGGGCGTCCGACGTGCGTGGCTCCGATGCCCGGACGTCCGGCGGCGTGCCCGCCGCCGAGCCCGCGCCCGACGGGGCGGCCTACCGGTCCGGGCGGCTCGAGCGGCCGACGGGCGGTGCCCGGTCCGCCGGCGCCCGGGCCGTCGCGCGGGCCGTACGGGCGGCGGACCGCCCGCTCAACGGCGGTCCGCTCGCGCAGCGGGCGCAGGCGGCGGAGCCGACCCTCGTCCCGGGCTGGGCCGGCGCGGGCGGCTTCTTCCCCTGGCTGGCGCGGGAGCTGCCCCAGCTGTCCGGCGCCCAGGGCTTCGTGTGGGACCCCGAGCGCTTCAGCGAGGCGGACCTGCCCGGCGCCGCGCCGGTCGACCTCCCGCCGCTGCAGCGGCAGGTGGTCGAGGTGACGGACATCCCCAACCTGCCGACGGAGCGGTACCGGGTCCTGCTCACCGCCCTGGCCGACGACGTCGCCGCCCACCGGTTCGAGCGCACGGAGACCGCGCGGCGCGTCCGCGACGCCTGCCAGGCGGCGGGGGAGGCCATCGGCCGCGGCTCGGTCAACACCGTCATCGCCGGCGTGCTGTACTCCGGCCTCGACCTGGCGGCCCGGCCCTCGGCGGCCGACGTCGCCGACACCTGGGCGGACAACGTCGTCGGGCTGTGCCGCGGGGCGCGCATGGACCTCTCGCCGCAGGACGTCGCCGCCATCCGCGGCTGGGTCGGCGGCGGGCTCGCGCGCCGCTGAGCGGCGGCGCCGTCAGGCGCGCGGCGGTGCCGTGGTCCCGCGCTCGACGAGACTCGTCGGGAGGCGGACGTGCGTCTCGGCGACCGGCAGGCCGTCCAGCAGGGCGACGAGCAGCCGGATCGCGGCGGCCCCCATCTCCTGGATGGGCTGCCGCACGGTGCTCAGCGGCGGGGTCGTGCGGGCGGCCTCGGGGACGTCGTCGAAGCCGATGACCGAAAGGTCGCCGGGGACGTCGAGGCCGAGCTCGCGGGCGACCTCGAGCGCGGCGATCGCCGAGAGGTCGTTGGCGGCGAAGACCGCCGTGGGCCGGTCGGGCGACGAGAGCAGGTCCCGCAGCGGGCCGCGGCTCGACTCCTTGCGGTAGTCCCCGGGCCGGACGAGCGCGGGGTCCACGGCGATCCCGGCGGCGGTCAGCGCCTCCCGGTAGCCCTCCTCGCGCAGCCGTGAGGACTCGAGGTCGGCGCGTCCCGCGACGAAGCCGATGCGCCGGTGCCCCAGGCCGAGCAGGTGCTCCGTGGCCAGGACGGCGCCCCGCAGGTTGTCGGAGTCGACCGTCGGCAGCCCCGACGGGCCGGCGTGCGGGTCGATGGCCACCACCGGGACGCCGCCGTCCGGGTCGACGACTGTCGGCGTCACGAGCACGGCGCCGTCGATGAGCGTGCCGCTCAGCCGCGACAGGTAGCGCCGCTCCCAGCCGGCGCCGCCGCTCTGGTGGCCGCCGGTGTACGCCAGCAGCTCGTACGGGGTGTCCGCCAGGCCGGCCGCGGCGCCCTTGAGGATCTCGGCGCTGAAGGGCTCGAACTCCGCGACGAGGATGCCCAGCACGTGCGTCGTGTGGGACCGCAGGCTCCGGGCGACGAGGCTCGACTCGTACCCGAGCTCCTCGATGACCTCGTTGACCTTGACGGACGTGGCCTGCGCGACGCCGTAGCGGCCGTTGATGACCTTGGAGACCGTGGCCACGGACACGCCGGCGGTCCGCGCGACGTCAGTGATCGTGACCCGGGGTGCCATGGGGCGGATGGTACTCGTGCGGGGCACGCCGATGAATCGGTTTCGACAACGTTCACCCATCGCGCCGGTGGAGCGGCACCGCAGGTGCGTGGCGGTGCGCCGTCCCCGCGTTCCGCCGAGACGACGTCAGGGCGTCGGCGCGTCGTCCTCGCCCGCGTCGGGCACGGGCTGGGACTGCTCGAGGAGGTCGGCCTCGGCCGCCCCGTCGGTCGGCGCGGACGGCGCGTCGCGCGTCTCGGTCGCGACGACGTCGGCGTCCTGCTCCAGCAGGTCGGCCTCCGACGCCGAGCCGAGGGCGTCGTCGTACCCGGTGCTCTCGGTCATGTCCTGCTCCCCTCGGTCGGCGGCGCGGCCCGTGCGGGTCCGCGCCGCCGTCAGCGTGGCCCGGCAGGGCCGGACGCGCCACCGGTGGGCACGAGCCGTGCGGCGGAAGCGTTGCGGTGGGAGCCGTCTTGTGCGAGCCGTGCGGTGAGAGCCGTGCGGTGGCCGGGCGACGCTCGCGGCGGCCGTGCCGTCAGGCGTTCTCGCGGCGGAACGTCGCCGTGCCCCACCAGACCGCGGCGGCGAAGAGGCCCAGCGCCCAGACCGTCCCCCACAGCAGCGTCGAGGACGCCAGGTCCCCCGCGAAGGACGTGCGGACCCCGTCCACCACCCACCGGATGGGCATGAAGTCGCTGGCGGTCTGCAGCCACGCGGGACCGATCGTCATCGGCAGGAGGATCCCGGACAGCAGCAGCACCGGCAGCATGACCATGTTGATGACCGGTGCCATGACGTCCTCGGACTTCGTCGTCAGCGCCAGCGCGTTCGACGCCGCCGCGCACGCGCCGCCGAGCAGCAGCGTCAGCAGCACACCGAGCACGAGGCCCCCCACGGACGCGTCCATGCCGAGCGCGAAGCCCAGCCCGACGAGGATCAGCGCCTGCACGAGCAGCTGCAGCAGGTCGCGGTAGAGGCGGCCCACGAGCAGCGCGGTGCGGTTGGCGGGGGTCACGCGCTCGGCCTCGATGACGCCCTCGCGCCACTCACCGATGAGCGAGAACCCGGCGAAGAACGCCCCGAAGACCCCGAGCTGGACGAGCATCCCGGGCACGAAGAACGTGTAGGCGTTCGTCGCGCCGAGCTGCCCGATGAGCGGTTCGAGCAGGGGACCGAAGAGCAGCAGGTACAGCACCGGCTGCAGCATCCCGATGATGACCCACGCCGGGTTGCGCAGGTTCATGCGGAGCTGGCGGCGGAAGACGATCCCGCTGTCCCGCAGGAAGCGCCGGGCCGAGCCCAGGGGCGGCACGTCGGCGGGGCCGGCGGAGGGGGCGCTCGCGCCGACGGGCACGGTCGAGGTGGTCATCGCAGCGCTCCGGTGGTCGGGGTGGACGTGGACGCTGTCGGCGCGGAGGGCGTGGGGGTGGGCTGCGGCACGGTGGTGCTCCCGGGGGTGGTGCTGCTGCTGCTGGTGGTGCTGCTGGTGGTGCTGCTGGTGGTGCTGCCCCGAGCGGCCGCGTCCGGCGACGAGCCGCCCGTGTCGCGCAGGGACCGGCCCGTGAGCGCGAGGAACACGTCGTCGAGCGTCGGTCGGACGACCTCGATCGAGGCGAGGGCCACGCCGGCGGCGTCGAGCTCGCGCAGGAGGCCCGGCACCGCCCGGCCGGCGCGGCGCACCCGGGCGCGCACGTGCCGTCCGTCCTGCTCGACGACGCCGCCCGACGACGACGGACCGGGAGTCGCACCGGGACCTGCACCCGCACCCGCTCCCGCCTGCGCGACGAGGCGTTCCAGCCGCGCCGCGGCCTCCGCGCGCTGGGCCGGGTCCTCCACCTCGAGGTCGACGAGGTCGCCCGCCACCTGCTCCTTCAGCGCCGCCGGGGTGTCCGACGCGACGACCCGGCCGTGGTCGATGATGACGATCCGGTCCGACAGGGCGTCGGCCTCGTCGAGGTAGTGCGTCGTGAGCAGCACGGTCGCGCCGCGCCGGTCGCGCAGCCCGCGGATGTGCTCCCACAGGTTGGCGCGCGCCTGCGGGTCCAGGCCCGTCGTCGGCTCGTCGAGGAACACGAGGCGCGGCTCGTGCACGATGCCCATGACGATGTCGAGGCGACGCTTCTGGCCGCCGGACATGGTGCGCGGGGTGCGCGTCCACAGCCCCTCGAGGTCGAGCTGGCTGAACAGCGCGCGACCGCGCTCCTCGACGACCCGGCGCGGCAGCCCGTAGAGCATCCCGTGGTCGACGACCTCGTCGCCTGCGCGCGCGCCGCTGAAGGCGCCGCCCGCCTGGGAGACGTAGCCGATGCTGCGCCGCACCTGCTCCGCCTGCGTCGCGACGTCGTGCCCGGCGACCGTCGCCGTGCCCGCGGTCGGCCGCAGGAGCGTGGTGAGGATGCGCAGCGTGGTGGTCTTGCCCGCCCCGTTCGGGCCGAGGAAGCCGACGACCTCCCCGTCCTCGACGTCGAGGTCCACGCCGTCGACGGCACGGACCTCGCTCGTCGTGCGGCCCTGCCGGGACCGGAACGTCTGCACGAGCCCGCGTGCTCGGATCATGCCTGTCCTCCTCGTCGGCGCGCCGCGGCCTGCCCGCGCAGCGCTGTCGGAGGGGTGGACCGGCGGCGGGGCCCGGACTCATCGGCCTCGCGCTCGCGGGTGCCGTCCGGCCCGGGCCGGCTCAGCCGGGGCCGCCCCGCGTCAGCGGCGAGCGGCTCCCGCAGCGTCGCGAGGTCCTCGAGCGCGCCGAGGGGGTCGTCGCCCACGGGCATGAGGACGGAGCAGTCGAGGCCTGCGGCGGACAGCGCGGACAGCCGGGCGCGGACGTCCGACGGCGTCCCGGCGAGGGCGAGCTGCCGCACCCAGGCGTCGGGCATGCGCCGCGCGAACGCCTCGGGCCCGTCGACCTCGGCGCGCAGCTCGGCCAGCCCGTCGGCGAACGGCAGGGGCGCCAGGTGCGGGGCCCAGTCCGGCTCGCCGACCCAGCGCAGGCCCGGGCGCGCGGCGGCGAGGGCGCGCGCGGCGTCCTCGTCGACCGAGGTCACGTGGTACCCGACGACGCGGTGGGGCCCGGGCGCGGCGATCTGCTCCCGCGCAGCCCCCACGTACTCGGGCGTCACGGGCTCCGCCAGCACGGTGCCGTCGAGCACCCGGCCCGCCAGGGCGAGGGACCGCGGACCCCGCACGCCGGCCAGGAGCCGCGGGGCCACCGCGGGCACCGCGGACGGGTCGAGGGCGACGGCGTCCAGGTCGACGCCCGCCGCGTGCAGCGTGACCGTGCGACCGGCGAGCAGGTCCCGCACCGCGGTCGTCCACGCCTCGAGCAGGCCCAGGGGCCGGGCCGGCCAGGCACCCGCGGACCGCATCCAGCCCGGCATGCCGTGCCCGACGCCGACGTCCACGCGGCCCGGGAAGAGCGCCGCCAGCGTGGCCACCTCCATCGCGGCGAAGGCGGCGTTGCGGGCGGCGGCGGGCAGGATGCCGACGCCGACCCTGATCCGGGTCGTGGCCGCCAGCACCGCCGCGGCCTGCGCCACGCCGCCCCGGAACCCGAGGTCCTCCACCACCCACAGCTCGTCGAACCCCAGCCCCTCGGCGCGCCGCGCGTAGGTCAGGACGTCCGCCGCGGGCAGGTCGCGGGGGAGCAGGACGGCGAGGTCGTGCCGGAGGTGCTGCGGGCGGTCCTGCGGGCGGTCCGGGGGGAGGTCCTGCTGCAGGTCCTGCTGCAGGTCGGGCGTGGGACCCTGCGGAGGCGGCACGTCGCGACGCTAGCAGGGCGGCCCCGCTCGACGGGCGGGACCTCGTGCGCCCTGCCTATCGTCACGTGGTGACGACCCTCTCCGCGCGCACCGGCCCGTCCGCGCCCGCCCGGCCGGACGGGGCGGCGGGCCGCACGCCCGACACCCCGCCGCGCTCGCGGCTGCGCACCCTGGACGGCCTGCGCTTCCTCGCCGCGGCCGGGGTCGTCGTCTACCACTGGACCGCCCGGGAGAGCACGGCGTGGGGTGAGGCGTCCGGGGACCAGCTGCCTGCCGTGGGGTCCGTCGCGATCTACTTCTCGCTGGCGCCCGAGCTGTTCTTCGTCATCAGCGGGTTCGTCATCCTCTGGACCGCCTGGGGCCGGTCGGTGCCGGCCGTCGTCGCCTCGCGCGTCGCGCGGCTGTACCCCGCCTACTGGGCGGCCCTCGCGCTCACCGGGTTCCTCCTGCTGGTGCTGTGGCCGCAGGGCAAGGACGTCTCCCTCGGGCAGGTGCTGGTCAACGCGACGCTCCTGCAGTCCGTCATGGGGGTCGACCACGTGGACGGCGTCTACTGGACGCTCTGGGCCGAGCTGCGGTTCTACCTCCTGGTGGTGCTGCTCGTGGCCGTGGGGCTGACGCGGCGGCGGGTGCTGGCCTTCGCGGCGGTGTGGCCGGTGGTGGCCGTGGTCGCCGCGCGGCAGGACTGGAGCCTGCTCGACACCCTCACGGTCGGGCAGTACGCGCCCTTCTTCGCCGGCGGCATGGCGCTGTTCCTCGTCTGGCGGGACGGGCACGCCCTCGTGCCGTGGCTCGTCGTCGTGGGCAACGCAGCGCTCGGCGTGTGGAGCGCGGCCCTCGGCAAGGGGAGCACCCTCGACCGGACGACGGCGTTCGACGCGGACCCGGTCGTGCTGGCGCTGGTCTCCGTGGGCTGCTTCGCCGCCGTGGCGGTGGCGGCCCTCACGCCGCTGGCGCGGTTCGACCGGCCCTGGTTGACGTCCGTCGGGGCGCTGACGTACCCCCTGTACCTCGTGCACCTGTTCTGGGGCTGGTGGGTGATCGACCTCGTCGAGCCGCACGTGCCGGCGGCCGTGGCCGTGCTGCTGGCAGCCGCGGTCTCGCCGGCTCTCGCGGCGGCGATCCACCACGGGGTGGAGAGGCGGCTCAACCCGCCGCTGCGCCGCGCCGTGGAGCAGGGGCTGACGGCCGTCGCGCAGCGGCTCCCGCGCTCCCGCCGGCGGTCGTCCGCCGGTTCCGCCGACTGATCGGGCCGGACCCCTCAAGCGGGTGGACGTCCCCGCCGATCCTCCCGCCGGGGACGTCCAGACCAGGGCGGCCCGCTGCAGGGGCGTGCGCAGGGGCGCACTTGGAGGAGGACCGCCATCATGTCCGCACCGACCGTCGCGACCGCACCCCGCGTGCCCGGGGCTCCGGGCCGGGGCGCCCGCCGCAGCCCGCTGGCCTGGCTCCAGGACCGCGGGGTGCGCCTGCAGGTGCTGGTCGCCGTCTCGCTGGCGGGCCTCGTCGCGGTGCTCGTCGGCGTCGTGGGCATCACCGCGCTGGCGGCCAACGACGCGCGCACGACGGCGCTGTACGAGCAGAACTTCGTCGGGCTGCAGGACGCGGCAGGCGTGCGCCGGGCGACGCTGTCGATGCGGCTGAACGTCGTCAACTACGCCGTCTCGGGCAGCGAGGCGGACCGCGAGAAGTACCTGCGCACCCTCGACGAGGACGAGGAGGCCCTGCGCGCCGGCCTGGCGTCCCTCACCACCCCGCCGGTCGACGAGCGCACGCTGTCCCTCGTCGCGGACTACGAGGCGGCGCTGGAGCAGTACCTGACCATCCGCGACGAGCAGATGCTCCCGGCAGCCGACGCGGGCGACCTCGACGCGTTCCGCACGGCCCGCGACGAGACGGCCGCGCCGGTCATCGCCGCGATGATGGACGACCTGCAGGCCCTCGTCGACGGCGAGAAGGCTCAGGGCCAGGCGGCCTCGGCCGACGCGCACGCGCTCTTCCTGTCGAGCCGGACGCAGATGCTCGTGGCGCTCGTCGTCGGGATCGTCGTGGCGCTCGGGGCGGGGCTGCTCGTCGCCGGGTCCATCGCCGGCCGGCTCGCCCGGGTCCGGGACGTGGCGCAGGCGGTCGCCCGGGGCGACCTCACCCGTTCCAGCGGCGTGACGTCCGGCGACGAGGTCGGCGCCGTCGCCGTCGCGCTCGACGAGGCGTCGGCCGCGCTGCGGGGGCTCGTCACGACGATCGAGGCCTCCGCGTCCTCGCTGGCGTCGGCGTCGGAGGAGATGTCGGCGACCTCGCACCAGATCGCCGCCGCGGCGGAGCAGACCGCGGACCAGGCCGGCGTCGTCTCCGCGTCCGCCGAGCAGGTGTCCCGCAACGTGCAGACCGTGGCCGCGGGCACGGAGCAGATGGGCGCCTCCATCCACGAGATCGCGGAGAACGCGGCGCGGGCGGCCGAGGTCGCCCGCCGGGCGGTCAGCGACGCCGCGGAGACGACGGCCACGATGACCCGGCTCGGCGACTCCTCGCGCGAGATCGGGGACGTCGTCAAGGTCATCACCTCCATCGCCGAGCAGACGAACCTGCTGGCCCTCAACGCGACCATCGAGGCCGCGCGCGCCGGGGAGGCCGGCAAGGGCTTCGCGGTCGTCGCCGGGGAGGTCAAGGAGCTCGCGCAGGAGACGGCGCGGGCCACGGAGGACATCGCCCGCCGCGTCGACGCCATCCAGTCCGACACCGCCGGCGCCGCCGCCGCCATCGGCCAGATCAGCGGGGTCATCGACTCCATCAGCGACTTCCAGTCCACCATCGCCGCGGCGGTGGAGGAGCAGACCGCGACGACGAGCGAGATGACCCGCTCGGTGGCCGAGGCCGCGACGGGCTCCGGCGAGATCGCCCGGACCATCGTGCAGGTGGCGGAGGCCGCCGGGTCGACGACGCAGGGCGTCGGCGAGTCGCAGCAGGCCGTCCAGGAGATGGCCCGCATGTCCGCGGAGCTGCGCACGCTCGTCGGGCGCTTCCAGGTCTGAGCAGTCCGAGCAGCACCCCGTCCACGACGGCCGGCGCGGGTCCCCGACGGACCCGCGCCGGCCGTCGTCGTCGTGGCGGGCGTCCGGAGCCCACGGTGCCCGGACCCGGGTCCCCCTCGACCCGGGACGGAGGTCCCCTGCGCCGAGGACGCGGGCGCCGATGGGACGTGCAGGACGTCACGGTGACGTCCTGCAGAACGACCAGCGCCGGCGCGACCGGTGCCCGGGAGGAAACCCGATGTCCGTCACGCCCACCGCGCCGGCCCCGCAGCCCCGCCGCCCCCTCCAGCGCCTGTCGGACCTCGGGGTCCGCGTCCAGGTGCTGTCCGCCCTCCTCGTGGCCGTGCTCGTCGGCGCGCTCGTCGGGACGCTCGCGGTCGCGGCGCTCGGCTCCGCCGACGCGCGGACCAAGGGCCTGTACGAGCAGAACGTCCAGGGCCTGCTGCAGGCGGCCGTCATCCGCCGCGCGACCGTCTCCATGCGCTTCGACCTGGCCAACCTCATGATCGCGCAGGACGACGACGACCTCGCCGCCGCCCGGTCGGCCATGGTCGACGACGAGGCCGCCCTCCGCGACGCCATGGCGGCCTACGGCGAGCTGGACCTCACGGACGCGGCCCGCGACTCGCTCGCCGCGTTCACGAAGGCCTTCGAGGAGTACGTGGTCATCCGCGACGCGCAGCTCGTGCCGGCCGCGCTCGCCGACGACCGCGCGACCTACGTCTCGGTCCGCGACGGCGAGGCGGCCGGGACGATCGTGCGGATGATGGGCAGCCTCGACGCCCTCGTCACGGGGGAGACCGACGCGGCCGCGGCCGCGGCCCAGGAGGCGCACGCCTCCTTCCTCTCCAGCCGGACGCGCACGGTCGTCCTGCTGGTCGTGGGCATGGGCGTGGCCGTGGGCATCGCGGTCGTCGTCGCGGGGTCGGTCGCCCGGCGGCTGGGCCGGGTGCGCGACGTCGCCGACGCGCTGTCCCGCGGCGACCTCACCCGCCGCGTCGACCTCGACTCGCGCGACGAGGTCGGCCTCGTCGGGCAGGCGCTGGACCGGGCCGCGGCCTTCCTGCGCGGCACGGTGACGACGATCGACGCCTCCGCCGTCTCGCTGGCCTCCGCCTCCGAGCAGATGTCCGCCTCGTCCGGGCAGATCGCGGCCGCCGCCGAGGAGACCGCCGCGCAGGCCGGCGTCGTCTCGGCCGCCGCGGAGCAGGTGTCGCGCAACGTCCAGACCGTCGCCGCGGGCACCGAGCAGATGGGCGCGTCCATCACGGAGATCGCGCAGAACGCCTCGCGCGCCGCCGAGGTCGCCCGCACCGCCGTCACGGAGGCGGCCGCGACGAGCGAGCTCATGACGCGCCTCGGCGACTCCTCCCGCGAGATCGGGGACGTCGTGCGGACCATCACGCAGATCGCCGAGCAGACCAACCTCCTGGCCCTCAACGCGACCATCGAGGCCGCACGCGCCGGGGAGGCCGGCAAGGGCTTCGCGGTCGTCGCCGGGGAGGTCAAGGAGCTGGCGCAGGAGACGGCCAAGGCCACGGAGGACATCGCCCGACGCGTCGACGCCATCCAGGGCGACACCGCGGGGGCGGTCACCGCCATCGCGCAGATCACCCACGTCATCGACTCCATCAACGACTTCCAGTCGACGATCGCCGCCGCGGTCGAGGAGCAGACCGCCACGACGAGCGAGATGACCCGCTCGGTGGCCGAGGCCGCCACCGGCTCGGGGGAGATCGCCACGAACATCACCGGCGTGGCGACGGCGGCCGACTCCACCACCCAGGGCGTGTCCGAGTCGCAGCAGGCCGTCGCCGAGCTGGCGCGGATGTCCGCGGAGCTGCGCGGGCTCGTCGGGCGGTTCCAGGTCTGAGCGCGGGAACGACGTCGAGCCCGGGCGGCGCGCCTCGCTAGGATCGTCCGCTCGTGAGCCGGGTGGGGGAGGTCGTCGCGCCGCGGCGCCTGGGGACGTCGTTCCGCTGGCTGCTGGCCTCCTCGTGGGTGAGCAACCTCGGTGACGGGGTCGCGCTGGCGGCGGGGCCGCTCCTGGTGGCCTCGCTCACGGAGGACCCGCTGCTCGTGGCGCTGGCCGCCACCCTGCAGTGGCTGCCGCCGCTCGTGCTCGGGCCGCTGGCGGGGGCGCTGTCCGACCGGCTCGACCGGCGGCGGCTCGTGGTGCGCGTCGACGTGCTGCGGGCCGCCGTCCTGCTGGTGCTCACCGCCACGGTGCTGGCGGGCCACGCGACGATCGCCACCGTGCTGCTCGCGCTGCTGCTCGTGGGGTGCTGCGAGGTCTTCGCGGACAACACCTCGCAGACCCTGCTGCCCATGCTCGTCGACCGCGACGACCTCGCCGTCGGCAACGCCCGGCTGCAGACCGGCTTCATCACCGTCAACCAGCTCGCCGGGCCGCCGCTGGGCGCGGCGCTGTTCACGGTGGGGCACGCGTTGCCGTTCGGCCTGCAGGCGCTGCTCGTCGGGCTCGGCGCGGTGCTCGTCGCCCGGGTGCGGCTGCCCGCGCACGTGCCGGCCGCCGCGCCGGGGCAGGTGCACCACGACGTCCTCGACGGCTTCCGCTGGGTGCGGCACCACGCCGCGGTGCGGACCCTGGTGCTCACCGTGCTCGTCTTCAACGTCACCTTCGGCGCGGCCTGGTCCGTGCTCGTGCTGTGGGCGCAGGAGCGGCTGGGCGCGGGACCGGTGGGCTACGGCCTGCTGACGACGACGAGCGCCGTCGGCGGCCTGCTCGGCACGGCGCTGTACGGCCGGCTGACGCGGCGCCTGAGCCTGGGCGACCTCATGCGCATCGGGCTCGTGCTCGAGACGCTCACGCACCTGGCCTTCGCGCTGACGACCGACCTGGCCGTCGCGCTCGCGGTCATGCTCGTCTTCGGGGTGCACGCGTTCGTCTGGGGGACCACCTCGGTGACGGTCCGGCAGCGGGCCGTGCCGACCGCGTTCCAGGGGCGCGTCGGCGCCGTGAACACCGTGGGCGTGTTCGGCGGGCTCGTCGTGGGGTCCGGGATCGGCGGGCTGCTGGCCCGGGAGCTCGGCGTGACGGCACCGTTCTGGTTCGCGTTCGTCGGGTCGGCCCTGTTCTGCGTCCTGCTGTGGCGGCAGCTCTCGCACGTGGCGCTCGAGGACGCCGCGGCCTGAGGGCGGCCGTCCCGCTCGGCGGGCCCCGCCCGCCCGGCCCGCCCGTCCCGCTCGCCGGTGGGGTCGACGGCTGGGATCATCGCGCGATGCACGCCGAGCCGTCCTCCGTCCCGCCGCCCGAGCAGCCGCATGGTCGCGGGGCGGGTCGTGCGCCGGGTCGTGAGCAGGGTCGTGAGCCAGGCCGGCCCTGGTACCGGGAGGTCGTCCCCGGGGCGGGCCGCGCCGTGCGCGGTGCCTGGGACCGGCGCGGCGAGCTGCGGGACCCCACCTCGCGCGTGGCGGTGGTCGTGGGCCTGGTGCTCGTCGCCCTGGGGGCGGCCGTGTTCCTCGGCGTCCTCGACGCGGTGCAGGAGCGCGACGACCTCGCCTCCGCCGACACGCCCGTCCTCGACTGGCTCGTGGCCGCCCGCGGACCGGCGCTGACGGCGTTCCTCACGGCCGTCTCGGCCGTGACGGGGCCGTCCGTGCTGCCCGTCGTGGTGCTCGTCGCGTGCCTGGCGTGGGGGTGGCGCACGCGGTCCTGGTGGCAGCCGGGCCTGCTCGCGGCCGCGATGGTCGTGTCGACGCTCGTGTCCGTGACGGTCAAGGCGGTCGTCGCCCGGCCCCGCCCGCCGCTGTCGACGATGTCCGTGCCGGGGTCGGAGAGCACCTACTCCTTCCCGTCGGGGCACACCGTCGGCACCGCCACGTTCCTGCTCGTGCTCGGCTACCTCGTGTGGATCCGCAACCCGCACCGGCGCTCGCTCGTGCTGTGGGTGCTGACGACCTCCGCCGGCATCCTGCTCGTCGCCGGGAGCCGCCTCTACCTGGGCTACCACTTCCTCACCGACGTGACGGCGGGCCTCGCGCTCGCGGTCGCGGTGCTCGGCGGCGTCGTCGTGGTCGACCGCCGGCGCGCCGTGCGCGCCGCGCGCATGACCGCGGGCTCCCGCCCCGGCGACGACGCCGGCGCGACCCCGGCCGGCTAGGCGGGCCCGGGCGGACGGCACGCCTCGACGCGCGCCCGTCGCCGAAGCGCCGGCGGGCACGACGAGGGGCGGGCCGCTGCTGCGACCCGCCCCTCGGCGTACCCGCTCGGACGGCGCACGTGGCGCCCGCCCGTCAGGTCCCGTCGGCCCGTCAGATGCGGTTCGCCTCCTCGCCGGGGACGGTGTCGCCCTCGCCGGCGGTGGTCCCCGTCGGGGTGGGCGTGCCGGTCGTGACCGGGCCCGTGCCGACCGGGGCGGGGCCGCCGACGTGCGTGGCCGGCTCGACCGGGTCGAGGTCGTGCGCGCTCGTCGTCGGGGCGACGACGTCGAGCTCGTCCGTCGTGGCGGCGGGGGCGCCGTCCTCGGGCAGCACGGCGGGGGTCGTCGCCGTGGTCGGGGTCGTCGGCTGCTCGGCGGGGTGCTCGGCGGCCAGCGACGCGACCGTGTGCTCCTCCTCGCCGTGCTTGCGCCCCGCGACGACGGCCGCCACGGCCGCGGCGGCCACGCCGACGCCCGCGGCGACGGCCTTGCCGCTCAGGCCCGCCTTGCCGTCGTCACCGATGGAGGTGGCGGCGTCGGCGATGCCGGGCCGGGCGTCCAGGCCGGGGTTGACGGTGCCCTGCCAGGAGCCGCTGGCGGTGCCCTCGCCCTCGATGTAGGCCTTGAAGCGCTCGAGGTCGCCCTCGGCCTGCTTCTCGACGATGGACAGCTTGTCGCCCACCTTCTCCACCAGGCCCTCGGGCTCGTACTCGAGGTGCAGGTGCACGTGCGTCTGCCCGGGCCCCGCCGGCTCGAACGTCACGGCGCCCGCGTTCGTCGCGCCGCTCGTCGCCGCCCAGGCGACCTTCCGGTCCGGGACCTGCTCGACGATGCGGGCGTCCCACTCGCGGCGCACGCCGGCGATCTCGGCGACCCAGTGCAGGTGCTCGTCGTCCTGCTGCTCGATGCGCTCGACGCCGCTCATGAACTTGGGGAACTGCTCGAACTGCGTCCACTGCCCGTAGGCCACGGACACCGGCACGTCCACCAGCAGCGACTTCTCGACCGTCGTGGTCATGGTCCGTTCCTCCCGTCCCGACGGGGGTCCTCCCCGTCCTGCGCGTCGCGGCTCGTGGCTGGGCCGCGGCTGCTCTCGACCCGCTCGACGCTACGGGCGGCCCTGCGGATGCGCGCGGCGAGGGCCCGACGGACGCTGGGGGCGGGCACAGGAGCACACCCGCCGCCCACCGGCGCACGCCATCACGCGTCGCGCACCCCGTGAGAGGACCGCCATGCCGACCGTCGCCGACGTCGTCACCCCCGACCCCGTCACCGTCGACGCGACCACGACCGTGCGGGAGGCGGCCGTGCTCATGCGCGACGAGGGCATCGGCGACGTGCTGGTCACCGACCGCGGGCAGCTCGTCGGGATCGTCACGGACCGGGACCTCGTCGTGCGGGTGCTCGCCGCGGGCGGTGCCTCCGGCGACCCCGTCGGTCAGGTGTGCAGCGGGTCGCTGGTGACGCTGGCCCCCGGCGACGACGTCGCGCAGGCCGCCCGCGTCATGGCGGAGCACGGCGTGCGGCGGCTGCCCGTCGTCGACGAGGGCGGGATCGTCGGCATCGTCTCCTCGACCGACCTGGAGCGCTGACCGGGGAGCACCGGCCAGCCGGCCCCCGGCGGGCGCGGCCCCCGGGTGGACCCCGGGTGCGCGGGACCGCCACGATGCCCCCATGACGAGCGCGAGCGGCACGAGGGGCGGGCCCGCGCCGGCGCGGCCCGGCCGGACCACGGGGATCCTGCGGCGCAAGTCCGTGGAGGACTCGCTGGCCGCCGCCGACGACCCGGAGCGGTCCCTCCGGCGCGAGCTCACCGCGTGGGACCTGGCCGTCCTCGGCGTGGCCGTCGCGGTCGGCGCCGGCATCTTCTCCGTGGGCGCCACGGCCGCCGCCAACTACGCCGGCCCGGGCGTCATCCTGTCCTTCGTCATCGCCTCGGTCGTCTGCGCGCTGGCCATCATGTGCTACGCCGAGTTCGCCTCGACCCTGCCCGTCGCCGGGTCCGCGTACACGTTCTCCTACGCGACGATGGGGGAGGCGGTCGCGTGGATCATCGGCTGGGACCTGATCCTGGAGATGCTGCTCGCCTCGGCGGTCATCGCGAAGTTCTGGGGCGTGTACCTGTCCGACGCGTTCGGCCTGTTCGGCGTCGACGTGCCGACGACGCTCACGCTCGGCGGCGTGGACCTCGAGTGGGGGCCGGTGCTCGTCGTCGGGGTGTTCACGGCCCTGCTCGCCGTCGGGACCCGGTTGAGCGCGCGCGTGAACAGCGTGTTCACGCTCATCAAGGTCGGCATCACGCTGTTCGTCGTCGTCGCGGGGTTCTTCTACGTGCGCGCCGAGAACTACGCCCCGTTCATCCCGCCGGCCGAGGCGGCGCCGCAGGCCGCCCGCCTCGAGCAGCCCCTGCTCGCGTTCCTGTCCGGCGCGGAGCCGACGACGTACGGGGTCGTCGGGGTCCTGTCCGGCGCGGCGCTCGTGTTCTTCGCGTTCATCGGGTTCGACGTCGTGGCCACGACCGCGGAGGAGACGCGCGACCCGCAGCGGACGATCCCGCGCGGCATCCTCGGCGGGCTGGCGCTGGTGACGGTGCTGTACGTCCTGGTGACGGTCGTCGTCACGGGGATGGTGTCCTACCGCGACCTGGCGCAGGAGGAGAGCCCGTCGCTGACCTCGGCGTTCGTCCTCGTCGGCGCGGACTGGGCCGGGCAGGTCATCTCCGTGGGGATCCTCGTCGGGCTGACGAGCGTGCTCATGGTGCTGCTGCTCGGGCTCACGCGCGTCGTCTTCGCCATGAGCCGCGACGGCCTGCTGCCGCGCGGCATGTCCCGCACGTCGCCGCGGTTCGGCACGCCGGCGCGCCTGCAGGTCGGCGCGGGGGTCGTCGTGGCCCTCATCGCGGGGCTGGCGGAGGTCGAGCTGCTCGAGGAGATGATCAACATCGGGACGCTGTCGGCGTTCGTGCTGGTCAGCTTCGGGGTGCCGCTGCTGCGCCGGTCGCGGCCGGACCTGCCGCGCGGGTTCCGCGTGCCGCTGTCCCCGGTGCTGCCGGTGGTGTCGGGGCTCGCGTGCCTGTGGCTCATGACGAACCTGACGGCGCTGACGTGGTTGCGCTTCCTGGCGTGGCTCGCGCTGGGCGTCGTCGTCTACGCCGCGTACTCCTACCGGCACAGCGTGCTGGCGCGGAGCGGCGCCGGTCGGTGACCGGCGCCGCCGCCCGGTGAGACGGGCGCGCGGGTTGCGGGCGCCGCACCGACCCGTCAGGCGCCCGGGGCGGGCCGCGCCTCGTGGCCGGCGCGGCCGTGGGTGCGGTTCTCCTCCTTGAGCTGCGCCTCGTAGACGTGCCGCCGCCCGGCGACGAGCTCCTCGCGCACGGTCCGCTCCCAGCCGCGCCACCGCTCCCAGTAGTGGTCGTCGTAGTCCTCGACGACCTGGAAGGTCCAGCGGCGGGCGAGCACGTTGCGGCCGTACAGGTCCGTGCGGATGCGCTCGGCGAGGTCGCCGTGGCCCGCGCCCTCGAGCGCCTCGAGCGCCTCGGCGAGGTCGTTGTCGGCGCGGCCCGTCATGCGGTGGAAGCCGTAGAGCATGCCCCGCGCCTCCTCGACGACCTCGAGCGCGGCCGTGAGCTTGCCGACCGCCTCGACGGTGGCGCGGTCGACGCCGTCCGGGACGTGGTGGGCGGCGTCGGGCTCGCCGGGGTCCGGCGCGGCGGCCGCGTGCTCGTCGTCGGGGGCGGGGGAGTCGGCTGCCACGGGCGTCGTGTCGGAGCTCATGGACCTAGTGGAGAGCCGGTGGTCGGCTCCGGCAACCGGGGGTCGCGGGCAACGGCTCAGCCGGGCGTGCGGGCGGTCACCCGAGGGCGGGGCCGGCGCCCAGCACGAGGCCCAGCGCGGCCAGCAGGACCGCGGCGACGAGCATCCCGGGGCCGTGCACCATCGCCGCCCACCACCGCCGCTCGGCCAGCAGCCGGGCGGTCTCGACGGCGGCCGTCCCGTACGTGGTGTACCCGCCGAGGAAGCCCGTGCCGAGCACCAGGGCCCACACGCCGGGCCACCCGCGCAGCACCAGGCCGGTGAGCAGCCCCAGCAGGAGGGAACCGGTGAGGTTGACCGCGTGGGTGCCGCTGGGGGCGGCGGTGCGCAGCCGCTCGCGGACCGCGCCGTCGACGACGAGGCGTGTCGCTGCCCCGAGGCCGCCGGCGACCGCGACCGCCAGCGCGAGGATCACGACGGCCCGCCGGGCACGCCGGTTACGTCGGGTACGCCGGGTCGGCGCGGCGGGCGGGACGCGGCCGCGCCGAGCGCGAGGCCGGCGGCGGCCGCGGCCAGGCCGGCGACGAGGGTCACGACGGCGTACGCGGCGGCGACGCCCGCACGTCCGTCGGCGGCCAGGCGGACGACGTCGACGGCCAGCGTCGAGTAGGTGGTGCAGCCGCCGAGCACCCCGGTGCCGAGCGCGAGCCGCGTCGCGCGCCGGGGGCCCGTGTCGGGTCCGCGCCGCGCCAGGGCGGCGGTCAGCACCCCGAGCAGCAGGGCGCCGGAGACGTTGACCGCGAGCGTCGCCACCGGGACGGGGGCGGACGGCAGGGTCAGGCCGACCGCGTGGCGCAGGAGGGTGCCGACGGCGCCGCCCGCGCCGACGAGCGCGACGAGGCGCAGGTCGCGGTGCGGCTGACGTCCGCCGGGGCGGTGGTCGTCGGGCAGGGAGCGGTCGGGCACGGACTCATCCTGCCGCGCGCGACCGGCACCCGTGCGGCGTCCCGGACGGCGCACCGAGTGGGCCGGAGACGCGGCCCAGGGGTCCCGAGCGCGGGCGGACCCCGCCGTGGCCGGGCGCCACGGCGGGGTCTAGCCTGAAGGGGACGGTCCACCCAGCCCCGGGGGACCGTACGACCCCCAGGGACGAGCCATGGCCGTCAGGACACCGGTGACGCTGTCCGAGCTCGTGCGCGCCCTGACCGCCACGGTGACCGGTCGGGTCCCTCCGTCCGTGGAGGCCCGGGACGACGACGGACCGCCGTCGGCGGAGGCCCGCGCCGCCCGGCCGCGGTGGTGGTCGACGTACGTCCCGCGCCCGCGGGCGGCGCAGGCCGCGACGGACACGCCCCTCGGGCCGGACCCCTTCGTCGCGCTGACGCTGCAGGTCCGGCTCGCCCGCCTCGGCGAGCAGGTGCGGGTGCTCGAGTCCGACCCGCACGTCTGGGGGCGGGCCCGGCGGCTCATCGCGGTCGAGCACGCCTACGACGCGCTGCTCGTCGAGGCCTGCCGCGTCGCGGGCGTCACCGCACCCCGCGCCGAGCTGCGTCCGGAGGACAGGCTCGTCGTCGAGCTGGCCCTCGCCGAGCGCGGCTGGACGTGGTGACCCGCTCGTCGTCGGAGGCGGGCCGGGTCGTCGGCCGCGGTGACCTCCTCGCCTCCGGGGGGTAACACGCGGGCAACGTGCGCTCCCTAGCCTGACGCCCAGGACGCGGGCGCCCGGTCCCCGTCGGCTCGTCGGACCGGCGCCCCAGGGCAGCGGGGGTGCGTGTGAAGGCCGTGGTCATCGGTGCCGGCATGGGTGGGCTGAGCGCCGGGATCGCGCTGCGGCGGGCGGGCCTCGAGGTCGAGGTCTACGAGCAGGTGGTCGAGAACCGCCCGGTCGGCGCCGCCATCTCCGTGTGGTCCAACGGCGTCAAGTGCCTCAACCACCTGGGGCTCGGGCACCGCGTCGCGGAGCTCGGCGGGCAGATGGACCACATGGCCTACCGGGACGGGTTCACCGGTGAGGACATGTGCCGGTTCAGCCTCGCGCCGGTGACGGAGCAGACGGGGCAGCGGCCCTACCCCGTCGCGCGCGCGGAGCTGCAGGCGATGCTCATGGAGGAGCTCGGTGCGGAGCACCTGCGCATGGGGCGGCGGATGGTGGGCATCGATGACGACGGCCTGCGCGTGACGGCCACGTTCGAGGACGGGTCGACGGCGACGGGGGACCTGCTCGTCGGCGCGGACGGCGCCCGGTCCCGCACGCGGGAGTACGTGCTGGGGCGGCCCGTCGAGCGGCGGTACGCGGGCTACGTGAACTTCAACGGGCTCGTGGAGGTCGACGAGGCCGTCGGCCCGCCGGACCAGTGGACCACCTACGTCGGGGACGGCAAGCGCGTCTCGGTCATGCCCGTGGCAGGCGGCCGCTTCTACTTCTTCTTCGACGTGCCGCTGCCGGCCGGGCTGCCCTACGAGCGGTCCCGGGCGCGCGAGGTGCTGTCGGAGCACTTCGCGGGGTGGGCGCCGCCGGTGCACCGGCTCATCAGGGCCCTGGACCCACAGCGCACGAACCGCGTGGAGATCCACGACCTCGACCCGTTGCCGACGTGGACGCGCGGGCGGGTGGCGCTGCTCGGGGACGCCGGGCACAGCACGACGCCCGACATCGGGCAGGGCGGCTGCTCGGCCATGGAGGACGCGGTCGTGCTCGCCATGGCCCTGCAGACCAACACCATCTCCGTCGAGGACTCGCTGCGGCGTTACCAGGAGCGGCGCGCCGGTCGTGCGGGGGAGCTCGTGCTGCGCGCGCGCCGGCGCAGCGACGTCACGCACGCCGTCGACCCGGACGTCACCGCGGCCTGGTACGACGAGCTGCGCCGCGAGGACGGGTCCAACGTCATCCGCGGGATCGTCGCGAACATCGTCGGCAACCCGCTGGGCTGACGGGGCTCAGGCCGCGGGCTGCCCGTCGCCGTCGCCGCCGTCCTCCGTGCCCACCCGGCCGGGGCCGACGCCGGTCCCGCCCGCGGGCACGGCCGTCGCGGTGAGCCCGAGCTCGTCGGCCAGGAAGAGGAACGCCCGTGCGTAGGGCCGCCCCTCGGACTCCCGGTGCAGCCGCGCCCAGTCGATCTGCTCGCGCAGCGCCCGGGCCATCGGCAGGAGCCAGGTGAAGTCGCAGTAGTGCTCGCCGAGCACGCGCAGCTTGGCCGAGATGACCTCCGTCGCGGGCAGCACGGGCATCCGGACCGCCAGCACCTCCATCTCCTCGGCGGTGCGCAGGAGCTCGGGGGAGACCGGGTCGCCGACCATCCGGTAGATGACGTCGACGAGCTCGCCGGCGTGGACGGCCTTGAACAGCCAGTTCTCGGCCGGCTGCTGGACGTCGAGCCCCGCCTCTGCCAGCGCCGCCTTGGCCGCCTCGACGTCGTCCTCGGCGATGGCGAGGTCCGCGTCGTGGCTCGGCTCCGGCGCCCCGCGCGCCCAGGCGGCGTACCCCCCGACGAGCGCGAACGGCACGCCGGCCTCGGTCAGGGCCACGGCCGCGCGGCGCAGCCCGTCCTGGAGCGCGGTCCAGTCACCGTGGGCGTCGGTCGTCATGCTCCTTGCTTACACGCCGCCGGGCGGGCACGCAGGACGGAGGGGATGATCGCGGGGTGCGGGTGGCGACGTTCAACATCCTCCACGGCCGGTCCCTCGGCGACGGCCGCGTGGACCTGGACCGGTTCGCGGCGGCCGTGGCGTCGCTGGACGCCGACGTCCTGGCGCTGCAGGAGGTGGACCGCGCGCAGGAGCGGTCCCTCGGTGCCGACCTCACGACGATCGCCGCCGACGCGATGGGTGCCCCGCACCACCGTTTCGTCGCGACGATGGCCGGGGCGCCCGGCATGTGGGTCGCCGCGTCCGGCGACGAGCAGCCCGCGTCGGCCGCCTACGGCATCGCCCTGCTGAGCCGGCGCCCGGTGCGGGAGTGGCGCGTGCTGGCCCTGCCCTCGCCGGGTCGGCGGGCGCCCGTGGTGTTCCCCGGGTCGCGGCGGCCGGTGCTCGTGCGCGACGAGCCCCGCTGCGCGGTGGCGGCCGTCGTGGAGGGCGACGGCGGCGCGGTGACCGTCGTCGGGACGCACCTGACGTTCATCCCCGGCCGGCGCTCACGGCAGCTGCGGCACCTCGTCGCCACCACGGCGCGCATGCCCGCGCCGCGCGTCCTCATGGGCGACCTCAACATGGCCGGCGACGAGCCCGCGCGCGTGAGCGGCATGCGTGCCCTGGTCACCGCGCCCACGTTCCCGGTCGACGCACCGGCCCGGCAGCTCGACCACGTGCTGGCGGACGGGGAGGTGGAGGCCGCAGGGCCGGGGCGTGCGGTCGACCTGGGGCTGTCCGACCACCGCGCGCTCGTCGTGGACGTGGTGCTGGGCCGGGTGCCCGTGCCGGGGGCCGGCACCCGCGAGCCCTGACGCCCCGTGGTCACCCCGGTCCTGGCATGCGGGCTCAGGCGGTCGGTGGCGGGTCGTCGGTCGGGGACGGGCGTGGAGAGGGCGGGGCGAGGTGACCCCGCGTGCTCCAGGGCAGGCTCGTGATCGGCGGCGGTGCGGCGGCCGCCCGGGCGGCACGCACCTCGTCGAGCACCTCGCTGAGCTCCCGCTCGCGCGGCGCGTCGTGGAGGACGAACGTCAGCACGTGGTCCCACTCGGCCCGGGCCGGCCGGGACTGCCGGGCACCCGAGCGGAGCATGTCGTCGATGAACCGCTTGACCGGGTAGCCCTCCTGCTCGGGCCGCACCAGCGGCAGCCATGCCAGGGCGTCCCCCTGCCGCACGAGCCAGCCGACCGGCTCGCGGCTGCCCGTGGCGGAGGGCAGGACGCGCGTGACGGTGCCGCGGCCGGTCCAGTCCGGCGCCGGGTAGCGGACGGGGGCGAAGTGACCCGGGCCGGGGGCCGGCGCGTCGCTGCGCGGCCCCTCGGGGTCGTCGGGCATGGCGGACCTCCAGGGGGCGGCGACCGCAACCGCCTTCGTGGACGTGCCTGTGGACGTGCTCGTGGAGGTGCTCGGACGGGCGTGAACGGGCTCCGTGCGGTGCGGTGTCACGGTCACGCTCCCCCCCAGGGCGTCAACATGTGGGGTAACGCTAGCGCTCCTGGCGGTGCGGAATGCGTCGTCCAGACCCTTCTTCTGCACACGAAGGGGTGGTGTCGCGGCGGTTCGACCGATGTGTCCGATTGCCGAGGTGCAGGACGACGACGGATCTGCCGATGTCGCTCCGGATCCCGCCGGCGGCGGCCGGGGCGTCGCGGCGGGTGGCGGGACGCGGGGGGCCGCTCGTCGGGCAGGCTGGGCGACGGCGGGACCGGATCGGCCCAGGCAGCAATTGCGGTGGCCGGTGGCTGCCGATCGTGGATCGGGACCGGTGACGACGGGCGGCGGGCCGTCGTCGGGACGAGGCGTGGGGAGGTCGACGGTGGCGGACGACGTGCCGCGGCGGGGTCCGGCTGCGGCGGTCGGCCGGGTCGTCGGGGGCGTGCGCGTGCTCGCCGCCGTGCTGGTGGTCGCGGCGCTGGCGCTCGTCGTCGGGACGCGGGCGGGGCTGCTGCCCCCGGCCTGGGGTGCGGGGGTCGTGGGCGCGCTGCCACCGGCGCTGGCGACGCCGGCGCAGGAGCTGCTGGAACCGCGCCGCGGGGACGCGGCGAGACCCGCGGGTGCGCCGGAGGGCGCGGCGCCGGGTGCGTCGGCCGGGCCCTCGGACGCGCCGGGCGGCCCGGTGGCGATCGGCCCCGATCCCGCACCCGCGTCCGTCGCGCCGCCGGCCGTGTCGCCCCCCGGCGGGCCGCGGCCGGAGGGCTGGCCCAGCCGCAGCGCGGAGAGCGCGCCAGGACCGCTCGGCAGCCCGCCGCCCGTTCCCGCCACCGGAGGTGCGCACGCCTTCCTCGAGACGCGGCCCGACGGCTCGCCCGTCGCGTACGACCCCTGCCGCCCCCTGCACTGGGTCGTCAACGCCGTCGGCGCCCCGTCCGGCGCCGACGAGCTCGTCGCCGAGGCCGTGGCCCGGATCGCCGCCGCCACCGGCCTGCGCTTCGTCGCCGACGGTGCGACCGACGAGCCGCCCGCGCCCGCCCGTCCGTCGTTCCAGCCGGAGCGCTACGGGGATCGCTGGGCGCCCGTGCTCGTCGCCTGGGTGACGCCCGACGACGCGTCGCCGCTCGCGGGTGACGTCGCGGGCCTCGGCGGGAGCACGGCCTTCGGGCTCGACGGCGGGCCGCTCGTCTGGGTCACGGGTCAGGTGCAGCTCGACGCCCCGCAGCTGGCGGAGGCGTGGGCAGGTCCGGGCGGGCGTGACCTGGTGCTGGCCGTCGTGACGCACGAGCTGGCGCACGTCGTGGGCCTCGACCACGTGGACGACCCGGGGCAGCTCATGTACGCCCCCACGCGGGCCGGCGTCACCGACCTCGCGGACGGGGACCGGGCAGGCCTCGCAGCGCTCGGCACGGGGCCCTGCGCGCCGGAGGTGTGAGGACGCGCGGCCGGCGCCGGTGCGCCTGTCGCCGCTGGTCATGCGTCCTGACCAGAGGCGCACCGCGGGCGTGTCGGTGGTCGGTGGTTGGCTTGCCGCATGCGGACGAGGGCGGGTGCGGCGGGGTCGGGGTCGGGGTCGACCCTGTTCGACGAGGGTGCGGGCGGTGGTGCCGGGATCGGTACGGCGGACCCGACGTCGTCCTCGACCTCGTCGCGGACGGCGTCGTCGGCCACGGCGTCCTCCTTGTCGACGCCGGGTGCACAGCCCTCGTCGGACCTGCCGGTGGACATCGATGCGGTGGCGCTGGCGGGTGTGCCGGGGGCGTTGGGTGAGCTGGAGGGGCAGTTCGAGGCTCTGGTGTCGGCGGTGGCGTCGGCGGAGGCGGCGGTGCGGTCGGCGCAGGCGGTGCGTGCGGTGCTGCTGGCGGCGGCGGTGCAGGTGGGTGCGTTGGCGGACGAGGTGTCCTGTCACGTGCACGGCCGGCCGGTGACGGCGCAGTCGCGGGATCTGGCGGGGCGGTCGGTGCGGGCGGAGCTGGCGACGGTGTTGCAGGTGCCGGAGGGCACGGCCACGGGTCTGGTCTCGGATGCGGTGGAGCTGGTGGGGTCCCGGCCGGCGGTGTTGTCGGCGTTGGCGCAGGGGAGGGTGTCGTACCCGCATGTGCTGAAGTTGTTGGAGGAGACGGCGTCGTTGCCGGTGCAGGTGCGGGTCGCCGCGGATGCGGCGTTGTTGCCGGGGTGCGTCTCGTGGACGCCGGTGCAGCTGGGGCGGCGGGCGCGGTCGTGGGTGGCGCGTCATCACCCCGAGCCGGTGGCGGTGCGGCATCGGCGGGCGTGCGCGGACCG
>NZ_FOKA01000017.1 GCF_900111925.1 Cellulomonas marina
GGCTCTTCGGACATCTGGTGGGGTTCAGGCGTTGAGGCCGCCGGCGGCGAGGAGCATGCGGAGTCGGTAGTTGTCGCGGTTGCGGTAGCCGCGGGCGATGCGGCGGTGGAGTTCGATGATGCCGTTCACGGCTTCGGTGCCGCCGTTGTTGGCGCGGTCGGTGGTGAAGTAGGCCAGAAACGCTTGTTGCCAGCGGCGCAGGGTCCGTCCCAGGCGGGCGACCTCGGCGATGGGGCAGGTGTGGAACGAGGCCAGGATCTTCTCGGCGCGGCGCCGTCCCTCGGCGGTGTCCTTGGTGCGGTAGGCCGCGCGCAGGTCCTGGGCGCACCGCCAGGCGATGTAGACCTCCTCGTGGGCGTCATCGGCGGTGATCGCGACCTCGAGGCGGTGCAGCTGCTTGTCGGTCAGGTTCTCGGCGCCGGCGCGCAGGAGGGTCTGGATGCCGTACAGGGGGTCGCCCTTGCGGCCGCGGTGCCCGGTCGTGGCCTGCTGGACGCGGCGGCGGACTTCGTCGACGACCTGGGTGCCGAGCTTGACGACGTGAAACGCGTCCAGCACGGCGACCGCGTCGGCGAGCTCGGCGTCCAGGGCGGCCTTGTAGCCGCCGAAGGGGTCTAGCGCGGCGACCTGGACCCCGTCGCGGAAGGTGGCTCCGCGGTCGGTGAGCCAGTCGGCGTAGGCCTTCTTGGACCGGCCCGGGACCAGGTCCAGCAGGCGGGCACGGACCCGCCACCGTCCGTGTTCGTCCTGATGGCGGGTCAGGTCGACCATCCCGGTGAGCTCCTTGGGCCCACGTCGGCGGGTGTCGCCGTGATGCCAGATGTGCTCGTCGACGCCCAGAGAGGTGACGCCGGTGAACCGTGCCGGGTCCTCGGCCCGGGCCTGCAGCCGCGGCCGGACCGCGCGCCACAACGTCTTCCACGCCACCGCGAGCCGGCGCGCCAGACCCGACACGCAGGCGTGCTCGCGGCGCAGCTGGGCGATGGCCCAGGTCACCGCCCGGCACGTCAGCGACCCGCGGGCGGGGACCAGGTCGGGCAGCTGCTCGGTGAACGACCCGACCGGGCAGCCGGGGTCCGGGCACCGCCAGGTCCGCTGCCGCCACCGCAGCACGACGGGCACCTCGCCCGGCACGTCGTGCAGCACCCGGATCTTGCGGCCCCGGCCGACGGCGACGACGCCGCACCGCGGGCACCCCATCAGACCGGGCGGGGAAGAGACCGTCACCGTCAGCAACGTCGGTGATCGTTCGACGGCCTCGACCTGAACGACGTCCAGGCCCAGCAGCACGTCACATCGCGAACAGGGGTCGGTAGAAGGCGCGCTCGAGCACGCCGTAGCGTTGGACACGGTCGAGGTCTCCGCAGGGACGGTTTGCTTGGTCGCTGCTGATCCTCGGGGACCTCGACCCCCTCACCCCTGCACCTGACTCACCGGCGAGCCGTCACCCCCACCGGATGTCCGAAGAACCCGTTTCCTGGCGCAGACGGTGTGCGCCGTGGAGACGCGGCGGGGGGTCGCGGCGGCGGGCGAGCGCGGCTGGTCCGGCGCGGCCGTCCCCGCACGCACGTCCTGACGGGCGTCGTCAGACCGCCCCCGTCGCGCCGCCCGAGGAGGTCGGGCCCACGCCGGAACCTGCAGCGGGACCTGCACCGGCACGTCCGCGGGCCCGGGCGCTGCGGCGCAGGGCGGCGTCGTGGGCCAGCACCTCGAGCACGCGGTAGGGGCTGACGACCCGCAGCAGGGGCGGCCGCGTGCTGGTCCGCGGATCTGGCACGAGCACGTGCCGGATCACGGCCGGCAGGGACGGCGCCGGCAGGTCGCGCAGCTCGGCGACCGCGGCGACCTCGCGACCGATCTTGCGCCACAGGACGTCGGGGCGGGCGTGCCGTCGGTGCGGCATCGGCACCTCGACGTCGGGGGCGAAGGCGACCGACCAGCCGCGCGCCAGCACGCGCCACGACCACTCGAGGTCCTCCGAGGCGGCCAGGTCCTCCCGGAAGGGCTCGGCCTCCCACACCTCCCGCCGCCACGACGAGGCGTGGTTGCTCAGGCCCCAGAAGGGGTCGCGCCGGGCGTCGTCGGGGGTCTGCAGGTAGCGCCCCACGATCGGCCGGCCGGTCGGGTCCAGCCGCCGCCCGCTCGCGGCACCGACGCCGTCCTCCGCGAGGAGGGCCAGGCTCCGCTCGACCCAGTGCGGCCCGGCGACGCAGTGCGCGGACAGCGCGAGGTGGACGGCGGCGTCCGCGTGCGCGGCGCCGAGGTTCAGCGCGCCGCCGTAGGTGAAGGCCTCGGGTGGGACCGTCAGCACGGTGTCCGCCATCCGCCGCGCGACCTCGAGCGACCCGTCGACCGAGCCCGAGTCGACGACCACGACCTGCGGCCGCACCGTCTGCGCCCGGAGGCTCGCCAGGGCCCGCTCGAGCGCCGGCGCCTCGTCGCGGCAGCGCACGACGACCGTCGCTGCGGGCATCACGCCTGCGCCGGAGGATCGGTCGGCAGGTCGCGGACGCGCCGGGCGGGCACGCCGGCGTAGAGGCCGTGCGGCGCGCAGTCGCGGACGACGACGGCGCCCGTGGCGACGACGCACCCCTCGCCGATGGTCACGCCGGGCAGGACGGTCACGCGCGCGCCGAGCCAGCACCCGTCGCCGACGTGCACGGGGCGGCCCAGGGGTGTGCCCGCACGCTGCGCCGGGTCGTCGAGGGCGTGCGTGCTCGTGAGGAGCATGACCTCGTCGCCCAGCGCCACGCGGGCGCCGATCGTGATCTTGTCCCGCGCGTCGAGCGTGCAGCCGACCCCGATGTAGGAGCGCTCGCCGATGACGACGCGGGGCGAGCCGATGTGGCACGGCTGGACCAGGACGCCCGGCCCGAGGCGCACCCCGCACAGCCGCAGCCAGGCGGCACGGTGGCCGGGGCTCCAGGAGGTCCACATCGACAGGACGTTGACCGCGAGGCTCCACCGTGCCGGGGGTGGGCCCGGCACCGCCGGGTCGGCGCCGAACGGGTCGGGCGGCGGCTCCAGCCCGCGGGCGCGGCGACGCAGCGCGGCGAGGCCCCGCACTACGCCGTCCCCGTCGCGGTGCCCGTCGTCGGGTCGGTACCCGGGTCGGTACCCGGGTCGGCACTCGGGTCCGTCGTCGGGCCGGTCGTGGAGCCCGTCGTCGGCGGGAGCGTCTCGTCGAGCGTGGGGTGCGCCGTCCCCCACGGGACCTGGGCGCCCACGTGGTCGCCGAGCAGCCGTGCGAGGCGCCACGGCGTCACGCGGCGCACGGGGTCCGGCCAGCGGGAGAACTCGTCGGGCAGCGGCGCGCGTGCCACGGTCCGCAGGAGGTCCCGGGGCCCCGGGCGCGGGATCGCGCCGAGCGCCGCGAACGCCGCCGACTCCTTGCGGTGCCGGGCGAAGGTGACGGGCAGCGTCTCCGTCGCCCGGTGCATCGCGGGGACGTAGAGGTGGGGGTCGAACAGGACGGTCCAGCCCGCCGCCAGGACCCGCCAGGACCACTCCTTGTCCTCGCACGCGACGAGGTCCTCCCGGAACGGCAGCTCCCGCCACACCGAGGCCCGCCACGAGGACCCGTGGTTGGAGAAGCCCCAGTACGGGTCCCGGCGGACGTCGTCGCGGGTCTGCGCGTAGGGACGGCGCAGGGGGACGCCGGAGGGCGTGCGGCCCGCCTGGTTGGTCGCGGCGACGCGCGGGTCGGCGTAGTGGGCCATGGAGCGCTCGACCCAGTCGTCGTAGGCCGGCGCGCAGTGCGCGGACAGCGCGAGGTGCACGTCCCCCGAGGCCGCCGCCGCCCCGACGTTGAGGGCCCCGCCGTAGGTGAAGTCCGCCGGCGCCACGTGCAGGACGAGGTCGGCCCACCGCTCGGCGATCTCGACGGTGCCGTCCGTCGACCCCGAGTCGACGACCACCACCTCCACCGGCACGGTCTGCGAGCGCAGCGCCCGCAGGGCCGTCTCGATCGTGTGCGCGCGGTCGCGCGCCCGCACGATCACCGAAGCCCGCATCGTCACCCCGTCCTGCCGGCCCTGCTGCCGGTACCGCTGCCAGTGCCGCTGCCAGTATCGGTGCCAGTATCGGTGCCGCCGGGGGCGTGCCGCAGGGGCTCGGCGGGTGGCCCACGGCGGGTTCACCCGGACGCACCACCGCCGCGCCGGCGCAGCACCGTGCGGACGTCCCGCACGACCTCGGCGAGGAGCGCCGGCAGCAGCAGGCGCACGAGTCCGGTGTAGGTCACCACCCCGGCCAGCACCGCGGCGGCGACGACCGCGGCCCGCGGGCCGGGGAGCTGCAGGACCGCCGTGGCTCCGCCGAAGGCGGCCCCGCTCGCGCCGAGCGCCAGGGCACCCGGCACCCAGGCCGAGGCCCCGACGGCGACGACCCGTCGCAGCACGAGCGCGTGCAGGGCCAGGAGCAGCACGGACTCGCCGATCAGGGCCGCGCTCAGCACGACGAGACCGTGCGGTCCGGCGAGGACCACGACCACCACGTGCACGACGAGCGCGACCGCCGTGAGGGCGAGGTCCAGGCCCGTGCGCCCCCGGGTGAGGTACACCGCCCGGGCGAAGTACGACAGCGCCCCGACGCCGTAGGCGGCGCACAGCAGCTGCGCCGGCACGACCGAGGGGCCCCACTGCGGACCGAACAGGAGGGGCAGGAGCACGGGGCTGAGGGCGCCGACGGCCGCCACCGCGGGACCGAGCGCGAGGGTGGCGTAGGCCGTGGCGGTGGAGAACGTCCGCGCCAGCCGGCGGTCGTCGTCGCCCGAGCGGGCGAAGACCGGCAGCCCGACCTGGTCGAGGACGGAGATCGTCGCCTGCGCCACGACCGCCAGGATGCGAGTGGCCACCGCCCAGTAGCCCAGCACGGTGGTCCCGGCGACCGCGCCGAGCAGGAACTGGTCCACCCGGTCGCGCAGCTGCTGGACGAGCGAGGTCCCCAGCAGCGGCAGCCCGAAGCGGGCCATCCGCACCGCCGCCGGCCGGGAGAACCGCAGGCGCGGCCGCCAGGGGTGCAGCGCCAGCACCAGGCCCGTGGCGACGACCGTCTGCGCGAGGGTCTGCGCGACGATGCTCCACACGCCGGCCCCGGCGAGCGCCGCGGACACCCCGACGACGGCCCCGACGAGACCGGCCACGACCTCCCGCAGCGCGAGCGGCCGCATCGCCAGGTCCCGCAGCAGCAGGGCGGTCGGGACCGCGGCGGGTGCCGTGAGCAGCGCCACCGGGGCCACCGCGCGCAGCACCGGTGCCAGGCCGGGCTCCCCGAGGGCGGCCGCGAGCGGCTCCGCCAGCACCAGGACGAGGGCGGTGGCCGCGACGGCCTGCGCCAGCACCAGCCAGAACGCGGTGGCGACGTCGTCCTCGTCGACCTCCCGGCTGCGGACCAGGTACGTGCCGAAGCCGAGGTCGAGGACCGCGGCGACGAACCCGGCGACCCCGAGCGCCAGGGCCGCCGTGCCGATCTCGGCGGGCAGCAGCAGCCGCCCCAGCACCGCGAAGGTCGCCAGCCCGGACAGGCGCAGCACCCACGTCGACAGCGCGACCCAGCCCGTGCCGCGCAGGGCCCGCTCGCGGAAGTCGCCCGGCACGCCCCGACGGTACCCGCCGCCCTGCGCACCCTCGGGGGGTGCCGGCGCCGTCATCCCTGCGGGCGGGGCCGGACGGGTGACGCGCCCCTAGGGTGACGGGGTGGAAGTGCTGCCCACGTCGCCGCTCCCCCCGCCGGGCACCCCGCTGCCCTCGACGGCCGCGCGCGTCGTGCTCATGTGCGGCCCCTCGGGCGCCGGCAAGACGACCGTGGCGCGGGGGCTGGAGGCGCGGGGCTTCGTGCGTCTGTCCGTCGACGACGAGACGTGGCGGCGGGGCCACCGCGCGCACCCCGTCACCGTCGAGGTGGCGGAGGAGGTCGACGCCGTGCTGCGCGGACGGCTGCTGGAGGTCCTCGCGGCGGGCGGGCGCGTGGTGCTCGACTTCTCCTTCGCGACCCGTGCGAGCCGGGACGACTACCGGGCACTGGTCCACGGCGTCGGCGTGGAGGCGGAGACGTGGTACGTCGACACGCCGCGGGCGGAGGCGCTGCGCCGGGTGGCGGCACGTCGGGGCCGCGCACCCGACGACGTCGTGCTCGCGCCCGAGGTCGCCGCCGCGCACGTGGACGGGTTCGAGGTGCCGACGCCGGAGGAGGGGCCGTTGCGGGTCCTGCGCGACGGGCGGGAGGTGCGCCCGTGAGGCGTCCCGAGGGCGGGCCGCAGGGCGGCGACCGCGCCGGAGGGCCCGTCGGCGCGACGACGGCCGGTCCCGGAGCGCTCCTCGCCGCGTGCGCCCTGCACCTGGGGTTCCAGGCCGTCGTCACCCGCGTCGTCTACCCGGCGCTGGCGGAGGTGCCGGCCGACCGGTTCGCCGCCGCGCACGCGGCCCACTCCCGGCGGATCGCGGTCGTCGTCGCGCCCGTCTACGGCGTGCTCGCCGCCGCGTGCCTGCGGGCGCTGCCCGCGGTGGCCCGGCAACCGCTCCTGCTCGTGCCCCTGACGGCCTCGGCCGCGGCGGCGGCGACGACGGCCGCCGTAGCCGCCCCCACCCACCGCCGGCTGGGCCGGGAGGGACCGGCCCCCACGCTGCTGCGGCGGCTGCGGCGCGCCGACCGGGTCCGCCTCGTGTGCGCCCTCGTCGCGGCCTGCGGCGCCACGGCGGCCGCCGTCAGCGCACCGGCGCGAGCCCGGGCGTAGCCCCCGGCGCGCTGCCCGCTGCCGCACCGGTGACCGCACCCGTGACCGCACCCGTGACCGCACCTGTGACCGCACCTGTGACCGCGCGGAAGGCCCGCGCCGGACCCGGATCGGCGGCCACGGCGTCGGCCGTCGCGCGCAGGACGGCGGTCCCGGGCATCCCGGGGTCGAGCGCGGCGAGCACCGCCGCCCGCAGCTCGTCGGCCGTCGCCCGGTTCGGGTCGAGGACGACGCCCGCGCCGGTGCGCTCGAGGGCCGCGGCCCCGGCGAACTGGTCCGTCGAGAAGGGCAGCACGACCATCGGGGTGGCGGTGGCGACGGCCTCCGTCACGGAGTTGTTGCCCCCGTGCGTGACGGCCACCGCGGCCCGGCGCAGCAGCCGCACCTGCGGCAGGTGCTCGCGCACGAGCCAGCCGGCCGGCACGGGACCGAGGGCGTCCACCGGCGTCGTGCCGCACGCGACCGCCGCCCGGACGCCCGCCGCCCGGAGCCCGGCGGCCACGCGAGCCAGCACGTCGCCGCGGACCGACAGGAAGCTGCCGAGGCTGACGTAGACGAACGGCTCCTCGTCGCGCAGCCACGCGTCCACCTGCGGGTCGGCGGGCTCGTCGCGCAGGGCGGCGCCGAGGTGCACGTGCGGCGGCAGCAGGGGCGTGCGCGCCGGGTCGGTCAGCTCCGCCGGGTAGTTGAACAGGACGAGGGGCCCGTGCAGCGCGAAGGCGTCGGTCACCCCGGTCCCGGCTGCCGCCCCCGGCCCCGCCACCTGTGCCGCCGCCGCGCGCCACTGGGTGGTGAACCGGTCCGCGACACGCCGGCACAGCGCGTCGAGCTCCGAGAGCGCCGCGGCATCGGGACGGAACGCCCGCGGCCAGGCCGGCGGCCGGCCGTAGACCTCGTCACCCACGGGCAGGGCCGTGGGGTGCCCGAGCACGACGTCGGCGTAGGGCACCTGCCCCGCCTCGAGCCCGAGCCGCGCGCTGTAGGCGAGGTGGTCGACGAGGACCGCGTCCGGCCGGACCGCGTCGACGACGGCCAGCGTCTCGCGCGCCTTCTCGACGGGTCGCCACATGAGGTCCACCAGCCGCTCGCGCGCCTGGTACGCCAGCGTCGGGACCATCCCGCGCCGGGTGGCGTCGAAGAACCCCTGCAGGGAGTCGGCCTCCGCACGGACCTGGGCCTCGGCGCGGATGACTCCCGGGTTGGACCCCCGGCCGAGGGTGAGCGGCACGCGCTCGTACCCGAACCTCTCGACGATGCCGGCCGTGGCCGGTCCCGACGCGACGACGACGCGCTCACCGGCGTCGCGCCACGCGGCGGCCACCGCGGCCAGCGGCAGCAGGTGAGAGGCGTAGTCGGGGCTGACGACGAGCAGCGTCATGCCGGCACCGCCGCCGCGACGCGGCCCGCGCGGTCCTCGGTCACGACGCCGGCGTACACGGTGCCCAGCGTCGCGGCCATCCGCTCGACGGTGAAGCTGCGCTGCACCGTCCGCAGCGAGCGCGCCGCGCGGCGGTCGTCGGTCTCGGCCAGCGACGCGTCGAGCGCCGCCCCCACCGCGGCCGCCAGCCGGTCGCGGTCCCAGGTGGCCGTGAGGAACCCGGTGACGCCCTCCACGACGTACGTGGCGGGGCCGCCGCCGTCGGGGGCCACGACGAGCAGGCCCGAGGCCATCGCCTCGAGCAGCGCGATGCCGAACTCCTCCTTGACGCTGGCGCAGGCGTAGACGCCCTGCGGGGCGACGAGGCCGGGCAGCCCCGTGCGCACCGCGGCGACCCAGCGCGCGACGACGCCGTTGGGCCGGTGACCGGGCAGCAGCAGCCCCGCCGCCGCCCGCTCCGCCGGCGGGACGACGGCGGCGATGCGGTCGAGCTGCTCGCGCTCGTCGTCGGAGGGCTGCTGCACGTCCCCGCCGACGACGAGGAGGTTCGCCCGCTCGCGCAGCCCGCCCGCCGCCCACGCCTCCACGAGCGTGGCCATGCCCTTCACGCGGTGCAGCCGCCCGACGCTGACGACGAGGGGCAGCCCCCGGCGCTCGGGCGCCAGGCCCGCGACGAGTGCGCGCAGCTCCGCCAGCGGCGCCGTCGGCTCGCCGCCCCGCGCGTGCGCGGAGGCCTCGGCCACGGCCCGCTCGACGACGCCGAGGTCCACCCCCTCGGGGACGACGGTGTGCCGCTCCGGGCGGGCCGCGATGTCGACGCCGACGAGGCGGCGCACGTCCTTGCGCAGCGAGGGGCGCGGGAACAGCACGGTGTGCGCGGCGTTCGCGGCCAGCCGCTGCACGAGCCGGGCGCGGAACCAGAAGTGCTCGGCGACGTCGACGTCGCCGAGGTTGTCGCGCCGCAGGCGGCCGGACAGGTCGAGGGAGTGGATGACGGCGTGCGGGTCGGGCGCGAGGGTGAACACCACCGGGATGTCGAGCTCGCGCGCGACGTCGGCCGCCGCGAGGCTCCCGACGTCGGCCATGCGCAGGTGCAGGACGTCCACGCCGGCCGCCCGCACCACCCGGCGGATGCCGCGCCGGGCCGCGACGCGCAGCGGCCAGGCGGCGGGCGCCGGCACGGGGTCGTGGAGCAGGGGCACGCGCCCGTACACGTGGCCGGGCCGGGTGAGCCCGGCCAGGTCCGCGCGCGCCTCCACGGCCGAGCCGCGCGAGAGCGTCACGACGCGGGCGACCCGCTCGTCGCCCGAGGACGCGCCCGCGCCCGGCACGACGAGCGCGTCGCCCAGCCGCACGAGGAGCGTGGCGATGCCGCCGTTGTCCCCCGCGCCGGCCGCGGTCAGGCAGGCGTCGACGTCCGCGTGCAGGAACAGCTGGCCGACGGTGAGGCCGTCACCGGCCCCTCCCCCGTCGACCGGGGCGTCGGGACGACCGCGCGCCGCGGCCGCACCCGGCGCGGCCGCCTCCGCGTCCAGCAGCGCGAGGCGCGCCACGTCGGCCAGGTGCCCCGGCGCGGCCGCGAGCCGGTCGAGCAGGGCGAGCACCGCGGGCACGGCGGGCCGGTCCCCGAGCGCCGCGACCGCGGCGACCCGCGCCGTCTCGCCCTCGGCGTCGTCGGCGGCCACCGCCATGAGCGGACGGACGGCCAGGGGGTGCGGGACGAGCCCGAGCGTCTCCACGAGCCGCGCCCGCGGTCCGGGCTCCCGCACGCCGACGAGCGCGCCCTCCAGCCCGAGGGCCACGTGCTCCGGCGCGTGCACCGCCCACTGCTCCAGGCTGCGCTGGGCCAGCATGCCGGTGAAGCCGCCGGTCGCCGTCAGCGCGACGAGGCGCGCGACCGCGTCGGGCCGGGGCAGCCCGCCGCCGATGACCCAGGCGGCGTGCTCGCGCAGGAACGGACGCGGGTCCGACAGGAGGCCGCTCACGACGCGCGACGCCTCCTCGTCGGCGACCGCGCCGAGCGCGTGCACCGCCGCGACCGCCGCGAGCTGGTCGCCGTCGTCGAGCGCCCCGCGCAGGACCCGCACGGTCCGGGCGCCGGGGTCGCGGCTGGCCTCGAAGGCGAGCTCGTCGGCGAGGCGCACGGCGTCGACGATGCGGTCGGCGGCGCGCAGCGCGTCGAGCGCGGTCTGGATGCCCACGGCGGATCCCCCGGTCTGGAGACGGGCCGGGCGTCGACGGCCAACCCGTCCCCGGCGACCGCGATGCTAGTGACGCCGCAGCTCGGAGGCGCCGCCACGGACGGGTGGTCCGTCCGGCGGCTCTCAGGTGCTGGGCCGGAGGTGCTACGCGGTCGCGTGGCCGCCGCGCGGGCCATCCCACACGTCGAACAGCTCGCCGAGCGACATCATCGCCACGAGCTCGAGCACCTGGTCGCCCGCGCCCCGCAGCGGCACCCGCCGCCGGCCGCCCGCGACCCAGACCTGGATCAGCAGCGCCATGCCCGCCGAGTCGACGAAGGTCACGTCCGTGACGTCGATCTCCTGGACCCGCGCCCCCTCGACGGCCCGGACGACCTCGCGCACGTGCGGGGCCAGCAGCAGGTCGACGTCGCCGGCCAGGCGCACCACCACGCCGTCGTCCTGCGGCTCGACCTCCACCCGCCCGTGCGCTGTGGACACCGCGGCGGGGACGGGGGTGCTGTCGGCCATGCCGCACAGCATGCGGGGCGACCGCCGCGTCGGCGACCGCGACGGGACGTCCCCGGGGCGCGTCCTCAGCCGCCCGCGGCGCCCTCCGCAGGGGACGCCGCCCCGGCGAGGACCCGGGCGCGCGCGAGCACCGCGTCGAGCATCGCGGGCGTCAGCCGGCCGGTGAAGGTGTTCTGCTGGCTGACGTGGTAGCAGCCCAGCAGCGTGAGCCGGCGCCCGCCCGGACCGGCGAGGACGACCTCGGCGCCGTGGGCGAACGCCGGCCGCGGGCGCGGCAGCACCCACCCGAGGTCGGCGAGCGTGGCGAGCAGCGCCGCCCAGCCGAAGGCGCCGAGGACGACGGCCACCGCGGGGTCGACGAGCTCCACCTCCCGGGCGAGGTACGGCGCGCACCGCCGGCGCTCGTCGGGCGTCGGGGCGTTGGCGGGCGGCGCGCAGCGCACCGGTGCCGTCATGCGGGCGCCCGTGAGGCGCAGGCCGTCGTCGGCCGACCGCGTCGTGGGCTGGGACGCCAGCCCGGCGCGGTGCAGGGCGGCGACGAGCACGTCCCCCGAGCGGTCGCCGGTGAACATCCGGCCGGTGCGGTTGGCGCCGTGCGCGGCCGGCGCGAGCCCGACGACGAGCACCCGCGCGTGCGGGTCCCCGAAGCCGGGGACGGGCCGCGCCCAGTACTCCTCGTCCCGGTACGCCGCCCGGCGCTCACGGCCGACCGTCTCGCGCCAGGCGACGAGGCGGGGGCAGGCACGGCACCCGACGACGAGCGCGTCGAGCGCGGCCACGTCGGCGCAGCCGCGCGCGGCGAGCGGGTGGGCGGCGGCGTGCTCGTCGTCGGACGCCGCGGGCGCGGCACCGGAGGTCACCGCACGCCCTACCGCGAGGCGGCGGCCCCCGCGCCGGTGGTCCGCGTGGCGGCACCCCACTGCGCCGGGTCGCCGCGCTCGGCGACCACCTGGTCGTAGATCGGCGTCTCGCCGATGCGGGCGGGCCGCGGGCGGCTGGGCGGGATGGTCATCGTCGGGACCTCTCGGGGCGTCGCTGGTCGAACGGGTGGGGACGGACGTGCACGGGTCGCCCCATCCTGGGTGGTCGGGCGCGCGTCGGCACGTCGGCCTACCGCAGGAGGCCGGCCGCCAGGGCCGTCGGCGCGGTCGGGGCGAGCGGCAGCCGCTGCAGCAGCACGGCGTGCACGGAGTGGTACAGGTCGGGCCGGCCGGGCCAGACGGTGCCCGCCGGGCGGTTCTGAGGATCGAGCTCGTGGATCCACGAGCCCTGCGGCGTGACGACGTGCTCCGAGGCGTAATCCCACCACGTGCGGTACCAGTCCTCGTAGCGCCGCTCCCCCGTCACGGCGCCGAGGGCGGCGGCCGCGCCGACGGCCTCCGCCAGCACCCAGTGCATGCGCTGGCGCACGACGGGGCGGCCCTCCCAGTCCGTCGTGTAGACGAACCCGTCCTCCCCGTCCGCGGCCCAGCCGTCGGCGACCGCGCGCTCGAACAGGCCCTGCGCGCCCTCGAGCAGCCCGGCCGGCGCCTCGTCCCCCAGGGCCGCGCGCACGTGCAGCGCCAGCCGGGCCCACTCCAGGCCGTGCCCGACCGTCGCGCCGTAGGGCTCGAAGGGGTGGTCCGGCTCGTCGCGGTGGTGCTCCATCTGCGGCTGCCACTCGGCGTCGAAGTGCTCGGGGATGCGCCAGTCGTTGCCGGCGGCCCAGCCGAGCACCGTGGCGGCGATGCGTCCCGCACGCCGCCGCCAGCGCTCGTCGCCGGTGGCGTCGGCGGCCGCCAGCAGCGCCTCGACGCTGTGCATGTTCGCGTTCACGCCCCGGTAGACCGAGACCTGCGACCAGTCGGCGGAGACCGCGTCCAGGTGCAGACCGGGGCCGTCCTCCCAGAACCGCGTGTCGAGGACCTCGAGGGCGTCGTCGAGCAGGTCCCGGGCCCCGGGCAGGCCGGCGACCGACCCCGTCGCCGACGCGAAGACGACGAAGGCGTGCGCGTAGGCGGCCTTCGTCGTGTCCCGCTCGTCCCCGGGGCCGACGGAGGCGTACCAGCCGCCGTGCTCCGCGTCGTGCAGCGGGCCGCGCAGCCCCGCGAGGGCGTGCGCCGCGAGGGCCCGGGTCCCGGGCAGCCCCGCCAGGTGCCCGAGCCCGTAGACGTGCGCCATCCGCGCGGTGACCCACGTGTGGACGGGCCGCGAGAGGTCGGGCCGGCCCTCGTCGTCGAGGTAGTGCGCGCCACCGCCGGCGGCGGGGAACCCGCGGCCGGAGCGCAGCTGGTCGGCCAGCGCACCGGCGAGCCAGGCCCGGTGGTCGGGCAGGTCGACCCACCGCACGACCGTGTCGTCCTGCCGCACCGGCACCGCCTGCTGCATGGTCCCTCCCGGGGACTCGTCGTCGAGCCTCTGCCCGGACCCGTCACCCGGACGGTGCCCGTCCTCATCATGCCGGACGCGGCGGCCCCAGCAGCACGCCCGTGCAGCGTCGTCGAGGCGACCGTGCCGCGACCGTGCCGCGTCCGTGCCGCGTCCGTGCCGCGTCCGTGCCGCGTCCGTGCCGCACGCCCGTCCGCACGGCCCGAGGGGGCAGGATGGGCGCCCGTGACAGGCGCCGAGGACGTGGTCGTGGACTGCGGGCTGTACGAGGCGGGTCGGCGCGTGCCCGGGCACCTGCCACTGGCGGCGGCGGGCACCGCGCCGGTGTCGCCCGACGGGTTCGTGTGGGTGGCGCTCCAGTCGCCCGCCACCGGGGACCTCGACGAGGTCGCGCGCACCTTCGGCCTGCCCGCGCTCGCGGTCGAGGACGCCGTGCACGCGCACCAGCGCCCCAAGCTCGAGGTGTACGGCGAGGACGCGTTCGTCGTCCTCAAGCCCGTGCGCTACGTCGACCACGAGGAGGTCGTGGACGTCGGCGAGCTAGCCCTCTTCCTCACCGCGCACGCGGTCGTGACCGTGCGGCACGGCGCCTTCGTCGCCGACGCCATGACGCAGGTCCGGGCCGAGCTGGACGCGCGGGGCACCGGGGGCGACGACGGCGGCGGCGACGACGACGACCTGCCCCTCTTCGGTCCCGCGACGGTGCTGTACCGCGTGGCGGACCGCATCGTCGACGGGTACGAGGACGTGGTGGCGGCGCTCGAGGTCGACGTCGACGAGATCGAGGAGGCCGTCTTCGGCCCCGACGGCGAGGACCGGTCGGCCCGCATCTACGCTCTGAAGAAGGAGGTCGCCGAGTTCCGGCGGGCGGTCCTGCCGCTCGTCCGGCCCCTGGAGCGGCTGGCGGACGCCGAGGTCCCGCACGTGCCGGACGCCGCGCGGCCGTGGTTCCGGGACGTGCACGACCACCTGCTGCGGGCGGTCGAGGCGCTGGAGGTCGTCGACCGGCAGCTCACCGACGTCCTGCAGGCGAACAGCGCGCGCGTCAGCAGCCGGCAGAGCCGCGTGGCCCTGCGGCAGAACGAGGACATGCGCAAGATCTCGGCCTGGGCGGCCATCGCGCTCGTGCCCACGGCCATCGCGGGGATCTACGGCATGAACTTCGAGCACATGCCGGAGCTGACGTGGCGCTACGGGTACCCCGCGGTGCTCCTCGTCATCCTCGGCGCGTGCCTGTTCCTGCACCGCGCCTTCCGCCGCAACGGGTGGCTGTGAGGTCGGCTGTGAGGTCGGCGACGAGGGCCGGTGGCGCGGTCAGCAGCACGGCACTCACGAGCACGGCACTCAGGAGCACCGCACTCACGAGCACGGCACTCACGACCGCGCTGGCCGGCGGGCTCGTGGCCGTCCTGGCCGCGTGCACGCCGGGGGCGGGCCCGACGAGCGCCGCGGTCGGGGGCGGCGGCGGCGCCGGGCCGGGCGCGGGCGCGTCCGCGGTCGCGTCGCCCTCCGCGTCGCCGGTCGCGCCGGTCCCCCGCCCCTCCGCCACGCCGACCGCCCCCGCTGCGGCGACCGCAGGCGCCGTCGCCACGCCCCGCCCGCCGGCCGGGACGGCCGTCGTCGCGCCCGACGACGCCGTCGCCGCCGCGGTGGCGACGAGCGCCGCGCTGTTCGCGACCGCCCCGGTGGTCGTGCTCGCGCCCGTCGAGGACCTCCGCGCCCAGGTGCGGGCGGCGCGCGCCGCCGTGGCGCTGGGGGTGCCGCTGCTGCTCACGGCGGGGGCCGCCGCGGGACCGGTCGTCGCCGCGGAGGTGGACCGTCTCGGCGCCCGCGTGGTGCTGCACGTCGGCGCCGCACCGGCCGTGCCTGACGCGCCCGACGCGCCCGACGCGCCCGACGTGCGCGACGTCGTGGCGCCCGCGGACGACGCGGCGCTGGCGGACCTGCTCGGGCGGGCGCTGCCGGCGGTGGCCGACGGGGTGGCCGGCGACGGCTCGCCGGCGGCCGTGCTCGCCGTCACGGACGCCGTCGCGGCGGCGTCCCCGGCGGGGACGGCACCGGCACCGTCACCAGCACCCGTACCGGGCGCGGGCGCCGGGCCCGCGCGCGACGCCGCGGAGGCCCTGCTGCGCCGGACCCGGCCCGGCCCGCCGGCGGGTACCGGGCTCGTCGTCGTCGACGGCGGGACGCCCTCGCCCGCCGCGGCGGCGTCCGCCCGCGCCGCCGGTCTGCCCGTGGCCGTCGTCGCGGGAGCCGACGTGGCCGCCGCGGACGCCGTCGTCCGCGTGGCGGCCTCCGCGGGCGCACCGCTGGCGCCCGACGCGCCCGTCCTGGCGGTCGGGGCCTTCGCCGATCCCGGCACCCTCGCGTGGCAGGTCCGCGCGGCGTCGACCGGGGTGCAGCTGCCCGGCGGCGGGCAGCGCGTCCTGCCGGGCAGGCACCTCGTCGCCCTGTACGGCACGCCCGGGGCGCCCGCGCTGGGGCTCCTCGGCGAGCAGGGCCTCGAGGCGACGCTGCAGCGGGCCCGCGAGGTCGCGGCGCCCTACGACGCGCTGACCGACGCGCCCGTCGTGCCCACGCTCGAGATCATCGCGACGGTGGCGTCCGCCGGACCGGGGGACGGCGACTACTCCTCCGAGCTCGACCCCGCCGTGCTCGCGCCCTGGGTCGACGCGGCCGGTGCCGCCGGCGCCTACGTCCTGCTCGACCTGCAGCCCGGCCGCGACGACTTCCTCACCCAGGCCCGCGCCTACGAGGACCTGCTGCGCCGGCCGTGGGTCGGGCTCGCGCTCGACCCGGAGTGGCGTCTGGCGCCCGACGAGCTGCCGCTGCAGCAGATCGGGTCGGTCGGCGTCGACGAGGTCGAGGCGGTGCGCGCCTGGCTGGTCGACCTCGTGCGGCGGGAGGCGCTGCCGCAGAAGCTGCTGGTGCTGCACCAGTTCCGCGCGAGCATGGTGCAGGGCCGCGAGCGCCTGACCACGACGCGTCCGGAGGTCGCCGTCCTGGTCCACGTGGACGGGCAGGGCAACCAGCCCGCCAAGGCCGGCACGTGGGCGGCCCTGCGGCGGGACGCCCCGCCCGGCCTGCTGTGGGGCTGGAAGAACTTCCTCGACGAGGACACGCCCGTGCTGACCCCCGAGCAGACCTGGGCGGTGCAGCCGACGCCCGACCTCGTCACCTACCAGTAGCGTCCCCAGCGCACGGCGTCCGGCCCGACGAGGTCGGCGGGCGTGTCGGCGTCGCGGCCGTCGTGCAGGTCGGCGCACGGCACGGCCACGGCCCCGGGCCCGGCGAGCAGGTCGCGCGCGCCGCCGCCACGGGCGAGCGCCGGCCAGTGGTCGCGGCCGAGCACCACCGGGTGGCCGGGCCGCCCGGCGTAGGTGGCCCGGGCCAGCGCGGCCGGGCCCCGGGCGGCGCCCAGCACGCGGGCGACGACGTCGGGGGTCGTGGGCGCGTCGACGAGCACGACGACGGCGACGTCGGGGCGGGGCGTGCCGCGGCGGTCCGGGTACCGCTCGACGAGGTCCGCGACGCCGGCGGCCAGGGACGCCTGCGGCCCGCGCTCCCACCCGGACGCCCGCACCACCGCGACGTCCGAGGGGACGAGCCGGGCGACCTCGTCCCCGTGGGCGCCGACGACGACGAGGACCTCGGCGCACCCGGCCGCCCGGAGCACCGCGCAGGCGGCGACGACCCACGGCGTCCCGTCGGTGGTGCGCAGCGCGCCCTTGGGGCCGCCCATGCGGGTGCCGTCCCCCGCGGCGAGCACGAGGCCGACAGGGACGGGTGCGGCCACGCGCGTGCCCGCCCCGCTCACGTCGCACCCCCGGCAGTTACAGTGCGCCGGTGCCCGAGCCCGCCGCCGTGACCCCCCGCGCGCCCGCTCCCGTGCGCCCGCGCACCGCCGCCGTCGTCGTCGCCTCCGACCGCCGCGCGCGCGGCGAGGGGGTCGACCGGTCCGGCGTCGTGCTGGTCGAGGGCCTGCGCGACGCGGGGTGGTCGTGCGGGGACGCCGTCGTCGTGCCCGACGGCGTCGAGAGCGTGCGCGCGGCGGTGCGCGACGCCGCGGACGCCGGCGCGGCCGTGGTGCTCACCAGCGGCGGGACGGGGGTGGGACCGCGCGACCTCACGCCCGAGGCGACCGCCCCCCTGCTCGCCCGGGAGCTGCCCGGCGTGGCCGAGGCCCTCCGGCGTGCCGGGGCCGCGCACGTGCCGACCGCGATCCTCTCGCGCGGGCTGGCGGGCGTGACGGCCGGCGGGGTCGTCGTCGTCAACCTGCCGGGGAGCCCCGGGGGCGCTCGCGACGGCCTGGCGGTGCTCCTGCCCGTCCTCGACCACCTCACCGCCCAGCTCGCCGGAGGCGACCATGACGACTCCCCCGCCCCGCCCGCCGGTGCCGACCAGCACGGAGGGCACGGAGGGCACGCAGCGCACGACCGGCACGACCGGCACCACGGCACGCACGGCAGCGGCGGCGGCGCTCACCCCTGAGCCGCTCGACGCCGCCGCCCACCTGGCGATGGTCGCCGACCCGGCGACTGGCGCGGTCACGCTGTTCGTCGGCACGGTGCGCGACCACGACCCCGCCGTCACGGGCGAGGTGGTGGCGCTCGAGTACTCGGCCCACCCCGACGCGGGTGCCGTGCTGCGCCGGCTCGCGGACGCCACGGCCGCCCACCCGGACGTGCTCGGCGTCGCGGTGAGCCACCGGGTCGGTCGCCTCGTCGTCGGGGAGCCGGCCATCGCCTGCGCGGTCGCGACGGCGCACCGCGCCCCGGCGTTCGACCACTGCCGCGCGCTCGTCGAGGCCGTCAAGGCCGAGCTGCCCGTGTGGAAGAAGGAGGTCCTGGCCGACGGTTCCCACACGTGGGTGGGCTCGGCCTGAGCGCGGTCACCCGCCGGCGAAGGGCGGCAGCACGTCCACGGTGGCCCCGGGCGGGACGGCGGAGCCGTCGTCGAGGCGGTGCCCGTCGGCCAGGAGCGAGCAGCGCGTCAGCACCCGCCGCAGGTCGGCGCCGTGCCGGCCGGCCAGGTCCGCGCGCAGGTCCGCCGCGGTCGCGGGCGCCTCGAGGCGCTCCTCGTCCCGGCCCGCCGCCTCGGCCGCCGCCGCGAAGTACCGCACGGTGATCACGCGGCACCCCCCTCGACGACGGCCTCCGCGGCCGACGCCGCGTCGCCCCGCCGCCAGTCCCCGGACCGTCCCCCGGACTTGCCCTCGACGCGCAGGTCCGTGATCTCCGTCAGCCGGTCCAGGCCCTTGACCATGTCGACCACGGCCAGCGCGGCGACGGCGGCCGCCGTGAGCGCCTCCATCTCCACGCCGGTGCGGTCGGCCGTCCGCACCGAGGTCCGCACGACGACGCCCTCGTCGTCCACCTCGAGGTCGACGGTGACGCCGTGCACGCCGATGACGTGCGCCAGCGGGAGCAGGTCGGGCGTGCGCTTGGCGGCCGCGATGCCGGCGATGCGGGCGACCGCCAGCACGTCGCCCTTCGGCGCGGTGCCCGACCGCAGCGTCCCGACCACCGCCGGCGAGCACCGCACGCGCGCCGAGGCGGACGCCTCGCGGACGGTCGGCGTCTTGCCGGTCACGTCGACCATCCGGGCGTGCCCGGCGGCGTCGAGGTGGGTCAGCCCGTGGTCGGGCGGGCCCTGGTCGCTCATGCGGTCCTCCTGCGGGGGGCGTCGTCGGTGGTGGGCGCGATGGTGGGCGCGGTGCCGGTCGGGGACGCGGCGTCGGTCGTAGGTGCGGGGCCGGTGCCCCGGACGACCTCGCCGCCGGCGCGGACCCAGGCCTGCACGCCCCCCGCCAGCGACCGCACGGTTCCGCGGCGGCCCGCGGCCAGCAGGTGGGCGACGGCCCGGGCGGAGCGGACACCGGCCGCGCAGTGCACGACGAGCGGGGCGTCGTCCTCGACCCCGGGCACGCGCCCGTCGCCCTGCGCGAGCAGCGCGGCCAGCGGCACGTGCACCGAGGCGGGCAGGCGCACCAGCGCCCGCTCGCCGTGCTCCCGCACGTCGACGACGACGGGCGCGCGCGTCCCGGCGGGGACGGCCGCCAGCTCGGCGACGAGCGCGGCGGCCGCGACCACGGGCACGTCGTCCTCGCGCGCGCCGGACGGGGACGGCGCGTCCTCGGGGACGGCACCGGAGAGCCGGCCGACGAGCGGCACCTCCCGCCAGCGCAGGCGGGCGGCGTCGAGCACGGCGACGCGGCCGAGCAGGGGCTCGCCCGTCCCGGTGAGGAGCTGGACGGCCTGCAGCGCCATGAGGCTCCCGACGACGCCGCACAGGGCGCCGAGCACCCCCGCCTCGGCGCACGAGGGCACCTCGCCCGGCGCCGGCGGCACCGGGAACAGGTCGCGCAGCTGCACCGGCACCACGCCGCTGCCCGCGGGCGGCCGCCCCCAGAACACCGACACCTGCGCGTCGGTCCGCAGCACGGACCCCCAGACCTCCGGCAGACCGCGGCGCGCGCACGCGTCGGCGACCGCGTACCGGGACCCGAACGTGTCCGTGCCGTCGACCACGAGGTCGTAGCCGTCGAGCAGGCCGGCCGTGCTCGCGTCCAGCCGGACGGGGTGCTCGACGACGCGGGTGCGGCTGCTCAGCCGCCGCACCGCGTCCGCCGCGCTGGCCACCTTCGGCCGCCCGACGTCCGCCTCGCCGTGGACCACCTGCCGCTGCAGGTTCGAGCTGTCCACGACGTCGTCGTCGACGACGCCGAGGGTGCCGACGCCGGCCGCCGCGAGGTACTGCAGCACGGGTGCGCCCAGCCCCCCGGCACCGACGACGCACACGCGCGCGGCGCGCAGGCGGCGCTGCCCGACCTCGCCGAGGTCCGGCAGCAGCAGGTGGCGCGACCAGCGCTCGGCCTCCTCGGCGTCGAGCGGCGGCCCGGGCGCGACGAGCGGGGCGAGCGGCACGTCGCCATTGTGCGCCACGCCTCGCCCGCGGCATCCAGCGGGTCCGGGCGCGGGCGGCCGGGTGCGGACGCGGATGCGGCTCGATCGCGTCGGTCGAGCCGCACGTGCTGCTGTACCGTCGCATCCGTGACGACGTTGCGCGTGCCGCAGGTGGCGGAGGTGCTCGGGGTCAGCACCGACACGGTCCGGCGCTGGGTCGACCGGGGGCTCCTGCCCGACCAGCACGACGCCGCCGGCCGGCGCGTCGTCGACGGTGCGGCCCTGGCGGCGGTGCTGCGCGCCCAGCGGCACCTGGACGCGGACGGCCGCTCGTCGGCCCGGAACCGGCTGCCGGGCATCGTCACGGACGTCGTGCGCGACGGCGTCATGGCCCAGGTGGAGCTCCAGGCGGGCCCGTTCCGGCTCGTCTCGCTCATGTCCCGGGAGGCCGCCGACGAGCTCGGGCTCGCCCCCGGCGTCCTCGCGGAGGCCGTGGTCAAGGCGACCGTCGTCGTCGTGGAGCGTGCGGGGGCGGGCGCGTGAGCCCGCACGACCCGGGACGGCGGCGGCACGACCGGGTGGTGGCCGCACCCGTCCTCGCCGTCCGCGCGGCCGCGGCCGTCGCGGTGGCCGGGCTGGCGGCCTGCGCGGGCGCCGGGGACGCGGCGGCCCCCGCCGGCGACCCCGTCGCGGCACCGGCCTCCCCCGAGCTCGCGGGGACCGTGACGGTGCTGGCCGCCGCCTCGCTGACGGACGCGATGGCGGAGCTGGAGACGGCCTTCGAGTCGCGGCACCCCTCGGTGGACGTCGTGGTCAGCCTCGCCGGCAGCTCCGCCCTCGCCGCCCAGGTCCTCGCCGGCGCCCCTGCGGACGTGCTCGTCACCGCGTCGACGGCGACGATGCAGCCCGTCGTCGACGCAGAACTCGTCGAGGACCTGCCGGTCGTGCTCGCGTCGAACACCCTCGAGATCGCCGTCCCCCCCGACGACCCCGGGGCCGTCACGGGCCTGGCCGACCTCGCCGACCCGGGGCGCACCGTCGCGCTGTGCGCGCCGGAGGTGCCGTGCGGGGCGGCCTCGGCGGAGCTGTTCGCCCTCGTGGGGCTGGTGCCGGCACCCGACACGCTGGAGAACGACGTCCGGGCGGCGCTGACGAAGGTGCGGCTGGGCGAGGTCGACGCCGCGCTCGTCTACCGCACGGACGTCATCGCCGCCGGCGACGAGGTCCGCGGCGTGCCCGTCCCCGAGGCGGCGCAGGTCGTCACCGAGTACCCCGCCGCCGTGCTCGCCGACGCGCCGTCGCCGGCGGCGGCCCGGGCCTTCCTGGACCTGCTCACCTCGGCCGACGGGCAGGACGTCCTGCGCGACGGCGGGTTCCTCGTCGCCGACGCCGCGACGTCGTGAGCCCGCGCGGGCGCGTCGTCCGGGGTGGCCGCGCCGGCGGCGGCGAGGTCGGCGGCGGGATCGGCGGTGAGGTCGGCGCCCCGCGGTCGGCGCGCGTCGTCGCCGGCGTGCCCGCGGGCGTCGGGGTGGCGCTGCTGGTGCTGCCGCTCCTGGCCCTCGTGGTGCGCACGCCGTGGGCCCGCGCCCCCGAGGTCCTGGCCGACGCGGCCGTCGGGCAGGCGCTGCGGCTGTCGCTCGGCTGCGCCGCCGCGGCGACGGGGCTGTGCCTGCTCGTCGGGCTCCCGCTCGCGTGGCTGCTCGCGCGCGCCCGCGGCGGTGCGGCCGCGACCGTGCGCGCGCTGGTGAGCGTGCCCCTCGTGCTGCCCCCCGTCGTCGGGGGCGTGGCCCTGCTCATGCTGCTGGGCCGGCGGGGGCTGCTCGGCCGCCCGCTGGACCTGGCCTTCGGCGTGACCGTACCCTTCACGACGGCCGCCGTCGTGCTGGCGCAGGCCTTCGTGGCGCTGCCCTTCCTCGTCGTCGCCGTCGAGGGCGCGCTGCGCGCCGCGGACCGCCGCCACGAGGAGGTGGCCGCCACCCTGGGGGCGTCGCCCGGGGTCGTCGCCCGCCGCGTGACGCTGCCGCTGGTCGCGCCGGGCGTGCTGTCGGGGACGGTCCTGTGCCTGGCCCGGGCGCTCGGCGAGTTCGGCGCGACCATCACCTTCGCCGGCAGCCTGCCCGGCGTCACGCGCACCCTGCCGCTCGGGGTCTACCTCGCGCTGGAGTCCGACCCGGACGCGGCCCTCGTGCTGTCGGTGCTGCTGCTCGTCGTGTCCCTCGCCGTGCTGCTCGTGCTGCGGCACCGGTGGCTGCGGTGATGGCGGCCCCGACGCCGGTCACGACGCCGGACCCACCGGCTCCCGACGGCGGCCTGGACGCCGCCGTCCGCGTGCGGCGCGGCGACCTCGTCCTCGACGCCGCGCTGACGGCACGCCCGGGGCAGGTGGTCGCGGTGCTGGGGCCGAACGGGGCCGGCAAGACCACGCTCCTGCGGGCGCTCGCCGGACTCGTGCCGCTGGTCGCCGGCCGCGTCGTCGTCGGCGGGCAGGTGCTCGACGACGTCGACGCCGGCGTCCGCGTCCCGGCGTACCGGCGCGGCGTCGGCCTGCTCCCACAGGACCACCTCCTGCTCCCCCACCTCGACGCGCGGGACAACGTCGCGTTCGGGCCGCGCGCGCAGGGTCTGCCGCGTCGCCGCGCCCGGGAGGTCGCGGACCGGTGGCTCGCGGCCGTCGGCGCCGCGCACCTCGCCGCCGCGCGGCCGCGGGCCCTGTCGGGCGGGCAGGCGCAGCGCGTGGCGCTGGCCCGCGCCCTGGCGGTGCGGCCGGCGCTCCTCCTGCTCGACGAGCCGACCGCCGCGCTCGACGCGCTCGCCCGGCTCGAGGTCCGGTCGCTGCTCCGCGAGCACCTGCCGCGGGCCGACGGCACCGGCGTCCTCGTCACGCACGACGTGCTCGACGCCCTCGCGCTCGCCGACCACCTGGTCGTGCTCGAGACCGGGCGCGTGGTGCAGGAGGGCCCGCCCGCCGCCGTCGTCGCCGCGCCGCGCACGCCGTTCGTCGCCGGGCTGGTCGGCCTCAACCTGTGGGAGGCGACGGTCCACGGGGTGCGCGTGCGGCTGGACGGCGGCGGCGAGCTCGTCACGGCCGTCGCTCCCGCCCGGCCCGGACCCGTCCTCGTCACCGTACGCCCCGGTGCGGTGCGGGTGGCGAGGGCACCGGTGGGGACGGCGGACGACGCGGGGACGGGTCCGGCCGACGGGTGGCCCGCCCGGCTCGTGGGGCTCGAGCACCAGGGCCAGGCCGTGCGGCTGCGCCTGCAGCCGACCGGCCGTGCCGGGGCAGCGCTGCTCGCCGACGTCGAGCCCGACCGGGTCGCCGCCCTGAGCGTGGGCGCACCGGAGCTGTGGGTGCAGGTGCCGCCCCAGGAGGTGGTGCTGCAGCCGCGGTAGGTCGGCCAGGATGGCGCCGTGCCCCGACGACGACAGGACGCCCGGACCGCCGCAGAGGCGGACGCAGCTAAGCACCGGGCGGACGAGCACGACGCGGACGGGCACGACGCCACCGGGCACGACGCGGCCGAGCAGGACGCGGCCGAGCAGGACGCGACCGAGCAGGACGCCGCCGAGCAGGACGGCGAGCCGGACGCCGTCGCGCACGCCGCCGCCGACCTCTACGTCGCACCACCGGAGGAGTTCGTCCGCCGGCGGGACGCCGCGGCCCGCCTCGCGCGCAGCACCGGGGACCGCGAGGCGGCCGCGGGCATCGCCGCCCTGCGACGGCCGACCGTGTCGGCGTGGCTCGTCAACCTGCTCATGGTGGACAGCCCGCTGCTGGCCGGGCAGGTGCGCGACCTCGGCACGGGGCTGCGGGAGGCCGCCGCGCACCTCGACGGGCCGGGGCTGCGCGACCTGGACCGGCAGCGCCGCCAGCTCGTCGCGGCGCTGGTCCAGCGGGCGCGCGACGTGGCGCGTGCCGAGGGCCACCGCATCACCGACGCCGTGGCGCTCGAGGTGGAGACGACGCTCTCCGCGGCCCTGACCGACCCGTCGGTCGCCGCCGAGGTGACGTCCGGGCGACTGACGGGTCCCCGCACGCACGTCGGCTTCGGGCTGCCCGACGAGGCCGGCACGTCCCCGCCTCCGTCCGCACCGCCGGCGCGCGTGCCGACCGCCTCGGACGGCCGCCGGCGTCGCGCAGCCGAGCAGGACGCGGAACGGACGCGCCGCCGCGAACGGGCCGAGGCTGCGCGGGAGGCCGCCCGGACCGCGCTCGCGACGGCCCGGGAGGCGGCCGACGTCGCCGTGCGGCAGGCCGACGACGCCCGGCGGGCGCAGGACGAGGCCGACCGGCACGCCGCGGATGCCCGCGACGCGGAGGCGGCGCTGGAGGAGCGGCTGGCGGACCTCGAGCGGCAGCTCGACGCTCAACGGCGGACGACGCAGGCCGCGGCGGCGGCGGCGAGGTCGGCCGCGGAGGCCGCCGCTGCCACCCGGACGGACCGCGAGCGGACGGCGGAGGAGGTGGAGGACGCGGAGCGGCTGCTGGCCGAGGCCGAGGCCGAGGTGCAACGGGAGTCGCGCACCTGACCCGCTCCTCAGTCCTCGACCACCAGCACCCGCAGGTCGCGCGGCCCGTGCACGCCCTCGACGCGGACGAGCTCGATGTCGCTCGTCGCGCTGGGGCCCGAGATCCACGTCATCGGCCGCTCCGGGTGCGTCGCGAGCAGCGCCACGGCCTCCGGCACCGAGCCCACGACCTGGTCCGCGCGGACGACGCACACGTGCCGGTCCGGCAGCAGGGTCAGGACGCGTCGGCCCTGGTCCCCCTCCCCGTCGAGCACGATCGTCCCGGTCTCGGCGACGGCCACGCGGCACGCGGTGACGACCGCCGCGGTCGCGTCGAGCGCGGCGTGGGACAACGGCGCCACGGACGCGCCGGGCACGGCCATCGGATCCCCTGTCGCATCGCCGGTCGCGTCACCGGTCGGGTCCCCCACCGGCGCGACGCCGTCGACGAGCACCTCGCCGACCGCCTCCCGCGCGGCCGCGACCCACGCGGGGTCCAGGCCCGGCGGCACGACCACGCGCGGCACCCCCTCGAGCTGGGCGGCGACCGCTGCGGCCAGCCCGGCGGTGGAGGTGCGCACGACGGTCGCGCGGTAGTCGACGAGCCGGTCGACGAGGAGCTCGACCGCCTCCGAGGACCCCGTCGCGACGTCCCCGTGCCGCCGGTAGTCGCGGGGCACCGTCGGGACGGGCGCCGCGCTGCGGCCCGGTGCCGGGGCGAGCGCCCGACGCACGCGTGCCAGCACCTCCGTCCGGGCGCTCACGGCTGCTCCTCGCCGTCCGCGCGGGTGCCACCGGTCCCGCCGGTCCCCTGCCGGTCGGCCACCTGCCCGCCGGCGGCCCCCGGCTCGGGGCGCTGCTCGAACCAGTCGCGGAACGTCTGCCGGGGCAGCACCGGCAGGTCGCGGCTCGACGTCCACAGGCTGCCGGGGAACGGCAGGCGCCGGACCCGGCGCGGCAGCAGCCGCCGGGCCAGGGGCACCGCCCGCCCGGCCCAGCGGAAGACCGTCCCCGACCGCATCGACAGGGCGGCCAGCCCGAGTCCGACCGACCACCCCGTCGGGCGCGCGCGCCGGCCCTGGGGGTGCTGCGCCTGGTCGCGCAGGTGCACGAGCGCGGTCGGGATGTCGATCTTCACCGGGCACGCGTCGTAGCAGGCGCCGCACAGGCTGCTGGCGAACGGGAGCGTCGCCGCCGGGTCGTGCGGGTCGAGGCCGCCCTCCGCGCCGACGCCGAGGAGCTGTGGTGTGAGGATCGCGCCGATCGGACCGGGGTAGACCGAGCCGTAGGCGTGCCCGCCCGTGCGCTCGTACACGGGGCAGACGTTGAGGCAGGCCGAGCAGCGGATGCAGTGGAGGGCTGTCCGGCCGATCTCGTCGGCCAGGGCGCGCGTGCGACCGTTGTCGAGGAGGACGAGGTGGAACTCCTGCGGCCCGTCCCCCGGCGTCACCCCCGTCCAGAAGGTCGTGTACGGGTTCATCCGCTCCCCCGTCGACGACCGCGGCAGGAGCTGCATGAACACCTCGAGGTCGGTGAACGTGGGCAGCACCTTCTCGATGCCCATCACCGTGATGAGGACCCGCGGCAGCGTCAGGCACATGCGCCCGTTGCCCTCGGACTCGACCACCGCGACCGTGCCCGTGTCGGCGACGGCGAGGTTGGCACCGGAGATGGCGACGTCGGCGCGCAGGAAGCGGGCGCGCAGGTGGGCCCGGGCCGCCGCCGCGAGGTCGGCCGGTTCCGAGGTGAGGCCGGCCGGTGCGTCGCCCATCGACCCCGTGAAGATGTCCCGGATCTGGTCCCGGTTGCGGTGGATGGCCGGCACGAGGATGTGGGAGGGCATGTCCCCCGCGAGCTGGACGATGAGCTCGGCCAGGTCGGTCTCGGTGGCCTCGATCCCGGCGGCGGCCAGGTGCTCGTTGAGGCCGATCTCCTGCGTGGCCATCGACTTCACCTTCACGACCTCGTGGGCGTCGGCCGCGCGGACCAGGTCGGTGACGATGCGGTTGGCCTCCGCGGCGTCCCGCGCCCAGTGCACGACCCCGCCCCGGGCCGTCACGCTCGCCTCCAGCTGCTCGAGCAGGTCGGGCAGCGTCGCCATGACCTGCTGCTTCACACCGGACCCGGCGGCGCGCAGGTCTTCCCAGTCCGACAGCTCGGCGGTGACGGCCAGGCGCTTGTCACGGATGGTGTGCGTCGCGCGCCGCAGGTTCGCGCGCAGCTGACCGTCCTGCAGCGTCTCGTGGGCCGCGTCGGGGAACGTCGGCCCCCAGCGCAGCGGGTCCGCCGGGTCGGCCGCCGGCAGCGGCCGGACGGTCGGCATCCCGAGGTGGACGCTCATGCCCCGACCTCCGCCCGCCCCGCCGACCGCCCCGCGCCACGCCCCGCGGCCCGCCCGACGTGCGCGACCTCGGGCTCGGGCCGCCACGGGTGCTCACGCGTCGCGGCGAGGATCTCCGCCAGGTGCAGCGACCGCACCCCCGAGCCGCCCCGGTCCAGCGCGCCGGAGATGTTCATGAGGCAGGACCAGTCCCCCGCCGTGAGGTACGGGGCGCCGGTCGACACCACGTTCGCGCACTTGTCCGCCACCATCGCGGCCGACGTCTCGGAGTTCTTCAGCGAGAAGGTGCCGCCGAACCCGCAGCACTGGTCCGCCTCGGGCAGGTCCACGAGCTCGAGGCCGGCCACGGCGCGCAGGAGCCGGGTGGGCCGGTCCCCCACCCGGAGCATCCGGAGGGAGTGGCAGGTGGGGTGGTAGGTCACGCGGTGCGGGAACCACGCGCCGACGTCGGTCACCCCGAGCACGTCGACCAGGAGCTCCGAGAGCTCGTACGTGCGGCCGGCGAGCTGCTCGGCCCGCCGGGCCAGGCGCTCGTCGCCCGCCCGGCGGCACACCATGCCCTGCTGGTGGCGCGTGGCCGCCACGCAGGACCCCGACGGGGCGACGACGGCGTCCCACTCCCCGTCGAGCACCGGTTCGAACGCGCGCACGTGGTTGCGGATGACCGGCAGCGCCTGCCCCTGGTAGCCCGAGTTCACGTGCATCTGCCCGCAGCACGCCTGCCCGGCGGGGACGTCGACCTCGTGGCCGAGGCGCTCGAGCACCCGGACGGTCGCCTGGGCGGCCTGCGGGAACAGCGCGTCCGACAGGCAGGTGGCGAAGATGGCGATGCGCACGTGCTCTTCCTATCCCAGAGGTCCGACACGACGACGCCGCCCCCCCGACCCGCTCACAGGCCGGGGGGCGGGTCGGGGCTCAGCGCAGGAACGCCGCCGCGACGCCGGAGTCGACCGGCACGTGCAGCCCCGTGGTCTGCACCAGGTCCGGCCCCGTCAGCGCGAAGACGGCGGCCGCCACGTGCTCCGGCAGCACCTCCTGCTTGAGCAGGGTGCGCTGCGCGTAGTACGTGCCCAGCTCCGTCTCCGGCACGCCGTACACGGCCGCTCGCTGCGCGCCCCACCCGCCCGCGAAGATGCCCGAACCGCGCACCACGCCGTCCGGGTTCACGCCGTTGACCCGGATGCCGTGCTCACCGAGCTCCGCCGCCAGGAGGCGCACCTGGTGGGCCTGGTCGGCCTTCGTCGCCGAGTAGGCGATGTTGTTGGGCCCTGCGAACAGCGAGTTCTTCGAGGCGATGTAGACGATGTCGCCACCCATGCCCTGGGCGATCATGGCGCGTGCGGCCTCGCGGGCGACGAGGAACGAGCCGCGCGCCATGACGTCGTGCTGGAGGTCCCAGTCCCTGACGGTCGTCTCCAGCAGCGGCTTCGAGATGGACAGCCCGGCGTTGTTGACGACGAGGTCCACACCCCCGAAGGCGAGCGCGGCCTCGCGCACCAGCGCGGCCACCGCCTCCTCGTCCGTCACGTCCGCGCGCACCGCGACGGCGACGTCGGGGCCGCCGAGCGCGTCGGCGACCTCCTGCGCGCCCTCGAGGTTGAGGTCCGCGATGACGACGCACGCGCCCTCCGCCGCGAGCCGCTCGGCGATGGCCTTGCCGATGCCCGACCCGGCGCCGGTGACGACGGCGATCCGCGTCGCCAGGGGCTCGGGCGCGGGCATGCGCCGCAGCTTGGCCTCCTCCAGCGCCCAGTACTCGATGCGGAACTTCTCCGCCTCGTCGATGGGGGCGTAGGTGCTGATCGCCTCGGCGCCGCGCATCACGTTGATCGCGTTGACGTAGAACTCGCCGGCCACGCGCGCCGTCTGCTTGTCCTTGCCGAACGAGAACATGCCCACGCCGGGGACGAGCACGATCGCCGGGTCCGCGCCGCGGATCGCCGGGCTGTCCGGCGTCGCGTGCCGGTCGTAGTAGGCCTGGTACTGCGCGCGGTACTCCGCGTGCAGCTCCTTCAGCCGGGCGACGACGTCGTCGAGCGGGGCGTCGGACGGCAGGTCGACGACGAGCGGCGAGACCTTCGTCCGCAGGAAGTGGTCGGGGCAGGACGTCCCGAGCGCGGCCAGGCGGCCCAGCGCCCCCCGCGACACGAAGTCCAGGACCACGTCGGAGTCCGTCAGGTGGCCCACCTGCGGGCGGTCCGTCGACGCCAGCCCGCGGACCACGGGCGCCAGGGCGGCGGCCCGCAGGCGGCGCTCGGCCTCGGACAGCGCGGCGTAGCCCTCGCGCACCGGACCGAACGGGTGCGTGCCCTGCGCCTCGAGCGCGGCGGTGCGCTCGGCGACGTACTGCTCTGCGGTGCGGACGATCTCGAGCGAGCGCGCCTCGGCCTCCTCGGACGTGGCACCCCACGCGGTGATGCCGTGCCCGCCGAGGATGCAGCCGATCGCCTCGGGGTGCGCCGCGTGCACGGCGGCGATGTCCAGGCCGAGCTGGAAGCCGGGGCGGCGCCAGGGGACCCACACGACGCGGTCGCCGAAGACCTCCGCCGTCAGCTTCTCGCCGTCGGCGGCCGTCGCGAGGGCGATGCCGGCGTCCGGGTGGAGGTGGTCGACGTGCGCCGCGCCGACGAGGCCGTGCATCGCGGTGTCGATCGACGGGGCGGCACCGCCCTTGCCGTGCAGGCAGTAGTCGAACGCCGCCACCATCTCGTCCTCGCGGTCGACGCCGGGGTAGACGCCGACGAGCGCGCGCAGCCGGTCCAGGCGCAGCACCGCCAGGTTCTTCTCCGTCAGGGTGCCCAGGTCCCCGCCGGAGCCCTTGACCCACAGCAGCTCGACGGGCTCACCGGTCACCGGGTCCGTGTCGGTGCCCTTGGCGGACGTGTTCCCGCCCGCGTAGTTCGTGGTGCGCGGGTCGGCGCCCAGGCGGTTGGACCGGGCGATCAGGGCGGCGGCCTCGGGGTGCGTCATCGGCGGGTCTCCGTGAGGTGGGACGAGGGGGGCTGCGGTCGGCGCGCGGTCCGACGTCCGGCGCGGGCGCCCCGTCGGTCGACCCCGGGCACCGGCCCGGCGCTCCGCCGTGCCGTTCGCCCTTGAATCGATTCACGCAGGGCGACGGTAGCAGGACCGCCGACCCGCCTGCAAGGACCTCGTCGTCCGTTCCCCGCCCGCCGGGCGGGCCCGGAGGTCACGACGTGGGCGACGACCCGCCCGCCCCCGCGCGAGCGCGGCCGGGCACGAGGGACGAGGCCCGCACGACGAGCTCGGGCTGGAACACCACGTGCTCCGCGGGCTCGCCCGGCCCGCGCGCGAGCAGCAGGTCGGCGGCGCGGTACCCCATCTCGAGCGCCGGCTGGCGCACGGACGTCAGGGGCATCGCCAGCTCGCTCGCGATGTCGATGTCGTCGTACCCGACGCACGCCACGCGCGACAGGAGCGCCGTCCCCCCCAGGCGTCGCAGCGCACGCTGCACGCCGACCGCGACGAGGTCGTTGACGCACAGCACGGCCTCGGGCGGCCGGCCGCCCGACGCATCGACGAGCCGGCCCATCGCGACGTCGCCCCCACCCGCGTCCAGGGATGTCAGCCGGACCTCCTCCACCACGACGTCCGGGTCGAGCCCCTCGTCGGCCACCGCCTCGCGGATCCCCCGCAGCCGGTCGGCGCACTGCCGGATGGTGTGCGGCCCGTTGAGGAACGTCAGCCGCCGGTACCCCAGCTCGAGCAGGTGGCGCGCGGCCAACGCGCCGCCGGCCGCGTCGTCGACCGACACGGACGACAGGTCGGGCGACGAGGACGCCGCGTCGAGGAGGACCACCCGCACGCCCCGGCGCTGCACCGCCCGCAGGGGCTCGACGTCGAGCGACCCGGGCACGACGAGGAGCCCGACGACGCCCTTCTCCTCGAACAGCCGCAGGTAGCGCGCCTCGCGGGCAGGGTCGTCGTCGGAGCTGGCCAGCATGAGCGTGTGGTCGGCCGCCGTCAGCCGGTCCTCGATGCCGCGTGCGACCTCGGTGAAGAACGGGTTGCGGATGTCCAGCAGGATCGCGCCGACCGTCGTGATGGTGCCCGCGCGGAGCTGGCGCGCCAGCCCGTTGGGCACGAAGGACAGCTCCTCGATCGCCGCCTCCACCCGGGCGCGCGTCGCGGGCGCGACCGTCTCCGGGCGGTTGAGCACGTTGGACACGGTCCCCACGGACACACCCGCCTGACGGGCGACGTCCGCGACGGACGCGCGGCGGGGCGTCGTCGCTCGCGGCACGCGTGGATCCTTCCACAGGTCGGGGCCGCCTCCGGCCGTCGCCGCGCAGGGAGCGCGCCCGCGCGCCTACACGTCCGCGAGGCGCCGTTCCGCGCGCTCCCAGGCCGCGGCGCCGGCGGCCGTCGGCTCGTACCGCACGAGGTCGCCCGACGCGCGGACGACCTCGCGGACCGCGGGCAGGCCGCCCTCGAGGTGGCCGAGCGCCACCGCCTGCACGAGCAGGTTGCCCATGGCCGTGCCCTCGACCGGGCCGGCGACCACCGGCAGACCGGTCGCGTCCGCGGTGAGCCGGCACAGCAGCGCGTTGCGCGAGCCGCCGCCGACGACGTGCACCACGTCGACGTCCACCCCCGCCAGCTCACCCGCGGTGCGGACGGCCCGGCGGTAGGCGAGGGCCAGCGAGTCGAGGATGCACCTCGTCACCTCCGCCGGGCTCTCCGGCACGGGTCCGAGGCCACCGCCGGTCCGCCGGGCGGCGGCGACGACACGCGCCGGCATGTCGCCCGGCGGCGCGAAGGCCGGGTCGTCGACGTCGACCACCGCCCGCAGCGGCGGCACCTCCGCGGCTGCGGCGAGCAGGTCCGTCAGCTCCTGGGGGCGGCCCTGCGCCCGCCAGGTGCGCAGGGACTCCTGCAGCAGCCACAGCCCGGCGACGTTGCGCAGGAAGCGGACCGTGCCCTCGACGCCGCGCTCGTTGGTGAAGTTCGCGGCCCGGCCCGCCTCCGACAGCACCGGCTCCGGCCGCTCCAGCCCGACGAGGGACCACGTGCCCGACGAGATGTACGCGGACCGCTCGGACGTCAGCGGGACCGCCGCGACCGCCGACGCCGTGTCGTGCGACCCGACGGCGACGACCTGCGCGCCGGACAGCCCGAGGCCGGCGGCGACGGGGTCCAGCACCGACCCGACGACGGTCCCCGGGAGGACGACCTCGGGCAGGAGCCGGGACAGGTCCTCCCCCGTGACGGCCTTCAGCGCGTCGAGGGCGGCCCCGCTCCACGTCAGCGTGGCGGCGTCGACCATCGCGGTCGTGGACGCGTTGGTCAGCTCCGCCACGCGGCGGCCGGTGAGCCAGAAGCCCAGGAGGTCGGGGACCAGCAGCAGGTCCTCGGCCGCACGCACCCGGGCGCTGCCCGCCTCGGCCACGAGCTGGAAGAGCGTGTTGAAGGGCTGCACCTGTATGCCCGTCCGCTCGTACAGCGCGGCGGCCGGCAGCGCCTCGAAGAGCCGCTCGGGCGCCCCCTGCGTCCGCGCGTCGCGGTAGTGCACGGGGTTGCCCAGCAGCTCGCCGTCGCCGTCGAGCAGCCCGTAGTCGACCGCCCACGTGTCGACGCCGATGCCGGCGACGGGTCCGTGGTCACGGGCGGCGACGGCCAGCCCCTCGCGCACCCCCTGCCACAGGGAGAGCACGTCCCACGACAGCCGCTCACGGGCGCCGCCCACGCTCCACGCCGTCGTCGTCACCGGGGTGTTGGCGAACCGGCCGACCTCGTGCGTGACCAGCCGTCCCTCGACGAGCCGGCCGGTGAGAACACGTCCGCTGGAGGCCCCGAGGTCGACGGCCGCCAGCGTCGGTGACCGCCGGTCCACTCAGGCCCCCCAGCCGGCCTGCTGCCCGCCCACGCGCTCGGCGACCGTGCGCTCCGCGTAGCCGGACGCCCGGTACGCCGCCAGCGGGTCCGCGGGCAGCCCGCGCTCCTCCCGCCAGGCGGCGAGGTCGGGCCGCACGTCGGTGTAGAAGGCGTCCATGACCAGGCCGTTGGCACCCAGCACGTCCCCGGCGTCCTGCGCCGCCCGCAGCGCCTCCTGGTCGACGAGGAGGGCGCGCGCGGTCATCTCCTGCACGTTGAGCACGGACCGGATCTGGCCGGGGATCTTGTCCTCGACGTTGTGGCACTGGTCGAGCATGAACGCCACCGGCGAGCCCTCCTCCAGGCCGCCCCCGCGGACGACCTCGAAGAGGATGCGGAACAGCTGGAAGGGGTCGGCCGCGCCGACGATGAGGTCGTCGTCGGCGTAGAAGCGGGAGTTGAAGTCGAAGGAGCCCAGCCGGCCCAGGCGGATGAGCTGGGCGACGATGAACTCGATGTTCGTGCTCGGCGCGTGGTGCCCCGTGTCGAGGCACACCATGGCCCGCTCCCCCAGCGCCGTGACGTGCGCGTAGGAGGTGCCCCAGTCCGGCACGTCCATCGTGTAGAAGTACGGCTCGAAGATCTTGTACTCCAGCACGAGCCGCTGCTCGGGGCCCAGCCGGTCGTAGATCGTCCGCAGGGACTCCGCGAGGCGGTCCTGGCGGCCCCGGATGTCCCCCTGCCCCGGGTAGTTGGTGCCGTCCGGCAGCCAGATCTTCAGGTCCTGCGACCCGGTCTCGTGCATGACGTCGATGCACGCGAAGTGGTGGTCGACCGCCTTCTGGCGGATGCGCGGGTCCGTGTGGGTCAGGGAGCCGAGCTTGTAGTCGTCGTCCTGGAACGTGTTGGAGTTGATGGTCCCCAGCCGCACGCCCAGGTCCTCGGCGTACGCGGCCAGCTTGCCCCAGTCGTCGACCAGGTCCCACGGGATGTGCAGCGCGACGGACGGCGCCAGCCCTGTGAGGCGGTGGACCTCCGCCGCGTCCTCGAGCTTCTCCTGCACGGTCCGCGGGGTGCCGGGGGTGCTGAACACCTTGAACCGGGTGCCGGCGTTGCCGAAGGCCCAGCTCGGCAGCTCGATGGCCTGCCGCTCGAGCGTGCGCAGGACGGTGGGGTCGATGGTCACGGCAGGTCCTCGGGTGTCTCGACGATGACGACCCGTGAATCGTTTCATCGACGCGGCCGAGGTGTCAAGCACCGGCGGGAGGAGCTGTCGACCGACGAGGGGGCCGGCCCTCGTCCGGCCGACCCCCTCCGCAAGCCCTCCCGCACGTCCGTCGCGCGGGACCGCCCGTCAGTCCTTCCAGACCTTCCAGGGCGCCTCGTCGGCGTCCCAGAGGGCGTTGAGGTCCGTCCAGTCGCGGAACGTGTCCATGCCGGCCCAGAAGCCGGAGTGCCCGTACACGCCGAGCTGCCCGTCCCGCGCCGCGCGCTGCAGGGGCGCCCGCTCGAGCAGCAGCCCGGGGTCCGTGTCGAGGTAGCGGTCGAGGAACGGCCGCTCGAAGAAGAAGTACCCGCCGCTGACCCAGCCCGTCGTGCTCTGCGGCTTCTCGAGGAAGGCCTCGACCTTCGTCCCCGAGGCGTCGGCCGTCATCTCGCCGAAGCGGCTGGTCGGCCGCACGCCCGTGACGGTCGCGGCCAGGCCGGAGGCCCGGTGCTGCGCCAGCTCGGCGGTGAGGTCGACGTCGCCGACGCCGTCGCCGTACGTCAGCGCGAAGGTCGAGTCGCCGATGTAGTCGGCGACCCGCTTGATGCGGGCGCCCGTACCGGTGAGCAGGCCCGTCTCGGCGAAGGTGACCTCCCAGTCCACGTCGCCGCCCGACCCGTGGAAGCGCGGCGTGTGGTCGCCGCCCACGTGCAGCGTGAAGTCCTCGGAGTGCTCGCGCATGTCGAGGAAGTACCGCTTGATGAGGTCGCCCTTGTAGCCCAGGCAGAGCACGAAGCGCCGGAACCCGTGCGCCTCGTACGTCTTCATGATGTGCCACAGGATCGGCTTGCCGCCGATGTCGACCAGCGGCTTGGGGAGCTTCTCGCTCGCCTCGCGCAGCCGCGTGCCCATGCCGCCGCACAGGATCACCACGGGGATGTCCGCCGGGTCGGTCCCTGCTGTCGGTGCTGCCATGTCCACCCTCTCGTCGTCACCCCTGTCGTCCCGACCGTAGGGGCCGGTGGCCCGCCGTCGCGCGCCCGGTGGCTTTTCTCACCCTCTGGGGGGTCTCGTCCGGAACGTCCGACCCTTAGCGTGGTCGTGCCGGCACCCGCGGGACCGATCCCGCGGGTCATCGCCGTGCGACGGCCCGTGACCACCGGGCCGACAGACGAAAGGGACCACGTGCGCATCCTCGTCACCGGCACCGAGGGCTACCTCGGCTGCCTGCTGGCCCCCACGCTCGTCGAGGCGGGCCACCAGGTGGTCGGCCTCGACACGGGCTACTACAAGCAGGGCTGGCTCTACCAGGGCGTGCCGCTCACCGTCGAGACGCTCGCCAAGGACATCCGGGACGTCACGGAGGCCGACTTCGAGGGCGTGGACGCCGTCGTGCACATGGCCGAGCTGTCGAACGACCCGCTCGGCGACCTCCTGGGCGAGATCACCTACCAGGTGAACCACCAGGCGTCCGTGCACGTGGCGACGACGGCCAAGCGCGCCGGTGTCGAGCGGTTCGTGTACATGTCCTCGTGCAGCGTGTACGGCGTGGCGGACGGCACGGTCGACGAGACGTCGCGGGTGAACCCGCAGACGGCCTACGCGGTCTGCAAGTCGCTCGTCGAGCGGGACCTCGCGCCGATGGCGGACGACTCGTTCTCCCCCACGTTCCTGCGCAACGCGACGGCGTTCGGCGCCTCGCCGCGCATGCGGTTCGACATCGTGCTGAACAACCTCTCGGGGCTGGCCTTCACGACGGGTGAAATCGCGATGACTTCCGACGGGACGCCGTGGCGGCCCCTCGTGCACGGCCTGGACATCGCGAAGGCGATCCGCGCCGTGCTCGACGCCCCGCGCGAGGCCGTGCACAACCAGGTCCTCAACGTCGGCAGCGACGCGCAGAACTACCAGGTCCGGGAGATCGCGGAGACCGTCGCGGCCGCGTTCCCGGGGTGCAAGCTGTCCTTCGGGGAGCCCGGCGCCGACAACCGCAGCTACAAGGTGAACTTCGACAAGATCGGCGACGTCCTGCCGGGCTTCACCTGCGACTGGGACGCCGCGCGCGGCGCCCGGCAGCTCGCGGAGGTCTTCTCGCGCATCCAGCTCGACGCGGAGACGTTCACCGGCCGCGGGCACACGCGCCTCAAGCAGCTCCAGCACCTGCTGGACACCCGGCAGCTCGACGACTCCCTGCGGTGGGTGGCCTGATGCGCCTCGAGCCCACCGCCATCGCGGGGGTCTACGTCGTCGAGCTCGAGCTGCGCCAGGACGAGCGCGGCTTCTTCGCGCGGTCCTTCGACCAGGCGGTCTTCGCCGCGCACGGGCTGGAGAACGTCGTCGAGCAGGCCAACGTGAGCTTCAACGTCGCGGCGGGGACGCTCCGCGGGATGCACCTGCAGGTGGCGCCCGCGCCCGAGGCGAAGCTGGTGCGCTGCACGCGGGGCGCGATCGTCGACAAGATCGTCGACGTGCGGGACGGGTCGCCCACGTACCTGCAGCACGTGTCCGTCGAGCTGACGGCCGAGAACCACCGCGCGCTGTACGTGCCGCCGTTCTTCGCGCACGGCTACCAGACGCTCGTGCCGGACACGGAGGTGATCTACCAGGTGAGCGGGCGGTACACCCCGGAGGCGGAGCGCGGCCTGCGGTTCGACGACCCGGTGCTCGGGCTCGAGTGGCCGCTGCCCGTCGACGCGACCTCGCCGAAGGACGCGTCCTGGTCCCTCGTCGACCCGGCGACGCGTCGCCCGCACTTCGCCGGGGAGGCCGCGTGATCCTCCTCGACACGGCGCTCGCGGGCCGGCAGGCCGAGGGCCGCCCGATCCGCGTCGGGATGGTCGGCGCGGGCTTCCAGGGCAAGGGCTTCGCCAACCAGGTCGTCAACAGCGTGCCCGGCATGACGCTCGTCGCCGTCGCCAACCGCACGGTCGAGCGCGGCGTGGCGGCGTACGCCTACGCAGGCGTCGAGGACGTCGAGGTGGTCTCGGCCGCCGACGCCTTCGACCGCGCGATCGCCCACGGCCGCCCCGCCGTCACCGACGACTGGTCGCTCCTCGTCGGCTCCGACGCGGTCGACTGCCTCGTCGACGTCACCGGGGCCGTCGAGTTCGGCGCGCACCTCACGGTCGCCGCCATCGAGGCGGGCAAGCCGCTCGTGACGATGAACGCCGAGCTCGACGGCACCGTCGGCCCGCTGCTGGCCGAACGCGCGCGACGGGCCGGCGTGGTGCTCACCGGCGCCGACGGCGACCAGCCCGGTGTCGAGATGAACCTCCTGCGGTTCGTCCGCGGCATCGGCGCCACGCCGCTCGTCGCCGGCAACATCAAGGGCCTGCAGGACCCCTACCGCAACCCGACGACCCAGAAGGGGTTCGCCGAGCGGTGGGGGCAGGACCCGGCCATGGTGACGAGCTTCGCGGACGGCACCAAGATCTCCTTCGAGCAGGCGATCGTCGCCAACGCCGCGGGGTTCACGGTGCCGAGGCGGGGCATGAACGGCTGGGACCACGCGGGCCACGTCGACGAGCTGGTCTCGCGGTACGACGTCGACGAGCTCGTCGCGCTCGGCGGGGTCGTCGACTACGTGGTCGGCAGCAAGCCGGGGCCGGGCGTCTTCGTGCTCGCCACCCACGACGACCCGAAGCAGCAGCACTACCTCAACCTGTACAAGCTGGGCGAGGGGCCGCTCTACAGCTTCTACACGCCCTACCACCTGTGCCACTTCGAGGTGCCGAACACGGTGGTGCGCGCGGTGGACTTCGCCGACCCGGCCCTGGCGCCGACCGGCGGCCCCCGCGTGGAGGTCGTCACCACGGCCAAGCGCGACCTGCCGGCCGGGCACGTGCTCGACGGGCTGGGCGGCTACGACACCTACGGCCAGGCCGAGGACTACCCGAGGGCCCGGGCCGCGGACCTGCTGCCGCAGGGCGTGGCGGTCGACTGCCGGCTGCGCCGCGCGGTCGCCAAGGACGAGGTGCTCACCTACGCCGACGTCGAGCTCCCGGCGGGGCGGCTCGTCGACCGGCTGCGGGAGGAGCAGACCGCGCTGTTCGGCTGACCCTCCGGACGACCGTTCGGGTGACCGGACGACGAGGGCCGGGCCGCCGGGGACGACGTCCCCCGCGGCCCGGCCCTCGTCGTCGGTCCTACGCCGTGCTGCCGGCCCGCGCCGGTGATGCGCCCCCGGTCGTTCCCGGCGTCGTTCCCGGCGTCGTCCCCGGCACGGAGCGCGGCCGGACGGGGAAGCGCCCGTGCACCGCGTTCCGGGCGACCTCGGCCACCTCGTGCGCGAGCTTGGGCTTCGTGTAGCCGGCGTACCGGCGCAGGGCCCACAGGCACCGCGCGGTCTCGACCGGCGGCAGCCCGGCGCGCCGCAGGCCGCCGAGGAAGCCGCCGAGCAGGTCGAGGTACGGCAGGGGGATCTCCGGCACGTCCCCGCCGGTGAAGACCGGGTAGCGCGTGCGCAGGTCCGTCGAGCGCGTCACCCGACCGCCGAACTCGCGGCGGTGGAAGTGAACCTCGTCGACCTCGACGAGCCGCCCGTGCAGTCCGAGCTCGGCCAGGAGCGCCCGGTCGGAGCTCGGGTACGCGCCGTGCAGGCCCGTCCGGCGCAGCACCTCGATGCGGGTCAGCCCGAAGACCTGCACCGACGGCCAGCCGCGGTGGGTGAGCGCCTCGAAGCGCTCGTGCGGCGTCGGCGCGTCCATGGCGATGTCGTTGGGCACGGGGCCGGTGATCGTGCCGTGCTCGTCCATGTCGAGCGTCCGGCAGTGGGCGAGGACGGCCGTCGGGTCGCTCTCCAGCCGCTCCACCGTCGCCCGCAGGTAGCCCGGCAGGTGCACGTCGTCGGCCGCCGCCCACTTGAAGTAGCGGCCGCGCGCCAGGGGGACGGCCCGGTTCCAGTTCCACGCCAGCCCGCGGTTCACCTCCGAGCGCACGTACCGGATCCGCGGGTCCTGCCGCATCCAACCCTCGACCATGGCCCGCGTGCCGTCGGTGGACGCGTTGTCCGTGACGACGAGCTCGAAGTCCTCGAGGTCCTGGGCCAGCAGCGACTCCACCGCCGGGACGAGGAAGCGCTCGGCGTTGTACACCGGCAGCGCGACGGTGACGAGGGGGTCGGTCACGGGCTGGCCTCCGGCAGGATCGGTGCGGGCACGACGAGGGAGCGGTCGAGGGCGGCGACGTCGGGGGACCCGACAAGCGCCATGGCGTGGGACAGCTCGGCGCGCACCTGGTCGAGCAGGTCCGCGACGCCGTCCGCACCGCCCGCCGCGAGCGCCCACAGGACGGGCCGCCCGAGCAGCACCGCGTCGGCCCCGAGGGCGAGGGCGACGAGCACGTCGAGCCCCGAGCGGACGCCGCCGTCGACGAGGACGGGGGCCCGGCCGCCGACCGCGTCGACCACCTCCGCGAGCGCCAGCGCGGCCGGCACCGCCCTGTCGAGCTGGCGACCGCCGTGGTTGGAGACGACGACGCCCGCCGCGCCCGCGTCGAGGCACCGCACGGCCTCGTCGCCGCGCAGGACGCCCTTGACGAGGACCGGCAGCCCGCTGACCTCCTGGAGCCAGGCGATGACGTCGGTGTCGATCGACGGGTCCTGCTCCGTGAGCGCGGGCACGTCGGGGTCGGCCGGCAGGTGCTCGGCGAGGTTGACGAGGAAGTGCTCGGCCGACAGCGGGATGCGTACCCCGCCGACCGCCCGCTTGGCGCCGACGTAGGGCGTGTCGCCGGTGAGCAGCAGGGCGCGCGCCCCGGCGGCCGCCGCCCGCTCGACGAGGGCCCGCGTGAGCGAGCGGTCGCGCATGACGTAGACCTGGAACCACCACGGACCGGCCGCCGCCGCGACGTCCTCGATCCGCAGGGAGCACCGCGTCGACAGGACGAACAGCCCGCCCGCCCGGTCCGTGCCCGCCGCGGTCGCGCGCTCGGCCTCGGGGTGCGCCAGCGCGTGGAAGGCCATGGGGGCGACGCCGACCGGCAGGGCGAGGTCGGTGCCGAGCAGCCGCGCCGCCGTGCTGACGGTCCGCACGTCGCGCAGCGTGCGCGGACGCAGCCGGAAGGCCGACCAGGCGCGCGCGGCCTCCGCGAGCGTCGTCTCGGCGCCGGAGCCGGACGCGTAGTACGCGTACACCTCCGGCGGCAGGAGCGTGCGGGCCAGCTCCTCCCGGTCCGCGGTCCCGGTGCCGGGCCGCTCGGTGAGCGTCTGCGCCACGCGTGGGTCTCCCTCCGTCGCGCGGCGGACCACCGCCGCCGTCGCCGCGTGCACGCTAGCCGAGCGGCCCTCGCGCGCACGCGCCGGACGGGGTCGCCCCGGTCACACCGGGACGCCGTCCCGCGGTCCCGGCTCGTCGGCGTCGGGCGGACGCACTGCTCCGAACGTGTGGACCGCGCCGCGACGTGCCCCGTCCGGCTCAGGGATTTCACCCGCGCGACCGACCTCCGGAGCATGCCTCGTCGCCGTGCCGCCACCCGTGCCGCCACCCGTGCCGCCACCCGTGCCGCCACCCGTGCGCCACGCCGCCTGCCCCTGCTCGGCGGGATCACCGCCGTGCTCGCCGCCGCGCTCGTCGCCCCGCTGGCCGCCGCCCCGGCCGCCGCCACGGCCACCACGGACAGCACCGGCACGTCGGCCGTGCGGGTGACCCTCGCCGGCGCACCCTTCCGGGACGCGGCGGGCCGGACGTGGGCGGCGGCGACGGGCACCGTCGGCGGCCGCGCCGCGACGACGCCCCTGACCTCGGTGGCCGGCACCACCGACGACGGCCTCTACGCGCGGCCCCGCGTCGGGCTGTCGGCGCAGCCGGTGCGGGTTCCCGCGGCCGGCACCTACCGCATGACGCTGCACCTCGTCGAGAACTACCACACCGCCGTCGGGCGGCGCGTGCTCTCGGTCACCGCCGAGGGGCGGCCGGTCGTCACGGGGCTGGACCTCGTCGCGACGGCCGGCCCGCGCACGGCCCACCGCGTCACGGCCGACGTCGAGGTGCGCGACGGCGTGCTCGACCTCGCGCTCACGGCGTCGCGCGACCTCACGACGCTGTCAGCGGTCGAGGCCGTGCTCCTGCCGACCACCAGCACGGGCGGTGCGGCCACCGACGCCGCCCCGACCACCCGTCCGGCGTTCCCGCTGCGCGCGTCCGCCGACGGCACCCGCCTCGTCGACGCCGTCGGCGCCCCCTTCACCTACCTCGCCGACACGCCGTGGCTCGCGCCGACGAGCCTCGACCAGGCGGCCACCCGCGCGCTGCTCGACACCCGCGCCGCGCAGGGCTTCACCGCCGTCCAGCTCTCGGCGCTGGCCTTCCTGCACCGCGACGACCCGCGCAACGCGTACGGCGACCTGCCCTTCGTCGGGGGGACGGACCTGGCGCGGCCGCTCGAGGTCGGCGCGCGCACCACCGACCCCGCCAGCCCGGACTACGACTACTGGGACCACCTCGACTGGGTGGTGGACCAGGCGGCCCAGCGCGGGCTCGCCGTGACGCTGGTGCCCTCCTGGTACGGCTACGCCGGGGAGGACTGGCGTCGCCACCTGACGACGACGGCCGCGACGTCCTACGGACGCTTCCTCGCCACCCGCCTCGGCGACGCCCCCAACCTCGTGTGGATGCTCGGCGGGGACAACAACCCGACGTCCGACGACACGGCCCGCGTCCCCGCCGGCGGGGACCGTTCCGACCGCACCGCCGCCACCGACGCCATGGCTGCCGCGATCCGGGCCGCCGAGCCCGTCCGTCACCTCATGACGTACCACGCCCGCCGCACGGTCAGCAGCCTCGTGCACTTCGGCGACCGGCCCTGGCACACCCTCGTCTCCGCCTACGCCGACGAGCGCGTCGCCGCCGCGGTCGCCGCCGCGAGCGGTCGGGGCCGCCCCGTCGTCGTCACCGAGGCCTACTACGACGGCCGGACCAGCACGCCCGTGCTCGACGCGCGCCGGCTGCGCACGCAGGCGTGGGCCGCGGTGCTGGGTGGCGCGGGGTACGCCTACGGGCACGAGGCGGTGTGGGACCTGGACGGCACGTGGCGGACCGCCCTGTCGGCGCCCTCGGCCGCGGACGTGACGCGGCTGCGGACCCTGCTGCGGCCGCTCGGCCCCGTGCGTCCCGGGCCGACGGTCCTCCTCGCCGGCGCGGGCGACCCGGCCACGACGGACCGCGCGGTCACGGGCTGCGCCGGCCGCACCGCCCTCACCTACGTGCCGACGCCCCGCACGCTGACGGTGGACCTCGCCGCGCTCGGCGGCACCACCGTCCGCCTGGCGTGGCTGTCCCCCGCCACGGGCGTGCGCACCGAGCTCGGCGACCGCCCCGCGAGCGGGAGCGTGCGCCTGACGACGCCCGGCACCGCGGACGCCGTGCTCGTCATCGAGGCGCGGTAGGAGAAGGGCCGGTCCGACGCCTGTCGCCCGACGCTCGGCGGACAGGGCCCACCGCCCCCGTGACAGGCTGGGCCGGTGCGCGCGTCCCGGTCCCCCTCCCCCGGCCCGCTCCCGCCCGTGGCCCTCGTCGCCCTCGTGGCCGCCCTCCTCGTGGTGGTGCTCGTCGTGGTCGTCGTGCTGGTGCGGCGCGACCGGGGCGACGAGGCGCCCGCCGCGCCGGCCTGGCCCCTCGCCGCGTCCGAGGACGGCACGGGGCTGGTCGACGCGGACGGGCGGCCGGTGCTCCACCTGGCCGACACGGTGTGGCTGGCGGCGGCCCGGCTGGACCAGGAGGGCCTGCGCACGCTCGTCGAGACCCGCGCGGAGCAGGGGCTGACCGCGCTGCAGGTGTCCGTCCTGCCCTTCGTGCACCTGCCGGGCCCGGCGGGGTTCGAGGACGACCCGCTGGCCAACGCGTACGGCGACCGCCCGCTCGAGGACGGCGACCTGGGCCGGCCCCTCGAGGTCGGCGGGCGCACGGACGACCCGACGGACGGCGACTACGACTACTGGGACCACGTCGACCACCTCGTGACGCTCGCCGCGGAGCACGGGCTCACCGTCACCCTGGTGCCGTCCTGGTACGGCTACCGCGGCGAGGACTGGCGCGGCGCCCTGGGCGTCGACGACGCCCGCGCCTACGGCGCGTTCCTCGGGGAGCGGCTCGGCCACCACCCGAACCTGCTGTGGCTGCTGGGCGGCGACGACGACGTGCGCGGCGACGTGGACCGCGTCGACCCCGCGGTTGCGGGCCGGGAGGAGGTGCGCGACGCGCGGGCGGCGACGCGGGCGATGGCGGAGGCCATCCGGGACGCGGAGGCCGTGCCGCACCTCATGAGCTACCACGCCTCGCGCGGGACGAGCAGCCTCGTGGACCTCGCGGACGAGGACTGGCAGACCTTCGTCTCGGCCTACTCCGGCACGGCGACGGCAGCCGCGGTGGCGCAGGTGACCGGCACGGGCCGGCCGGTCGTCCTCACGGAGGCGTACTACGACGGCCGCGAGGACGACCCGGTGCTCGACCGGGCGGACCTGCGCGCGCAGGCCTGGGGCGCCGTGCTGGGCGGCGCCGGGTTCGCGGCGGGGCACGAGGGCGTGTGGGACCTGGACCCCGGGCACGGGCCCGACAGCGAGGAGGGCGGCCGGTGGGAGGACCTGCTCGACGCCCCGAGCGCCGGCGACCTCGGCGTCCTCGCGACGGCCGTGCGGGACCTCCTGCCCCTGCGGCCGGCGGCCGGCCTCCTCGCCGGTGGGGAGGACCTGGGCGAGGACCTGGACGACGACGAGCTCGAGGGGGACGCCCGGCCCGCACCCGTGACGGCGGCGGTGTCCGGCGACGGACGCACCGCGCTCGTCCACGTCCCCCGGGGCGGCGAGGTCGACCTCCAGGTCCGCGAGCTGCCCGCCGCCCTGCGGCCCGAGGACGGCCGTCCGGCCGGCGTCGCCTGGCTCGATCCCGCCACCGGGGGTACGACCGACGCGGGCCGCCTCGACCCCGCCGACGCGGACGGGGACTGCGTGGTGACCCTGCGGGCCCCCGAGGGGGCCGGCTCTCCCGACGTCGTGCTCGTGCTCACCGCCGGCTGACCGCGCCCGCGCCTACACCGTGCCGGGGTCCTCCAGCCGCACCGCGAGCAGGGCGATGTCGTCCCCCTCGTCGCCCATGGCCGCCAGCAGGTGGTCGCACAGCGCGTCGGGGTCGGCGGGACCCGCCGCCACGGCTGCGCGCAGCCGGTCGAGCCCGACCTGCAGGTGCTCCCCCCGCCGCTCGACGAGCCCGTCGGTGTAGGCCAGCAGCGTCGTGCCCGGGGGCAGGTGCCGCTCGGCGCTCGTGCGCGGCCCCGGGTCGACGCCCAGCAGGAGGTGGCGGGCCTCGTCCACGGACGCCACCTGCCCGTCGGGGTGGCGCAGCAGCAGGGGCGGGTGGCCCGCGCTCGTGGAGGTCAGCAGCCAGCCGCCGTCCTCGCGGTCGAGCCGGGCGTAGGCCAGGGTCGCGATCGTCGCGATCCCGAGGCCCACGACGAGCTCGTCCACCCGCTCGACGACCGCTGCCGTCGAGCGGCCGGGCGTGCCCCAGGCCGCCGCGCGCAGGAGCCCGCGCAGGTGCCCCATCCGCGCGGCCGCCAGGACGTCGTGCCCCACGACGTCCCCGACCGCCACGCCGACGGCTCCCCCCGGGAGGTCGACGAGCTCGTAGAAGTCGCCGCCGACCTGGGCGCCCGACTCCGAGGCCCGGTACCGGGCCGCCGCTGTCACGCCCGGCACGGCGGGCAGGTCGAGCAGGAGGCTGCGCTGCAACGTCTCGGCGATGCGGTGCTGCGCCTGGTAGAGGCGGGCGTTGTCGAGGATGATGCCGGCCCGCCGGCCGAGCTCGAGCGCGAGGTCCAGGTCGTCATCGGTGTGCGGCGGGGAGGCGGGGCCGCGGGCGAGGACCATCACGTCGGCCACCCGCTGGCGACCGGGCAGGGCGACGATGAGCACCGACGAGCGGCCCAGCCCGTCGCCCTCGTCGAGGACCGACGGGTCGGTCACCCACTCCTCGCGCTCCTCGCGCCGCGACGGCGCGTCGTAGTCCGCGATGCGGCGCGCGAGGCGCCCCTGCAGCAGCGCCGGGATGACCGGTCCGGGCGCCAGGGCCGACCGCACCCGGTCGACGTACGCCTCGAGCTGCGGCGTGCGCGCCGCGTCGCGGTGGCGGGCGGACACCTCCTGGACCCGGCCGCGCTCGTCGGTGGAGGCGATCATGACCCAGTCCCCGAGGCGGGGCAGCACGAGGTCGGCCAGGCGCTCGCGCACCTCGGCCACCTCGAGGCTGCCGGCCAGGCGGGTGGTCGCGCGGGCCAGCAGGTCGAGGCGCTGCTGGGCGCGCTCCGCCAGCGACCGGGCGCGGCGCTCGGCGTCGAGGGCGGCGTCCCGCTCCTCGTCGGCGAGGACGCGGGCGGTCACGTCGGCCTGGATGCCGACGAAGTGGGTCAGCTCCCCGTCCGGGCCGTGGATGGGGCTCATGGCGACCTGGTTCCAGAAGGCCGTGCCGTCCTTGCGGTAGTTGAGCAGGGTGACGGTCACGTCCTGCCCGGCGTCCAGCGCCGTCCGCATGCGCTGCCGCGTCGCGTCGTCGGTGCCCGGACCCTGCAGGAACCGGCAGTTCTTCCCGAGCACCTCCTCCGGCGCGTAGCCCGTCGTGGCCGTGAAGGCAGGGTTCACCCAGACGAGCGGCAGGTCGTCGGCGCGCGCGTCGGCCACGGTGAAGGAGAGCCCCGTGGCCAGGACCGCGCGGTCGCGCAGCTCGGCCTGGGTCTGCGCGGCGTCGATCGCCGCCTGGACCTCCCCGCGGCGCGCCAGCGGCAGCAGGACCACGAGGGCGTGGCCGGGCAGCATCGGCGCGTCGAGCATCGGCAGCGCGACCACCCACAGGGGCGCCCGCTCCACGCCGAGCTCGCTGGTGCGGGCGGCGGAGACGGCCTCCCCGGTCACCGGCTCGGAGCGGGCGATGCGGGACAGCGGGTGCGCCGTGTCGGACAGCTCGGCGCCCTCGACGTCGCGCAGGTCCGCCAGGTCCGACCAGGCGTCCAGCCCGACGGGCAGGCGAGCCGCCGGCGCGAGCTGCTCGGCCACCGGGTTGGTGTAGACCACCGTGCGCCGCTCGAGGTCGACGAGCAGGACGGCGGCCGGCGCGGACCCGGTCACGAGGGCCAGGTCCAGCGACGCGGGGACCGCCGCCGCGGTCCCGTCGGGGACGGCGGACGCGTCGGGTCCGACCAGCTGCTCGGTCACGGCGAGAGTATGCGGGGGGCGACCTGCGGTTGCCACGCCGACCCGGGGCGGGACCGTCCGTCGCTCTCAGCCCCGTCCGACGACGAGCAGGTCGTTGACGATGTCGACGTCAACATCTAGCGTGCTGCGTCAGCGGTGTTGACGTGAACATCGGGGCGACGACGCCCCTGCGGCGAGGAGCCCCCCGGCAATGACGACGGCATGACGACCTTCACCATCGGCGAGCACGACTTCCTCGAGGACGGTCGGCCCGTCCGGCTGCTGTCGGGCGCGCTGCACTTCACGCGCATCCACCCCGGGCACTGGCGCGACCGGGTGCGCACGGCACGGCTCATGGGGCTCGACACGATCGAGACGTACGTCATGTGGAACGAGCACGCCCCGACCCCCGACCGCTTCGACACGGACGGGCGGCTCGACCTCGTCGCCTTCCTGCGGGTCGTGCAGGACGAGGGCATGCGGGCGATCGTGCGCCCCGGGCCCTACGTGTGCGCGGAGTTCGACAACGGCGGCCTCCCGGCCTGGCTGACCGCCGACCCGCAGGTGGGTCTGCGCCGCCGCGAGCCGCGTTTCATGGCGGCGGTCGAGCGGTACCTGCGCCAGGTGTACGCGCTGGTGGCGCCCCTGCAGGTGGACCGCGGCGGGCCCGTGGTGCTCGTGCAGGTGGAGAACGAGTACGGCGCCTACGGCGACGACCACGACTACCTGCGCGAGCTGGTGCGGATCACCCGCGACGCCGGCATCACGGTGCCGCTGACCTCCATCGACCAGCCCGAGCCCGAGATGCTGCGGGCCGGGTCCGTGCCCGAGCTGCACAGCACCGGGTCCTTCGGCTCACGCGCCGTCGAACGCCTGGCCACGCTGCGCGCCGCCCAGCCGACCGGCCCCCTCATGTGCGCGGAGTTCTGGTGCGGCTGGTTCGACCACTGGGGCGCGCACCACCACACCACCGACGCCGCCGCCTCCGCGGCCGAGCTCGACGCGCTCCTGGCCGCCGGCGCCTCCGTCAACGTCTACATGGTCCACGGCGGCACGAGCTTCGGGCTCACCTCCGGGGCCAACGACAAGGGCGTCTACCAGCCGACGCTGACCAGCTACGACTACGACGCACCGATCGACGAGGCGGGCCGGCCGACGGAGAAGTTCTGGCGGTTCCGGGAGGTGATCGCCCGGTACGCGCCCGTGCCCGACGAGGTGCCGGAGCCGGCCAAGCCGGCTCCGGAGACCAGCGCGCCCCTGCGGCCCGTCGTCGGCCTGCTCGCCGCGGCCGAGCGGCTCGCGCCGTGGCGGGTGCACGACGAGGACGGCGGGCGCACGACCGGGACCGGCCACCGCGGCGCGGGCGTCCCGCCCACCCACGACGACCTCGGGCACTGGCGCGGTTTCGTCGCCTACCGCACGACGCTCACCGGCGGGGACGGCCCGGCGGTGCTGCGGGTGGCCGAGGTGCGCGACCGCGCGCAGGTGCTGCTCGACGGCGCCCCCGTCGGGGTGCTGCACCGCGACCACCACGACACGGCCCTCGTCCTGCCGCGCGGGCACGGCGAGCTGACGGTCCTCGTCGAGGACCAGGGACGCGTGAACTACGGCCCGCGGCTGGGCGAGCCGAAGGGGCTCGTCGGGCCCGTGCGGCTCGACGGGGCACCCGTCGGCGGCTGGTCGACGCTCGCGGTCGACCACGACGGGCTCGTCGGCGTGGTGCACGGCGTCCTCCGCGAGGGCCCGGCGGCCGCCGGGGGCGCGCCCGCCGCGGCGGACGGGCGACCGCTCGCGGGGCCGGTGCTGGCCCGTGCGGAGCTCGTGCTCGACGAGCCCGCCGACCTGTTCCTCGACACGCGCGGCTGGGGCAAGGGCCTCGCCTGGGTGAACGGCTTCGCGCTGGGCCGGTACTGGTCGCGCGGCCCCCAGCGCACGCTCTACGTGCCCGGCCCGGCCACCCGCGCGGGCGTCAACGAGCTCGTCGTGCTCGAGCTCGGGGCCGCCGACGCCGTCGCCCGCACCCTCGCCTGGCCCGACCTCGGGCACACGGAGCAGTAGGCACTGCCCGTCCACCCACCCTCCATCCACCTGCCCACCCGCCCCGACGCCGCCTCGACGAGGAGAGCCGTGACCCAGCCCGCGACGACCGACCCGACCCCCGACCCGACCCCCGACCCGACGACCGGCCCCACGGACGGCGCCCCGCCGCAGGCCGCCGCCACCGCGCGCCTGTCGGAGCGCCTGCAGTACGGCGGGGACTACAACCCCGAGCAGTGGGACCCCGCGGTGTGGGAAGAGGACGTCACGCTCATGCAGCAGGCCGGCGTCACGCTGGCCACCGTCGGAGTCTTCTCGTGGGCCCGCCTCGAGCCGCGCCCCAAGGAGTACGACCTCGCGTGGCTCGACGACGTGCTCGACCGCCTGCACCGCGGCGGTGTGCGCGTGCTGCTGGCCACCGCGACGGCCTCGCCGCCGGCATGGCTGGCGCGCGAGCACCCGAGCTCCCTGCCCGTGACGGCCGACGGCGTCACCCTGCACCCGGGCTCGCGCCAGCAGTACAGCCCCTCGTCGTCCGCGTACCGCGAGCACGCGCTGCGCCTCGTCGAGACGCTGGCGGAGCGCTACGGCGACCACCCGGCGCTGGCCGCCTGGCACGTCAACAACGAGTACGGCTGCCACGTCCCCCGCTCCTACGACGCGGAGTCGGTCGCGGCGTTCCGCGCCTGGCTGGCCGAGCGCTACGGCACGGTCGAGCGGCTCAACGAGGCGTGGGGCACGGCCTTCTGGTCGCAGCGCTATGACTCCTTCGACGAGGTCGACGCCCCGCGCGCCATGCCGACGTTCGCGAACCCGACGCAGGTCCTGGACTTCGACCGGTTCAGCTCCGACGCCCTGCTGGCGCTGCACCGGACCGAGGTGGACGTCCTGCGCCGGGTCACGCCGGCCGTGCCCGTGACGACGAACTTCATGGGCTTCTTCAAGGCCGCCGACTACTGGGCGTGGGCGCCCCACGTCGACGTCGTCACCGACGACGCCTACCCCGACCCCGCGGACCCCGAGGCGTACGTCCGGCTCGCGGCGTCCCGCGACCTCATGCGCTCCCTGCGCGACGGCCAGCCGTGGCTGCTCATGGAGAGCGCGACGAGCGCCGTGAACTGGCGGGCCGCCAACGCGCCCAAGCCCGCGGGCCTGCACCGCGCGCAGTCCCTGCAGGCCGTGGGCCGCGGCGCCGACGGCATCCTGCACTTCCAGTGGCGGCAGTCCGCCGCGGGGGCGGAGAAGTTCCACTCGGGGATGGTCCCGCACGTCGGGCCCGACTCCCGGGTCTTCCGCGAGGTCTGCGCGCTCGGCCGCGAGCTGGCCGAGCTGTCGGCCGAGGTCGCCGGGACGCGTGTGCCGTCCCGGGTCGCGCTCCTGCTCGACTGGGACTCCTGGCGTGCGGTGGAGCAGGAGGCCGTACCGGCCCGGACCGACTACGTCGAGCACCTGCTCGCCTGGTACCGGCCCTTCCTGCGCCGCGGCGTCACCGTCGACCTGCGCCCGCCGGGCGCGGACCTGTCCGGGTACGACCTCGTCGTCGCGCCACTGCTGCAGGTCGCGTCGACGGAGGAGCTCGAGGGCCTCGACGCCTACGTGCGCGGCGGCGGGCACCTCGTCGTGGGCTACGGCTCGGCGGTGCTCGACCGCGACCTGCACGTGCGCCTCGGGGGCTACCTCGGGCCGCTGCAGGGCACGCTCGGCGTGCGGGTGGAGGAGCAGGCGCCCCTCGTCGGGGCTCCCGGGGCCGCCGCGCCCGTGACGCGGCTGGCCGGCGCGCCGGGCGACGCCGTCGACGGCGGGCTCTCCGGCACGGCCACGACGTGGCAGGAGGTGCTGCAGGTGCAGGACGCGCAGGTGCTCGCGACCTTCGCCGACGGCCACGCCGCCGGCGGGGCGGCGCTCACCCGGCGCACGCACGGCGCCGGGGCCGCGTGGTACGTCGCGACCCTGCCCGACGAGGCGCTCCTCGACGCGCTCGTCGACCGCTGGACGGGCGAGGCGGGCGTGGAGCCGCTGCTGACCGCGCCGACCGCGGGCGTCGAGGCGGTGCGGCGCGGGGAGGTCCTCGTCGTCGTCAACCACACGCCGCAGGCGGTGCGGGTGCCGCTGGCCGGGGGCGCCCGGACGGTCGCTGGGCACGACGCGCTGGTGCTGCGCGGCTGACGCCGCCGCACCGGCGGGCCGGCGCCACCCTGCGCGGGGTGACGCCGGCCCGTCGCGTCAGGCCCGGTGCCGGCGGCGCACCAGCAGCAGGACCGCCCCGGAGACGAGGCCGGTCCCGGCGACGAGAGCCAGGACCCCGGCCTCGGCACCGGTGCTCGCGAGCCCACCGCGGCCGGGGCGGGCCGCGGCGACCGCGGGCGTCGGGCTCGCGGTGGGGCCGGCGGTCGGACCCGTCGTCGGTACCGCCGTCGGCGTGGGGGTCGGGGACGCCGTCGGGTCCGGGGCGACGGTGGGCGTCGGGTCCGGGACGGGGGTCGGGTCCGGGGTCGGGTCGGGCGCGACGGACCCCGTCGTGAGCGTCCAGCTGGCGTCCGCGAACGTCGCCGGGTCGATCGTCCCCGTGCGCTGCGCCTCCTCGATGAGCAGCTGGCGGATCTCCAGCAGCTCGTCGTACACGACCGGCGCGTCGGCGACGTGCGGGAAGGCCCCGCCGCCGCTCTGCCGGTAGTTGTTGACGGCCAGGACGAACCGGTCCGCGTCGCCGACCGGCCTGCCGTCCGGGTACGTCAGGTCGCCGATGCGCGCGCCCACGGGCTGCGAGACGTCGATCGTGTAGTCGAGGCCCGACAGCACGTCGTAGTTGTAGTCCGGCACGCCCTGGGGGCGGTCGGGGTACGCGGCGTTGGTGCCCGTGGCGGGGTCGAAGGCCGCGCCCGGCGCGGTCTGCACGAAGTACCGGGCCGAGTACTCGAGGTAGTCGAGCACCTGCGCGCCGGTCAGCTCGACGCCGCGCAGGGTGTTCTCGTAGATGTACAGCCCGGCGATGTCGCGGATCGTCACCTCGCCCTGCGGGAAGACGGCGGTCCGGGAGAACGGCGAGGCCTGGCTGATGACGGGCACGTCGGCCAGCGCCGTGCCGTCGAGCGCCGCGTCGAGGGTCCGCGCCTGGACGTCGTTGATGAAGTCGATGATGGGCGTGTCCTCGTAGCGGGAGGTCGCCGCCGGCAGCTCCGTCACGGACGTCGCCACGGGCGTGTTGACGTAGTCCACGGTCGTCGCGTGCTCGTCGGCGACCGCGTCGAGCACGGCCTGGCTCTCGGTCGGCACGTCCTGGCCGTAGCGGGCGACCGCCCGCGGGGCGTCGTCGCCGTCCCAGCTCACCTCGAGGCCGCCGGCGCCGTCGTCGACGAGGTGCAGGGTCGTCTCCGTGACGCCGCGCGCCCAGTAGTACGGCTGGGTCAGCAGCACCTTCTCGCCGGCGACGTTCGTGTACACCTCCTCGGGCACGTCCTGGTGGCTGTGCCCGGCGACGAGCACGTCGATGCCCGGCACCTGCACCGCGATGTTGTTGGCCACGTCCTCGGGCAGCGCCGCGGGGTCGTAGGCGTCGTCGGGCACCGTGCCCTGACCGGTGTGGGCGAGGACGACGACGACGTCGGCCTGCGCGTCGACGACCGGCACCCACTCCTTCGCGGTGGTGACCATGTCGCGGAACTCGAGCACGCCGTCGACGTACTGCTCGTCCCACACGCGCACCCCGGGGGTGACCAGGCCCAGGACGCCGATCGTCACCGTGCGGCCGTCGACCTCCCGCTCGATCAGGGTGTACGGCCGGCCCTCGGGGTCGGTGTGGTACGGCTGCCCGGTCGCCACGTCCACGACGTTCGCGCCCAGCAGCGGCGCGGCGAGGTCGCGGTCGTAGGCGGCCAGCAGGTCCAGGCCGTAGTTGTACTCGTGGTTGCCGACGACCTGCGCGTCGTAGCCGATGGTGTTGAACGCCTGGGCCATCGGGTGGACGGTCGAGCCGGCGAGCACGCCCGCCCGGCCCGGGCCGTAGCCGTACCAGTAGGTCAGGGGCGTGCCCTGGATGGCGTCGCCGTTGTCGACGACGACGACGGACTCCGCCCCGCGCTCGGCGCGGACCTGATGGACGACGGTGCCGACACGGGTCAGGCCGAGCACGTCGTCGTCGGTGTACTCGGTGTCGGCGAAGTAGTCCCAGTTGCGCACGTGGCCGTGCACGTCGGTCGTCGCCAGGAGGGTGAGCTCGAGGCCCTCGTCGGCGGGGGCCGCGGCGGCCGGGGCGGCGGCGGCGGCGAGGCCGAGGGCGAGGGCGGCGAGCGCGGCGGCGGCCGTGGCGGCGGCCGCGGCGCCGGGGAGCGGACGAGCGGGCATGGGTCTCCCGGGGTGGGGGGACACCGGCGGGCGCCGGCGTCGGTCGGGTGGTGCGCCGGCCGACGTGGGCCCACCCGACCGGGCACGCCGGCTGTGCAGCACCCGTGGGCTGCAGGTGCGTCACCCGTACCCCGTCGGTGCCCCCACCGTACCGCCCGGTACGTCCCCTCTGTCCGGACCCGCCGAGGTGCGGGGCGGCAGCGGCGTGCCTACCGTCGGCGTCGAGGGTGCGCGGACGGCGCGCCGCGACGACGGCCGGCCGGCCGGCAGGACAGGAGACGCAGGGTGCTGACGACCGAGGACATCGCGCCCGTGCTGGCCGGTGGCGGGCACGTGGTGGCCGCCGACGGCAAGGCCGTCGGGCGCGTCCAGGACGTGTTCCTCGGCGCCGGCACCGGACAGCCCGCGTGGGTCGCCGTGCTCGTCGGACGCCTGCGCCACCGGACCGTGCTCGTGCCGCTCGACGACGCGGGCGTCGACGGCGACGCGATCACCGTGCCGTACGACGCCAAGCTCCTCAAGCACGCACCGGACGTCACGGCCCCCGACGGGCGCCTCTCCCCCGACGACGAGGCGACGCTGCGCGCGCACTACGTCGCCACGGGCACGGACCACCTGCCCGACCACGACCCCGACGACGACCCCGACGACGACCACGACGACCACCACGACGACCACCACCGGACGGACGACGGGGACGGTCCGGCGACGCCGGGCGGCCCGTCCCACGAGACCTCGCGTGCAGCCCATCGCGCCGACGGTCCTGCCCGCTGACCGGCGGGCACCCGACCCCGCGCACCGCGCGCACCCCAGGAGGAACCATGAGCACCCCCGTCACCCCGCCGGCCGACGGCCGCGGCACCACCCGCGACCCCGGCGCCTCCGGCACCACCGACCCGACCGGCACCTCCGGTGGGGGCGCCATGTCCGCCAAGGCCTTCGGCCGGGACCGCGCGAGCGTCGTGGCGCGTGAGAAGGAGGCGTTCGGCGGCGTGAAGGTCGGCTCGGCCTTCTTCGGCTGGCTGACCGCGACCGGCACGGCCGTCCTGCTCACCGCCCTCCTGGCGGGCGCCGGCACGGCCGTCAGCGTCGCGACCGACACCACGCTCGACGACGTCGCCTCGCAGCCCGAGACGGTCGGCATCGCCGGCTCGATCGCCCTGCTCGTCATCGTGCTCGTCGCCTACTACTGCGGCGGGTACGTCGCCGGCCGCATGGCGCGGTTCGACGGCGTCAAGCAGGGCATCGCCGTGTGGGTCTGGGCCGTCGTCGTGGCCGTCGTCGTCGCGGTGCTCGGCCTCGTCGCCGGCAACCAGTTCGACGTGCTCGCGCAGCTCAACGCCTTCCCGCGCCTGCCGGTGGGCGAGGGCGAGCTGACGACGAGCGGCGTCGTGGCGGTGCTCATCGTCGCGGCCGCCAGCCTCGTCGGCGCCATCCTCGGCGGCATCGCCGGCATGCGGTTCCACCGCAAGGTCGACAAGGTCGGCCTCGCCAGCTGACGACCCCTCCCGCACGACGACGGCGCGGTCCCCCACCCGGGGGCCGCGCCGTCGTCGTCCCGGGCCGGCAGGACGGTGCGCCGTCAGCCGGCGTAGGGCAGCACGGGCTTCCCGGGCACCTCGACGCGCGCCCGGAACACGGCCCCGGCCTCGGGCTCGGGGTCGTCCAGCCCCTCGCGGGACGTCGTGACGAACAGGTCCCGCCCGTCCTCGCCGCCGAGGGTGCAGGCCGTCACGCCGGACGCCGGCAGCGCGACCTCCGCGAGCGTGCGGCCCTCCGGCGACAGGCAGCGGACCGCCCCGGCGCCGTTGAGCGCGACCCACACGTTCCCGGCCGCGTCGACGACGAGGCCGTCCGGCCGCTCGTCGTCCTGGCCGCGCCACCAGGGCCGCCGCCCCGTCAGCGCGCCGTCCCGCACGTCCAGGACGTCGGTGCCACCGGTCGCCGTGTCGTTGTAGTAGGCCAGGGAGCCGTCCGGGCTGACGTCGATCCCGTTGGAGATCGACACCGGGGTGAGCAGCGGGGCGGCGGTGCCGTCGGCGGCCACCCGCCAGAGCGTCCCCCGCCCCGGGCTCCCGTCCGTGGCCATCGACCCCGCGTACAGCGTGCCGGCCGGGTCGCACCCGCCCTCGTTCATGCGGACGTCCCCCTCCGTCCAGAGCTCGGGCAGCGCCACCGGCGGCGCGTCCACGTCGTCCGCCAGCCCGATCCCGCGCTGCAGCCCGACGACGTATCCGCCGCGGGTGCGAGGCCGCACGAACGCCGCGAGCGTCCCGACGTGCAGCCGGTCCACGGAGCCGTCCGCCCGCAGCGTGAGCAGGTCCCCGGCGTGCATGTCGACCCAGCGCAGACCGCCCCACGAGGGGTGCCACACCGGCCCCTCCGCGTGGTACGCCAGTGCCTCCGTGACCTGCTCGGCCTGCCCCGTGCCCGTCGCCGCCATGCCCGTGCCCTCCGTCGTCGTCCGCGACCCGGCACGGGCCGCACCGCCACCCTCCCCGCGGCCGGGGCGGACCGCCACCGCGCGCCCCGCCGGGCCCGGACCCTGGAACCGTCAGGGTGTCGCGCCTCGCACCGCCACCTCCGGGTCCGGCGGCAGCCCCGGCGGGACGCCGCCAGGCCCGGCCTCCGGCGGCCGCGGGACGTCCTGGCGGTGCAGCCGGACCCCGACGAGGGCGACGTCGTCGGCCGGCCGCTCGGGCAGCATGCGCCGCACGACCTCGTCGCACAGGGCCTGCAGGGGCGGGTCGCCGGCACCGACCTCGGCGAGCACCGCCCGGAGCTCGTCCATGCCCGCCCGGACGCTGCGGTCCCGCCGCTCGACGAGGCCGTCCGTGTACAGCAGGACCGTCGCGCCGCGCCGCAGCACCGCGACGTGCTCCGTGCGGGAGCACTCGGGCACGACGCCGAGCAACGGGTCGTTCCGGGCGGTGGCGAGGGTCTCCACGGTGCCGTCGGGGTGCAGGACGAGAGGGCTCGGGTGCCCGGCGTTCGACCAGCGCAGCCGGCACAGCCCGGCGGCGCGCTCCTCGCGCTCCTGCTCCACGCGGGCCACCACCGCCGTCGCGATCGTCGAGGACTGCAGCGTGCGCATCCCCCGGTCGACCAGCGTCAGCAGCTCGGCCGGCCCCGCCCCCGTCGCCACGCCGATCCCGCGCAGCACCGACCGGAGCTGCCCCATCGCCGCGGCCGCGTCCATGTCGTGGCCGGCGACGTCACCCACGACCAGCACCGTGCGCCCGTCGGCCTGCAGGAACGCGTCGTACCAGTCGCCGCCCACCCGCGCCGCGACGGCCGCCGGCTCGTAACGGACGACCACCTCCACGTGGTCCGGCTCGGGCGGGTCGGTGAGCATCGCCCGCTGCAGCGCCTCCGCCAGGTGCCGCTGCTCGCGGTACAGGCGGGCGTTGTCGAGGGCGAGCCCGGCCCGTCCGGCAACCTCCGTGGCGGTGCGCAGGTCCTCGTCGTCGAACGGCGCCCGCTCGGGACCGATGAAGAGGCTGAGCGCACCGAGGGTCCGACCGCGCGCGCGCATGGGCACGACCGCGCCGCCCTCGGGCGCGAGCCGCGCGAGCAGGTCCCGCGCCTCCCCCGGGCGCAGCACGCGCGCCACCTCCGTGTGCGCGGGCCGCGCGACCTGGACCGCCCGGCCCTCCTCGAGCGCCCGCAGCAGGAAGGACCGGTCCTCGAGCGCCGCGAGCCGCGTCGCGGCGTACCGCTCCGCGACGGGCCGCATCGCCGGGTCCCGGTGCCAGGAGCCGACGTCGCGCAGGTCGCGGCGGCTCGCGACGTCCCCGTGGTCCTCGACGAGCGTGACGACGCACCAGTCGGCCAGTGCGGGCACGACGAGGTGCGCGAGCCGGGCGACCGCCTCCTCCGCCTCCAGCGTCTCGCCGAGCCGCGCGCTGACCTCAGCGGTGAGACGGGCGCGCTGCGCCGCCCGGACGACCGCCTCCTCCGTGCGCCGCCGCTCCGTCACGTCCGAGAAGTAGACGGACAGGCCCGCGGGGTTCGGCCAGGCGCGGACCTGGAACCAGGCGAGCAGGGGTTCGGGGTACCAGGCGTCGAAGGCGACCTCCTGCCCCGTCGCCACGGCGCGCCGGTACTGCTCCTCGAACGGCGATCCCGGCGCCGCCGGGAACAGGTCCCACACCACGCCGCCCAGGAGGTCCTCGCGCGTGCGGCCCAGCAACTTCTCGGCCCGGGCGTTGACGTAGGTGAAGCGCCAGTCCCGGTCGAGGGAGTAGAACGCCGTCGGCATGGTCTCGAGCACGCGCGCCACCTGGGCCTCGCCGTCGCGGCGCAGGGTGGAGTCGAAGGCGGCACCGACGACGCGCTGCGCGGTCCCGTCCGGACCGAGCAGCGCACGACCGCGCGCGGTGAACCAGCGCGGTTCGCCGGCCGCGGTGACCACCCGGTACTCCACCTCGAGGTCCCCGCCCGACGCGAGCGCGGTACCGAGCACCGCTCGCACGGTGGGCAGGTCGTCGGGGTGGACGATGCGCTCGAACGTCTCGATGCGCTGGTCGAACGTCGTCTCGTCGAACCCGGCGATCTGCAGCATCCGCCGGTTCCACAGCAGGCGGCCGGTCGCGACCTCCCAGTCGAAGGTGCCGATGCCCGCGGCCTCGACCGCGGCCGCACCGAGCAGCCCCTCGCGGTCGTCGTCCCCGCCGTCGCGTCGTGCCCGGCCGTCCGCGGGGTCGTCCGCGGGGTCGACGACGGCGCCGTCCGTCGCGTCCATCCGTCCCCCACCCGCCGCGTCGGCCGCTGCTCCGACCCCGTGACCGCTCATCATGGCGGATCCGGGGCGCGCACGCCCGCGACGCGGGCGACGGTGTCGGTGTCGGTGTCGGTGAGGGCTACTCGGCGCGGCGCTGCTCGACCGTCGTCGCGCGCGCCGTCGTCGTGCGCCCGGACCGCTCCCGCAGCCACAGGACGGCGCCGGCGGCGTGCCAGCTGAGCGCGGACGAGCCCGTCATGACCAGGACGAGCCCGATGAAGTGCGTGGCGTCCACGGCAGTCCCCCGGGGTGCGGTGCGCGCCCGCACGTCGCGGGCCGCCTCACCCCCTCCATCGGCAGGCCGGGTCGCGGACCTGAGCGCGTGCCGGCCGTGCGGCCACGACCTGTCTCGCCACGCACGCACGGCGCGTCAGGCTGCGGCGTGCGCCCTCACGACGAGGTGCTCCCGCAGCCTCCCGCGGTGCCACGACGCCCGGGCGAGCCGGTGCAGGGCCGACCGCCCTCCGGTACGGTGCAGCTCGACGAGGGCCGGCAGCAGGTCGACCTCGTCCGGCGCGGCGAGCAGCTCGACCACCGGGCCCTGGGCGTCGTCGACGGACACGACCAGGGCCGGCGCGTACTCCCAGGCGGGGCGCACGTGCAGGCGCAGCCCGTCGACCTCGAGGGGCCCGGGCAGGTCGCGGCCGAGCAGGCGCACCCCCGTCAGGGCCGCGCGCACCTGCGTGGCCTCCCGCGGGTCGAGCCCCTCGGTGGCGTCGAGCTCGTCGAGGTCGGCCAGGACCACGCAGTCCAGGCCCGGCTCCTCCCCGTCGGGGTGCCAGGAGCCGTCGAGCTCGACCGTGCAGAAGCCGTCCTCGACGCGCACCGCCGCCGCGAGGAGCGCCAGGCGCTCGGCCAGCGGGGCCCGGCGCAGCGGGTGGCGCCGGACGGAGGCCGCGACGCCGCAGGAGCAGGAGATCGTCACCATGCCCTCAGGGTGCGCCCCGCCACCGACACGGCCGCCCACGACGCGCCGGGACGACCGCGCCCGCAGGGCTGCCCCGTCAGGCGTCGCGCTCGACGACCTTCACGTCCTGGATCGTCAGGCCGGGCACCTGCAGGTCCTTGCCCGCCTTGGAGAACGCCGCCACCAGGGAGGACGCGGCGCGGTCCTCGGGACGGATGTCGTCCGGCTGCAGGGAGTCCTCCGGCGTGGAGGCGCGGACCGCGTCGACGAGGGCGTCCTCGTCGGTGATGTCGACCTGGAGCTCGAGCGTGAGGGTGTGCGTCGTCATGCCCCCAGGGTGCTGGACCGGCGCACGCTCGGCCACCCGGCGGGATGCGGGTGCGCGCGACCGGTGCCACGGTGGGGGCGTGCTCGCCCCCACCTCCCCCGTCCGCACGCTCTGGCTGGTCAGGCATGGCGAGAGCCTCGGCAACGTGGCCGCGTCGGAGGCGGAGCGCACCGGCTCGGAGGTCGTCGACGTCGCGACGCGGGACGCGGACACGCCGCTGTCGGACCGGGGCCGGGAGCAGGCGGCCGCCCTCGGCCGGCACCTCGCGGCGCTGCCGGACGGCGAGCGTCCGACCGCCCTCTGGGTCTCCCCCTACGCCCGGACCCGGGCCACGGCGGCGGACGCCCTCGCCGCGGGCGGCCTCGACCTGCCGGTGCGGGTCGACGAGCGGCTGCGCGACCGGGAGCTCGGCGTGCTCGACCGGCTCACCGCGCGCGGCGTCGCCGCCCGCTTCCCGGCGGAGGCCGAGCGGCGCCGGCACCTCGGCAAGACCTACCACCGCCCCCCGGGCGGCGAGTCGTGGTCGGACGTCGCGCTGCGGCTGCGGTCCTGGTGGTCCGACGTGGAGCGCCGCGAGGACCACGAGCGGCTCCTCGTCGTCACCCACGACGCCGTCGTCGTGCTGCTGCGCGCCGTGCTCGAGGGCCTCGACGAGGACGAGCTCATGGCACTGGTCCGCGCCGGCAGCGTCCGCAACGCCTCGGTGACGACCCTCGAGCGGCGTCCCGACGGACGGCAGGACGGCGGCGGGGCCGGCACCGGCGCGTGGCGCGCGCTGCAGGCCGACGAGGTCGGCCATCTCGCGGGCGACGCGCCGGTCACCGAGCACCCCGGACGGAAGGACGACGCATGAGCGACGACCGCGACGGGGACGGCGTGGGCGTGCCGGGCGGGGACCCGGTCGCCCTGACGCCGGCCGTGCTGCGCGACTGGCCGCTGCCCGACCGCCGCGGGTCGAAGGACCGGCGGGGGGCGGTCCTCGTCGTCGGCGGGGCGCGCGGGACGGTCGGCGCCGTGCTGCTCGCCGGTGTCGCCGCGCTCCGCGTGGGGGCCGGGCGGCTGAGCCTGGCGGTGGCGGGGTCCGTCGCCCCGGCGCTCGCGGTGGCCGTCCCCGAGGCGGGCGTCACGGGGCTGCCCGAGACCGCCGCCGGATCTCTCGTCGGGTCCGACGCGGGTCTGCTCGACGGCGACCTGGAGCGGGCGCGTGCCGTCGTCCTCGGGCCGGGGCTCGACGAGCCCGACGGCACGCGGGCGCTGCTGCGGGCGGTCGCGACCCGCACGGGCACGGACGTGCCCGTCCTGCTCGACGCCTTCGCCCTCGGGGTGCTGCCGTCGACGCCCGACGTGCACGACGCGCTCGCCGGCCGCCTCGTCCTCACGCCGAACGGCGCCGAGGCGGACCGGCTGCTCGGCGACGACGAGGGCGGGGCGCACGGGTCCGACCGCGAGGTCGCGCACGCGATCGCGGCGCGCTTCGGTGCGGTCGTGGCCCTCAGCGGCACGGTCGTCGCGCCCGACGGACGCGCGTGGACCTCGCCGACCGGCGCCTCCGGCCTCGGCACGTCGGGCAGCGGGGACGTCCTCGCGGGCGCCGTGGCCGGCCTGCTCGCGGGCGGGACGCCGACCGACCAGGCCGCCTGCTGGGGCGTGTCCATGCACGGCCTCGCCGGCGACCGGCTGGCCGCCCGCGTCGGCCCGCTGGGCTACCTCGCGCGCGAGCTGTGCGAGGAGCTGCCGCGCGTGCTGGTGGAGCTCACCGCCCGCTAGGCGGCGCGCCGGCGGCCGACGCGCGGACCAGCCGCGGGACCCCCCGCGCGGGCGACGGGACGGCTCCCGCGCGACGGCTGCGGTCCCGGTCGGCCCACCGGACGCTCGCCCGGGCGTCCAGCTCGGCGACGACGTCGAGCAGCCGCCGACCGGCCTCGTCGCGCCCGACGGGGTCGTCGGCCTCCATGCGGCGCCGCACGAGCTCGCGCAGCAGGACGTGCAGGTGCTCGCAGGACACGAGCGACAGATCGGACATGACCGCCCCTTGGCGACGCCGACCGTGCGCGATCTTCACCCGGTCGGACGACAACGGTCGCACCTCACGGGCCGCCGGGGCAAGACCCCCACGGGACTCGCGCACCACGGGTGTCCGGGACCGCGCGGCCGCACCGACCGGCACTACGGTGGACCAGCGACGGAGGGAGGTGCAGGCATGGCACGCAGGGACCTGGTGGTGGTGGGCGCGTCGGCCGGAGGGGTCGAGGCGCTGCGCACGCTCGTGGCCGGGCTGCCGGCCGACCTGCCCGCGGCGGTCGTGGTGGTGCTCCACCTGCCCCCCCTCGGCGGCGAGCCACCTCGCGGCCATCCTGGACCGGTGCGGGGCGCTGCCGGCGCACGAGGCGGTCGAGGGGGACGTCCTCCTGCCCGGGCACGTGTACGTCGCGCCGCCGGACCGGCACGTCGTCGTCGTCGGCGAGACGCTCACGCTCGTGCGCGGGCCGCGCGAGAACGGCCACCGGCCGTCCGTGGACGTCCTCTTCCGCTCGGCCGCCCGCTCGCACGGGCCCCGTGCCGTCGGCGTGGTCCTGTCGGGCACGCTCGACGACGGGACCGTCGGCGCGTTGAGCCTGCACAGCAGGGGCGCCACCTGCCTCGTGCAGGAGCCCGACGACGCCGCGTACCCCGGGATGCCGGCCTCGGTGCTGGCCGCCGACCACCCCGACCACGTCCTGCCGGTCGCCGCGATGCCCGCGCTGCTCGTGCGCCTGCTCGCCGAGGACCTGCCGGGTGGGGGTGGCACCGGCGCTCCGGGAGGCGACGTCGACGGCGGCCTCGACGGCGACCTGGTCGACGTGGAGCTGGCCATCACGCGCATGGAGGACGCGGCGCTGAGCGCCGGCGACCGCCCGGGCGTCCCGTCGCCCTTCGCCTGCCCCGACTGCGCGGGCGTGCTCTTCGAGCTCGTCGACGGGCCGGTGACCCGCTACCGCTGCCGGGTCGGCCACGCGTGGTCCCCCGACAGCCTGTCGTCGCAGCAGTCGACCGCCGTCGAGAGCGCGCTGTGGATGGCGCTGCGCGCCCTGGAGGAGAAGGCCGCGCTGGCCGACCGTCTCGCGGACAACGCGGCCCGTCGGCAGCACCGGCTCACGGAGCACACGTTCACCGTCCAGGCCGGCGAGGCCCGCGCGTCGGCGCTGGTGCTCCGCGACCTCGTCGAGCGGACCTCGGCGCTCACGGCCATGGCGGCCGTGGAGAGCGAGGCCGAGCTCGCGGCCGCCCGCGACCTCGCCGCGGAGCTCGCCGGGCGCCGGCCCGCGGGGCACGGGCACGGCTCGGCGGGCGGCCCCGGTGGAGCCGGTGGCCGCGACGAGGAGGGCGGGCGGTGAGCCACGAGGACGACGAGGTCGAGCCCGACGAGGACGGGTCCGCCGCTCTCGGGCCCCTCGTGGCGGAGACGCCCGACCCCCAGCTGACCGCACTGCTCGAGCACCTGCGCGAGCAGCGGGGTTTCGACTTCACCGGCTACAAGTCCGCGAGCCTGGCGCGGCGCATCGGACGCCGGATGGCGGCCGCGGGCGTCGGCTCGTACGAGGACTACCAGGACCGCCTGTCGGTGGACCCGGGTGAGTTCGACGCCCTCTTCGACACCGTCCTGATCAACGTCACGGCGTTCTTCCGGGACGCCGACGCGTGGGAGCACCTGCGCACGGAGGTCCTGCCGCGCCTGCTGGCGCGCCGCACGGGCCGGCTGCGCGTGTGGAGCGCCGCGTGCGCGAGCGGCCAGGAGCCGTACTCCCTGGCCGTGCTGCTGGCCGAGGCGCTGGGGCCCGAGGAGTTCGCCGACCGCGTGAAGATCTACGCGACCGACGTCGACGAGGTCGCGCTGGCGACGGCCCGCAACGGCCTCTACGACGAGCGCGAGGTCGCCGGCGTGCCGGAGCAGACGCTGGCCCGGTGGTTCGAGCCGGTGGGCGACCGCTTCCAGGTGCGCAAGGAGCTGCGCCGCGCCGTCATCTTCGGCCGGAACGACCTGATCCAGGACGCGCCGATCTCCCACATCGACCTCCTCCTGTGCCGCAACGCGCTCATGTACTTCAACGCGCAGACGCAGGCCCAGATCGTCCGGCGCCTGCACTTCGCGCTCGAGCCGCACGGCGTGCTGTTCCTCGGCAAGGCGGAGATGCTCCTGTCCCACCCGGACCTCTTCCAGCCGCTCGAGCTGCGGCGGCGGTTCTTCCGCAAGGTGGTCGGCGAACCGCGGCGCGTCGCGATGCCGCTGACCGGGGCCGCACCGGCGGACGCGGTGCCGCCCGAGGACCTGTCGCGGCTGTGGGAGGAGGCCCTGCTCCAGGCCCCGGCCGCGCAGGTCGTCATCGGCCGCGACGGGGTCCTCGTGGCGTCGAACCGCCGCGCGCAGTCCCTCTTCGCCATCGGTCCGCGCGACGCCGGCCGCCCCTTCCACGACCTCGAGATGTCCTACAAGCCGGTCGAGCTGCGGTCCTCGATCGAGCAGGTCCTGGCCGCGCGCGCTCCCCTGTGGCTGCGCGACCTCTCGTGGCAGCGGGTGGGGCAGCGGCCCGTGAGCCTCGACGTCCAGGTCGTCCCGCTGCTGACCTCCGACGGTGAGGTCCTGGGCGTCACGGTGATCTTCAACGACGTCACCCGGTACCGCGAGCTGCAGGACCAGCTCGAGCAGGCCAACCAGCACCTCGAGGCGGCCTACGAGGAGCTGCAGTCCACGAACGAGGAGCTCGAGACGATGAACGAGGAGCTCCAGTCGACGAACGACGAGCTGAACTCGTCGAACGAGGAGCTGCGGCTGCGCACCGCCGAGGTGGGTGAGCTCGCACACTTCCTCGAGGCCGTCCTCGGCGGCCTGCGGGCGGGGGTCGCGGTGCTCGACGACGACCTGCGCGTGCTCGCCTGGAACGAGCGCGCCGCCGACCTGTGGGGGGTGCGCGACGACGAGGCGCTGGGCCGGCCCATGGGCGACCTCGACATCGGGCTCCCGTTCGACCGGCTGCGTCCGCTGCTGGTCGCCCACGCGAACGGCCTGCCCGCCGAGGACGTGGTCCGCGTCGAGGCCGTCAACCGCCGGGGGCGCACGGTTGACCTCGACGTGGCCGTCTCGCCGCTGCGCCGCGGCGGCGCGGGCGCGGACGGCGCCATCGTCGTCATGACCGTCGTCGGCTGACCCCCGGTCGAGCGGGGGCACCGTTCGCGCCGCGCTCCTCCGCAGGCGCGGGGGGCGCGGGCCGGGAGGCGGCGGTCTGCTCGACGAGCGCCGTGGCCAGCACGCGCAGCTTGACGTTGCGCTGCTGGCTCAGGGCCGACAGGAACGCGAACGCCTCGTCCGCCGTGCCTCCGCGGCGCGCCATGATGATGCCCTTCGCCTCGTCGATGACGGCGCGGGAGGTCAACGCCTGGTCGAGCTGAGCGGCCAGGGTCCGCAGACGGTCCTTCTGCGCGACCTCGACGAGCACCGCGCCCCCGGCCGCCGCGAGCAGCTCGGCGACGTCCACGTCCTCCTCGGTGAAGGCGTCCCGCCGCGTGCTGTACAGGTTGACCGCGCCGACGAGCCCCTCGTCGCCGGTCACCGGGACCGCCAGCACGGAGACCACGGCCGCACCGGCCGCGGTCCGCGCCAGCCCCGCCCACCGGGAGTCGGCCGCGACGTCGCCCGTGACGACGGTCTCGTGCGCCTCGGACGCCGTCACGCACGGCCCCGTCCCGGCCAGCACCTGCGCGCCGTCGAAGGCCGCCGCCAGCTCGGACGTCGACGCGACGGCCGTCGGCTCGGCCGCCGAGCCCAGGTTGACGCTCACCGCCTCCGCCGCCGCCACCGCCCGGTGGGTGACGTCGGCGATCCTCGAGAGGAGCTCCTGCGTACCGCCGGCGCGCGCCGGCAACCAGCACATGTCGGCGAAGGCGCCCGCGAGGGCGAGGGCGCGGCTCGACGCCTGCGCCGCCGGCCGTGACTCGTCGGCCAGGAAGAACGTCCACGCCAGCTCCCCCTCCTCCGCCGTCCAGCCGTCGGAGGTCACCGCGAGGTCGACGACGACGGGCTCGCTCCGTCGCGGCAGCAGCCGTACCCGCAGCCGGACGGGGTCGCCGGAGGCGGTCGCGGAGCCCAGCAGCGAGCGGACCTGCGGGCGGTCCTCCTCGTGCACGAGCAGCGGGAGCGGCTTGCGCACGAGGTGCGCGAGCGCGATGTGCAGCATCTGCCCGGCCGCCGCGTTCGCGGAGACGACGACGCCGGCGCGGTCGGTGACGACCATCGGGACCGGCAGCATCGAGGCCAGCCACTGCCGTTGCAGGCCCGCGGCCCGGCGCTCGGCCAGGAGCCGGGCGATCTGCTCGCGCTGGAGGCGCAGCTCCTCGTCCGCGACCCGCAGCTCCTCGTTGGCGGTGGCGAGCCCCTGGACGGTGGCGTCGTCCATGGGTGCCGCGCCCCCCCGTCCGATCCGGCCGATGAGGTCGTCCAGCGCGCGCAGGTCCCCGGACACCCATGACCTGCTCCCCGGGAGCGGCGTCGTCCGGGGGGTGGTCCGCGGTCGGGGCAGCGCGTGCTCCTCGGTGGTCACCGTGGTCTCCTCTCGCCACTGACGACGGACGGGCGGCCGGGACGAACCGTCCCGACCGCCCGTCCTGGGGGTTCTCGTCCTACCGTAGCCCTAGTCCTTGTGCAGGACGTCCTTGATCTTGCTCGTGACCTTCTCCGCGGTGTTCGGCACCGGCGAGGTGCCGTACAGGCGCGGGTCGGGGACGGTGGGCGGCGGCATGGGCACCCCGGCGGGCGGCTCGGCCACGTAGGTGAACTCGCCCTTGCCGTCGGGGGTGGGGCCCGACGCCCAGGAGCCCTCGGACGCGAGGGGCCCGTTCGAGAAGTTGATGTACTGGTACGACACGTCGCGGTCCTCGTTCGCCAGCGGGAAGTTGCTCGGCACGGGGAACAGCTCGTGCCCCTCCTCCTGCAGCTCCTTCGCGGCCGCCATCCACTGGTTCTGGTGCATGGTGTCGCGGGCGAGGAGGAAGCCGAGCAGGTCCTTCACGCCGTGGTCGTCGGTCATGTGGTACAGCCGGGCCACCTGGAGGCGGCCCTGCATCTCGGCGTTCGCGTTCGCGGTGAAGTCCGCCAGCAGGTTGCCGCTGGCCGTGACGTAGGCGCCGCTCCAGGGGTTGCCGTTGCTGTCGACCGGGCGCGCTCCCGCCCCGGCGACGATGGCGTGCTGGACGTCCATGCCGCCGATGATCGCCGCCACGGTCGGGTCGTCCTGGATGGCCTTCTCCGTGGCGCCCACGGGGGCCTTCTCGAGCAGCTGGGCGATCATCGTCGCGAGGATCTCGACGTGGCCGAACTCCTCCGCGCCGATCCCGTACAGCAGGTCGCGGTACTTGCCGGGCAGGTGGGTGTTCCAGGCCTGGAAGCCGTACTGCATGGCGACCGTGATCTCGCCGTACTGCCCGCCGAGGACCTCCTGCAGCTTGCGCGCGAAGACGGCGTCGGGCTTGTCGGGCTTGGCCTGGTGCTGGAGCTCCTGGCGGTGGAAGAACATGGGGCGGCCACTCCTCCCGCCGGCGCGCGGCCGGCCGGCAGTGCGTGCGCTCCGCCCTGGCGTTGGACGGGGCCGCGGCGACGACGGTCGTCGCTGCCGCTGCTCTCGACGCTAGGTGCGGTCGCCCGGCCCTGCCACCGGGCGACCGGTCCGGCCCGTGGCTACGGTCGGTGACGTGGGACGTCGCGCCGCGCGCTGGGTGACGGCGGGGCCGTCGGGCCTCGTCGCGATCGCCGTCTGCCTGACCTGTGCCGGGTGCGGTGGTCCGGACGGCGACGACGCCGTCCACGTCGCGCTCCAGCTGGAGACGGCTCTGGCCGCCGGTCAGGGGCCGGAGGCCTGCGCGCTCCTGCTGCCGGCCGCGGCGGAGGCGGTGGCCGACCGCACGGGCAACTCCTGCGACGGAGGAGTGGTGGACCTCGTCGGGGTCAGCGGCGCCGACCCGGCGGCCGCTGCGACGACCACGGCACCCCGCGTCGCCGTGGCGGGTCGGCAGGCCCAGGTCGCGCTGTCCGGCGACACCGTCTTCCTCGCGCGCGACGGCGAGGGGTGGGTCGTCACCGCGGCCCTGTGCGCGGCGCGCGCCGACCGGCCGTACGACTGCGAGGTGGAGGCGTCGTGAGGTCCACCCGCGTGCTCTTCGTCCTCGTCGTGACGCTCGTCGTCTCCACGCTGGCCGCGGTGGTCGTGCTCGCGGCGGTCCGCCGGTGAGCGGCACTACCGACGCGGCGCCTCCGGATCTGCGACCGAGCCCGGCCGGCGTCCGCGGCGTGCTCTGGCGCAACGGCCTGACGCTCGTCTTCTTGCTCTTCCTGCTGCTGTCCCTCGTCGGGCAGGCGGTCGCCGGGGCGCGCCTCTTCGACGAGGAGCAGCGCGCCGCCGGGCTCGACCCCGTCGGGCTCCTGGCGTACGTCGGGTCCTCGTCCTTCGCCGTCGACCTCGCGGAGAACTGGCAGTCCGAGTACCTGCAGTTCTTCCTCTTCGTCGTCGCCACGGTGTGGTTGGTGCAGGTCGGCTCGCCCGAGTCCAAGCCGCTCGACGGGGTCGGCCGCGAGTCGGACGAGGAGCAGCGGGTCGGCGAGCACGCCGGCCCGGGCGCGCCGTCGTGGGCGCGCCGTCGCGGCTGGCGGCTTGCGGTCTACTCGCGCTCGCTCAGCCTGGTCATGGGGGGCATCTTCCTGCTCGCCTGGGTCGCGCAGTCCGTGGCGGGCGCTGCCGCCTACAGCGAGGAGCAGATGCGCGACCTGCAGGACCCGGTCACGTGGTGGCAGTACGTCCGCATGCCGGAGTTCTGGAGCCGGACGCTGCAGAACTGGCAGTCGGAGTTCCTCGCCGTGGCGTCGATGGTGCTCTTCGCCGTGTACCTGCGCGAGAGGGGCTCGTCGCAGTCCAAGCCCGTGGGCGCGTCCCACACCACGACCGGCGTCGACGGCTGACGCGGACGGCCGGGATGCCGGGGCCGTGGCCCCTGTCGCGCCCGGACCTCAGCGCGACTGCTGCGGCCGGGCTCCCGTCGCGTAGGCCAGGTGCCCGCCCAGGTAGGCGCCGCCGCCGGCGATGCCGAAGGACGCCAGGCTCGCCGCCACGCCCGCGCGCCGGTGTCCGCGGCGGCGCAGCAGCCACGCGCCGGCGAAGCCGGCGAGGGCCACCCCGTTGAGGGCCGCGTGCACCACGCCGACCCGCCGGACGCCCGTGTCCCCCGCCGACCAGTCCGCGAGCCCGGTGATCACCGCGGGCACGGCCGCCAGGACGCCGAGCCCCAGCAGCCGGTCCGCCGCGTCCTGCGCGCCCTCCCCCCCGACGAGGTCGAGCACCACCGAGGACGTCCACAGCCCGACGGGCGCGTCGGTGAGGACGGGGTGCAGCGGGTGCCCGAGCGCCGCGCCCCTCAGGGTGCGCCACCGGCGCTCCCCGCCGACGACCGGACGCGCGACGGCCTCCAGCACCGCGACGGCGGGGTCGAGGGCCGACCGGCGCTCGAGGGCGTCGGTGAGGTGCCGCGCCGTGGACCGGGAGTACACCCCGGCACCGGCGTGATCGAGGGCTGTGCGGGTCGTGCTCATCCGGGCCTCCGCGCACGGGCCGTGCGCACCGACACGGTCCCGCCCGGGCCTGGACGGGTCGTCGGCGCGCCCCGCTGCGCGGGCCGCCGTGCGCGGCCACCCTCGCAAGGCGGTCCGACGCCCGCCACCGGGGGCGCCGTGCCGGCGTCCGGCGCCGCTCAGGCGGACGGCGCCTCCGCGTCGCCGACGTGCTCGCGCGCGATCTGCGCCACCGCCTTGCGCCCCTCGGGCTCGGTGACCATGGACCGCAGCGCCCTCGCGGCGAGCGCGAGCTCGTGCCCCGCCGAGGCGGCCCAGGCCTCGAGGGCCCGGCGCGCCTCGTCCGGCCCGAGGCCGGCGGCCGCCATCAGCACCCCGACGGCCTGGTCGACGACCGCCGTGCCCGCCACCGCGCGCTCGATGGCGCGCCCGGCGGCGTCCGCGGCCGTCCGGCGTGCGTGCTCGGTGAGGTCGACGAGCTGCCCGACGACGACGTCCTCGTCGGACGCACCGTCGGTACCGACGCCTCGTCCACCGTCGGTCGCGCCGTCAGGCCCGGCGACGGGCCCGGCGCCCGGGCGGTCGGCCAGGAGCGCGACGATCCGCTCCCGGGACCGCGCGTCGCGCAGGGCGTGCACGGACACGAAGGGCTCGAACGGGGCGCCGGCGGCGAAACGCTGCGCGAGCACGTCCCGTGCGGCGGGCTCGACGTGGGCGAGGACGAGGTCCGTGGTGGGCACGACCTCGCCCGGTGCGAAGCCGTGGATGAGGTAGACGGCGTCGGACCAGGTCCAGCGCTGGGCGGTGCGGTCCAGCCGGAAGGCGCCGGCACGCAAGGTGTCCCCCGGGACGGTGTCCGGGGTGGCAGGTTCGAGCACGGGTGCTCCTGGCGCAGGGGTGGTGCAGAGCCGCGTCCTGACTCGGCGGGTGAGGTTACCAGCCGAGTCGCACGCTGCTCGCCGCGCCGAGCACCGGCGGGGAGGCCCGCCGACGGCGCCGGCCGACGTGCGGTCAGGTAGCACTCAGGTACCGTTTCCCGGTCACCCGGTCCGGTGACGTCCGGGGTCCAGAGACGGCCCCGGGCCGCAGGAAGGACCCCGATCATGGTCGTCAACGACATCCGTCCCGCCCCCGGTCCGCACGCGGACCGGGTCGTCCCGGTCCCACCTCCGTCCGCCGCGGTCCCGCGGCGCCCGCAGCCCTCCCCCCGGTCGTCCGGCACGTCCCCGGTGCTCGCGGCGGGCACCGCCGCGGGTGGGAGCACCACACCCGCGCCCTGGTCCGCCCCCCTGCCGGACGCGCTCGCCACCGTCCGGTGCCCCGAGCCGCACCGCCCGCTGCCCCACGGCCGCGCGCACGACCCCGCCGAGGATGTGCTCGCGTGCGTCCACCGCCGGCAGGAGTCCGGCCGGGCGGTCGTCGAGCTGCGCGTGCTGGCACGCGACCACGGGCGGGTCGTCGACGTGAGCGAGGTGTACGACGACCTCGTCGCCCGGGAGGTGGACAGCGCCGTGCGGGCCTCGGTCGTCCACCGCGGGCAGATCGAGCAGGCGAAGGGCATCGTCGTCGCCGAGCTCGGCCTGGGCGAGGACCAGGCGTTCGCGCTGCTGCGGCGCCTGTCGAACGAGTCCAACGTCAAGCTGCGGGAGGTCGCCGGCCGCATCGTCGCCGCGCGCGCGTGCGCCCCCGTCGTCGCCGCGCTGCGCGCCCCGGAGCAGATCGCCTGACGGCTGCGGCCGGCGGAGCCGTCCGGCGTGCCGGCCGGCGGAGCCGTCCGGCGTGCGGACCCCGGTGGCCGGGGGCGTGGCGGTGTGGTCGCATGAGCGCGTGCTGCGTCCCCGCTCCCCCCGCGTCCTGACCCTCCCCGCCCTCGCCGCCGTGGTGGGGCTCCTCGCCGCCTGCTCCTCGGGCGGCGACGCCGGCGCCCCCGCGTCGGCCGTGGCGTCCGCCGGGTCCTCGGGCGGGTCCGACACCTCGCTGCAGGACGTGCAGGACGCGGGTGAGCTCGTGGTGGCCACGGAGGGGACCTACCGGCCCTTCAGCTACCACGAGGAGGGCTCCGGCGACCTGACGGGCTTCGACGTGGAGGTCGCCCGGGCCGTCGGCGAGCAGCTCGGCGTCGAGGTGCGGTTCGAGGAGACCCAGTGGGACGCGATCTTCGCCGGGCTCGACGCGGGCCGCTTCGACGCCATCGCCAACCAGGTCTCCATCACGGCCGAGCGCGAGGACGCGTACACGTTCTCCGAGCCGTACACGTACTCCCGCGGCGTCGTCGTCGTCCGGGCCGACGACGACTCCATCTCCTCGTTCGAGGACCTCGCGGGGAAGACGACGGCGCAGTCGCTCACCTCCAACTGGTACACGCTGGCGCAGGAGTCCGGCGCGCAGATCGAAGCCGTCGAGGGGTGGGCGCAGTCGGTCGCCCTCGTCGAGCAGGGCCGCGTCGACGCCACCATCAACGACGAGCTGACCTGGCTCGACTACGCGAACACCGACGACGCGTCGGGCCTGAAGGTGGCCGCCGAGACCGAGGACCAGTCGCGCAGCGCCATGGCGTTCCGGCGGGGCAGCGACGCGCTGGCGGGCGCCGTCGACGAGGCGCTGACGGCGCTCGCCGCCGACGGCGCGCTGGCCGAGATCTCCGCGGAGTACTTCGGCGACGACGTGACGCAGCCGTGACGACCGCGGAGCTGATCGGCGACTCCCTGTGGCCGATCGTCTCCGGGGCGCTGACCGGGACCATCCCGCTCGCGCTGGTGTCCATGGCCCTCGGGCTCGTGCTGGCACTGCTCGTCGCGCTGGCCCGGCTGTCGCCGCGCGCGTGGCTGCGGGCGCCGGCGCGCGCCTACGTCTCCCTCATCCGCGGGACGCCGCTGCTCGTGCAGCTGTTCGTCGTGTTCTACGGCCTGCCGTCGATCGGGGTGCTCGTCGACCCGTGGCCGAGCGCGATCATCGCGTTCTCGCTCAACGTCGGCGGCTACGCGGCCGAGGTGATCCGCGCGGCGATCCTGTCCGTGCCGCGGGGCCAGTGGGAGGCCGCGCACATGATCGGCATGGACCGGGCCCAGGCCCTGCGACGGATCATCCTCCCGCAGGCCGCGCGGGTGTCCGTCCCGCCGCTGTCCAACACCTTCATCAGCCTCGTGAAGGACACCTCGCTGGCGTCCCTGATCCTGGTGACCGAGCTGTTCCGCCGGGCCGAGCAGATCGCGGCCTTCTCCCAGCAGTTCATGGTGGTCTACATCGAGGCGGCCGCCGTCTACTGGGTGATCTGCCTCGTCCTGTCCGCGGTGCAGAGCCGGCTCGAGACGAGGTTGGACCGCCATGTCGCGCACTGACCGGACGGCCCCGGCCGCACCCTCCCCGCGGCCGCACGGCGCGCAGCCCCTGCTGCGGGTCCGCGGCCTGCAGAAGGCCTTCGACGGCACGCCCGTGCTGCGGTCGGTGGACCTCGAGCTGCGCAGCGGGCAGGTGCTCGCGCTCATCGGGCCCTCCGGGTCGGGCAAGACCACCGTGCTGCGCTGCCTCAACGCGCTGGAGCGCGCGGACGGCGGCGTCGTGGACCTCGACGACGTGCGCGTCGACCTCGGCGCCGACCCGACGCGGGCGCAGCTCGACGCCCTGCGCGACCGCTCCGCCATGGTGTTCCAGCACTTCCACCTGTTCCCCCACCGGACGGTGCTGCAGAACGTCACCGAGGGGCCCCTCGTCGTGCAGCGCCGGCCCGCGGCCGAGGTGCGGGCCGAGGCGCTGGAGCTGCTCCGGCGCGTGGGCCTCGACGGGCGTGCCGACGCCTACCCGCACGAGATGTCGGGCGGTCAGCAGCAGCGGGTGGCGATCGTGCGGGCGCTGGCGCTGCGGCCCCAGCTCCTGCTGTTCGACGAGCCGACGTCCGCGCTCGACCCCGAGCTCGTCGGGGACGTGCTGGCGCTCATGTCGGAGCTGGCCCGGGAGGGCTGGACGATGGTCGTCGTCACGCACGAGCTCACCTTCGCCCGGGACGTCGCGGACCAGGTGGCCTTCATGGACGGCGGCCTCGTCGTCGAGCACGGGGTGCCCGCGGACGTGCTGGGACGTCCCCGCCAGCCGCGCACGCAGCAGTTCCTCCGGCGCCTCCTGCGGGGGACGGAGCTGCCGCCCGACGACCCGACCGACGGGGTCCGCACGGTCGCGACCTAGGTCCCAGGTGGAGGGGGGTCCCCCGGGTCGACCCTGGTGGTGTCACCGCACGGTGACCAGGGTCGGGCAGGAGCCGCGGCCCCACCCCCCACGGAGGAGCCCGTCATGACCACCACCACCGCCCCCGTCCGCACCGGCGTCCGCAACGCCGCGGTCGCCCGCGTCGTCGCCCTCGTGGCGATCGTCGCCGGTGCCCTCCTCGTGATCGCCGGCGGCGTCACCTGGGGCATGGTCTCGGCCAAGCTGGCCGACGAGAACATCACCGTCGCCGAGGACGCCTTCGCCTTCGGCGGCCAGCAGGTCACCAACCCCTGGACGGCGTACGCGCAGGCGGACATCATCGCCCACCACGCGCTGGACTCGACCGGCGGCAAGACCTACGCCGAGCTGGACCGGGAGGACCCGCTGCGCGAGGTCGCCATGAACGGCTCGTTCCTGCGGGCCTCGCTGTTCACCTCGGTCGTCGCCTTCGGCATCGCGGCGCTCGTCATGGGCCTCGGGGTCCTGTTCGCCCTGCTCGGCTGGGCCGTGCTGGTCCTCGACCGGCGCACCGCCGCCGTCGCCGCGGCGCCCGCCGGGCGGGAGCCGCAGCTCGCCTGAACGGTCGATTGAACGGTGCGCCGGCCCCGGCCGGCGGCACGCCGCCGACGCCGGTCGTCCCCCGCAGCAGCGCGGGGGCGGCCGGCGTCGTCGTGCGCGCCGGTCTCCCCCGGCCGAGGAGGGCGCCGGTCAGTAGCGGACGCGCTCCGTCAGGTCGAGCCACGCCCGCATGGGGGCGTCGGCGCCGTCGACGCGGTGCGCGACGACGGGCATCGACCAGGTCGCGCGGTCCTGGGCGAACAGCGCGTAGAACGCGGAGTCGTCGAAGCCCGCGCGGGCGGCGTCGTGGCGGTCGGCGGCGAAGACGACGCGGTCGACCCGGGCCCACAGCGTGGCGGCCAGGCACAGGGGGCAGGGCTCGCAGGACGTGTACATCGTCGCGCCGGCCAGGGAGAACGTCCCCAGCGCGCGGCAGGCGTCGCGGATCGCCTGCACCTCGGCGTGCGCCGTCGGGTCCAGGTCACGGGTGACGCGGTTCTGGCCCGTGCCGACGACGCGCCCGTCGACGACGACGACGGCGCCGAACGGGCCGCCGCCCTCCGCGACGTTGCGCGTGGCCAGGTCGACGGCGGCCGTCAGCCAGCGGGCGTCCTGCTCGGTTCCTGCCTCGCTGCCAGCCGGCGGGACAGGCGTCGGGACGGGCGTCGGGACGGCGGGCGCCGCGGCGATCGTGTCGGTCACGAGCCGCATCCTGCAGCGCGCGGGTGTCCGGCGCCGTCCCGAGCCGTTACCACCGTGTTACGGGGCTGTGGCTGCTCTCAGCCGTGGGTGACGCCGCCGGTCGCGGTGCCACGATGAGGGCCCGGCGGACCGGGGGCGCGTGACGACGACGGTGGAGGTGCAGGTGCTGGAGCTCGCAGGGCGCCTGCTGGCCGAGCTGGACGCAGGCCGTCGCGTGGCGGTGGCCACCGTGGTCGACGTCGTGGGCTCGGCACCGAGCCTGGGTGGCACGTCGATGGCGCTCACGGACGACGGGCGGGTCCTGGGCAGCATCGCGGGCGGCTGCGTGGAGGGCGCGACGGTGGCCCTGTGCGAGGAGGTGCTGGCGGCGTCGGACCCGGGCGGCACCCACGCGGACTTCGGGGTCTCCGACGCGGACGCGTTCGCCGCGGGCCTCACCTGCGGCGGCACGATCACGGTGCACGTGCGGCTGCTGGGGCCCGACGACAGGCCGGCCCTGCGCGCCGCGGCGGCCGGCGACGAGGCGTGGTCGCTCACGACGTGGTCGGCGGGGCCCGACGCGACGGGGACGGCGGACGCGACGGCCGCGAGGGACGCGACGAGCACCGGCCCGGCGGCCGAGGAGGCGCGGGCGGTCCTGACGGCAGCAGCGGCGGCCCGCGTCGCGCAGGGCCGCTCCGGGCGTGTGGCCGGGGCGTGCGACGACGTCGCGCTGGAGGGCTTCGTCGAGGTGCGGGCCCGGCCCGCACGGCTCCTGCTGTACGGCGCCCTCGAGCTCAGCGCCGCCGTCGCCGTCCTCGCCCGGACCCTGGGTTGGCGCGTCACGGTCTGCGACCCCCGCTCGGCCCTCGCCACGGCCGACAGGCTCCCCGCGGCCGACGAGGTCGTCGTGGACTGGCCCGTCCGGCACCTGGCGGCGGTGGTCGCCGGGCCGGGGCTCGGACCCCGCGACGCCGTGTGCGTGCTGGTGCACGACGACCGTTTCGACACCGAGCTCGTGCTCGCGGCGCTGCGGTCCGGCGCCGGCTTCGTCGGCGCACTGGGGTCGCGGCGCACGCACGGGCGCCGGGTCGCCGCCCTCGTGGCGGCCGGGGCGACGCCGGCCGAGGTCGCCGCGCTGCACTCCCCGGTCGGACTGGACCTCGGAGCCGCCACGCCGCAGGAGACCGCGGTGTCGGTCGTCGCCGGCCTGCTGGCCGCCCGCACGGGCCGCACCGGACGACCGCTCGTCGGGCTCGAGGGGCCCCTGCACGGCCCGGCGCCCGACGTGCGGCCGGCCCCGCGACCGGTGGCCCAGCCGGACCGTCAGACCGGCTGACCCGCGTCCCGCACCAGCCGCCACAGCCGGTCGGCGGTCATCGGCAGCTCGAGGGGTCGCACGCCCAGCGCGTCACGGACGGCGTTGGCGAGCGCCGGCGCCACCGGGTTGTACGGCGCCTCGCTCATCGACTTCGCACCCAGGGGCCCGAGCTCGTCGGAGGTCGTGGCGAACAGGACCTCGGTGGTCGGCAGGTCGCCCATCTGCGGCACGTGGTAGCTGCGCAGCTCGCGGGTGAGGACGCGCGCCTCGTCGTCGAGCCGCACCTCCTCCCACAGCGCGGAGCCGATCCCCTGCGCCACGCCGCCCTCGACCTGACCGCGCAGCTGCTGCGGGTTGAGCACCACGCCGGCGTCGACGGCCTGGATCGAGCGCAGCACGTGCAGGTCGCCCGTCGCGGGGTCCACGGCGACGCGGAACGCCTGGACGTTGAACGCGACGGACCGCGGCGTGCCGTCGTGGCTGCCGCGGCCCTCGAGGTGCGCCCCGGAGGCGGCCAGCTCCGTCAGCGGCACCCGCCCGCCGGGCACGACGACCGCGTCGGGCCCGAGCGTGCCCGGCGTGGACACCGCGGTCGGGTCGTCCTGCGGATGACCCGTCAGCGTCGTCGCCGCCCCGAGCAGGCGGTCGCGCAGGTCGAGCGCCGCGCGGTGCAGCGCCAGCCCCGCGACCACCGTCCCCGCGGAGGCGAAGGCACCCGTGTCGTAGCGGACGACGTCCGTGTCGGACTGCCGCACGACGACGCGGTCGGGCGTGGTGCCCAGGGCCTGCGCGACGAGCTGCGTGTGCACGGTGGTCGTGCCGTTGCCGAACTCGGCGGTCCCGACGCGCACCTCGTAGCGCCCGTCGGGCAGCAGGCGCACGACCGCCTCGGCGTGGTGGCCGCGGGGTGCCACGGTGGCGATCATCGCCAGCGCCATGCCCTCCCCCACCCGGTACCCCGGCGGCACGGGCGGGTCGGCGGACCGGTCGGCGAGCGCCGCCTGGGCCAGGTCCAGGCACTGGTCGAGCCCGTAGCCGTGCAGCCCGAGGTCGCCCTGCTCGTCGGGGTCCGTGACGAGCAGGGGGTCGCCGGGCACGACGACGTTGCGGCGGCGCACCTCGAACGGGTCGATGCCGATCTCACGGGCCAGCTCGTCCAGCGCGCTCTCCACCGCCAGGACCACCTGGCCCAGGCCGTACCCGCGGAAGGCGCCCGACGGCAGCGTGTTGGTGTAGACGACCTCGGCGTCGACGCGCTTGGCTGCGCACCGGTACACCGACAGGGACTCGCTCACGCCGTGGAACATGACGCCCGGCCCGTGGTTGCCGTAGGCGCCGGTGTCGGACAGGACGTCGACGCGCAGCGCCGTGAGCACGCCGGCCTCGTCGGCGCCGAGCTCGACCTCCACGCGGAACGGGTGCCGCGTGGGCACGACCGTCAGCTCGTCCTCGCGCGTCATCTCGTACTGCACGGGCCGGCCCGTCCGCAGCACGGCGAGGGTCACCAGGTCCTCGGTGAGCAGCTCCTGCTTGCCGCCGAACCCGCCGCCGACGCGGCCCGCCACCACGCGGACCCGGGCCGGGTCGAGCCCGAACACGTGCGCGATCTCGTCGCGCACGAGGAACGGGACCTGCGTGCTGGTGCGCAGGACGAGGCGACCGTCGGCGTCGGTCCAGCCGCGGGTCGCGTGCGTCTCGAGGGCGACGTGCGAGACGCGCGCGGTCCGGGTGGTCAGGCGCACGCGGTGCGCTGCGGCGGCGAGTCCGGCGGCGACGTCGCCCATCTCGTCGTGCAGGGCGGCGACGACGTTGCGCCCGGGCTCCGCGATCCGCGACGAGCGGGGCTTGTCCGCGTGCAGGAGCGGGGCGCCCGGCGCGCGGGCGGCCTCGGGGTCCACGACGTGCGGGAGCACCTCGTACTCCACGTCGAGGAGGGCCCGGGCCCGCTCGGCGTCGCGCAGCGTCTCGGCGACGACGGCCGCCACCCGCTGGCCGCGGAACCGCAGCACGGGGTCGAGCACGCGCGTGTCGTCGGGGTCGTCGAGGCGGCTCTCGTGGCGGGCGGTGGAGAACAGGACGTCGGGGCTGTCCTCGTGCGTGAGCACCGCCAGGACGCCGGGCTGCGCCAGGGCGCGGGTGGCGTCGATGCGCACGATGCGGGCGTGGGCGTGAGGGCTGCCGAGCACGGCCAGGTGCGCGACGCCGGTGGCGGGCTCGTCGAGGGTGAACCGCTCGCGGCCGGTGACGACCCGGCGTGCCGCGGGGGCCAGGACGGACCGGCCGACGGCGTCACCCGCGGGGACGTCCTCCGTGGTGCGGCGGCCGGCGAGCGCGTCCCGGATCGAGCGGTACCCGGTGCACCGGCAGAGGTTGCCCTTGAGCGTCCGCGCGGTCCCGGTGGCGTACGCCGGGAGGTGCTCCGCGCCGTCGCCGGCGGGCGCGGCGGTGCCGTCGCCGGTGGTCGCTGCGCCGTCGTCGCCCTCGTCGCCCGTCAGGTCCAGACCGGCGACCGTCGTGACGAAGCCCGCGGTGCAGAACCCGCACTGGAAGGCGGCCGCGTCGGCGAAGGCCCGCTGCACGGGGTGGAGGTGCTCCTCGTCGCCCAGCCCGGCGGCGGTGGTGACCGTGCGGCCGTCGGCACGGTGCGCGGGCGTGATGCAGGAGTGCACGGGCCGGCCGTCGAGGAGGACGGTGCACGCGCCGCAGTCGCCGGTGTCGCAGCCCTTCTTCACCGCGGTGGCCCCCTGCGCGCGCAGCAGCGTCCGCAGCGCCTGGCCCGGGTCGGGCTCGACCTCCATCGGCACGCCGTCGAGCGTGAGCCTCATCGCGTCGTCCCCCACCCCTCGTGCGGCACGTCCTGCGGGCCGCCCCCCGCCGCGAGGGCGGCGTGCACCTGGCCCGCCATCCGCAGCGTCATGGCGCGCCGCCAGTCGGGCGCGCCGTGCACGTCGTCGAACCACGCGGGAACGGCCGCGTCGACCGCGGCGACGAGCGCAGCCGCCTCCGGGAGGGCCGGGAACGCGAGCCGGTACGGCCGCGGCACGCCCGCGGTGAGCGTGACCACGACGGACCCGTCGGGGTCGGTGCGCCCGGTGACGATGGCCCCGGATCGACCGAACGGCGCGAGCGACACCCGCCGCAGCACCGCGTGCGCCGCCATGGCGGGCCTCCCGACGTGCAGCGAGCGCAGCACCTCGCCGTCGGCCAGCGCCGTCGTCCCGTCGCCCGTGACGAGCTCGGCGACCGGGACGTGGCGCTCGCCGCCGTCGGGGGTCCACACGAGGGCCACCGCGTCCAGGGCGACGAGCAGCGTCGTCATCCCGCCGGCCGGCAGGGCGGTGCAGACGTTCCCGCCGACCGTCGCTGCCGCCCAGATCTTCGTCGACGCCACGAGCGCCCGCGCGCACGTGGCGACGAGGTGCTGGGAGCGCCACCCCGGCACCGGAGGAAGGGCGACGAGCTCGGCGACCGTGCACGTCGCGGCGATCGTCACGCCGTCGTCGTCGACCTCGACGGCCGGCCAGCCCAGCGAGGTGAGGTCGACGAGCACCCGCGCCGTCGACCCGGCGTACAGTGCGGTCCCCCCGGCGAGCGGCACCACGTCGCCGCCGACGACGACGTCCGCGCGCGTGCGCGCCTGCCGGACCTCGTCCACCGATGTCAGGTCCATGCCCGTCCCGTCCGCCGTGCCGTCCCGGGACGCGCCCCGGGCGCGACCATCCTGGTCAGCGGCCCGCGAGGGCGCCAGGACCGCACCGCGGGACCTTCCTCACACCAGCCGGCCGGAGCGCCGCGACCCCGAGGCCGCCAGGCAGGTGCGGTGGCGCGGGTCACACGCCGGGGGGTGAACCGGGCCGCGGTGGGAACAGCACGGCCCGTACCGTTCGTTGGCGGACCGACGGCACCCGCCGCCCGTCCGCCCCAGCCCCGGAGGCCCCGTGACCCGCACGCTCGAGGAGGAGATGGACGCCGGCGCGCGCAGCACCGGCTCCGCCCCCCAGCGCCTCCTGGCCCGCGTACGCGCGTGGACGGACGGCCGCCCCGGGCGCCGGCTCGCCTACCGCGTGCTGGTCGCGGTCGTCGGGGGTGCCACGGTCGTCGCGGGCATCGCCATGCTCGTGCTGCCCGGGCCGGGCTGGCTCGCGATCTTCCTCGGCTTGAGCATCCTCGCCTCGGAGTTCCCCGTGCTCCGCCCGGTGCTCGACCGGCTGCGCGGCCTCGTCCTGCGCGCGCTCGCCGTCGCGCGGACGTGGTGGGCCCGCCGCCGCGCCGGCCGCAGCTGACGCGCTCCTCTCGGAGGCAGTCGCGTCACGGTGGTTCGGGGATCAACGACGTCCGCTCATGCCGACGAGCGAATAGGATCAGAGAGGACCGGCCGCGAGGGCGATCTGGTCCTCCTCGAGCGGGATCGACGGTGTTCCCGCGACGACCATGTTGGCCCGCTCCCATGGCCGCTGCTGGTCGAGAAAACGGAGCTCCTCGGCCATCCACTCGTGCCAGAACGCGACGGCCTCCTCGGCGTCCCCGTTGACACCCTGCGCGATGTCGCGTGCGATACCTCGCTCTTCAGCCATGGCGAAGTCCGACTGCACCCATACCGTCGCGTCGATCAACCCGGCCAGCTCCCGCTGGTTCGCCCCGACACCTTCTACGATGACGAGGTCGAGTCCGGCAGGGACCTCGATCGATCCGGAGCGGCCGTTCCGCTCCCACGCGGGAGGACGGAAGGACACGGCCTCTCCACGGCGCAGCGGCCTCAGGACGTGATCGGCCAGCAAGTGACCCCACGCGAAGTAGGGCTCGTGCCATGCGACGTCGTCGGTGTGGACGATCGCCGAGCGACCCGTCCCTCGAGACAGGCGCTCGGCAAGCGTCGACTTTCCCGATGCGCCACGACCATCAACAGCCACGACCCTTGGCCGCCCCGCCGGCGACCCGGCCGCCTGCATCAGCAGCTGAAGGAATTGACTTCCCGACACTGCTCTCCAAGGACCTGCAGCTGGCTCTTCCTCACGCAAGGTCATCGATAACATGACTCCAGACTGCCCTAGCGAGCGTCCCCGGACACACGCTGACACTCCCCGTCCAGGGACTTGACCCGGCTATCGGTGGTCGATTGCGGCTTCGAATGATGGTTGCCGCAGCTGGAGTGATGCTGGTGCTGCTAGGGACCAGTGGGTGCTACCAGGCCAACCAGGTCACCGAGAACGCCTCGTCGGACGGGTTGCGGCTGGAGCTGGGCGAGCTGCTGATGTCGAACCTGATGGTGTTGACGGCCGATGAGGGCGAGCCAGGGACGGGTCAAGTCCTGGGTAGTGGTGTAGCGGTTCGGCGTGATCCTGGTGTTGTTCAGGCGGTCAGGGCCAGGGTGTTGTCGGTGGTGTTGATCTGCGGGTTCGGGTCGGGGAGGGCCTGGAGGCGGGCCTTGGCCAGGACGTCGAGGGCGAAGTAGCGGCGGCCTTCGGCCCATTCGTCGTGCTGTTCGGCTAGGACGGCGCCGACGAGCCGGGTGACGGCGTTGCGGTCGGGGAAGATGCCGACGACGTCGGTGCGGCGGCGGATCTCGCGGTTGAGCCGCTCGTTGGGGTTGTTGGACCAGATCTGGCGCCAGATCTCCTTGGGGAACGCGGTGAAC
>NZ_FOKA01000016.1 GCF_900111925.1 Cellulomonas marina
CAGAACGTCGCCCGCGAGATCAAGCGCGAGATCAAGACCTCGCAGGCCTGACGACTGCTCCCGGGTCCCGCACCTCGCTGAGGTCCCGGCCGCTGCTGCGGACGCCACGGCGCCCCGGTCCACCAGGACCGGGGCGCCGTCGTCGTCGGTGCCGGTGTGCCGCCGGCACGGTCGCTACCGCCGCAGCACCCGCCGCGCCAGCGTGTTGCCGACCGCCTGCGCCACGTGCACCAGCGCCACGATGACCGCCACCGCGACCCACGTCGCCACGGGGTTGAACCGCTGGTACCCGTACTGCAGCGCGAAGTCCCCGAGGCCGCCACCGGCCACCGCGCCCGCCATCGCCGACATGTCGACGACCGCGACGAACAGGAACGTGTACCCGAGGATGAGCGGCCCCAGCGTCTCCGGCACGATGACCGTCCCGATGATCCGCAGCGGGCCGGCGCCCATCGCGCGCGCCGCCTCCACGACGCCGGGGTCGAGCGCCACGAGGTTCTGCTCGACGATCCGCGAGGTGCCGAAGGTCGCCATGATGACCATCGGGAAGATCACCGCACGCGTGCCGTAGCTCGTGCCCGTGACCGCGATGGTCAACGGCTGCACCGCCGTGAGGAAGATGATGAAGGGGATCGGCCGGACGAGGTTGACGGCCACGTTGAGCACCGCGTGCACGGCCCGGTTCGGCAGGAGGTTGCCGGCCCGCGTGACGTAGAGCGCGATGCCGAGCGCCAGGCCGAGCAGACCGCCGATCAGCAGCGTCACCGCCACCATCCACAGCGTCTCGCCGAGCGAGGCCAGCAGCACCGGCCACAGGCTGGTCGAGCCGTTCGTCATCGCGCACCCCCCGTCGCACCCGTGGCGCGGCCCTGTCCGTGGTCGACGACCTCCGTGCGCCGCCGCAGCTCGTCGAGCAGCGCGTCCACGTCCCCGCGCTCGCCGACGAGGTCCCAGGTCACCGAGCCCAGGGGCCGCGCCCCGACCTCGGTGATGCCGCCGAAGACGATGGACCCGTCGACGCGGTGCTCCCGCAGCAGGCGGGTCAGCAGCGTGGGCGACCCCTCGTCGTCGGTCACGGCGACCGTGACGATCCGTCCGGCGTGCCGGTCCCGCAGCCGCTCGACGACGTCCGGTCGCGGCCGGTCGTGCAGCGCCGTGCCGACGAACCGCCGGGTCACCACCTCCCGCGGCCGCGCGAACAGGTCGTACACGTCCCCGTGCTCGACGACGCGGCCGCCCTCCATGACGGCGACGCGGTCGCAGAGGTAGGAGACGACCGACATCTCGTGCGTGATGACGACGATCGTCACGCCGAGCTCGGCGTTCACGCGCCGGAGCAGGTCCAGCACGTCGCGGGTCGTCTCCGGGTCGAGCGCGCTGGTCGACTCGTCGGCCAGGAGGAGCGAGGGCGAGGTCGCCAGCGCCCGCGCGATGCCGACGCGCTGCTTCTGCCCACCGGAGAGCTGGTTCGGGTACTGCTGCGCCTTGTCCGTCAGCCCGACGAACTCCAGCAGCTCGGCGACGCGGGCCTCCCGCTTCTCCTTCGGCCACCGTGCGACCTGCAGCGGGTACGCGACGTTGCCCGCCACCGTGCGCGAGGACAGGAGGTTGAACTGCTGGAAGATGAAGCCGATGCCCGCGCGGACCGGCCGCAGCCGACGCTCGGGCAGCCCGGCGAGCTCCGTCCCGTCGACGACGACGCTGCCCGCGGTCGGCACCTCGAGGGCGTTGATGAGCCGGACCAGGGTGCTCTTGCCCGCCCCGGAGTACCCGATGACCCCGAACACCTCGCCCGCGCGGATGTCGAGCGTCACCCCGTCGACCGCGCGCACGGTGCGGCGGCCGTCGGTGAACTCCTTCGTGACGTCGCGTAGCTGCACGGCGGCACCCATGGTCCGGCTCCTCTCGTCGTGTCGGTCCTCGTCGGGCCCGTCAGCCCTGGGCCGCGGTGATGTCCTCCTCGAGACCCGACAGGATCCCGGCGAGCTCGTCCGCGCCCAGGTCGACGTCGACGGCGGTGCCCGCGGACTCGTCGAGCAGGCCCTGGACCACCTCGGGGCTGTGGTAGATCTCGACGACCTGCTCGAACAGCGGGTTGTCGGCGTCCTCGGCCCGCGCCGCGAAGACGTTGATGTAGGGCTCGGCCGCCGACTGGTCGTCGAGGTCGGAGTAGATCGCCGTCGTCGGGTCGATGCCCGCGTCGGAGGCGAAGTTGTTGTTGATGACCGCCGCGTCCAGCGACTGCAGCTGCACGGGGGTCTGGTTCGCGTCGACCGGGACGACCTCGACGCGCGAGCCCTCGAGCACGTCCGCCGGCGTCGACAGGGCGTTGCCGCCGTCCGCCAGCTCGACGAGGCCCGCCGACTGCAGGACGAGCAGCGCCCGGGCCTGGTTCGTCGGGTCGTTGGGGATCGCGACCTGGCCGCCGTCGGGGATCTCGTCGGGCGAGGCGTAGCCCTTCGTCGTGTACAGACCGAGCTGGTAGATCGCCGTGGAGCCGATGGCCACGAGGTCCTCACCGGCCTCCACGTTGTAGTTCGCCAGGAACAGCAGGTGCTGGAACTGGTTGAGGTCGAGCTGCCCCTGCGAGAGCTGCGGGTTGGGCTGCTGGTAGTCCGTGAAGTTCACCAGCTCGACGTCGATGCCCTCCTCGGCGGCGAGGTCCTCGAACGTGCGCCAGTAGTCCTTGGACTGGTCGGTCACGCCGATGGTGACCCTCTGCCGGTTCTCGGGGTCGGCGGTGGTGGTGGCCTGGGCGGCGCCGGAGGTCTCCCCGCCACCGCAGGCGGCCAGGGTGAGGGCGGCGACGGCGGCGAGGGCGCCGGTACGCAGGGCGCGGCGACGGGGCAGGACGGCGAGGGTCATCTCGTGGTGCCTTTCGGGGCGGGGCGTGACCGGGGTCTGCTCGACCGGTCGGGTGCGGGTCAGGGTCGGACCCGGGACGCCACCCGGCTCCTGCGTACGGGCGTGACGTGGTCGCGCGCGGCAGGGCCGGGGAGGTCCGCCCGGGACCGGACGCGAGCGGGAGGGCTCAGCGCACGGGGCGGCACAGGCAGCCACGACACATGCCGACCAGCGCGCCGGCGGCGCGGAGGGGGGCGGTCGTGGGCACGGTGCGGCTCCGGTTCCCTGGGGTGCGGACCGGGCGACGGTAGCACCGCGTCCGCCGCTCGGTCAGACGGACGCCAGATGGTGGGACGACTGGGGCCGGTCGTCCCGCCGACGGTGCGCGCGCCGCCGCTAGCCTGGCGCTGCCGTGCGGGAGCGCCGGCGACCCACGGACGGAGGGCACCGCGATGGCGGGACAGGGGTGGCGCCTGCACGGCGACGGACGACGGATCGCGCCCGGGGCGGTGGTCGCGCCGCAGGAGCGGCTCAGCTGGCCGCGGACGGTCGGCATCGGCATGCAGCACGTCGTCGCGATGTTCGGCGCGACCTTCCTCGTGCCGCTGCTGACGGGCTTCCCGCCGGCGACGACGCTGTTCTTCTCCGCCGTCGGCACCGCGCTGTTCCTGCTGCTGACCCGCGGCCGCGTGCCGAGCTACCTGGGGTCGAGCTTCGCGTTCCTCGCGCCGATCGCCGCGGCGCAGGACGCCGGCGGCCCGGCGGTGGCGCTCGGCGGGGTCGTCGTCACCGGCGTCGCGCTGGCGCTGGTGGGGCTCGTCGTGCAGGCGGCCGGGGTGCGGTGGATCGACGTCCTCATGCCGCCCGTGGTCACGGGGACGATCGTCGCGCTCATCGGGCTCAACCTCGCGCCGACGGCGTGGGACTCCGTGCAGGCGGCCCCCGTGACGGCGGTGGTGACGCTGCTGGTGGTGGCGTTGGTGACGGTGCTGTTCCGCGGCATCCTCGGGCGGCTGGCCATCCTCGTCGGGGTGCTCGTCGGGTACGTCGTCGCGCTGCTGCGCGGCGAGGTGGACCTGCAGCCCGTGTCGGACGCCGCGTGGGTCGGCCTGCCCTCGTTCACGGCCCCGTCCTTCGACGTGTCCGTGCTCGGCCTGTTCCTGCCGGTGGTGCTCGTCCTCGTCGCCGAGAACATCGGTCACGTGAAGTCCGTCGCCGCCATGACGGGGCAGGACCTGGACCCCGTGACCGGGCGCGCGCTCATGGCCGACGGCCTGGCGACGACGCTGGCCGGCCTCGGCGGCGGCTCCGGCACGACGACGTACGCGGAGAACATCGGCGTCATGGCGGCCACCCGCGTCTACTCGACGGCGGCCTACTGGGTCGCCTCGGCTGCGGCCCTGCTGCTGAGCCTGTCCCCGAAGTTCGGCGCGGTCGTCTCGACGATCCCTGCGGGCGTCCTCGGCGGGGCGACGACGGTCCTCTACGGGATGATCGGCCTGCTCGGCGCCCGCATCTGGATCCAGCACCGCGTCGACTTCTCCGACCCGGTGAACCTCACGAGCGCCGCCGCGGCCCTGGTGATCGGCATCGCGAACTTCACGTGGGTCGCCGGCGACCTGACGTTCGGCGGCATCGCGCTCGGCACCGCCGCCGCGATCGGGCTGTACCACCTCATGCGGGCGGTGGCCCGGTGGCGCGGCACGGAGGCGGACGCGACGCTCGTCAGTCCTGCAGGGGGTCGTGCCCCCAGTTCATGAGCGACCAGCGCCAGTGCGTGTCGGTCACGTCGCCGTCCGGCCGCTGCGCGAGGTGCCGGTGCACGTAACCCGTCGCCTTCTTCATGTGCGCGAGGTCGTCGTCGGACAGGTCGGCCTTCTTCGTCCGCAGCAGCTCGACGATGCGCCGGCCGGAGGCGTGCCCCGTCGACTCCCCGCCGCCGTCGGACTTCTGCCCGACCGCCTGCGACTCGTCCGTGCCCAGCCAGTCCTCGAGCGCCTTCGGCGTCATGTTCACGGCCTCGCCGAACGCGCGCCGGATGTCGTCCGCCTCATCGGTGTCCACCCCTTCATGCTGCGCCGGGGCGGACGTCGGCGCACGCGGGCAGGCAGCCCTGACCTGCGACCTGCGACCAAAGGAGGAGACGGTCCCGCTCCACGGCTGATCCCCGGCGTCGAGGGCCCGCCCTAGCCTGACCGCCATGAGCCATCTCCCCGCACCGGCACCCGTGCCGGCCCCCGTCCCGCCGCCCGCGCTCGGAGCCTGGTCGCGCACGTGGCGGTACGTCGTGGTGGTCCTCGTCGCCCTGCTCGTCTGGGTCGTGGTCGCCTGGGACACGATCACCGCCGGGGGGACGCGGGAGGTGCCACCGGCCGGGGACGACCTCGTCGTCGGGGTCGTCCTGGCCCTCGACGGACTGCTCGGGCTCGGCATGGTGGCGCTGCTCCCGCTGCGGCGCAGCCACCCGGTGCTCGTCGCCGGCGTGACCACCGCGGTCACGGCCGTCTCGGGCGCCGCGGTCGCCGCGGCGGCGCTCGCGATCGTGTCCTTGGCGACCCGTCGGCGGTGGCGCGAGGTCGTGGGAGTCGCGGCCGTGCTCCTGGGCGCGACCCTGGCCTACGAGCTCCTGTACCGGCCGGCGACCACCGGGCCCGCGGCGTCGGTGGTTGGGGCTGCGGGGTCGGCCGGCCTGGCGCTGCTCGTCGTCGGCGCGCTCGTGGCGACCGGATCGTTCGTCGGGGCGCGCCGCGAGCTGCTCGTCCGGCTGCGGGAACGGGCGGAGACCGCCGAGCGGCAGCGTGCTGTCGAGACGGAGGCGGCGCGCGAGGCCGAGCGCCTCCGGATCGCGCGCGAGATGCACGACGTGCTCGCGCACCGCATCTCCCTCGTCGGGCTGCACGCCGGCGCGCTCGCCTACCGCACGGACCTCAGCCGCGAGGAGACCGCCCAGGTCGCCACGGTCGTGCAGGAGAACGCGCACGTCGCGCTGGAGGAGCTGCGCGAGGTGCTCGGCGTGCTGCGCAGCGGCGGTGGCACCGAGCAGGCGGAAGGTGTCGAGCCGGGCCGCGCCGACGAGGCGGCCGAGCCTCCCCAGCCGACGCTCGCCGAGCTCCCGGCGCTCGTGGCGGACGCGCGGGACGCCGGGCAGGTCGTCACGTGGCACGCGGACCTCGCCCCGGGCACCGATCTTCGGAGGGTGCCGGTGACGGCGTCCCGGACCGCCTTCCGCGTCGTGCAGGAGGGCCTGACCAACGCGCGTCGGCACGCGCCCGGTGCACCCGTGGACGTGCTCGTCACCACGACGCCCTCCGGGGCGCTCGAGGTGCGGGTCGGCAACCCGGCACCCGTCACCGCAGGCGCACACGGTGCCGACGTCCCAGCACCGACCGGGTGGGGCCTCACGGGCCTGCGGGAGCGCGCGGCGCTCGCCGGCGGCCGGCTGGAGGCGGGCCGCGACGAGCACGGCCTCTTCGTGCTCGCCCTGCACCTGCCCGGCGGTGCGGCGTGACGCCGCCGGTGCCCGGCCGGGTCACGGACGCGACCGCGGACGCCGTCCCGGGCGGCACCGTCCGGGTCGTCGTCGTCGACGACGACGCGCTCGTCCGGACGGGGCTGCGCCTCCTGCTCGGCGGCGACCCGACGATCGAGGTCGTCGGCGAGGCCGGCGACGGGCAGGAAGGACTGGCCCTGGTCCGGCAGCTCGTCCCGCACGTCGCGCTCATGGACATCCGGATGCCGCGCCTGGACGGCCTCGCGGCCACCCGTCGGGTCGTCGAGGAGGGCCTGCCGACGCGCGTCCTGGTCCTGACGACCTTCGACACGGACGAGATGGTCCTGACGGCCCTGCGCCACGGCGCGGCGGGGTTCCTGCTCAAGGACACGCCCCCGGCGGCCCTCGTCGAGGCGGTCCGACGCGTCGCGGCGGGCGACCCGATGCTGTCGCCGACCGCGACGGCGCGGGTGATCGCCGCTGCGACGGAGACCCGCGGCGACGACGTGCGGCGCCGGCAGGCGGTCCGCCGTCTCGACACCCTCACCGCCCGTGAGCGCGAGGTCGCCTCCGCCGTGGCCCGCGGCCTGACCAACGCCGAGATCGCCGCCGATCTCCACCTGGGCACCGCGACGGTGAAGACGCACGTGGGGCACCTGTTCGAGAAGCTCGACGCGACGAACCGCGTGCAGATCGCGCGGTACGTCCACGACGCCGGCGAGGCGTAGCGGATCGGCGACGGCTGCGGACGGGCCACGCCGGTCCGCGACCCGTCAGCGGCTGCGCTTGTCGCGGAACATGGCCGCGTCGGCCACCGCCAGGAGCGTGTCGCCGTCGGCCGCGTCGTGCGGGTGGACAGCCACCCCGATGCTGACGCCGACGCGCACGTCGCCGTCCGGCAGCGGGACGGGTCGCTCCACCGCCTGCCGCAGCCCCTCGACCAGCTCGCGCACGCGCCCGCCGCTCTCCAGCGGGAGGTCACCCACGACGACGACGAGCTCGTCCCCGCCGAACCGGGCCACGAGGTCGCCCGGCCGCAGCACCGCGCGCATCCTGCGCCCGATCTCGACGAGGAGCTGGTCGCCGGCCAGGTGCCCCCTGCTGTCGTTGACCTGCTTGTCGTCGTCGAGGTCGAGGAAGAGGACCGCCACCGCGCGCCCTGCGGCTGACGCGCGCGCGACCTCCCCCCGCAGGTGCTCCGCCAGCACGGTCCGGTTGGCCAGCCCGGTGAGCGGGTCCTGGGTCGCAGCCCGCGCGAGGGCCGTCTCCTGCGCCACCTGCGCGGTGACGTCGTGCTGCACCCCCACCCAGTAGCGGAGCGTCCCGTCGTCGTGGTGCACCGGGGACAGGCGCAGGTCGTTCCAGAACGTCGACCCGTCCGCGCGGTAGTTCAGGAGCCGCGCCCGGGTGTACCGGCCCTCGGCCAGGCCGACCCGGAGGGCGCCGACGACGGCCTGGTCCGTGCCCGGACCCTGCAGGAACCGGCAGTTGCGCCCGAGCGCCGATGCGCGGGCGTAGCCCGTCAGCTGCTCGAAGCCGTCGTTGACGAACACCAGCGGCAGGTCGGCGTCACGGGCGTCGGCCACCAGCACCGCACTGCGCATCGCCGCCACGCACGCGGCGAGCGCGGCGTCGTCGATCGATGGCACCGCGGGCGGGACGTCGTCGGATCGAGGGTCGCAGTCATCAGGAGTCATCGCCGTCAGTCTCGGAGGAGCAGCGCTGCGCCGCCTGCAGGACAGGCGGGTGCACTCGCCTGCCACCCGATCGTGTGGGCGCAGAGCACGTCACGGAGAGACGACCCGCCGCCCCGGACGTGACGCCAGGGTGGGCCGTCGTGGCGGGTGGCACGCGGCAAGGTGCGTACGACCGGTCGCCCGGGCCTGAAGAACGGGCAGGAGTGGAGCCAAGGGGACTCGAACCCCTAACCCCCTGCTTGCAAAGCAGGTGCGCTACCAATTGCGCCATGGCCCCCGGGGTCCCGCGTGGGCGGGACCGTCAGGACACGTCGTCGGTGACCTCGGCCCAGAGCTCGCGCTCGTCGCGGTCCTGGGCGTACCGCTGGTACGCGCCGTACGCGACGGCGCCCAGCGCCGCCACGAGGAGCAGCCTCTTCACCGGACCTCCTGGAGGGGGGAGTGCGTGGGCCTAACAGGACTTGAACCTGTGACCTCTTCCTTATCAGGGAAGCGCTCTAACCGTCTGAGCTATAGGCCCGTGGCACGGTCCGACCCGGGGGCCGCGTGCGCCGGACGAGAGTACCCCAGCCCGTGCACCCGCCCCAAACCGGCGTCGTGCCGCCGACGACGAGGTCAGTCGTCCGTCATCGTGACGTGCAGCCCGCCGACGAGCGCCGCCACGAGGTTGTACAGGAACGCGCCGATCGTCGCGATGGCCGTCAGCAGCACGACGTCGATCACCGCGACCAGCATCGCCGCCGACACCACCCGCGGGAACCGCAGGTAGTCCAGGACGTTGATGGTCGTCGCGTCGCCCACGACCGTGGTGATGAGCTCGTCGACCTGCGCGAAGACGCCCAGCCCGTCCAGCGTCAGCCACAGCACCGCCGTCGCGACGACGATGATGATGCCCACCGCGAAGGACAGCAGGAACGACAGCTTCATGACCGACCACGGGTCGACCCGCGAGATCGCCAGGCGCACCCGCCGGGGACCGGGCACGGCCTGCCGCGGCGCGGAGGAGGCCGCCGGACGACCCGCGGCCGGCGTGGCACCCGCGGTCGGCGAGCCGCCGACGGGCACCTCGGCCGGCGGGACCGCCGAGCTGCCGGAACTGGCCGTGCGCGGGCCCGTGCTGGTCTGGCTCATGGGCCCGTCCTTCGCGTCACCGGCGCCGGCCCGTCCGGCGTCGTCGGTCGTCCCGGGGCGCGGCACCACCGAGGTGCGCAGCGGACGTCCCTGCGGGGGCGTGGGTGTGCTCACGCGTCCCTCCCGTCAGCGGCGTCCGGCCCGGTCGTGCCGTCGTCCTCCACGCTACCGGCAGGCTCGGTCCCGTCAGCCTCGACGACCGGCGTGACGTCCGCCTCCACGACCTCGACGTCGGCCGCCGGCGCCAGGTCCTCCGCGACGACGACCTCCTCGGCCGCCTGCCGCTCGGGGTTGCGCGCCACGGCGATGATGCGGTCGCCGGCATCGGGCTTGGCGAAGATGACGCCCTGGGTGGTGCGGCCCGTGGCGTTCACCTCGGCGGCCGCCGACCGGACGATCTTGCCGTGCTCCATGATGACGAGGACCTCGTCCTCCGGGTCGACGACGAGCGCGCCGACGAGGTCGCCGTTCGCCTCCGGCAGGTTCGCCACGCGCACGCCGAGCCCGCCGCGCCCCTGCTGGCGGTAGTTCTCCACCGTCAGCGCGGTGCGCTTGGCGATGCCGCCCTGGGTCACCGTGAACAGGTCCGCGTCCTCGCGCACGACGTCCATCGCCAGCAGCTCGTCGTCGCCCCGGAACTTCATGCCGGTGACGCCGGACGTCGCGCGGCCCATGGGGCGCAGCGCCTCGTCGGAGGCGGTGAAGCGCACGGACTGGCCCTTGCGGGAGACGAGGATGACGTCCTGCTCGGGGTCGGCCAGGCGGGCGGCGACGAGCGCGTCGGCGCGGCCCTCCTCGTCCTCGCGCAGGTTGATGGCGATGACGCCGCCCGTGCGGTTCGTGTCGTAGTCGGACAGTCGGGTCTTCTTCACCAGGCCGCGCTGCGTCGCCAGCAGCAGGTACTGCGCCTGGTCGTAGCCACGCAGGTCCAGTACCTGGGCGATCTTCTCGCCGGGCTGGAACGCCAGGAGGTTCGCCACGTGCTGGCCCTTGGCGTCGCGGCCGCCCTCGGGCAGCTCGTACGCCTTCGCCCGGTAGACCCGGCCGAGGTTGGTGAAGAACAGCAGCCAGTGGTGGGTCGTCGTCGTGAAGAAGTGGTCGACGAGGTCGTCCTGGCGCAGCTGCGCCCCGCGCACGCCCTTGCCGCCGCGGCGCTGGGCCCGGTAGGCGTCGGTGCGCGTGCGCTTGGCGTAGCCGCCGCGCGTGATGGTGACGACGACCTCCTCCTCGGCGATGAGGTCCTCGATCGAGACCTCGCCGTCGTGGGGGAGCACGCGCGTGCGCCGCTCGTCGCCGTAGCGGTCGACGACCTCGGCCAGCTCCTCCGACACGATGTCGCGCTGGCGCTGCTCGCTGGCGAGGATCGCGTTGTACTCCGCGATGAGCCGCTCCAGCTCCTGGTAGCGCTCGAGGATGTTCTGCCGCTCGAGGGCCGCGAGCTGGCGCAGCTGCATCTGGAGGATGGCGTTGGCCTGCTCCTCATCGATGTCGAGCAGCTCCATGAGCCCGGTGCGTGCGGCGTCGGCGGACGCGGACGCCCGGATGAGGGCGATGACCTCGTCGAGCGCGTCGAGCGCCTTGAGGTAGCCGCGGTAGATGTGGATGCGGCGCTCGGCGTCGGCCAGGCGGTACTGCGTGCGCCGGCGGATGACCTCGATCTGGTGCGTGACCCAGTGCCGGACGAAGGCGTCGATGCTCAGCGTGCGCGGCACGCCGTCGACGAGCGCCAGCATGTTGGCGCCGAAGGTGTCCTGCAGCTGCGTGTGCTTGTAGAGGTTGTTGAGGACGACCTTGGCGACCGCGTCCCGCTTGAGGACGATGACGAGACGCTGACCGGTGCGGCCCGAGGTCTCGTCGCGCACGTCGGCGATGCCCTGGACGCGGCCGTCGCGCGCGAGCTCGACGATCTTCTCCGCGAGGCGGTCGGGGTTGACCTGGTACGGCAGCTCGGTGGCCACCAGGCAGATCCGGTTCTGGATCTCCTCGACCTCGACGACCGCGCGCATGGTGATGGAGCCGCGCCCGGTGCGGTACGCCTCCTCGATGCCGCGGTGGCCGAGGATCGTCGCCGCGGTGGGGAAGTCCGGGCCCTTGATGCGCTCGAGCAGCGCCTCGAGGAGCTCCTCCTTGCTCGCGTCCGGGTGGTCCAGGTGCCACTGCACGCCCGCGGCGACCTCGCGCAGGTTGTGCGGCGGGATGTTCGTCGCCATGCCGACGGCGATGCCGGCCGAGCCGTTGACGAGCAGGTTCGGGAACCGGGACGGCAGGACGACGGGCTCCTGCTCGCGGCCGTCGTAGTTGTCCTGGAAGTCGACGGTGTCCTCGTCGATGTTCCGGACCATCTCCATGGCCAGCGGCGCCATGCGGCACTCGGTGTACCGCGGGGCGGCGGCCGGGTCGTCGCCGGGGGAGCCGAAGTTCCCCTGGCCGGCGACGAGCGGGTAGCGCAGCGACCAGTCCTGCACGAGGCGGACGAGCGCGTCGTAGATCGCGCCGTCGCCGTGCGGGTGGAACTTGCCCATGACGTCGCCGACGACGCGGCTGCACTTGGAGAACTGCCGGTCGGGGCGGTACCCGCCGTCGTACATCGCGTACAGGACGCGGCGGTGGACGGGCTTGAGGCCGTCGCGCACGTCGGGCAGCGCGCGCCCGACGATGACCGACATCGCGTAGTCCAGGTAGGACCGCTGCATCTCGAGCTGCAGGTCCACCTGGTCGATGCGGCCGTGCGCGATGCCGTCGGCGCCGACCTGCCAGAGCGGGTTCTCGGGGGTGCCGCCGCCGGGGCCGTCGGGGGTGTCCGTCACGGGAGTCCTTCGTCAGGGTCGAGGGGGAGGTCGTCGGGGCCGGCGCCCGGGTGCTGCCGCACCCGCCGGCGGCCCGCCTAGATGTCGAGGAAGCGGACGTCCTTGGCGTTGCGCTGGATGAAGGAGCGCCGGGAGTCGACGTCCTCGCCCATGAGCACCGAGAAGATCTCGTCGGCGGCGGCCGCCTCGTCGAGCGTCACCTGCAGCAGGGTGCGGCGCTCCGGGTCCATCGTGGTCTCCCACAGCTCGGAGTAGTCCATCTCCCCGAGGCCCTTGTAGCGCTGGATGGCGTTGTCCTTGGGGATCCGCTTGCCGTTGGCCTGCCCGTCGGCCAGCACCGCGTCGCGCTCCCGGTCGGAGTACACGTAGTCGTGCGGCGCGTTCGACCACTTGATCCGGTACAGCGGCGGCTGCGCGAGGTAGACGTACCCGCCCGTGATGAGCCCCGGCATGTAGCGGAACAGCAGCGTCAGCAGGAGCGTGTTGATGTGCTTCCCGTCGACGTCGGCGTCGGCCATGATGACGACCTTGTGGTACCGCAGCTTGGCGATGTCGAAGTCCTCGCCGATGCCGGTGCCGAACGCCGCGATGAGCGCCTGGACCTCCTGGTTGCCCAGGGCGCGGTCGAGGCGGGCGCGCTCGACGTTGAGGATCTTGCCGCGGATGGCCAGGATCGCCTGCGTGCGCGGGTTGCGGCCCCGGACGGCGGAGCCGCCGGCGGAGTCGCCCTCGACGATGAACACCTCGCACTCGGCGGGGTTGTTGGACTGGCAGTCCTTGAGCTTGCCAGGCAGGCCGGCGGAGTCCATGAGGCCCTTGCGGCGCGTGGCCTCGCGGGCCTTGCGGGCCGCCATGCGTGCGGCCGCCGCGCCGATCGCCTTGCGGATGATGTCGCGGGCCTCGGTGGGGTGGGCGTCGAACCAGTCCGTGAGCCGCTCGGTGACGACGCGCTGGACGAACGTCTTGGCGATCGTGTTGCCGAGCTTCGTCTTCGTCTGGCCCTCGAACTGCGGCTCGCCGAGCTTGACGGAGATGACGGCGGTGAGCCCCTCGCGGATGTCGTCGCCCGTGAGGTTCTCGTCCTTCTCCTTGAGCAGGCCCTTCGTGCGCGCGTAGTCGTTGACCAGACGCGTCATGGCCGCGCGGAAGCCCTCCTCGTGCGTGCCGCCCTCCGTGGTGGAGATGGTGTTGGCGTAGGTGTGCACGGACTCGGAGTAGGCGTTGGTCCACTGCAGCGCGATCTCGACCGAGATGCGGCGTGCGGTGTCCTCCGCCTCGATGTCGATGACGTCGGGGTGGACGACCTCGACCTTCTTGGCGGAGTTGAGGTGCTTGACGTAGTCCGTCAGGCCGCCGTCGTACTTGTAGGAGACGGTGTGGGCCTTGGTCGACGCCTCCTGCTCGTCCGTCGCCTCCGTGACCTCGTCGCCCGTGTCCGCGTGCTCCGGCCGCTCGTCGGTGAGCGTGATGCGCAGGCCCTTGTTGAGAAACGCCATCTGCTGGAACCGCGAGCGCAGCGTCTCGAAGTCGTACTCGGTGGTCTCGAAGATCGCGGGGTCGGCCCAGAACGTCTGGGTGGTGCCCGTCTCCTCCGTGGGCGCACCCTGGCGCAGCTCCCCGTCGGGGCGGCCGCCGTCGCGGAAGTCCTGCTCCCAGGTGAAGCCGTCGCGCTTGACGACGGTCTGCACCTTCGTCGAGAGCGCGTTGACGACGGAGATGCCCACGCCGTGCAGGCCGCCGGAGACGGCGTACCCGCTGCCGCCGAACTTGCCGCCCGCGTGCAGGATCGTCATGACCACCTCGACCGTCGGCCGGCCCTCGGTGGGGTGGATCGCGACGGGGATGCCGCGGCCGTTGTCGGACACGCGCACGCCGCCGTCGGGGAGCAGCGTCACGTCGATGGTGTCGCAGTAGCCGGCCAGCGCCTCGTCGACGGAGTTGTCGACCACCTCGTAGACGAGGTGGTGCAGCCCGCGCTCACCGGTGGAGCCGATGTACATGCCGGGCCGCTTGCGCACGGCCTCGAGGCCCTCGAGGACCGTGATGGCGTCGGCCCCGTAGGAGCCGTCGTGGGGGGCGCGGGCGGCCGGGGCGGCCTCGGCGACGCCGTCGGCGGCGGGGCTGGCGGGGACGGCGTCGCTGCCGGGGACCGGGGGCGCCGGCTGCGGTACGGTCGCGTCGGCGGGGGTGGTCTCGTCGGCCACGGGCGGAGGGTCTCCTCGACGTCGTGTCCGCCCCGTGACGGCCCGCTCGTCGATCAGGAGAGCGGATCACCCCGGGACGTCCGTGTTCGCGGCTCTGGCAGGGTGCCAGCGCGCGGCTGTGAACCTCTGAAGTCTACTCCCCCCGCACGCGTTTTCCCGGCTGCGGGGCCGCCTGGGGACGGGGCCTAGCCCCAGGTGTCCCGGGGGCCACGCCCGCGCACGGACCGGGGGCCCCGGCCGAAGCCCGGTCCGGTCGGCCCCAGCACCGTCACCTCCACGACGACGCCCTCCCCGACGGTCTGCGCCAGCCGGCCCAGCAACGTGGGTGCCAGCAGCCGCATCTGCGCGGCCCAGGCGGTGGAGTCGGTCCGCACGACGAGCTCCCCGCCGCCGAACCGCTCGACCACGCAGTGCTCGGCGACCTGCGGCCCGACGATGTCCGCCCAGCGTCCGACGACCCCGCCGACGAGGACGTCCTGCCGCCAGCCGGCCTCGTCGAGCAGACGCCCGAGCGTGGCGGCGACCGGTTGCGGGTCGCGGGCCGAGGGGTGGGCCCCGCTGCCGCCCGCCGCGGCCTCCGCCTGCCGCTCGGCGATCGCCAGCGCGGTGCGGCGCGGCGGGTCCCCGGGCCGCAGGCCGCGGGCGCGCGCGGCGGCCCGGGCACGGTTGAGCGCGGCCGCTGCCACGGTGGCGGGCGGCGTCAGCTCGACGAGCAGCCCCACCGGCGCCCCGGGCCCGGCGACCGGGCGTCCCGCCGACGTCGGTGCCGGGCCGGCGGCCGAGCCGGGCGCCGATCCTGCTCCCGGATCCGGGTCACGCCCCGGCACGCGTGACCGTCCCGTCGCGGACGTCCACCCGCGCCCCGACGAGGGGCGCCGGCACGTCCTCGGCCACCGCCGCGGTGATGAGCACCTGCCGCGCCGGCGCGACGAGGGCCGCCAGCCGTGCACGCCGGCGGGCGTCGAGCTCGGCGAAGACGTCGTCGAGGACGAGCACGGGCTCGCCGTCGGGCCGGTCGTCGAAGACCCAGCCCTCCTCGTCGTCGGGCACGGGCACGCCCTCCCGGTGCACGGAGCCCGGCCCGGACAGCAGCCGCCAGGACGCCAGCCGCAGCGCGAGCGCGACGGACCAGGACTCGCCGTGGCTGGCGTACCCCTTCGCAGGCAGCCCGCCGAGGGTGAGGACGAGGTCGTCGCGGTGCGGCCCGACGAGGGACACGCCCCGCTCGACCTCCTTCCCGCGCAGGCGCGCCATGGCCTCGAGCAGCCGGCCCTCGACGAGCACGGGGTCGAGCCCACGCGCGTCGTCGCCCTGTCCCGGTGGGTCGTCCACCGGCCCGGCACCCGCCGCGTCCCGGGGACCGCGGCCGTCAGGCCCGTCCTCGAGCGCGGCGTCGACCGAGGCCCGGTACTCGAGCACCAGCGCCCCCTGCCCCGAGCTGACCTGCTCGTACGCGTGCGCGGCCAGCGGCTGCAGCGCACGGACCAGCCGCCGTCGCGCCACGACGAGCTGCGCGCCGACCGCGGCCAGCTTCGCGTCCCACACGTCGAGGGTGCGCAGGTCGGGGGCGGCACGGGAGGACCGCGACGCGGCGGCCGCCGACTTCAGGAGCGCCGAGCGCTGGCGCAGCACCCGCTCGTAGTCCGTGACCGTGCCGGCCAGCCGAGGCGTGAGCTGCACCGACAGCTCGTCGAGGAACCGCCGCCGCCCGTCCGGGTCCCCCTTGACGAGCGCCAGGTCCTCCGGCGCGAAGAGCACCGAGCGCAGGATGCCGAGCACCTCGCGCGCGCGACCCGGCGACCCGCCGTTGATGCGGGCACGGTTCGCCCTGCCCGGCGTGACCTCGACCTCGAGCAACGAGGCACGCGGCTGCCCGGGGTCGATCTCCCGCACCACGCGGGTGCGCACCACGGCGCGGCTCGTGCCGTGCCGGACGAGCGCGGCGTCGGTCGGCACCCGGTGGCTGCCGAGCGTCGCCACGTACCCGACCGCCTCCACGAGGTTCGTCTTGCCCTGGCCGTTGGGCCCGACGAGCGCCGTCACCCCGGGGTCGAGCGGCAGCTCGACGGAGGGCCAGGAGCGGAAGTCGGTGACGGACAGGTGCGCGACGTACATCTCGGGGAGGGCGGTCGGGGTGAGGTGCGGGCGGCGGGGCGGGTGCGCGGGGCTCAGCGCGTGCGGGGCGCCGTCACTCCGGCGGCATGGTGACGCCGGGCTTGGCGGCGTGCACGGCGTGGCCGCCGAACTGCTGGCGCAGCGCGGCGACGGCCTTCATCGCCGGCGACTGCTCCTGGCGCGAGGAGAAGCGGGCGAACAGGGCGGCGGAGATGACGGGGACCGGCACGGCGGCGTCGATCGCCTCGTCCACCGTCCAGCGCCCCTCGCCGGAGTCCTCGACCCAGTCGTCGATCTCGCCCAGGCCCGGGTCGGACTCGAGCGCCTGGACGAGGAGGTCGAGCAGCCAGGACCGCACGACGGTCCCGCGCGTCCAGGCCTTCATCGTGCCGGTCACGTCCGTGACCAGGTCCTTCGCCGCCAGCAGCTCGTAGCCCTCGGCGTACGCCTGCATGAGGCCGTACTCGATGCCGTTGTGGACCATCTTGGCGAAGTGACCGGCGCCGACGGTCCCCGCGTGCACGAAGCCCTCCGCGCGCGGGCCCTCGGGGCGCAGCGCGTCGAAGACCGGCATGGCCTTCTCCACGAGCTCCGGCTCGCCGCCGACCATGAGGCCGTACCCGTTCTCCAGGCCCCACACGCCACCGGACACGCCGGCGTCGATGAAGCCGACACCCGTGCGGCCGAGCAGCTCCGCGTGCGGCTTGTCGTCGACGTAGTAGGAGTTCCCGCCGTCGATGACCACGTCGCCCGCGGTGAGCAGGCCGGCGAGGTCCTCGATCACGGCGTGGGTCACCTTGCCGGCGGGGACCATCACCCAGACGACGCGCTCACCGGCCGGCAGGGCCGCGACGAGCTCCTCGAGGGAGGGCACGTCCGTGACGTCGGGGTTGCGGTCGTACCCCGTCACCTCGATGCCCGCGTTGCGCAGGCGCGTGCGCATGTTCGCGCCCATCTTGCCCAGGCCGACCAGACCGATGTGCATGCTCGTTCGTCCTCCAGTGGTGGGTGGCCGTCCCACTGTGCCGCGCGGTGCGGCGCCCGGCGAGCGGGCGGCGCGGCCGTGGGCGGCGTGCGGGACGGGTCGAGCGGCTCAGCCGGCGAAGCGGATCGGCACCAGCAGGTACCGGTACTCCTGGGAGTCCTCGCCGTCGATGCTGTCCTGGCCCGTGAACTCCACGGGCTTGTTCGGGTGCGTGAAGGAGAGCCGCACGAAGGGCGTGCTCAGGGCGCCGAGGCCGTCCTGCAGGAACTGCGGGTTGAACGCCACGGTGATGTCGTCGCCGACGAGCGTGGCCTCGAGCGCCTCCGACGCCTGCGCGTCGTCGCCCTGGCCGGCGTCGAGGACGACCTGGCCCTGGCTGAACGCGAGGCGGATGGGCGTGTTGCGCTCGGCGACGAGGGCCACGCGCCGGGCGGCCTCCGCCAGGGCGTGCGTGGCCACCACGGCGTGGATGGGTGTCTCGTCGGGGAAGAGGCGCCGCACGGCGGGGTAGTCGCCGTCGACGAGGAGGCTCGTCGTCTGGCGGCCGCCGGCCTCGAAGCCGATGAGGTCCACCCCCGCGCCCGACGAGAGGCCGATCGTGACCGTCCCGCCGCCGCCGAGGGACTTCGCCGCGTCGGACAGCGTCCGGGCGCGCACGAGCGCGACCGTCGACAGGTCGGGCCGTGCGGGCTTCCACGTCATCTCGCGCAGGGCCAGCCGGTACCGGTCGGTGGCCAGCAGCGTCACGCGCTCGCCCTCGATCTCGACCCGGACCCCGGTGAGCAGCGGCAGGGTGTCGTCCCGGCTGGCGGCGACGGAGACCTGGGCCACCGCGTGCGTGAGCTCGTCGCCGTCGACCGTGCCGCTCGTCGCGGGCAGGGCCGGCAGCGCGGGGTAGTCCTCGACGGGCATCGTCAGGAGGGTGAACCGCGAGGCGCCGCAGGTGAGCGTCACCTTCGTGCCCTCGAGCACCACGTCGACGGGCTTGCCGGGCAACGCGCGGCTGATCTCGGCCAGGAGCCGGCCGGAGACCAGGACCGTGCCCGCCTCGCTGACGTCGGCGGGCACCTGGGAGCGGGCGGAGACCTCGTAGTCGAACGACGAGAGCTGCAACGTGCCGGTCGTGTCGGCCTCGATGCGGACGCCCGCCAGCACCGGGACGGGCGGGCGCGTGGGGAGGCTGCGCGCCGTCCACGTCACGGCCTCGGCCAGGACGTCTCGTTCCACCCGGAACCTCATGCCACACCCCTCCGCCAGACCGGCCGTCGTCCGGGCGAACCTTACGCGAGCCGGGACCTCCGCCGGTCGGCCCCGACCCTGCCGCCGTCCGCCCTTCGCCGGTGTCCCATCGCCCCGTGGAGAGAGGTCTCTTCGTCGTCATCGCGGGTGTGCACCTTGTGGGCGACGAGGCGTCGGTGCAGGTCGGAGTGGCCGCGGACGTGTGGTTCGCCGGTGTGCGCGGCCTGGGTGCAGCGGTGGACGGGTGTGGACGGCGCTCGTGCCGTCCTGGTGCGTCCACGACGGCCGACCGCGCTGTCCACAGGGCCGTCGCGTGTCGTCCACCTCTGTCCACAGCACGGTGCACAGGTGTGGGCAGTCGTCCCATGCGTCCTTCGACCGGTGGACGAACGTCGCGTGACCGGCAGGTGACCTGTGGACGGCTGTCCGGTGTGCCCGGATCGTCGGACCTGTCCTGCGTGGACACCCGGTCGAGGGCCGGCGTCGGGTGTCGCCCGTGATCAGAGCGTGATCCGGAGGCCGGAGCACCGGCGGGGCCGGGGGGTCGACGAGGAGGGCTCGACACGGGGAGGGCACGCGGGCCGTCGTCGGATACGTCGCTCCTATCCACAGGAGCCTGTGGACAGGTGTGGACAACGGGGGTGGGGAGGCGCGCGCCTCAGGCGCGCTGCTGCTGCTTGATGCGGTTCGTCAGCTCGGTCACCTGGTTGTAGATGGACCGACGCTCCGCCATGAGCTCGCGGATCTTGCGGTTGGCGTGCATGACCGTGGTGTGGTCCCGACCGCCGAACGCCTGCCCGATCTTCGGCAGGGACATGTCCGTGAGCTCGCGGCACAGGTACATGGCGATCTGACGGGCGTTGACGAGGACCCGCGAGCGGGAGGTCCCGCACAGCTCGTCGATGGACAGGCTGAAGTACGCCGCCGTCTGGCCGATGACCGTCGCCGCGGTGATCTCCGGCGTCTGCTCGTCGCTGATGAGGTCCCGCAGGACGATCTCCGCCAGCGACAGGTCCACCTGCTGGCGGTTGAGGTTGGCGAACGCGGTCACCCGGATGAGCGCGCCCTCGAGCTCGCGGATGTTGGTGGAGATGCGCGAGGCGATGTACTCGACGACGTCGTCGGGCGACTGCAGGGACTCGCTCGTCGCCTTCTTGCGCAGGATGGCGATGCGCGTCTCGAGGTCCGGCGGCTGCACGTCCGTGATGAGCCCCCACTCGAAGCGGGAGCGCATGCGGTCCTCGAAGCCGTTGAGCTGCTTCGGCGGCAGGTCGGAGGTGATGACGACCTGCTTGTTCGCGTTGTGCAGGGTGTTGAACGTGTGGAAGAACTCCTCCATCGTCTGTTCCTTGCCCTGCAGGAACTGGATGTCGTCGATGAGGAGGACGTCCACCTCGCGGTAGCGGCGCTGGAACGCGCCGGCCTTGCCCTCGCCGATGGAGTTGATGAAGTCGTTCGTGAACTCCTCCGAGTTGACGAACCGCACGCGCACGCTGGGGTAGAGCGCCTGGGCGTAGTGGCCGATGGCGTGCAGCAGGTGCGTCTTGCCCAGGCCCGAGTCCCCGTAGATGAACAGCGGGTTGTAGGCCTTGGCGGGCGCCTCCGCGACCGCGACGGCGGCCGCGTGGGCGAAGCGGTTGGACGACCCCGGCACGAACGTCTCGAACGTGTACTTGGGGTTGAGCCGGCCGTTGTCCGCGGGCCGGCCGGGCCCGGCGGCCAGCGCCGGCGGACGCGCGCGGGGGGCGGGGTCGAAGGCGGCGTCGCCGCGGTACGCGTCGTGCTCCCGGTAGCCGTCGCCGTCGGGACGTCCGTGGCCGTCGAGCGCGGTCCGGCCGTCGGGGTAGGTCTCGGTCCGCCCACCGGGTCGCGTGCCGACCCGTCCGTCCGCGCGGGGTCCGTCGCCACGGGCACCGTCGGGTCGGGAGCCGTCGCCCCGGCGCAGGTCGTAGCCGTCCGCGTAGCGGTCGCCGCCGTAGCCGTCCGCCCGCCCGTTCCCGTACGCACCGCCGTCGTCGCCGTCGAGGGGGGCGGTGGTCTGCGTGGGGGTGGGCGCGGGGTCGTCGGGCATGGAGTCGTCGACCGTGACGGCGATCCGGGCCTCGCGGCCGAGCACGTCCACGAGCGCCGCGACCACCTCGCCGCGGGTGCGCGTCTCGAGGAAGTCCTTCGTCAGCTCGTTGGGGACGGCGAGCAGCATGGTGCCGTCGAGGAGCCCGAGGGGCCGCGCGAGACGGACGAACGCCAGCTGCCGCTGGGTGACGTCCTGGCTGCGTTCCAGCAGGTCGACGGCCTGCCGCCACACCGCCGTGCTCTCGTCCGCCTGTGCCAACGCCCTACCCTCGGTCTCGGTCCGTCCGGTGCCGGAGTCTCGCACGCGGTCGCCTGTCCACACAGTTGTCCACACCTGTGCGGAACGCGCGTACCACACGAGCGCTCGGGGGGACAGACCCTCCCCGGGCAGGTGCCGCACGGTGGCCGGCACCGGCAGGACCGGTGCGCCCCGTCCCGCCGGGGCGGGCAGCGACGAGCGATGATCGTAACGGCCCGTCGGGGCGCCGGGGGCCGTTCCGCCCGGCGACTTGCACCCGATCCGGCGTGTCGGCGTGGAGGTCACCCGGGCGCGTGGTAGGCCGTGGTGGTTTGACCCGGCACGCGGCCGCGGCGTAACGTGGCCCAGCCTCGAAAGTGGCTCCTGCTGGCGTGCCCTGACGCCCGCGCACCGCTCCGCCGACGTGATCGTCGCGGCGCCGGGCGTCCGAGGAGCGGTCTCGCGAGGCACGACGCCCTCCGGCCGCGGCCGGCACCTTCGGAGCAGTGGAGTACCTCGTGAGCAAGCGCACGTTCCAGCCGAACAACCGGCGCCGCGCCAAGACGCACGGCTTCCGCCTGCGGATGCGGACCCGCGCGGGCCGCGCCATCCTCGCGGCCCGTCGTCGCAAGGGTCGCGACGAGCTCTCGGCCTGACCCACCCCGGTGCTGCCCGCCCCGCACCGGATGCGCCGCTCTGCCGACTTCGAGCAGACGGTGCGCCGGGGGGCGCGCGGTGGCCGGACCACGCTGGTGGTCCACCTGACGACGACCGACCTCGGGCCGCAGGGCCCGGTGGTCGGTCTCGTCGTGTCCAGGGCCGTGGGGAACGCGGTCGTGCGCAACCGGGTGAAGCGGCGGTTGCGGGCCCTCGTCCGCGACCGGCTCGGCGACCTGCCGGCGGACGCGCGCGTCGTGGTGCGGGCCCTGGCGCCCGCGGCGGCGGCCTCCTCCGCCGACCTCGCGTCGGACCTGGACGGCGGCCTGCGGACGGCGCGACGCCGGGCCGCGGAGGGGACGACGGGTGGTCGCGGCCGACGTGCGCCGGCGGTGACGTCGTGACGGCTGCGACCGACGGGGCGCTCCGGCGTCTGGTGCGGGTCCCCGCCCGGGTGCTCGTGCGGCTGCTCGTCCTCGTCGTGCGCGCCTACCAGCTCCTCGTCTCGCCGATGACGCCGCCGTCCTGCCGCTATCACCCGTCGTGCTCGTCGTACGCCGTGGTGGCGCTGGAACGGCACGGGCTCCTGCGCGGCGGGTGGCTCGCGGTCCGACGGCTCGGCCGGTGCCACCCGTGGGCGGCCGGCGGTGTCGACGACGTGCCGGGAACCACCGAGGCCCGCGGGACGTCGGATGCGTGGGACACCGTCCCGGGCTCCACGCCGTCGCCCACGTCGAGCGCCACGCGCTCTCCTGCTCCTACCGGCCGCTCGTCCGCGGGTCTCCCGCACGTGCACGCCGGGCACTGACACCGACCGAGGAGTACCTCCGAGATGGACTGGTTCGACGCGCTGCTCTGGCCGATCATGCTGGCCGTGGCCTGGACGATGGTCCAGTTCCACACGCTGTTCACGGCGCTGGGGCTGTCCGAGACCGGGGGCGCCTCCTGGGTGCTGTCCATCGTCGGGCTCGTGATCGTCATGCGGATCATCCTGATCCCGCTGTTCTTCAAGCAGATCAAGGCGTCGCGTGGGCTGCAGATGCTCTCGCCGGAGCTGCAGGCGATCCAGAAGAAGTACAAGGGGAAGACGGACCAGGCGTCCCGCGAGGCCATGACCCGCGAGACGATGGAGCTCTATCGCAAGCACGGGACGAACCCGTTCTCCTCGTGCCTGCCGATCCTCGCGCAGTCCCCCATCTTCTTCGCGCTCTTCCGGGTGCTGAACTCGCTCAAGCTCCTCTCCGAGGGCGGGCAGGTCAACGGGCGTGACGGCATCGGTGCCCTCACCCGGGACCTCGCCTCGCAGGCGGAGGCGGCGACGATCTTCGGCGCCCCGCTGTCGGGCACGTTCACGCTGGCCGGCGACAACGTCAGCACCCGCATCGTGACGGTGGTGCTCATCCTCGCGATGTCGGCCACGACGTTCCTCACGCAGCGCCAGCTCACGATGAAGAACATGCCGCCCACGGCGCTCGAGGGCCCGATGGCGCAGCAGCAGAAGATGCTGCTGTACCTGATGCCCATCATCTTCGCCGTCTCGGGCATCAACTTCCCCATCGGCGTGCTCGTCTACTGGACGACGACGAACCTGTGGTCGATGGGCCAGCAGTTCTACACGATCCGCAAGATGCCGGCGCCGGGGTCGCAGGCGGAGCGGGCGCTCAAGGAGCGGCAGGCCCGCAAGCGCGCGGCCAAGGGGCTCCCGCTCGAGGAGCCGCCGGCCGCCGGCGTCGTCGTCGAGGACAAGCCGCGCGGCCAGCGCGAGCAGCCCAAGCGCAAGGACCGCGCCGCCCGTCCGGGCGGTGCCGCCGGCACCGGCACCCCCCGGCCGCGGCCGGCGGGCTCGTCGGGCGGGTCCGCGACCGGTGGCACCCCGCGCCCGCGTCCGGCCGGTCAGGCGGGGGCGCCGGGGGGCGGCGGAGCAGGTTCGACGAAGGCGTCCGGCGGGTCGTCGGCCGCACGCCCGGGGTCGGGCGCGTCGGCCTCCGGCCAGCCGCGCAAGCGGCCGCCCGGCCAGGGTCAGCGCACGCCGCGACCGCGCCCCGCGGGCGACGCGGGTCCGTCCGGGCGCGGGCCCGGTCAGAGCCAGACGGACTGAGGCGACGGGGCGGCGTCGCCGCCCGTCGCGGTGCCTCCCGTCACGGGAGCGCGCAGGGGACGGCGTCCCCACCCGACCTCCGCCGGGACGACCCGGCAGCACGACGAACGGAGACACGACGATGACGACGACGCAGCCCGAGGTCCCCGAGGCCGGCACCGGCACGAGCCGGCTCGAGGAGGAGGGCGAGATCGCGGCGGACTACCTCGAGGAGCTCCTCGACATCGCCGACCTCGACGGGGACATCGACATCGACGTCGAGCACGGGCGCGCCGCCGTGGCGATCGTCTCGGAGGACCCGGCCGACCGCCGCCTGCGCACCCTGGCGGGCCGCGACGGCGAGGTCCTCGACGCGCTCCAGGAGCTCACCCGTCTGGCCGTCCAGGCCAAGACCGGCGAGCGCAGCCGTCTCATGCTGGACGTCGCCGGCTACCGGGCGGGCCGGCGGACGGCCCTGACGGCGGTGGCCGAGGAGGCGATCGCGAAGGTCCGCTCGACCGGGGCGTCGCTCGCGCTCGAGCCGATGAACGCGTACGAGCGCAAGGTGGTGCACGACGTCGTCGCCGCCTCCGGCCTCGTCAGCGACTCGGACGGGATCGAGCCGAACCGCCACGTGGTGGTCCGGCCGGCCTGACGATGGAGGAGCATCGCGCGCCCAGCGGGGACGGTGGGGCCGCGGCGGCCACGGACCCCCTGACCGACGACCCCCGGCTGCCGGGCTTCTTCGGTCCGGCGTGGCCGGCCGTGTCCGGGTTCCACCGGATGCTGCAGGGCGAGGGCGTGCTGCGGGGTCTGGTCGGACCGCGCGAGGTGGGTCGCCTGTGGGAGCGGCACCTGCTCAACTCGGCGGCGGTCGTGCCGTTCCTGCCGGCCGTCGGCACGATCGTCGACCTCGGGTCGGGGGCCGGCATGCCGGGGGTCGTCGCTGCGGCGATGCGACCGGAGGCCCGGGTGGTCCTGCTCGAGCCGATGCTGCGGCGCACCGAGTGGCTCGGCGAGGTCGTCCGGACCCTCGGCCTCGACAACGTCGAGGTGCACCGGGGCCGCGCGGAAGAGGTCGTCGGGACGTTCTCGGCCGACGCCGTCACGGTCCGCGCCGTGGCGGCGCTCGACGTTCTGTACGGCTGGGCGATGCCGCTGCTGCGCGTCGGTGGGGAGCTCGTCGCCCTCAAGGGCGCCCGGGCCGAGGAGGAGATCGGGGCGTCCAGCGACACCGGGCGAGCGTGGGGCGCGGGCGTGCCCGCCGTGCACACCGTGGGGACCGTGGAGGGCGTCGAGTCGACGCGGGTCGTCACGGTGGTACGGGAGCGTGCCGTGGCGCCGCCCGTCCGCGGCGGCGTCGCCGGGCAGCGCAAGGCCCGACGACGCCGCGGTTGATCCAGGGATCGGCCCGCTCCGACACGACGCATCCGGTCCTGGTGTTCCCGGCGCGTGCACGGCGGCGCGTCACGCGGGTGTCGGCAGCGTCAGGACCTCCACCCCGTCCTCGGTGATCGCGACGGTGTGCTCGCTGTGGGCCGTGCGGGACCCGGTCGCGCTCCGGAGGGTCCATCCGTCCTCGTCGGTGACGAGCTCGTCCGTGTCGGCCATCACCCACGGCTCGATGGCGAGCAGCAGGCCCGGGCGCAGCCGGTAGCCCCGGCCCGGGCGACCGGCGTTGGGGACGTGCGGGTCCTGGTGCATGGTCGAGCCGACGCCGTGGCCGCCGAACTGCGTGTTGACGCGGTAGCCGGCGCCCTGCAGGACCGTGCCGATGGCGTGGGCGATGTCGCCGACGTGCGCACCCGGCCCGGCAGCGGCGATGCCTGCGGTGAGCGCCTGCTCCGTGGCGGCGATGAGCTCCGGGGAGCCCGGCGGCCGACGGTCCCCCACGACGAAGCTGATGGCCGAGTCCGCGACGACGCCCTGCAGCGAGACCGCGAGGTCGAGGGAGAGGAGGTCCCCGTCGTGCAGGACCTCGTCGTGCGGCCGGCCGTGGAGGACGGCGTCGTTGAGGGAGGTGCAGATGTAGTGCCCGAACGGGCCCCTGCCGAAGGAGGGTGCGTAGTCGACGTAGCAGGACACGGCCCCTGCTGCCTCGATCGCCTCCCGGGCCCACCGGTCGATCTGGAGCAGGTTGGTGCCCGGAACGCTCCGGCCCCGGAGGTCCTGCAGGATGTCGGCGACCAGATGTCCGGTCGCGCGAACCCTGTGCAGCTCGTCGTCGTTCAACAGCTCGATCATCACGCCCCCCGATAGGTATACCGGTCAATGTATCCCGGCAGTAGTGTGATCGCCATGGTCCGTCTGCCCCTGACTCCTGCCGACGTGGAGCGCGGTCGCCGTCTCGGTGCCGCTCTCCGAGCTGCGCGAGGCAGTCGGTCGATCCTGGAGGTGGCGCTCGCCGCGCGGCTGTCGCCCGAGACGGTGCGCAAGATCGAGTCGGGCCGTGTCGCCACGCCGGCGTTCTCCACGGTGGCGGCAGTGGCCACGGTCGTCGAGCTGTCTCTCGACGACCTGTGGGAGCTGATGCAGAGCCGCGAACCTGAGCGTGACCAGCACGCTCCTGCGCAAGCCACGCCGCAGGCTGCGCTGGAAGCGTCCTGACGAGCCCAGTAGACAGGGTCACGGCTGGCTGGAGGCAGAAGTGCGTCGTCACCGTGGCTGTTGCATGCGGAGCCGTCGTTCCACGTGAAACACCGCCGCGTAGCAATCGGGCCCGTCCCGCGAACAGGGCCCATCGATCGCGGCACGGCCCGGACGGCCACCTGTTCCACGTGAAACGTGCCGACCGACACTGCCGTTCGCCACGATCGGTCTTCCGCCTCAGGGCCGTCATCGCGTTGCTTGTCGTCGGCGGTAGCGGTCGGCACCGACGACGTCCTCGTGCACCAGACCGGTCGCACAACCACGCACCCGCCGAACGGGCTGCGGAGACACGGTTGAACAGGTCGCTCGCAGATCGAGCTCGCGGACGTCGGACCGTGGCACCCGCTCGGCGCTCCTCGCCCTCGCATATGGCGAGGACGGCGGAGGGCGGCCGGCCGCACGCGAAGGGCTCCGTGCGATCGTCCGTCCAGGTCGTGCCCCGCGTCTTCCGAGCCTCGTGGTGTGCGGTGCGACAGCCGGACGAGCGACCCTGACCGCGTGGGAGAGCTCGTGGCAGTGGCCGTCACCGCTCGAGGACGTGACCCGCAGGAGTCGCAACAGTGGACCGCGCTGGCGGCGCCCTCCCGGTGACGAGAGGTGGAGGTAGACAAGCAGGGACGCGCACGACGTGCAGTGCTGCGCCAGGAAGGGCTGCAGGGGCGACTCGCACGGTGCCATCATCTGCAGACCCCGCGCAGCGGTGACAGGCGCAAGCCGGCCTCGAAACGGTCGCGCCGACGTTCGTCCGTCGAAGCTCCGCTCCTTCGCGTGTGGTGAACGGGCCTGCGCGAGGAGACCTCGCGGCCGTGCACGCACGGTCGGACGCGGTCGGATCGCGAGGATCGGTGCTCGATCGCCCACGGGGACGCGGGTCGATGTCGAACGGCTCGCACGAGGTTCCTGCATCCGGTGCAGTACGGCGCTGCGTCGGCTCCCCTGAGTGAGGCTGCACCGTGGCCCCACCGTCCACCGGGCGGTACCGCGATGTTTCACGTGGAACGCTTTTCCAGCCGAGCGGCCGATGCGGAAATCTGCGGCGACGCCTTGATGCGAGGCGCGCGGTCCATCTCGGGGCGCCGGGTGAGCACGCGGGCGCGAGAACGACGCGGAGCGGACAGAGCTCGTCCACGGGACCTAGCTCAGCGGACCCGCGGCGCGCCGTACAAGCTCGTCGCTCTCTTGCCGCCCGCTCGTGCGGCACGTCGTCACCGAGGAGGACGCGCTGGATTTCGCGTTCCCCACTGTCGAGGGGCCCGTCGGCAGCGTGGACGAGGGGATGCTGGTCGACGCCATACGCACCGACATGGCTGTCGACGGCGTCACCATCTTCTTACGCGAGGGCGAGAAGAAGCACGCACCAACGAGTCGCCGCGGTGGGCGGCGCGCCGGTACAGGTCGGGTCGGACGTCGTACCGATGCGCGCGGAGGTCCTGTCAGCAGGTGCATCCCGCCGTGACCGAGCGCTCCGTCCGTCGCCGAACAGGGCGCGCCGATATCGTCGCCGAGCAGGTCGTCCCGGCGTCGTCGTGGAGCAGTTCGTCCCGACGCCGTCGCCGAGCACGTCGTGGACGTCGGGTGGGCGCTTGAGCGTCCTCCGTCTCGGCGCTCCCTGCCGGCCTCGACGCATGTGCCCGCTGCCGTCGCCGCGCAGGCACGGCCCGTGCTCCATCATCCCGAAGGGCGAAGACCACCTGCTGCGGGCTTGACCCTTCCCGCCCCGGCGCCCCTTAGCTTCTGGCCTCCTGGAGCGGCAGGTATGAGCCCGGGCGTGAGCGGCACCGATCGGACTGGAGAGCGACTTGCTCGTCGGCGATCGTTCGTGGCCGCCGGGAGACCAGGCCCCGCAGCACGCCCTCGCCCTGCCGGCGATGGAAGGAGATGTTTCACGTGGAACGCGACATGGAGGAGGACGAGGTTTGCGTGGACGGAAGACCCGCTGCCGCACTCGCATCAGTGCCAGTCGAGGTCGAGAGTCCGGTACGAGCAGCGCAGCACGTGCAGGAGACGAGCGACTTGAAAGAGCGACCACCGCCGGGCAACTCCGACCGCTGCAGCACGCGAGGCCATGTCGAGGAGTAGCGTCCGGAGTCGGTGTCGAGCGGCTGAGGCGACATTGGCTGCCGACGCGCCGTGTAGCGGTATCGATGGGGTTCCCGACGTGCGCCTCACGTTCACGTGAACGGCCCCTCCCGCGCCGCGCCCTCGGCCGACCACAGCGGCCGCGATCTCGGTGCCTTCCGGGCGACGCTGCTAGACGGCTGGTCCACGCTAGCCATCGCTGGACGTGGAACAGCCGCATCGCCACGATGCTCAGCCGCTGCAAGCGCGTTTGAGAACGCCAGTTGAGTCCAGCAGAGTGGTGTACCGGTAGCCCGGTGGGCGCGTCGTCGTAGACGAGGACGCGGTCACCGCGTGACCCTTCGAGTGAACCTCTCACAGCACTCTCGAAGTGGAGCAACACGATGACCGCACCGACGAGTATCGACCCTGCCCGGTTCTTGCACGAGCACCTGGAGCAGGCTTCCCCAGATCTGATGCGTCACCTGCTGAGCACGTTCATCGACGTGCTGCTCTCGGCGGATGCCGACGCGGTGTGCGGCGCCGAGTGGGGCCAGCGCAGCCAGGACCGGGTCAACCGCCGCAACGGGTACCGGCACCGGGACCTGGACACCCGGGTCGGGACGATCGAGGTGGCGGTGCCCAAGCTGCGCACCGGGTCCTACTTCCCCGAGTGGTTGCTGGACCGGCGGCGCCGGGCGGAGAAGGCTCTGATCAGCGTCGTGGCGACGTGCTACCTGCTGGGCGTCTCGACGCGCCGCATGGACAAGCTCGTGCAGTCCCTGGGCATCACCGGGCTGTCCCGCTCGCAGGTCAGCGAGATGTCCAAGGACCTGGACGCGCAGGTCACGGCGTTCCGGGACCGGCCCCTGGACGCCGGCCCGTACACGTTCGTGGCTGCGGACGCGTTGACGATGAAGGTCCGCGAGGACGGGCGGGTCGTCAACGCGGTGGTGCTGGTCGCCACCGGGGTCAACAACGACGGGCACCGGGAGATCCTCGGCATCGACGTCTCGACCGCCGAGGACGGCGCCGGGTGGCTGGCGTTCTTCCGGGACCTGACCGCCCGGGGCCTGACCGGCGTGAAGCTGGTGACCTCCGACGCCCACGCCGGGCTGGTCGCCGCGATCGGGGCCACCTTGCCCGCAGCGTCCTGGCAGCGGTGCCGCACCCACTACGCAGCGAACCTGATGGGCGCATGCCCGAAGAGCTCGTGGCCAGCAGTCAAGGCGATGCTGCACTCGGTCTACGACCAGCCCGACAAGGACCAGGTCAACGCCCAGTTCGACAAGCTGCTCGACGCCGTCGCCGACAAGCTCCCGCAGGTCCATGAGCACCTGGACGCCGCACGCGCCGACGTGCTGGCGTTCACCGCGTTCCCCAAGGAGATCTGGCGCCAGATCTGGTCCAACAACCCCAACGAGCGGCTCAACCGCGAGATCCGCCGCCGCACCGACGTCGTCGGCATCTTCCCCGACCGCAACGCCGTCACCCGGCTCGTCGGCGCCGTCCTAGCCGAACAGCACGACGAATGGGCCGAAGGCCGCCGCTACTTCGCCCTCGACGTCCTGGCCAAGGCCCGCCTCCAGGCCCTCCCCGACCCGAACCCGCAGATCAACACCACCGACAACACCCTGGCCCTGACCGCCTGAACAACACCAGGATCACGCCGAACCGCTACACCACTACCCAGGACTTGACCGGTGGGGGTCGGCACCGGTCGGCAGGAGGTGGGACAGCACGACCGATCCGTCGCCCCACCGCTCCGCCGCCTCGGACGCCCAGGTCATCCGCACGCCGGGGCTGGAGCGTCCGGCGGCGGGGCTGAAGGTGGCGACGTGGGTCCCGTACAGCCATGCGTCGAGCGCTGGGCTCACCCGTTGCGCCCCTCGACCTTCAACCGCGCGCCGAGCAGGCGTAGCAGCGAGAACAGGCGCGACGTGTACAGGCTGGGCTTGCCGCTCTCGATCTCGTGCAGGTACTGGCGCGTGATGCCCAGCTCGTCGGCGAGCTGCTCCTGGGTCAGCTCGAGGGACTCGCGCTGCTCGCGCAGCCAGCGCCCGAGCTGCTCGGGCGTCGCGACGTAGGCCCAGCCGGCTCTGCGCGGCTCCTCCACGACGCCCTCCTGTGACCGTACCGTTGCCTGCCGTGCGTCAGGATATCCGGTCGCCAACGGCACGTCTGCATATCGCGACATCCAACTCAGCGACGCACGAAGTACGCGGAGCTGGACCGACAGCGTGAGGCCCCGACCACCGCCGGCGGCATCGAGAAGCACCTCGACATCGACGAGAGGACCCGCGACGAGCTCGCGTCAACGACGATCACGGTCCTCGCGCACCGCCTCCGCCGCATCGCGGAAGGGCAGGCCGCCCCCGGCTCGTCCACCAGCTCCGTCATGCACCTCGTCGAGGATCGAGGTGCTCGCCTCCGCCATCAGCTCGGCGGGGGGCAAGGGTTCCAGGACGACGGCGGAGGCCACCGCGCCCGCCGCCTCTGCGGCGTCCAGCACCGCCTCGACGTCGGCCAACCGACCCTCGACGAGCAGCGGTCCCTGGCCCTGCGGCTCCCCCGTCCAGCGCACCGCGGAGTCGTCGGGCGGCCGGAACGTCGACCGGGCGGGCAGGCGGACGACCGCCGCCGCCCGCACGTCCGGATGGCCCGCGCTGCGGACCTGCACCCTCCGGACGGCCGCGAGGCGCTCGACGCTGCGGGTGAGCAGCCGCTGACGACGCGGAGTGGCCCAGAACGTGACGACGACGAGGCCCGGCTCGACCGTGCCGTCCGCCGCCGGCACCCGGGAGCCCGGCGACCCGGCCAGGGAGTCGAAGTTGACCCCGCGGGTGGCGAAGACCCCGGCGAGCGCCGCGACGGTGCCCGTGCGGTGGTCGGCGCGGACGTAGGCGACCCAGCGCTCCTCGTCCTCGGCGGCCAGGGGCGCGCGGCCCTCGTCGGGCGCGCTCACCGGGCACCCGCGGCGAGCCAGGGCGCGGTGACGGCCGCGATCCGGTCGGCGACCTCGTCCAGGCGCGTGGCCTCGTCGGGCGGCAGGTCGTCGAGCAGGACGCGCGACCAGCCCTCCGGGCCGAGGACGACGGGCACACCGAGCACCCCGTGCCGCTCCCGGCCCGCGATCGTCTCCCCGTCGAGCGTTACCTGCCCGGCGACGACGATGTCCCGCCCGTCGAGCACCGTCTCCACGAGGTCGATCGTCGCGCTGGCGGTCCCGGCCGCGGTCTTGGCGCCGCTGCGGTGCGTCAGCGACGGACGGGTGACGACGCGCAGGTCCGGCGGGTAGCTGTCGATGCGGGCGAAGGCCGCCTCGACGTCGTCGAGCACCAGCGACGAGAGCTCGGCCTGCGCCGCGGTGACCTCCGCGCCGAAGGTCGCCAGCGTCCGCCCGCGCCGCAGCCCGTCCACCGCCCGCCGCCGCTCGGCCAGGTCCAGCCCGCTCACCCGCACGGTCGACCACAGCGGCACGAGGTCGTCGCCGTGCTGCCCGGCCACGAACCCCGTCACCCGGTGCCGACGCACGCCGAGGGACACGGCCACCTCCCGGCGGAACCGCAGCGTGTCGAGCCACGCGCCCATGCCGACCACCCGGTGCCGGCCCAGGCGCTCGGCCATCACGGCGACGCCCAGCTCGACCGGGTTGGAGACGACGACGACGACCTCGCTGCCCGAGCCGTGCGCCGCGAGCGCGTCGGCGTAGGCGGCGAAGACCGCGGCGTTCCCGGCGGCCAGCGCGCCGCGGTCCGTGGAGGCGTCGGGACGGGCGGGTGCGGTGCTGCCCGCGCACACGACGACGACGTCCGCGACGACCTCCTCGGGCGTCAGGGCGACGTCGATGAGCGGGGCGTGCTCGTCGTAGGCGTCGACGAGGTCCGCGCGCAGGCCGTGCGTGGCCCGGCCGGAGTGCCCGTCGGCCCGCCCGACGAGCTGCAGCCGCGAGCTCGTCGGCAGCACGCGCCGCTCGACGAGCTGCGTGCAGACCTGCCGCCCGACGTCCCCCGTCGCCCCCAGCACCGCCACGTCCACGGCGCAGAACCTACGGGGTCGTGCCGGTGTCGGGAGCCACGCCGATCGTCGCCTGCCACGCCTCGATGCGGTCGAGCGCCGCGGACAGCACCTCCGGCGCGACGGCGAAGGACAGCCGCACCCACCGGTGGCCGTCCGCCGGGTCGAAGTCCGTGCCGGGCGTGAGGGCGACGCCGGCCTCGTCGAGCAGCCGGGCGCACCACGTCACGGAGTCCAGGCCCGAGGCGGAGACGTCCGCGTACAGGTAGAACGCGCCGTCCGCGGGTGCGACGTGCGACCAGCCCAGGGCCGGCAGCCGGTCCAGCAGCAGCGCCCGGGCGTCGGCGTACCGCGCCACCGCCGCCTCCGCCGCCGCGTACGCCTCCTCGCTGAAGGCGGCCAGGGCCGCGTGCTGCGGCAGGGCGGGCGGGGAGAGCGCGATGTTGCCCGCGAGCGCGTCCACGGCGTCGACGAGCGCGTCGGGCAGGACGAGCCAGCCCAGCCGCCAGCCCGTCATCGCCCAGTACTTCGAGAAGGACGACACGACGACGGCGTCCGGGTGGCGGGCCGCCGTGGTGAGCGGGGGGCGGCGGCCGTCAGGGCCCGCGTAGGTGAGGCCGTGGTAGATCTCGTCGCTGATGAGCCGGGTGCCGTGCGCGGCCGACCACGCCGCCAGCGCGTCGAGCGCGGCCGCGTCGAGCATCGTGCCCGTGGGGTTGGCGGGGCTGGCGACGAGCAGGCCGGCGGGCGGGCGGTCCAGCGCGTCGAGCTGGGCCGTCGTCGGCTGGTAGCGCTGCGCGGCGCCGCACGGCAGGTCGACGACCTCGCAGCCGAGCGCCCGCAGGATGTTCGCGTAGGCCGGGTAGCCGGGCCGCGCGAGCGCCACCCGGTCGCCGTGCTCGAAGGCCGCGAGGAACGCCAGGACGAACGCGCCCGACGAGCCCGTCGTCACGACCACCCAGCGCGGGTCGAGGTCCAGCCCGTACCAGCGCGCGTAGTGGCCGGCGATCGCGTGGCGCAGGGCGGGCAGGCCCGCCGCCTCCGTGTAGCCGAGGTCCGCGTGCTCGACGAGCTCCGCCGCCCGCCGCCGGACCACCGCGGGCGCGCCGCCGGCCGGCTCCCCCACGCACAGGGACAGCACGTCGGCGCCGGCCGCCCGGCGCTCGTTGGCCGCGGCCACGATCTGCATGACCGCGAACGGCGGGACCCGGGACCGGCGGGAGGCGGGCAGCGGGTCAGGCGGCGGGACCGGCTGCGACGTCGGCGGCGGCGGCGCCACGGTCAGGCGCCGCCGCCCGCGTCGCGCGCCTCGAGCTGCGAGCGCACGTACGCCACGACGCCGTCCGCGGCCGCCTCCACCTCCTGCAGCGTGACCTCGAAGTCCTCGATGCCGCCGTACCAGGGGTCCGCGATGTCGAGCCGGGACTCGCGGCCGCCGGGCTCCACGCGCGGGGCGTCGGGGTCGAAGCTGCGCAGCATGCGGACCTTCGTCGTCTCGGCCCCGGCGTGGTCGGCCAGGTGCCGCAGCGCCTTCACGTGCTGGGCCGTCATGGCCAGGAGCAGGTCCCGCTCCACGACCTCGCTGGTGGCCACCGCGTGCGCGCGGTGCCCCTCGAGCACCGGGTACCCGTGCGCCTGCAGCACCTGGCGGGCGCGCCGGTCGACGGGGTTGCCGTTCTCCTCGTCCGAGATGCCCGACGAGTCGACGAGCACCCGGTCGGCCAGCCCCGCCTCCCGCAGCCGCTCGCGCAGGACCACCTCCGCCATGGGCGAGCGGCAGATGTTGCCGGTGCAGACGGTCATGACGCGGTAGGGCTCGGGGGTGCTGGTCACCCGGCCATCCTGCCCCGCGACGCCGTCAGTCGCGGGCGGTGAGGACGAGCGGCCCCTCCGGGGTGAGCGCGACGGTGTGCTCGGCGTGCGCGGCGAGCGACCCGTCGGCGGAGCGGATCGTCCAGCCGTCGGGGTCGATGACGTAGTCGCGGCCGCCGGCCATGAACCAGGGCTCGATGGCGACGACGAGCCCCGCCTTCAGCCGCATGCCCGAGCCGCGGCGGCCGTCGTTGGGGACGTGCGGCTCCTCGTGCATCGTCCGGCCGACGCCGTGGCCGCCGAAGTCGGTGTTGATGCCGTAGCGGCCCGCGTGCCCGACGCGGCCGATCGCCGCGGAGACGTCGCCCATGTGCCCGCCGACGCGTGCCGCCGCGATGCCGGCCTCGAGCGCGCGCTCCGTCGTCGCGATGAGCTCCTGCGCCTCGGGCGTCGTCGTGCCGAGCTGGACCGTCAGCGCGGAGTCGCAGACCCAACCGCCCAGCTCCGCGGCGAAGTCGATGCTCAGGACGTCGCCGTCCTCGAGCACGCGGTCCGACGGCAGGCCGTGCAGGGCCGCGTCGTTGACGGACGTGCACAGCACCCCCGGGTACGGCATGGCGCCGAACGACGGGTGGTAGCCCAGGTACACCGAGCGGGCGCCGGCGGCGTCGATCATGCGGTGCGCGTGGTCGTCGAGGTCCTGCAGCGTCATGCCGGCGCGGGCCACGTCCCGGAGCGACGACAGCACGGAGGCGACGAACCGTCCGGCCGGCCGCATCTCCTCGATCTGGGCGGGGGTCTTCAGAGCCATGCGCCCCACTCTCGCACGCGGGCAGGCAACAGCCCGTGGGCCGGCTCCCCTGACGGGGACCTGCCGTGGAGGACGAGACCACGGCACCCACGGGCTGCGGTGACTGCCGGGGATTCGCTGCGCCCGTCCGGAACGGTCCGGCGGGGCACGGCGGATCGGGACAATCCGTCCGAGTGCTCGGGCGACTAGCGGGCAGCCACCTCACGCGTCCTATGAGAATTCACCTCAGGACCACCTCCCTTCCGTGTGCCTCGACCGTACGTCCGTCGGGCGGGGACGCCAAGGGGTTTTCGCCCAGGGAGATCGCCGGTCCTCGGCGGGGGCTCAGGAGGACGACGACGCCCGCCCCTCCAGCCAGCCCCGCAGGCGGTCCGGCCGGTCGGTGATGACCGCGTCGACGCCGAGCGCGACGGCGGCCGCCCAGTCCTCGGGCTCGTCGAGCGTCCAGACCATGACGCGCCACCCCTCCGCCTGCAGACGCCCGACGAGGTCCGGCCGCGCGGCCAGCGCCAGCGCGCCGGGGTTGCACGCCACGACGCCCAGCGCCCGGCACCGCTCGACGAGGTCGTCGGGCACCTCGGCCACCAGCAGCGCGCGGGGCAGCCCGGGTGCCACCGCCGCGAGCGCCGCCACGGTCCCCTCGTCGAACCCCTGCACGAGCACCCGCCCGCCGAGCCCCGCCGCCAGGACCGGCTCCGTCACCGCGCGCACGGCGTCCTCGTCCCACGTGCCCTTGACCTCGAGCAGCAGGCCGATGCCCGGCCGGTCGGCCAGGAAGGCCAGCACCTCCGCCAGCGTCGGCACCCGCTGCCCGGCGTACGCCGGCGAGAACCACGCCCCCGCGTCGAGGGCGCGCACCTGCGCCAGGTCGAGGTCGGCCACCGCCCCGGTGCCGTCCGTCGTCGCGTCGACGTCGTCGTCGTGCAGCACGACGACCGCGCCGTCGCGCGTGCGCTGCACGTCGACCTCCACCAGGTCGGCGCCGGCGCGCCACGCCGCCTCCAGCGCGGCGAGCGTGTTCTGCGGGGCGACGGAGGAGCTGCCGCGGTGGGCGACGACGAGCGGCCGAGCCGGCCGGACCGGGTCCATGCCGGGACCGTAGCGGCGCGACCCTGCGGGAACACGACCCCTGTCGGGTGACGTTGGGGCCGCCATGACCACGATCGGGTTCATCGGCGCAGGCCACATCGGTTCCTCCCTCGCGCGGCTCTCCGCGCAGCACGGGTACGACGTCGTGCTCTCCAACTCCCGCGGGCCGGAGACGCTCGCGGACCTCGTCGCAGACATCGGCCCGCGCGCCCGGGCGGCGACGGCGCAGGACGCGGCGGCCGCCGGCGACCTCGTCGTCGTGACGATCCCGCTGAAGGCGATCGGGTCCGTGCCCGCCGAGCCGCTGGTGGGCAAGGTCGTCGTCGACACCAACAACTACTACCCGCAGCGCGACGGCCAGATCGCCGAGCTCGACGACGAGAGCACCACCACCGCGGAGCTGCTGCAGGCCCACCTGCCCGGCAGCCGCGTGGTCAAGGCCTTCAACCACATCATGGCCTCGCACCTGCTCGAGCACGCCCAGCCCGACGAGCCCGCGGGCCGCCGTGCACTGGTCGTCGCCGGGGACGACACCGATGCGGTCGGCCAGGTCGCCGCGCTGATCCACGAGCTCGGCTTCGACACCGTGACCCTCCAGCCGCTGTCGGAGGGCTGGCGCATCCAGCGCGACACGCCCGGCTACGGCGTCCGCCTGGACGTCGCGGGGTTGCAGGAGGCCCTCGGCGCCGCGCGCCGCTACCGCGACATGTGACCCGGGGTGGTCCCGCCGCCGGTCCCCCTCCCGGGGTCCACGGCGGGACCGCCCGGCCACACGGGCAGGTCGACGGCCGGCGTCCGGACGGGCGTGGCCGAGCGCACGGCGTCGCGGACGGCCGCCTCCAGCGCGTGCGCCGCGGCGGCGTGCAGGGCGACGAGGGCACCGACCCGCTCCGGGCGCGGTGCGGGCAGCGGGACGTCGCCGGTGGCGAGGGCGACGACGGTGTCGCCGTCGACGAGGGTGTGCACCGGGTTGAGGGCCCGTGCGAGGCCGGCGTGCGCGGCGGTCGCGGTCCGGGACGTCTCCGCCGGGTCGAGCGCCGCGTCCGTCACGACACAGGCGATGGTCGTGTTGAGGGGTGCGGCGGCGAGCGCGCCTCCTGCCTCCGCCGCGGCGGCCGGGACCGCGGTCCTCGCGCCGGCACCGTCGTCGCGCGGCGCCCCCGCCGCGTTGACGACGGCGATGGCGCCGACGACGACGGGTCGCGGCCCCTGCGGCCCGTCCACCGTGACGCGGACGGACGCCGTGCCCACCCCGCCCTTGAACCGGCCGCCGGCGATCGCCGCGCCCGTGCCCGCGCCGACCGTGCCGCGCGCGACCGTCCCGTGCTCGGGCTGCGCGCCGGCGGCGACCGCGGCGGCGTAGCCCATGGCCTCGTCGGGGTGGGCCGTGAACCGCCCGCCGCGGCCGAGGTCGAACACGGCGGCGGCCGGGACGATGGGCACGACCTCGTCGGGCCGCGGGCCGACGGGGAACCCCCGCCCCTGCTCCGCGCACCAGCGCTGCACGCCGTGGGCGGTGACGAGGCCGTAGGCGCTGCCGCCGGTGAGGACGACCGCGTCGACGGTGGCGACGAGCGTGCGGGGGTCGAGCGCGTCGGTCTCGTGCGTGCCGGGTCCGCCGCCGCGCACGTCGACCCCGCCGACCGTGCCCGGCGGGGGCAGCACCACGGTCACGCCGGTCAGCCACCCGTCGCCGACCCGCTGCACCTGGCCCACGCGCACCCCGGGGACGTCCGTGATGCTGCCGACCTCGTCGTCCATGTCCGTCACCCTGTCATGACGACGGAGGGGTGCGCCGCCCCCTGGTCGGCGCACCCCTCCGCGTGGACCCGCGCTCAGCGCTCCTGGCTGAGGTTCTCGATGAGCGTCTCGGCACGCCCCCGCAGCTCGGCGTCGGCCTCCTCGGACACCCGGCTGGACGGCCCGGGGGGCGAGTCGAGCCGGCCGAGGAACCGCTCGAGCTGCACGACGGCCGCGGTGGTCTTCCCGCGGTCCGCCATCCGCGTGGCGGCGGACAGGTGCTCGTCGAGCAGGAAGGACACCGGTCCGGCGACGGCCCGCTCGGCCTGCAGCGCGTCCAGCTCCGTCTGCGTCCGCTCGAGGTACGGGGCGACGAAGGCGTCCGGCTGCCACAGGTAGTCACGGGCGAAGATCGTGAAGAGCTGGTTCCACGCGTTGAAGTCGTGCGCCCCGCTCACCACGACGTTCTCGACGAGCGCGTTGTCGTACGACTCGACCACGGCCGCGTTGGGCAGGCCGAAGTCCCACGCGCCGCCGCCGAAGAGGATGTACGGCGTCGCCAGGTCCGGCGTGGTCGGGTCGAGCCGGGCCCCGCCGCTCCACGGCCCGTACCACCCGAAGAGTGTGGGATCGTGGTTGATGATGTTCTGGGTGGCGATGCTGCCCATCGAGAGCCCGGCGAAGGCGCGGTCGTCGGCGTCCGTCGAGACGTTGTAGGTGCTCTCGACGAACGGCAGGACGACGTCGCGCAGGTTCGGGTAGCCCTGGGCGGGGTCCCCGAGGTAGTTCGTCGCCGTGGTGATGACGACCGCGGGCTCCGTCAGCCCGTCCTGCAGCAGGTTGTCCATGATGACCGGGACGCTGCCGATGTTGAGCCAGTCGGACTGGTCCTGGCCGCCGCCGTGCTGCATGTAGATGGTCTTGTAGGGCTGCCGCCGCTCCGGGTCGTAGCCGGGCGGCAGGTAGACGCCGACGGTGCGCTCGGCACCGGCCACCTGGATCGGGACGTAGCTCCACGTCCCCTTCGCCGAGCCGGGCCGGGGGTTCTCCACCGCCCGTGCGGCCAGCGGGGCGTAGTCCTGCTTCTCCGGGTCGTAGGGCACGTTGACCTTGTTGAACGCGCGGCGGGCGGTACCCGTGAGGCCGTCGGGCGCGTAGACCGGCGAGTTGGCGGGATCGGTCACCCAGAGGCTCGTGTCCCCGTCGACGTAGAACCAGTACTGGTTCGCGCCGGCGGCCAGGGGCACCTCCGTGACCCACCAGCCGTCCTCCACCTCCGTCATCTCGACCTCGTACGCACCGCCGCCGCGCATGAGCCCGGGCCGGTAGTCGAAGGGCGAGTACACGGTCGGGTCCGCCGGGTCCTCCCAGCTGCGCAGGTTGATGTCGGCGACGAAGCGGACGCTCTCGGCGTCGGGCTCGTGCAGGACGAAGTGCCCGGTGTAGCCCGTCGGCGACCCCGGGTCGGCCACGACGGTCGGGCCGGGGGTGAGGTCGACGTGGTCGTCGGCCATCGCGGTCGCGGGAACGGCGCCGAGCGCGAGCGCGGCGCCGACGCCGGTGACCAGGACCAGGCGGGCGGTCCGACGGCCGGACGCACGTCCGGTCGCGGGACCCGACCCGGCGACGGCCCGGCTGGGGTGCAGAGCTGACATCACTGTTCTCCCTCGAACGGTGGGCGAGCCGTCGCACGGCGGCTCGTCGTCGACGAGCGCTGGGGCACGTCGACGTCCTGCGGTCGTGCGGTGACGAGCGCGGTGGTGCGGTGGGCACCGAGGAGCGCCGTCGGGGCCGGTGCGGCCGGCAGGACGTGCCTGCCGGCCGCACCGGGGCGGAGGTGAGGGGCGTCAGGCCCCGGCACCGTCCACGAACAGCCGCGGCAGGAGGTCGATGACCGACTTCTGCCAGACGTCCCAGCTGTGGGGGCCCGGGATGATCGGGGCGAACTCGTGCTCCACGCCCCGGGTGGTCATCGACGAGATGAGCTGCAGCGTCGCGCCGTAGGTGAAGTCCTGCACGTCGCCGCTGTACACGCGCAGCAGCTTCGTCCCCTCGTTGATGGCCGCGACGTCGGCGCCCGCCGGCACCGCGCCGAAGGCCGACATCGCTCCGATGTACGCGAAGTCGCCCGGGTGCGCCCAGAGCGTGCTCAGGGTGGCGCCGGAGCCCATCGACAGGCCGGCGAGGGCCTTCCGGTCGCCCTCGGTGCTGACGTTGTACTGCGCCTCGGCCGTCGGCACGATGCGCTCGGTGACCTCGCGGGGGAAGTCCACGGCGTTCCCGTTGGCCATGACGACGACCATCGGGACGATCGTGCCGTCCTGCAGGTGGTTGTCGAGGATGCGGTCGATGTGGCCGACCTCGACCCAGTCCGTCCAGGTCTGCCCGCCGCCGTGCTGCAGGTAGAAGACCGGGTAGGCCTCGGCGCGGTCCGCGTCGTAGCCCGGGGGCGTCCACACGTACGCCTGCCGCTGCTGCTCACCGGCGGTGCTCGTGTAGGTCATGACGCTGACCTCGCCCTGCGCCGCCGCGGGGACCTCGGAGGTGTACCGGCCGCGCAGGGTGTCGCCCTCGACCGTGAACGTGCTCCACGTGGGCTCCGACGTCACCTTCGTCGGGTTGGTCGGGTCCTTGAGGTCCACGCCGTCGACGACGAACTTGTCGTAGTACGAGCCGCCGGGCACGACGAGCGAGAGGCGCCACGAGCCGTCGGCCTGCTGCACCATCGGCGTGCGCGGCCAGCTCCCCGCCGGGCCGAAGTTGGCCCAGACGGTGACGTCGGTGGCGTCGGCGTACTGGGCGCCGAGCTCGAAGGTCACCACGCCGTTCTCGCCCACCACGGGCGTCGGCGTCGTGCCGGCCGCGGGCGGCGTGTACGGGACGAGCGGCAGGTGGCCCTCGCTCGGGCCGTCGTCGACCGCGTCACGGAAGGCACGCTGGGCGAAGTCGTGCAGGTTCTTCTGCCAGGTGTCCCAGGTCCCGCCGGTGGTCGGGTCGGAGCCGTCGGACTGGAACTCCACACCTGCGGTCGTGAGCGACGCCGCGAGAGCGACGGTGTCGTCGTAGGCGGGGTCGGTGACGTTGCCCGCGTACAGGCGCAGGACGTCCGTCGACTCGTTGATCTTGCGGACCTTGCTGTCCCGGATCGAGCCGTCGTAGCCGCCCGAGAAGACGCCGACGGCGGAGAAGTCCCGCGGGCTCTCGACGAGGCTCTCCACCGCCAGGGCGGCCCCGCGACCGATGCCCGCGATCGCCCGCTCCTCGCCGTCGGTGGCGACGTTGTACGCGCGCTCGGTGTCGCGGAAGAGGTCCTTCGTCACGCGGGAGACGCGGTCGGACATGCCCGCGTCACCCATGACGACCACCATGGGCTCGGCGTCGCCGCCGAGCGTCAGGCTGTCCATGATCTGCTCGAGCCGGCCGAGCTCCGCCCACTCGCGCGGGCTCTGGCCCTCGTCCTGCAGCAGGTAGAGGACGGGGTAGGGCTCCGCGCGGTCCTCGTCGTAGCCCGGGGGCGTCCACACGACCGCCTCCCCCCCGCTGCGCGGCGCCTTGCCGTAGGAGAACGTCTCCAGCTCACCACCACCGGGCGCGTCCGCGAGCCACTCCGCCCCCGGCCCGGGGACGAAGAGCGTGGCCAGCGTCGGCTTCGACGTGACCTCCTGCGCGAACGCCGGGTTGCGGAAGGCGACCGCGTCCTGGTCCGCGGCGGGGCGGGTCGCGTACTGGTAGTAGTACAGGCCCGGCTCGAGGGGTCCGAAGGTCGCGGTGAGGTTCGCCCCGCTGGCGCCCATGTTGTACGTGGTCCACGCCTTGCCGGGGCCGAAGTTGCCCTCGACCGCCGTCTGGCCGCCCGCGATGCCCGTCGCCGCAGACACCGCCGCGGAGGGCACCGTGAACCGGTAGACGTCCTGCACCGGGTTGTTCGGCACCTCCGCGACCCACGGGTCGGCGCCGATCGCGTCCGCCGCCGCGGGCTGCGCGACGAGCAGCGCCGCCGCCCCCATCGCCACGGCCGCCGTGGCCGCCACAGCCTGCCGGCCGCGGCGTCGCCGCAGCCCGGTCGTCCCCTGTCGAGATCCCATCGCCATCGATTCGCCTCTCATCGCCGTCCGCTCACGTCGGGGACCGGCACCGCGCCGTGCCTCCCGCGGCGGCGCGCCCGTGCACCGCCCTCACGACGTCGTAATGCTGCTGACGCGCACTTTTACGACGTCGTAACCGCACAGCGATCGTCTGCCGTTCACACGTCCGTGTCAAGGGTCTGTCCGGCGGCCGCCGTGGGCCGTCCCCAGACGAGGAACGGCCGCCGCCCCGCGGGGGGACGACGGCCGTTCGGGCGCAGGGCCCTCGGAGCCCGAGGGCGAGGGTCAGGACGCGCCGCGCCCCGTCGCCGACTGCAGCCGGTCGATCATCTCGGAGGCCTGCGCCTTCGTGATGTCGTCCGGCACCTCCTCGCCCGCCTCGCGCGCCAGCGTGTGCAGGTAGCTGCGCTGCGGGCCCGTCATGGGCTCGTCCCCCGTCGTCCAGTCCGACGGGTCCTTCTCGGCGGACTGCGTCACGTCATCGGCATCGGCCACGGCCGGCTCCTCTCGTCGGGCGGCGTCGTCGTCCTGCCGCGTCCGCCGCCGACGCTAGCCCCGCCCCCCGACACCCGCCCGGCGGGGCCGGCGCCGGCGCCGGCGCGGACAGGGCACCCACAGGAACACCGCGTGCGGCGTGCTCGTTGATCGGGCCATGAGCGACCCCACCGCGCAGCAGCCCCGGACCGTCACCTTCGGCCTCGACACCTTCGGCGACGTCACGGTCGACGACGACGGCCGGCCGGTGCCGGCCCACCAGGTCGTCCGGCACGTCGTCGAGGAGGGGGTCCTGGCCGACGAGGTCGGCGTGGACCACCTGAGCCTCGGCGAGCACCACCGCGACGACTACGCCGTCTCGGCCCCCGACGTGGTGCTCGCGGCCGTCGCGGCGCGGACCCGGCGGATCACGCTCGGCTCCGGCGTGACGGTCCTCAGCTCCGACGACCCGGTCCGCGTCTACCAGCGCTTCGCGACCATCGACGCGATCAGCGGCGGGCGCGCGGAGATCACCGTCGGCCGCGGCTCCTTCACGGAGTCCTTCCCGCTGTTCGGCTACGACCTGACCGACTACGAGGTGCTGTTCGAGGAGAAGCTGGACCTGCTCGTCCGGCTGCGCGACGAGGGCCCGGTCACCTGGTCCGGCACGACCCGCGCGGGGCTGACGGACCAGCGCGTCTTCCCGACGACGGAGCGCGGGTGCCTGCCGGTGTGGGTGGGCGTGGGCGGGAGCCCCGAGTCCGTCGTGCGCACCGCCCGGCACGGGCTGCCCCTCATGCTCGCGATCATCGGCGGCGCGCCCGCGCGGTTCGCCCCCTACGTCGACCTGTTCCACCGGGCCACCGAGCAGCTCGGCACGGGGCGGCAGGCCGTGGGCGTTCACTCTCCCGGCTTCGTCGCCGACACCGACGACGAGGCGCGCGAGCTGCTGTTCCCGCACTTCAAGGCGAACCGCGACCGCATCGGCCGCGAGCGCGGCTGGCCCCCCATGGGCCGGGCGGAGTTCGACGCCGAGGCCGAGGGCGGGGCGCTGTTCGTCGGGAGCCCCGAGACCGTCGCCCGGCGCATCGCCGACGCGGTGGCCGCCCTGGGCGTCGACCGGTTCGACCTCAAGTACTCCAGCGGGCCGATGCCGCACAGCCGGCTCATGCGCGCGGTGGAGCTCTACGGCACCCGGGTCGTGCCGCTGGCTCGCGAGATGCTCGCGGACCGTGGGGTCGCCGTCGGCTGAGCGGCGGATCCGTCGCGGAGGCCGCGCGGGTACCGTCCCGGGGCGTGCCCGGACCCGACCTGCCCCTCGACGCGCCCCTCGACGTGCCCCTGACCGACCACCGCGCGACGCTCGACGACGTCGACGCCCGCACGCTCTACCGGCTCCTGCGGCTGCGGGTGGACGTCTTCGTCGTCGAGCAGGAGTGCGCGTACCCCGAGCTGGACGGACGGGACGCCGAGGCGGACGCGGAGCTGCTGTGGACCGCGGCCGGCGACGAGGTGCTCGGCACCCTGCGCGTCCTGCGGGACCCGGACGGCACGCAGCGCATCGGCCGGGTGGCCACGGCGGCGTCCGCGCGGTCGCGGGGCGTCGCCTCGCGGCTGATGCGGCTCGGTGTCGCGCGGTGCACCCAGCGGGCCCCGGGCGTCGACGTCGTGCTCGACGCCCAGGCCCACCTGGCCGACTGGTACGCGCGCTTCGGGTTCGTCGTCGACGGGCCCGCGTTCCACGAGGACGGCATCCCGCACGTCCCCATGCGTCGGGCGGGCTGACCCGGCCGCGGTGCGTGCGCCGCGGCCGGGTCGGTGCGGTCGCTCACGCGGCGGGTGCCACGACGACGACCTTGCCGTGCACCCCGCCGGCCTCCGCCTCCGCGTGCAGGGCCGGCAGCTCCGCGAGCGGCACGCGCCGGGCCACCTGGACCCGCAGCTCCCCGGCGTCGACCCGGGCGACCAGCCGGGACAGCACCTCCGCGTCGGGGTGGACGAAGACGGTCTCGGCCCGGACCCCGCGCGCCTCGTCGCCGGGCGTCGGGACCATCGGGGTCGTGGAGACGACGACGCCGCCGTCGCGGACCAGCGCCACCAGCGCCGTGAAGTCGTCCGCGGTGATCGGGGCGAGGTTCAGCAGCACGTCGACGGGCTCGGCCACCGCCTCGAGGAGCGACGTCGTCGTGTGGTCGACGACCTCGTCGGCACCCGCCGCGCGCACGGCGGCGGCGCTGCGGGGGCTGCCCGTCGCGACGACGTGCGCCCCCGCGTGCGCGGCGAGCTGGACGGCGTACCCGCCGACGGGTCCGCCCGCCCCGTTGACCAGCAGGCGCTGACCCGCCTCCAGCCCGCCGGCCTCGAACAGTGCCTGCCAGGCCGTGAGGGCGACCGAGGGGAGCCCGGCCGCGTCGACGAGGGGGATCCGCGTCGGCGCCGGGACGAGCGCCTCGGCCGGCGCCACGACGTACTCGGCCGCCGCCCCGTCCGACGCCATCGGGAGGAACCCGACGACGGCGTCGCCCACCGCGAGCCCGTCGACGCCGTCGCCGAGCGCGTCGACGGTGCCCGCCACGTCGTAGCCCGGCACGTGCGGGAGGGTGATCGGGATCGGCAGGAAGCCGCCCCGCATGCCGCCGTCCGCCGGGTTGTAGGCCGACGCGGCGACCCGGACGCGGACCTGCCCGGTACCGGGAACGGGCTGGGGGGCGTCCTCGTAGCGCAGGACCTCGGGGCCGCCGGTCTCGTGGAAACGCACTGCCTTCATGGTCTTCTCCCTCCTCGTGAGCGATATGGTGCTTCGAGTTCGAAGCGCCTGCAGCCACCGTACTAGTGCTTCGAATCCGTAGCAAGTGGTTCGAAGCCGAAGCTTCGATACGCTCGTGCCATGACCTCCACCGCACGGTCGCTCGACGCCACCGAGCTCGGCGCCTACTTCGCCCTCATCGAGGCCAGCAGCCTGCTGCGGCACGCCGTGGAGCAGCAGCTCGGCGAGGTGGCGGGGCTGAGCTACGTGCAGTTCCAGCTCCTGGCCACCCTCGGGGACGCACCGGGGGGCAGCCGGCGGATGACCGACCTCGCCGACGGGGTCGTCTACAGCCGCAGCGGGCTCACCTACCAGGCCCAGACGTTGGAGCGGCGCGGCCTCGTCACCCGCGCCCCGGCGCCCGACGACGAGCGCAGCGTCACCGTGTCCATCACCGACGAGGGCCGGGCGGTCCTCGCCGACGTCCTGCCCGGTCACGTCGGCGTCGTCGACGACCTGCTCCTCGCGCCGCTGACCCGTCAGGACGTCGAGACGCTCGCGGAGATCCTCACCCGCGCGCGCGACCACATGCGCCGGACGCCGCCCCGGTCCGCCGCCCGACGTCGGCGCAGGGCCGCCGGACCGGGGGCCACCACCTGACGTCCCCCGGTCCGGGCCGCGTCCGACGCACGCAGGGGGCGGGCGCGCACGCCGGGCCGCGCCGGCGCGTCAGCGGTCGACGCTGAGCAGGCCGAGGTCGCCCAGGAAGCGCTCGAACGCGAAGGTCGCCATGCCGCGGGCGACCGAGCCGCCGCGGACCGTGGACACGTCGAGCGTCACGTCGCTGGCCGAGCCGAGCGGGGCCTGCACGGCCAGCTCGGCGTTCGTCGGGGCCATGAGGTGCTCGCCGAGCGTCCAGGCGGTCCATCCCGTGAGCGTCACCCGCTCCGGGTTGAGGATGGCGACGAGGTCCGCGACACCCGCGCCGAGGTAGCGGCCCGTGCGTCGCAGGAGCTCGGCCAACGGGCCGGACGCGTCCTCGTCGAGGCCCCCGGCGACGGCGGAGATGAAGTCGCGCTGGTGCCCGAGCGCGAGCAGCGGGTGGTCCGGGTCGATCTCCGCCAGCGTCTGCTGGATGCCCCGCGCCCCCACGTACGCCTCGACGCAGCCGCGCCGGCCGCACCGGCACTCCCGCCCGTCGAGGACCAGCAGGGAGTGCCCCCACTCGCCCGCGTTGTTGGACACCCCGCGCAGGATGCGCCCGTCGAGGACGATGCCGGCCCCGACGCCCGTGCCCAGGTTGATCGTCACCAGGCTGCGCACCGACCGCCCCGCGCCGAACCACAGCTCGGCGGTCGCGATGGCCTTCAGCGGGTTGTCGAGGACCAGCGGCAGGTCGACGCGCGCCCGGAGCAGGTCCAGGATCCGCACGCCCCGCCAGTCCCAGTTCGGTGCGAAGACCGACACGCCCGCGTTGGGCAGCACCTGCCCCGGCAGGGAGACCCCGACGCCGAGGACGCGCGACCGCTCGACCCCGGCCTCCCCGAGGGCGCCGTCGATGCTCCGGCCGACGCCGTCCACGACGTAGCCGGGCAGGTTCTCGTGCTCGTCGAGCGGCACCTCGAACCGGCCGACGGGGGCCAGGGCGGCGTCGAACACGACCGTCCGCACGTACGTCTCCGCGACGTCGACGCCGAGGATGGCGCCGCGCGACCCGTCGATCCGCAGGCTCGTGCTGGGGCGGCCCACGCCGCTGCGGTTCCGTCCCGCGCCGACGACGAGGCCCTCCGCGAGCAGCTCGGCCACGACCGTGGCGACGGTGGCGGTGCTGAGCCCCGTCGCGCGGGCGAGGTCGTTGCGGCTGGCCTCGCCCGCGGACAGCAGGGCGTGCAGCACCGCCAGCCGGGAGTCGCTGCGGATGTCCCGAGCCGTGCGGCGCGAGGTGATCACGGGCCGGACGGCGGTGGCACCGGCGACGCGACCAGCGCGTGCAGCACCGGCGACGGCCCCCCTGCGGTCCCTCGCACCATGAGCCGGACAGTACCGGTGTTCCATGCCGCGGGGAGCCAGATCCGGCCCCCGTCACCCCCGGTGAGCCGCGGCCGGGCGGCGTCGTCGAGCCAGACGCGGCCGAGGCCCTCGTCGCCGGCGACGACGGTGAGGCGCACCTGCTCGCCCTCGGGGCGGATCGACCAGCCCGTGCCGGTCGGCACGGCCAGCTCCAGCCAGACCTCCTCGCCGGGCCCGGGGCGGACCGGGAACACGTCCGCGCCCGGTCCCTCCGGCGGGGCGGCCGGTACCGCTGCCCGCACGGCGGCCACGATCGCCTCGTCGTCCTCCGGCACGACGTCCCAGCCCTCGACCGGCGCCAGCCGCAGCAGCTCGGCCCCGCCCAGCGCACCGGGCGTGTGCGGCAGGACGACCTCGACGGTCGCGCCCTCGCCCGGGGCCAGGTGCAGCCAGGGGTCGACGGCGTGCACGACCCGCTCGTGCCCGTCGACCCGCACGACGACCGCGCCGGGCACGCCGTCCAGCCGCAGCGCGTGGTTGGCGTCCGGCGCGACGGGCAGCGCCCGCCGGTAGACGACCTCGCGGCCGACCCGCGTGCTGCTCCAGCCGCCGAGCGTCCGCAGCGGCGCCGGGTCGCCGGCCCACTGCGCGTCGCCGTGCACGGTCCACAGCGCGGAGACGTCCGTGCGCCCGACGACGCGCCACACGTCGCCCAGCCCGCGCAGCGAGCCGAGCCGCAGGCCCGGCAGCCGCGCGTCGTCGAAGTTCGGGTGCCCCCACGTCTCGACGGTCGCCGCCAGGTCGACCGCGTCCGCCTCGCCGCGCAGGTCGACCACCGCCGTCGCCCCGAACCGGGCGAGGGTCGGCAGCGCGCGGCCGTCGAGGGACAGGTCGACGAGGTCGCCCGCGCCCTCGAGCAGCAGCGCGTCCGCGCCGTCCCGCACGAGCCGGGTCCGCAGGTGGAGCCGGCCGCGGTGGACGCCGACCTCCTCCGACCGCGGTGCCCGGGTGTGCCGCACGGGCGCGGGCGGCGGCGGCGGCACGAGCCGGCGCGCGGCCGTCAGGCGCCGGGGCTCGGCGTCGACGTCCTGCCTCCCGACGTCGACCACCCCCGCCCCCGGAACCGCCGTCCCCGTCTCCGCCACGCCGCCGGGGCCGACGTCGTCCGGGTGCACGACGACGAGCGGCCACGTCGTCGCCCCGACCGTGACGCGCGCCTCGTGGCGGACGCCCCGCTCACCGGCGGGCAGCTCGACGAGCACCCCCGACCCGGCGGCGTCCGACGTGCCGAGCACCCGCGCGCCCTCCACCGCGGGCCGCTCGTCGCCGGCCCGAACGGCGGACGTGCCCAGCCCGACGACGGCCGGCACGGCCGAGGCCAGCACGACCCCGTCCGGCCCGAGCGCGACGACGTCGGCGGTCGCCAGCAGGAGCGTGCCCGGCAGCCCGTGCGCGTCGAGCGGACGCCCGACGGTCACCAGCGGGCAGGACGCGGCGGGCAGCCGCACCGCGGCGACGGGCAGGCCGGCCACCGGCCCGACGTGCGCGACGACCTCGTCGTCGGACAGGTTGGGCAGCCCGACGAGGGAGCCGCCCCCGACGAGGTGCAGCGCCGAGGGGGAGGACGCCGTCGGGCCGTCGACGACCACCGGCAGGTCCGACGGGTGCGTCGTCGCGGCCGCGAGCGCCGGCCCGTACGCCTCCACGACCGCCGCCAGGACCCGCGCCGCCGCATGGCCCGGGCGCAGCTCGCCGACCGGCGAGACGTACCCGCCGAAGTCGTAGTCGTGCGTCATGAGGCCGCCCGGGTCGCCCCAGTTGCCCACCGACGGCATCCAGCCGAAGTCGTACCCCGACGCCTGCAGGTAGGGCGCCACCAGCCGGGCGCCGCTGACGAGCAACCGCCGCAGCGTGCGGTGGTCGCGGTTCGTCTCGGTGACCAGCAGCGGCAGCCCGCGCTCTGCGACGAGGTCCGCGTAGGCGCGCACCTCCGCCTCGACCGCGGGCGAGCGGTCGGACGGGTAGAAGTTGAACGCCGGCACGACGCCCTCGACGTCACCCGTGGCGCCGACGAGGTCCCCCTGCCCGGCGCACGCGACCAGCGGGACGACGACGCCGTGCTCCCGCGCGAGGTCCCGCAGCGCCCCGACGTACGCGGCGCGGTCGTCCGTGTCGAAGAAGTCGAGCTCGTTCTCCAGCTGCACCGCCACGACGGACCCGCCGCGCCCGTGCTGCCGCGCCGCGAGGAGGGGCAGCACCTGCTCGAACCACCGGCGCACGTGCGCCAGGAACCGCGGCTCGGCCTGCCGCGGCCGCAGCCCGTCCTCGAGGGTCAGCCACGCCGGCAGCGCCCCGCCGTCCCACTCCGAGCAGATGTACGGGCCGGGACGGGCGACGACGGCGAGCCCGGCGTCGGCGGCAAGGTCGAGGAACGCCCCCACGTCCCGCCGCCCCGAGAAGTCCCAGCGGCCCGGCGCGAGCTCGTGGAAGTTCCACGGCACGTACACGTCGACGGCCCGGTAGCCCGAGGCCCGCACCTGCGCGAGCCGCGCCGCCCACTCCTCGCGCGGCAGCCGGAACGGGAAGAGGGACGCGCACAGCAGGACCTGCGGCTCGCCGTCGACGACGAGGCCCGCGGCGGTGAGCGCGACGGACGGGACCGCGCCGGACGGGACCGCGCCGGACGGGACCGTGCCGGCGCACGCCTGCCCGCCGTCCGACGACAGGTCCTCGGCGAGGAGGTCGTCGGGAAGGACGTCGGTGCTCACTTGACCCCTGCGCTCCCGCCGTTGAGGTTCATCTCGTACAGGTACTTCTGGCCGAGGTAGTACACGGCGATCATCGGCAGCGTCAGCACGATGGAGCCGACCATGACGAGGTTCCACGGCGGAGTCTGCAGGTCGTTCGTCGTCGACGTCATGTACTGCAGGCCGAGCGCCAGGGGCATGTCCTCCTCGTTGTTGAGGTAGATGAGCGGCCCCATGAAGTCGCCCCACGTGGCGGTCAGCGTGAAGATCCCGATCGCGATGAGCACGGGGGTGAGCATCGGCAGGATCATCCGCCGGTAGATGCCGAAGTAGCCGAGCCCGTCGACCTGGGCGGCCTCGTCGATCTCGTTGCTCAGCCGCGTGACGAACTGCCGCACGAGGAACACGTTGAAGGCGTTGGTGAAGAAGTTCGGCACGATGAGCGGCAGGAACGTGTTCACCCAGCCGAGCTCCTTGAAGAGCACGAACTGCGGGATCATCGTGATCTGCGCGGGGATCATCATCGTGGCGATGACGACGACGAAGACGGCGTTCTTGCCCGGGGCGCGCAGCCGCGCGAAGGCGTACCCGACGAGCGAGCTCGACAGGACCTGCCCGAGCGCGGAGAAGGTCGCGATGATGACCGAGTTCAGCAGGAACCGGCCCGTGGGCAGGTCCGTGGTGAACACGTCGACGAAGTTCTGCCAGTTCCACTCGCCGGGGAGGATCGTGAACGCGCCGGCGGCCGTCGTCCGGTCGCTCGACAGCGCGATCGAGACCATGAGCACGAACGGCGTGAACAGCAGCGCGGACACCACGAGCAGCACGGCGTAGGTGGACGGCCGGGCGCGGAACGCCCGCAGGATCGGCGCGGGCACCCGGCCGCGCGGCTCGCCCCCGGTGGAGGCGGCGGCACCGGCGAGGCCGGGACCCGTGCTGGACAGCCCGGGCAGCTGGCTGGTGGCGGCCATCACCGCACCTCCGTCTCGTAGAAGACCCATTTCCTCGACGTGCCGAACGCGATGGCGGTGAAGCCGATGATGACGACGAACAGCAGCCAGGCGATCGCCGACGCGTAGCCGAAGTGGTAGAACTCGAACGCCTCGCGGAACAGCAGCGGCACCACGGTCTGGCTCGAGTTGTTCGGCCCGCCGCCGGTGAGGATGTACACCTGCGAGAAGATCTGGAACGCGCCGATGAGGCCCATCACCAGGTTGAAGAACAGCACGGGCGTGATCTGCGGGAACGTGATCGCCCAGAACTGCCGGACCGGCCCCGCGCCGTCGATCTCCGCGGCCTCGTAGAACTCCCGCGGGATGCCGTTCATCGCGGACAGCAGCAGCACCGTGGCACCGCCGGCGCCCCACACGGACAGCACGACGAGCGCCGGCTTGACCCAGTTCGGGTCGAGCAGCCACTGCGGACCGGAGATCCCGAACACGCCGAGCAGGTCGTTCAGGGGCCCCGACGGCGCGAGCACCATCTTGAAGACCATCGCGGTGGCCACCAGCGGCACCAGCGTGGGCAGGTAGATGAGCGTGCGCCACAGCTTGCGGAACCGGACCTGCTTGTTGAGCAGGTTCGCCAGGTACAGGCCGATGGCCATGCCCAGCGGCACGGAGACGGCCGCGTAGTACAGGGTGTTCCAGAGCGCCTTCCAGAAGATCGGGTCCTCCGTCAGCGCCCGGACGTAGTTGTCCAGCCCGACGAACTCGGGGGCGGTGAAGGAGTCCCAGTCGGTGAGGGAGTACCAGACCGACGCGATCATGGGGCCCAGCAGGAACGCCAGGAACCCGATCACCCACGGGGAGATGAACAGCCAGAACCACCCGGCCTCCTGGCGGCCGCGGCGGGTCAGCCGCTGCCGGGGCGCGCCACGACGGGGACGGCGGCCGGCCGCCCCGGGGCGGCGCGCGTCGCGCACCGCCCCGAGGGCCTCGCCGAGGGTGGCGGTCATCAGCCGTCGGTCCGCACGACGGACTCGAGCTGCGACTGCACCGCGGTCAGCGCGCTCTTCGCGTCGCCGCCCGTGTTCCAGAACGTCTCGAGGTTGTCCGTGAAGGCCTGCTGCATCTCGTTCCACTCCGGGATGAACGGCGCCCGGTAGATGTGGTCGGCCGACTCGCCGAAGGCCGCCATGTTGATGGGCGTCGTCGCCCACTCCGGGTTGAGGAACGCGTCGGAGTTCTGCACCTCGAGGTTCGCGGGCACGTCCTGGGCCATGTCGATGATGACCTCCTGCGCCTTCGCGTCCGTGAGGAAGTCGATCGCCTCGAACGCCTTGTCCGGCGCGTCGCTGTCGCGGGAGATCGCCAGGCCGGAGCCGAAGGCCGTCACGGCCTTCTCCTTGCCGCCCCAGAACGGCGCGATGTCCCAGTTGAAGCCGGCGTCCTCGAGGCCGCCGATGGCCCAGAAGCCGGTCGTGTTCATCGCGACCTTACCGGCGACGAACGCCGGGTCGCCGCCCATGTCCGGCCCCATGTCCGCGTACTCGGCGGGCGTGGGCGAGACGTGGTCTTTGAACGTGAGGTCGTTGGCCCACTGGAGGGCCTCGACGACCTCGGGCGAGTCAGCCGTCGGCGCGCCGGACTCGTCGATGATCGCGCCGCCGTTCTGGTACGCCAGGCTCCACCACTGCGCCCACCAGCCCGCGCCGCCGTAGCCCCACTGCTGGCCCGGCACGGTCAGCTTCTGCATGGCGTCGCGCGCGTCCTCCCAGGTCCAGTCGGCCGTGGGGTAGGCGACGCCCGCCGCGTCGAAGAGGTCCTTGTTGTAGTACGTGATCATCGCGCCGGAGCGGTCGGGGATCGCGTAGACGCTGTCCTCGTAGGAGTAGAGCGTGCCGACGGGGCCGAACCGCTCCTCCAGGTCGAGGCCGGCCTCGGCGACGTACCCGTCGAGCGGGAGGATCTGGCTCTTCGAGGAGTAGACGTTGACGTTCTCCGCCACCTGCATGATGTCGGGGCCGTCGCCGCCGGCGATCATGGTCTGCACCTTCTGCGCGTACTGGTCCGACGGGATCAGCTGCAGGGTGACCTGGATGTCGGGGTGCTCCTCCTCGAGCATGTCGATGCGCGCCTGGTACGCGGCCTTGTCGGTGTCACCGCCCCAGACGGCCATCGTCAGCTCGGTCGTGCCGCCGCCGTCCGACGAGCCCTCGCCGCCGCCACCGGAGCCGCACGCCGCGGTCAGCGCGAGCACCGAGAGGGCGGCGACCGCCGCACCCGCGCGGGCACGCGTGCGGCGGCCTCGGGTCCGGGACGTGCTGCTGGTCCTGCTGGTGACGGCGCTCATGCACCCTCCGCCTCTCTGCGGGTCCGACGACGCCGTCGGACGGCTCGGTCCGACAGCGGCGTCGGACGCCCCCCTCAACCGGGCGGCGCTGGTTACGCTAACCCATAGACGAACTAGTCGGAAGAGCGCTTGCCGAATCGTTACCCGGCGGTCGGTCCTCCGGTCCGACGCGGTCCTTGGCTCGCGCCGCGGTGGACACGGCCCGGACCACGGCACAGGGTCGGGGGATGGAGGACATCCACCTCGACCGGCCGGACCTCTCCCCGTGAGCGCCGGGAACCCGCTGCAGCGGTTCGTCGACGCCCAGGACGCGGAGGGCGCGTACGACCGCGCCCTGGCCGAGCTGCGCCGCGGCAGGAAGACCAGCCACTGGATCTGGTTCGTCCTGCCGCAGGTGGCAGGGCTGGGGCAGAGCGAGATGTCGCGCCGCTACGCCCTGGCCGGGGTCGACGAGGCCCGCGCGTACCTCGCGCACCCCGTGCTCGGCCCGCGCCTGCGCGAGACGACGGACCTGCTGCTCGCGACACCCTCCGCCGACCCGGTCGCCGTCCTCGGGACCGTCGACGCGGTCAAGGTGCGCAGCGCCATGACGCTGTTCGCGCAGGCCGCGCCCGACGAGCCCGCCTTCCGTGCGGTCCTCGAGCGCTGGTACGACGGCGTGGAGGACGACGAGACGCTGCGCCGGCTGTAGCCCCGGGACGCGAGCGGCGCAGGGGCGTCCGGGGCGCGGCGTTCAGCGCACCCCGTGCGTCTGGAGCCACAGCTCGAGCAGGCCCAACGGCCACAGCCGGTTGACGCCGGTGGGGCTGCGGCCCTCGTCGGGCCGCTCGAGCAGGGGGTCGAGGTGCTCGGGACGGAACAGGCCCCGCTCCTTGGCCGCCGTCGACGTGAGCGCGTCGCGGACGAGGTCGAGGACCGGTCCGTCGAGGTGGGTCACGGCGGGCACCGGGATGTAGCCCTTGGGCCGGTCGATCACCTCGGCGGGCACGAGGCGCCGCGCCACGGCCCGCAGCACACCCTTGCCGCCCTCGGCCAGCTTGAGCTCCGGCGGGCACGCGGCCGCCAGCTCGACCAAGAGCACGCCCACCGGCACGTCGGCCACCATGCGCCGCCGTACCGCGGTGGTCAGGGCGTCCTGCACCGCGTCCGTCCAGTCCTCGGCGGTCCACCCCGCGTGCTCGGCCCGGCGCTCGTAGGACGGCGACCAGTACCGGTGGTCGCGGGTGGTGCCGTCGGGCTCGACGACGCGCACCGTCGCCGGCGGGAGCTTCTCCACGCCGCGCAGGAGCGTGCGCGGCGCCGGCCCCACGGCCCGCCACGTGAGGTAGTGGTGCAGACCCACGCGGTCGATCGTCGTGTCGACGTCGCCGCCGGCCAGCAGCGCGGGCAGGGTCGAGGCGAACCGCAGCCGTCGGGCGGTGAGCGACAGGTACAGCGGCTTCACGCCCAGCCGGTCGCGCGCGAGCACGACGCGCCCGGTCCCGCGCTCGAGGACGACCACCGCGAACATCCCCACGAGGTGCTCGACGAAGCCCGTGCCCCACCGGTGGTAGGCCGCGAGCACCACCTCGGTGTCGCACGCCGAGCGGAACCGGTAGCCGTGGCCGCGCAGCCTCTCGCGGAGCTCGCGGTAGTTGTAGACGCAGCCGTTGAAGACCAGGGCGAGACCGAGGTCGTCGTCGACCCAGGGCTTGGCACCCGCGTCGCTGGTGTCGATCACCGCCAGCCGCCGGTGCCCGAGCGCGACGGGCCCCTCGGACCAGCTCCCCGCGCCGTCGGGTCCGCGCGGGGCCTGCGCCTCGCACATCCGCGCGACCGCCGCCGCGTCGGCCCGCGACCCGTCGGCGGTCACCTCACCGCACACCCCGCACATGCCTGCTGGTCCTCTCGGTCCGCGCGGGGGTCTCCACTCAGGACGTCGAGCCTGGCACGGGCGGCCCCGGGGCGCGCGCGGGGGCCCGTCCGGCGAGGCGCTCCAGCTCGTCGAGCAGCACGGGGTCCAGGCCGTCCAGCAGCGTGCGGTGCTCGAGGTTCTCCGTCCCGGCCCAGGCCTGCAGCCGGGCCGGGAGCCGTCCGGCCGTGCGTCCCAGCGCCGCGAGCAGCCCCTCGACCCGCACGGCGACCTCGCCGCGCAGCGGGACGACGGCCGCGGGATCCGTCTCCCCGACGAGCAGCTCGTGGCGGTCGAGCAGCCGCGCCAGCTCCGGGACGGGCGCCGGGTGGTCGTCGACCCGCAGGTCCACGCGGGCGGACGTGCGCAGCTGCAGCACGCCCGACCCGGACGCGACGACGAGGGCCGCGCTCTGCCGCCCCCGCCGGTCCCCACCGGCCGCGTCGCCGGCCGCCAGCCCGGCCAGGAGCCGCCGCGCGAGCGTCCCGGTGGCCCCCTGGGAGGCACGGAGCATCGCGGGCAGGACGGCCTCGTCGGCCAGGAGGTTGCCCGCCGCGACGACGCCGTCGCCCACGAGGTGGCAGGCCACGTCCGAGCAGCCCTCCCCGGTCCAGGCGCCGGGCGGACCCGTCGCCGCCACGACCGCGACCTGCCGCTCCGTCCGCCCCGGGTCCCCGGCCACGAGCAGCTCCACCGTGCGCGGGGCGGTGCGACCCTGGCGCAGCAGCCGCAGCCCCGCGTCGCGGAACAGGACGTTCGTGCTCGCCTGCGTCGCCAGGGCGCCCACGCCGGCGGCCACCGCCGGGACCGTGGCGCCGACGGCGAGGTACTTCGACGCGGTGGCGACGCCGAACGTGCGGCCGTCGTCGTCGCGCGCGACGAGCGAGAAGGTCACCGCGCCCTCCCCGTCCCGGTCCCCGCCGTCCGGCCCCGTACCGTTCCACCCGTCCCGACCCGTGCCGTCCTGACCGACGCCGTCCGGGCCCGCCGTCCAGGGGATCACGCCCGGCCCGCCGCCGCCCCCTCGCCGGCGCGGGCACCCCTGCTCCCCGGGCCCGCCGTCGGGTAGACCGTGGTGCGTGGACGGCGACCTGACCCTGCTGCTGGTGCTCGACCTCGTCGGCACCTTCGCGTTCGCGCTCAACGGCGCCCTGACGGCGGTGCGGGTGGCGCACGTCGACATCGTGGGCGTCGTCACGCTCGGGGTCATCACCGGGCTCGGCGGCGGGATCGTGCGGGACATCCTGCTCGGGGCCCTGCCGCCAGCCACCTTCGGCGACTGGCGCTACCTCGCCGTCGCCGCCGCGGGCGGGCTGCTGGCGTTCTGGTTCGGGCACCACCTGCACCGGCTCGCGGGGACCATCGCGGTGCTCGACGCCGCCGGCCTCAGCCTCTTCGCCGTGGCCGGCGCCGCGCGGGCGCTCGAGCTAGGCGCCGGGCCCGCGCAGGCGGTCATCCTCGGGGCGACGACCGCCGTCGGTGGCGGCACCCTGCGCGACGTGCTGCTGCGCCGGGTGCCGAGCGTCCTGACGAACGAGCTGTACGCGATCCCGGCCCTCGTCGGGGCGACGCTGGCCGTGCTGGCCGCGCGCGGCGGGGTCGAGGAGGTGCTGGGCGCGCCGGCCGCCGTCGGGGCGGCGGCCGCGTGCTTCGTCGTGCGTGTCGTCGGGATGCGGCTGGGGCTGGACGCTCCCCGCCCGCGGGCGCGGCCCTCGTGGCCCGACGGGGCGGGCGGGGACCCGGGCGACGAGGGCCCGCGGACGTCGACCGGCTGAGGAACGCCGTCAGCCGCCGGGGGCGAGGCCCGCGTACCACTCGGCGTAGACCGTCGTGCGGGCCAGGTGCTGCGTGAGGTCGGGAGCGCCGTCGTCCCACCACACCGGGCCGCGCTCCCCCAGCGCGACCTTGGCGGCGTCGACCCTGGCGCGGGCCGCCTCCCGTGCCGCGGGATCGCCCGCGCGCATCGCGGCACCCTTGGCCCGGCGGGCCGCCATGAGCTCGTGCGTGAGCTCCGCGCGACGCCCCTCGTCGAGCGCGGGGTCCGAGCGCCGCCACAGCCGGCCGCGCACCACGAGGTAACGGCCGTCGGGGGTGACGGGCGGGCCGTCGCCTCTGGGGGGCTGCTCGTCCGGGCGCGCCTCGTCCGGGCGCGGCTCGTCCGGGCGCGGCTCGTCGGGGCGCGGCTCGTCGGGCACGTCAGGGCACCGGCAGGGCCAGGCGCTGCTCCAGCCACCGCGCGCACGCGCCGAACCAGCCCGCGGCGACGTCGTCGACCTGGGTCGCGCTGCCCGCCGTCGCGGCCGTGGCGAGCGCGAGGCCGTGGCCGCCGCGCTCGTGGACGTGCAGCTCGAACGGCACGCCGGCGTCCGCGAGCGCGGCGGCGAACGCCAGGGAGTGCCGCGCGGGGACCAGGGCGTCCGCGGCGGTGTGCCAGAGGAAGCTGGGCGGGGTCGACGGACCGACGTGCCGCGCCGGGCTCAGCGCGAGCTCCGTGGCGGCGTCCGGCGTGGCCGTCCCGAGCAGCGCGACGTGGGCCGCGCGCATCACCTGCCGCACCCCCTCGTCGGCGGGCTCCACCCACTCCTCGAGGCGCACGTAGTCCGTGAGCGCGTAGCCGAGCACCAGCGCGGCCGGCCGCAGCGCGGCCGCGTCCACCCCGAGGGCCTCCGTCAGCAGCGGGCGGTGCCAGTGCGTGCCGTACATCGCCGCGTTGTGCCCGCCGGCGGAGAACCCGCACAGCGCCAGGCGGTCGGGGTCGAGGTGCCACCCCGCCGCCCGCTCCTTGATGCGCAGCACCGCCAGCGCCACGTCCCGCAGGGGGCCCGGGTGCCGGCAGTGGTCCTTCGGCTCGACGACCGTCGCGGGGTCGACGCCGGAGGGGACGGCGCCGTACGTCGAGTAGCGCAGGACGAACGCGTGGTACCCCAGGGCGGCGAACGCGAGCGCGACGGGCTCGCCCTCGCGGTCGGAGCACCCGAGGTACGCGCCGCCCGGCAGCACCAGCACCGCGGGGCGCGGGGCCCCGGCCAGGAGCTCCGGGGAGTCGTCGAGGACGTAGGTGGTGAGCGTGACGTCGTCGCGGTCGTCGTGCAGCCGCAGCGTCTCGGTGCGCATGGCGTCGATCCTGCCGGACGCGCCGCGCGGGGGGTCCCGCGCGGCACGCCGACGAGGTGCGACGACGAGGTGCGACGACGGCCGGTACGGGCGGCGTCAGCCCTTGACCGACCCCGCGAGCAGCCCTCGGACGAAGTAGCGCTGCAGCGCGAGGAACACGACGACCGGGACCAGCATGGCGACGAACGCACCGGAGGACAGCAGGTGCCACGTCTCGCCACGGTCGCCGGCGAGGGTCGCGAGGCGCACGGTGAGCGGCGAGACCTGGCGCTGGGAGCCGAAGACGAGCGAGACGAGCAGGTCGTTCCACACCCAGAGGAACTGGAAGATCGCGAACGCCGCGACCGCCGGGACCAGCAGGGGCATGAGCACGCGGAAGAAGATCTGCACGTGCCCCGCGCCGTCGACACGGGCCGCCTCCACCAGCGACGGCGGGATGTCCTTCATGAAGTTGTGCAGCAGGAAGATCGCCAGCGGCAGCGCGAAGATCGAGTGCGACAGCCACACCGCCCAGAACGACCCCGCGAGGTCCCACCGCACGTACTGCGTGAGCAGCGGGATCATCGTGATCTGGATGGGGATGATCTGGAGCGCGAAGACCGCCACGAAGAGGATGTTGCGGCCCTTGAACTCGATCCACGCGAAGGCGTAGGCCGCGAGCAGCGCGATGCTGATGGGGATGACCACCGCGGGGATCGTCACCACGACGGAGTTCAGGACGTACTGCGCGAGCGGCTGGTCGCCCTCGAAGAGCACCTGCTGGTAGTTGTCGAGCGTCACGCGGGGGGCGCCGAAGAAGTTCCACCAGCCGTTGGCCCGGATGTCCTGGACCGGCCGGAACGACGTCACGAGCAGCCCGAAGGTCGGCACGGTCCACAGCACGGCGATCGCGATCGCGATGCCCGAGGCCCAGGGCGAGCTGAGCCGCCGGCGCGCGCGGTCGGCGCGGCGCCCGATGCCGGCGCGCAGCTCCGGGGCGCGGCCGCCGCCCGCCTCGCCCGTCGTCGCCGCGCCGAAGGCCTGCGGGGGTGCCGGGTTCGTGGTCATCGGATCTCCTCCGAGAGGCGCAGCTGACGGACGTTGTAGACCACGACGGGGATGACGATGAGGAAGAGGATCACGGCCAGCGCCGCGCCCATCCCGGCGTTCCCCTGCACGAAGCTCTGGGCGTAGAACTCGTTGGCGACGACGGACGTGCCGAAGTTGCCGCCCGTCATCGTCCGGACGATGTCGAAGACCTTGAGCGTCGTCATGGCGATGGTCGTGACGACCACGACGAGGGCGGGCCGGATGCTCGGCACGGTGATGTACCGGAACATCTCCAGGCCCTTGAGCCCGTCGAGCGTGGCGGCCTCGACGATGTCGTCGGGGATCGCCTTGATCGCCGCGGACAGGATGGTCATCGCGAAGCCCGCCTGGATCCAGATGAGCACCGCGATGAGGAAGACGTTGTTCAGCGGCTGGTCGACGAGGAACTGGTACGGGTCGAGCCCCAGCCAGACGAGCAGCTGGTTGGCCAGGCCCGTCTGCGCCCGCGAGGCGTCCCGGTACTCGTAGACGAAGCGCCAGATGATCGAGGCCCCGACCAGCGAGATCGCCATCGGCAGGAAGATCAGGGCCTTGGCGACCTTCTCGAACCGCGTCCGGTCGACGACGACCGCGTAGACGAGCCCGATGAACGTGGCCAGCGTCGGCACCAGCAGCACCCACAGCGCCGTGTTGCGCAGGACCACCTGGAAGGACTCCTGCGTGAAGGCTGTGACGTAGTTGTCCAGCCCGACGAACTCCGTGCCGTTGCGGTTGAAGAAGGACCCGTAGGTGGTGCGCAGCGCGGGGTAGACCAGCCCGAACGCGAGCGCGAGCAGCGCCGGCCCGGCGAAGGCGGCGGTGACCGCCCACGACGGCACGCGCTTCGGCCGGTCGACGGCCAGGAGGACCGCGCCCATGACCGCGACGAACAGCAGGATCGCCACGAGCATGAGCGCGAGCTTGTGCCCCGGCGTCTCGGCGTCCAGCAGGAAGTCCTTGGTGATGCCCCAGAAGTAGCCGACCCACAACCCGATGTTCTCGACCATGCACGCCTCCGCGCTCCGGGGGACGCGACGGCGTGCCGCCGCGTCCCCGACGATCAGGACCCCGTCGGACGGCGGGGGCCGGGACGTCCCGACCCCCGCCGCCAACGGTGCGTCAGCTGGCGGGCCAGGAGCCCTCGATGTCGGAGAGCACCTGCTCCGAGCTCGTGCTCGGGTCGCTGAGCCAGTTCGTCATGCCGGTCCAGAACGAGCCGGCACCCACCGGCCCGGGCATGAGGTCGGACGCGTCGAACCGGAACGTGTACTCGTCGCTCGCGAGGATCTCGCTGGCGAGCCGGTCGATCGGCGACTGCAGCAGCTCGACGTCCAGGCCGCTGTTGGCGGAGACCCAGCCGGCGTTGCTGACCTCGGCCTTGTCGTTGGCCCACACGTCGCTGGCGAGGAAGGCGTGGAAGGCCTGGACCTCGGGACGCTCCTCGAAGGAGACGACGAACTCGCCGCCACCGAGCATCGGCTTCTCGTCGGCCGTGGCGCCCGGCAGGTAGAAGGCGAAGACGTCGCCGTCCTCGGCGATCTCGACGCCCTCCTGCGCCTGCTGCCAGTTCACGCCGTAGAAGTTGGCGGCGCGGTGCATCCAGCAGGAGCCGTCGAGGATCGGGAAGCCGCCCGCGTCCCACGCGGTCGTCGCGATGCTCGAGACGTCGCCGAGACCGCCGTTGACGTAGTCCGGGTTGCGCAGGATCTCGCCCGCGGTGTCCAGCGCCTCGACGACCTGCGGGTCGTCGAAGGGGATCTCGTGCGTGTACCACTGGTCGTAGACGTCCGGGCCGGCGGTGCGCAGGACCACGTCCTCGAGCCAGTCGGTGGCCGGCCAGCCCGTCGCGTCACCCGAGGCGATGCCGACGCACCACGGCTTGGTGTCGGGGTGCTCGGCCACGATCCGGTCGGACAGGGCGATGAGCTCGTCCCAGGTCGTGGGGATCTCGTAGCCCGCCTCGGCGAACATGCTCGGGGAGTACCAGACGAAGGACTTCGCGTTGGCGCCGAGGGGCGAGCCGTACAGCGTGCCGTCGACCGTGCCGTACTCGCGCCACTCCTCGGTGAAGAACTCGTCGACGTTGGCCGCGACCTCCTCGGACGCCGGGAGGATGGCGTCGGGGAAGTCCTTGACGAGGCGCTGCAGCAGGCCGGGCTGCGGGATGTACGCGATGTCGGGCGCGCTGCCGGACTGGATCCGCACGGCGATCTGGGCCTCGAACTCGTCGTTGGCCTCGTAGACGATGTCGGTGCCGGTGCAGCGCTCGTACTCCTCGTACGACGCCTCCTGCGCGGTCGCCTCGTCGCCGGTGATGGTGGTGTAGACGGAGACCTCGGTGTCCTGGAGGTCGCCCATCTCGATGAACGGGGCGTAGTCCTCGCAGCCCTCCGCGACCTCGCCGCCGCCACCGCCCTCGCCGCCGCCGCCCTCCGAGGGGGGCGGCGTGCACGCCGCCAGGACCGCGGCCAGGGCGGCCGTGCCGGCCATCGTGGCCGCGAGCCCCCGGCCCCTGCTGATGCTGCTCATGCGAGTACCTCCACGTCGACGTGGGGACGGGTACGCCCCTGAGCCCTCTGCGGCGACCACGTCCTGTTCGAGCCACCGTGCCGGGCACCTCACATGGAAGCGTTGCCATCTCGCACAGGCAAGCCACAAAGCCGACTTCTCCGGCATCGGGTGCGTCACGATGTGGTCACGGCCGGGCGGTCGCCCCGAGGAACGCGAGAAGGGCCGGACCCCGAGGTCCGGCCCTTCTGCTCTGTGCGCGAGGGGGGACTTGAACCCCCACGCCCTTACGGGCACTGGCACCTGAAGCCAGCGCGTCTGCCATTTCGCCACTCGCGCGCGACGTAGAACGCTAGCACGGTCCCGCGGGTGGTCCGGACACCCGCCGGGGTCGTCACGTGGCTCGTCACGGGCTGGTCACGGGCTCCGCACCTGCGGGGGGACGCCGTCGGGCCGTCCCCAGCCCCGCTCACCCGGCCGTGTGCCACGGCCCGGACCCCTCCCGACCGGGCCGGTGGCTACGATCGACGACGCGGACGCGTGCCCCGACCACCGGCGGCACCGACGCGACGGACGGAGGGAGGTCGGATGGGCATCCTCGACAGGATCGAGAAGGGCGTGGAACGCGCCATGAACAACGTCCGCTCCTTCCGCGGCGAGCTCAAGCCGGTCCAGCTCGTCGACGCGCTGCGCCGCGAGATGGACGACCGGGCGATGGTCGTCGGCCGGGACCGCACCGTCGCACCGAACGAGTACGACATCACGCTGTCGACGCCGGACTACGACCTCGTCGAGTCGTGGGGGGCCGAGGCCATGGCGGACGAGCTCGCGGCGACGGCCACGGACCACGCGGCCAGCCAGCAGTACGCCTTCGTCGGGCCCGTGAGCGTGCGCTTCACGGAGGACGTCGACCTCGAGGCCGGCCGCTTCACCGTGTCCTCCTCCTCCGTGCGGGGTGCGGTGGCCCCGGCGACGACCGCGTCGCCCAGCCCGCGGCACCCGCTCGTCGACATCGACGGCCAGCGCTACATCCTCACCGGGCCCGTCACCGTCATCGGCCGGGGCTCGGAGGCGGACATCGTCGTCGACGACCCCGGGGTCAGCCGCAAGCACCTCGAGATCCGGGTGACGCCCGACGGCGTCATCGCCACCGACCTGGGATCCACCAACGGGCTCCTCGTCGAGGGCCACCAGGTCCCCGCCGCGACGCTGCTGGACGGGAACACGCTCACGATCGGCCGGACGCGCATCCTGTTCTCCACGGGTGCGGACGAGGACGCCGACGCGTGACGGCGGCGCATGAGTGAGCTGACCGTCGCGCTGCTGCGGCTGGGGTACCTCGCGCTGCTGTGGCTGCTGGTGCTGGCCGCGATCGGCGTGCTGCGCCGCGACCTGTACGGCACGCGCATCGTGCAGCGCGGCCTGCCCGGGCGCGGCCGGCGGGAGGCCCCGCGCGGCGCCGCGGCCACGGCCGGGGCGGCCGGCGGCACGGGTGCGGCGCCCGAGCCGCGTGCGGAGGCCCGTCCCGAGCGGCGCAGCGGCCGCTCCTCGGGCCCGTCGCGGCTCGTGGTGACCGAGGGCCCGCTGCGCGGAACGACCATGCCGCTGAGCACGTCGTCGGTGCTCGTCGGCCGGTCCCCCAGCTGCACGCTCGTCCTCGACGACGACTACTCCTCCTCACGGCACGCCCGGATCTTCCCGCAGGACGGCGGCTGGTGGGTCGAAGACCTCGGCTCCACCAACGGCACCTTCGTCGACGAGCAGCGCGTCGTCGAGCCCGTGCCGCTGCCGACGGGCACACCGGTCCGGGTCGGCCAGAGCATCATCGAGCTGCAGAGGTAGCCCGGTGGCCGTCGCCCTGCGCTACGCCGCCCGCTCCGACGTGGGCCTCGTGCGCGCCAACAACCAGGACTCCGCCTACGCCGGGCCGCACCTGCTCGTCGTCGCGGACGGCATGGGCGGGCACGCGGGCGGCGACGTCGCCTCCTCGGTCGCGGTCGCGGCGCTCGTCCCCCTCGACGACGAGGCGCACGGTCCCGACGACGCGCTGCACGAGCTCGAGGACGCCCTGGAGGTCGCGCGCGAGGAGATCATCGCCCGCTCCGACGCCGACCCGACGCTGGCCGGCATGGGCACCACCGTCACGGCGATCCTGCGGACGGGCAACAAGCTGGCGATGCTGCACCTCGGCGACTCGCGCGGGTACCTGCTGCGCGGGGGCGTGCTCACGCAGGTCACGGCCGACCACACGTACGTCCAGCACCTCGTCGACACGGGCCGCATCACCGCCGAGGAGGCGGAGACGCACCCGCAGCGGTCGGTCGTCATGCGCGTGCTCGGCGACTTCGACGCGGACACGACGCCGGACCTGTCGGTGCGCGAGGCGCGGCCGGGCGACCGCTGGCTGCTGTGCTCCGACGGGCTGTCGGGATTCGTGTCCGCGGAGACGATGGCCGAGACGCTGGCGACGGTGCCCGACGTCGAGGAGTGCGCCGACCGGCTCGTCCAGCTCGCCCTGCGCGCCGGCGGCGGGGACAACGTGACCGTCGTCGTCGCGGACGTCGTCGACCTCGACGCCCTCCCCGACGGCGCGGCGCCCTCGCAGCGCTCGGCGGTCGTGGGCGCCGCCGCCACCACCCGCCACTCGCCGACCTCGGCCGCCGCCAGCCCGGCGGCCCGGGCCGCGGCGCTCGCGCACGAGGTGGCGATCGCGCGGGCGGCGGGCGGCGGGGCCGCCGGGGCCGCGGGCGCGACGAGGGCCGGCGACGACGAGGACGAGGCACCGCGCCGGCGCCGGTGGCGCGGGCCGCTCCTCGCCGTGGTGCTCGTGCTGCTCGTCGCCGGCGGCCTCGCCGGCGCCTACGCGTGGACGCAGACGCAGTACTTCGTCGGCGCCTCGGACGGCCGGGTCGCCGTCTTCCGCGGGCTGCCCGACGACCTCGGGCCCCTGCGGCTCTCGTCGGTCGTCGAGCGGTCCTCGGTGCAGGTGGAGGACCTGCCCGTCTACCAGCGCGAGCAGCTGGAGGACACCATCGCGGCGGCCTCGCTGGCCGCCGCCCGTGGGGTGGTGGACAACCTCGAGGAGCAGGTGGCGCAGGACGAGGCCCGGCAGAGGGCCCTCTCACCGTCACCGTCCCCGTCGCCGTCGGCCTCGGCGACCGCCACCCCCGAGCCCGTCCCCGGCGCCGGCGGCGAGCCGCTGCCGACCCCCGGCGCCGACGGCACGACCACCGGGGGGCCGTGACCGTGGCCACCATCGCCTCCCACCAGGTCCGTGCCGGGCGCACCACCGAGCTCGGGCTGCTCGTCCTCGCCCTCGCGCTGGGCGTCGGCGCGTACGCCCTCGTCGGGCTGGGGACGGCCGACGCGGTCCCCACCAACTGGCTCGGCTACGCCATCGGGCTGACCGTGCTGTCGCTCGCGCTGCACGGGGTGCTGCGCTGGCGCGCGCCCTACGCGGACCCCGTGATCCTGCCGCTGGCGGTCGGCCTCAACGGCATCGGCCTGGCGATGATCTACCGCATCGACCTCGCGGAGGAGACGGGCTTCTCGGTCCGACAGCTCACGTGGACCGCGCTGTCGATGGTGCTGGCCGCGGCCGTGCTCGTCTGGCTGCGCGACCACCGCACGTTGCGGCGCTACACCTACGTGGCGATGCTGGCGGGCCTCGTCCTGCTCGTGCTGCCGCTGCTGCCGTTCATCGGGGCCACGATCAACGGCGCCCGGATCTGGGTGCGCGTCGGCGGCGTCGGCCTGCAGCCCGCCGAGTTCGGGAAGATCGCGCTGGCCGTCTTCTTCGCGGGCTACCTCGTCAGCAACCGCGACACGCTCGCGCTCGCCGGCCCCAAGCTGCTGGGGCTGCAGCTCCCGCGGGCCCGGGACCTCGGCCCGATCCTCCTCGTCTGGCTCGTCTCGCTCGGCGTGCTCGTCCTCGAGCGGGACCTGGGGACGTCGCTGCTGTTCTTCGGGATGTTCGTCGCGATGCTCTACCTCGCCACCGAGCGCGTGAGCTGGGTGGTGATCGGCCTGGCCCTGTTCGCCGGGGGGGCCGCGGCGGCCGCGTCGACCTTCGGGCACGTCGCCGCGCGGTTCGACGTGTGGCTGCACGCGCTCGACGACGAGGTCTACGCGCGCTCGCCCGGGGGGTCCGGCCAGCTCGTGCAGGGGCTGTGGGGCATGGCGAGCGGCGGCCTGTTCGGCACCGGGTGGGGCGAGGGCCGCCCCGATCTGGTCCCCTACGCCGAGTCGGACTTCATCGTCGCCTCCCTGGGCGAGGAGCTGGGGCTGACCGGTCTCATGGCGGTGCTCGCCTGCTACCTCGTCCTCGTGCAGCGCGGGCTGCGCACCGCGATCGGGGTGCGCGACGGCTTCGGCAAGCTCCTGGCCGGCGGGCTGTCGTTCGTCATCGCCGTGCAGTGCTTCGTCGTCGTCGGCGGCGTCACGCGCCTCATCCCGCTGACCGGTCTCACGACGCCGTTCCTCGCCTACGGCGGCTCGTCGCTCGTCGCGAACTGGGTGGTCGTCGCCCTGCTCCTGCGCATCTCCGACGAGGCCCGCCGTCCCGCCCCGGCGGTCCGCACGGTCACGCCCGGCGGCGGCACGCCCACCGGCGGGCCCGGCACGGGCACGCCGGCGCACGGCACCCCCGTCGTCACGGGCACCCCGGTCGGGCCTGGCGTCGGGCGCGCCGGCGGGGACGGGGACGACGACCAGCCGACCGAGGTGGTCCGGGGGGTGCCGCGGTGAACACACCCCTGCGCCGCCTGGCGTCCGTCGTCCTCGTCATGTTCCTGGCCCTGCTCGGCAGCGTCACCGCGGTGCAGTACGTGCAGGCGGGCTCGCTCAACAACGACCCGCGCAACGTCCGCACCATCTACCGCGAGTTCGGCAACGCCCGGGGCTCGATCGTCGTCGCGGGGGAGGCGGTCGCGTCCTCCACGCCGGTCGACGACGCCTTCGGCTACCAGCGCGTGTACGCCGACGGGCCGCTGTGGTCGGCCGTCACGGGCTTCTACTCCATCGCCAACGGGGCGGGCTGGGGACTGGAGGACACGCAGGACGACGTGCTCACGGGCCGGTCCGACCGGCTGTTCTTCTCCCGCCTGCGCGACGTGCTCACCGGGCAGCGGCCGGAGGGCGCGACGGTCGAGACCACGCTCCTGCCCGCCGCGCAGCAGGCGGCGCGGGACGCGCTCGGCCAGCAGCAGGGCGCCGTCGTGGCCATCGAGCCGGCCACGGGCCGGATCCTCGCGCTCGTGTCCACCCCCGGCTACGACCCCAACACGCTGGCCGTCCACGACACCGCCGCCGCGTCCCAGGCCTTCGACGAGCTCGTCGCCGCTCCCGGCAACCCCCTGCGCTCGAAGGCGACCCAGGAGAACTACCCGCCCGGGTCGACGTTCAAGCTCGTGACGGCCGCCGCAGCGCTCGAGGACGGGCGCTGGACGCCGGAGAGCGAGCTGCCCGCGCCGACGGAGCTCGAGCTGCCGCTGAGCTCCTCCACCCTCGGCAACTTCGGCGGTGGCGGCTGCGGTGCCGACCCGATCAGCCTGGCCGACGCGCTGCGCGTCTCCTGCAACACCGCGTTCGCCGGCCTCGGCATCGAGCTCGGCGCGGAGGCGCTGGAGGAGCAGGCGCAGCGGTTCGGGTTCGACGCCGACCCGCCGGCGATCCTGCCGAACGCCGCCGGCAGCACGTTCCCCGACGACCTCGACGGCGCGCAGACCGCGCTCGCCGCGATCGGCCAGGGCAGCGTCACCGCGAGCCCGCTGCAGATGGCCCTGGTGGCCGCCGCCATCGCGAACGACGGGGTGCTCATGGAGCCGACCCTCGTCGACACCGTGCGCGCCGCGGACCTGTCCGTGGTGTCGCGGACCGAGCCGTCCGTGCGGTCCGAGGCCGTCTCCGGCACCACCGCCGAGTCGCTCACGCGGATGATGGTCGGCGTCGTCGAGGGCGGGTCGGGGACGTCGGCGCAGATCGGCGGCGTCCAGGTGGCCGGGAAGACCGGCACCGCCCAGACCACCGCGGAGGCCGCCCCGCACGCGTGGTTCACGGGCTTCGCCCCGACCGACGACCCCCGGGTCGCCGTCGCGGTCTTCGTGCAGAACGGCGGGGACCTGGGCTCGGAGGCGACGGGTGGCCGCGTGGCCGCGCCGATCGCCCGGGCCGTCATGCAGGCGGTGCTGGGCTCGTGAGGACCGGGGAGGGCGTGGTGCTGGGCGGCCGCTACCGCCTCGTGCGGCCGATCGCGACCGGCGGCATGGGCGAGGTGTGGGCGGGGGAGGACGAGTCGTTGCACCGGCCGGTCGCGGTCAAGGTGCTGCGCGAGGAGTTCGCGGGCGACCCGGCCTTCCTCCAGCGCTTCCAGGCCGAGGCCCGCAACAGCGCCGACCTGCACCACGAGAACGTCGCGCAGATGTACGACTACGGCGAGCAGGACGGGTCCGCCTACCTCGTGCAGGAGCTCGTCGAGGGCGAGCCGCTGAGCGACATCCTCGAGCGCGAGCCCGTGCTGCCGCCGGCGCGGCTGCTGCCGGTCCTCGCGCAGACCGCGCGGGGACTGGACGCCGCGCACCGGGCGGGCGTCGTGCACCGCGACGTGAAGCCGGGCAACATCCTCGTCACCGCCGACGGGCGCGTGAAGATCACCGACTTCGGCGTCTCCCGCTCGGACGGGCAGCAGGCGATGACGGCCACGGGCATGGTCATGGGGACGGCCCAGTACCTGTCGCCCGAGCAGGCCGTCGGGCGGCCCGCCACGCCGCTGTCGGACCTGTACGCGCTCGGCGTCGTCGCGTACGAGGCGCTGGCGGGGAAGCGGCCCTTCACGGGCCCGACGACCGTGGACATCGCGGTGGCTCACGTGAACTCGCCCGTCCCGCCGCTGCCGCCGGCGGTGCCCGTCGCGCTGGCCGCGCTCGTCCTGCGGCTGCTGTCGAAGGAACCGTCGGCGCGCCCGCGGTCCGGCGCCGAGCTCGCGCGGCTGCTCGAGGAGGCCGGCACCGCGCTGACGACCTCCCGCACGCCCGTCTGGCCGCGCACCGGCGTCGTGGGTGCGCCGCCGTCGTTCGCGCCCCGGTCAGCACCGGGCGCAGCAGGTACGGCGGCGCCCGTCCAGCCGTCGTCGCCCCCGTCGTCCGTGCCCCCGTCCGTCCCACCACCCGTCCGGCCCGGCGGGCCGCGGACGGCGGGCGGGACCGCCGCGGGGTCGCCACCACCACGGGCGAGCGGCCCGCGCACGGCCGTCCAGCCCACGGTCCGACGCCGGCCGCGGCGCCGCGGCGCGGCGGGCCGGTGGGTCCTCGCGCTGGTCGTCGCCGGGCTCCTCGTGCTGCTGGGCCTGCTGCTGACGGACCGCACCGGCGGACCCGTGGGCGGTGCCGCCGGCGGTGCCGCCGTCGGCGCGGGTGCGATGATCGGCCAGGACGCCGGGCCGGGGGCCACGACCCCGGCCGGGCACTCGGAACGAACGAAGGATCTCCTCTGATGGACGACGGATCGCGCATCCTCGCGGGCCGCTACGAGGTCGGTGAGACCATCGGCCGCGGCGGCATGGCGGAGGTGCACATCGGGCACGACCGCCGGCTGGGCCGCACGGTCGCCATCAAGATCCTGCGCTCGGACCTCGCGCGTGACCCCTCCTTCCAGGCGCGGTTCCGGCGCGAGGCGCAGGCCGCCGCGGCGCTCAACCACCCCGCGATCGTCGCCGTGTACGACACGGGCGAGGACCTCGTCACCGAGCGCACGGGCGCCACGAGCCACGTGCCCTTCATCGTCATGGAGTACGTCGAGGGCCACACCGTCCGCGACATCCTGCGCGACGGGCACGCCGTGCCCATCGAGGAGGCCGTGGAGATCACCACGGGCGTCCTGTCGGCGCTCGAGTACTCCCACCACGCCGGGATCGTCCACCGCGACATCAAGCCCGCGAACGTCATGCTGACGCCTACGGGTGCGGTCAAGGTCATGGACTTCGGCATCGCGCGGGCGCTGGCCGACTCCTCGGCCACCATGACGCAGACGCAGGCCGTCATCGGCACGGCCCAGTACCTGTCCCCCGAGCAGGCCCGCGGGGAGAGCGTCGACGCCCGCTCGGACCTGTACTCCACGGGCTGCCTGCTGTTCGAGCTGCTCACCGGCCGGCCGCCGTTCCAGGGCGACTCCCCGGTCTCGGTGGCGGTGCAGCACGTGCACGAGCAGCCGCCCGTGCCGAGCGCCCTCGCAGGGGACGTGCCCGAGACCCTTGACCGGATCACGCTCAAGGCGCTGGCCAAGGACCGGACGAACCGCTACTCCTCGGCGGCGGAGTTCCGCGCCGACCTCGAGCAGGCGGTCCGCGGCGGGTCCGTGACCGCGCCGTCGGTCGCCGCGGCGCTGGCCCTGCCGGCGGCGGGGGACGCGACCGCCGTCCTGGCACCCGCACCGGCCGCGGCGACGACGGCCGCCCTCCCGCCGACCGCGCCCGCGTGGGCGCCGCGCACCGCGGGACCGCCCACCGGCCCGACGACGGCCGCCACCCCCGTGGTCGCCGACGAGCCGCCGCGCAGCCGCCGGGGTCTCGTCGTCGCCCTCGTGCTCGTCGGTCTGCTCGCGCTGGCGGGCATCGTCGCCCTCCTGCTCAACCAGCGCGACGCCGGGCCGGAGACGGTCGCGGTGCCGCCGGTGGTCGGGCTCGTGGAGGCGGACGCCGTGGCCGCGCTGGACGCGGTGGGGCTGGAGGACCGGCACGCCGAGGCGGCCTCGGACAGCGTCCCGGAGGGCCAGGTCATCAGCAGCGACCCCGAGGAGGGGCAGCAGGCCGAGCTGGGCAGCGAGGTCACGCTCACCGTGTCGACCGGACCGGCCGAGGTGGTCGTGCCGGACGTGTCCGGCCGCTCGGAGCAGGAGGCGACGCGGATCCTCGAGGCGGAGGGCCTCGTCGTGTCCGACGACCGGCAGACCGAGGACAACCCCGACTTCCCGGCGGGCCAGGTCACGAAGACCGACCCCGCCGCCAACGCGCCGGCCGCGGACGGGCAGACGGTGACGCTCTTCGTGTCCACCGGCAACGTGCAGGTGCCGGACGTGACGACGAAGAACGTCGACGAGGCGATCGCGCTCCTCACCGACCTCAACCTGCGCCCGGCCACGACCAACGTCGAGACCGGCGACGCCGCTCCTGGCACGGTCGTGTCCCAGGACCTGCCGGCCGGCGGGCTCGTGCGCCAGCAGACGACGATCACCCTCGAGGTCGCGACGGCCCCGACCACCGCGACGGTGCCCACCGACCTCGTCGGCAAGGGCTACGACGACGTCGCCGCCGCGCTGGACGCGCTCGGGCTCGTCCCCGAGCGGGTGGACGCGCCGTCCGAGCAGCAGCCCGCCGGCGCGGTCGTCTCCACCAACCCCGCGGGCGGCACGACCGTCCGGGCGGGGTCCACCGTCCAGGTGACGGTCTCGTCGGGGGCGGGCGCCTCGCCGTCCCCCACCGCGACGGGCGGCGGCAACGGGAACGGCGGCGGCAACGGTGGCGGGAACGGTGGCGGCAACGGCGGCGGCAACGGTGGCGGGAACGACGACGACTGACGCGCGGGACCGTTGACGTGAGGAGGCCCCGGACCGCACGGTCCGGGGCCTCCTGCGCGCTGCCGCCCGACGACGGGTCGGCGACCGCCTACAGACGCACGAGCGGGTGCAGGCCCTCGGCGCGCTCGACGGCGTCGCGGCTGCCGCAGACCCCGAGCCAGTTGGCCAGCAGGCGGTGGCCGCCCTCGGTCAGCACGGACTCGGGGTGGAACTGCACGCCGTGCAGCGGGAGCTCCCGGTGCTGCAGCCCCATGATGATGCCGTTGGCCCGCGCGGTGACCTCGAGCTCGTCGGGCACGGTGCCGTCCACGACGGCGAGCGAGTGGTACCGCGTGGCGGTGAACGGCGTGGGCAGCCCGGCGAGCACGCCGGCCCCCGCGTGCTCGACCCGGCTCGTCTTGCCGTGCATGAGCTCCGGCGCGTGCGTGACCGTCCCGCCGAAGGCTTCGCCGAGGGCCTGGTGGCCGAGGCAGACCCCCAGCATCGGCGTCGCACGCTCGGCGCAGTCCCGGATCACCTGCAGGCTCTGGCCGGCCTCCTGCGGGTTGCCCGGTCCGGGCGAGACGAGCACGCCGTCGAACGCCGCGCGGTCCTCGACCGGCGGCACCGCGTCGTTGCGCACGACGACGGTCTCGGCGCCGAGCTGCTGCAGGTAGCCGACGATCGTGTAGACGAAGGAGTCGTAGTTGTCGACCACGAGGATCTTGGTCATGGCTCACCCACCGTGGTGTCGTTGAAGGGCATGAGGGGCGCGACCGCGGGGAATACCCACGTGAACAGCGCGGCCAGCACGGCCGCCGCGAGGACCAGCAGCAGCAGCGCGCGCACGACCACGGGCCCCGGCAGGTGACGCCACAGCCATCCGTACACGTCCACCACCTCCCCGCCTGTCCCGTGCTCGTCGCCGTGCTCGTCGCCGTGCTCGTCCCCGTGCCCGTCCCCGTGCACCTCCGCGCGGATCCCCGCGCGCCGTCCCCCATGATGCCTGGCCTGTCCGTGCCAGGGCACCACGCCGGCACGGGGCATCAGGCGCCGGGCAGCAGCTCGGCCGGTGTCCCGTCCGCGACGGGCGCCCAGTGGTCGAGCACGCCGTGCACGACGTAGCGCTCGCGAGCGGAGTACATGGGGTGGCACGTCGTCAGCGTGATGGTCCGCTCGGTCGGCTCCGCCGACGGGTCCCCCGGCACCGGCGCGATGACGTCGACGTCCGCCGGCGTCACCACGTCCCACGAGGTGACGCGGTACACGTACCAGGTGTCGTCGGTCCGCACGACGAGGGGGTCGCCGACGCCCAGCTCCTCGATGCGGTGGAACGGCTTGGCGTAGGTGGTCCGGTGCGCCGCCACGGCGAAGTTCCCGACGCCGCCCGGCATGGCCGTGCCCTCGTAGTGCCCGATGCCGAGCACGTCGAGCACCGTCTCCCGGTCGGTGCCCTGGCTCACGGGCCGCTCGGGCTCGCCGGCCCACCGCGGCACCTGCAGCGTGGCGAAGGTCGTCGCGTGGGCGGGCTCCTCGTCGACGGGCGGCTCGTCGTACCGCGGCGGCGCCACCACCGGCGCGGGCGCGGGCGCCGCGCCCTCCTCGTCGCCGGTGCCGTCGGCCGGGGCCGTGGTCGGCGGCTCCTCCCGCTCCAGGCCCGCGACGACGGACGCCTGCTCGCGGTTGCCGACCACGTCCGTCCACCACAGCTGCCACGCCAGGAAGGCCAGCAGCAGCACACCGGCGGTGATGAGCAGCTCGCCGAGCACCCCCACGGCACCCCAGGCCGCCCCGGCCGCCCGACCTCCGCGACGCGGCGTCACGGGGACCGCCGGTCCCGTCGCCGTGGTCGCCGTCGCGCCCGTCACGGCGCCACCGCGAGCGCGTCGACGTCGTCGGGCACGCGCGCGGTGCCTAGGTCCGTTACGCCCGTGTAGGCGGGCAGCCGCAGCCGGTCCTCCGCCGCCACGGACCAGCCGAGCCCGTACTCGTCGACCGCCTCCTGGTAGAGGCGGACCTCCCGCGAGCGCCCGAGCGCGGCCCGCAGCGACTCCGGGTCCCCCACGGCCTGCACGGTGTAGGGCGGGGAGAACACGCGCCCGTGCAGGCGCAGGACGTTCCCGACGCACTCGAAGGCCGTGGTCGAGACGACGCGCTGGCCCATGAGCGTCATCGCCTCGGCCCCGCCGGCCCAGAGCGCGTTGATGACGGCCTGGAGGTCCTGCTGGTGCACGACGAGGATGTCCGCGTCGACGCCGGGCTGGTCCGGCGGTGCGTCGTCGAGCTGGACCGTCAGCCCCGGGCCCGACACGGGCACGGTGCCGCCCGCGACGAGCAGGGCGGGCGCCGGGGTGGGTGCCGGCGCCCCCTCGGCCGCCGCGATGCCCTCGCTCAGGGCGTCGACCTCCGCGCGCAGCGCGTCGACACGGCCCGCGAGCCCCGTGACCCGGTCGGACTCCGCCTCGAGCAGCCCCGCGAGGTCCTGCGGCTGCCGGGTGGCGGAGCCGTCCGCGACCCGGGCGTTGGCGGCGAACAGCACCGCGCTGAGCGCCGCGACGACCCCGATGGACAGCGCGGGGCGCAGGCGGCGCGGCGACGTGGTCACGGAGGCCTCCTCCCCGGGGGCAGCGGCGGGCCCGCACTACGCTAGGTCAGAGCAGGCCGGCGCGGGTCCACCACCCACATCGGCGCCCGCCACCCGCCGAACGAGGAGTGCGTCCGTGCCCGAGTCGAGGTCCCGCAAGAAGCCGGCCTTCACGCCGCCGCCCACCGGCACGACGGCGGCCCGCAAGCCCAACCCCGCCTGGTGGGTGCCCGTGATGCTCGGGCTCATGCTCGTCGGGCTCGTATGGGTGGTGACGACCTACCTGTCGAACTCCCAGTACCCGATCCCGTCGATCGGCCGCTGGAACCTCGGGGTGGGCTTCGCGATCATGCTGGTCGGCTTCGGGATGACGACGCGCTGGCGCTGACCGCCCGCCTGGCGCGGCACGAATGACACCGGTGTCGTTCTCCCCAGCGGTGGACATGCCTGTGGAAATCACACCGGTGTCATTCGTCCCCAGCGGTGGACCGCCCTGTGGACGACCCGGAGGGCTGTGGACGACGAGGCGTCTGTCGCCGCAGGGGTCGCACGCGACGTCAGACGAGGCCGACCGCCGCGTAGGTGACGACGGCCGCCACGACCAGGACCACGAGCGTCCCGACGCCGGTGGCCACCGCGACGGCCCGTCGTCGGGCGCGGGGCGCGTACGCCAGCGCGGCGCCGACCGCCGCGCCCGTGACGAGCCCGCCGAGGTGCCCCTGCCAGGAGATGCTCGGCACGACGAACCCGAGCACGAGGTTCACGACGAGGACGCCGACGATGCCGCGCGCCGACCGGCCCAGCCTGCGCAGCACCACGAGCACCGCGCCGAACAGCCCGAACACCGCCCCCGACGCGCCCACCACCGGCGTGAACCAGGAGTCGGTGGGGGTCGCGAGCAGCAGCACCGCGACGGACGAGCCGACCGCGCTCAGGCCGTAGAGCAGCAGGTAGCGCGCGCGCCCGAGCGACTGCTCGAGGAACGGCCCCACCGCCCAGAGCGCCACCATGTTGAACGCCAGGTGCAGGATGCTCGTCGGCGAGTGCAGGAAGGCGGCGGTGAGGAACCGCCAGGGCTCCGCGGCGCCGACCACCGGTGCGAAGGCCCACCGCCCCGTCCACCCGGGCACGAGCCACTGCAGCCCGTACGAGCCCACGCACAGGGCGATGAGCACGAGCGTCACCACCGGCCGCCCGTCGCGCAGCCGGCCGCCGAAGGCCGTCCGCACCTGGGGTGCCGTCCGCGCGGCCTGCGCGACGCAGTCCACGCACTGGATCCCGACCGCCGCCGGGCGCTGGCAGTCCGGGCACGTCGGGCGGCCGCAGCGCTGGCAGCGGACGTACGAGACGCGGTCGGGGTGGCGGGGGCAGACCGGGACCGCGGCCGGGCCCCCCGCCGCCGGGCCGGGGTCGACCGGCGGCCCCGGCGGCGGGGGTGGGGCGGGGGGCGGCGGCACGTGCGTCACGGGCGGCGGTCCGTCCCCGACCCGGCCGCGGCGGTGCTCAGGACTCGACGTCGACCGACGTCAGCACGACGTCGGTGACGGGCCGGTCCCCGGGACGCGTCGGCGTGGCGGCGATGGCGTCGACGACCTTCTTGCTCTCCTCGTCGGCGACCTTGCCGAAGATGGTGTGCTTGCCGTTGAGCCAGCCCGTGGCGGCGACGGTGATGAAGAACTGCGAGCCGTTGGTGCCGGCGGGGCGGCCGGTGACCGGGTGCGGGCGCTTGCCGGCGTTGGCCATGGCGAGCAGGTAGGGCTGGTCGAACTGCAGCTCGGGGTGGATCTCGTCGTCGAACTGGTAGCCGGGGCCACCGGTGCCGGTGCCGAGGGGGTCGCCGCCCTGGATCATGAAGTTCGGGATGACGCGGTGGAACACGACGTCGCTGTACAGCGCGTCCGTCCGCTTCTCGCGCGTGCGGGGGTCGGTCCACTCCTGGGTGCCGGTGGCCAGGCCGACGAAGTTCTGGACGGTCTTCGGCGCGTGGTTCTCGAACAGCTCGACGCGGATGTCGCCGGCGGACGTGTGCAGGGTCGCGAACATGGGTCCATCCTGGCACGCAGGGCCTCGCGCGCAGGATCTGGAGGGGCCGAGGGGAGGCGCGCGCGAGGGGTGACCAGGGCGGCGGCGGTGCGGGGGACGCACAGGTGGCTCGTCGCCCGGAACCGCTGCGCGCGTGCGCCGTCGGTGGCAGAGTGAGTGGCCACGCCACGACCGCCACCGGAGGCAGACCATGAGCTTCAGCATCCGCCGTCCCCCCGTCGAGCTGGACAGCGAGCTGATCAAGCAGCGGGCCGCAGGCCTGTCGGCCACCGCGGCCGACGCGATCAAGCACAGCAGGGCCACCGCCGCCGTCGCCGCCACCACGGCCGGCGTCGGTGCCGCCGAGGCGCTCAAGCAGAGCAAGGTCGCCGCCGAGAAGGCGGCCCTGTACGCCACCGAGGCCAAGGACTACGCCGCGCCGAAGGTCGAGGCGCTCGTCGAGTGGCTCGCCCCGCGCATCGAGACGGTCTACAAGGAGAGCGTCAAGGCCGCCGCGCCCCGCGTGGAGAAGGCCGCCGAGCGGGCGACCCCCGCCATCGGCACCGCGCACGACAAGCTCGTCGCGGACCTGCTGCCCAAGCTCGTCGCCGCGCTCAACGAGGCGGCGGAGAAGGCCGGGGCCGCCGCGACCGCCGCCGTCGACGCGGCGGCCGAGCGCGCGGAGTCGAGCCGGGCCGCCGTGCAGGCCGCCGCGGCCACCGCCGCCGGTACCGCGGTCGTGCAGCAGAAGAAGGGCGGCGCCGGCAAGGTCTTCTGGGTCGTCGCCGCCGTCGCCGGCACGGGCGCCGCCGCCTACGCCTACGTGCGCAGCCGCTCCGCGGGCGACCCGTGGGCCGAGCCGTGGGAGCCGGCCGAGAAGGCCGACGCCGCCAAGCACCGCGCCGCCGACGCGCAGGACGTGGCCGGTGGCGCCGCCGAGGCGGTGGGCGAGGCCGCCGGCAGCGCCGTCGCCAAGGGCCGTCAGGCCGCCGGCAAGCTGGCCGAGGTGACCGAGGACCTCGGCGAGAAGGTCCAGGAGGCCCGCAAGGACCTGGCCGAGAAGGTCGCCGACGTGGCCGGCTCCGCCAAGGAGGCCACGAAGAAGGCCGGCCGCCGCTCCTCCGGCGGCTCCGCCGGCACCGACGAGGCCGCGGGCAGCGCCGCGGACGCCGCGGCCGCGGTCCAGACGGAGGACGCGGACGTCGAGACGCCGACCGGTGAGGGCACCGCGGCGGGCACGACCGTGACGGTCGACCCCACGGGCGCGCTCGAGACCCGCCCGGAGGGCGAGACCAAGGGCTGACCCCGGCGCCGCCCGTCGGCACGCCGTCCACGAGACCCCCCTGCCCGCCCGGGCCGGGGGGTCTCGTCCGTCCGGCGCGCGGCACTAACGCAGCACCACACGCAGCACCACACGCAGCACCACGCGCGGCACCACCCCTGGGCACCGCCGCCCCGGGGGCCTAGGGTCTGGCGCGTGAGCCGCACGGTGCCGTCGACCGCCACGCCCGCCGCCGTCGCCGGCACGCCGGGTGACCGGCGGCGCATCGCGGCGTGGGCCGCCTGGGACTGGGGCTCGGCGGCGTTCAACGCCGTCATCACGACGTTCGTCTTCACGCGGTGGATCACGTCCGACGCCTTCGTCGACCCGGCCCTCGTCGCCGACGCGGACGCGGAGTCCGCGGCCGGCGTGACGGACGGGCCGGCGCGGGCCGCGGTCCAGGCCGTCCTGGCCGAGCACTCCTCCTGGCTCGGCTGGGGGCTGACCGCCGCCGGGGTGCTCATCGCGCTGCTCGCACCCGTGCTGGGCAGCCGCGTCGACCGCACGGGCCGGCGCACCCGCCGCCTGGGCTTGCTCACGGCGGTGACGGTCCTGCTGTGCTTGTCGCTCGCCGTGGTGCGACCCGACCCGGACGCCCTGGCGACGAACGTCGTCCTCGGCCTGACGATCCTCGCGCTCGCCAACATCACCTTCGAGCTCGCGTCGGTGACCTACAACGGCATGATCACCCGGGTCGCGACCCCCGCGACGTACGGGCGGGTCAGCGGGATCGGCTGGGGGGCGGGCTACCTCGGCGGGATCGTGCTCCTGCTCCTGCTCTTCGTGGGGTTCATCAACCCGGAGGTCGGCTGGTTCGGCGTCACGGGCGAGGACGGGTGGAACATCCGCGCGGCCGTCCTCGTGTCGGCCCTGTGGTTCGCGGTGTTCGCCGTCCCGGTGCTGCTCGTCGTGCGCGACGAGCCCCGGACGGGTCCCGCGCCGGAGCGGCTCGGGCTGCTGGCGTCCTACCGCCGGCTCGCCGCCGACGTCCGGGAGCTGTGGCGGCACGACCGCACCCTGCTCGGCTACCTCGTGGCGAGCGCGGTGTACCGCGACGGGCTCGCGGGGGTGTTCACGTTCGGCGCCGTCATCGCCTCGGGCACCTTCGGGTTCTCGGCCGGGGAGGTCGTCGTGTTCGCCATCGCCGCGAACGTCGTGGCCGGCCTCGCGACGTTCGCCGGCGGGACGCTCGACGACCGCGTCGGTCCGCGGGCGGTCGTCGTCGCGTCCCTCGTCGGGCTGCTCGTCACCGGGCTGGCCCTGTTCTTCCTGCACGACGCCGGACCTGCTGCGTTCTGGGTGGCGGGCCTGCTGCTGTGCGTCTTCGTCGGGCCGGCGCAGTCCGCGAGCCGGTCCCTGCTGACCCGGCTGGCCCCGCCCGGCCGCACGACCGAGGTCTTCGGGCTGTACGCGACGACGGGCCGGGCCGCGAGCCCCCTGGCGCCGCTGGCGTTCTCGGTGTGCGTGTCGCTGTCCGGGTCGCAGCACTGGGGCATCCTCGGCCTCATGGCGGTCCTGGTCCTCGGCCTGGCCGCACTCCTGCCGCTGCGCCTGCGGGACGCGGTGCGCCGCGGCGGGGTCGGTGAGGCCGCGACGCCCGTCGGCGGTGACGGCCGGTGACGGCAGCCATGACCGGCCCGTCGTGGGCCGCGCTGTGGCCGCCGTCGGCGGTGCGCGTCCGCAGCGGCGACCTCGAGCTGCGCTACCTCGACGACGAGCTGCTCCTCGCCCTCGCGGACCTGGCGTCCCGCGGCCTGCACGACGAGGACCGCATGCCGTTCCTCCACCCATGGACGCGCGGCACGCCCGCGGAGGTGGCGCGCTCGGTGCTCACCTACCAGTGGGCGCAGCGGGCGGCGCTCACCCCGTCGCGGTGGTCCCTGGAGCTGGCCGTCCTGCACCAAGGCCGGGCCGTCGGCGTGCAGGCGATGACGACGACCGACTTCCCCGTGCTGGGCGCCGCCGAGACGGGCTCCTGGCTCGGGCGGGAGCACCAGGGGCGGGGCCTCGGGCGGCAGATGCGCCACCTCGTCCTGCACCTGCTGTTCGAGGGCCTCGGGGCGCGGACGGCGACGACCTCCGCCCGCGAGGACAACGCGGCGTCGCTCGGCGTCACCCGGGCGCTGGGCTACCGGCCCGACGGGACGGCCGACGCGGCGGTCGAGGGGATGCCCGCGCGGATCCTGCGGTTCCGCCTGGACCGGGCCGACTGGGACGGGCGCCCGCCAGCGCTCCGACCGCCGGTCACCACCGAGGGCCTCGAGGCCCTGCGCGCCTTCCTGCCCGGCCCGACGGCGTGAGGCGCCCCCCGACCTGGGGCGTTACCGTCCGTGCATGCTGCTCCCGGACCTGCAGTCCCGTCTCCGCATCGCCCTGACCAACACGCTCGTCAACGAGTGGTCGCTCTTCAGCCCCACGGCGGGGACCAGCCGGCCGAGCCAGCGCTCGATCGCCTTCCACCTCGGGTGGAACCTGCGGCCCCTCGTCGAGCGGTCCTGGGACATCGACACCGAGTACGAGCGGTCGGGCATGGCGCTGGAGAGCACCGAGCGCCTCGCCGACCACCGCTCGCCGGACCTCGTCGTCCACCGGCGCGGCAAGCTGGGCCCGGAGCACAACCTGCTCCTCGTCGAGCTCTCCGCCGACGGCAGCCCGGAGGGCGAGGAGTACGGGCTGCAGCTCCAGCGCCGGTTCGGCTACCGGTACGCCGTGGCGCTGTCCCTCCGGCTGCACGACGCGACGACGCAGTGGACGGTCGCCCCGACCTGGCGCTGGTCGGTCCTCGAGCAGGGGCCCGTCACGGAGGGGCCCCAGGACGTGTACCTGCCCGAGGTCCTCGGCGAGATCACCCAGCGCGGCTCGCGGCGCGGGACCGCCCGCTGACCCGCGTCAGGGCGTCGGGCGCGATGCGGCGTCCAGCGCCTCGAGCTCGGCGGGGGTGAGCTCGAGCGTCATGGAGGCGACGAGGTCGGCGAGCTGGTCGGTGCTGCGGGCCGAGGCGATCGGCCCGACGACCGTCGGCTGCCGGCGCAGCCACGCGAGCGACACGGACGCGACGGCCACGCCGTGCGCCTCCGCGACCTCGTCGAGCACCGCGAGCACCCGCCGGCCGCGGTCGTCGAGGTAGCCCGCCGCCTGCCCCGCGCGCGGGCTGTCCACCGCGGGGCCGCCCTCGCGGTACTTGCCGGCGAGGAAGCCCTTGGCCAGGCCGAAGTACGGCAGGACGCCCAGCCCGTACCGCTCCGCCCGCTCCCGCAGGGCCCCCTCGAAGTCGCGCTCGACGAGGTTGTAGTGCGGCTGCAGCGCCACCGGAACGTGCAGCCCCCGCTCCTGCACCGCGGCCATCCAGGCGTCGATGCGCTCGGGCGCGTAGTTCGACAGCGCGACGTGCCGGACGACGCCCTCGTCGACGAGGGCCGAGAAGGCGGTGGCCGTGTCCTCGATCGGCGTGCTCTCGTCGTCGAAGTGGGCGTAGTACAGGTCGATGCGCTCGACGCCCAGGCGCTCGAGCGAGGCGTGGGCCGCACGACGGACCGTGTCGGGCGCGAGACCCCGGAAGTCCGGGTGCTGGCTGACCTTCGTCGCGACGACGACCTCGTCGCGGCAGCCGCGGTCGGCGAGCCAGCGGCCGATGACGCGCTCGCTCTCACCGCCCGTGTGCCCGTCGACCCAGGCCGAGTAGCTGTCGGCGGTGTCGACGAGGGACCCGCCGGCCGCGCGGAAGGCGTCGAGCACGGCGACGGACGCCTCCTCGTCGGCCGTCCAGCCGAAGACGTTGCCGCCGAGGGCGAGCGGGGCCACCCGGAGGTCGGAGGAGCCGACGGGGACGAGCGGGACGGGGGTGAGGCCGGGGTCCGAGGTCATGGGACCACTGTGCCGCGGGGCGCCGACCGTCGCGACCGGGCACGACCGGGCGCCGCACACGCCCGGTCACGGGTGTTTTCACCCGCCCGATCCGTCCTCTTTCCTCCGGACCACGACGTCCGTATCGTTACAGATCCTCCCGACCAGGGGCTTCGCGCTCCGTCGGTCCGGGCGCGAGCGCACGGTTCCGGGCTCAAGTGGTCGTGACGCGGGGCCGATGGCAGGCACGTACCTGAACCGCTGTTCGCCCGGGTGACCGGGCAGACCTCCTCAGCAGAGAGCGAGCACCGATCATGACCTCCACCCGCACCTGGCAGCGCCGCGCGGCCCGCCTCGCCGTCGCCGCCGCCGTCCTCGCCGGCACCGCCTTCGGGACGGCCGGTGCGGCGTCGGCCGCCCCGGTGCCCGCCACGTCGGTCGCGCAGGTCTCCGCGGCGCGGGAGATCAAGGTCGTCGAGCCGGCGCGCGAGATCAAGCGGGAGATCAAGCGGGAGATCAAGGTCCAGACGGTCGCCCGCGAGATCAAGCGCGAGATCAAGGCCCAGACGGTCGCCCGCGAGATCAAGCGCGAGATCAAGGT